>NZ_NFLQ01000009.1 GCF_002160985.1 Lachnoclostridium sp. An118 | reverse complement strand
GGGGAGAGGTTAGCGCAAGCGAAGCTTTGAACTTAAGCCCCAGTAAACGGCGGCCGTAACTATAACGGTCCTAAGGTAGCGAAATTCCTTGTCGGGTAAGTTCCGACCCGCACGAAAGGCGTAATGATTTGGGCACTGTCTCGACAATGCACCCGGTGAAATTGAAGTACCAGTGAAGATGCTGGTTACCTGCGCCAGGACGGAAAGACCCCATGGAGCTTTACTCCAGCTTGATACTGGGACTCGGTATTGTATGTACAGGATAGGTGGGAGGCTGAGAAGAGATGACGCCAGTCGTCTTGGAGCCGCTGTTGGGATACCACCCTTGCAGTGCTGGGTTTCTAACCTGCACCCGTGAACCGGGTGGGGGACAATGTCAGGTGGGGAGTTTGACTGGGGCGGTCGCCTCCGAAAGGGTATCGGAGGCGCTCAAAGGTTCCCTCAGAATGGTCGGAAACCATTCGAAGAGTGCAAAGGCAGAAGGGAGCTTGACTGCGACACCGACGGGTGGAGCAGGTACGAAAGTAGGACTTAGTGATCCGGTGGTATAAAGTGGGATTGCCATCGCTCAACGGATAAAAGCTACCCTGGGGATAACAGGCTTATCACTCCCAAGAGTTCACATCGACGGAGTGGTTTGGCACCTCGATGTCGGCTCATCGCATCCTGGGGCTGAAGTAGGTCCCAAGGGTTGGGCTGTTCGCCCATTAAAGCGGTACGCGAGCTGGGTTCAGAACGTCGTGAGACAGTTCGGTCCCTATCCGGCGTGGGCGTAGGATATTTGAGAGGAGCTGTCCTTAGTACGAGAGGACCGGGATGGACTGGCCGCTGGTGTATCTGTTGACTTACCAAGGTCATGGCAGAGTAGCCAAGCCGGGAAGGGATAAACGCTGAAGGCATCTAAGCGTGAAGCCCCCCTCAAGATGAGATATCCCTACGTAAAGTAGTAAGACCCCTTGAAGACGACGAGGTAGATAGGGCAGAGGTGGAAGTGTGGTAACACATGGAGCTGACTGTTACTAATCGGTCGAGGGCATAACCATAAAGGTTCGGGAAGAGATGGAAGATAGGAAAGATTTCTTGTATGTGGTTTTGAAGGTACATGATATCTTCAATATAATACGGCCCAGTGGCTCAGTTGGTTAGAGCGCCGCCCTGTCACGGCGGAGGTCGAGAGTTCGAGTCTCTTCTGGGTCGTTAGCTTAGGCACTTGCCGAGGTCTTTTCGAGGCTAGTGTTAAGCTACAACCTGCTGGCTTAGCGAGGTTTTTCACGAGCTTAGCAGCGTGGTTGTTTCATTTGGGGTCTTAGCTCAGCTGGGAGAGCATCTGCCTTACAAGCAGAGGGTCATAGGTTCGAGCCCTATAGGCCCCATTACATGGATGGATTCCCGAGTGGCCAAAGGGGGCAGACTGTAAATCTGTTGGCAACGCCTTCGAAGGTTCGAATCCTTCTCCATCCATTCGCACGCCGATGTGGCTCAATTGGCAGAGCAGCTGATTTGTAATCAGCAGGTTATCGGTTCGAGTCCGATCATCGGCTTTCATTTTCTAAAAATTGTTAAATATTGACGCGGGGTGGAGCAGTCTGGAAGCTCGTCGGGCTCATAACCCGAAGGTCATAGGTTCAAATCCTATCCCCGCAACTATGCCCAGATAGCTCAGTCGGTAGAGCAGAGGACTGAAAATCCTCGTGTCACTGGTTCGATTCCGGTTCTGGGCACTTTCTTTTTCTAAAAATTGTATATGGGCGTGTAGCTCAGGTGGTAGAGCACTTGACTTTTAATCAAGTTGTCCGGGGTTCGAATCCCCGCACGCTCATGGAATGAGAGGAAAAATCAGCACTGCGTATTTGCAGTGCTGATTTTTCCTGTATGTGAAATAATCGAGTCAGGGGGAATGTACTATGGCTGGCAAAGCAGCATCTGCAACACTTATGACGGACGGTCCTATCTGGAAGCGTATGATCGCATTTGCCGTTCCTCTTTTCTGGGGAAATCTGTTTCAGCAGCTCTACAATACAGCGGACTCAGTGATCGTGGGCAATTTTCTTGGAAACAACGCTCTGGCTGCCGTCAGCTCATCCGGAAATCTGATCTTTCTCATGGTGGGATTTTTTAACGGGATTGCCATCGGGGCAGGTGTTGTCACCGGAAAATATTTTGGGGCGGGGGACAGCGGGAATCTGAAAAGATCCATCCATACAACGATCATTTTTGGCTTGACGTGCGGTGTCATCCTGACGATTGCAGGAGTGCTGGCAGCGCCCCGCATTCTGGTGCTCATGGGAACGCCGGATGAAGTGCTGCCTCAGTCTCTTGCCTACTTCCGGGTCTATTTTGCAGGCTCTCTTGCCTTTGTCATGTACAATTTCTTTGTGGGGATCCTGCAGGCTTTGGGGGACAGCAGACACCCGCTGTTTTTCCTCATTATTTCCTCCTTCACGAATATAGCGCTGGATCTGCTCTTTGTCGGGGCAATAGGAATGGGCGTGTGGTCAGCGGCCTTTGCCACGGTCATTTCCCAGTTTCTCAGCGCCTCCCTGTGTCTGTATCAGCTGGTGAAGGGAAATGAGGCTTTCCGGCTGAAGGTAAGGGAAATCAGGCCGGACACGCAGATGCTGAGGCAGATCGTAAAGAACGGCGTTCCGGCAGGGATACAGAACTCCATCATCTCGGTGGCAAACGTGTTTGTACAATCCAACATCAATGCATTTGGCGCCACTGCTGTGGCTGGCTGCGGCTCCTACTCAAAGATAGAGGGATTTGGGTTTCTGCCTATCACATGCTTTGCATTGGCCCTGACCACATTTATCAGTCAAAATCTTGGGGCAAGAGAATATGAGCGGGCGAAGAAGGGAGCGGTGTTCGGGGCAGTATGCTCCCTCACCATAGCGGAAATCATCGGTCTTGTCATCAACCTGCTGGCCCCGGTGCTGACAGGAGCTTTCGGAGGCGGTCCGGAGGCTGTCAGCTATGGCGTCCAGTGGGCGAGGACAGTGACCTGGTTTTATTTTCTGCTTGCCTTTTCACACTGCATGGCGGGTATCCTGCGGGGAGCGGGAAGGTCAGTCGTACCTATGTTTGTCATGATGATCTGCTGGTGCGTGATACGGGTCAGCTATATCAGTATCGCGGTGCGCATTGTTCCGGATATCCGGACAGTCTTCTGGGCCTATCCGCTGACCTGGGCGCTGAGCAGTGTTGTCTTTCTGGTTTATTTCCTGAAGTCGGACTGGATACACGGGCTGGAGAAAATGTGACGTTCAGATATTTTTAAATAGAAAAACAGGCAGATACAGAACAGTCAGGATTGAAAGCTGCACATGTATCTGCCTGTTTTGGTGTAAGAGATCAGCCCTGCCTGCGGGATTTCCGATACACGACCCGGGCCTGCAGGAGCAGGTACAGAGGATAGATGAGGCACAGGGCCGGGAGCAGATAATTTGCCGGGAAGCCAAGCTTCTCAATAAATCCCTGTATTAGTATGAAAATAATGATAAGCGGAAGGATATAGGTCAGGTATCCCTTTGTCCACTTTGGCAGCTTCAGGCCCTTTCCACTGTTCACTTCCTCATAGTAATTATCCCATCCCCAGGCATACTTGCTTGTACAGAACAGAAGGTACAGAAGAGAGCCAAGAGGAAGCAGGGTGTTGGACAGGATGAAGTCCTCCAGATCCTGGACCGTGGTGCCTGCTCCGAAGGGCTGGAAGCCGCTGAGGACGTTGAAGCCCAGAGCGCAGGGCAGAGACAGGAGCATGATAGCTGCAATATTTACAAGGACAGCCTTCCTCCGGGTCCAGCCAAAATCCATGGCAAAGGCGATGATATTTTCAAAGACCGCAATGACTGTGGTCAGGGCGGCAAATGCCAGGAACATGAAGAACAGAGCGCCCCACAGGCGTCCACCTGCCATCTCGCTGAAGGTCTGGGGCAGGGTCACGAAGATCAGGCTTGGCCCGCTTCCGGCATCCACGTTGTAGGTAAAACAGGCCGGGAAGATGACGAGTCCGGACAAAAAGGCTACGGTTGTATCCAGGATGACCACATTCAGACTTTCGGAAACAAGAGAGTGTTGTTTGTCAATATAGCTTCCGAAAATAGCAAGTGCTCCAATGCCAAGACTCAGGGTGAAGAAGGATTGTCCCAGGGCAGCGAACAGGATCTCACCGAGAGAGTAATTTTCAAGTGCAGTCTTAAAATCCGGTATCAGGTAGAAGGAAAGACCTTCCTTTGCACCCTCCAGGAAAAAGCTGTGTACTACAAGCACGATCAGGATGATAAACAGAAGTCCCATCATGTACTTGGATATCTTCTCAACGCCTCCCTTGAGTCCACGGGAACAGATGAGGAATCCGATGACAGTGACAGCCAGCATCCATCCCACCTGCTGGGCGGGATCAGCCAGCAGCTCGCTGAAGGCGTTTCCCACCTGGGTGGTGTCCATGTGAGCCATGGAACCGGAGGCCATTTTCCAGAAATAGGCCAGAGTCCATCCGCCTACAGTAGTGTAGTACATCATGAGCATATAGTTGCCGAGCAGGGGAATAAGCTTGGTCCAGTGCCATTTGGTCCCTGCAGGCTCCAAAATCTCAAAGGACTTTGCGGCGGACCTCTGGGAAGCCCGTCCCACAGAGAATTCCATTGTCATGATGGGAAGTCCCAGGATGGCAAGGAAAATAAGATAGATGATCACAAAGGCAGCTCCCCCGTACTGTCCTGTGATGTAAGGAAAGCGCCATACGTTGCCAAGACCGATGGCGCACCCGGCGCTTATGAGGACAAAGCCCAGCCGGGAGGAAAATTTTTCTCTTTTCATATAAAAAACCTCAATTTCCACACTCTCATCCCCTATATTCTAAGGAAAGAGATGGGGATTGTCAACCGGGAGGAAATTTACTTTTTATGGGCAGTGTGGTACTATAAAAAGACCGGGAGGATAACAACTCTGAGGGATTATGAGGAAGGGAGCAAAAGAGAAATGAAATGCCCGATATGTGGTGAGGAATTAGTGCGGAGCAAAAAAGATCCGGAATACATGTTGTGCCGGAACTGTAAGAAGCGCTTTAAGCCCAGGAAGAAGACAGCCGAGAAGGCGGAGCGTCCGGGAGAGGAAAGACCCAGGTCAAAGAGGCCGGAGGCGCAGAGAACGGGAAGAGAAAGGCCTGCGGCAGCCAGACCTGCGGCGGCCAGACCTGAGCCCAGGAGGCCGGTTTACGATGCGTACGAAAGAGAGGAGCCGTCGGAGCGATTTAAGACCTTCCGTCTGATCACAGGGATCATATCTGTCATCCTGTTCCTGCTCATCACGCTGCAGTCCTGTGCGGCCGGCCTGGGAAATATCCTGTCGGCAAACGGGGAGGCAAGCGGAAGCGCGGGATTTATCCTTGCCCTCATGATGATGGTAGGCGGGATCGTGACCATCTGCATGAGGAAAAAGGAGAGTGTGCCGGCTTTTATCGTTCCCTTTATATTTTACACAGTGGGTGCGCTGCTGGGAGCCGCCAATGTGGGGAGCTATGCCGATCTGGCCATATGGTCTGTGCTGGCGGCTGTATTTGGCGCCCTGCATCTGCTTTTCCTGTTTTTGTGCAGGGATGTCAACATCATCCTGTCCATCCTTGTTCCGGTGCTGATCGTTGCGGCCATTGTGGGATTCACAGTGATGTCCACAAAGGGAAGTGAAGAGGGAGGCAGCACGGATGCGTCCTCGGGTAACCAGGGAGCATCGGATGATGGAGCCGAGGATGACGGCGTCATCAACTTTAACGGATCCGGCTATAATATCACTCTGACCAGAACGGAGACCGGGAGCGACTATGAAGGAAATCCCTGTGTGTATGTGTACTACACCTTCACAAACACCGGGGAGCAGAACCTTTCCCCGGCGGCGGTATCCTATTTACAGGTATTCCAGAACGGGGTGTCCTGCGAGCGGGCTATCACCTCAGAGATCAATGAACAGATGAACAACTACAGCAACGAGGTCCAGCCAGGAGGAAGCTCAGAGGCATGTGAGGTCTTCTCACTCACGGACACGTCTGATATTACGGTGGAGGTCTCTGATTTTCTGTCAGCCAGCGGAGAGAAGGACAGCCAGGTGATACAGCTTCAGTAGATGGCTCGACATAAATAAAATGAGGTGGTAGACCATGAAAGATAAAAAGGGATGTAAGGAAAGGCTGATCGAAAAGCTGGAGGGGGAGCACACAAAGAAGGCGGAGAGAAAAATTGCCGACTACTTTTTGAAAAATTTTGAAAAGACACTGCACAGTACGCTGCTGGAGCTGGCGGAAGAGATAGGCGTCAGCGACGCATCTATTGTACGTTTCTGTAAAAGTATAGGATACGTGGGATTTCAGGAATATAAGATCAATGCCGCACTGGAGAGCGTGCCTGCGCCCAGGCTTTATAATTCCGGTCTGACAGCCCAGGACAGCCCCTCAGAAATATGCAGTAAGATTTTTTCTATAGAAAATTCTGCGTTGCAGCAGACCAGTGTGGAGATGAATGTGGAGGTGGTTGAGCAGGCGGCGGCAGATATGCTTTCTGCCCGGCGCATTATGATCGCAGGTACAGGGGGCAGCAGTATTGTCGCAAAGGATCTGCAGCACAAGCTCCTGAAGATAGGCGTGTTTTCCATGGTAAACGAAGACAAGGATCTGCAGCTCATGACAGCTTCGCTCCTTGGAAAAGGTGATGTTCTCCTTGCCATTTCCGCCTCCGGGAGCAACAGACATATGGCCCGCGTAGTGGAAATTGCACATGGAAACGGGGCCCGGGTCATCACTCTGACAACCAAAGCGAAGAATCTTCTGGAGGAACAGGCAGATTTAAGCCTGTACACAGTGAGTGAGAAGACGATCTTTGAGTCAGAGTCCTTCAGCGTAAGACTGGCACAGCTCGCTGTGCTTGACTGCCTGGTGGCGATCATGGCCTTCCGCAATTACGACAGGTCGCTGGAGGCGATGAGCGCCACGCGTCTTTCTACTTCTTCTGATAAGGAGTAGGATCTGTCAAAGAAACACTGCACCATAAAGATGTAGTGTTTCTTTTTTTTTGCGCATAAAAAGTAAAAAAACTAACTGTATAAATAGTAAAAATTGCTGGATAAGTGATGGTTAATAGGAAAAATACACAAAAACTATAGATAAAAATTGTACAAAATGGTAAAATAACAAAAATAATGTTGTAAAATTACTACATTTATGCTAGTATCAGTTACAGATGAAATACATATACAGGAGGGAGAAGCATGAAAGCAGTAGTTTTAAACGGCCCAAACGACTTTGCTGCAGTAGAAGATTATCCGAAGCCGCAGATCGGCCCGGGAGATATGCTGTTGGAGATGAAGAGGACAGCGATCTGTGGCACAGATATAAGGATTCTTGAAGGGAAAAAGACGAAGGACGTGCGTTACGGACACATCATCGGTCATGAGATCAGCGGCGTGATCTGCGAGGTCGGGGCAGAGGTCGAGGGATACTCTGTCGGCGACAGAGTCGCTGTGGAGAATGTGATCCCGGACGGAACCTGCGCGATGTGCATCAGCGGTCACGACAATGTATGCCTCCACAGGCAGGCCATTGGCTATGAGTTTGACGGAGGATTTGCGGAGTATGTATTTATTCCGGAGGTGGCTATCAAGGGTGGAAATGTAGTAAAACTTACGGATAATATTTCCTACGGAGAGGGAGCTCTGATCGAACCGCTCTCCTGTTGTCTGAGAGGACAGAGAAACGCAGGGGTGAAATTCAACGACGTGGTTGTGATCGTGGGGGCAGGTCCTATCGGATTGATGCACACTCTGCTGGCAAAGGCAGCAGGAGCCCGGAAGGTCATCGTCAGCGAGTTGAATGAGTTCCGCCGCGGCAAAGCGCTTGAGTGTGGAGCGGATATCGTTGTGGACTCAGCGAAGGAAGATTTAAAGGGGATCGTGATGAGTGAGACAAACGGAGTGGGAGCGGATGTTGTCATTGTCGCCATCGGCATCCCGGCTCTGGTCAATCCAAGCATTGAGCTTGTCAGAAAGAATGGAAGCATCTGCCTGTTCGCCGGATTTACAAAGGGCGTGAAGGCAGAGATAGACCCGAACCTGATCCACTACGGCGAGATCAGGATGTGCGGCTCCAGCGCTTACCGGCGCCAGGACTACCAGGAGGCGGCCCAGATGGTCATGAGCGGAGCGGTAGATATGAAGCCGATCATCACAAATGTATTTAAAATAGAAGATTTTCAGAAGGCTTACGAGGCTGTAAAGAGCGGAGCGGACCTGAAGGTAGAGATCGAACCATAATAAACAGAACAATTTATAAATCCAGATAAAAGATATAAAAAGGAGTGTATGAACAATGGCAATGATGGGAAAAGAAGTAAGACTTGCGAGACTTGTTAATCCGAAGAGCAACAAGATGATGGCGATCACAGTGGATCACGCAATTTCAAGAGGGATTGCACCGATGACTGGTATCCATGATATCCAGGGAGCTATTGACAGGATTGTTGCCGGAAGACCGGACGCTATGACAATGACAAAGGGAATCCAGGAGAGATGCTGGGGACCTCACGTTGGATCCGGAATTTCCGTACTGCAGAAAATCTCCAACTACTCTCCCACAGCTCCGACCAACGACATTGTATTCGGGTCTGTGGACGCCGCCATCAGAATGGGCGCTGACGCTGTATCTATGGGAGCCATGACACTGGGCGACTTCCAGAACGAGCAGTTCGAGCGTATCGGAGAGGTGTCTGACTACTGCGACAAGATGGGCATGCCTCTGATCGGACATGTTTATCCCAAGGGAGAGAGCGTTCCGGTTGACAAGAGGACCGCATGGGAGAATATCGCTTACTGCGTGAGAAGCGCCTGCGAGCTTGGAATGGACGTTGTAAAGACAACCTATACAGGAGACCCTGACAGCATGGCAAAGGTCATCGCTTGCGTGCCCTCCTCCTTCCGCGTGGTGATCCAGGGCGGCGATGCCTGCAAGACGCTGGATGACTATCTCCAGATGACACGAGACGCCATGGACTGCGGAGTAGGCGGTGTCACAATGGGACGCTTTGTGTGGGATTACAGGGATGTAACGGCCCTTGTCATCGCCCTGAGATATATGATCCACGAGGGATACAGCGTAAAAGAGGCAAAGGAGCTGCTGGCACAGCTTGAGAACGACAAGAATTACGATCAGTTTTGATCAGACACGGTCAATTTTAAGTTTTAAAGGATAATTTTACAGGCGGGATGTTGTATGGAAAAAGAATATTTACTCGGCGTCGATGTGGGAACGACCAGCATCAAAGTGGCCATCATCGACAAAAATGCTGATCTGCTGGGCATCAGCAGCAGCTCTTACCGTCTGATCACGCCAAAACCGGACTATGTGCAGATTGATACGGAGGATATGTGGGAGGCCTATCTGAAGTGTATGAGGCTTCTGTTCGAGGGAAAGGGGATCGATCCAGGAAAGATCGCCGGCATAGGAATCTCAAGCCTCTGTCCGGGGCTGGCCGCGTTTGGCGAAGACGGGGAGATTCTTGTAGATCCTATTATTTATTCTGACAGGAGAAGCACAAAGGAGGCTGAGATCATCCTGGATGCAGTGGGAGAGAAGAAGCTCTTTGAGATCACGGCCAACAAGTGCATGTCCGGGGCTCATTCAGGAACCTCCATGCTCTGGATCAAGAGAAATCTGCCGGATATCTACGAGAAGACAAAATACTTTGGCCATGTCAATACGGTCATGGCCCAGAAAATGACAGGGAACTATGCCATTGATTACTCCAACGCCTCCTACACGAATCTGTTTGAGACGGTGAAGGGGCACGACGGACAGTGGTCGGATTACCTTTGCGAAAAGATAGGGATCCCCAAAGAGAAGTTGCCGCCGCTGATGGACTCCGCGGATGTCGTGGGAGGTCTTATCAGCAAGGAGATGATCAGGATGGGTATCCCGGAGGGAACGCCCGTCGTGATAGGCGGAGCCGATACCCCCTGCGCCACTCTTGCGGCCGGGGTAAAGAAAAATGGGGATGCCTGCGAGTCTGTGGGGACCACGGATGTCCTGACAATCTGCGTGGATAAGCCCAACTTTGACGAGAGCTTCATCAACCGCTGTCATGTGGTGAGGGGCACCTGGATCTACCAGGGAGCCATGTCCTACACCGGGGCTGCCTACCAGTGGTTCAGGGATAAATTCTGCAGTGACATGAATGAGAAGGCGGCAGGCAGCAATCAGAACGCGTTCATGCTGATGAATGAGGAGGCGGCCCGGTCAGAGCCGGGAGCGGGTGGAATCGTATTTCTTCCCTATATGCAGGGAGAGAGAAGCCCGGTGTGGGACTCCTACGCAAGAGGGGTGTTTTTTGGCGTGTCCCTGCGAAGCTCCAGAAAGGACTTTAACCGGGCTGTCATGGAAGGCTGCGGCTACGGCCTGCGGCAGCTCTGTGAGATCGCGGAGCGGGTGACCGGCCACAGGATGACAGGCTTTTCCTCCATAGGCGGCGGGGCAAAGAGCGAGCTGTGGGCCCACATCAAAGCGGATATCACAGGAAAGGATATCGAAATCCTGGATATGAACGACACGGCTCCGGTGGGAGCGGCTCTGCTGGCCGGAGTGGGAGCCGGAATATACAGGGATGCAGTGGAGGCGTCCGACAAGGTGAAAAAGACCGTTTACAAGGTGATCAGAAGCAGTGGCGAGAATAAGGACGCCTATGAAAAGGGATACCAGGTCTACACGAACCTGTATCCGAGGATAAAGGACCTTTACAGGATCGATCAAGGGAGTTTTGCTGAATGAAGATTGTAGTATTAGACGGATATACAGAAAACCCCGGGGACCTGAGCTGGGATAAGCTGAGGGAGTTTGGTGATCTGACCGTATATGACAGGACCCCGGTGGACGATGAGGAGGAGATCATCAGAAGGATCGGTGACGCGGAGGTGGTATTTACCAACAAGACGCCCGTCTCCGGAAAGGTCATTGATGCCTGCCAGGGCATGCGCATGATCAGCATGCTGGCCACTGGCTACAATGTGGTAGATCATACATACGCAAAGGAAAAGGGCATACCGGTCACGAATGTGCCCACATACGGGACAGCGTCAGTGGGGCAGTTTGCCATCGCGCTGCTGCTTGAGATCTGCCATCATGTCGGGCATCACGACAGGACCGTGCATGAGGGAAAATGGGAGAGCTGTGAGGACTGGTGCTACTGGGACTATCCTCTTATCGAGCTGGACGGCAAGACGATGGGAGTCATTGGATTTGGCCGCATCGGCCAGACTACCGGCAGGCTGGCGAAGGCGCTTGGCATGCGCGTGCTCGCCTACGACTCTTACCCGAACGAGGCGGGAAAACAGATTGCGGAGTATGTGGATCTGGACACGCTGCTGGCGCAGTCGGATGTGATCGCGCTCCACTGTCCGCTCTTCCCGGATACCGAGGGAATCATCAATAAAGAAAGCATCGCCAAAATGAAGGACGGGGTCATCCTGATCAATAATTCCCGGGGACCGCTGGTAGTAGAACAGGACCTGGCGGACGCCCTGAATACGGGAAAGGTTGCCGCGGCGGGACTGGACGTTGTCTCCACAGAGCCGATCAAGGGGGACAATCCGCTTTTGAAGGCGAAAAACTGCATCATCACACCCCACATTTCCTGGGCGCCCAAGGAAAGCAGGCAGAGGATCATGGACTGCGCGTATGACAACCTGAAGGCGTATGCAGAGGGAAAGCCGGTCAATGTGGTCAACACTGTGTTTTAAAGGAGGAGAAAAAATGAAAGAAAATAACAGCGCTGTTCAGGAAAACAGGCCAAAGGATCTGGATCTGCTGAACAAGATGAAAAACCTGCCCGGAGGACTGATCATTGTACCTCTGCTGATCGCCGTACTGCTGGCTACGTTCTGCCCTCAGGTATTTGAGATAGGCGGCTACGTGACAGCTCTGTTCTATGAAGGAAATTCCTGTATGATGGGCTTTTTCCTCATTGTCTGCGGATCTGCCATTAATGTAAAGCAGGTTGGTATGCCTCTGTACAAGGGCGTGACGCTGACAGCAACCAAGTTCCTTCTCGGTGTAGCCATCGGTATGATCGTGAGTGCTGTATGCGGACCGGAAGGCTTCCTCGGGATTGCCCCCTTTGTGTGGATCGCAACTATCACGAACTCAAACGGGTCCCTGTACATCTCCCTGTCCTCTCAGTTCGGTAATGCGACAGACACAGGAGCCATCTCCATCCTGTCCCTGAACGACGGACCGTTCTTCACCCTGGTAGCCCTGGGTGCGACAGGACTTGCATCCATCCCCTTTAATTCCTTTATCGCAGTGCTTGTTCCGCTGCTCATCGGTTTCATCTGGGGCAATCTGGATGCTGGCTTCAGAAAAGCCTGTGCGACAGCGCAGCCGATCGTCACCTTCTTCATGACGATTCCCATAGGAGCGCAGACAGATATCAATACTATCGTGACCGCCGGAGCGGCCGGTATCATCCTTGGCCTTGTATCTGCGGCAACAGCAGTTATCTTCTTCTTCACAAACAACATCCTTCTTCCGAAGAAGGAGAGGAATGCGATGGGCGCTGCCATCGGCACGACAGCCCTGAACTCTGCCATGACGCCTGCGGCGGTAGGCGAGGCGGACCCGTCCATGGCTCAGTACGTGGACATGGCGACCGCACAGTGCGCCACCGCATCTGTTGTCACCCTGTTCCTCTGCCCCTTTATCACAGCGTTCTTTGACAAGCTGATGCAGAAAAAACAGATGGGCATCTACTCGCCGGAGGGCTGGGCACGCTATAAGGTTGACCCGAGTGTGCCGACTCCCGCTGAGATGTAGGCGAACAAGGTACATAATTAATATAATATGAAGAAGTAAACAGGCGGACATGTATCCAGAGGAGCGATTCCTGGATGTGTGTCCGCTTCTTTTTCTTTTTTGGGGAGCGTTTCCGTATAACTGATACATTTTTCCAAAAAAATAGTGTACAGGAATAGAATAGGATTGACGAAATACATGGGGGGGTATAATATACATGGCTAGTTGCGTTTACAGGAAAAAAGAAAAATAAAAAAACAAAAATTCATGGGGAGGAAGACGCTATGAAAAGAAAAATGCTGACCGCGTTTCTGACGGCGGCGATGATCACAAGTCTCACACCCGCAATGGCCTTTGCAGCCCCGGCACAGGATGGGGATGTGCAGGTCCAGGAGGCAGGAGACACAGACACTGAGACAGAAGCTGATACTCTGGATGGTGATACGGAAGATGCATCTGTACCTACTACTACAGAGAAGACAGATGTGCCAGAGGAGACAAAGACGGGAGCAGATGTGAAAGAGGATACTCCGGCAGTACAGAATGACGGGGGCTCAGGTGAGACAAAAACAGTTGGAAAAATATCTTCGCAGAGTGAGTTAGAAGCCGCTATCGAGGCTGCGGGAGACTCTGAAATATTGGATTTTGATGGTCAGACTGTTCATCTTACAAGTCCTCTTTTCATTGAAAAAACAGTAAGGATATCTAATCTTAACTTAGTGAGTGATGGAGTAAGTGCTAATCTTATTACTCTCCGTGAAAAAGGATTGGTCCAGTTTGTAAATGTAAGTATTACGACTGCAAGCTCAGATAAAAGCGCTATCCATGTGTATGAGTCAGAGCTTGCAGCGACAAATCTGACAATTGATCATCAGAAGTCAGCAAGTGGGGCGCCGGTCATTGTTAATAATGGATGTATCGCCAATTTTGAGGGAAATCTTACATTTAATCTGGGAGAAAATTCCTGGTATGGGATCAATGTAGACGGGGCAGGAAGTATGGTGGGGCTTATTGATGCAAATGTGGATATTAGCTATGCCACAGACACCCAGTCCGCAGTCTGCTGTGAGAATGGCGGAAGTATTTATGGAGCTTCTTTGTTGCCGGTTACCCAGTTCACTGCTGTAGTTACAGAGAAGGACGGCGGTGAGGGCCACCCGCAGACAGCCTATGTAGAGGACAAAAATCTGGCGCAGTTTGTAGCTGCCAAGAGCAAAGGACAAAAGGATATTTCTTCCATTGACCTCTACCACGATGTAACTCTGACAGCGCCACTCATCCTCGACGAGGAATTAGGATTAAACGGAAATGGGCATACGATCAGCGGCTCAGAGAGTGTTGGTGCGCAGAACGTAGTAACAGTTAAAGCTGATAAGGTGACACTTGCCGATGTGACCATCAAGACTACATCAAAAAACAAATCTGCTCTGCATATTTATAAAGCAGCTGCGACTCTCAACAATGTGACACTGGATAACCAGGAGACAGCAGGCGGTGCAGGTATGATCGTCAACGCCGGGACAGCCAGAGTCAATGGCGCACTGAATATTCTCCTCGGAGCAAATTCCTGGGGCGGCATCAATGTAGATACGACATACGGACTGGCAAACGTAATCTTTGAAAATGGCTCCAAGGTATCCGTGACAGGCGGACAGGATAAAGCGGTCATCTATATAGACAGTGACAATGATGCCTCTCAAATGACCATCACAGGCGCAGAGGCAGCAGGCCTTGAGAAGGCAGCTGACGGAAGCTATGTGCTGGCAACAGAGAAGCCGGCTCCTGGCGATGGCGGTCAGGGAACCGGAAACGGACAGCAAAACCAGAACGGAAATAACGCAAACGCAGCAAATACGAACGGAAAGAATGTGACAAAGGCAGCAAGGACAGGAGACAGCAACTCCCTGTTCGGAGGAGCGGCAGCTCTTCTTGGCTCCGGTGCGGTAGCAGCGGCAGTTCTCAGAAAGAGAAGAGGACTGGCTGAGTAACAGACAGTAAGACTTATATAGAAAAGTCTATACCTAGAAGTAAACAGGCGGACATACATCCGGGGAGAGATTCCCGTATGTGTGTCCGCCTTGCTTTTGGGGGAGCGTTTCGGTATAGCTGATACATTTTCTGGAAAAAATAATGGTTGACACAAGGGAAAATATCGTTTATATTTGTTTTTGTAAATAAAAGGGAGTAACTGGCATGGAGGCCGGAGCCGGCCGCATGTTTGCGATATCGTCAATACGATGAGCACTCATCCGTATCGTAATGAAACAGTGAGACTTTTATTGCATAACAGATCGTATGCAATAAAGGCCTCTTTTTTATTGGACAGGAAATCGTATCTAATGTTTCCTTTTATATAAAAAAGGCTTTTACTGCAGATAAAAATGCAAATGAAGAGAGGAGAAATGCTATGTTAACGAGCGAGCAGGCCAGACAAAACCAGGAAAAATATGGTTTTAATGAGCTGGTGGAAGGAAAGAAGAAGAGCACGCTGCAGATCTTTCTGGAGCAGTATAAAGATTTCCTTGTCATCATACTGATCGTGGCAGCCATTGTGTCCGGATTTCTGGGAGATTTTGAGAGTGCCATCGTTATCCTTGTCGTTATCACTATGAATGCGATCCTGGGTACGGTACAGACTTTAAAGGCGGAACAGTCTCTGGACAGTCTGAAGCAGATGTCCGCACCGGAGGCAAAGGTCATCCGTGACGGCGTGTTAAAGCAGATCCCGTCCAGAGAGGTCACTATCGGAGACCGGGTGATCCTGGAGGCAGGAGACTGCGTGCCCGCAGATGGAAAGCTGGTGGAATGTGCCAGCCTGAAAGTGGATGAGAGCGCACTGACAGGAGAGAGTTTATCTGTTGAGAAATCTCTGGATGAGGTGCCGGAGGGAGCAGCCCTGGGCGACCAGACAAACCGGGTATTCTCAGGAAGCTTTGTCACATACGGGCGGGCGGCCTACGAGGTCACCGGCATCGGTATGGGTACAGAGGTGGGCAAGATCGCAAGCCTCCTGAAAAATACATCTGAGAAGAGAACACCGCTCCAGGTAAATCTGGACGATTTCGGAAAGAAACTTTCTATATTGATCATTATTTTCTGTGCGATCCTGTTCGGTATCAGCATTTTCAGAGGAGACCAGCCGGGAGACGCTTTCCTCTTTGCGGTTGCCCTTGCGGTGGCAGCGATCCCGGAGGCTTTAAGCTCTATCGTCACCATCGTGCTTTCCTTCGGTACACAGAAGATGGCCAAGGAGCACGCTATCATCCGCAAGCTCCAAGCAGTGGAGGGACTGGGAAGCGTGTCCATCGTCTGTTCCGATAAGACAGGTACACTGACACAGAACAAGATGACAGTGGAAGATTACTATGTGGACGGAAAGAGGATCCCGGCAGCGCAGATCGATCTTAACGACCCCAACCAGGACAGGCTGCTGAACTTCAGTATCCTCTGCAACGATTCCACCAATACAGACGGACAGGAGATCGGCGATCCCACAGAGACAGCCCTCATCAACCTGGGAAGCAAGCTGGGAAGAGAGGCGCTGGAGGTCCGGGATGTATATGAGAGAAAATCAGAGATCCCATTTGACAGCGACAGAAAGCTCATGTCCACTGCTCATATCCTCGATGGAAAGCACACCATGGTTGTCAAGGGAGCTGTGGATGTCCTTCTCACAAGGATGACTCATATCCGCCTCGGCGAGACAGTAGAGCCCATGACAGAGGAGCGGAAAGCCCGGATCGAGGCCCAGAACATGGAGTTCTCCAGGGACGGCCTCCGAGTGCTTGCCTTTGCCTATAAAGAGATCGAAGAGGACAGGGAGATTACCCTGGAAGATGAAAATGATCTTACATTCCTCGGCCTTGTGGCTATGATGGATCCGCCCAGAGAGGAGTCCAAGGCGGCTGTCGAGGAGTGTATCCAGGCTGGTATCAAGCCGATCATGATCACAGGCGACCACAAGGTGACAGCGGCAGCTATCGCAAAGCGTATCGGGATCCTGAAGGACGAGTCCGAGGCCTGCGAGGGCGCTGTGATCGAGGACATGACAGACGAGGAGCTGCAGGAGTTTGTTCCGAAGATTTCCGTGTACGCCCGTGTGTCACCGGAGCACAAGATCCGTATTGTCCGGGCATGGCAGGACAGAGGCAACATCGTTGCCATGACAGGAGACGGTGTCAATGACGCGCCGGCTCTGAAGCAGGCCGACATCGGCGTGGCCATGGGTATCACAGGAACAGAGGTTTCCAAGGATGCGGCCGCCATGGTACTGACTGACGACAACTTTGCAACCATTGTAAAAGCGGTGGAGAACGGGCGTAACCTGTACAGGAACATCAAGCTTTCCATCCAGTTCCTGTTATCCGGCAACTTTGGAGCTATCCTCACCGTGCTCTTTGCGTCTATCGTGGGACTTCCGGTTCCATTTGCACCGGTACATCTTCTGTTCATCAACCTTCTGACAGACAGTCTCCCGGCTATCGCACTGGGACTTGAGCCTCACACGAAGGACGTGATGTCAGAGAAGCCGAGGCCGATTAATGAGTCTATCCTGACAAAGGATTACCTGCTCCGGATCGGCACGGAGGGACTGTGCATCGGCGCCATGACTACCATCGCATTCCTGATCGGACTCAACGAGGGCGGCAGCCTGCTTGGAAGCACTCTGGCCTTTGGCACGCTGTGTACATCCAGGCTTGTGCATGGATTTAACTGTAAATCAAATAAACCTGTTATCTTTACAAACAGATTTTTCAACAATATTTATCTGATCGGCGCATTTGTACTTGGACTTCTCCTGATCACGGGCGTTCTCATGATCCCCGGACTTCACAACCTGTTCAATGTGCAGACGCTGGACGGAGCACATCTCCTGATCGTGTATGGACTTGCGCTTCTCAATCTGCCGATCATCCAGCTTTTAAAGAAATTGAGGAAATAGAATGGACTTAAGCAGGGAAAACATTAAAAAGATAAGAGGACTCATTATTTTCACGGCACTCCTTGTGGTGTGCCTGTGGAAATATGACGTGGTATTTGCGGTGCTGCGGTTTATCTTTGGCGTGACATTTCCGTTTATCCTGGGAGGAGCCTTTGCCTTTGTGCTGAATGTTCCCATGAACTTCATACAGAGGCACCTGTTCCCGCCCAAAGTGACAGAAAAGAGTAAATTTATGAAAAAGGCGGCCCGGCCCTTGAGTATGATCGCAGTGATCCTGCTCGTCATCGGAGTGGTGGCGCTTGTCATGCTTGTGCTCCTTCCTCAGCTTGGGAGTACGCTTGGAACACTGGGGAACAGCATCCAGGCTTTCATCCCGAGAGTGCAGAAGTGGGCGGAGGATATATTCCGGGACAATGACCAGATCAGCCGGTGGCTGGGGGGCCTGAATTTTGACTGGAACCGCATCATGGAAGTGGGCATGTCCTTCTTCAGCAGCGGCGCCGGCAATATGCTGGACTCCACCATTACCGTGGCCCGCAGCATCATAAGCGGTCTCACTACATTTTTCATTGCCTTTGTGTTTGCCTGCTACATCCTCCTTCAGAAGGAGAAGCTGAATGTGCAGGTGCGCAAGGTGCTTTATGCCTTTGTCCCCAGAGGGAAGGCGGAGGCGGCTCTGGAGGTGTTTTCGCTGACCTACAGTACGTTCTCCAGCTTCCTCACAGGGCAGTGCGTGGAGGCTATCATCCTTGGGACCATGTTCGTTATCGCCATGACGATCTTCCAGATGCCTTACGCTCTCCTGGTGGGCGTGCTCATCGCCTTCACGGCGCTGATCCCTATATTCGGGGCTTTCATCGGGTGTGCCATCGGAGCTTTCCTGATCTTTATGGTGGACCCTGTCAGGGCACTCGGGTTCATCGCGCTGTTCCTGGTGCTGCAGCAGATCGAGGGGAATTTCATCTATCCCCATGTGGTGGGCAATTCCGTGGGACTTCCCTCCATCTGGGTACTGGCAGCAGTCAGCCTGGGCGGAAGTCTGATGGGGGTTGTGGGCATGCTCATCTTCATCCCCATCGTATCGGTAGTCTACGCTCTCTTCCGCGAGATCGTGTACCTGAAGCTGAAGAAGCAGCAGATCACGCCGGAGGAGATCGAGGCGGAAGTGAAAAGAGAATAGAGAGAAAAGCAAGGAGAAGACCCCTGTCATGCGGCAGGGGTCTTTTTCTGTTTAAATATAGCTTTTACGGGGCGGTTTTATATCCCTATATAGGCGTAATACTGCACGACCGGACAGGATTTTTTAAGTGGCAGATCCCTTGAGCAGCCCCCCTATATTGTCATATGCATGATCCGCAGAAATTCCTCCATGGCCCGGGCCTTGTACTTGTGATTTTTATAGTAGAAGAATACCTGTCTCCTGGCGGCCTCGCCCTCCAGCTTATAGTAGGACAGATTTTCAAAGGAGGGCAGCTGCCCCACCAGGATATCGCTGATGAAGGTGGCCCCAAGCTGGGTGGAGGCGGCCATGTAGGCCGTGGACTGCTGGTTCAGCTCCAGGATGATGTTTGGGTGGAATCCAGCCTCCCGGCACAGCCGGTCGCCCCGAACGCGGGTATCATTTCCGTGGGCAAGCATAATAAATGGAATGTCTGAGAAGGAGGCAAGAGGCACGGCGGAGATGGAGGTGTCAAGGTAACTTTTGTTTTTTATGTTCTCATAAGAAAGCCGATAGCTGGACAGCGTCTGGTTGACAGGGAAGTGGTTGGGAACTGCCAGGAGGATGTTTTCGCTGCAGTAGAGCTCACGGCTATACAGAGTATTGTCATAGCGGTAGTTATCGATGACAAGGTCAAGAGAATTGCTGCTGAGCATAGCTTCAAGCTGGGCTGTATTTCCTTCCGTGACCTGGATCTGTACGTCCGGAAACTCCTGTTTAAAGCTGGTAATGAGGGGAGGCAGGACGTAAGCGGCAAAGAGGTTGCTGGCACCCAGGCAGAGAGTGCCGGTCTTCAGGGTAGTCAGATTGTTGATATAGTTTTCCACCCGCTGCTCGATCTGAAAGATTTCCTCCGCTGCCTTGATATAGACCTGGCCGACTTCGGTGAGCTGGAGAGGGCTGGTACTCCTGTCAAACAGAGGGAAACCGATCTGGTCCTCTATTTTTTTTATGCGCGCGCTCAGAGAAGGCTGGCTGATGTAGAGGTTCTGTGCCGCTCTGGAAAAACTTTTCTCCCGGTATACCTCATATACATATTTTTTCCATGTGAACATGAAAAACCCTCCTATAGTTAAAAGTATATAATGATTAAATATGTGCATTCGGATATCCGGGGACCTCTGTATGCGAAGGCCATGGAGATGCAGGCGCAGGGAAGAGATGTGCTGAAGCTTAATACGGGAAATCCGGCAGCTTTTGGGTTCGGTCTTCCGGACAGTATCAAGAGGGCGCTGGAGGGGCATCTGGAGGAGGGAGTCGGATACTGCGACTTTAAGGGAATGCCAGCCGCAAGAGAGGCCGTATGCGATTACGAAAGGAACAAGGGCATCAGGGGCATCACGCCGGATGACGTCTTCATCGGAAACGGGGTCAGTGAGGTTGTGTCTTTTGCGCTTCAGCCGCTTCTCGACAGAGGAGATGAAGTGCTGGTACCTGCTCCAAGCTATTCTATATGGGGGAATTCCGCGTACCTGGCAAGCGGGAGGCCGGTATTTTACACATGCGACGAGCAGTCCGGCTGGTATCCGGACATCAGGGACATCCGCTCGAAGATCACGGAGAGGACAAGGGCCATCGTGGTCATTAATCCTAACAATCCCACCGGAGTGCTTTACCCGAAAGAAATCCTGGAAGAAATCGTGGAAGCTGCGCGTGAGTATGGACTTCTTGTATTTGCGGATGAGATTTATGACAGGCTGGTGATGGACGGGCTGACCCATATCTCGCTGGCTTCCCTGGCGGAGGATATCCCGGTCGTCACCATGAACGGACTTTCCAAATCCCACTGTCTCTGCGGTTACCGCTGCGGCTGGATGGTCATCAGCGGCCCCCGGGAGCTGACGGAGGATTACCGGCAGGGGATCATACAGCTGACCTCCCTGCGGCTGTGCGCTAATACCCTCGGCCAGATGGTGATACCGGACGCGATCGAGGATATGGAGACGCCGGCCTCCATGGTCCGGCCCGGAGGGAGGATATATGAGCAGAGGGAAGCGGGTTTGACTGGCAGCAGCCGGACCATTTCCGTATCGTGATGCTGCCGGAGGCGGATGTGCTCACGGACGCGGTGAAGCGCATGGGCGCTTTTCTGGATGGATACAGGCAGAGTTGAGGAGACGGACAGAAAATAGAGGAGCCGGGATATGGCGGCAGATGGAAAAGACGGGCGGTATATCCGCCCGTTTTTTTCATAGGATATAAAAAGGATGATTTTTACAGGGGGGACAGACATGCTGAACTATCTCTGGGCGGGAATGATCATCGTCGGCATCGTGTATGCGGCGTGTACGGGAAACATCGTGGAGGTGACGAACGCGGCGCTGGACTCATCCAAAGAGGCCATCACTCTGTGCATCACCATGGCAGGGGTGATGGCCTTCTGGACAGGGCTCATGGAGATTGCCCGGAGGGGCGGGATGATCCGGGCGCTGACAGGGCGGATGGCGCCGGTGCTTAAGTTCCTTTTCCCGGGACTGCCGGCCGGGCATCCGGCGAGGGAGCATATCGCCACCAATTTCATCGCCAATGTGCTGGGGCTTGGCTGGGCGGCCACGCCGGCGGGGCTTAGGGCTATGGCGGAACTGGAAAATCTGGAGGAGGACAGAAGGGCAGGACGGGCAGCAGGCCCTGCAAGGAAACGGGGGATTGCCAGCAACGAGATGTGTACCTTTCTGATCATCAACATTTCTTCTCTCCAGCTCATCCCGGTGAATGTGATCGCCTACCGCAGCCAGTACGGGAGCGTGAACCCGGCGGCTATCGTGGGGGCCGGGATACTGGCCACGTCGGTGAGCACAGGGGCAGCGATCCTGTTTTGCAGGGTGATGGAGAGAAAAAGGAGAAGGGTGTGAAATTTTTCTTTAATGTTATCTGGTATGGCAATTTATTTTAATTTGATTTTAACGCAAATAAAAAGTAGAATAATAAATTTAACTCGACAATCGAGTTAAAATGCGTTAAAATCAAATTAGGAAATTGTTATATTCAGAAATGTGAGGTGGAACAAATGCGTACAATTCCTGTAGCTGAAAGTTTGGAAATAGAATTTAAAAGTGATTTAAAAGGATACTCAGACCACGATTTAATTGAAGAGATCGTTGGAATGACAAATACAGTCGGAGGAGTCTTATATCTTGGTGTAGAGGATAACGGCGTGGTTACAGGGGTTCATAAGAAGCATAAGGATGCAGTAGGAGTTACGGCTTTGATAGCAAACAGTACGGTTCCGCCCGTGTCAGTGAGAGCGGAAATAATTGATGAAGATGGAAAGGATATATTAAAGATTGAAATCCCAAGAAGCCGAATGATCGTATCGACATCTTCTGGGAAAATTCTCCGCCGAAGATTAAAATTAGATGGAAGTCCGGAAGTAGTTCCTATGTATTCCTATGAAATACCTTCAAGATTATCAGAGTTGGGGATGCTTGATTACTCGGCCCGGCCGCTTGCAGGAGCAACATTGGATGATCTGGATCCCAATCAGCGTGTCAGATTGCGCAAGATCATTCAGACAAGACAGGGAGGTGAAAAAAGCCTGTTGGCATTGCCGGATGACGAGCTGGATATTGCTTTACACATAGTAATGGAAGTGAATGGAAAATATGTACCTACAGTAGCTGGGATGTTGCTTATAGGTAAAGAAGAACGAATCGCAGAGTTAATGCCAACAGCCAAATCTTCTTTTCAGGTACTTGAAGGTACAGCGATCAGAATGAATGAAGACAGCAGTAAGCCGCTGCTTGAATTATTTGAAACATATGAGACATATCTGAAAGCGTGGAATCCTGAAAGGGAGACGGAGTATGGATTATTCAGAATTCCAATTCCGGAGTTTGACTGGGCGGCCTTTAGAGAAGCCTTAGTCAATGCGTTTTGTCATCGGGATTATACGATGCTTGGGAATGTTCGCGTGCTAATTGATGACGAGGGAATGGTCATCAGCAATCCAGGCGGATTTATAGATGGAGTAAATCTCAAAAATCTTTTGACAGTTGAGCCGCACGGAAGAAATCCGGCACTTGCCGATGCCATGAAAAGAATAGGCTTGGCCGAAAAGACTGGAAGGGGGATTGATAGAATATATGAAGGTTCGATCATGTTCGGCAGGCCATGGCCGGATTATTCGGAGTCTACAAGCAGAATGGTCAAGCTGTTTATTCAGAGAGCAAAAGCAGATATTCCTTTTGCAAAATTTGTGGCAGATGAACAGAACAGACAGGGGAAATCTTTATCTATTTATACATTGATGATCCTATCACTATTAAACAGTGAGCGGCGTGCAACGATTGAAAGGATCATGGAGGTTACAAATCTAAGTGAAAATAAGATACGGTCATCCCTGGAACGCATGACAGAGTCAGGTCTGATAGAGGCTTCCGGAAAAGGGAAATACCGCACATTTATGCTTGGTAAAAAAATATATCGGGAGAAAAAAGAAACGATACAGTATGTACGTCAGACAGATATCGATCGTATCAGATATCCGGAGCTGGTGATGAAGCTGGCTAAGGCGCAGGATGGGATTATTACAAAACAGGATATTGTGGAATTGCTGAAGATTTCTCCGTCACAGGCATATGCCGTGATCAAACAGCTTAGAAAGGATGGAAAACTTGAACTTTTCTGTGGAGGAAAGTATTCGAAATATAAAGTGGTAGAATAAATTTGTAATGATATAGGGAAAGGGATCAAGGATAAAAGAGGAAGCCGGACTCCATTTTGGTGTTCCGGCTTCTGTGATGTTATTAAAGAGTGTTTTTTGCCTCTTTTTCCTTCCGACTGAGCATAGGCCACACCGTCAGCAGCATGGTGACAAAGCAGGCTGTGCCGCCCACAAAGTTGGAGATGGGCTCTGCCAGGAACACGCCGTCCGTGCCAAGGCCGCCTACGGCCGGAAGCAGCAGGGTGAGCGGGATCACGATGATTACCTTCCGGAACAGGGAGAAGAAGACGGCCTGCTTTGAGCGGCCGAGAGCCACGGCTGTGGACTGACCGGCAAACTGCAGGGACATCATAAAAATGCCGGCAAAGTAGATGCGCATGGCGGGCACGCCCTTCTCGATGAGCTCCGGGTCACTGTTGAAGAGGTGGATGAAAAAGTGGGGGAAGAAAAACAAAAGGGCCCAGGCAAAAAAGGAAAATACAATACACGCCCAGGAGGTGAATTTGATCGCCGATTTTACCCGTTTGTATTCCCCGGCGCCGTAGTTGAAGCTCATGACAGGCTGGGCGCCGTTTGTCAGCCCGTTGGCGGGCATGGTGATGATCTCACGCACGGAGTTGATGACCGTCATGATGCCCACGTACAGGTCGCCGCCGTAGCGCTGCAGGGTGGCATTGCACATGATCTGGACAGAGCCGTTTGTGATGGACATGATAAAGCCGGACAGTCCCAGTCCGGTAATTTTCTTTATGACAGCCGGCTCCGGTTTCATGTAAGCGGGCGACAGAGTGATCACCGCCTTCTTCCCGGTGAGGAAATGGAAGACCCACACAGCGGAGACGAACTGGGAGATGATGGTGGCCAGCGCGGCTCCCCGGACGCCCATGCCGAACACGAAGATAAAAAGAGGGTCAAGGACCAGGTTCAGCACAGCCCCGATAGACACGGAGAGCATTCCTGTGACTCCGAACCCCTGGGCGTTGATAAAGTTGTTCATGCCAAGGCTTACCATCACAAAGAGAGTGCCGCACAGGTAAATGGTGAGGTAGGCGTCCGCATAGGGGTAGGTCACGTCGCTGGCGCCAAAAAGATACATCAGCGGACGACGGAAAACATAGCACAGGACAGCCAGTATCAGGCCGCTTACAAGAAGCATGGTAAAGGAGTTTGCCATGATCTTTTTTGCCTTTTCTGTCTCGCCGCCGCCCCTTGCAATGGAGAAAAGAGGGGCGCCGCCTGTGCCGAACAGGTTGGCAAAGGCAGTGATGATGGTGATGACAGGAAGGGTGAGCCCTATTCCGGTCAGTGCCTGGGTAGAGGTGTGGGGGATGTGGCCGATGTAGATCCGGTCCACCACATTATATAAGACGTTGATGAGCTGCGCGCAGGTCATGGGGACGGCGAGCCTAAGGATATTTCCGGCCACACTCCCCTTGCTGAAATCGCTTGTATTCTGTGCTGTATGCTGCATGAGATCACCTTCTGCTGTGTGAAATTTCTGTAAATAGTATAGACTTTTTTGAGATTGTTTTCAAGATTGGCACATATACATAAAAGAGATGTAAAAGAGCTGTGAGCAGTGGAAAGAGGGATGTAGATGGAAATATTTATGATCATCTCAAATATGATCATCCCTGTGGTGATACTGGGGGTCGTCTGCTTTGGGGTGTCCAGGCGGGTGCAGGTGTACGATGCGTTTATCGAGGGGGCAAACAGCGGATTTCACATTGTGGTGAAGATCATGCCTACCATGGTGGCGCTGATGATCGCGGTGGGTATCCTGAGAGCGTCGGGATTTCTGGATATGCTGGCCTCTCAGCTCGGGAGGATGACAGACTATATTGGATTTCCGGGAGAGCTGGTGCCGCTCACTGCCGTGAAAATGTTTTCCTCCTCGGCGGCCACCGGGCTTCTCCTGGATATTTTCAAGGAATTTGGCACAGACACCTACATAGGGCTTGTGGCTTCCATCAGCATGTCCTGCACGGAGACCATTTTCTATACCATGAGCGTGTATTTTATGACGGCAAAGGTGACAAAGACAAGGTTTACTCTGGCGGGCGCCCTTATCGCCACATTTGCCGGGCTGGCGGCCAGCGTGGTGCTGGCGGCGGGGATGATGGGATAGGGAGAATTATGTTGATTTAATCCAGCTTTTGATATTCATTGTAGCCCTTGTAGGTCTATGTTATCAGATCTTCAGAGAAAAAAAGTAGCCGCCACTATCTGACCATAGTGACGACTAAGCTATAAAAGTTTTGTCAAACTATCGAGGGTAGCCGCTTGTGGTTTCCCTTTTCTATTATCAATATAACATAATATACTGGAGAAAACAAGCAGAAAAAACGGCATATACTGTTTTCTGATCATCCCCGCAGCGATGCGATGATGCGGTGGGGCTTCAGGAAGAGCTCCAGGGCGTCCAGGACAGAGGGGACGCACAGGTCCGTTGCAGTCATAAGTCTTCCGTACATGCCCTCCTGACCAAGGACAGAGACGGAGAAGGCGGCCTCCCGGCACATGAGAAGATCGTTGCGCCCGTTGCCGATGGCAGCGCAGTTCTCCTTGCCAAGGGAATAGAGGATATTCTGCTTTTCCTGCATGGCGGCGTCGTTTGGGAAGGTCAGTATCTCCACCGGCAGGCCCTCGCACATCTGGCGGGCAGTGCCGTTTGTGTCAGCCGTCAGCACGTAGATCTGGAACAGGTCAGAGAGCTGACGGATCTTGTTGGCAACAGCCTCTGAGATGATGCCGTCCAGGGCGATGGTGCCGTTGTAGTCCAGAAGAAGATATTTCAGGTCCAGTGATGGGTAGCCGGGGATTTCTATTTTCATAAGTCTTGTTCCTTTCTGTGAAAGCCGGGCAGCCGGCGGTTTTATGTGCGGATCTGGAGGGCTCCGGGAGGAGGCCTGCTTAGAATAACATAGCATATTTATGAGGAAATATCTATATGCGCAAAGAGAAACAAGACAAAAAGCAAAAGTAAAAAAATTAATTTATTTACATATAAAAGCCTTATGATATCCTGAGAATAGAAGGGAGGGAGCGGTATGGAGAAAGAGCAAAAGCTTCTTTGTAAGTGCCTGGAAATCTTCGGGACGGACGATCCGGAGCAATGGAAGAAAATTATGAAAAAGGCGAAGAAGTACGATAATCTGATGCGCGGAGTCAGGCCGGTAAACCCCAGGGGAGCCGGGAGAAAAGGGCTGAAAGAGGAAAAGGCTGATACCATACGGAGAATGTACCGGAAGGGTGTTTCCGTTGCAAGGATTGCAAGAGAACTGTCTGTCAGCCGTCCTACTGTCTATCGGTATGTTGAAGAGATCAGGCGGTCTATGTGGAAAATCGTACGGATCAGCTTCCCCTGACAGCTTTTGGCGTCAACAAAACTCCCGGATGGGAAGAATTCAGGGAGTTTCTGGAGGACAGATGTGTTCCCGGGACAAGGTTTCACTTAAAGGAGCTTCTGAGAGATATGGGTGTCGACTTTTACGATCCCATGCTGATCATAGAAGAGACAAAAGGAAGAATGGCTGAGGACGATCAGTGGATCAGAATACATTACAGGGAGGATGCGTTATGTCAGAATGGATAAAGCTGGATATTCTGAACCGGGATGATCTGAGGGGGCACTCATCAAAGGGAAACCAGCTGAAGGCAAAGGATGGAATATACTGGTATAAGGCAGACTGCATGGGCTATGAAGGGCTGACGGAGACAGTCGTATCATCTCTTCTGTCCCGCTCGGATATTTTGGCAGCCGTTGACTATGAACCGATGAAAATGGAGTTTAAATCACATGTGTATACCGGATGCAGGAGCAGGAGCTTCTTAATAGAGGGAGAGTCTCTTATCACAGTCGAAAAGCTGATCCGTCTGTACACAGGGAAAAGTGCGGCAAGGACCATGGCTTCTATGGCGGACGTGAAGGAGCGGATCTGTTATTTGGCCAATGCGATCGCAGAGATCACAGGAATGACAGATTTTGGGAAATATCTTACAGCTATGCTGGAGATAGACGCTTTTTTTCTGAATGAGGACAGGCATACCAATAATATTGGGGTAGTCTATCACCCGGAAACCAGACGGTTTCGACATTGCCCTTATTTCGATCATGGACTGGCTTTACTTGCGGATACAATGACTGACTTTCCCCTGGGAGAAGATTTGGAAAAATGCATTGCAAAGATGTTCCGTTCCTATTTTTTCTCCTTCACCGCCTTCTCCACGATCTCAAACGGCGCAGGCCCTGTGTCCAGCACCGCCCTGTGGAAACGCTTCTGGGAGAAATCCTCTCCCCACTCTTTTACAGCTGTCTTTTTCAGTTCCAGAAATTCCACATACCCGATATAGTATTTCAGATAATTACCGGGATCCCCGATGATGAGGTCGTAGATCTCCCGGATTGTCTCTATGTCCGTAATGCCGAAACTCCGGAAAAAAGAGACCGTCTCGGTGAGGGACCATCCGTCGTAGTGGATACCCATGTCGGCAAGGGCGTAGAGTCCCAGGATGAGGGAAGCATTTTTCTGCTCCAGGAGAGCTCTGTCTTCATCTATACCGGTGAAGTAGTAGGAGAGCATCTCCACATAGGTGGCCCAGCCCTCCGTGTAGCCGCCAAAGGAGAGGAGACTGCGGATGGGATCCGGATCTGTGGAGGCATAGTACACGTTCTGGTAGAGATGCCCCGGGTAGCCCTCGTGGGCCAGTGTGGTGAAGAGAGTCAGGTCGTCCGGGAGATGTCCCCGGTTGATGTAGATCACGTTCTCCTGGGAATTGTCCACCGGGGGAACCATGTAGAAGGCAGGGCTTACATATTCAGCCATCTCCTCCTGCACGAATTTGATCTCGGTGGTTACCTCCGGCAGAGAGGGAAAGGACCCGGCTGTCTTTTCTTTCAGGTCTGCCAGGATGGCCTCCGGGCTGCTGTCCGCCAGCGCAAAGGAAGAGTCTTCGCCGGATAGAGGCGCCACGGACTGCATGGCAGACAGATCCTCTGCCATCTGCCTGCGGGTCAGGTTCTGAAGCTGGGGGACTGTGCGGGCGGAGCCGGTGTCCCTCTTCACAATATATTCATAGTATCTTTTTCCGTCCGGATAGTAGCAGAGTCCTCCGTCGTTTGTGCCGGTGTCCTTCAGGGCAGCTATGGCGGCGGCCAGCCGGTTGTAGGCGGGAAATACGCAGTCATAGATGAGATCCCGATGCTGGGAGATGCAGGCTTCTTTCTGAACAGGGGGCAGATCCGATAGTCCTTCCAGCCTGGAGATGAAGGAAGAAAAAAGGTAATGGCTGTCCCCGAGTGCAGTGAAGGCAGCGCACTCGTCGATAATGTCCTGGGCATTCCGGGATGACATAAAAAGTCCGGCGTCCGCTTTTGCCTGCTCAAAGGAGATGAGAGACGTAAAGTAGGACGGCATTTCCTCCAGGAGGGACAGATAGGTATCCACGTCCTCCGGTGTGTCAAAGGAGAACTCGCACAGAAGGATGGGAAGCTGGGACTGGATCCCGGTCAGAGGGCTTAATGGTTCCTCGTAGAGGGTGTAGGGGGCGCCCAAAAGGGCTGTCTTCAGATAGGATTTGAGAACATCGAAAGTGAGCTGGTTTTCCGGAGAGAGCTTTCTGTATCTGAAATCCTGAAGGAGGGAAAGGCAGTTCTCGATAGATGCGGCGGAGACAGCTGTGTCGGTGCTGAAAGAGCCAAGGCTCGCCGGTGTATCCTGGATGCCGTAGCTTTCCGGCTCCTGTACTGTATAGTGCAGGGTGATGGTGTCAGCGGACACTTCCTGACGGAAAAGATCCAGGGTAAACTGCCGGAAGAGAGCATCTTCGTCGGGGACGGGAAGATGGCCGCAGGAGGCCAGAGCCGGGAGAAGGATGGAAAGCAGAAGGATAAGGGCAGTACATTTTTTTCGCATAGAACGCCTCCTGGAACGGGCGGAGCATTTTATCTATAGATATGCGGCTGGTTTTGAGAAAATTCCATGGGAGAAAACCGGTTTCCACGGGTTTGGGAGATATGGTATAATATGAACACTTGGCGAGGTCCTTTCGAGCCTAGTGTGAATATATACCTGCGCATAGAGCGGTTTCTGCGGAACCGCAGAAACCCGCTGCGCATCTGCCGGAGGCCCATGGCCGCTGTGCGGCCATGGTATAATAACTCCATATACAAGACAGGAGAAATTTATGAAGTATATATATGAGATCCCGGACTCCTTCTGGAGTTTGTTCCGCTCCAGGAACCGGGATATTTATGTAGAAGCGTTGCTTCAGATCAACGAAGAATACGAGTATAACAACTATTTCCTGAGCCGGGAGGTGTGCCTGGAGATCCTGGGAGATTTCTATACCCAGAAAAAGATCACCCTGGAGGCGGAGGAGACGGAGGATGAGCTGGACATGCTGGAGACGCCGGCGTCCAGGATACTGAACTGGCTTCTTAAGGCACAGTGGCTGAAAAAGATCGAGGATTACAACACGCTGGTGACCCACATTGTTATCCCCGACTATGCGGCTATTTTTATAGAGGCCTTTGACCGGCTGACCCGTGAGGGGATGGAGGACACGGAGCTGTACATCCAGAATGTGTACGCCACTTTGTATTCCTTCCAGAACAATCCCAGGCTGAACAGCGCCATGCTCCGGTCGGCCCTTGTCAATACGAGAAAGCTGAACAAGGCACTGCAGGACATGCTCCACAATATGGACCGGTTTTACGGGCGTCTGCTGGAACACAGAGAGTACGGACAGCTTCTTTCAGAACACCTGGAAGGGTATGTGGAGGAAGTGGTCCGTAAGAAATACCACATTTTAAAGACAAGTGATAACTTCTACATTTACAAGATGGATATAAAGGAGTGCCTGGAGAAAATGCGGGAGGATGAGAGTATCTATGACCGCATTGGCGAGGAGGGGCTGGATATACTGGACCGGATCGAGAGGAGCTTTGATGATATTGAGCGGCGCATTGCCAATATGGACAAGGAGAACACAAAGTATATCCGGGCCACAGTGACCAGGCTGAATTATCTTCTGAACGGGGAGACAGACACAAAAGGGCTTGTGATCCAGCTTCTGAACCAGCTTGGAAAAGAGGGCAGGGAGGAGGAGCGGATCAAAGAGACAGCTTCCCGGATGAATCTGTCTCTCTTTGAGATCCTCTCGGAGAAGTCCCTCTATAAGAGGAGAAAGCCCAGGAAAGATTTTGTCAGCCAGTTGGAGCGGGAGGAGGACTCTCAGGAACTTTCCAGGGAGGATGTTCTGAAGCTGAATCGCATCCACACCCGGTATACGAGAAAGCAGATCGAGGAATTTATCGAGGAGCACATGGACGGCGAGCAGATGCGGCTTGCGGATCTGAAGGTGGAGGATGACGAGGACTTTGAGAAGATCATCCTTGCCTATGATTATAGTACAAAGCACGGCAGCAAGTATCAGGTCATCGAGGAAGGCGGTCTGGTGGAGAGCGGAAAATACCGCTATCCGAAGCTGACATTTGTGCGCAGGAGGGTTTAAGAAGAATATGATCGATTATATAGAACAGCTGAGTGATGAGGAGAAAGAGCAGATCACGGAGGTGATCCGGCTCCTTTACAGACAGACATTCATTTTGGAGCGAAAATACGACAGGCGGGCTGAAAAGTGGCAGTACAGCAGGGAGTATAAGGTCTGCGCCATGCACATGGAATTTCTGAAGGAATATTTTCAGGTGGCAGGGATCGAGCTTGTGGAAAACATTTATCTGGGAGTGATCTATATACGGGACGGCATGCTCATGGGTGAGAAGATCCCGCGGCTTGCCACGATCTATATCCTGGTGCTGAAGATATTGTATGACGAGCAGATGGCCCAGGTGTCATCCAGCACAAGGATCGTGACAACGCTGGGAGCTGTGAATGGCAAGGCCGGGGAATTCCAGGTGATGAAGTCCCTGCCGTCCCCCACGGAGATACGGCGAAGCATTGCGCTTCTGAAAAAATATCAGATCATAGAACCTCTGGATATACTGGAGGAGTTAAATGAGGGGACAAGGATGATCATTTACCCTACTATAAATATGGTGCTCACCGGGGACGACATACGGGCCCTTTTAAAGACATTTGGCGAGGAGGAGAACAGTGGAGACGAAACAGGCGTTCAAAATATTATCGAAGATCTGTCTGAATAACTGGCATTACATAGACAGAAAGGTGCTGTCGCTGAACAAGGAAGTGAACTTTTTCACCGGCCACTCGGGAAGCGGAAAGTCTACCGTCATTGACGCGCTGCAGATCGTCCTGTACGCCAACACGGACGGAAGGGGCTTTTTCAACAAGGCGGCAGCCGACGACTCGGACCGGAGCCTGATCGAGTATCTGCGGGGCATGGTCAACATCAGCGACAACAATGAGTCCCAGTACCGGAGAAACAAAAATTTTTCCAGCACCATTGTGCTGGAATTTACAAACAGCGTCATCGGGGAGCAGGAGTGCGTGGGTATTGTCTTTGATGTAGAGACGGCCACAAATGAGATCAGCCGCCTGTTCTTCTGGCATCAGGGGCCGCTGCTCTCCAACCTGTACCGGGGAGAGGGGCGTGTCCTGTCCACCGTGGAGGTGCGGGAGTATCTGCAGAGAAACTTCCCCCAGGATGGCTACTATTGTGGTCCCAGCAACGAGAGGTTCCGCCGCCAGCTCTACGATGTGTATCTGGGAGGACTGGACAAGGAGAAGTTCCCCAGGCTTTTCAAGAGGGCGATCCCCTTCCGCATGAACATCCGGCTGGAGGACTTTGTGAAAGAGTACATCTGCATGGAGCAGGATATTGAGATCCAGGACATGCAGGAGAGCGTCATGCGATACGGGCAGATGCGCAGCAAGATTGAGGCCACATTGAAAGAAATACAATCATTGACAAAAATAGAAGAAAGTTTCTCCTTGTACGAAGATAAGAAGACGGAGGAAGAGAGCTGGCTGTACCGGGCCCTGCGCCTGGAGATCCTCCAGCTCCGACGCCGTCTGGAGGGTATCCGGGACCGGAGGGCCCAGGAGGAGAAGGAAAAAAAGGAGCAGCAAAAGCTCAAGGAGAAGACCGATCGGGAGGCGGAAGAGCTGCAGAGGCAGTATGAGGACATCATCGTCCGCATTGCCCAGACCGGGTACGAGGAGCTGAAGGACAAGCTCTCCCAGGTCAACCTGTTCCTGGAGCACCTGTCTGCCAGCAGGAGCAGCCTGCAGAAGACAAGGGAGAGCATGGAGGAGTGGAAGAAGCAGGACATGGTGTCCAACTCCATGCTCAGAGATATAGAAAGGCTCTGCCAGGGCAGCATCACAGAGGAGGAGCTTCAGCGGCTCAAGGAGAATTTTGCCGACATCCGGCGGGAGCTGGAGGAGGAGAGAGGGGATACGGGCGCCCAGCTTCGGTCCCTGAAAAAGGAGATGCAGGCGGGCCGGCAGGAGATTGCTGACCTGAAGCAGGGGAAGAAGGCTTATCCCCGGGAGCTGGAGGAGGCCAGATACTATATCCGGGAGGAGCTCCAGAGGAGAGCCGGAAAATTTGTGAATGTACAGATTTTGGCAGACATGCTGGAAGTAAAGGATGAGACATGGCACAATGCAGTGGAGGGCTATCTGGGGAACAACAAGCTGTCCCTCATGGTGGAGCCGGCCTACGCTAGGGAGGCCATGGAGATCTACGAGACCATGGACAAAAAGAAATTCTGGCGTGCCGCCGTGGTGGACACGGAGCGTCTCATGCAGGACAACCACCCGGTCAGGGAGGGAGCTCTGGCAGAGGAGGTGAAGGCGGGGACAGACTACGCCCAGGCCTACACGGATTTCCTTCTTGGCAGGGTGATCAAGTGCCGGGATATCGACGAGCTGCGGCAGCAGACCGTGGGCATCACCCCCGGGTGCATGCTGTACAAGAGCTATAAGCTGCAGCACATTGATCCGGAGAACTACACAGAGCGGGCCTGCATTGGAGAGAACAGTCTCCGAAAGAGGAGAAAGAGGCTGGAGGAAAAGCTGGAGAAGCTGGAGAAGCAGAGAGTGCCCTTGGAAGAGCGCCAGGAGGAGATCCGCTCTGTCCTTGCCATGGACTACCTGGACCGCCCCGCCGGAGAGTACTTGAGCATGATCAGGGATATCCGGATGATCGGCGAGAAGGAAAAGGAAAGAGAAATGCTGCAGAGCCGGATAGAGGAGCTGAAGGAAGAGAATGTAGGCAGGCTCGAGCGGGAGAAGGAGGAGTTAAGAGAGCGTCAGACAAGGAAAAAGCAGCAGGTGGACAGCATCCAGAAGGCTATCTGGCAGCATGAGAGAAAGATCCAGGAGGCGGATCAGGAGTATCTGGACCTGGATGAGGAGTTAAATGAGAAACAGAAAAGTTTCAAAGAAAACGAAGAATTTGCGGAAAGCTTCCAGTCCTACATGGAGAGCAGGAAGAGCTCCAACTATGAGTATCTGAAAAATCTCTGCTTCCGGGAGCAGGCTGCCTGCCGGGAGGAGAGGGAGAAGCGATACCAGGAGCTGGTGGATATCCGCAGCAGCTACCTGCGGGAGTATCCTCATCGCACCTTCTCGGCCAGTGCGGAGGACAATGGAGATTACGAGAAGCTCCTGAACACGCTCCAGTGCGACCACCTGGAGGAGTACAAGGAGAAGGCGGCAGAGCAGGCCAGGACCGCGGTCCAGCACTTCAAGGAGGACTTCATCTATAAGATACGCAGCGCCATCAAGGAGGCGCTCCAGCGAAAGGACGAGCTGAACCGGATCATCAGCAGGCTGGACTTCGGAAAGGATAAGTACCAGTTTGTGATCACCAGGAACAAGGGGGCCTACGGGGAGTACTACGACATGTTCATGGACGATGCCCTGGAGATAGACCCTTCCCGGCTCTCCTACAATATGGAGAACCAGATGAATCTGTTTACCATGGAGCACGAGGAGAAGTACGGGGAGCTGATAGGGGACCTGATCCAGATCTTCATCCCGCCGGAGAACGCCTCGGCGGAGGAGCTGGAGGAAGCGAAGCAGAACATGCGGAAATACTCGGACTACCGGACCTACCTCTCCTTTGACATGCAGCAGATCGTGCGGGGCGAGAAAAATATGCACATCGGTCTTGGGAAGATGATCTCCAAGAACTCCGGCGGGGAGGGCCAGAATCCCCTCTATGTGGCGCTTCTGGCCAGCTTTGCCCAGCTCTATCGTCTGGACTACTCGCCCAGAGTCAGGAGGAACCCCACTATCCGCCTTGTCATCCTGGACGAGGCTTTCTCCAAGATGGACGCGGAGAAGGTGGCAACCTGCATCGAGCTGATCCGGGGACTTGGCTTCCAGGCTATCATCAGTGCCACCAATGACAAGATCCAGAACTATCTGGAGAATGTGGATAAGACCTTTGTCTTTGCCAACCCGGACAAGCAGAACATCTCCATCATGGAGTTTGAGAAGCAGGAGTTCGAGGACCTTCTGGAGGAGGCTGAAGAATAAGCTGGAAAACAGGCGAAAGACAGACCAGGAGCGGAGGTGATCCTATGGACGGATACAGAGGCGGCTACATTGTCAGGAAGATCATTGAAAACTATGAAAAAAAGAAAAATGATTGGAACCATTCCCTTGAAGGACGCCGCAGCCTGAAGATCCATCAGGAGGATTTTGACAGGGCGGAGAGAGAGGCCGGCGCCCCGAGGGGAGCAGGACGTGACCTGGTGGTCCGGGAGATGCTGGAGCTGGAGCGCCTGGGCCTGATCCCCAAAAAGGAGGTGCGCTGGCAGAACTATAAGCAGGATTTCAGTGAATTCCACTACTATAACAAAGACATGCCCGTCTATTATAAACTGGCGGGGAAGACGCCCAAGTATGAGATTGCCGCTGCGTACAAACATGAGCTGGAGGAGCTGGGCGGAGCGCTGCGCAGACAGTGGCTCAGGGACTATGTCAGAGACCGCTGGAGGGAGGCGGACAGCGGAAAGCTGAAGGCAAAGGAGTTGAGCCGGATCTTCGGACAGGGGAGGAAGGAGCAGTACTTTGCCTGTCTGAAGGGGCTGGATGAGCTGGAGGAGCCTGTCTATGTACAGATATTCAGCAGCCGGTATCTGGGGCGTCCCAAGATCTTCAGGGAGGACCCGGCCGGGTTCAGAGGATGGGTGGTCCAGATGGCCAGGGATTACCACCCGGATATAGACAGGGCCATGGATGACGCTCAGGTGCTCTCCTGGCTCTACATAGAAGAGTACTCCCAGCAGATGGAGGTAAAAGGACCGCTGCGCCTGGAGATCGAAGGGCAGACTGTGGACCTGGGAAAGCTGCGGTACGGCACGGTCCTCAACAGCGAGACGCTGAAGAACGCCCGCATCTGCCGGGAGCAGGACATACGGCGGATCGTGACGATAGAGAACAGGGCCAGCTTTGTCTGCGAGCCCTTTGAGGAGGAAACATTGTATGTCTTCACCCACGGCTTCCTCTCTCCCAAGGAGAGGGATTTCCTGAAGGCCCTGGCGGGAGCGCTGAAGGGCAGGACAGTGGAATACCTGCACAGCGGGGATATGGATTTCGGCGGGCTTCGCATCTTCTGCTTCATCCGGGACAATCTCTTCCCGGATGTCAGGCCGCTGCATATGAATGCAGAGCTCTACCGCCGCCACCTGTCGTCGGGATATGAGATGGAGCCGGGAGCGCTCCGGGACCTGGAGAAGATGAGTGCGGCCCTGCCGGAGGAGCTGGAAGAGCTCAGGAAGGAGCTGCTGAAGACCGGCAAAGGTCTGGAGCAGGAGATGCTGCTCATATGATCCGGCAGCGGCGGAAACGGGCTTCCGCGCAGGACCAGTTTACGACCCGGAACCAGTCGTCGATGTAGGCGGCGCGCATGTTGTAATGCTTCAGATAGTAGGCGTGTTCCCAGACATCTATGGCCAGCAGCGGCACAGGTCCGGCGTGTTCTGGTTTGCGGAGGTGGTGATGCATAAACCGCCATTTTCCCAGATAAGCCACGCATAGCCGGAGCCGAACACGGAGAGGGCGGCCTCTTTAAAACAGGACTTAAAGTGCTCCATGCTGCCGAACTGCCTGGAGATGCCGGTCGTGGTGCAGCCGCATGGTCTTTTCATCGATGCAGGGCTCCAGGGCGTCATAGGCGTAGGGGAGAGGGGTGTTGAAAAAGGGATAGCGAGTATTCATGTTTATTTCCAACAAGGGTTTTTAAAGTGTATGCGGCAGAGGAGAAAACGTGATTTCCCGGCTGGGAAAGAGATAAAGCCGTTGCGGGAGGCGGCTGTTGTATTGTAAAATAATCTTATACAGTATATTTCAGATGATCCAGATATAATTTTTTAGAAAATTAAGGAAAGGAGCATTGTCATGGGAATTATTGAAAAGATGAGACTGGACGGGAAAAAGGGATTTGTTACAGGCGCCGCCAGGGGTATCGGAAAATGTACGGCCACTGCTTTTGCGGAGGCCGGGGCGGATGTGGCCATTGTGGATCTTGACCTGGCGGAAGCCAGGAAGACCGCGGAGGAGATTGCGGGGGAAACAGGGAGGAAAGTAATCGCGGTCGGAACAGACTGTACAGATCCAAAGCAGGTAGACGAGATGGTGGCCCAGGTTGTCCGGGAGCTGGGCGGCCTGGATTTCTGCCATAACAACGCAGGCATCTGTATCAATGCGCCGGCTGAGGAGATGACCTACGCGCAGTGGCTCAAGGTGATCAACATCAACCTAAACGGGATTTTTCTCACAGATATTGCCGCCGGGAAATACATGCTGGAACACGGAGGGGGTTCCATTATCAACACAGCCTCCATGTCCGGGCATATCGTGAATGTCCCTCAGCCTCAGTGTGCTTATAATGCCTCAAAGGCAGGGGTGATCCAGCTTACCAAGTCTCTGGCTATCGAGTGGGCGAAGCGGGGAGTGCGGGTGAACAGCATCAGTCCGGGATACATAGGGACAGAGCTGACGCTCAACTCTCCGACTCTTGTTCCGCTGATCGAGAAGTGGAACGAGATGGCGCCTTTGGGACGCATGGGCAGGCCGGAGGAGCTGCAGTCCATCTGCGTGTATCTGGCGGGGGATACGAGCACGTTTACCACCGGCGCGGACTTTGTTGTTGACGGAGCCTTCACCTGCTTTTAGTAGGGGGCTTGGATACTTCTTGTGGGGCTGAGAAGGAAAGCTGGATAACAAGAAGGGAATACAGTGCGGTTTTTCAAAGAAAATGTACTGCATTCCCTTTTCTGTTTTTTTGATCAGATCGCCCAGGAGATTTTCTGTCTTTTCATATATGATTCCGGTCTCAAGAAAATGGTGGGCGGAGTCCATGGGAGCATAGCAGGGAGGCAGTATGAGGAATATAAAAACAGTAATTTTGATGATAATGGCACTCTCTCTTCTGGCAGCCGGATGCAGCGCCGGCACAGAGGAAAAGAACGGAAATCTTAAGGAAGGAGAAAATATAAAAACAGAAAAGCTTTTAACTGTCGATGAACTGATCCGTTTATCAGAAATTACAGAAGCGGAGTACAGTGATGTGGATCTGCAGCAGTTTATCGATGACTATGCAATAACAGAAGAAAATGTGGATTCTTTAAATATCAAGCTGCTGCTCGAAAATTATGACGGAGAGGAAAGGGGAGATGTAAGCGATATATTTACCGGTACGGCAAAGGAGCGGACAGAGGATTTCACAGCGGGAGTGACGGCGGTTGCTTTTTACGAGAATGTGAATACGGGCAGCGAGTGCGTATACTATAATCTGGCTGCGGGGCAAAGATATCGGGCATCCAATTGCTATTTGTTTTCAGATTTGAGTCAGACAGAAGCAGAGCTGTATAGTGATGGGGAAATGCTTATAGATCAGATGGACAGTCTCGGAGTGTTTTCATGGGAAAGCAGCAGCGATTCGGAGGCTATGGAGGATGCACAGAGTATGGAGCTGGCTGTAAGCTATGAGGACGGTGCGGTATTTCATGTGTCATCAACAGGTATTCTGTCGAAGCTTTTGCCTGATACATATACAGAAATAAGAAGATTGCTGTTGGGGTAGCAAAAAGAACTAAGAAGGAAGGAGTAGGAAGACCCAGAGCCGCATCGGCTAAGGAAGCTATAACTGTGTTGGTGTGCCTTTTGATGGTATACGGGTATATATATCCTCCCGTTTAAATTGACTTTTCCACAGAACCGGGCTAAAATAAACTGACGAAGTAAGATCAAAAACAGGAGGAATTTGGAAAGATGATAAAGCTCTACGACAAAGGCGTTTATCTTGTGAACGGCACAGAGATCATGGAAGATGCGGCCGCAGTGCAGCAGAAGACCGGACGGGCCGTGACCCGGGAAGAAGCAGCAACGCAGACCATGGCATACAACATACTGAAGGACCACAACACCTCCGGAAATATGGAACGCCTTCAGATCAAATTCGATAAACTGACCTCCCACGACATCACATTCGTGGGAATTATCCAGACAGCCAGAGCATCGGGCCTGGAGAAATTCCCGGTTCCCTATGTGCTGACCAACTGCCACAACTCCCTTTGCGCGGTGGGCGGGACCATCAACGAGGATGACCACATGTTCGGCCTCACATGCGCAAAGAAGTACGGCGGCGTGTATGTGCCTCCTCACCAGGCAGTCATCCATCAGTTTGCCCGGGAGATGCTGGCCGGCGGCGGCAGGATGATCCTTGGATCTGACAGCCACACCAGGTACGGCGCCCTGGGGACCATGGCCATGGGCGAGGGCGGACCGGAGCTTGTAAAACAGCTCCTTGGCAAGACCTACGACATTAAGATGCCCGGCGTCATCGGCATTTATCTGGACGGAGAACCCATCAAGGGCGTAGGTCCTCAGGATGTGGCGCTGGCGATCATCGGCGCTACATTTGCAAATGGCTATGTGAACAACAAAGTCATGGAGTTCGTGGGCCCCGGCGTGGACAAGCTGAGCGCGGATTTCCGTATCGGCATTGACGTCATGACCACAGAGACCACCTGTCTGTCCTCCATCTGGAAGACTGACGAGACCATCCGTGAGTTCTTTGAGATCCACGGACGTCCGGAGGACTACAAGGAACTGGATCCAGGTGCGGTGGCCTACTATGACGGCATGGTGTACGTGAACCTGAGCGAGATCCGTCCCATGATCGCCATGCCTTTCCATCCTTCTAATGTATATACGATCGACGAGGTCAACGCCAACTTAAAGGATGTACTCCACGATGTAGAGCAGAAAGCTCTTGTCAGCCTGGACGGCGTGGTGGACTACTCCCTCCAGAACAAGATCGTGGACGGAAAACTCTACGTGGACCAGGGCATCATCGCCGGATGTGCCGGTGGCGGGTTTGAAAATATCTGTGCCGCGGCTGATATCATCCGCGGAAAATATATTGGCGCCGACGAGTTTACATTCAGTGTATACCCGGCAAGTACGCCTATCTACATGGAACTTGTAAAGAACGGCGCGGTGGCAGACCTTATGGAGGCGGGAACCATTGTGAAGACAGCCTTCTGCGGTCCCTGCTTCGGCGCGGGAGACACACCGGCCAACAATGCCTTCTCCATCCGCCACTCCACAAGGAATTTCCCCAACAGGGAGGGATCCAAGCTGCAGAGCGGACAGATCGCTTCCGTGGCCCTCATGGACGCCCGTTCCATCGCTGCCACGGCGGCAAACAAGGGCTTCCTCACACCGGCTACGGCCATGGATGTGGAGTACAAAGGACCCAAGTATCATTTTGATAAGAATATTTATGCAAATCGCGTGTTTGACAGCCACGGCGTGGCAGACCCCTCCGTGGAGATCAAGTTCGGCCCCAACATCAAGGACTGGCCCGAGATGTCTGCCCTTCCGGAGAATCTGATCCTGAAGGTAGTGTCTGAGATCCACGATCCGGTCACCACGACAGATGAGCTGATCCCCTCCGGCGAGACGTCATCCTACCGCTCCAACCCGCTGGGACTCGCGGAGTTTGCCCTCTCAAGAAAAGATCCTGCCTACGTGGGCCGGGCTAAAGAAGTGCAGAAAGCCCAGAAAGCCATCGAGGCGGGCGAGTGTCCGCTGGATGCCCTGGAGGAGTTAAAGCCTGTCATGGCAAAGATCCAGGAGACATACCCGGAAGTGGGCAAGGGAAATATCGGCGTGGGCAGCACCATCTTCGCTGTGAAGCCGGGAGACGGATCCGCAAGAGAGCAGGCCGCCTCCTGTCAGAAAGTGCTGGGCGGCTGGGCCAATATCGCCATCGAGTACGCCACAAAGAGATACCGCTCCAACCTCATCAACTGGGGTATGCTTCCGCTTCTCACAAAAGAGGATCATCAGAACCTGAGCTTTAAGAACGGCGACTACATCTTCGTCCCGGACATCCGCAGGGCTGTGGAGGAAAAGGCAGATGTGATCAGGGCATACCTGGTGGGAGACAGCTTGAAAGAGCTGGAGTTCACCATGGGCGACCTGACAGATACAGAAAGAGAGATCATCCTGAAGGGATGCCTCATCAACTACTACAGAGGATAAGCGCCGGAGAACAGGACCGGTGAGATAAAGTGCGGACAGCCCCGTGTCAGACAAAAGCATCTGGCCGGGGCTGTCTGTTTTTTTGCAAAGGATCATTTTCCATGCAACAGAAGGCCTGCCAAAAGACTCTAATATATAAAAGGAGCAGACAGGCAGTTACGAGGGAGGAAATACTATGAAGTGTGATGCGGAAGGCTTTGCTGCCCTGTACGGCACAGTGTACACGGACATGTACCGTTTTGCGCTCTGCATGATGAAGAGCTCTCACGACGCGGAGGACGCTGTCAGCGAGGCTGTGATACAGGCCTATGAGCACATCGGTTCCCTGCGCAGCGAGGAGTCCTTCAGGAGCTGGATCTTCACGATCCTGGCCAACACGTGCAGGCGGAAATGGCGGCAGCAGGAGAAAGACCAGGAAAAGGCGGAATGGACCTTTTTCTCGAATGAGGAGGAAAGCGCCCCGGACTGGGAGCAGGCCGTGGACGTGAGGAACGCCTTTGCCATCCTGGCGGAGGAGGAGCAGCTCATCGTGGGGCTGTCCGTGTTTGGCGGGTACACCAGCGGGGAGATAGGGGAGTTTCTGGAGAAGAGCCCCTCCACCGTGCGCTCAAAGCTGAGCCGGGCGCTGGCCAAAATGAGTCTGATACTGAAGGAGTAGGAAAGGAGAGGTCTGCATGGAAAAGAAAGAACAGGAAATGCTTGAAAAGATACGGTCTTCTTCAGGAGAGCTCCGGGTACCGGAGGCGCTGGAGCCTGAGCATGTGAAGGAGATGCTGGAAAAGCGCGACAGAGAAAAGGAAGAAGAGAAGGGAGAGAAGCGGAGAAGGACCGTACGTTTCCTGCGCTCTGTCCGGGGCCGTCAGGTGGCGGCGCTGGCGGCAGGACTGGCCCTGGTATGTCTGGCGGGAGCCGCCTATACGATGGGGGCCCGGGAGGCCAGCGGGTCTCCGGAAGGTGAGTCCTATCATATATCAACCAGCTCCGGCGGCGCAGGACCAGAGACAGAGACGGAGAGCGGAAAGCTGACAGCGGCCGGGAGCTACGATGATATCTACGCCTGTCTCGAAGAATACCAGGAAGCGTATGAAGAGAATGAGCCGGGCGGGATCAGCGGCTTCCATCCGGAGTCCCGGGAAGTGACCGCAGAGAGCGCCTCCCCGTCGGGAGCGGAGGAGAGTTCGCAGGCTGCGGCGGCCAGCGGGGCGGCCGACTATGCCGGCAGCTACTCTGACACAAACATCCGCCAGGAAGGTGTGGACGAGGGTGACGTGGTGAAGACGGACGGACGCTATATCTACACCCTGACAGATGAGGGCGAGATCTCCATTGTGGACACGGCAGACGGGATGGAAGAGGCCGGAGTCATCAGTGAGGACAGACAGATCCTGGAATTCTACGTGGCAGACAGCAGGCTTATGCTCTTCACCTATGCTGTGGATGCGGATGAGGAGAAGGCGGACTATGATATCTGGAGCAGCGGGACAGCCCTTGTCACCTATGACATCTCTGACAGGGGAGCGCCCAGGAAGCTGGGGGAGGTGACCCAGAGCGGAAGCTACCGGTCCTCCCGCATGGTGGGGGATCACGTGTACGTGTTTACCACCTTCTACGCGGATATGTTTGCCGAGGCGGAGGCCAGGGAGACATACATCCCACAGGCGGGCGGCAGCCTGATACAGGAGAGCTCCATCTACCTGCCCGAGACGGACAGCCCAAGCCAGTATCTGGTCATGACGTCCACGGATATAAAGACGCCGGACCGGATCGCGGACAGCAAGGCCCTCTTTGCGGGTTACGGGGAACTCTATGTGAGCAATGAAAATATCTACTGGTACGAAGTCTCCTCCGGGTACGATGGGTTTGGATGGGAGTACAGCACGCTCATCCGGAAGATTTCCTATAAGGAGGGGAGGCTGGAGGCAGTGGCCAAGGGCTCTGTCCCGGGCACGATAGACGACTCGTTTTCCATAGACGAGTATGAAGGGAACCTGCGGGTGGTGACTACGGACGAGAACGCCAACGGGCTCTATATACTGGGCCCGGATCTGGAGGAGACAGGACGCATTGACAATTTGGCAAAGGATGAGCAGGTCTACTCCGCCAGGCTGATGGGGGATATGGGGTATTTTGTCACGTTCCGGAACACAGACCCCCTCTTCTCGGTGGACCTGTCAGACCCGGAAAATCCCCAGATACTGGGAGAGCTGAAGATCCCGGGCTTCTCCGATTATCTCCACCCCTACGGAGAGGAGTGCCTCCTGGGCATCGGCATGGATGCGGACGAGGAGACGGGGGCCACGGGAGGCGTGAAGCTGAGCATGTTCAATGTCAGCGACCCCTCCGATGTACAGGAGGAGCACACGCTGATTCTGGAAAATGTCTACAGCGCCGACGTGCTCTACGACTACAAGGCGGCACTCATCGACCCGGACAGGAATATCATCGGTTTTTCCGCCTACAGGGGAGCGCAGGAAATATATTACGTGTTCTCCTACGATGCGGACAAGGGCTTTACCTGCCTTATGGAGGAGCGGGTAAACGGCAGCAGCCAGAGAGCGGCCAGAGGGCTCTACATAGAAAATGTGCTCTATGTGGTCAAGGGAAATATCATTGAGTCCTACGGGATGGAAGATTTTAAGAAGACAGGAGATATCATCCTGTAAAAAAGCAGAGTGCGCAGGCCGTATGTTCAGCGCACTCTCTTTTTCAGGACAGGCCCCAGGATCACCGTGAGGGCGATCTTGACAGCATCTCCCGGCAGATAGGGTATGACGCCTATGAAAAGGCCCTCCGTGATGCCCAGGTCAAGCTGCACGCAAAGCCACGCCGTGCCGAAGGCGTAGGTCACCGCCATGCCAAGCACGAGCCCGGCCACGCAGGCGCCCCGCCTCCAGTGGAAGTGCCCGGCCACGAGGCCGCCGATCACGGTGAGGAAGAGAAAGCCGATCAGGTAGCCGCCGGTGGGACCGGCAAATTTTCCTACGCCTCCCGAGAAGCCGGAGAAGACGGGAAGGCCGCACAGGCCCAGGAGCAGATAGATGATGCAGCTGGCTGTGGCTTTCTTCCATCCCAGCAGGAAAATAGAAAATCCCAGCACAAGGTTGGTCAGCGTCAGCGGCACGGGACTGAGCGGGATGGGAATGGACAGAGGCGCCAGTATGCAGGTGACCGCGGTCATAAGGGCGGTGAGCACCAGGCTGCGGGTGGAGAAACGGGAGCCGGATGAGACCCTTTCGTTCGTTGTGGACATAGATGTGAACCTCCTTCTGCTGCGATAAAAAGGGCAGCGCTGTGATGTTGTAAACTGATCAGAGTATATAATAAGACCACTAAGATTGTCAACTTAAAAATAATCAAAGTTAACAATTGGTGCGGTGAAAAGAAGTAATTATCAGAATTATTATAAACAATTAGAAAATTATAAATTAATTTAAAGTTATAAAAGAAATAGTGTTGACAAAAAGAAGACCTGGTGCTATTATATAGTCAATCCAAAAGAAATCCATTCCGAAACAGAGCTTCTGACGAGAAAGGGAGCTTTAAAAGCAAAAAGGAAGGATTTCAGAAAATAAATATCATATATTTCATATGTCGGTGAGGTGTATGGTATTTAGGTGGAAATCAAATGGAAGGAGGCTTAATCCATTGGACAATTCAGAATTTCATTTTCCATATGTCAGTGGTATGGCAGCAGACAGTTCCCAGAGAGTAAGCCTTGATGATAGAAGGACCGATAGAATTTTATAAGGAAAGTTGATCGGAGAGTACAAAATATCGGTATAATAAAAATCGATAAAGCTGCAGACATATCGGAACAGATACCACATATAGTTCAAAGATATTAGAAGATGCGTGAAGAAGCATCGGATAATATATCGGAATTTATATCAGGGAGCTGTATAAAATGTAAGTTATAGAAGGAATAGCTCAATATGGTTACAGACATAGTTATCGTAATAAGGGATGAGGCTGTAACAGCAACGGCTATAGATATTATAATAACTGAGGATATGTTTTATACAGATGATCATGAGGGAGATATAAATAAGAGATTTTGGAGATTTTGATCCGGACTTTGAGTTATAAATGTTCGAAGAAAAAGAGCAAAGGCGGGAACTGAAAAGTCGACATCCTATCCTCCGAGATAATATAAAATATGATAAAATTTAATAGGAGATAGCCACTATGACCAATAAAGTGATCGTAGTGGCTATTTTTGTGATATATTTTGACATTGACTACCCTGTATGATACACTAAAAGAGTTAAAATATATACATTGTTATATAGAAACATATTTGTTGAGGTGAGAATATTGGATAAATATGAATATCGGGTTAAAACGGAGCAGATGCTTGAATACATGGAAAAAAAGCAGTACAAGAAAGCCATGGAGATCGCTGACACGATCGACTGGCGCCGTGTAAAAAACGCGTCCATGCTCAACAACGTAAGTGAGATTTATGAATATAACGGGGAGTATCAGAAGAGCAGGGATGTACTGTTCATGGCTTATGACAGGGCTCCGGGGAGCAGGAAGACCGTCTATCGCCTTGGAACACTTGCTTTGAAGATCAATGACACGGATGAGGCCTCGGACTGCTATGAAGAGTTTGTCAGACTGGCGCCGAAGGACCCCAACCAGTTCATCTTAAAATATAAGATACTGAAGGCACGCCGCGCGCCGCTGTCTGAGCAGATCGAGGCGCTGGAGGACTTCAAGAAGGCGGAATATGTGGAGAAGTGGGCTTATGAGCTGGCAAAGCTCTACCATGAGGCCGGCATGACCGCGGAGTGCCTGGAGGAGTGCGATGACCTGATCCTCTGGTTCAGCGAAGGGAAATACGTCTACCAGGCCATGGAGCTGAAGATGAAATATAAACCGCTGACTCCTCTCCAGCAGGAGAAGTATGACAGCATGAGAGGCGTGCCCTCGCATACCCTCCCGAGAGACAGAGCGGCAGAGGAAGAGCCGGGGGAGGAGCCGGATGAGACGTCCCGGGAGTCTGCGGAGGACACGGAGGACGAGGGACAGGCAGCTCCGGAGGAGACGGAGCAGAGCCTGTTTGAACAGAGAGCTCCGGAGACGTCCGGTACCATAGATGCGGAGACAAGAGAAATCCGGCTGGATGAGCTCCGGGCGGCAAGAGAGCAGGCTGCGCAGGCCAGTGCGGCTGCTGAGGAGGGATCCGAGGCGGAGGAGTCCCGGAGGAGCCGGAAGAAGGTGAAGGAGGACTCTCCTATCCGCAAGACGGTGAAGGGGGCCACACTGGCTGAGGCCCTGGCCAACGGCGTCAAGGTTGCCAGCGGCATGGACATAGAGGACATTGAGAAAAAAGCCAGCCCCAAGCGGGATGAGGATATGCGCATCACAGGCCAGATGAAGATCGAGGAGATCCTGGCGGCCTGGGAGGCAAAGCAGAAGGACAATGCCGAGGCCATCGAGGCCCAGAAGAAGCGGGATGAAGAGAAGCTTGCCGAGAAGAAGCAGGAGGCACAGCGCCGCCGCGAGGAGGAGGCAAGAAGGATAGAGGAGCAGCAGAGAGCTGCCGAGGAGGCCAGGAGGATCGCAGAGCAGAAGGCTGCCGAGGAGGCCAGGAGGCTGGCCGAGGAGCAGGCTGAGCAGGAGCGGATCCTGGCAAAGCAGAAGGCTGACGAGGAGAAGCGCCTTGCCCGCCAGAAGGCGGAAGAGGAGGAGGCCCTTCTGGACCGCATCGCCTCCGGCCAGGTGACTGCTGAGCTGAAGGAGGCTGTGAAGAACGCCGTTCCCCGGGAGGAGGCAGAGGAAGCTGCCGAGGAAGAGACCGTGGAGTCAGAGCTGGAGACGGAGGTGACCGGAGGCATCGTCGAGACCGAGGAGGCCGAGTACGAGGAGGCTGACTTCGAGGCCGAGCAGGAGCCGGAGTACGAGGAAGCTGAGTACGAGGAGGCCGGGGATGAGGAGGCTGACTTCGAGGCTGAACAGGAGCCGGACCAGGAGGAAGCTGACTATGAAGAGGCTGACTTCGAGGAGGAAGCCGACTTTGAGGACGAGGACGATCGTCAGCAGGAGCCCGCGGCTGCGCCGGCAGAGGAGGAAGACTCCGCCACCGGCATGACAGCTGACCTGAGGCAGCTCATGGAAGAGCTGGAGGCCGAGGAGAGACAGTCCCGCAGAAAGGATGAGCCATCGGATTTTGATGACGAATTCCAGGCGGCTTTTGAAGAGGAGTCCTACGAGGAAGCCGACTTTGAGGATGAGGATGACTACGGGGAGGCTGACTTTGAGGACGAGGACGACTACGGGGAAGCCGACTTTGAGGACGAGGATGACTACGAGGAAGCTGACTATGAGGACGAGGACGGCTACGAGGAAGCCGACTTTGAGGATGAGGACGGCTATGAGGAGGACGACCTGGTAGACGACTACGAAGATTATGATGACATAGATGATGAAGATTACGACGATGATTTCTTCGATGAAGAGGAAGAGCCGGAGGAAGAGGAAGAAATTCCCGAGGAGCCTGACCACAAGCTGACCAGAAAAGAGAAGCGGGCCCAGAAGAAGGCGGAGAAAGAGGCCGCTAAGCAGGCGAGAAGGACAGAGGAGCTTGTCATCGAGGAGCCCACGGAGGAGGAGATCCAGAGAAGGATCCAGAAAGGAAAAGGCGGCGTGCCTTTTGACACCGGGTTTGTGGTGACAGGTCGGTATGACCTGAGCGCTACCAGCGAGATCGGCCTGAAGGCGGGACTTACTGAGGAGCAGAAGCAGCTCTTCTCCTATTTTGTTCCTGTCCGGGGCATGAGCGAGCAGATCGTGGAGGTGCTGGACAATGACCGGAGAGAGAGAAGGGGCGGCACATCCCGCACCGGCAACATCCTGGTCATCGGACACAAGGGCTCCGGAAAGACGGTCCTTGCTGTGGATATGGTGAAGGCCATCCAGAAGCAGAGGAACCTGAAGCAGGGCAAGGTGGCCATCGTGACGGGCGAGTCCCTGAACAAGAAGGATATACCCAATATCATCCAGAAGCTGCGGGGAGGCGCCATCATCATCGAGAAGGCAGGGAAGCTCAACGCGAGGACAGTCCGGGAGCTGAACATCCTGATGGAGAAGAAGACAGGCGAGCTGCTCTTTGTCCTGGAGGACCAGAAGAAGGCGCTGGAGAGGCTGTTTACGGCAAATCCGGAATTCAAGAAGAAATTTACATCCAGACTGGAGCTTCCGGTGTTTATCAATGATGAGCTCGTCACCTTCGGGCAGACCTACGCCAAGGAGAACGGATACAAGCTGGATGAGATGGGTATCCTGGCTCTCTACAGCAGGATCGATGTGATGCAGAGAGAGGACCATGCCGTGTCTGTGGCAGAGGTGAAGGAGATCATGGATGCCGCGATCGAGCATTCACAGAAGGCAAATGTCAAGCATCTTGCCCGCCGTATGTTCCGGAAGGGAACGGATGAGTCTGACAGGATCATTCTGAAGGAAGACGATTTCAGGATTTAAAAACTGTACAAAATGTATAAAAAAGAAGGAGTTTTGACAAAATAGATTGTTCAAAACTCTTTCTTTTTGTGGGGGGATAAAGTATAATAGATGTATTAGAAATTGAGCATGAGAGGGTGAAATCATGGCAGTAAAGAAGAACATAAAACCTTATGAGATCGGGGAGCTTGACCATTATCTGTTCGGTCAGGGAAACCATTACGAAATATACAGAAAGCTGGGCGCCCACCGGGTAAAGGACAAAGATCAGGAGGGCGTTTATTTTGCTGTCTGGGCTCCCCACGCGCAGGAGGTCTCTGTGGTGGGAGACTTTAACGGCTGGGACAGGGAGGCAAACCCGATGGAGCGGGGAGAGCCTCTCGGCATTTACACCTGCTTTGTGCCGGATCTGCCCGAGATGTCACTTTATAAATACTGCATCAAGACCTACAAAGGGGAGTATATCCTGAAGGCAGACCCCTTTGCCAACTATGCGGAGAAGAGGCCGGGGACAGCGTCCAGGGTGGTGGACCTGTCGCGCATTGCCTGGACAGACGGAGAGTGGATGGAGAACCGCAAGACGTGGGACCATACGGTTGAGCCTATGTCCATCTATGAAATCCACATCGGATCGTGGAAGAAGCACCCGCTGACAGAGGACGATGAGGACGGCTTCTACAATTACCGGGAATTTGCCAGAGAAATCGTGAAGTATGTGAAATACATGGGCTATACCCACATTGAGATCATGGGGATCGCGGAGCACCCCTTTGACGGCTCCTGGGGCTACCAGGTGACAGGATATTTCGCTCCCACGTCCCGTTACGGCACGCCGGAGGACTTTGCCTGGATGATCAATTATCTGCACCGCAACAGGATTGGCGTTATCCTGGACTGGGTGCCGGCTCATTTTCCCCGGGATACCCACGGGCTTGCGGACTTTGACGGGACACCCACCTTTGAGTACGCGGATCCCAGAAAGGGAGAGCACCCGGACTGGGGGACAAAGATTTTTGACTACGGGAAAAATGAGGTGCAGAATTTCCTTATCTCCAATGCCCTGTTCTGGATAGAGAACTACCATGTGGACGGGCTTCGGGTAGATGCCGTGGCATCCATGCTCTATCTGGATTACGGCAAGCAGGACGGCCAGTGGGTGGCCAACAAGTACGGCGGTAACAAGAACCTGGAGGCTATCGGATTTTTCAAGCATCTGAATTCCGTGGTCCTGGGGAGAAATCCGGGGGCGGTGATGATCGCGGAGGAGTCCACCGCATGGCCCAAGGTGACGGGCAAGGTGGAGGACGACGGCCTGGGCTTCAGCCTGAAGTGGAACATGGGCTGGATGCACGATTTTACTGAATATATGAAGCTGGATCCCTATTTCAGGAAGGGAGCCCACAACCTGATGACATTTGCCATGAGCTACGCATACAGCGAGAAGTATATCCTCGTGCTCTCCCACGACGAGGTGGTGCATCTGAAATGCTCCATGCTGAACAAGATGCCCGGGCTTGGATTTGACAAGTACGCCAACCTGAAGGCCGGCTATGCCTTCATGATCGGACATGCGGGCAAGAAGCTGCTCTTCATGGGCCAGGAATTCGCCCAGCTCAGAGAGTGGAGCGAGAAGAGGGAGCTGGACTGGTTCCTCCTGGCGGAGCCGGAGCACCAGGCTATCCAGAACTGGATGAGAGACCTTCTCCATCTGTACAAGAAGAACAGGGCCCTCTATGACCAGGACAGCACCTGGGAGGGATTTGAGTGGATCAATGCGGACGACAGGGACAGGAGCATTTACAGCTTCATGCGCCACGGAAAGGGCGGCAAGAAGAACCTTCTCTTTGTCATCAATTTCACCCCCATGGCCAGGGACGACTACCGGGTGGGCGTTCCCAGGAGAAAGCAGTACAAGCTGGTCATGAACAGTGACGACCTGCAGTACGGCGGGAAGGGCGAGGTGAGGCCCAAGGTCTATAAGGCTGTGAAATCTGAGTGCGACGGCAGGCCCTACTCATTTGCCTACAAGCTGCCTCCCTACGGAGTGGCTGTCTTTGAATTTTAGAGAGAGTTATGCTATGATTTACAGGCGGAAGGAAAAGGCGTTCCTCCGCCTGTAGTTTTTGTGCGATACACCCGGAGACCATCGGGCGGCAATGCCGCAAGATGAGCGGGGCGTCGCGGTGAGCGGGCAGGGGAAGGGAATTTCTTCCATCCGATCAAAGGTGAAAGGAGACGGCAAAGGAGATGCGTCTGAGAAATATACCCCGGGCGGAGGGCGTGCTGGAGGCCCACGACAAGGTGATAAAAAACGAGAAGGAGCTGAAGGGGCGGTGGAGGGAGGTCTTTGGAAACGACAACCCTGTCTATATAGAGATTGGCATGGGAAAGGGACAGTTCCTCACAGAGATGGCGGCCCGGCATCCGGAGCGGAACTATATCGGCATTGAGCGCTATTCCAGCGTCCTCCTGCGGGCTGTGGAGAGGCTGGATAAGCTGGAGGAGGACCGGGGCGGCCGGACTTTGGGAAACATCCGGTTTATCTGCATGGATGCGGCGCAGATCGCTGAAGTGTTCGGGAAGGGGGAGGTACAGGGGATCTACCTCAATTTTTCCGACCCCTGGCCCAAGAAGCGGCACGCCAGGAGGAGGCTCACGTCCAGAGGATTTTTTGCCAGGTATGACCAGGTGCTGGCGCCGGATGGACAGGTGGAGTTTAAGACAGACAACCGGGACCTGTTCCGGTTTTCCCTGGAGGAGGCTGAGGAGGCGGGCTGGAGAGTGCTCATGAGCACCTGGGACCTCCACGGCGACCCGGATATGAACAGGGGGAATGTGATGACTGAGTATGAGGAGAAATTTTCCGCAAAGGGGAATCCTATCTGTAAGCTGACTGCAGGAAGGTAAAGGCCGGACAGACCCGGGATGGAGAGTCAATAGAGGGAACGCTCCTGCATACTATATAGGGAGAAGAATTTGCGAAGGAGACTGGCATATGGGGAAGAGAAGACCCGGGAGCATCTCCAGATGGAGCTGTATGCTGTACCGGCTCAGAAGGAGAAGCCGTCTCATTGACTGTTTTCACAGGTCCATGCATGAAGTGTACCGCATGCTCAATCCCGGATGCTGACCCGAAAGAGCGGAAAGGATGTCCTTATGTATCACCTGACAGAGGAGAATTTTGATATAGAGGTCCTGCGTGAGACGGGGGCCGTTGTTGTCATGTTTTATGAAAAATGGTGCCCGAAATGCTCTATGACCAGACCCTATGCGGAGGAGCTGGAAGAGAAATACAGAGGAAGAGTCAGGTTCTGCGAGGTTGAGGTGGAGGAGAGTCCCCGCCTTGCGGCTGTGTACGGGGCGGATATCGTGCCTGCATTCCTGCTTGTGAGGGGAGGCGCGGTGAAGGCCTTCATGAAGGGCGTTGTGGGAGATGAGGTACTGGAGAAAAGGCTGAAGGAGCTGCTGTGAGAAGCGGCTCCTTCTCTTTTTCTTCATCCTTTTTTAAGAAAAGATCCGTGTACAATCGGGCCGTAATGTGTTATATTGAGTACGGTGAAAATCAGCTCCGGAATGTGCCGGCGCTGTACAGACCAGAAAATAATTAAAAAGGGAGACAAGGTTTTTAGACCGAAAGCGTATGAAAATGAAAAAAGTTTTGCCGCTTCTGATGGCGGCGGTAATGGTGACGGCCAGCATCCCTATGGCGGCCTCTGCATCGGAGACAGGCAGTACCGCACAGGATGCGGGAAGCGCGGAGTCAGGAACGGCGGGAACGGACAGCGCCGGCGTGACAGGAGGTACTTCCGGGGAGACAGGCTCCGCGGGAGGTGAGGACAGCGCGGCCGGCGGAAATGGCGGGACCACAGCTGACGGGACCGGGCAGACCGGTGCGGATACAGACGGGACCGGCCAGGGAACAGGGACTACAGACGGCACTGTGACAGAGGATGGACAGCAGACAGACGGGACAGCAGACGAGAGCGCAGATGCAGAAGAAGAGGATACAGCAGAAGAGACGGAGGGAAATACAGACAGCGGTAAGGTGGTCACCCTCGGCGAGAACTTAAACGAGGAGCAGCGGGCCTCCATGTACGAATACTTTGGCACTTCCCCGGATGAGGTGGAGACTATCGTGGTCACACACGCTGATGAGGTGCAGTACATGCAGGGGATCGCTACGGACGAGCAGATAGGGCCGACTACGAACAGCTGTGCCTACGTGGAGCCCACGGATTCCGGCGGCATCAAGGTGAAGACGGCGAACCTGAACTTTGTGACAAGCGCCATGATTGCCAGCACCCTGACCACAGCGGGGATGGAGAACTGCAATGTCATTGCTGCGTGCCCCTTTGAGGTGTCCGGCACCGGTGCCCTGACAGGCATCATCATGGCTTACGAGACGGCCAGCGGCGAGGAGCTGGACGAGGGACAGAAGGAAGCGGCTATGGAGGAGCTTGTGACCACAGGCGACCTGGCCGACAGTGTGGGACAGGAGAAGGCCACAGAGGTCATCAAGGACGTCAAGACCGAGGTTATTGACGAGGGGCTGACGGACCCCGAGGAGATTGGCGATGCTGTGGACAATATCGCGGAAGAGAATGAGATCACGCTGACAGACGACCAGAGAGCCCAGGTAGTGGCTCTGATGGAGAAGATTTCCCAGTATGATTACGATGTGAATGCGCTGAAGGACACGCTGGACAATCTGACCGGCGAGAGTGGCGCGCTCTCCAATATATGGAACACGGTAAAGACCTTCTTTGTGGGGTCTGACGACGGCATCCTCAGTGACACAAACGATGAGGCGCTCGGCTCCGATGTCGTTACGGACAGTACAGTCAACGAGAGCGGATTTAAAGACGGGCTCTTCACAAGGATCAAGAATTTTTTCACGGGCGAATAATATTATAAAAGCATGCAAAAGCGGACGTAATACTTTTAAAAAGTATTACGTCCGCTTTTGCCATCACCGGTGTCTTTTTGTGCAGATGCACCTGCCATATTGTGTCCGCTTTTGGCTGTTTTCTGTCAATTCATCTGTCCCGGCAGGGACTGTTCCATGCCGTGCGGGGGCGGGTAAAAGAGGAACAGGTCCGGCGGGAAGCAGGTAAAGGAGAAAAACAGGAGCGCAATGAGCAGCCAGCCCAGGAAGATGAGCATGGGGTCGGCGTGGCGGAAGCTCCTGAGCAGATGCCCGGAAATGACATAGGAAAAGCAGGTCCCTGTCAGGAAGATGAGGATATCGGCGGCGAGAAAACCTCTTCCGAGGATAAAGGTGTAGAGATAGTACAGGCTCACGATGATGACCATGCCGGCCGTGACGCCGGTCAGCCTTGCGCCGAACAGGGCCCGGGGATCAGGCCTGCGGATAAAAAATTCCACTGTGGTCAGGAGCAGTGAGGGGAAGAAGAGAAGCTTTAAATGTTCCCACACGGACTCGTTGACAGGTGAAATGAGTGCGGCGAAAGGGTTTTCGCCGGAAAAATCATACAGAAAATGCAAAGCGCTACCCAAAAGCGCGGCTGAGAGCATGTAGGGAAAATCCCTCCGTCTGCAGATCTGAAGCAATGCTTGTCCCTCCTTGTGCGGCCCTGGTGGATGCGGCCGGCGATGGTGTTATAAAAGATATATATGCCGGGAGAGAGAAAAAAAGAAGAAAAAATGAAAAAACAGCTTGCATTATCTGAAAAACTGTTATATAATACTCCTTGCGTTGAGGTTTGACTCGACAGAATAAAAAATGCGCGATTAGCTCAGCTGGCAGAGCACCTGACTCTTAATCAGGGTGTCCAGGGTTCGAACCCCTGATCGCGCACTCAAAAATCGCTGATTTTAAGGACTTGGAAGCCTTGGGGTCGGCGGTTTTTTTCTGTCTTTTATTGTGTTGCGGAGAAAAGTCTGTCCGGAATGAGGTATAATAATGTCAGAGGGAAAGGCAGAAAAACATGAAGGATAAAGAGACCAGGAAAAAAAGCAAAAAGAATAGATGGAAAAGAAGAGTGCTCGCAGTCTGTCTTGTGCTCGTCCTGATCCCGACGGGGTATATAGGGATCATCTTTGGCTGCATGGGGAAGGTGGAGCCAAAGACAGATGCCGTCACGACAAATGCGGAGAGCTCCCAGTATACGCTGGAGGAATTTTCAGAGCGCCTGCAGCCCTACAGCGGCCTCTATGAGGAGGCGGTGCTGGCCCATGCGGACGAGCCGGACAGCGGGACCTATGTGATACCCGGCCTTGAGTCGGCCAGGACGCTGCTGGACAACGGGGCCAAAAGATTTTCTGTATGTACAGGCATGACACCCCAGGGGATTGCCGTGTCCGGGCAGTATCTTTTTATCAGCGCCTACTGTCAGTCAAAGAACCACAATTCAGTCATTTTTGTGGTGGACAAGGAGACCCACGATTTTGTAAAAGAGGTTGTCCTGCCAAATAAGGCTCATGTGGGAAGCCTTGCCTACGACGCCCGGAATGATAATCTGTGGGTCTGCGGGAGCAGGAACGGGATCGCGCAGGTGAACGCGCTGGATATGGAGAGTATAGAAGCCTATGATTTTTCGGAAGGCTGGGAGCCGATAAGCTTCCTCCACGTAAATAACATACTGGATATCCCACGGAGCTCTTTTATGGCCTACCAGGCCCCCTATCTGTACGTGGGTTATTATTCCACGCAAGAGGACAGCACCATAAAAAAGTACGAGGTGCAGGATGACGGGAACATCAGGAGTGTTCCTGTCGAGCACCCTGCGTCAAAGGTCCGTCAGGGGGTGGCCGAGGAGGACGACCTGAAGATCTCGCCCTATGCGCAGGGCATGACTTTTCTGGGGGATATACTTTTCCTGTCCTATTCCATGGGGATTTTTCCGTCCCGCCTGGCGGCCTACCAGGTCTCGGACGGGATCAGGGATTTTACGGATGAGATGGCTCTGGAGGACATCCGGCTTCCATATATGCTGGAGCAGATTTATATGGATGGAGGTACTATGTATCTTCTCTTTGAGTCAGGAGCCTATCCGTACCGTTATCTTCCCGGCCTGTCTGTGGACAGGGTGCTGAAGATAGACATATTGTGATGGGGAAATATGTACAGACAACGAAAACCCGCCGGCCTTTCAGCCTGCGGGTTTTCGCCGTTGTTATAGTTATCTAAAGGAATGAGAGACTATGCTGTTAAACCATAACTTGTTATAGTGTTTTACAAAGCCCGAAAATAAGGGCTTTTTTTAATTTGGTGTTATTATAATTTATCACATTTTGTTGCCCGAAAGTGCCCCAAAGGTGCCCCGGATACGAGGGAGAGTATTTCTCTGTTTATTCTATTGAGTCCCAGCGTTCCGCAAAGCGGATGCACAGAGCGACGGTTCCTAACAGGGCGGCGGGTCGGCTGTGCAAGCGTCCTACTTACAAATTCCTAATACTTGATCAATCTACTCTGATACAAAAAGAGTATTTTAAATATAATATCTTTAACATAAAAAAATGTTAATGCTAATAATTTAGAAGTAATACAGTAAAATTAAATATTGGATAATATTCCTTATAGCAAAAAATCCCAGTCCATAAATTGGCAGGGGTTTTTTACTATTATTCATTTGAGGAATGTTCAGCAATCCACTTTTTTAAAATAAGATTAATGTATTGACTAAAATTCCGTTCATCTTCTTCGGCTAATTCTTTAATTTGATTAACTACATTTTCATCCAATGTAATACTTACTTTTGTTTTTAACGGCTTCATACTACACATCCTTTTTCTGTAATATACCACTAAGTTATATTTAGTATTGAAAAGTAGGATAAAGTAGGATAAAATAGGATATGCATAAAAGTATATTACATTCAAAGTAATAAATTTCTAAGGAGGAAAAGGAAAATGAAACGTAAAGTGATGCTTGCACTGATAGCGACTCTGACGCTTACAGTGGGAAGTCTGGGGGTAGTTTCAGCTCACGAACATAGCTGGGGTGACGCCTACTATGTAGTAGACCAGGAAGCAACCGAGGACACTAAGGAATGGGTTGTCGATAAAGAAGGTTGGGTAGAAGAGATTACTGAAATTCAGACTATTTGTTACAACTGTGAGTCTAAGGGTATCCATACTCAGTTTGTAAATGACAAAGTTGTTGGTACTGGTGAGAGCCTGGTGGATCATGTTAAGAATCACATGCGTAACGGTGAGTCCGGTCAGTACGGCAGCCGTGAGGTAGTAATTGACACCATCGAGCATCCTGAAGAAGGACACTGGGAGACTATCCCCGGTCTGCCGGAGCTGGGTCATTGGGAGCATGAGTGTAGCGAGTGTGGCGAGATCGAGAATTGTGAGGAGCCTGGAGACATACCAGAAGAGCCGACCGATCCAAGTGATCCGACCGATCCAAGTGATCCGACCGATCCAACTGATCCAACCGATCCAAGTGATCCGACCGATCCAACTGACCCAACTGATCCAAGCGAGCCTACTAATCCGGGAGAAGCTACAGATACACCAGATAATACACAGGATCAGCAGACCGATCAGACTACAAATGAGAAGGCTGACGATGCTACAGAAGAGACAGCAGAGAATAAAGCTCCAAGGACAGGTGATCCGGCCAGCCTTATCTATCTTGCAACTTTAGGAGGAAGTGCTGTTGCAGGGGGCACAGCCTTTAAAATGAGAAAGAAATTTAAAAAGTAATATATTTTACGGCAAAAGATCTGCTAATTCAAGATACAATGCTTGCTTTAGCAGATCTTTTGCTATTTTTAATTATCTTTATTATTCTTGAGTAAATTTTCATATAAGGTTATTGATTTCTTTGCGTCAATATATTCATAATAAAGACCAATTATTTCTTCAAAAGATAGCTTTAACTCTTTATAATTATATTCAAAATTTTTTTTGAAGAAACAGTTTGATTTTCCCGAAGACGGAGTATAGCTATTTATTTTCCCTATACTTAGTGGTCGCTTAACTGCTGCAATATATAAGTAGCAGTAAATGTACTCTTTTTTTCTTAAATACCCCAAAATACAATCTAAGGTTTCGGGAGCGAGAACTTCCTCCACGCATTTTTCAATAGATTGCTTTGGTATATTAAGAGATTCTTTTACTATTTTCATTGCTGAATGAAGATTATCCAGATTTAATTTATTTATAGAGGAAATATCATAGTCCGCTATTGCATCCATGTGGTTTAAGATTTCTTTTTCTATCCTTTCTTTATGTAATTCATCGAAAGCATTATTCAATATCCGATCAAGACGTTTACTATCTATATTTTTAAAAAATTCTTTAGATGGATCTTCTTGTTTCTCTCCATTGGTGGATTCGTATTGTTTTTGAGAGGATTCATAAAGCTTCCATGTAAAATCTAAATATAACTTTGAAGTAATATTAAGACTACTTTTTCTTTTTGTTGTTTCTTTTCTCCGCCTACGTATTTTAGTATAGTTTGAGTTTAACTCAACACTATTATAGTTCTTCAAAACACCCTTTGCATCATTAAGTATTTGATCTTGTATATAAAGATTCCAATATTTACCGCACAATGTAAATAGCGACAATAAAGACTCTTTAGCTTCTGGAAAAAAAGCATAGCGGTTATTCGATTTGTTTTCTATTTCTTCTAAAATAGCGTTATACATTGTCATAAAATAATCGCTCTCCTTAAAGGATTTATTTATGTAGGGATATAAAAAGTTTAATTATAAGTGCAGTTTGTTGGCATTGTAGGGTGGCACACTATTTTGCCGCACTATTCAAATGTCTGATATGATAGGTTTACCTCAAGTAGAAGGGAGCAAAGCCTATGATAAAAATCCGGTCACCAACAAGAATATACCCCTACAGAAGGTAGGGGCATACGTAGCAACCATCAACAAAATGTGGTCGCAATCTGTGACATGATTATTATACCACAACCTATTCATTTTTAAAGGAGGACTTCTATGAAATATCAAGAAGTTATTCGCCTCGTTGCGTTATCACGTCTCAAATCCAAGAAGACTGGCGACGTTTTGTACCGTGTCTCTCTCAAAAAGTCGAACCCGGATGGATTGCCCCGGACGGCGGAGTTTTGGCTCGATAAATCCATCGGTGAGGAGTGCATCCGGTTGGGGCTGACCGAGGATGTAGACGTCCGTGTCGTGACGGGATTTGACGAATTCCTTCGTCTGGCAATTGTGCAGATTCTTCCGGCAGACTTGGATGAGGAACTAGATTTGAACTAAGGAGGATTAACATGAAAATAACAGTGTCTAGCGCTTTAAAGCAGGTCGGTACATTTTTCATTAAATTGTGCCGGGACTACTGCGAGAAACAGAAGAAGGCGCGAATCGAAAAGGAGAAGCAGGCGGAGAGAGACGCAACGGTAAAGATGTTGACTCTATGGCTTGCGTATTTGAACCATGACAAAGCGTTGAAGCTATATCGTGGCTTGAAACCGGACATACACACAAAAAAAGATCAGTTCTTTGTGTTGTTCAATCCGGGTCTGGAGGCAAAGCAGGCGGAGAGAGATTATGCCTCTCTCTGCCGGGGCTGCTGGATTGACTTCCTGAATATGCTTAACCAGAAATTGGCGGAGTATCAGGAGGAGCTGCGAAAAATCGAGCAGATATATGCGGAGAAATGCCAGCAGCATCAGGAAAACTTTTTGTTGATCGAGGCTTTGCAGAACGATCTGCAATTAGAAGCTGATCGCCGGGTGCAGACAAAGTACCTACAGCAGGTCAGGGAGCTTACTGCTGAAAACAGGAAGCTTTTCCGTGAAGGGCAGGAACTTTGCTCACAACGCGCGAAGATCGAGGACATATGTTCGGAGATATATCAAATATTGACTCTTGCCAAAAAGGGGCGGAGACCTACGGATGGTTATTATAACAACCAGCCGGATCACAAGTTATTTGTCCTGCATGTGAAGTGAGACAAGCCGCAAAGCTGTGACGGAGCGGAGAGCGACGGAGCAGCTTTGCGGTGTCTCTCTAAATCAGGGAATAGAAAGGATTTGATCTACTTGACTATAGAAACGATTTGTACATCAGACCCCGGTTTTGGCTATAATATCCGTTTAATTGAATACCCCAATGGTTCAGCTCAAATTAGGCTGTATGATGAACCATTGACCTTACGCTCGGAAAACCCTTACGAGTCGGACGAACTGCCATCTGGAATGGTCTTAGAACCTTTTACAGGGAAACGGGTTCGGGAAATCAAGGACTTTTCTGACCTCGAACCTAAAACTGATCCTCTTGATCTGCGTCAGATCAGCTTATCCAGAACGAAACAGATGATTGCTACATACGCTCGGTGTGTAAAATGGGAATGGTTTTGTGCGTTCACTTTCTCGCCTGATAAGGCGGATCGAACTAATTACAAAAGCTGCTGTAAACAGATGCGAACGTGGCTTAAAAATACTCGAGATAGGAAAGCTCCCAACCTTGTTTTTTTAGCTGTACCGGAACTCCATAAGGATATGGAGAGCTTTCATTTCCATTGCCTTTTATCCAACACGGGAAGCCTGACATTTGAAGATTCAGGCATAATAAAAGACGGTCAGATTATTTACAATATTCCCGGTTGGACTTTAGGTTTTAGTACAGCAACAAAAGTTCGTGATACTTACAAAATCCAGAAGTACATTATCAAATATATGACAAAAGAATGCCATATTATGAGCCGGGGCGAACACCGTTACTTTGTAAGTCGGGGATTACCGAAACCAAAACAGAGCTATTATCTTGCTGGTAAAGGCGAGGAAATGGATCAGGTAAAAGAGATTGCGGATCAACTGGGGCTTGAAATGACATGGGTTTCTCATTTGGACGGCGGTTACACAAATGTGACTTATATTGAGCTTCAGCCGGATAAAGATAATGAAACGGAATAAATGCAACAGGAGGGATTAAAATTGAAAAGAAGATTTTTAGAGGATTTTGTAACTATATTAACCAAACAGATCGAGGAGACAAGGAAACTTTGTACTCTGGAGATTGTACCTGATCCATCGGAGCCGGACTCCATGGAAACAAGGACGTTCTATCTTGCCTGATTTAAGGGGGTGAGTTGATGCTGAATGAAAAAATAACTCTAACGGTAAATGAAGCGTCCGAGTATACCGGGATCGGCAGGACAAACCTGCGTCAACTGATTGCGTGGGGAAAGATTTCCTCCGTGCGGATCGGTAGAAAGATATTGATCAGGAGAGAGGTTTTAGACGAATTTATACGTCTGAACAATGGTAATAATTTAATGAATAAGTATGAAGTAATTGCAGTTTAGTATGCAGGAATATGTTGTTATAATATTTAGTAGGTTTGAAGCATAGTCCTTGCGGAAGAAAGGAGCGTAAAAATGGGCAAGGACTTACAAGGAAAACAGTTGCCTACTGGTATTATGCAAAGACCCAACGGGACATACAGAGCACGTTTTAAATTCAGAAATGAACAATATACACTGGATAATCCGAATTTAAAACTTCTTATGGAGCAGATGGAAGACCTCAAATATGAGGTTAAGCACGGGATCAAGGGGAAAGGGGATTATCTCACTTTAAACGAGTGGTTTGACGTATGGCTGAATACCCACAAAAAGAAGTCTATAAAAGAGAGTACCCTATCCCGCTATGATTATTGCTATAAGAACTACGTGCAAAAAAAGCTGGGAAAGAAGAAGCTGGCTGATTTTAAGCCGATCCTGTTGGAGCGACTGTTTCAAGATATGGCAGACAATGACTACAGTACGAAAACAATCCGTGATATCTGCAATATCCTCAGTGCCGTGTTCAAATATGCGGTACATAACCGTCTTATCACATATAATCCATGTGACGGCGTGGAGCTTCCCAGGACAAAGAAAAAGCCGATCCGTGTTTTATCATTACAAGAGCAGAGAGAAGTGCTAAAACATGCCCGGGGAAGACTTCACGAAAATTTGATTATTGTAGCCTTGGGGACTGGGATGCGTGCCGGGGAGCTCCTGGGACTGACAGACGAGGATTTGGACTTTCAGAAGAAGGAGATCAGGATCAATAAGACGCTGGTGTATATAAAGGATCTGACAACAGGAAAATATGTGTTTAAGTACCAGACGCCGAAGACTGAAAGTGGAAAGCGTGTCATTCCCATGCAGGAAAGCGTGTATAAAGCCTTAAAGCGTCAGCGTATCCAGAAAAAGGAGATGCAGATTGCAGCGGCCGCATGGGAACCGTTAGAGGGTTTTGAAAAACTGGTATTTGTCGGCAGAAATGGAAGGCCAATAGCGGAGCACGCATTTCAGTCAGCTCTCAACTGGATAGTCAAGGCGGTAAACAAAGACCGGGAGAAACAGGCCCAAGAAGATAAAACGGACTTCGTTCCAATGGAGCATATCTATCCACATGCACTGCGACATACATTTGCGACCAGATGCTTTGAAGCTGGGATTGAAGCAAAGACAGTCCAGAAGTATCTCGGCCATTCTTCCGTGGCGATCACATTAGACATATATACGCATGTTACGAATGATAAGGCAAAGGAAGAAATGAATAAACTTGAAAATTTCTATCAGAAAATCATATAGCAACTCTAACATCAACTATCTACCACCGCAACATTCCGTTAGATGCAAGGTGCCCCAAAGGTGCCCGAAGCGGTCAGGAAGCAGCCCTCACAGGCAACGAAAACCCGCTAACCACAAGGGCTAACGGGCTCCGTCGTTGTTATAGTTATCTAAAGGAATGAGAGTAAAGTGTGATGCCGTTCTGCCAGGCATCTGTACTTAATGAGGGGGTGATAGTTGATGTGTCCTTCAACTATCTGTCCTTTATTATAGTGGGGAAATATGTCCAAAGTATGGAGGAAAACTTAAAGAACACGAAAATTTCTTAAAGCGGGATTAAGAAAATCTAAAAAACAGATCCATGGCACAGGAGACAGGCCCTGTTCCCGGATCCGGGCAATGAAAAACCCGCCGGCTTGAATGACCGGCGGGTCTGTCTGTTCTATAGCTGTTAAAAGGAATGAGAGTAAAGTATGGTGCAACGAAGGGGAGGACCCTTCGTTGCGTCTACTTTATGAGGGGGGAGATAGTTGATGTGTTCTTCAACTATCTGACACTTATTATAGAGAGAAAATGTGTCCAAAATGTGTTTATTAAATGAAGAAAGAAGAAAAAATATTAAAAACCTCTTAACTGGAACGGGAAAATAAAGATCAGGAAAGATTTTTCTTGACTGTATGACCGCTGCACACTTTATGCTAAGATGGAAAGCAAGAGGAATTTTCGGAGCTGTTGCGAACCTTCTTCCATCTGTATGGATTATGCAGAATGCTGTAAAGATTAGTGCGGGACGGGGGTGGAAGGATATTTTTTTGTACATTTTTACCTCTTGATTTCGAGTGAAAAACACAGGATGAGCAAAATGACGAATTTGAAAATGCCACTTATTTGCAGCGGCGCCCGGATGCTAAGATAGTACGGCAAAAATGTAAGGTCATTTTTGAATGCATATTTGGATCATATTAAAGCAACAGGAGGAGAAAAATGCCAAAGAATAAAAGAGAGAGTCTGATCTATACAGTTTTGATGTGTTTTACAATGGTGCTGTGGATGAGTATTTATAATATAGTGCTCCACAAAGGGGAACTGTCTTTTGCGGTCCTGCAGGATGCCTGGATGGGGTTCCCCATAGCTTACGTGTTCGCCGTGGCCTGCGACTGGTTCCTTGTATCGGGGCTGGCCAAAGGGTTTGCCTTCCGCTATCTGGTAAGGCCCGGCGTTTCCAGTCCATTAAAGACGGCCCTCGCCGTGTCCATCTGCATGGTAGTGCCCATGGTCGTCATCATGTCTTTTTACGGGGCTGCGGAGGCTTGCGTAAGGGCAGGTCAGTGGAGCGGGATGCTTTTCAACTGGCTGGTCAATATCCCGAAGAATTTTGTCATGGCGCTGCCTTTCCAGCTTTTGATCGCGGGTCCGCTGGTGCGTTGCCTGTTTCGGAAAGCCTTCCCGGAGGGATGTATCCTGATGGTGGAGGAGCGGCCGGAAAGATAACAGAAGGACGGGGAAGGACCGGGTTTGTAAAAAACGGGGAAATACCACCGCGATTTACGGGGGAAGATGGAGGTATTGTATATTTTAAAAAACTGCGGCGGAGAAAAAATCTGTCGAAATGACGAAAATGAAAATCTAAAAAAGTGATAAATTGGTAAAAAATAATCTTGAAAAAACCGCAGCCGGGGATGGGACGGATTTCCTTGCAAAAAACACATAATTTTGCGGAGGAGAAGAAAGAAAAAAGCAGAAAAAATCCATAAAAAACAGGCGAAGCTCCGGCGCGTGAGCCGGGCGCAAAATTTATTGACAAATGTATTTGTTAGCAGTAATATTCACAGGAAAAAATAAGAGAAGGAAGGGGATAGTACGGGAGAATTAACAGAAAAACTGATGGAAGAGCTGAACTGTACGCCGGTTTTCGAGATTCCCGTTTTCGGCGGTATTGCCGTGAATGAATCCATTGTCGTCACGTGGATCATCATGGCGGTCCTGACGGTACTGTCTGTCGTCCTGGTCAGAAACTTAAAAGTAGAAAATCCCGGGAAAGTCCAGCTAGCGCTGGAGTCAGCGATCGGATGGGCGCAGGATTTCTTTGAAGGCATCATTGGAAAAGAAAACAGGCGCTATGTCCCTTATCTGATCACCGTGGCCCTCTACCTTGCAGTTTCAAATGTGATCGGGCTGACAGGCTTTAAACCACCGACAAAGGATTTAAATGTGACGGCGGCGCTGGCCATTATGAGTATGCTTCTGATCGAGTATTCAGGCATACACAGGAATGGTCTGAAGCACTGGGCAGGGCACTTCGCCAAACCGGTTCCCTTTGTGGCGCCGATCATGGTGATGGAGATTTTTATCCGGCCTCTGTCGCTGTGCATGCGTCTCTTCGGCAATATGCTGGGGGGATTTGTGGTAATGGAACTGGTCAAAGCAGTGGTTCCATTATTAGTACCTATTCCGTTGAGTTTCTATTTTGATATATTCGACGGACTTTTACAGGCGTATGTCTTTGTATTTCTGACTGCGCTTTTCATGAATGAAGAAATGGAATAATCAAGAAAAGAGTAAAGAAAAGGAGATTGAAAATTATGTCAGGAACAATTATTGCAATCGGAGCAGCTATTGCTGTACTTACAGGTATTGGAGCAGGTGTTGGTATCGGTATTGCAACAGGAAAGGCAGCTGAGGCTATCGCGAGACAGCCTGAGGCGGAGAGCAAGATCAGCAAGACACTTATCCTTGGATGTGCCCTCGCTGAGGCGACCGCTATTTACGGTTTCATCATCGGCCTTCTTGTGATCTTCTTCCTTCAGTAGGATATAACAGACGGAAGGCGGATAGTTTGATTACAGGAAAGGCAGGTACTGGAAGGTGCTGAGTTTAGACTTTAATTTTGTCCTGGAAATGATCAACCTGGTCATCCTCTATCTGCTCCTGCGGAAATTCCTGATCGGACCGGTCATGAATATCATGGAGAAGCGCAGGGCGATGATCGCTGACGGCATCCAGAACGCCAATGACCAGCAGGCCAGGGCGATGGAGCTGAAGAGCCAGTATGAGGATGCCCTGAGCGGAGCGAAGGATGAGTCAAGGCGTATGATCGAGCAGGCTAAGGAGGACGCAAAAAAGGAGTATGACCGCATACTGAAGGATGCAGACGCCGAGGCCGGAAAGCTCATGAAGACAGCCAGGGAAACTATTGATCTGGAGAGAGAACAGACACTGAGACAGATGAAGACAGAGGTCGCCGGACTTGCCATGGACGCTGCAAAGAAGATCATGCTGGAAAGCTGCAGCGAGAAGGACAGCCAGGCGGTCTATGACCAATTTCTGAGAGAAGCAGGTGAGCCACATGAAGACAGTGAAGAGCAATAGCCGCGCGTACTGTCCTATGTCCGCGGTCCGCTATGCCAGGGTGCTGTTTGATATGGGACTTCCGGAGGAAGTGATCGGGGAAGCGGAAGAAATCCTTGAGTCCTCCCCCGAGCTTGCCCTGGTCCTGGAGAGTCCTGTTGTCACAAAGGATGAAAAGCACAGGGTCATTGACCGGATTTTTGACACCCGGATCAGGAATTTCCTCAAAGTCACCACAGACTACGGGAAGGCTGGTATCGTGCAGGACATTTTCAGGGCGTATCATCAGTATAAAAATGAGATGGCCGGCATTGTGACCGCTCATCTGGCTTATGTGGTCCCCCCCACAGAGGAACAGAAGAAGGGCATGGAGCAGTTTGTGTGCAGGGAATTTCACGCGAAGGGCGTGCTCTGGGAGATGGAAGAGCGCCCGTCGCTGATCGGTGGTTTCCTTCTCCTTGTAAATGGCCGGGAGTATGATTACAGCATGCAGGGACGGCTGAAACGATTAGAACAAAAATTGACCTGGAGGTGAATAGCTTGAGTTCGATCAACTCAGATGAGATTATCTCTATCATCAAAGAAGAGATAGAAAATTATGATGTGATCAGCAGAGACCAGGAAGTTGGATATGTTGTCTCTGTTGGAGATGGGATTGCCTCCGTTTACGGAATAGATCACGCCATGTATGGTGAGATCGTCACCCTGGAGACAGGGCTGAAGGGCATGGTGCAGGATATCAAGACAAATGAGGTGAGCTGTATCCTGTTCGGAGACGACTCCGATGTCAGAGAAGGGACCAAGGTAGCCCGCACCGGAAAAAGAGCAGGCGTCTCTGTCGGAGAGAGTTATATAGGAAGGGTCGTGGATGCTCTTGGCTCTCCCATTGACGGAAAAGGCGAGATCAGAGCGGACGGATACCGCCCGGTGGAAGAGGCGGCTCCCGGTATCGTGGAGAGAAAGTCGGTCAGCGTGCCGCTGGAGACGGGGATCCTTGCCATTGATTCCATGTTTCCCATTGGCCGGGGACAGCGTGAGCTCATCATCGGTGACAGGCAGACGGGAAAGACATCCATTGCTACAGACACCATCATCAACCAGAAGGGAAAAGATGTGATCTGTATCTATGTGGCTATCGGTCAGAAGGCCTCTACCGTGGCCCAGCTTGTAAATACGCTGCGGACCCACGACGCTATGGACTATACAACAGTGTTCTGCGCGACGGCCAGCGAGTGCGCGCCGCTGCAGTACATTGTCCCCTATTCGGCTACGGCCCTGGCAGAGTATTTTATGTACCAGGGGAAGGATGTGCTGATCGTGTATGACGACCTCTCCAAGCATGCGGTGGCGTATCGTGCCATCTCTCTTCTGCTGGGACGTTCGCCGGGACGTGAGGCATACCCCGGAGATGTTTTCTACCTGCACTCCAGACTGCTGGAGAGGAGCAGCCGCTTAAGCGAGCAGGCAGGAGGAGGTTCCATCACGGCCCTGCCTATCATCGAGACTCAGGCGGGAGATGTATCCGCCTATATTCCGACAAATGTGATCTCCATCACAGACGGACAGATCTTCCTGGAGAGTGACCTTTTCAACGCCGGTATGCGTCCGGCTGTCAATGTAGGACTCTCTGTTTCGCGTGTGGGCGGCGCTGCCCAGACAAAGGCCATGAAGAAGGCGTCCGGAAGCGTGCGTATCGACCTGGCCCAGGCGAGGGAGCTGGAGTCCTTTACCCAGTTCAGCTCTGACCTGGATGAGGCAACAAAGACGCAGCTCAAATACGGCAGCTGTCTGACGGAGCTCCTGAAGCAGCCGCTTGGGAATCCGCTGAGCCTTCATGAGCAGGTCATTACGCTGTGCGTGGCAACCCACAGGCTCATGCTGGACGTCCCGACTGATGAGGTGAAGCAGTTCCAGACGGACTTGCTCGCGTTTTTTGAGAGCAGTCATCCGGAAATCTGCGGCGCCATCGAGGAGAAGAAGACGCTGGACGATGAGCTGACAGAACAGATCTTAAGCGCTGCAAAGGAATTCAAGGAGAAAAGGTAAGCAGGTGTTATTATGGCAAATGCAAGAGAATTGAAAGAGAGGATGGCCAGCATCCAGGAGACAAAGAAGATCACCAACGCCATGTATCTGATATCCTCCTCCAAGATGAAGCAGGCGAAGAAAAAGCTGGCGGATACAGAGCCCTTTTTCTATGCCATGCAGGCGGAGATCACCAGGATCCTGCGCCATGTGCCGGATATGCACAGCCATTTCTTTGACCGCAGGGAGAAGATACCGGCAGAGGAGAGAAAGGTGGGGTGCATTGTCATCACGGCGGATAAAGGTCTTGCAGGGGCATACAACCACAATGTGCTGAAGATGGCTGAGGAGCTGATCGGGCAGCCGGGGAAGCATAAGATGTTCGTCCTGGGAGAAGTGGGCAGGCAGTATTTTTCCAGGAGAGAAGACGAGCTTGACTCGGAATTCAAATACACCGTGCAGTCGCCCAACCTGTACCGGGCCAGGGTGATCGCGATCAAAATGGTGGAGCTGTTTGAGCAGGAGGAGCTGGATGACATTTATATCATCTACACCCGCATGAAAAACGCCCTCCAGGCGGAGACGCAGCAGATCAAGCTGCTGCCGCTGCAGCGGATAAATTTTGCGTCCGACAAGATGGCGGCCATGGCAGGCGTCTACAGGGAGGCTGTCACGCTGTATCCATCCGCCCATAAGGTCATGGACAGCATAGTCCCCAACTATCTGATCGGCATTATTTACGGCTGTCTTGTGGAGTCCTACTGCAGCGAGCAGAATTCCCGTATGCAGGCCATGCAGAATGCGACGGACAGCGCCACGGATATGCTGAATGAATTAAATATAACCTATAACCGTGTGAGGCAGGCAGATATCACCCAGGAGCTGACTGAGGTGATCGGCGGTGCCAATGCACAGAAAAGGAAGTGAGATAAAACGCTATGACAAAAGGAAAGATCATACAGGTCATGGGGCCTGTTGTAGACGTTGAGTTCGATAGCAGGGAAGAGCTTCCGTTTATCAAGGATGCGCTGGAGGTGGACAACGGCGGACAGCGCTGCGTCATGGAGGTGGCACAGCATGTCGGGAACAATGTTGCCCGCTGCATCATGCTTGCTTCCAGCGACGGCCTCTACAAAGGAATGGAGGTAACAGCCACCGGAGAAGGCATTAAGGTCCCGGTAGGCGAGCAGACCCTTGGAAGACTCTTCAATGTTCTTGGAGAGACGATAGATGATAAGGAGAAGATACCGGAGGATACAGAGCACTGGGTGATCCACAGGAAAGCGCCCGGCTTTGAGGACCAGAGCCCGGCTGTGGAGGTGCTGGAGACAGGCATCAAGGTCATCGACCTTCTGACACCCTACGCAAAGGGCGGCAAGATCGGCCTTTTCGGCGGCGCCGGCGTGGGCAAGACAGTCCTCATCCAGGAGCTGATCCACAACATCGCCACAGAGCACGGCGGATATTCTATCTTCACCGGAGTGGGGGAGCGTTCCCGTGAGGGAAACGACCTCTGGACAGAGATGAGCGAATCGGGAGTCCTGAATAAGACAGCCCTCGTGTTCGGGCAGATGAACGAACCCCCCGGAGCCCGTATGCGGGTGGCGGAGACAGGTCTTACCATGGCGGAGTATTTCCGCGATGAGGAGCATCAGAATGTGCTCCTGTTCATTGACAATATCTTCCGCTTTGTGCAGGCCGGATCGGAGGTGTCGGCCCTCCTTGGCCGGATGCCATCAGCCGTGGGCTATCAGCCCACCCTGGCAAACGAGATGGGCGCCCTGCAGGAGCGTATCGCATCCACGAAGAACGGCTCTGTCACGTCCGTGCAGGCTGTCTATGTGCCTGCCGATGACCTGACAGACCCGGCGCCGGCCACCACGTTCTCCCATCTGGATGCCACTACCGTGCTTTCCAGAAAGATCGTGGAGCAGGGGATTTACCCGGCAGTGGATCCGCTGGAGTCCACGTCCCGCATCCTGGAGGCTGACATAGTCGGTCAGGAGCACTACCAGGTAGCCAGAAGGGTGCAGGAAATCCTCCAGAAATACAAAGAGCTGCAGGATATCATCGCCATTCTCGGTATGGAGGAGCTGTCAGAGGAAGATAAGATGACCGTGAACCGGGCCAGAAAGATCCAGAGGTTCCTGTCACAGCCCTTCTCAGTGGCGGAGACATTTACCGGGACACCTGGAAAATACGTGCCTCTAAAGGAGACCATCCGGGGATTCAAGGCCATCATCGAAGGCGAGATGGACGAGTATCCCGAGAGCGCATTCTTCAATGTCGGGACCATTGACGAAGTCATAGAGAAGGCCAGGGCTGAGCAGGCTTAGGCGCCTGCCCGGGGAGGCCGCGCTGTGAATTTGTCCGGCAGAAGGAGTGGAATCAGATGAATACGTTTTTTTTGAAGATCATATCCAGTGATAAGGTTTTTTATGAGGGAAAATGCCAGAATCTCATCCTTCCCATGGAGGACGGTCAGTTCAGCATCCTGGCCCACCATGAGAACATGGTGGTGGCGGTAGCGAACGGGGAGCTCCACCTGAAGACCCCTGAGGGAGAGTGGATCACGGCGGCTGTGTCCCGGGGATTTGCGGAAATCATCAACAATCGTGTCTCCGTGCTTGTAAATTCGGCGGAGCGGCCGGAGGAGATCGATGTGAAGCGCGCGGAGGAGGCGAAGGAGAGAGCCCAGGAGCGTCTGCGCCAGAAGCAGAGCATCCAGGAGTACTACCTCTCCCAGGCATCTCTGGCCCGCGCCATGACCCGCCTGAAAACATCAAAAGACAAACATTGGAATATCTGATGGCAATGAGCCATGCAAAAATCAGGAAGTGCTCAGACTCTTCATGCTTGCATGAAAGAGGCTGAGTGCTTTTTGATTTTTATAGGGCGAACGCCCGGGACTGACACGGAGCGAAGCGGAGTGGAAGTCAGCATGGCGTAGTGGAAGTCGGCATGGCGTAGGAAACAGAATATCAGCCTTGTGGCACCTGGTAAAGTCCGTTATAATTGAAGAAAGAAAACTGCCCGCGAAAAATATGCCTGCGGGAGATATGATGAAAAGAATGACGGCAGGAGGGAGGTGCAGCAGGCATGAAGAAGCTGAAGACCCGTTGGACAGACCAGGTTCTGGAGCGCCCGGACCAGGTACTTGCCGAATATCCACGCCCCTCCATGCGAAGAGAGAGCTACGTCAATCTGAATGGATACTGGGATTATGTGATCACCGGGAGAGGGAAAAGACCGGAGCAGTACGCGGGGAAGATCCTTGTGCCATTTTCACCGGAGGCGCCTCTGTCGGGCGTGGAGAGGAGCCTTCATCCGAGCCAGGTGCTGTGGTACAGGCGGTCACTGCCGGCAGCGGTGCGCAGGAGACCGGGGAGGCGATGGCTCCTCCACTTCGGGGCTGTGGACCAGTTCGCCGCTGTGTATGTCAATAAAAAGCTGGTGACGAAGCACCTGGGAGGCTACCTGCCGTTTTCGGCAGATGTGACAGATTTCCTGAGGGAGGAAGAAAACGAGCTTGTTGTGGGAGTGCGGGATTTTACAGACCGTACCTATTACAGCAGGGGCAAGCAGAAGCTGATAAGGGGAGGGATGTTTTATACGGCCCAGAGCGGCATCTGGCAGACCGTGTGGATGGAAGAGGTGCCGGAGCTGCATGTGGAGCGTCTGCGCGTCACGCCTCTCTATGACCAGGAGGCGGTGGAGGTCACGGTCTGCAGCAGGGGGATGGGCATAGCGCGCGTCACTGTGTATGCGGAGGATATGCAGCCCTGGGAGGTGGAGGGGGAGGTCAATGAGCCCATTCGGATACCGGTGCCGCGGATGCGCCCCTGGACTCCGGAGGAGCCATTCCTTTATTCCCTGAGCGTCGACTTCGGGGAGGACCGGGTGGACAGCTATTTTGCCATGAGAAAGATATCCGTCTCCCTGGACGGGGAAGGGATCCCGAGGACCTTTCTCAACGGCAGGCCCTATTTCCAGAGAGGCGTCCTGGACCAGGGGTACTGGCCCGACGGACTGTACACAGCGCCCTGCGACGAGGCCCTGGAATTTGATATCAAAGAGATGAAGCGTCTGGGATTTAACATGCTGAGAAAGCACATCAAGATAGAGCCGGAGAGGTGGTACTATCACTGCGACAGGCTGGGGATGCTGGTGTGGCAGGATATGGTGTGCGGGGGCCGTCCTTTTAGGAGATGGTATGTCACCTACCTGGCAAACGGACTGGAGCTGTTCCATATCCGGTTTACAGATCGCACTTACAGACTGCTGGGAAGGGGAGAGGAGAAGAGCCGGGAACAGTTTGTGGAGGAGCTGAGGGAGACGATCCGCCTGCTCTGGAACCATCCCTCTATCGTCACCTGGGTCCTGTTCAATGAGGGCTGGGGACAGTTTGACGCAGAGGAAGTGACGGATTTGGCCAGGGAGGCGGACCCTCACCGGCTCATCGACCAGGCCAGCGGATGGTTTGACCAGGGGGGAGGAGATTTTCGGAGCATACATAATTATTTTTTCAAGCTCCGCTTCCGAAAAGAAGAACGTGTCCAGGCGCTGACAGAATTCGGCGGCTTCTGCTGGAGGTGCAGGGAGCACAGTATGTCGGGAAAGGTCTACGGCTACAGGATCTACGGGAGCAGGAGGGAGCTGAGCGCAGGCTATGGGCGGCTGATGAGGGAGGTTGCCTCCCATATCGGTGAGGGCCTGTCTGTCACGGTCTATACCCAGCTCTCAGATGTGGAGGAGGAAGTGAACGGCATTTACACCTATGACAGGGAAGTCCTGAAGATAGAGGAGGAGGTGCTGGCCGAGTGGAATGAAAAATGCAGGATTTGACATTCATGGGATCAAGGTAAATATAGAATATCGAAGGATAAAGAATATCAATCTGTATGTGCGCCCGGAAAAGGGGGAGGTGCTGGTGACGGCTCCGGTCAGGACGCCTCCGGAGCGGATCGAGAGGTTCCTGTATGAAAAGGAGGGGTGGATGCGCCGGCATCTGGAGCAGGCGCAGAGGACCCGCACATACCCGCCGGTATCGGAGGAGCAGATAAGAAAAATGAAGGAGCAGGTCCTGGCCTGCGCAGGAAAGTGGGAGAGGGTCATGGGAGTCCATGCGTCCGGGTGGACGCTGCGGGACATGAAGACAAGATGGGGGAGCTGCACGGTGGGCACGGGGCGCATCAGGCTGAACACCAGGCTTGTCTTTTACCCGGAGGAGTGCCTGGAGTATGTCATCGTGCATGAGCTCTGCCACCTGATCGAACCCAGTCATGACCAGCGCTTCAAGAGCTGTATGACAAGATTTCTGCCAGATTGGAAGGAGAGAAAAAAGAAACTAAATGGTTTACACATGGATAGCTGACATTTCCCGCCTCAGGGAGGAAACGATCTACAGAAAATATTATGAGGAAGTTCCGGACTTCCGGCGGGAGAAGGCGGACCAGCTCCGCTTTCCAAAGGACAGGGCCCAGAGCGTAGGCGTATGGGCGCTGCTGGAGCGGATGCGCAGACAGTACGGGGCAGGGGCTGACCAGGCCTATAATCTGTCCCACTCCGGGGATTATGTGCTGTGCAGTCTCTCCACGGAGAGGGAGGCGAAAGTGGGCTGCGATGTTGAGACAGTGAAGGAGGCCCGGCTGCAGGTGGCCCGCCGCTTTTTTCTGCCTTCTGAGACGGCCTGGATCGAGGGGAAGCCGTCGGAGGGGGAGAGGGCGGAAGCTTTCTACCGCCTGTGGGTGCTGAAGGAGAGCTTTATGAAGGCGGTGCGCAGAGGGATGGGACTGGATACAAGGAGCTTTGAGATAGGCTTTGACGGAGAAGACTGTCCCTTCCTTGAGAAGAAGCCTTCACAGTACCCGGAAAGATTTTATTACAGGGAGTATAGCGTGCCGGGGATCGGCGCCAGGATCGCCGTGTGCAGCACGGACGGGGAGTTCGGGGAAATCTGCCATGTGGCGCTGGGATAAAACCCGGATTGACGTACAGTATATGTTTTGCTAAAATAAGAAAAGGGAAAAGCATAGGTTTATGAAGAAACAAAAACATTTACTGGTTTGAATTCATGAGATATGCAGGGTGAGTATGATTTAATTGAATAAGGAGGAATATCATGTTAGATCTTACATTCGGAGAACAGGTCAAAATTATCTTGAGCCGTAAAGGCATGACGATCAAAGAACTTGCGGAAATGATAGAAGAGCGGACAGGAAAGAAGATGTCCAGGCAGAATCTCACACAGCGCCTCGGAAGGGACAATTTCCAGGAGCAGGACATGCGCATGATCGCAGAGATACTGGACTGTCCGTTCCAATTGAATATACTTGGGGACGCAAGGCAGCCGGAGAACACAGATGAGGAGAGTGTTCATGTCACGGAGGCCGAATTGCAGCGCCTTGAAAAGAAGAAGGGGAGGAGACACCGCCCTGTGGAGCGCGACATCACTATCGGCGAGCTGGTAGAGCTCAATGAGGGCCTGGACCAGCTCCTGGAGGAGAAGGAAGGACTCCTGGCGGGCGGGACCGAGCCGGAGCCGGCAGAGAAGGAAGAGGCACAGATGAGGCCGGAGGAGGAAGCAGGGGAAGAAGCGGCACAGTCCGTGTCAGAGACATATGAAAAAGCAGATGAAGCTCCTGCGGCAGAGCCGGAGGTGACGGAGCCGGCGGCTGCAGAGGAAGAGGCGGCTGTGGAGACGGCAGCGGAGAAAGAGGACATGCCTCAGGAGGATGTGACGCAGCCGGAGGAGGCAGAGCGTCCGGCCAAAAAGGCGAGGGGAAGCTGGAGAGATTTCTTCCAGAGGCGGACCAGAAGGGAGCAGAAGGAGACCACCTCCCCGGCAGAGCCGGAAAACAATCCCCCGGCAGAGCCGGAAAACAATCCCCCGGCTGCCCCGGAGGAGGAAGAGGAGAGTCAGGGCGATCCGGAGACGGGCGGCCTTGAAGAGGCTCCCGAGAAGGATGTGGAAGAGCTGCTGCAGCGCGGTGCGGACGAGGAGGAGGACCTGGAGAAGGGGGAGGTCAATCCCTACACAGGGCACGAGTATGAGTCCAATACTGTGCGCATGCACCCCAAGAGGATAGGATATGTCCAGGTATATGACAGGAGCAGCCATCAGTGGACCGACATGACAGAGTGGGCGTTCCTCGGGTACCAGGAGCGGAAGAAGGCGCTGCTCGGAAACGATTACGAGCCCCCCATCTATCTGGATTAAAGAAAGGAAGAGGACTGTGAACTGGGAGCAGCTTTTATCTCCGAAGAGAAGCAGGGGCAGCAGCCAGAGGCACCCCGGGTCTTCGGATCTGCGCAGTGAATTTGAAAAAGATTATCACCGTATCATAGGGAGCGCGTCTTTCAGGAGACTGCAGGATAAAACCCAGGTGTTTCCGCTGGACAAGAGTGATTTCATAAGGACCCGGCTGACCCATTCCCTGGAGGTGTCCTCCCTGGCAAAGTCACTGGGGCAAAATATTGGCGAGAACATCCTTACATATAAGAAGGATCCGTCCTTCACCCCGCAGATGAAGGAAGATATCTGCAGTATCCTGCAGTGCGCAGGGCTGATCCACGACATTGGCAATCCCCCCTTTGGACATTTCGGCGAGGTGGCTATACGGGAGTGGTTTGAGAGGAATCTCCCCCGGCTGACGTTTCGGGGAAGGCCTGTGGAACAGGTGCTGACAGAGCGGATGAAGCAGGATTTTTATCACTTTGAGGGAAATGCCCAGGCCTTCCGGCTTGTGACAAAGCTGCATTTTCTCGTGGATGAAAATGGCATGAACCTCACCTATGCACTGCTGAACACGATAGTGAAGTATCCGGTCTCCTCTCTGGGGATAGATGGCAGCTGTGGCGATATCAAGAAGAAAAAGATTGGCTATTATCTGGCGGATGAGGAGCTGTTTCGCAGGGTCGAGAGGGAGACCGGGACAAACGGGTGCCGGCACCCGCTGACCTTTATCCTGGAGGCGGCAGATGACATTGCCTATAAGACAGCGGATATTGAAGACGCATTTGTCAAGGGATTTATCTCCTATCATGTACTGATGGAGGAACTGAAGAAACTAAAAAATATTCAAAATAATGATAAAGTGATCTTTGACCCGGCGGGAAAGCTGGAGGAGCTGTACCGGAGGGGCGTTGAGAAGGGTGTGGACCATCCGGAGGAGTATGCGGTCAAGAACTGGATCGTCCGTGTACAGGGATTTCTCATTTCCTGTGCCACATTTGGATTTACATCTAATTATGAAGCGATCATGGAGGGAAGCTATCCGGCGGACCTGTTCCACGGTACGTTTGCGGAGGAGCTGATGGAGCTGCTGGGGGACGTGGCTATGCGGAGAGTGTTTTCCACCAGGCAGATCTACCTCATGGAGTTGGTGGAGGCAGGGATACTGGACTATCTCATGGACAGCTTTGTGAGAGCGGTCATCTACTACGATGAGGATGACAGTGCGCTGGATTCCATTGACAGGCGGCTTGTCTATTTTATTTCCGGCAATTACAAGGATGCCTACCACTATCATGCGAGGGGGAAGAGCGAGGCGGAGAGACTGTACCTGCGGCTTCTCCTCGTGACAGATTTTATCTGTGGTATGACAGACAGCTACGCCAAAAGGCTGTACCAGGAGCTGAAGGCGATCCTTTAACAAAAGCGGGACAGGCATTTTCCGGCATCCGGGCGAATAGATTGTGATAACCAGACAAAGAATGGAAGTGGAGGTTTGAAACAGTTTATTCGCTATTTGTATGAATATCAGGATGGAAAACGCATCCGGAACGTGGGCTTTGTAAAGGTGGAGCAGGCCGAGGAGTCCACGGTAGTGCATATTCACGGGAAAGGGCTGCATCTTGCGGAGGATAAAAGACTGAAGGTGTACATATTTTATGTGAGAGAAGGGCAGTGCATCGGACTGTGGCAGGGAGATATCGGCCATGTGGATCCGGCAGTCAACTTCCGACTGGCTTTTACGCCGGACGACACGGGACGGGCATCCAACTATCCGCTGATAGAGGGGATCATACTGGAAAACGCGGGGCAGAGGAGATTTGCCGCTGTGTGGGATGACATGCCTGTGGATGTGGAGAGGATGCAGGTCTTTAAGGATGAGCCAGAGCCGGATCTGGCCAGCCTGGCTGCCCAGAGGACTGTGGAAGAGCAGGAGGCTTACGGCGGAGGCGCGGGCGGAGTGCCCGGGGATGAGGGAGAGCCGTCGCAGGAGGTCTCTGGCGAGGATGGACAGGATGACCTTCCGGAAGAAGAGCCGGGGGAAATCCCTGGCGGGATATCCGATGAAACACTTGATGGAACACCCGATGCGGCGGAATGCCCGCGGGAGGAGAACGGGCAGCGGCCTCAGGGTGAGGGGCAGCAGGGAGGAGATTCCCCACTGCTCTGCATCAAGATCCAGCGCCGGGATATCGCTCAGCTCAAGCGCTGTGAATGGCGGCTGGCCAACAACAGCTTTCTCCTCCACGGCTACTATAGCTATCACCATCTCCTGCTCATCCAGGAGGGGGAGAAGTGCTGGCTGGGCGTTCCCGGTATCTACCATCCCCGTGAGGCGCAGGCGGCGGAGGCATTTGGCTTCCCCAGATTTATCAGGCTTGACGGGGAAGCCGTGGAGCTGGAGGAAGAAGAGACAAACAGCGAGGAGGACTTCGGATACTGGTGCCGGCCTGTGAGGCGGTGACACAATTGGAACAATTTTCATCCCGCACGTCATTCCGCACGTAATACTTTTTAAAAGTATTACGTGCGGAATGAAAAACCTGGTGCGTGATCTTAGATAAAGTGGTGTGTAAATGTGCAAAATGTAGATGAAAAATATATGAAAGAAGCAATTAAACAGGCAAAGAAAGCGTATGCCCTGGATGAGACGCCGATAGGCTGCGTGATCGTCTGCGAGGGGAAAGTCATCAGCCGGGGATACAACCGGAGAAACACGGACAAAAATCCGCTGGCTCACGCGGAGATAACGGCTATCCGCAAAGCCAGCCGCAGGCTGGGGGACTGGCGCCTGGAGGGGTGTACCATGTACGTGACGCTGGAGCCCTGTCAGATGTGTGCAGGTGCCATTGTCCAGTCCCGGATGGACAGAGTGGTGATCGGGTGTATGAATCCCAAAGCGGGCTGCGCCGGTTCTATCCTCAATCTGCTCCAGATGGACAGGTTCAACCATCAGGCCGAGATAACAGCCGGCGTGCTGGAGGAGGAGTGCAGCTCCCTCATGAAACAGTTTTTCCGGGAGCTGAGAGAAAAGAAGAAAAAAGAAAAAAGAAGCGGTGTCTGATCCGTGGCGGATGAGACGCTGCTTCTTTTAATTTCCCTTTTTCGTGCATTGCGCTTCGAACCAGGCCAACAGACGTTACCTTGGCAGTTTACTCAACCCAGGCACCCTCACGGCACCCGGAAGGTTCCGTTTAGTGCTGCTTCGTTCCCGACCTGACACGGTTCGCGGATTTCCGTCGCGTGAGACCCGGATATCAACGTCACTTACCAAGGGCAGCTCTGCCAGCTTTCGCCCTCCGCGCAATATCACCCCTGCTATAGCGGACTGCAGGTACAAGGCACCGCTACCGCCCCGGCTGCACGAGTCTATATTTTACCCTGTTTTTGCGGAAATGTCAATGGATGAGGGATTTATTGTAAAACCCGGCGGAATATAGTAAAATAGCAGGCATGATGAGAAAAATAGTATTAGTGGCAGTCAACGCAAAATACATACATTCCAATCTGGCCGTGTACAGCCTGAAGGCCTATGCGGACGCAAGGCTGAGGAGGAGAAAAAGCCCTGCCTCCGGAACTGTGGAGATCGAGATCGGCGAGTACACTATCAACCAGCAGCCGGACGGCATCATGGAGGATATTTATAAGAGGAGGCCGGACCTTCTCTGTTTTTCCTGCTATATCTGGAACATCCGGATGATACGCGAGCTTCTGCCTGAGCTGGGAAAGGTGCTGCCGGATACGGAGATCTGGCTGGGAGGGCCGGAGGTGTCCTATGACCCGGTGCGGCTGCTGGAGCAGCTCCCGCAGGTGACAGGCATCATGAAAGGGGAGGGGGAGGAGACCTTCGCCGTCCTGGCAGAGAGGAAGACGGACCCGGGGGCAGACCTGGCGGATGTGGAGGGGATCACCTGGAGGGACAGTCTGGGGCAGATACAGGACCATCCCTGGCGGCAGCCCCTGGATCTGGACGAGATTCCTTTTGTCTACCAGGATATGACAGATTTCAGGCATCGGATCGTGTATTATGAGAGCAGCAGGGGGTGCCCCTTCTCCTGCAGCTACTGTCTGTCCTCCATTGACAAGAGGATCCGGTTCCGAAGCCTGCAGCTGGTGAAAAAAGAACTCCAGTTCTTCCTGGACGCGGGGACCGGGCAGGTGAAATTTGTGGACCGGACCTTCAACTGCCGCCATGATCACGCTCTGGAGATATGGAAATATATCAGCAGCCATGACAACGGAGTCACAAATTTTCATTTTGAGATCTCGGCGGACCTCCTGAACGGGGAGGAGCTGGCGCTGATCCGCTCCATGAGGCCGGGGCTGATCCAGCTGGAGATAGGCGTCCAGTCCACAAATCCGGAGACTATCAAGGAGATACGGCGGACCATGGACCTGGGGCGCCTGGAGGAAAATGTGAAAAGGCTGCGGGAGGGCAGGAACGTGCACCAGCACCTGGACCTGATCGCCGGTCTCCCGCAGGAGGACCTGGAGAGCTTCAGCCGCTCCTTTGACAGGGTCTACGCCCTGCGCCCGGACCAGCTGCAGCTCGGCTTTCTCAAAGTCCTGAAGGGATCCCGCATGGAAACGATGAAGGAGGCATACGGCCTTCTCTGCCGGGATATCCCGCCCTACGAGGTACTCTCCACAAGATGGCTGTCCTACGGGGATACCCTGATCCTCAAGGGCGTGGAGGAGATGACGGAGCTTTACTATAACAGCGGCCAGTTCAGGACGGCGCTGGAGCTCCTGGAGCGGCGGGAGCCGTCTCCCTTTGCCCTGTACAGGAGGCTGGCGGATTTTTATGAAAAAAGAGCGCTGGACCAGATGCAGCATGCCCGGGCGGTCCGCTATGAGATCCTGCTTGACTTTGCGGGGGAAAACTGGCCGGAGGATGCAGAGGAGATGAGGGAGCGGCTCATCTTTGACTATTATCTCAGGGAGAACGCCAAAAGCAGGCCGGCCTTTGCCGGGGAGTCCCGGGCGGACAGCCGGTGGGTGCGGAGCTTCTACGAGACGGAGGCGCGGGAGCACAGATACCTGACAGGCTGCGGGGGGATGGATAAAAACCAGCTGCGCAGGATGACCCATCTGGAGTTTTTTCCTCTGAAGGGAGAGTATGTGCTGTTCGACTACCGGGAAAGGGACCCTCTCACGAACGATGGAAGAGGAATTCATATTGCAATTGAAAAATAAAAAGATTACAATGTAGAAAGCGGAAAAAAAGGAGAATAGGACATGAATTTTAACAATAAGCGGACAAGGCGGATCATTGCGGTCATCATCATGATCGTTATCTTGGCTATGGTGGCCACATCCATCATACCCTCCGCTATGATCTGAGGGACAGTGGAAATGTAACCAGGAAGGATAGGCAGAGACATATGGCTGGACGGAGAAGGAGCCTGAAGGAAACAAAGAGGATGACGGCGCGGAGAAAGAAACAGACGCGCCTCCTTATCATGGCGGGCGCGGGGCTGATACTGGTCGCCCTGCTGGCTGTGTATACACAGCTCAGAAATTATGTAAATAGAGTGGACCGCGATGTGATCTGCGATAATGTGTGGATCGGCGCCATGGATGTGTCCGGGATGACGGCCGAGGAGGCAGGCGCCGCCCTGGAAGGGCATATGGAGGCAGACGGGGCTGTGACGGTGACGCTCCAGTCTGACAGCGGCTCCGCCCAGGCCACTTTGAGCGAGCTGGGGCTGACCGCCGAGGATGTGGATAAACTGACCAGGGAGGCGGTGGATTACGGGAAGACAGGAAGCGTATTCTCCCGCTACAGACAGCAGAAGGACCTGGAAAAAGAAAAACATGTCATCCGGGAGAGATTCAGCCTGGATCAGGAGAAGACAGAGGCTGTCCTGGATGAGCGGGCTGCATCTCTGGTAGAGGGAGCGGTGGACGCCACCATCCAGAGGACGGCGGCCTCCTTTGACATCACACCGGAGCAGGAGGGGGAGGCTGTGGATGTGGATGCCACCATCCAGGCAGTCACAGACCATCTCAACGACCAGTGGGAGCATGACGACTTCACGGTGGAGCTGGAGACAAAGAAGGAGGAGCCTGAAATAACGGAGGAGGACCTGTCCTCCATACAGGATGAGCTGGGCAGCTTCTGGACAGACGCCGGGGGCGGCGAGAGATGGCAGAACCTGAAAAACGGCGTGGATAAGCTGAATGGGAAGATCCTGATGCCGGGCGAGACGCTGTCCGTGGGACAGACCACAGGCCCCTTCACACCTGAGAACGGCTATGTGGAGGCGGGGGCCTACGAGAATGGCCAGGTGGTCTCCGACTACGGCGGCGGCATCTGCCAGGTGTCCACAACTCTCTACAATGCAGTCATTTACGCTGAGCTTGAAGTGGTGGAGCGGTCTCCCCACTCCATGACGGTAGGCTATGTGAAGCCCTCCAGGGACGCGGCCATTGCCGGGGATTATCTGGATTTCAAATTCAAGAACAGCTATGACACACCCATATATATATACGGCGAGATCAATGACAGCAACCAGCTCCAGTTCGTCATCTACGGCAAGGACACAAGGCCCGAGGGACGGACAGTGGAATACGAGAGCGAGACCATCAGCACAGAGCCCTACGAGACCGTATATAAAGAAAACTCAGAGCTGGCGGCGGGGACCACACAGGAATCCGGCAGCCCGCACGACGGCGTGGAGGCACAGCTCTGGAAGGTCGTGTATGAGAACGGCCAGGAGGTCAGCCGGGAGGTGTTCAATACGAGCCACTATGAAAAGTCTGATCAGGTGATCGAGGTGGGCACTGCTTCGGCCAGCGGGGATGTGCTGGCTGCCCTCCAGAGCGCCATTGCGTCCCAGGATGCGGACAAGGTCAGTGCGGCAGTCAGCCAGGCTGCCTCGGCGGGAGGCCAGGAGCAGGCGCAGGACCAGACGGACGGGACGGCAGAGTAGGCAGGAGCAAGGGAAAAGGAGAGCGGATTTTGACAGAGACAGCGATCGTGTACGGGGAGCAGGGGGATCTGGGGCGGTACGCCCTGGCCCACTGCGTCAATGCCCTGGCGGCCGGAGGGGCGGAGGAGTTCTCCGCAAAGGCGGTGTTCCAGATACCGGCGGACCAGGAGAATACTTTTCTGTATGAACTAAAAAAGAAGTGGAGGAAAATGGCAGAGGACCTGCCATTTTTTCTGGACATAAGCGAGCCGGAGGGCGGGAAATGTCCGGCGGTCACCCTGCCCTGCGCCCTGGTGACGGCAGCGGGAGAGCCGGGCGTTAAAGGCCCGGAGAGTCCCAGGAGGCGGGAGAGCATGGATATCCTTGTGGCCGGCCATGCCGGCCTGGAGGGGATGCTGCGGATCAGCGAGGAGAGGCGGGGGCTTCTCCGGCGCAGGTTTGCCCCCTCCTTTCTGCGGCTGGTGGAGTCCGCGCAGGACCGGGTCTTTGGGACAGACATTGTCCGGGGAGCCAGAAGAGCCGGGATACCGGTGATCCATCACGTGGGGGCAGGCGGAGTCTTCAAGGCCCTGTGGGACCTGGCTGCTGTGACGGGCCGTGGCCTGGAGGCGGACCTGAAGAAGATCCCTGTCAGGCAGGAGACCATTGAAGTGTGCGAGCTCTTCCACATCAACCCCTATCAGCTCACGTCAGCGGGATGCTTTCTCCTGGCGGCGCCCGACGGGGAGGAGGCGGCAGAGAGGCTTGCCCGGCAGCAGGTGGAGGCCTGGGTCATAGGGAGGCTCAGAAGAGATAACGACAAGATCATACGAAACGGAGAGGATGCCAGGTTCCTGGACCGTCCCGGGATGGACGAGATATGGAAGCTGTGGCAGGAGGAATGACTACAGATATGAGCAGGAGGGAACAGATGCTGAATATCGTGCTGCATGAGCCGGAGATACCGGCCAATACAGGAAATATAGGAAGGACATGCGTGGCTGCCGGGGCGCGGCTCCACCTGATCGAGCCCCTGGGCTTCCGGCTGGATGAAAAAAGCCTGAAGCGGGCGGGGATGGACTACTGGAAGGACCTGGATGTGACTACCTACATCGACTATCAGGACTTCCTGGAGAAGAACCCGGGAGCAAAGCTGTACATGGCCACTACAAAGGCGCCCAGGATCTACACGGATGTCCGCTATGAGCCGGACTGCTATATCATGTTCGGGAAAGAGAGCGCCGGCATACCGGAGGAGATCCTTGTGGACCATCCGGAGACCTGCGTGCGGATCCCCATGATGGGCCACATCAGGTCCCTCAACCTGGGAAACTCCGTCGCCATCGTGCTGTATGAGGCGCTGCGGCAGAACGGGTTTGAGGGGATGGAGACAGAAGGACATCTGCACCGTCTGGCCTGGTGAGAGAGAAAGTCAGAACAGCCATACACACAAACAGCATCGTGTGTGTGGCTGTTTGTTTTTTCCTGGATTGCAGGATGAGCTCCGCATAAAATCAAAATCAGAGGGAGAAAGTAATGAAAGAGCACGCAAAAATCCCCACTCCGAAACAATGAAAATAATTGTGAGATTATAAAATAAATTGTATAATCACAAGAGGCGTTGAAACAAAAATAACAAAAAATAATAGACATGGCGAACAAATCATATTATAATTTGTACTACAGGATAGCAGAAAAAGGAAAAGAGAGGTGGTGAATAGATGGTAGAGGAGACCATTCAGACCATAAAGCAGGCCGAAAAAGAGGCCGGAGAGATTGCGGCGCAGGCAGATGCCCGCTGTGAGCAGATACTTTCCCAGGCATCCGGTGAGGCAGAGAAAATGCAGGAAAATATCATCCGGGATGCAAAAACCGAGGCTGCGGCTGTCATGGACTCTGCTGCTGAGGAAGGGAAAAGACTGGCGGAAGAGGCGGCTGCGGAGACGGAGGAGCTGATCCGGACTCTGCGGGAGGAAGCGGAAAAGACGAAGGAGGCCGCCGTGTCAGATGTCATCGACCATCTGATCTGAGACGCTTCTAAAAAATGAAAGAAAAGGAGGGATGTGTCTATGGCAGTACTGCAGATGCAAAGAGTCAGTATCTGCGCGCTGAAGAAGGACCGAAAGGCCATCCTGGAGAGGCTCCAGTCCCTGGGACTCATGGAGGTCAGCCAGCCGGTGGAGGATGACGACATCTTCCAGAGGATGGACACCACCAGCCCCAGGCTGAGCTTTGAGAAGAAAGCCCACACCGCGGACCAGGCCCTGGATGTACTGGAGCAGTATGTTCCCCGGAAGCAGTCCATGTTCGCCAGCCTTGAGGGAAAGAAGCTGGTGGAGAAGGAGCAGTTCCGGAAGGCGGCCGAGGACAGGGAAGAGATCATGGATATGGCGGCGGATATCCTTCTGTGCAGCAGACAGATCGCAGAGAAAAAAGCTGCCATTCTCAAGGACGAAAACCAGATAGAGAGCCTGAGCCCCTGGCTTGGCCTCGGTGTCCCTATGGATTTTGAGGGGACAGAGCACACGGCTATGCTGCCGGGGATCATGGCAGCTGGCACTACGCTGGAGGATGTGTACGCTGTCCTGGCAGAGCAGCTCCCCCAGACAGAGGAGCTGGATGTGGAGATCGTTTCCTCCGGCCCGGACGGCGTGTACATGGCTGTGTTCTGTATGAGAGAGGATGCGGGCGCGGTGGAGGATGCCCTCCGGCAGGGAGGATTTGCAAGACCCTCGCAGACCGTACCGGAGGACCCGGCGGTCCGGACAGAGGAGCTGAAAGCGGATATTGGAAAGCTGAACAGGGAGATAGAGGAGAAGGAAGAGGAGATAAAAGCCCGGGCTCCGAGGCGGGAGGAGCTGGAGTACATCTCGGACTACTACCGCATCCGGGCGGAGAAATATCAGGTGCTGGGAACCCTGCCCCAGTCAGGGCGCACCTTCCTCATCAGCGGGTACGTGCCGGCAAAGGCAGTGCCTGCCCTTCAGAAGGCGATCGAAGAGAAATATGACTGCGTCATGGATGTGGAGGAGCCGGGGGAGGACGAGGAGCCGCCCACCATCCTGCACAACAACGCCTTCTCCTCCAGCGTGGAGGGAGTGCTGGAATCCTACGGACTTCCCCACAGGGGAGAGTTTGACCCGACGACCATCATGTCATTTTTCTATGTGTTCTTCTTCGGGATGATGCTGTCAGATGCGGCCTACGGTGCGATCGTGGCCATTGTGTGCTTCGTGGCGCTGAAGAAATTCCCAAGGATGAGCGCGGGGATGCGCAAGTCACTGAAGCTTTTCATGCTGTGCGGCGTCTCCACCATTGTGTGGGGCATCCTGTTTGGAGGATATTTCGGAGATGTGGTGGATGTGGTGTCCAGAGTCTTCTTCGGGAGGGAGGTCAGCGTGCCGCCGCTGTGGTTCGCGCCTCTTAACGACCCCATGAAGCTGCTGGTATACTCCATGGCATTCGGCCTTGTACATCTGTTCGTGGGACTCGGCATCAAGGGCTACATGCAGCTTAAGGCCAGACAGTATCTGGACTTCTTCTGTGACGTGGTGCTCTGGTACGTATTCCTGGTGGGACTGATCATGATGCTGCTCCCGTCGGAAATCTTCCGCTCCATCTCGCAGATGGACATCGTCTTCCCGCCGGCCCTTAACACGCTGGCAAAGGTGCTGGCCATTGCGGGGGCTGTGGGACTTCTCCTGATGTCCGGCCGGGACAACAAGAATCCGGTGCTCCGGCTGGCACTGGGAGCCTACGACATTTACAATATCACAGGCTGGCTCAGCGATGTCCTGTCCTACTCCCGTCTTCTGGCACTGGGGCTTGCCACGGGCGTGATCGCCTCTGTTGTCAATCAGATGGGAAGCATGCTTGGAAAGAGCATTGCGGGTGTGATCCTGTTTGTGGTCGTCTTCATCGTCGGACATGCCATGAACCTGGCCATCAACCTGCTGGGCGCTTACGTGCACACGAACCGTCTCCAGTTTGTGGAGTTTTTCGGAAAGTTTTATGAAGGGGGAGGAAAGCCCTTTGAACCCTTTGAGAATGATACAAAATATGTAGATATTAAGGAGGAAACAATATCATGAGTATATGGGAGAATTTAGGACTGGTATATTCACTTCTCGGAGCGGCAGTGGCCGTGTTTCTCGCAGGCGCGGGGTCAGCCCTCGGTGTAGGCATCGCCGGACAGGCTGCGGCGGGGGTCGTGACAGAGGACCCGAGCAAATTTGCCAAGGTACTGGTGCTCCAGCTCCTGCCCGGTACACAGGGTATCTATGGACTGCTGGTGGGCTTCCTCACCCTTTCCAAGATAGGCCTTCTTGGCGGCGGAGCGGCGCAGATCGACCCGCAGACAGGTCTCCTCATCCTGGCAGCCTGCCTGCCGGTAGGGATCGTGGGACTGATCTCCGGAAAATCCCAGGGAGAGACGGCAGCGGCATCCATCGGTATCGTGGCGAAGAAGCCGGAGCAGTTCGGTAAGGCCATGCTGTTCCCGGCCATGGTCGAGACCTACGCGATCCTTTCTCTCCTGATCTCCATCCTGGCTGTGACTGCTATTCAGATTTAACCGAGGGACGGACAAAGAACGATCAGGAAAAGGAGTGCGAAGGCCATGACAGGATTAGAGAAAATGAAAAGCCGTATTCTGGAAGAAGCCCGGTCCTCCGCGGAAGTGAAGATCCAGGATGCGCAGCGACAGGCGCAGGAGCTCCTGGATGAGAAGAAGGGCCAGGCAGAAAGAGCAGCGGCGGCTATCCTCGCGAAGGCCAGGGCGGATGCGGAGGGCCTGAAGGAGAAGGCTGTGTCCGCATCGGACCTGGAGAGACGGACGAAGCTCCTTTCCGCCAGACAGGAGATCATAGGAGAGGTGCTGGCGGAGGCTTACCGGAAAATAAAGGACATGGACGCGGCAGCGTATTTTGGGCTGGTAGAGAAGCTGCTGGACCATTACGTGCTTCCTCAGGAGGGAGAGATCCATTTCTCACCTGCTGACGCGCAGCGCATGCCGGCCGGATTTGAGGCAAAGATACAGGAGGCGGCCCGGGCAAAGGGAGGAGCCCTCACCCTGGCGGAGGGGGATGCTCTCGTACCGGACGGATTCGTGCTGGTGTACGGCGGGGTCGAGGAGAACTGTACCTTTAAAGCCATCTTTGAGACAAGGCGGGATGAGATGAGCGACCGTGTCCAGAAGAGACTGTTTTCCAGGGACAGGGCGTGAGGAGGAACGTAGATGAGTGAAAAGTATACCTACGCGGTTGCCCGTATAAGAGCGCTTGAGGTCTCCCTCTTCTCGGATGCGGTCATCGACCAGCTCATCGCCTGCCAGAGCTATGAGCAGTGCCTGCAGTTCCTGGCGGAGCGGGGCTGGGGCGACGCGGACTCCTCCGCGGACGCGGAGAGGATGCTGAAGCGCGAGGAGGAAAAGATCTGGCAGACTGTGGGAGAGCTGTCCATTGACAGAAAGAAATTTGACGTGCTCTTCTGCCAGAAGCTGTTCCACAACCTGAAGGCGGCGGTCAAGGCGGCCTGTGTGAAGGAGTCACCCAGAGATATCTTCTACGAGGACACGGCAGTTTCCGGGCAGGAGATGCTGGAGATCATCCGGGAGAAGGAGTTCGGGCGGCTTCCCGCAAATATGAGCCAGGCGGCCCAGCAGGCGTGCGAGGCGCTGCTCCATGCGGGGGACGGACAGCTCTGCGACATCATCATAGACAGGGCGGCCCTGGACGCCATTTACAAGGCGGGGATGGAGTCGGAGGACGAGATCATCCGGGACTACGCCAGGTCCGTGGTGGCAGTGGCGGACATCAAGATCGCGGTGCGGGCGCAGAAAACCGCAAAATCTATAGAATTTATGAAGCAGGCCATGGCGGAGTGCGGCAGCCTCAGCGTGGACCAGCTTGCAAAGGCGGCCCTCTCGGGACCGGAGGCTATACGGGACTATCTCCTTGGCACCGAGTACGCGGGGGGAGCCCAGGCTCTCTCGGAGTCTATGTCTGCCTTTGAGCGCTGGTGTGACAACCGCATCATCCAGACCATCAGCCCGCAGAAATATAAAGCATTTACCATAGGCCCGGTGGTGGCGTATGTACTTGCAAGGCAAAACGAGATAAAGACAGTGCGGATCATCCTCTCCGGCAAGAGAAGTCAGCTGCCGGACCGGGCAATCCGGGAAAGGGTAAGGGAAATGTATGTATAAGATAGCAGTGATGGGCGACTATGACAGCATTTACGGCTTTGCTGCCCTGGGACTTGACACATTTCCCGTCACATCCCAGGAGGCAGGGGAGAGGCTCCACCAGCTCGCTGCAGAAGGATATGGGATCATCTATATCACGGAGGTGCTGGCGGCGCAGCTGAAGCATGAGATAGCCCGGTATGAGGGGCAGATCATCCCGGCGGTCATTGAGATACCGGGGGTGTCCGGAAATACGGGCAGCGGCGTCAGAGGAGTGAAGAAATCGGTGGAACAGGCCGTTGGGTCCGATATCCTGTTCAGTAACTAAGAAAGTTGAGGTGATACGTCCATTATGAGTACAGGTACGATCAAAAAAGTAGCAGGACCGCTGGTCATCGCGTCCGGGATGCGGGACGCTAACATGTCCGACGTGGTCCGCGTGAGCAGGCAGCGCCTGATAGGCGAGATCATAGAGATGCACGGGGACGAGGCGTCCATCCAGGTGTACGAGGAGACATCCGGACTGGGGCCGGGCGAGCCGGTAGAGTCCACAGGGGCTCCTATGTCGGTGGAGCTTGGACCCGGCCTTATCTCCAGCATTTACGACGGTATCCAGCGTCCTCTTGACGAGATCATGAAGATTTCCGGAAACAACCTGCAAAGAGGTGTGGAGGTGGCGGCGCTGAGCCGGGAGAAAAAGTGGGAATTTGTTCCCGTGGCCAAAGCCGGAGATGAGGTGGAAGCCGGAGATGTCCTGGGCACCGTGCAGGAGACCCAGGTGGTACAGCAGAAGATCATGGTCCCCTATGGAATCGAAGGGACCGTGAAGGAGATACGCGCAGGAGGATTTACAGTGGATGAGACAGTGGCAGTCATTGCCACGGAAAGCGGGGACAAAGAGCTGACCATGGTACAGAAGTGGCCTGTAAGACGGGGGCGCCCCTACGTCAAGAAGCTGCCCCTGGATGTGCCCCTTGTGACAGGCCAGAGGGTCATCGACACCTTCTTCCCCATTGCCAGAGGCGGTGTGGCGGCCGTGCCGGGACCTTTCGGAAGCGGCAAGACCGTGATCCAGCACCAGCTTGCAAAGTGGGCTGAGGCGGACATCGTGGTCTACATCGGATGCGGCGAGCGTGGAAATGAGATGACGGACGTTCTGAATGAGTTCCCGGAGCTGAAAGACCCCAAGACAGGCCGCTCCCTGATGGAGAGGACCGTCCTCATCGCAAACACATCGGATATGCCTTTTGCAGCCCGTGAGGCATCCATTTATACAGGAATTACCATCGCGGAGTACTTCCGCGACATGGGCTACTCGGTAGCCCTGATGGCAGACTCCACATCCCGGTGGGCGGAGGCTCTCCGTGAGATGTCGGGACGTCTGGAGGAGATGCCTGGCGAGGAGGGATACCCGGCGTACCTGGGCTCCCGTCTGGCGGAGTTCTACGAGAGGGCAGGCCATGTGATCTCCCTTGGAAAAGATGGAAGAGAGGGCTCCCTGTCCGTGATCGGAGCCGTGTCTCCCCCGGGAGGCGACACTTCGGAGCCTGTGTCCCAGGCAACCCTGCGTATCGTGAAGGTGTTCTGGGGACTGGATTCCAATCTGGCTTACAAGAGACATTTCCCGGCCATCAACTGGCTTACCAGCTACTCCCTGTATCTGGACAATGTGAGCGGCTGGTTCAATGAGAAGGTGGCTCCCGACTGGATGGAGGACCGCCAGAAGATGATGAGCCTTCTGCAGGATGAGGCGGAGCTGGAAGAGATCGTGCAGATGGTAGGTATGGATGCCCTGTCTCCGGCTGACCGGCTGAAGATGGAGGCTGCCAGGTCCATCCGTGAGGACTTCCTGCACCAGAACTCCTTCCACGACGTGGACACCTACACGCCTCTGCGGAAGCAGTATCTGATGATGAAGCTGGTGCTGGCCTTCTATGAGAAGTCCATGGACGCCCTGAACAGGGGCGCGTCCATGAACGCTCTCCTCGCGATGGCAGTGCGCGAGAAAATAGGACGTTATAAATATACGGTGACAGACCAGATAGAGTCTGAGTATGAGACCATTATGAGCGAGCTCGACGCGGAGGTCGCAGACACATTCGGGAAGGAGGACTTCTAATCATGCCAAAAGAATACAGAACCATACAGGAAGTTGCCGGCCCGCTGATGATGGTGAAAGGCGTGGAGGGCGTCACCTACGACGAACTCGGCGAGATCGAACTGGCAAACGGCGAGAGGCGCCGCTGCAAAGTGCTGGAGGTGGACGGTGACAAGGTAGTCGTACAGCTCTATGAAAATGCTGCAGGTATCAACTTAAGCAACAGCAAGGTGCGCTTCCTCGGGCGGAGCCTGGAGCTGGGCGTGTCCGGGGACATGCTGGGCCGCGTATTTGACGGCCTGGGGCGCCCCGCGGACGGAGGCCCGGAGATCCTTCCGGAAGAGAGAAGGGACATAAATGGCCTGCCTATGAACCCGGCGGCCAGGGTTTACCCTTCCGAGTTTATCCAGACAGGTATCTCTGCCATCGACGGACTGAACACTCTTGTCCGTGGGCAGAAGCTGCCTATCTTCTCCTGCTCCGGTCTGCCTCACTCCCAGCTGGCAGCCCAGATCGCAAGGCAGGCGAAAGTGCGTGGGACCGATGAGAAATTCGCCGTAGTATTCGCGGCCATGGGAATCACCTTTGAGGAGTCCAATTTCTTCGTGGAGTCCTTCAGGGAGACAGGTGCGATCGACAGAACGGTACTCTTTATCAACCTGGCCAACGACCCGGCGGTGGAGCGTATCTCCACACCCCGTATGGCGCTGACGGCAGCAGAGTACCTGGCCTTTGAGAAAGACATGCATGTCCTTGTCATCCTGACGGACATCACAAACTATGCGGACGCTCTCCGTGAGATCTCCGCTGCCAAGAAGGAAGTGCCGGGACGCCGCGGCTATCCCGGCTATATGTACACAGACCTGGCGCAGATGTACGAGCGCGCAGGCCGGCAGAGAGGAAAGAAGGGAAGTATCACCATGATCCCCATCCTGACCATGCCGGAGGACGACAAGACCCATCCTATTCCCGACCTTACGGGATACATCACAGAGGGGCAGGTTATCCTGAGCCGTGACCTGTACCGCAAGGGCGTGCAGCCGCCTATCGACGTGCTGCCTTCCCTGTCCCGTCTGAAAGACAAAGGTATCGGCGAGGGCAAGACAAGGGCGGATCATTCCAACACCATGAACCAGCTTTTCGCGGCCTACTCAAGAGGAAAGGACGCTAAGGAGCTGATGACTATCCTGGGCGAGGCGGCGCTGACAGAGATCGATCTGATCTACGCAAAATTTGCCGACGAGTTCGAGAAGCAGTACGTGTCCCAGGGTTACCACACGGACCGGTCCATCGAGGAGACGCTGGAGATCGGCTGGAAGCTTCTGTCCATCCTGCCCAGGTCCGAGCTGAAACGTATCGACGACAAGTACCTGGATCTGTACTATGGGAAACAGTAAGCCGTGCGCGGATTTGCGGAAATAGCCGTGCAGGCTTGCCTGCGGACGGATATTTCCGCAAAGATGCATAGGGCGTGCGCCCGGCAGCGAGATGAAGCGTCAGCGGAATCGAGCTGGGCACGGCGAAAGAAGCCGTGCGCACGCGCAGACAGTAAGGAGGAAAGCATATGGCATCGACACAGATCACTCCTACCCGCATGGAGCTTACAAAAACGAAAAAGAAACTTGTCACAGCCCGGAGAGGCCACAAGCTCCTCAAAGATAAGCGCGATGAGCTGATGCGGCAGTTCCTGGACCTTGCGAGAGAGAACATGGCCCTCCGCCAGAAAGTGGAGGCCGGGATACTGGCCGCGAACAAGAATTTTGTCATTGCCAGAGCGGGCATGGACGAGGCCACGCTCCACACGGCGCTGATGGCGCCGAAGCAGCAGGTGAGCCTGGAGGTGGGGAAGAAGAATGTCATGAGCGTCAACATTCCGGTGTTTGACACAAAGACCCGGACAGCGGACGCCAACGATATCTACTCCTACGGCTTTGCCTTTACCTCCAGCGACCTGGACGGAGCGGTGAAATCTCTTGCGGACATCCTGCCGGATATGCTCCGGCTTGCGGAGGTGGAGAAGGCCTGCCAGCTGATGGCCGCCGAGATCGAGAAGACAAGGCGCCGTGTAAACGCGCTGGAGCATGTGATCATCCCTCAGGCACAGGAGACCATCAAATACATCACCATGAAGCTGGATGAGAACGAGAGGAGCTCCCAGATAAGGCTCATGAAGGTGAAGGATATGATGCTTGAGGAGGCCCATCACTACAGCGAGCGGGCATAGGGATATAAAGACATAAAGCGTTGACAGGAAGGAAAAGAGATATATTATAAGGATATAGCGAGAGCTATAAAGGTTTAAAATAGTCCACAGAGAAAACTCCCCGGAAATTGGGCTTCCGGGGAGTTTTTATGTACAGGCTGGCTGTAACAAAAACCTTCCCTCCGCATATGCTGTACGTAGAAAGACCTTTTCAGCTGGGAGTGTGTTGCGCATGGAACGGAAGCTACCTTACTATATGGCCTATCCGACGCCCCTCTTATATGACGATGAGCGGATAGAGAGACGGGACCTGGAGTATATGAAGAGCATGTACCCTGACACGGCGAAGCGGGCGCTGCCCTATGTGGAGGACGAATGTGACCGCATGGAGTACGAGGGCAGCATGCTCTACGACGAGTACCCGGATAAGCTGCAGCTTGCCCTGATGTGCGGGCGTATTTACGGGAAGATGGAGAAGGAAGAGGAGGAGCCGGGGGAGTGGCTGCGGGACCTGATACAGGTCATGCTGTACCAGGAGGTCTGCAAGAGGCGCTGCGACCACAGAAAGTACAAAAGGAAATTTTACTGATACGAAAACAAAAAAGAAGAAAGAGGGCATTGCCGGGGCACGGGAAAATATCCTCCATGCGGTGGCAATGTCCTCTTTTTTAATCGGTCAGGTCCGCGATCTCGCCCATGTCCGGCAGCCATACATCTTTAGCGTCCACATAGTCGCCGGAGAATTCCAGCTGTTCCCGGATCGTGGACGGGAGAGTGCCGTCCAGCTGTCCGCGGATGCTCTCGGCGCGCAGCGCGCAGAAGGTGCTGAGGGTGGAGACGCCCTGGAGAAAATCCTCGTAGGAACAGAAGGCGGAGGGGTCTTCTTTTACATAGGGAGAGATCATTTTGACTATCCGGGCGGTTTTTTCCTCAAAGAGACCGCTCTCAAAATAACTGGCAATGAACTCGTCAAAAAGAGCGTGATATTGCGCAAAATACCTGTCATCCTGCATCAGGCTGTGGAAGAGAGGGCGTTCGTTCATGATCTCCCGGGAGGCGGGGGTGTCGATGGGGGAGTTGATATACAGCTCCGCGTCATTGACAGGCTCCGGCATTCCGAGGGAGTAGGTGGCAAAGGCCAGGTTGTAATCCCAGGGAAGGATCTGCAGCTGCCCATCCTCCTCGTAGAGGAAGTAATTGTGTCCCGTGCGCCCCAGATAGCTGTCCAGATTGACGACAAACACCTGAACGGTAAAATAACGGAGCGCTTCCTCCACACAGACAGCGCTTTCCAGATCTCCACCATCAGTGTTCAGAGCTTTGAGCGCTTCGATAAGGCGTGCCTTGTCCTCCTCGTCGGGCTGGAATTTGGCATTGCGGAAGATGTTGTCGTAATCAGCCGGGTCGTCAGAAATATACTGGAGAGCCACGTCTTTATTTTCTGCGTTCAGGGATCTGTAGTCCGGCTTGTAGAGCTGGCCGTGACCGGAACCGAAATTCCTCCTGGCAAATGCCTCCTCCGGCTCCTCCACGGCGAGGAAAAGGCCGTGGGGATTTCCGTTTACCGTGACCCACACGTAGCTGCGCAGAGGCGACGGGACGCCCATGTGCTCCATCATGTCATAGGAGATGTAGTTTTTCAGATAGCTGTTGTCCTGGAAGGAGGAATCCAGAGAAAATTTGTCCAGACCGTAGTAGGTCTGTCCTTCCTGAAAATGGTCGAATTCCAGTTTCAGGCTGTAGCGCTCCAGCCCGTACTCCGCCACCAGACGTCTGGAATTATTTCCCTTTGCCCGAAGTCCGGCGTTGGAAAAGGTCTCCCCGTCTATGACCGCATCGCACCGGAAATAGGCTTCGGAGGGCGCTGCGGCGAGAAAGGCTTCCCAGTCCTCCAGCTGCAGGTCGATCGTATGTACCCTGCTGTCGTCAAAAAGACGCGCTTCATAGCCGGGGGAGGAATGCAGCGTCTTTATGCCGAGGGCCTCTCCCTGTGTGAACAGGACAGTTATGACAAGGGCTGCCAGAGCTGTGAAAATACAGATTTTGTCAATATGTCTGTGTCCGATCATAGTCCTACCCCATGTAATCCCCGTTGTAAGAGACAAGGACAGCGTGGCTCACGCCCTCCATCCCGGCAAGCTCGTTGACAAAGGAGGCGGCGCCATCCTTAAGCCGCACTTCGTAGTTCAGCTCAATGCAGCCGGCCGAAACACTCTTGCTCTTGATGACAGCGGCGGCGGCCCGGTCCTTGATGAGGCCGGCAGCCCTTTGCTCAGCCTCGTCGCTGTCGCAGTGGACGACAAGGATGTAGGGAGCATCCGTGTCCCTGCGGCTGGAAAAGATAAGGAGGATCAGCCCGATGAACATGCTGCCGAAGACGGCGAGGGGGATAAACCCTGCCGCCAGCACAATGCCCGCCGCAATGCTCCAGAAGAGGAAAGCGATGTCCATGGGCTCCTTGATCGCCGTGCGGAACCGGACAATGGACAGGGCGCCCACCATGCCGAGAGAGAGGACAATATTGCTCGTGACAGCCAGGATAAGGAGATTGGTGATGAGCGTAAGTGCGATCAGCGTGACTCCAAATCCCGGTGAGTACATGATCCCGCAGTATGTTTTTTTGTAAATGAAAAAAATGAAGAGCCCAAGGGCAAAGGCCAGCAGTATGGAAAGAGCCATGTCCAGCATGGAGATGGCGCTTACATTTTCCAGAAAGCTGGATCTGAATATATCCTGAAAAGTCATAAGGTTCTCCGTTCCGCCGCCCTTCCGGCGGCAAAATTTCTTTTGGCATTAATCAAAGCGGCGGCACGCCGCGTATTTTGAGTAGGAGCAGGTGGCGCGCCCGGGCATCTGGACGGCCATCCGCACGATGTCGGGGAGAAAGGCGTCGTATTTTACCTCCAGTACAGTGCGGCCGGGATCGACGGGCATCTCCCGGTCCCCGGGTGTGAGGAACTCTCTCCAGGAGATGCCGGCGCAAAGCTTCCGGTCCAGCGTGATCCTCACATTTCCTGCCGGGTAAATGAACGCTTCTCTCTCGTAGCTGACTACTGTGCGGGGGGAGAGCAGCAGCCCTTTCAGCTTGCTGTAAAATTCTATCAGCAGGGCATCCTGGCTCTCCAGCAGAAAATCCGTATCTCCTCTGAGAAGGAGGAGACACTGTTCCGGGGTAAGGCGGGCCGAGCGCTTGGCGCACAGGCCGTTCTTCCTGACCTTTTTCTCCAGCCTGAGAAATGCAGGTGGATCTCCGTAGTAGCGGAGACGGAACTTCTCGCGGCTGTCTGCCCCGCTCAGCTTCTGGCGCAGCGCCCGGTTGCCGGGGGTGTCAAAATACAGGCTTCGCACCCGGTAGGTGCCGTCCGGGCCGGCGTGGCTGTCTCTGGGGAAAAGCCTGCCGAGCCGGGCGGAGAGGAGGCGGTCCTCGGAAGAAGAGATCAGATGTTTGTACTCATGCCTGAAAGACAGAGGAGTCTTATCAATCATCATAGCCTGAGTCACCATCGTAGCCTGAGTCACCGTCGTAGCCGGAATCTCCGTCATAACCGGAGTCTCCGCCGGACGGAGCAGCCGGTGCCGGAGCGGGAGCCGGAGTGGCCGGTGCCGCCGGAGCTGCGTAGTCTGTGACGCCATCGTTGCCCGGGCCGTAGTCGGTGTCGTTGTAGTCTGTGACGCCATCGTTGCCCGGGCCGTAGTCGGTGTCGTTGTAGTCTGTGACGCCGTCATTGCCCGGGCCGTAGTCGGTGTCGTTGTAGTCTGTGACGCCGTCGTTGTCCGGGCCGTAGTCGGTGTCACCGTAATCTGTCCAGCCATAGCTGTTCTCGCCGTTTACCGACACAGCAGATGAAAGATTTTGGGAAGCGGAGTACTCTTCTATGCCGGCAACGATATTTTTGAGAAAATCGTCTTCTGGAAGCACTGAACCAGCTTCGATCTCCAGGGTTATCTCTCTGGGAGTCCCATCGGCCTCCGTCGCGAAATAGCCGGCCTCATTGATCTTTGCCACCAGGCTGCTGACCACTTCCCTGCAGTCCTTGCCGAAATAATCGACATAGTCTGCCACGATCGATTCTCCGTCATCGTTTTTGCCTTCTACCTTTGTGACAGCCCCGTCTTTGTTGTAGGAGACTGCGATCTCGGGATTCACCTTTAAGGTGATGACGCCGCCCTCCGTGTTCCGGGAGACCTCGGCGGCCGTGTCAGTGCCTGCGGGAGAGGTCTGTGAGCCGCAGCCTGCGAGGATACCTCCGACCAGCCCGACAGTCAACAGTGCGGCAAGGAGTAAAGTCACATGTTTTTTTCTCATAATCAATCCCTCCTGATGAAATTTTGTTTGATCATGTTGGAGAATACGGATGAAAAAAATGAAAAACGGGGTCGGAAATAAAAAAGTTATATTTTTTGGAAAAAGAAGGAGAAATTTACCTGGATTTAACATGCATATAACACGGATTTAAAGAGCGAAAAGTATATTTAGTAATAATTGCGTTTTCAGACCCCGGAATATAAAACATGTTCTTCGTATTCTATATAATGAGGAGGGTAAACGGATGAAGGAAGGACACGAGATCATAGACCAGGTGTATGCCGCCAAGTCGGACCCGGACGCGGCCGACGGGCTCATCCGGCAGTATATGGGATTTATACGCGCTGAGACGGCAAAGTTCCTGAACCGGCCCCCGGCTGAGGGGAGAGATGAGGAGTTCAGCGTGGCCATGCTCGCGTTTTATGAGTCGATCCTCGGATATGAGAAAGGAAAGGGTGCCTTTCTTTCTTACTCTGCAAGGGGGATCAGGAACCGCCTGATAGACCACTACAGAAAAGAGAGAAGACACGCCCATCTGTCCTCTCTGCATGAGGCGGTGGAGGATGACGCGGAGACGCTGAAGATCGACATGCTGGAGGACTCCAGGAACGAAATCCAGGCACTGCACGACAGGAGCGCAGTCAGGGAAGAGATTGATGAATTTGAGAGAAAACTCCTGGAATTCGGGATCTCTTTCCCGGAGGTGGCGGACAATTGCCCGCGGCAGGGCCGCACGCTGGCGGCCTGCCAGAGGGTGCTTGCGGCAGCCAGGAGGGCCCCCGCTCTGCTCGACGAGCTGCTGGGGACAGGGAAGCTGCCTGTGACGGCGCTTGCCCGGGCCTCCGGCGTGGAGAGGAAGACGATGGAGAGACACAGGAAATATCTGGTAGCGGTGCTGCTGGCATTCACAAACGGCTATGAGATCATCAGAGGGCATTTGTATCACCTGTCGTCCTCCGATGGGCCGGGAGCGGCAGACGGCCCGGCGTCGGAGGGGAGCAGAGAGAATGGAGCTTGATATGGGAGAGAAGACAACATACCTGGTTATGGAGACACATCCTGCCTACGTGGTCCTTCTGGACAGCGAGGGCCGGTTTCTGAAGGCTGCCAACTGCGGATATGAGAGGGGGGATAGGATCGACACGGCCATCCTGATCGAGTATCCCCAGGATAAGAGGAGGCGGCGCAGACGCGCGCTGCGGACGGCGGTCAGCCTGGCGGCCTGCGTCGCCCTGGCGGTGCTGGGGGTACAGCAGTACAGATATGTATTTGTGCCCTATGGCACTCTGCAGATGGAGATAAACCCGGGAGTGGAGATGGAGATCAGCAGGTCGGGGAGAGTCGTGGGGCTGACCGGGACCAATGCCGATGGGGAGGCTCTTGTGGAAGGCTACGATTACGGGGGGAAAGACCGATATGAGGCGGCCGACGAGCTGGCGGACCTGGCCGTCGAGATGCAGTTCCTGGAGGAGGGAGGGCAGATTGCCCTGACAGCCGAGGCTGAAAGCGCACAGTGGGTCGAGGACACAGAGCGGAGGATGAAAAGTGAGCTGGAAGAGCATCTGGCAGATCACAGCATCCGCGTTGTGATCTCCACCGATCCGGAGGAGAAAGTGATACAGGAGGAGACGGAGAGCGTCACGATCCCGGCCCCGCAGCAGACAGCTCCTGCGCAGGAGGATGCGGAAGGCGCACAGCAGGCCCCTGCCTCTCCGGCTGCCCCGTCTGCTCCTGCCGCCCCTGCCGCGGAGACTCCGCAGGCGGTACAGCCGCCGGTGTCAGATGATGACGGCGACAGCGGATATGGAGATGACGACGGGGATGACGGCGACGACGATGACGGGGATGACGACGGCGACGACTGAGAGAAAAAGGCGGACAGGGTGAAAGGAGGCGCCCCGGTGACGGGCAGCCTCCTTTTGGCATATAATAACACATACAGATAGGCGGAGATGGACCGTGGACAAATGCGGCCCGGGCGTGCTATAATGTGCGAAAGAAAATGTGGGACCGCGGCGCGGGGGAGACGCGCCGCACAAGGGGAGACACAGGGAGAGAAGGAGAGGAGTATGGATAATATCATTTTTATCGGAATGCCGGCAGCCGGAAAGAGCACAGTGGGAGTTGTGGCGGCAAAGCGGCTGGGCTACGGTTTCCTGGACGTGGACCTTCTCATACAGGAGAGGGAGAAGAAGCTCCTGCACGAGATCATCGAGGAGCGCGGGACGGAAGGCTTCCTGGAGGTGGAGGACCGGATAAACGCCCAGGTGGAGGCAACGCGCTGCATCATCTCGCCGGGCGGGAGCGTAGTCTACTGCCGGAACGCCATGGAGCACTATAAAAAGATCGGAAAGGTCGTGTACCTCCAGGTGTCATACGAGACGATCAAAGACCGCATCGGAGACCCCCGCAAAAGAGGGGTTGCCCTGAAGGAGGGACAGACGCTCCGGGAGCTGTACGAGGAACGGAGGGCCCTGTTTGAAAAATATGCAGATATTACAATTTGCGAAGATGGGTTGACATTGGAGGAAACTATTGGTAAAGTTTTAAACGTTTTAGAAAAATAACACAGGCCGGATGCGCGGGTCATATAGTGAAATGTTACAGAAATTTTACGTAGTTGTAAAAAATGTTTTACAAACCGGTCTTATGTGATATAATGATGAAGGCAGATTTTGCGCGGAGGCATGAGGGAAGGAAAATGTTCCGGATAAGGATATCACTCCCATGCATCCTGAGGCGGAATTGAGAGATAATAAGAGTATCATCTGTTGAAAATATATAGAAATATCGTAAATATTTAAGAAAATCGGGCTTCGCCGGTGAGGGCGGAGAATGAGAGTATGATCGAGGTGCAGTATGGAACAATATATTATTAAAGGCGGCAACCCGCTTGTTGGCGAAGTGGAGATAGGCGGAGCAAAGAATGCGGCCCTTGCTATTCTTGCGGCTGCAATCATGAGCGATGAAACTGTGATGATCGATAATCTTCCGGATGTCAATGACATCAATGTGCTTCTGGACGCTATTGCGGGAATCGGAGCGATGGTGCACAGGGTGGACCGGCACACAGTGAAGATCAACGGCAAAGGCGTGACGAGCGTCGATATCGAGTACGACTATATCAAGAAGATACGGGCCTCCTACTATCTGCTGGGAGCCCTCCTTGGAAAATATAAGCGGGCGGAGGTGGCCCTCCCCGGAGGCTGCAACATCGGCAGCCGGCCCATTGACCAGCATCTCAAGGGATTCCGTGCCCTGGGAGCGGAAGTGGAGATCGAGCACGGCAAGATCATCGCCGAGGCATCCAGGCTGGTGGGCAAGCACATCTATTTTGACGTGGTCAGCGTGGGAGCTACCATCAACGTGATGATGGCCGCGGCCATGGCCGAGGGCCTGACCATCCTGGAAAATGTGGCAAAGGAGCCCCATGTTGTGGATGTGGCCAACTTCCTCAACAGCATGGGCGCAAATATCAGGGGCGCCGGGACAGATGTCATCAGGATAAGGGGCGTCCAGAGACTGCACCGGACAGAGTACTCCGTCATCCCGGACCAGATCGAGGCGGGCACCTTTATGTTCGCGGCTGCGGCTACGCAGGGCGATGTGACGGTCATGAATGTTATTCCCAAGCATCTGGAGGCGACGACAGCCAAGCTGCTGGAGATCGGGTGCGAGGTGGAGGAGTTTGACGACGCGGTGCGGGTAGTCTCCAAGGGAAGACTGAAATGTACCCATGTGAAGACCCTTCCCTACCCGGGCTTCCCGACAGACATGCAGCCCCAGATCGGTGTGACCCTGGCCCTGTGCGAGGGGACAAGTACCATTACGGAGAGTATTTTTGAGAACAGGTTCAAATACCTGGATGAGCTGGCCCGGATGGGAGCCAGTGTGAAGATAGAAGGAAATTCCGCCACCATCGAGGGCGTGGAAAAATTCTCCGGCGCAAGGGTGAGCGCGCCTGACCTCCGGGCGGGAGCTGCGCTGTGCATTGCGGGACTGGCCGCGGACGGCATCACTATTGTGGACGACATCGTCTATATCCAGAGAGGCTACGAGCGCTTTGAGGAGAAGCTGCGGAGCCTGGGCGCGGTCATCGAAAAGGTGTCCACGGAGAAGGAGATCCGCAAGTTCATGCTGAAGGTCAGCTGAAAAGTGTCGGAAAGTGCTTGACTTCCGGCGGAAAAGAATGTAAAGTAGCTATTGTATCTTTAGCGATATAAAAACAGTAAATAAAGAAAATTTCTCTTATTCAGAGCAGTGGAGGTACAAAGGACCTGTGAAGCTGCGGCAACCCCGGCGACGGAAGGTGCCAACCTGAGCGAGTGATCGAACAATAAGAGGGTTTGTTGGGTATATAACAGTCCGCTTATTCCTGATAAGCGGACTTATTTTTTGCCCTATGCACAGGAGATGAACAGGAGAAAAGAAAAGGAGAGGACAATGGAAAAAAGATTATTTACATCAGAGTCAGTAACCGAGGGCCATCCGGATAAAATGTGCGATCAGATATCAGACGCCATCCTGGATGCCCTCATCGAGCAGGATCCCATGAGCCGCGTGGCCTGCGAGACATGCACCACCACAGGACTTGTGCTCGTCATGGGCGAGATCACCACAAACGCCTACGTGGATATCCAGAAGCTTGTCCGGGACACAGTCAGAGAAATAGGGTACACGAGAGGGAAATACGGCTTTGACGCGGACACCTGCGGCGTCATCACTGCCATCGACGAGCAGTCCTCCGACATTGCCATGGGTGTGGACAAGGCGCTGGAGGCGAAGGAAAACGGGATGTCCGAGGAGGAGCTGGACGCCATCGGCGCCGGTGACCAGGGCATGATGTTCGGATACGCCACAGACGAGACGCCGGAGATGATGCCCTACTCAGCAGCCCTGGCCCACAAGCTGGCCAGGAGGCTGACGGAAGTGAGGAAGGACGGAACGCTTCCCTACCTCCGCCCGGACGGCAAGACCCAGGTGACTGTGGAGTACGATGAGAACGGAGTCCCCGCGAGACTGGAGGCGGTGGTCCTGTCCACCCAGCACGACCCGGATGTGTCCCAGGAGCAGATCCATGAGGATATCAGAAAATATGTGTTTGACACTGTGATACCGGAAGGGATGACAGATGAACACACGAAATTCTTCATCAACCCGACAGGCCGGTTTGTCATCGGCGGCCCCCACGGGGACAGCGGACTGACAGGACGCAAGATCATCGTGGACACATACGGCGGCATGGCCCGCCACGGCGGCGGCGCCTTCTCCGGGAAGGACTGCACAAAGGTGGACCGCTCCGCGGCCTACGCGGCCAGGTATGTAGCCAAGAACATCGTGGCTGCCGGGATCGCGAAGAAGTGCGAGATACAGCTCTCCTACGCCATCGGCGTGGCCCATCCCACATCTGTCATGGTGGATACCTTCGGGACAGGAAAGCTGTCCGACGAGAGGATCGTGGAGATGATACGGGAGAACTTTGACCTCCGCCCTGCCGGCATTATCCGGATGCTGGATCTGAGGAGGCCCATATACAAGCAGACAGCCGCCTACGGGCACTTTGGACGCACAGACATAGACCTGCCCTGGGAGAAGACGGACAAGGCGGAGGAGCTGAAGAAGTATCTGTAGAGACCGGGATGTCTGTAAAGACCTGTCAGCGTATTTATAAAAAATTTATAAAAATTTATGAGCGCTTTTTTGGGAAAGCGCTCTTTTTATGCTAAAATAACAGCGGAGGTTTATGCTATGAAGTTTAAGACCCGACTGATCATTGCGTTTTTTACAGTTATCATGGTGCCTGTGGTGCTCACATCCCTGTTCATCCTCCTGCTGGGAAGCTACCAGATAAGCTCCATTGAGAAGACCTACGGGCTGACGGGGACCACCCTGGAGGTGCTGACCAACCCGGTGCAGGTGCTGGGGCAGCTCACGGTGGAGCCCTGCAGCCAGCTGAGGAAGACGGCGGAGACAGAGCCGGACAAGCTGGAGGACGCCACCTACCTGGCTGAATTTAACGATACGCTGGCGGACAAGAAGTCCTGTCTCATCGTGCGCAAGGGCGACACCATCACCTACATGGGCGAGAAGGTGCAGAGCCTGGACAACGTGCTGGGCAAGCTGCCGCCCTACGGGAATACGGAGACCACCTCTGACGCGGGCCTGTATTTCGGGGGCAGGGTACAGATCCTTGTGAAGCAGGTTGACTTCCAGTACACCGACGGCAGCGACGGCAGCGCCTTTATCGTCACGGATGTGGGGGACATGATACCGGAGATACGGGAGTTTGCGGTGGATGTGCTGGTGGTCATTGCCCTGGTGCTCGTCTTCACGGCGGCAGTGCTGGTGCTCTGGATCTACCGGACTGTCATGCGGCCCCTGGAGCGGATGCAGCAGGCGGCTCAGAATATCAAAGAGGGCAACCTGGACTTTGAGATGAAGTGGGAGACAGACGATGAGCTGGGGCAGCTCTGCCACGACTTCGAGGAGATGCGCAGGAGGCTGAAGGCCAACGCGGAGGAAAAGCTGGCCTTCGACAAGGAGAACAAGGAGCTCATCAGCAACATTTCCCACGACCTGAAGACCCCCGTGACCACCATCAAGGGCTATGCGGAGGGGATCATGGACGGCGTGGCGGATACGCCGGAAAAGCTGGAGAAATACATCCGCACGATCTACAACAAGGCGGGGGAGATGGATACCCTCATCAACGAGCTGACCTTCTACTCAAAGATAGACACGAACCGTATCCCCTACAATTTTGACACGATCTCGGTCAACGATTACTTTGACGACTGCGCCGAGGACCTGGCCCTGGAGCTGGAGGAAAGAGCTGTGGAGTTCGGCTATTTCAACTATGTGGAGGAGGACGTGAAGGTCATTGCGGACGCGGAGCAGATCAGGCGGGTCATCCACAATATCATCAATAACTCTCTGAAGTATATGGACAAGCCCAAGGGCAAGATCAACCTGCGGGTCAAGGACGTGGGGGATTTCGTCCAGGTGGAGCTGGAGGACAACGGCTGCGGCATCGCGGCCAAGGACCTGACCAATATATTCGAGAGGTTTTACAGGACGGACGTATCCCGGAATTCGTCCAAGGGGGGAAGCGGGATCGGGCTTTCCGTTGTGAAGAAGATCATAGAAGATCATGGAGGAAAAATATGGGCCACCAGCCGGGAAGGCACGGGGACGACCATGTATTTTGTCCTCCGGAAATATCAGGAGGTGCCGGTAAATGAATAAGATACTGATCGTGGAAGACGAAGAGGCCATTGCGGATCTGGAGAAGGACTATCTGGAGCTGAGCGGATTTGAAGTGGAAGTGGCCAATGACGGGGAGACGGGACTGGAGAAGGCCCTGAACGAGGATTTCAACCTTCTCATCCTGGACCTGATGCTGCCCGGGGTGGACGGCTTTGAGATCTGCCGCCAGGTGAGGGACAGCAAAAATACGCCCATCATCATGGTCTCGGCCAAGAAGGATGACATTGACAAGATACGGGGACTGGGACTGGGAGCGGACGACTATATGACAAAGCCCTTCAGCCCCAGCGAGCTGGTGGCCCGGGTGAAGGCCCACCTGGCCCGCTATGAGCGGCTTGTGGGGAGCGCCGCCGAGGCAAACAAGGTCATCGAGATACGGGGGCTGAAGATCGACACCACAGCCCGCAGAGTGTGGGTCAATGGGGAGGAAAAGAATTTTACGACAAAGGAGTTTGATTTGCTGACTTTTCTTGCAAGTCACCCTAATCATGTGTATACTAAAGATGAACTGTTCAGCGAGATATGGGACATGGAATCTATCGGAGATATCGCCACTGTCACAGTGCATATCAAGAAGATCCGTGAGAAGATAGAGATGGATACAGCTAATCCGCAGTATATAGAGACTATCTGGGGAGTGGGCTACCGATTTAAGATGTAGGAGATCCATCTGGTCTGTCGGGCCGTCCGCGCAGCGATGCAGTTGTGCGGGCGGCCCTTTATATTTTACCCGGGAGAGGCCCTTTGCGCCTGACCGGAAAACACTGCAGGGGAGAGAAGGCAGCATGATCACAAGCACGGCAAATCCAAAAGTGAAGAGACTGGCCACGCTCAGAAGGAAGAGAAAGGCCAGGGACGCAGAACAGGTCTTCCTGGCGGAGGGGCTGCGCATGTTCCGGGAGATCCCGGGGGAGATGCTGCGGGAGCTCTACGTGTCAGAGACATTTTACGAAAGGGAGAGGGAGCTGGTGGATAAAAAGGCCCGGCAGGCGGGCGTCGCCCCGGAGGTCCTTTCCGACCATGTCTTTGACTATGTGTCCGACACAAGGACGCCCCAGGGTGTGCTCTGTGTGGCCGGCCGGATGCCGGGGGTGTCCCGGGAGAAGCTGCTGCGGCCAACGGGGGCGCGCAGAGAGCCCCTGCTCCTCGTCCTGGATAACCTGCAGGACCCGGGCAACCTGGGGACCATCGTCCGCACCGGTGAGGGTGCGGGGGTGACAGGCATCTTCCTGAGCAGGGACTGTGTGGACCTGTACAACCCGAAGACCATCCGCTCCACCATGGGCTCCATCTACAGGATGCCCTGCCTGTATGTGGACGATGTGCCGGGACTCCTGGAGGAGATGAGGCGGGAGGAGATACAGACCTTTGCCGCTCACCTTGAGGGAAAAAGAGCCTACGATGAGGAGGACTACACAGGAGGATGCGCGTTCCTTGTGGGAAATGAGGGGAACGGCCTGCGCCGGGAGGTGGCGGAGCTGGCGGACACCTGGATCCGCATTCCCATGGAGGGAGAGGTAGAGTCTCTGAATGTCGCCATTGCCTCGACCGTGCTCATGTTTGAGGCGGGGAGACAGAGGAGAAGAACAGATAAAAGCAGTATAGAGAGATAGAAAAGAAGGAGGGAGGAGCATGTCGCCAATTTACTGGATCGTTATCTTTATTGTGCTTCTGGTCATCGAGATAGCTACCCTGGGACTGACCACCATCTGGTTTGCCGCCGGTGCGCTGGTGGCCTTCCTGGCCGGCATACTGGGGGCCGGGATCGTCGTACAGATAGCCCTTTTCCTGGTGGTGTCGGTCGTGCTTCTTGTGCTGACGCGCCCCATAGCGCTGAAGTACTTCAACAACAGAAGACAGAGCACCAATGTGGAGAGCATGATCGGGCGCCAGGGCGTGGTCCTGGAGGAGATCGATACAATAAAGAGCCAGGGTCTGGTGGAGGTGGACGGGGAGACCTGGTCCGCCAGGACCGATGAGCCGGAGGGGAGGATCCCGAAGGACACGGTCGTCTCTGTAGAAGGAATACAGGGAGTGAAACTGATCGTAAAGAAAAAGGAGGAACTTTAATATGCTGGGGATAATTGTTGGAATCATACTTTTGATCTTTGTCGTGCTGATACTGATATCCTGCGTCAAGGTAGTTCCGCAGTCAAAGGCGCTTGTTGTCGAGAGGCTTGGCGCGTATCAGGCTACATGGGGCGTGGGACTCCACTTCAAGATCCCGTTCATCGAGCGGGTGGCAAGGCGTGTGGACTTAAAGGAGCAGGTGGTGGACTTTGCGCCCCAGCCTGTGATCACAAAGGATAATGTTACCATGCGCATCGACACGGTCGTGTTCTACCAGATCACGGACCCGAAGCTGTTCTGCTACGGCGTGGCGAATCCCATCATGGCTATCGAGAACCTGACAGCCACCACGCTGCGGAATATCATCGGTGACCTGGAGCTGGACCAGACGCTGACATCCAGGGAGACCATCAACACGAAGATGCGGGCTACTCTGGACGTGGCCACAGATCCCTGGGGCATCAAGGTGAAGAGAGTGGAGCTTAAGAACATCATCCCGCCGGCAGCCATCCAGGATGCCATGGAGAAGCAGATGAAGGCGGAGCGTGAACGCCGTGAGGCCATCCTCCGGGCAGAGGGCGAGAAGAAGTCCTCCATCCTTGTGGCAGAGGGACAGAAGGAGTCCGTCATCCTGGACGCTGAGGCTGCGAAGCAGGCAGCCATCCTCCGGGCGGAGGCCGAGAAGGAGGCCACGATCCGGGAGGCAGAGGGACAGGCGGAGGCCATACTCAAGGTACAGCAGGCCAACGCCGACGGTATCCGCTTCCTGAAGGAGGCAGGCGCAGACCAGTCCGTCCTCACCATCAAGAGCCTGGAGGCGTTTGAGAAGGCAGCTGACGGAAAGGCTACCAAGATCATCATCCCCTCCGAGATACAGGGTATCGCCGGCCTGGTGAAATCGCTGGCAGAGGTGGGCGCCTCGGAGGAACAGGAAGAAAAGAAAGCATAAATATACAAAAATCTTGAATAAAGTATACAAAAGTGCTATTATAAAAGCGGTACAACTCATTTTTATGCATCTATATGCATTTATATGAGGTGTATACATTGATTTCAAGGAAGGATGTATATAAAATGAATTTAAAAGGACGCAGCTTTTTGAAATTACTCGACTTTACACCGGAGGAGATACTCTATCTGGTGGACCTGGCGGAGGAGCTGAAGGAGAAGAGGAAAAAGGGCATCAAGGGAGACAGCCTGAAGGGAAAGAACATTGCCCTCATTTTTGAAAAGCCCTCCACAAGGACACGGTGCGCTTTCACCATCGGCGCCCAGGACGAGGGGGCCACAGCCACCTACCTGGCAGGAAGCGAGCTCCAGCTGGGAGAGAAGGAGAGCATCGAGGATACAGCCCGGGTGCTGGGACGCATGTTCGACGGCATCGAGTACCGCGGCTTTGAGCAGTCCTTTGTGGAGGCGCTGGCCGAGTACAGCGGCGTTCCGGTGTGGAATGGCCTGACAGACCAGTGGCATCCCACCCAGTGCCTGGCTACCCTGCTGACGCTGAAGGAGAACTTTGGCCATGTAAAGGGACTGAAGGTGGTCTACCTGGGAGACGGCCGGAACAATGTGGCCAACAGTCTTCTGGTAGGATGCAGCAAGGTGGGCGTCAATGTGGCCGTGGCGGCACCCAAGAGCCTCTGGCCGGATGAGAAGCTCATCGAGACATGCAAGGGCTTTGCTGAGGCAGCCGGCTCCACAGTGGAGGTCTCCGACCAGCTGGACGTTGTGGAGGGAGCGGATATGCTCTACACAGACGTGTGGTTCTCCATGGGCGAGGAGAAGAAGGAGCAGGAGCGCACCAGGCTGGCGCTGCCCTATCAGGTAAACGCGGAGCTCATGAAGCGGACAGGCAAGTCCACCACACTGTTCTCCCACTGCCTGCCGGCAAATAAAGGGAAAGAGGTAACCGAGGACGTGTTCGAGAGCGAGGCATCTGTCGTGTTCGACGAGGCGGAGAACCGTCTCCACACCATCAAGGCCATCATGGTCGCGACCCTCGGTGATTGACTGAGATATGAAGAAGACTGAGATCTTATCCATGCTCCGGGAGAGCGATGGATATGTGTCCGGACAGCAGCTCTGTGAGAAATTCCAGGTTTCCAGGACTGCTGTCTGGAAAGTAATAGAACAGCTGAAGGAAGAAGGCTATCAGATAGAGGCAGTCCGCAACAGGGGATATCGGTTGAGCGAGAGCCCGGACATACTGTCGCAGGCGGAGATCGAGAGCAGGGTCTCCACCAGGTGGGCAGGGCGGAATGTCTCTTATTTTCGCGAGACGGATTCCACCAACACCCAGGCCAAGCGGCTGGGGGAGGAGGGGGCTCCCGCCGGGACTCTGGTGGCGGCGGACCGGCAGATGGCCGGGAAGGGACGCCGGGGACGCAGCTGGAACTCCCCGCCGGGCAGGGACATCTACATGTCGCTGCTCCTCCGGCCGGACATCCGGCCCTCGGACGCTCCTATGCTGACCCTTGTGATGGCCTTGAGCGTGGCGGAGGCCATCCGGGAGAGGACAGGCATCGACGCCCGCATCAAGTGGCCCAACGATATTGTGGCGGGCGGGAAAAAGCTCTGCGGCATCCTGACGGAGATGAGCGCGGAGATGGACTATATCAACTACATTGTCATCGGCGTGGGCATCAACGTGAACCAGCCCGCGTTTCCGGAGGATATCGCGGACAGGGCCACCTCCCTCATGCTGGAGGCGGGCAGGAGCTTTCCCCGGGCACCCCTCATAGCCGCGGTGATGGAGCGGTTCGAGGAGGATTACAGCCGCTTTTTGGAGACGAATGACCTGTCCGGGATGCGGGAGGCCTACAATGAGCTGCTGGTGAATGTGGGGCGGCAGGTGCGGGTCCTGGAGCCGGGACATGAGTACACCGCTCTTTCTTCCGGCATCAATGACAGAGGAGAGCTCCTCGTGCAGAGGGAGGACGGCAGCCGGGAGGCCGTCTTTGCGGGGGAGGTCTCTGTGAGAGGAATGTATGGATATGTATAATGGAAAGATCGTGCTCTGCGGAGCCAATTCATATGAGGAAAAATATTACCTGAACCCGGATTTTGAGCAGCTTCCGGACCACGTGAAGGACGAGCTGAAGATCATGTGCGTCCTCTACGTAAATGACGTGGGAGGCATCCTGACCCTTGTCTACGAGGAGAATGGGGACCTGTGTTTTGAGGTCACCTCCGCGGAGGGGGATGCCATGTTTGATGAGATCGGCAGCAGGCTGAAAATAAAGCAGCTCCAGCAGGAGAAGGCGGAGCTGCTCCAGTCCCTGCAGCTCTACTACAGAGTATTCTTTATGGGGGAAGACCTGGAACTGTAGGCGGATATGAGAACAGCCCCGCCAGGGGCACAAGGAGGGAGACAAAAAATGCTTCTTGCGATCGACGTGGGAAATACAAACTTTACAATGGGCCTGTTCCGGGGGGAGGAGCTGGTGGCCAAATTCCGCATGACCACAAAGCTGCCCCGCACATCGGACGAGTACGGGATCGCCATCCGGGAGCTGATACGCAACCAGGGGGAGGACCCGGACCAGGTGGACGATATCATCGTTGCCTCCGTTGTGCCGGACATCATGCACTCCCTGGGGAGCTGCATCATCAAGTACTTTGACCGGAAGCCCATCATCGTGTCAGCAGGGATCAAGACAGGGATAAGGGTGGCCACGGAAAACCCGAGGCAGACCGGTGCGGACCGCATCGTGGACGCGGTGGCGGCCTACTATCTCTACGGCGGGCCGGTCATCGTGGTGGACTTTGGGACCGCCACCACCTATGACCTGGTAGAGCCGGACGGCACCTTTGCCGTGGGCGTCACAGCCCCCGGTATCCGCACCTCCGCCAGGGCCCTCTGGGGGGATGCGGCCATGCTGCCGGAGATCGAGATACGCAAGCCGGAGACCATCCTGGCCAGGGAGACCGTGTCCAGCATGCAGGCCGGACTTGTCTACGGCTACATCGGCCAGACAGAGTACATCATCAGCCAGATGAAAAAGGAGTCCGGCTACACGGACGCAAAGGTAGTGGCCACAGGAGGACTGGGCAACATCCTGGCTGCGGCCACGGAGAGCATTGACATCTATGACCCCATCCTGACGCTGGAGGGGCTGCGGCTGGTCTACGAGAGGAACCGCTTCCGCAGCAGAAGGCCCGACGGGAAAAAGGATGCATAGAGAAAGGATACACAGGACATGGGAGAGAGAAGACAGCTGAAGATAGGAGACCTCACAATAGAGCACCCCTATGTGCTGGCACCGATGGCAGGCGTGACAGACCTGCCATTTCGTCTGCTGTGCAAGGAGCAGGGGGCAGGACTCCTGTGCATGGAGATGGTCAGCGCCAAGGCGCTCCAGTACAGGAACAGGAATACAAAGGCCCTCCTCTCCATCCACCCGGAGGAGTACCCGGTGTCCCTGCAGCTCTTCGGCTCCGAGCCGGAGGTCATCAGCGAGCAGGCCAAGGCCATAGAGGAGCTGCCCTTTCAGCTCCTGGACATCAATATGGGCTGCCCGGTGCCCAAGGTGGTGAAGAACGGGGAGGGCTCCGCCCTCATGAAGCAGCCCCGCCTGGTCCATGAGATCGTGTCCCGGACGGTAAAGGCCATCCGCAAGCCGGTGACAGTCAAGATACGGAAGGGCTTTGACGACACCTGTGTCAACGCGGTGGAGATCGCCAGGATCATCGAGGACGCGGGGGCAGCGGCGGTGGCTGTCCACGGGCGCACGAGAGAGCAGTACTACTCCGGGAAGGCGGACTGGGATATCATCCGCCAGGTAAAGGAGGCGGTGAGCATCCCGGTCATCGGCAACGGGGACGTGACATGCGTGCAGGACGCCCTGCGGATGATGGAGGAGACCGGCTGCGACGGCGTCATGATCGGACGGGGAGCCAGAGGCAATCCGTGGATCTTCCGGGAGCTGAAATGTTACGACGAGACAGGGCAGATACCGCCCCGCCCCGTGATCGGGGAGATTCGGGAGATGATGTTGCGCCACGCCCGCCTCCAGGTGGAGTACAAGGGCGAGTACACGGGCATCCGGGAGATGAGGAGCCATGTCTCCTGGTACACGAGAGGGCTGCGGGGCTCGGCCCGGCTCCGGGAGGAGATCAACCAGGTGGAGACCTACGGGGAGTTGGAGGCTCTCCTGCATGAAAGACTGGTGTAAAAGCTGACCAGTGTAAAAGACAGGCCAGGACCGGGTAAAGTGCAGGTAAAGCAAAGCTCTGCACATTGTATTTTTTTAAGTACAACTGCGTTATGGAAACAATGCCAAAAAACGGCCTGCCAGAGCTGAAAAGTCAGATAATAAACAATCCGGGGCTCTGATGGGTAGAAAATCTACCCTGGAATAAAAATATATACAGAGACATGAAGATTTTTCCTGTCTGTGAAGCGGAGAGATCCTGTAGAAAATCTACGGGGTTTCTCTTTTTGTTTTACAGTTCCTTCACGCAATATTCACGGGAGCTTGATTGAAGAAGGGAAAACCGGACACCTATAATCAGTTACGAACCCGGGAGGAACAACGAAAACCAAGCAAGACAAAAACAAGTCAGAACAAGTCAAGACCAAGACAGGAAAGACGAGAAAAGAGAGGTATATCTATATCATGAAAGCAAAAAGACTGGCAGTAGCCTGCATGACAGGCGTAATGGCATTATCAATGGGAGCGCTCACCGCATGCTCCGGAGGCACCAGCGAGGCCGCGGACGGAGAGCAGGTCATTATTTACTCCAACGCGGACGACGAGGCAGTGGAGGCCATGAAGAACGCGCTGGACGGCAACGGCTATGAGGGACAGTACATGTTCCAGACATTCGGGACCTCCGAGCTGGGAGGAAAGCTCCTGGCAGAGGGAACCAACATCGAAGCAGACATGGTGACCATGAGCTCCTTCTACCTGGACAGCGCCCAGGAGCAGAACAGCATGTTCCTGGACCTGACCTTTGACGCCCCCACGCTGGAGGAGACCCCGGCATTTTACCGCCCCATCACATCCCAGGAGGGAGCCATCATCGTAAATACAGAGGTGCTTGAGGCGGAGGGACTTCCGATGCCCACCTGCCTGAAGGACCTGGCGGACCCGGTCTACAAGGACCAGATTTCCGTGACAGACATCAAGAGCTCCTCCACCGCATGGCTTCTGATCCAGGCTCTGGTCAGTGAGTACGGCGAGGACGGAGCAAAGGAGGTGCTGACAGGCATCTACGAGAACGCAGGCCCCCACATCGAGGACTCCGGCTCAGGCCCCATCAAGAAGGTGCGCGCCGGTGAGGTGGCTGTCGGCTTTGGCTTAAGACACCAGGCAGTGGCCGAAAAGGCGGAAGGTCTTCCCATCGACTATGTGGACCCCACAGAGGGCAACTTCTCCCTGACAGAGTCCGTGGCAGTGATCGATAAAGGCGATGAGACGAACGATAAGGCCATGGAGATGGCAGAGTGCATCATCAAGAACGGAAGGGAAGAGCTGCAGGCTACCTATCCGAACGCGCTGTACGAGGGCGAGGAGACAAACTCTGAGAACAAGTCCACATACCCCAAGGCATTCTCCGAGCCTCTGACAGCGGAGCTGCTGGAGCAGCACCAGGAGCTCTCCGAGGAGTGCATGGCAGCGGCCCAGGAGTAGGCCGCTCCCCGGCATGCCAAAAAGGGACAGAGAGCAGGATCTGCCTGCATAAAACGGACGGGAACAGGGCATCACAAACAGGTGGTGTTCCTGTTCTTTTTTGCGTTTCTTATGTATATATTAAGTATACGGTTAAGGGGAAAAATGTATTGACATTGAAAAAGACGTTATGTATAATATTGAAATTGTGAAAGTGGACTTAAACAGAAGGAAACTTCTGTAAAATAGACAGAATACAAGCACGAAGAGGAGAGGATGGAAATGGAAGAAAAAAAGACGATTCTGACTTATGAAGGTCTGAGAAAGCTGGAGGACGAGCTCGAAAATCTGAAGGTAGTGAAGAGAAAAGAGGTCGCCGGTAAGATCAAAGAGGCAAGAGAGCAGGGCGACCTGTCAGAGAACGCCGAGTACGATGCGGCAAAGGACGAGCAGAGGGATATCGAGGCCCGCATTGAGGAGCTTGAGAAGATCCTGAAGAATGCTGAGGTCGTTGTGGAGGACGAGGTGAACCTGGACAAGATCAGCATCGGCTGCACAGTGACTGTCTATGACGAGGAGTTCGAGGAGGAGATGGAATTCAAGATCGTGGGCTCCACTGAGGCAAACAGCCTCCAGGGCAAGATTTCCAACGAGTCCCCGGTGGGCCAGGCTCTGCTGGGCCACGAGGAGGGCGATGAAGTGACTGTGGAGACACAGGCAGGAGAACTGGTATACAAGGTGCTCAAGATAGAGCGCTCTATCTAGGTCCGGCGGGCCGGGCCAAGAGCCGGCAGATACAAAGATTTAAGAAGAAAGAAGGAGTGAATACAGTGACCAGGCAGCAGAACAATGTACAGGAACAGGATGTGAACCAGCTGAGGAAGGTGCGCCGCGAAAAGCTGGCGGAGCTTCAGACCAACGGGAAGGACCCGTTTAAGATCACAAAATATGATGTGACATGCCATGCGGCTGACATCAAAGACCATTATGAGGAGATGGAGGGTAAACACGTGTCCGTGGCCGGCCGTGTCATGCAGAAGCGCGTGATGGGCAAGGCTTCCTTCTGCAATGTTCTGGACCAGAGCGGCAATATTCAGTCCTATGTGGCGAGAGACGGCATCGGCGAGGAGGCATACAAGGAGTTCAAGAAGCTGGATATAGGCGATATCGTGGGTATTGAGGGAGAGGTCTTCAAGACAAAGACCGGCGAGATTTCCATCCATGCCTCTGCGGTGAAGCTCCTGTCCAAGAGCCTGCAGATCCTGCCGGAGAAATTCCACGGCCTGACCAATACGGACACACGCTACCGTCAGAGGTATGTGGACCTTATCATGAACACGGAGGTGCGTGACACCTTTATCAAGAGGTCACACATCATCAGCGCCATCCGCAGATACCTGGACGGCCAGGGCTTCCTGGAAGTGGAGACCCCCATGCTGGTGAGCAATGCGGGAGGAGCTGCCGCAAGGCCGTTTGAGACGCATTTTAACGCTCTGGGAGAGGATTTCAAGCTCCGCATTTCCCTGGAGCTCTACCTGAAGAGGCTGATCGTGGGCGGGCTGGAGAAGGTCTACGAGATTGGCCGCGTATTCAGGAACGAGGGACTGGACACAAGGCACAACCCAGAGTTCACTCTGATGGAGCTGTACCAGGCATACACAGACTACAACGGCATGATGGACCTCACTGAGAACCTGTACCGCCATGTGGCACAGGAGGTGCTGGGAACCACCACCATCACCTACAACGGGGTGGAGATGGATCTCGGAAAGCCCTTTGAGCGGATCACCATGATAGACGCCGTAAAGAAATACGCAGGCGTTGACTGGAACGAGGTGAAGACCACAGAGGACGCCAGGAGGCTGGCGGACGAGCACCACGTGGAGTATGAGGAGCGCCATAAGAAGGGCGATATCCTGAGCCTCTTCTTCGAGGAATTCGCGGAGGAGCACCTGATACAGCCGACCTTTGTCACAGACCACCCCATTGAGATATCACCGCTCACAAAGAAAAAGCCGGACAACCCGGACTATGTGGAGCGCTTTGAGTTCTTCATGAACGGCTGGGAGATGGCCAACGCCTACTCCGAGCTGAACGACCCCATCGACCAGAGAGAGCGGTTCAAAGCCCAGGAGGAGCTGCTGGCACAGGGCGACGAGGAGGCCAACACAACAGACGAGGACTTCCTGAATGCCCTGGAGATCGGTATGCCGCCCACAGGCGGTATCGGCTTCGGTATCGACAGGATGTGCATGCTCCTGACAGACTCCGCAGCTATCCGCGACGTGCTCCTGTTCCCGACAATGAAGAGCATCGGCGGAGCCGAAGGTAAGAAAACGGACAAGAAAGAGGAGTCCGAACCGGCTGTGAAGATCGATCTTTCCAAGGTGAAAGTCGAGCCGCTGTTTGAGGATGCCGTTGATTTTGACACCTTCAGCAAGTCCGATTTCCGGGTTGTAAAGGTGGAGGCATGCGAGGCAGTTCCGAAGAGTAAGAAGCTCCTGAAGTTCACACTGAACGATGGAACAGACCGGAAACGCACGATTTTAAGCGGAATTCACGAGTATTACGAGCCGGAAGAGCTGGTTGGAAAGACCTGTGTGGCGATTATAAATCTGCCGCCGAGGAAGATGATGGGTATCGATTCCGAAGGTATGCTGATCAGTGCGGTGTACGAGTACGACGGACACGAAGGACTGAATCTGCTGATGCTGAATGACAGTATTCCGGCAGGAGCGAAGCTCTACTAAGGATAAGAAATGACCTTCAGATTTGACAGCAAAAATTCATTTTGACAACATTTTGACAACAAATTCAAAGGGAATCACGAATTATCATGAAGCGTGGTGAAGAGTTGTCATTCTTGAATCATATCGGAAAACCGATGATTTGGGCACTTTTTGAAAGAGAAACTTTCAAAGAGTGCTCTTTTTTTATTCCTCGCGTATAAACAGCAGTAGTGGCCGCATTTAAGAAGGGAGACTGTTTTATGAGAACAGAAGATATGTACTATAATGAGCAGAAACGCAGTGAAGTTATGGAGGCGGCCCGGAGGCTTAGAAGAAAATTCCTTCGATATCAGCAGGCAGAGATTGTATACAGCCTGTCTCATAAGAAATTAATGGAGCTAGCTAATCAGGCAGGAGCAATTTACAGAATGGATGGAATCGTATTGATTAACCGTGAAATCTTTGATGAATATCTTGAAAGATTTCGTGAGAAAAAAGAAAATTCCTCTCCAAGGGAGGAGGACTAATATGCATGGAAAAGTATGGATGTTTTCACATCTGATCGATGATGAGGATCTGGAGTTCCTGCAGAGGGAATTTGTCAGTTATCAGCAGGCTATGGACTACTACGGATTGGGCTATAAACCAATTGTCAGGCTGTCTCATATATCGGGATCTGTTTATAAGATTGGGAAAAAGGTATTGATACGGCGGAGCATTTTTGAAGAATATTTGAGAAACCATGTGAAAAGGGGGACTGAAGAATGGGAAGAGTTATTGCGGTAGCAAATCAGAAAGGCGGAGTCGCCAAAACAACAACAGCGGTAAATTTAGGAATTGGACTTGTAAGAGAAGGGAAAAGGGTGCTGCTTGTTGATACAGATCCCCAGGGAAGTCTCACAGCCAGTCTCGGATATGTGGAACCTGATGAGATTCCGGTTACGCTGGCAAATATATTATCAGCAGTGATCAATGAGGAAGAAGTCAATCCATCCGGGGGTATTCTCCACCATGAGGAAGATATCGATATTATGCCCGGGAATATTGAACTTTCAGCATTAGAAGTTGTTATGGGCAATGTAATGAGCAGGGAGCTGATCCTGAAGGATTATATCGATATGATGAGAGAAAGATACGACTACATTTTAATTGATTGCATGCCGAGTCTTGGGATGATGACAATCAATGCTTTAGTTGCTGCGGATTCTGTTCTTATCCCTGTACAGGCAGCATATCTGCCGGTAAAAGGACTCCAGCAGCTGATTAAGACAATCCTGATGGTCAAAAAGAGACTGAACCGGAGACTTGAGATTCAGGGGATCCTTCTTACTATGGTGGATTACCGGACCAATTATGCGAAAGATATCATGGCGAAACTGCGTGAAACCTATGGCTCACGGATTGCAATATTTGAAACTTCAATCCCTATGTCGGTGAAAGCGGCAGAGACAAGTGCGGAGGGAGTCAGTATCTATTCCCATTGCCCGAAAAGCAAGGTTGCCGAAGCTTATCGAAATCTGACACAGGAGGTGCTGGAATATGAAAAATAGCAGGAGCGGAGAAAAGATAAAGCTGACAAGCATTGATGAATTGCTTGGTGTTGTAAATGAAGAGTCTGCAATGGAAATTGAGATAAAAACGATCAGCCCATTTAAAGGCCATCCCTTTAAGGTAATAGCTGATGACAAGATGGAAGAGTTGATCAATAGTGTAAAGGAGAGCGGAGTTATTACACCTGTATTGCTCCGACCGGCGGGAGAAAATCACTATGAAATGATATCCGGTCATCGGAGAATGTATGCGGCACGTAAAGCAGGACTTTCTACAGTTCCGGCGATTGTAAGGGATATGACAGATGATGAAGCTGTAATCGCTATGGTTGATGCCAATATTCAAAGAGAAGAGCTTTTTCCGAGCGAGAAAGCCTTTGCTTATAAGATGAAATTAAATGCAATGAAAAGGCAGGCCGGCAGACCCTCTAAAAATAATTCTGGTCAAAATGACCAGAATTTATCCGGAGCAGTGTCAAGAGATATTTTGGCCGAACAGGTTGGTGAAAGTTCAAAACAGATACAGCGTTACATTCGTCTTACCGAGCTTATCCCTGAATTGCTTGATATGGTCGATAATAAGAAACTGCAGTTTACGGTAGCTGTAGATATTTCTTATATCGATAAGGAAATGCAGAAATGGATTTATGAATATATCAAAGACAATGGATTTATAAAACCAAATCAGATCGCTGTCTTAAGGAAGCGGCTGGAAGATGAAAATATAGGTCACAATTATATGATCTCCATATTTAATAATTGCATTGCTCCAAAAAGGAAGGCACGTAAGGTCACACTGCCGGAGAAAAAACTGAAAAATTATTTTCCTCCGGATTATACGCAGGAGCAGATGGAAGAGATAATTGTTTCTCTGTTGGAAGAATGGAAGAAAGAATTGCAGACAGAGTAAGAATGCTGATGAAAGAATTGTGATGATAAAGGCCAGAAGTGCCAAAATCAAACTTCACAGAATACAGATGAGAGGAGGATGTGTATGGAACAAAAAGTATCATTTGATTATTTTTACGGCACGCAGGCCGATCAGTACAGTTTTTATCGAATACCGAAGGCGTTATTTCAGGATGAATATTTTCGGAACCTTTCCAGTGATGCCAAAATCCTTTATGGATTGATGCTGGACAGAATGTCATTGTCTATTAAAAATCAGTGGTTTGATGAACAGAACCGGGCGTATATCTATTTTTCCATTGAGGATATTATGGAGTTGCTTAACTGTGGAAGAAATAAAGCTGTTAAGTCCTTACAAGAGCTGGATCAGGAAAAAGGGATCGGACTGATCGAAAAGAAACGGCAGGGATTTGGAAAAACAAATATTATCTATGTCAAATCATTTGTGATCCCTGACAGAGATGTTACCACCCATCAGAGTGAATCACAGAAGTTTACAATACAAACTACTGATGAAAAAGGGGATGACACAGAAGTTTGTAAAATAAACTTCAAGAAGTCCCTAAATCAAACTTCAAGAATTCCTGAAAATAAACTTCAAGAAGTTTGCAAATCAAACTCTAATTATAATAATTTGAGTTATAATAAAGAGAATAAAACTGAATCAGATCAAATCAGATCTGCGGATGTGCGATCAGATGATCGTCTGGCGGTTATGCAGGCATATGAAAATCAGATTAAGGAGAATATTGACTATGACGGTTTGATTATCAGTCATTCCCTTGATAAAGATCTGATCCAGGGTATCTATGAGCTGATATTGGAGACAGTATTGTGCCAGAATGAAGAAATCCTGATCGCAAGCAACTGGTATCCGGCAGAATTGGTGAGGAGTAAATTTTTAAAGCTGGAATATTCACATATTGAGTATGTGATTGAGTGTCTGAAGAAAAATACGTCAAAGGTAAAAAACATAAAGAAATATATGCTTGCGGCCTTATTCAATGCACCTGCTACGATTGATGGTTACTACCAGGCAGAGGTAAATCACGATATGCCGCAGTTCGCCTGACAAGAGAAAGGAGAAATCAAAACAATGATTATTATAAGACTGATAGAGAAACTGATATTACTGCCTGTTTGGATTATACTTGTGCTGCTCAGTCTCTGTATTAAGCTGACGGTAAACTTATACGGTTTTGTCAAAGGGATTTTCAGCTTTCTGCTCATTCTCCTGATAATCGGAACGATAGTATGTTATCAGGACTGGATACAGGTGGCAGTGCTCTTATGCATTGAGATAGCGGCATTTCTGATTTTGTTCTTTGGCTGCTTTATCGAAGTGGCTGTGGATATGCTGAGAGGGCGTGTAGCAGACAGGCTTTTGTCTTGGTGAAAGGAGATACTATGCCATACATACATAAAATATTCGAGAAAGCAACAATTCGAAGCGTTGTAGATTATCTGTTGTTTGGTCTGGGACCAGACAAGGATACGAGGGATTACGAGGAGAGATTGGATGAGTTGTATAATAAATTTGAGGAAGCTGTAAGAAAATATGACTCCAATCCCACATCAGAATTGCTCGATTTATCTAATGAGATCACCAGTGAGACAGCAAGTGTGTATACAGAAATCGGATTGCAGTTAGGCGTGCTTCTCGTCCTTGATGTGGTGACTAATCTCAGGCGCGAGAAAGATTTGAAAAGATGCAATATGACGATGGGAAATGAGGATGAAAATCTTATAAGTAAATTTTATGAGATGCAGGAAGCAACCTATTTACAAGAGACCTTGATGAAAGATAAAGAATATCAGAAAGCAGAACATGATATTATAGAAAGTACAAAAAAATTAAAAACGGTATTGTCTTATGATGGAGATTCTGATATTGTGCAGGAACTATTGGAAAAACTGGATAATAAAATCAGAATACATGGGAAAGTGACATATATTCAGGGATTCCACGATGCTATACGTGTTCTTAATTCTTAGATGATAAAAAGGCTCCTGATTTGCAATGAATCCGGAGCCTTTTACACAAGCAAAATTTGTCTCTTCTATAGTTCGTATTGCTAGGCGGATATTATTAGCGTAAAATAAGGTTATAATATAGCATTAACGATGTGCGACATAAGTGTACTGTTTTATAAGTAGATGGTGACGGTAAATATCTGAGTTGGCTTAAATAGTAAGAATATTTCAGAGGATTTTGAATATATGGGAAATGCAGATCCGGTTGTTATAAGTAGCTTGATAACCAAGGTTAATGGAAAAGATGATATTGTACATATTTTTTGACAGATAGGCGAAAGTATCAGGAAATAGTACATTCTGATAACAAAAAAATTTCAAAATATTTCCTAAATTATGTGGAGAAATATTCAGTTTCACCGCAAAAAACTATGCTCAAGATAGATAAGCATGTATAAAGAGGGATGAAAAAACTATAGATGGTTTATCGAAATGCGTAGATGCATAAATTAAAAATGAAATAGAACATAAAAAAGTGGCATTGAATAATACAGCGTTACTCAATTACCACTTTTATAAAGTTATATGGATCGTTTTTGACGTGATAAGGAATCATATAATTGGGTATAAATTTGCTCTGCAGAAAAACCATCAGACAAAAGCTTGTCCATTATACTTTTTGAAGAGTTTTCAAAACTATCTTTTGAATTAATAATTTGGTCTGCAATACGATAATGATTAATGATTTCCTTTATGGCTTGCTCAGAATCCCCTTTTTCCAGTGAAAAAATAATTTTCTTATGTGTAATGAGTAGTTCCCTCATTTCATTTTTAGTAACACTTTCCCATGAAATTAAGATATAATTTGTGGAAAAACTCGAAAGTGAATAAATAACATTTGTTAAAAATTCATTATGGGACATTTCTGCTATTTTTCTGTGAAATTTGACATCATACTCTATAGCATTAACGGGATTCTCTTGAGCGGCCATTTCCATCTTCATAACAAAAGAATTTAATTCTGAGATATCTTCTGATTTGATACCCCTTTTTATTGCAAGTTCTGCTGCTTTTGTTTCTAGTGCTTCTCTAATTTCACTAATATCTGTATGCTTAACTTCTTTTACCGCCATAATTGCACGAAAAACATTAGATAAACCTTCTCGAATGTTACACTTGACAGTATAGCCAGAACCACGAGAACTTTCAAGTAAACCAATACCTTTTAAAGTTTGCAATGCTTCACGGACAGAAGTACGGCTAACATTTAGTGATTTAGTAAGCTGAATCTCTGATGGCAATCGTCCGCCGATTTTTACTTCTTGTGTTTCAATCAGTTCAAATATATAGTTTATTACTTTTTCGCAAGGGGTTTCAGCCTTATCTTTCATATGTATCACCTCTTAAAAAAACCCGTTTTTCAAATTATATCATACAAATTTGTAGAACACAATAATAATATTACAAAAAAATATGTAGGACTAATATTAAAAATTAACTTGAATATTAGTACGACAAGTATTAAAATAGCAATAATATAACTTACGTGTAGAAATGTAAAAGAAAGGGAGGGATGGGAGTATATATAATTTCTACACAGTATATGTATATTCTGTTACGTTCAATTAAGTCTAAAGTGAAGAGGTTTTTCATTTGAAAAATACTTCACTTGCATTAAGAATGGGGTGAAACTATGCTGATACCAATTGTTAGAATTGTCTTAATTGTAACTGCTGTTGTGCTAATAGGCCGAGCATTAATTTTTTTCTTTAGTAAACAGGAAAAAAACAAAAAGAAAGCGTGGATTATGATTGCGGTAGTGATGCTCGAAGGAGTATTAGGAATATTCCTTCAGGAAGGCGCAGATATTGTTACAGAGCTTGTTACCGAAGGCAAGGCTTATTTTTCTTCTGATAACAAACAAGGTAAATCTCAAGGAGGTGAAGTAGAACATATTCATACTGCTAGTACGGAGAAAAAAGAAAACATTATTGATGAAACTTGCACTACAGCGGGAAGTTATGATTTGGTTGAATATTGCGAATGTGGTAAAGAGTTGAGTAGAGAGCATATAGCAGTTGAGCCTCTGGGACATGATTATAAAGAAACAGTCGTAGATCCAACATGTACGGAACAAGGCTATACAAAATATGAATGCAGTGTATGTGGAGACACATATGAAGAAAATCAAACAGAAGCGCTTGGACATCAGTTTGATGAAGGCATTTGTATACGTTGTGGATTTGAAGATCCAGATTATGTAAAAGTGTTCGATGGGGAAACAATTATGGAAATATTGTCACAATCCGTAGCCAGTGATAGTGGAACCTATGCAAATTACTTGGGGAGCAAAAGCATTAGTGTCTTTGCTGAAGAACAACACAATTGCTTTTCAATTAATACAGCAGTTAGTTATAATATGTGGGGTGGTAATATACAAGATGTGGTCTTTAACATATCTGAATTAAATGAGATTGGAACTCTGAATTTTAAAATTGGTGGTGAAACAGGAAGCGATGGCTCTATGGTTGTGGATATTTTTGTGGGGCAAGCAATAGGTGACTATCCTGACTATACATACGAGATAGAAGCTTCCGCAGAACCGATTGAAGTTTCTATTGATATAACTGGAGCAAATTCATTAGGGATACGTGTAACAAATTGCTCTTCCAATGAAAACCGGTTAGTATTTTTTGATTTTTCAGCGCCGAATAAATAATATTAAAGCAACCGAGTAGGAGTGAGTTAATCGAGGGCATAAAATTTTCTGTGTCTATGGGAAAAATTCTTCTTTGATAAGAAACAGATATGTATAATTGTCTTGTCGGAACTTCTGCTTTTTGGCTGTCGAATTACTTATCTGTTTATAG
>NZ_NFLQ01000008.1 GCF_002160985.1 Lachnoclostridium sp. An118 | reverse complement strand
CTCAGGGCAGCGCCCTGAGCCCTCGGAGAGCTTTTCAATATCAATATCTGCAATTTTCAAGGTTCTTCTGAGCCTATTTTTTATGACTTATTTTTTCATAGATTACTTGACACTACCCTGCTTCATATATATTCCCTTATCTTCTTTTCTCTTCCAGGCACTCTGTAAGCTATTTTAAAATCTATCGTCCCCGAAGTCAAGACACGATCTCCACCTAGCACATGACCATGGTCTGAAGAGCCGCATCGTGGCTGGCAGGTGTGACCCCCGCACAGCTCATCGATGATCTCCCAGACTCCCGTCCACAAAATCCCTCTGCATATCCACCACGATCAAAAGCCTTTTCATGTTTATCACACCTCTTTCCTATCTTTAATAGATACACTATCCCCGGGAAATTTGCAAGTGCCACAGCCGGATATTCCCGTTTTAGATTTTCTTCACATTTTTTAGAACTTAATAATCATATCTTCATTTTTTCTTTAGATGAGTGTCACAGATTGGACATATTTCCCCTATATACTAAAACCATCAAATAAATGAAGCTGACGGGGGTACACAGATATCGGTTCTTGGATTTCCGACAGCTTCGCCTAAAGACATTAAGTTATATTTAGATAGATTTACCTTTTTTCTCTTATTTCCTTTTTTCTGAGGCAGCCGGAAGCGGCTGCCTCTTCCTTTTGTCCCATCCCGGTGCTATAATGGTTAGACAAACACCTCAGAAAGGATGGCACACATGTTTCGTTTATGGGCAAAAGAATTTAAAGGGGGGCGGATGGTGAGAGATACGGTAGTCTGCGATGGCGGCGACGACACACGCACCCACAAGATCTTCCGGGCGCTGGATGAGATATGCTATGACTTCGACCTCAGCAAGCCCATCTGGCTGGACTCCACTGTCACTGAGTTCAAGAGACACAGCAAGACCCGGTTTTATCAGGATAATTTCGTGGACTCCATCGATTTTGACTATCTGGAGATCCAGGTAATAGAAGAAGACTGATCCCAAGAGGGACCAGTCTTCTTTTTAGTCTCACCCGTTCTGTATGGCCGCAAGAGGGCTCAGCCTCATGGCCCGCAGGGCGGGGATATATCCCGCGCCCATCCCCACCAGCATGGAAAATCCCACTGCCGCCAGGACCAGCCAGGGAGGAATGAAGGATATCCCTCCTCCCACACCCATGATGTTCTTTGTGGCTGTCAGGGCATTGATGACAGTGGACACCGCAAAGCTCAGCACGCAGCCCGCCGCGCCTCCCATCAGCCCGATGAAAGCCGCCTCCAGAAGAAACATCTGGCGGATATTTTTCAGGCTGCAGCCCAGCACCTTGATGACGCCGATCTCCTTTGTCCTCTCGTAGATGGACATCATCATGGTGTTGGCGATGCCGATAGCCGCCACCAGAAGAGAGACCGCGCCGATCCCTCCCAGCACTGCCTGGATGATCGCAAGCTGGCTTTTCATGCTCTTCATGAACTCAGCGTTTGTCTCCGCGTTGTATCCCATCTGGCGGATGGCCGCCGCCACGCTGTCCGCCTGGTGGATATCGTCCACTCGCACGAGAGCCTGGCTGTAGCAGAACTCCCTGTAGGGCTTTCCGGACTTTGTGACCGGCTGTCCCGGCAGGGCACGGCCCGCAAATTCCTTTTTCAGCGCCTGCTTCAGCGTGTCCAGGTCACAGTACACACTGGAGAAATGTTCGCCGTAATCCTCCTGGCCGCCCGCTACCACTCCGCTTGCCTGCACCGCATATTTTCGCACAGACTTCCCGGTCCCCGTGGCAGCGCCGCTCTCCCCGGAGCTGCTCCCAGGGGCCGGCGATGCGGCTCCGGACGCAGTCTCACCGGAGAAGCCGGCCGGGGACATACCACCTTCCCGGCTCTGGCTGTAGCCGCTCTCGTCCAGGACGAGGAACAGGGTGTCATGTGCCAGATCTATATCCGGCAGCCGTGCGTATTCGTCATAGGTCCCGCCGCCCCTGCTGTCCGCAAAGGAGGAGAGGACACCGTTTCCGTAGACAAGCTCCAGCTTCCCCCTGCCGCTCTCCGGCAGGCGCCCGCCGGGGGCCAGCTTTATGTTCCTGCTCTCCAGCCCCTCCGGCGTCATACCGGTGAGCTGGACTGTCGCCTCATATCCGCCCTTCAGCAGAACAGCTGACACGGTATAGACCGGCTGCACGCTTTTTACATGCTCCATCCCCGCGAGCTGGGACACAAGCTGGTCTGTCACCTGCTTCCGCTCCTGTCCTTTCTTGCCGCCCGGGCTCCCCTCCGGGGAGCCCGGCCCGGCTTCCTTCCCGGTGACAGTGATCGTGTTCAGTCCCCCTGTCTCCTCGATCTGTCGGTACATCGCTTTCTGCATGCCCAGCCCGAGAGAGAACATGACCACAATAGAGGTGGTGCCGATGATGACTCCCAGCACTGTCAGGAAGGTCCGGAGCTTTCTCTTCAGCAGACTGCTGCTACTCATCCTCAGAAGGTCCATCCAGCTCATACAGCACCTCCTCTTCCGCTGCCCTCTTCTTTCTCTTCCATATCACTGCCGCCGTCGTTCCGGCTGCGGCTGCAAGGACCGCTGCCGCCACGGGCACGAAGGGGAAAGAGGGGGCCGGCTTCATATCCGCTTCATCCCACTCTGTGGTCTCCACGGCCTCCGCGACCTCCAGCTGCAGCTCCTTTTCCGCTTTCGATATCTTGCCCGCCTCGTCCTCATAGGTTACAGTCATCTTTACCTTCTCCGGGCCCTTTGTCTTCTTCTCGCCCTCCAGCATGGCGTCTATGGCAGCGCTTGCCCCCGGCTCCACACTGCCCACAAAGAGCTCCTCCTTCTTGATGCCCTTTCCTTCAAACAATGCCTTTACATTATAGAGCTTCACCCGCCCCATGTTGTAGAGGCTGCAGGATACGTTGGACTCCTCGCCGGGACTGATGACCGTCGGCGTCACCTCAAAATCACTGAACTCGAACCTCGCCTCCTGTCTGACCGGGATGGAAATGCTGGACTGGGCTTCGATCTGAGCTGCGTTCTGGTCCTCATATTTCATCGCAAGGTTTATGCTGTAGGGCTTCTGCACCAGGTCGGCCTTGGCGTTCAGCTGTATGGAAATATCCGCCGTTCCTCCTGCCCCGATCTGGTCCAGATAGAGGGAGCTGGCACCTGACGCAGGCAGGAAGGCCGGCGCCGTGGTCTGCTCATCCCGCCCTTCCGTGGGCGCTGCCAGCTCAAAGAGCAGATTGCTTACCCTGGAGGCTTTGGATGTATTTTTCAGATGGATCGTCAGCTTAAAGTCAGTCCCAGCTTTTACCTCTCCCGGGTCTGTGTCAAATCCGGTGACGATCACCCGGGGCACCGTGCCTGACGAAGCCTGCCCGCCGCCTGTCACAGGGCCGTTCTCAAAGCTCCCTGCCAGGGCCGCCATAGAGCCGCCCTCTGTCTGTACCTCTCTGGCCGCCGTCCAGCCCGCAGGGCCGTCCTGAGCGCCGCCGGCTCCCTGCCAGGACTCCCCGGCGCCTCCCTGAGGCTTTGAACCGTCAGGCTCCTTCCCGCTCTCGTTTGCAGTAACATTTACGTAGAAGGAGCTGCTGCCGCCGATGTCCTCCCCACCGGACCCTGTGGCGGACACGTCGAAGACCACCCTGTACCGCCCCGGAGCGGCATCCCCTCTGGCTGTAAATCCGAAGGAGGCCTGCCATGTCTCCCCCGGGGCCATGCTTTCTTTTCCCTCCTCATAGCTCTGGTAATCTGTCGCAAAGGGCCACTGTCCTTCCTCGCCCTCCAGCCTGGGCACTGCTTTTATGTTTTTCAGCTCATCCGGTCCGTTGTTCTTCACCTCCAGGACAAAGGTCTTTGTCTCTCCCTGCTCATACGCGGGAACCCTGTTCTCCGGAACAGATACCTGTATCCTGGCGGCCGCAGCCCTGGACTCTCCCTGGGGCATCAGCGCCATCCCAAACACAACTGCTGCCACAGCTCCCGCTGTGATCCTCTTAAACCATTTCTTCATCTTCTGTACTCTCCTTTTTCTTTACTTCAATACTCACTATCTTCCCGTCAATGACTTTGATGATCCGATCTGCCCAGGACGCAAGCTGGGGGTCGTGGGTGACCATTACGAGGGTGCAGCCCTGCTCCTTTACCACCTTCTGCATCAGGGCCATGATCTCCCTGGACGTGCGGGAGTCCAGGTTTCCCGTAGGCTCGTCCGCAAAGATGATCTCCGGATCTGACACGAGAGCCCGGGCCACGCCCACTCTCTGCTGCTGTCCCCCCGACATCTGATTGGGGAAATGCTTTCTGTATTTTCCAAGCTTGACCCTCTCCAGCATCAGGCGGGCCTTCGCTGTCCTCTCGCTTCTCTTCACACCCCGGAAGTTCAAGGGAAGCGCCACATTTTCCTCCGCGTCCATGGAAGCGATGAGCTGGTAGGCCTGGAAGATAAAGCCCACCCGGCGCCTGCGGAAGCTGACAAGCTGCTCCTCGTTCATCCGCTCCAGATGGTGTCCGCTGATGACCACCTCCCCTTTTGTGGGCTTTTCAAGACCCGCCAGCATATTCAGGAGCGTGGACTTCCCCGACCCGGATGTACCTACAATGGCACAGAACTCGCCCTTTTTGATCTCAAAATCCACGCCGTCCAGGGCCCGCACCGTCTCCTCGCCCAGGTAGTACAGCTTGTACAGGTTTTTTACTTGTATCACGCTCTGCACGTTCAACCCTCCTTTTATCTTTGTTCGTCCTCCCATATCCCGGTCAGAGATGAGTGCACGACAAAGTGAGGGTATCATATAAATCCTAAGGCTTTGCTGGCAATTTATTTAAGATTTTATGAAGATAAATGAATATCATTTTCAATCATTTCTTCATCTTCGGCTCAAACACGAGGGAGGCCAGGTATCCGAAGATGAGGGCGGCCGAGATGCCGGCGGCGCTGGCTTTGAAGCCTCCCAGGAAAATGCCGATAAATCCCTCCTCTTCTACCGCCTCCTTCACCCCGTTCCACAGAGTGTTCCCAAAGCCAAGCAGAGGGACAGAGGCGCCTCCCCCGGCGAACTCTGCGAAGGGCTGGTAGATCCCCAGGAATCCCAGCACCGCGCCGGTGCACACCAGAAGGACCATGACCCTTCCCGGCATGAGCTTTGTGCGGTCCAGCAGGATCTGAACGAGAGCGCAGATAGCGCCTCCCACCCAGAATGCATTGATATATTCCATCCTAATCTTCCTCCTTCCAGTCCGGGCACTGTTCCAGCACAATACCGTGGGCGATCCCCGGGACGCTGGCTCCCTCGTTGTAGCTGACCGTGGACATGAGAGCCCCGGTGGGGACAAACAGGACCCGCCTCCACTCCCCGGAAATGATCTTAGGCAGGATGTAGGAGGCCAGGGTCACGGCCGCACAGCCGCAGCCGCTCCCTCCTGCGTGGGTGTCCTGGGTCTGCTGGTCAAAGATCAGTTTCCCGCAGTCCAGGTGAAGACCGCTGATGTCGATCCCCCGCTCCCGCATGAGGTCCAGCAGGATGCTCTGCCCCACATATCCCAGGTCCCCGGTGATGATCCGGTCGTACTCCTGCGCCTCCCGGCCAAAGTCTTCCAGGCTGCAGGCGATCGTGTCCGCCGCCGCAGGAGCCATGCAGGCTCCCATATTCTGGGAGTCCTTGAGGCCAAAATCCACGATCTTCCCCACCGTCACACCGGCGATCCGCACAGGTCCGGGCCGGCTGCTGACGACAAAGGCCCCGCTGCCAGTGACTGTCCACTGGGCCGACAGGGGCCGCTGGCTGGCATAGCTTAAGGGAAACCGGAACTCCTTCTCCGCCGTCCCGAAGTGGCTGGAGGTGACCGCCAGCATGTACTCCCCGTACCCGGCCGCGGCACTCATGGCCGCCAGGGCCAGCGCCTCCCCGGAGGTGGAGCAGGCGCCAAACAGGCCGAACATGGGGATCTGAAGCTCCTCCGCTCCCATGGATGTGGCGATCCCCTGGCGGAGAAGATCTCCCCCGTACAGACAGCGCACCTGGTCCGGTCCCACATGGGCCTTTCCCAGGGCCAGCACACAGGCCTCCTTCTGGATGCGGCTCTCCGCCTCCTCCCAGGTCTTCTCCCCGAAGAGGTCATCCTCCCCGGCCATGTCAAACAGATCACCCAGAGGTCCCTCGCTCTCCTTCTTCCCCACCACGGAGGCGCTGCTTATGATACAGGGTGCCTCCACAAAGGCGATACTCTGGGCGCCCTTTGTCTTCTGGATCATCGGATCACCCCCGTTTCCCCTGCGATCCACCAGATAAGCCCCAGAAGGGCGCTGGTAAATATCCCGTAGAGTATCACAGGCCCGGCGATCGTAAATATCTTGCAGCCGATGCCCATGACCTGCCCTTCCTTCTTGTACTCAATGGCAGGCGCCGCCACAGAATTGGCAAATCCTGTGATGGGGACAAGGGCCCCCGCTCCTCCCCACCTGGCGATCCTGCCGTACAGATTGAAGCCTGTCAGGAGCACGCTCAGCAGGATCAGGAGAACGCAGCACCAGCCCCCGCTCACATCCTTTTCCAGTCCCATCCTCTCGCCGTAATTTAAAACAAATTCCCCCAGGGTGCATATAGCGCCTCCCGTAAGGAATGCCTTTGCCATGTTCAGAGGCAGGCAGTGTACGGGTGTCTTTCTTTTCACATAGTCCCGGTATGCCTGCGCATCCTTTTCTGTCCTTTTTTCCATATCCATCTCCTCCTGCCTGTCTATTCCCACCGCTTTGCCGGCAGGGCCTAGCTCCCCCACTGGTTCCAGAAGAACAGCACCGCTCCCGCTCCCTTTCCCAGGGCCATTCCCAGGATCGCCCAGGAGACGCACTTTGCCAGATCGATCCTCCGGATAAAGACCGGGAATACATTCAGCACCTCCGCCAGGGCCATGGCCCAGCACCCGGTAAAAATCCCGGCCAGCAGCCCGAAGACGGCCAGGAGGGGCTCTCCCCCGGGCAGCGGGATCTGGTAGACAAAGAGCAGATTGCCCGCCGCGCCGCCCAGGGCCGCCGCGTCCTCGTACAAGAGGATGCTGTCCCCCGTGTGTGTCCTGTCCGCAAAATCAGCCAGGACCCCAAGCTCTATGATAAAGGAGAACAGTCCTCCCGCCACAGTGATGCCGGCGCTAAGCCCCAGGATTCCCAGGATGATCTGCTGTATCCACATCCAGCTCCTTCCCCTTTCTGGAATACGACTCGATGAGCGCATTCTGTATCTCCCCCTCGTAGGTCCGCATCTGCACCTCGATAGGCGTGGGATCCTCCGAGAAGCGCCTTTTGCCGAAATGATCGAAGAATATCAGTATGCCTGCCACCAGACCGATGCTGTAACTCAGCTCCAGGACGGTAAAGCCCTGCTCCCTGGTTCCCGTGACCAGCTCGTAGACCTGGCTGAAAAGCCTTGTGACATCCACGTCATTGTTGAAGGCCATGATGGAGAAAGCGGCACCGGCAAATGTCAGCACCGCCACTCCCGCCGTCTTTACCGCATGCAGGAGCTTTCCCCCTGACCCGGGCTCCCTGTAGGTGACGATCACATCCGGGCTGCCAAGGCTCACCACCTCCGCCTTAGGGAACTCCGCATGTATCGCCTCGATCGCCTTCAGGACAGAGAGAGCCCTCCGCATGACCTTTTTATTCCCGGCCGTTCTCTCCCCCTCCCGGAACCGGAACAGGCGTATGGTCTTTATCTTCGCCTTCTGGAGCGCCCCGGCGCACTCTATCTGAAATACATCCCCCACGGTCACAGACGGTTTGTCTACCTCCACGTTGCCGTCTGCCTTTATATAGACTGTATCTGTCCTGTCCGCCATAGTTTCTCTCCATCTGTACCCGGCAGGGCGTCTTCCGCCTCCACCAAAGTTCCTTCTGTCACACTCGTATTTTTCTTCATCTCCTGGAAATACCAGACAGCCCCCAGGATCACGGCCAGAGCCACCACACAGAGAAGGCATACCCTTATCTTTTTCCTGGCTTTCTCCATATCCACTCCTCCTTCGCTGCCGTTTCTGGGAATAGTATGGATAAGACATAAGAAAAATATGCGTCAGGGTATGCCTTTTTCAGATTTTCTCCCGCATCCTTTCCAGTATCTTCTTTTCCATCCGGGAAACCTGGACCTGGGATATCCCCATCAGCTTTCCCACCTCTGTCTGCGTCTTGTCCGCAAAATAGCGCAGGTAGATGAGGCGCCTCTCCTGGGGTTCAAGCTGCTCCAGGAGCTGGGAGAGGAGCATATGGTCCAGGAGCTTCTCCTCTCTTTCCTCTCTCTCCTCCAGCTTGTCCAAAAGCTGTATCTCACGCCCATCCTTCTGATAGATGGTCTTGTGGAGAGACTCCACTTCCGCCCCCGCCTCCATGGCAAGCACCAGCTCCTCGGTCTCCACGCCGGCCGCCCGGGCCACCTCCTCCACCGTGGGTTCCCTCCCTGTCCGCTCCCGCAGCTTTTCCCTGCACACATTTGCCCTGCCGGCGGTCTCCTTCAGAGAGCGGCTCACCTTGATCATGCCGTCATCCCGCAGAAAGCGCTTGATCTCCCCGGATATCATAGGCACTGCGTAGGTGGAAAACTTCACGTCATAGGACAGGTCAAACTTGTCGATGGCCTTAAGAAGTCCGATGCTCCCGATCTGGAACAGGTCCTCCACCTCCGCTCCCCGCCCCCGGAAGCGCTTTACGATGCACCATATCAGCCCCGTATTTTCCTCCACAATCTGTGCTTTCGCCTCCTCATCCCCTTCGTGAGACTTCTGTATCAAAGCGATTGTGTGGTCCATAGCTCCCGTCCTCTGCCAATCTCCTTTCTCATTTTCACTCTGGTCCCCCTGCCCGGCTCCGACTCCACCTCCAGCTCATCCATGAAGGCCTCCATAAAGGAAAATCCCATGCCGGACCGCTCCATCTCCGGCTTCGTGGTAAAGAGGGGCTCCATGGCCTTCTTCACATCCGGGATCCCCACGCCCTTGTCAGACACTTCCAGAAACAGGTTCTTCCCCTGGATCCACGCTCTGATATGTACTTTGTGGAGTGTGTTTTCATAGCCGTGTATGATGGCGTTGGTGACCGCCTCTGACACGGCCGTCTTCACGTCGGACACCTCCTCCACCGTGGGGTTCAGCTGGGTCATAAAGGCTGCCACCGTCACTCTGGCGAAGGCCTCGTTGGACGAGTGGCTGTCAAAATAAAGCTCCATCTCATTTGTCACATCCCCTATACGCTCCATCTTATTTATCCTCCTCATAAATCTGCATGATCTTCATAACACCGGACATGGTGAGGATTTTTCTCATCCTCTCGCTGGTGTGGACAGCCCACACCTCGCCTCCCATCATGTACACCTTCTTGTAGCGCCCCATGATGACCCCTATGCCGGAGCTGTCCATAAAGCCGGTGTCGGCGAAATCAAAAATGATGTAGCGGATGTGCTCCCTGTCGATGAGCCTGTCCGCCTCCCGCTTGATCTCCTCCGCGTTGTGGTGGTCCACATCCTCCGGCAGAAAAATCGTGAGACAGTTCTCCTGTACCTGATACTTCAATTGCCATTCCTCCATCCTTTTCTTTTTTCGGCCCGTGGAAGGGCCTCCTGCCGCGGGAAAGACCGGGCTTTCCCGCGGAACAAAAAAGAGAAGGATATACCTTCTTCTGTATATCCTTCTCTTTCGTGTCTTTTTTATACCTCTGCTTCTCTGTCGGAGCCCCTCTACTCAGAGGACTCCTCACCGGAGCCGTCTTCCCCGGATGTATCGATATTCGGATACTCTGTCTGCACCCGCTCTGTCCATGTATTTGCGTTCTCCGTGTCTCCGGAGGCGGCGTAGGACTGAGCCAGGAGCCACATGGCCTGGCCGTCATCGTATCCGGCGTTCATCTGCATGACCGTGTTCAGGTTCGTGATGGCGTCCGCATAGTTGGCCACCTCATAGTTCTGCTGCGCCGTGTAGTACAGCGTCTCGCAGTACCGCCCGTAGATGTCCTCTGTCATGGAGTCGAACTGCTCCCTTCCGACCGTCCCCAGGGAGTCCGGATTGACCTTCAAAAGCTCTGTCACCATAGCGGCATCGCTCATGTCCTCCGACCTGTAGTGGTCGTACATGTTCAGGACGATCTCGTAGCTCTCCTGGGTGGAGGCCGCCGTCTGCTGGGCTGTCTCCGTGGCCTCGCTGTTGGCCCGGTACTGCTCCAGCTCTGTCTGCAGCGCACTGATCTGGGCGTCCTGCTCCGCGATCTGGTCGCTGAACTCCTTCACCTGGCGGTTGGTCCTCTCCGCCGTGGAGCTGTTCACAGCCGGCATGATGAGGAACCACATGACAGCCACCCCCACCACCAGACCGATGACAATATTCACGATAGTCATCAGTCCCGCGTTCTCCTTCACACCCGCGGAGGCGGGCTGGATGATGGTCTCGTTGCCGATATTGTATGTGACGGTCTGGGGCTTCTCCTTTTTCCCTTCCTTCTCCGCCTGGCGCACGGCTCTGTTCCTTCGCAGCTCGTTCAGCTCGTGCATGTAGCGCAGGGTAATGTCGTTGGTCGTGTCCAGCCTGTGGGCCTCCTTCAGGGTGTGGCGCGCTTTCCCGTACTGCTGGGTGTGCAGGTACAGCAGGGATAAAAGCTGATAGGCCTTCAGAAAGGAGGGGTGGTCTGCCACCACTTTCTTCAGCTGGATAATGGCCAGATCCTCCCCGTCCTGATAGCAGTAGGAAAGGCTCTGGTTGAACTTGCGGATAGCCTGGTTCACCTTCTCAAGCTCTGTCGGATTTTCCTGCAGTTTCTTTATATAGTAATTGGCGATGTTCTCGTGGGACTGGAAATTCTTGCTGAGGATCCACTCCACAAGCGCCTCCCCGACCTCTCCCCGTCCGTAATAGACAAGTCCCAGGAGGTTTCTCGCCGCAATGTTCTCCCTGTTATACTGAAGGCTCTTCTTCAGGGATGTGACCGCCCCGGACATATCCCTGATCCTGGCCCTCTTAAGCCCGTCATTGTACCAGTAGTTGGACTGGTACACCAGTTTCTGTGTATACTCCATATGATCCCCGTATTCTTTCTTATTATTGGCTTCCTTTGTCTGTTCTATTTACTGTTGTTTGTCTGCTCGATCATCTCCCGCAGGATATCACTCATATCCGTCAGATCCTCCTGATACACTGCGTCCTCTATATCTTCCACTTCCACGCTGGGCTGGAATTTTTTCAGTTCTTCCTCATAGTTCAGCATAAACCTGTACCTCCTCTATGTGCAGACGGCCTCTTCTGTTATGAGCCTGCGCAGCTCCCCGATCAGGTACAGAGAACCGATGCAGTACACGCTGCGTCCCTGTCCGAGGCGGGCCGCCTCCCTTACCGCCTCCGCCGGCTCCGGACAGACAAGCACCGGCCTTTGGGTGCGGCGCCTGAACATCTCCCCCAGCTCTCTGGCAGGAACCCTTCTGCCGTCTCTTATTTCTGTGACAATATACACACTGGCCTTCACCCTTTCACACAGGATGGACGCCATCACCTCATACTCCTTGTCCGACACAGCGGAAAAAAGGATGACCGGCTCCCTCTCCCCCAGAGCCTCCAGAGTGTCTGCAAATGCCTCCACAGCACCCGGATTGTGAGCTCCGTCCAGGAAGATCCCCGGCCGTATCTCCTCCATCCGTCCCTTCCAGACAACGGAGGACACTGCTCTTTTCCATCTCCCATAGTCGATACACTCCTTTGGGAGCACTGTCTCCAGCGCCGCAAGAGCCAGGGACACGTTCATCATCTGATAGGTCCCACAGCCACGGATGGTCCAGAGTTCATCTTTATCATACGCACTGCCCCTTGAAAATGCAATATGTTTCCTGGTAATTTCCCGGATTTCGAACGCATTTTTCCCAAGCTTTCTACACGGTGCATGGAGCGCCTCCGCCCGGGCCTCAATGACCCGGGCAGCTCCGGGCTCTGTCCCGTCAAAGATGACAGGAACCCCCGCCTTGATGATCCCGGCCTTCTCAGCTGCGATCTGCTCCACCGTGTCTCCCAGGTATGCCGTGTGGTCCAGGCTGATGGAGGTGATCACTGTGACAGCCGGGTGCTCCACCGCATTGGTGGCGTCCAATCGTCCCCCCAGCCCGGTCTCCAGGATGATATACTCCACATCTGCCTGGGCAAAAGCCAGCATGGCCATCCCGAAAAGGAACTCAAAATAAGAAGGATGGGAGACGCCGTCCGCTGCCATCCCATCCACTGTCTCTTTCACCTGCTCAAACACGGCGAGAAATCCTGCATCATCTATCTGTTCCCGGTCCACCACGATCCGCTCATTCAGGGATATCAGATGGGGGGACGTAAAAAATCCTGTCCGTCTCCCCATCTCCAGGAGCACCGCCTGCATGTAGGCGCAGACGGACCCCTTCCCATTGGTTCCCGCCACATGGATGATCTTTCTGTCCATCCCCGGGTTTCCCATTCTTTTCAGAAAATCACGTACATAGGCCAGGGAATGCTTCTCTGTAAATCTGGGTATCTCTTCTATATACCTGACAGCATCCTGATAGGTCATATCTACTCTTCCTCTTCTCCGTTTGCCACTACCCAGGATACGCCCTCCTGGTCCGCACTTCCTGTTCCCGGCACCTTTGTCAGCGTCCCGTCCTGGTAGATATACTCGCAGGAGGTGCGGAAAACGGTATTGCTGGACCCCACCTGGCTGACAGTCACTACATCGCCGTTTTCCAGAGTGGTCTCCGGCAGCTCAATCCTGGTGTTATTCAGGAAGGAACTCTTCTGCCGCTCGCCGTTCACGTAGACCCGGCTGTTCTTGGTAAAGTTCTCGCCGTACAGACTGTAGCCTTCCTCCAGCTTTGGCACCAGATCCGTGATCTCCACATCCTTCACACCCATCTGCATATGTCCCTCGGTAATGGGCGGTTCGCCATTGTACACATACTGCTCTCCGTACATGATATCGTACTGCAGAAGCTCCAGGTCTGCCAGGTAATTCTTGGTCTGCCGGCGCTCCTGGTGATAGTTGAAGACTGCACCGGAGTGGATGTCCAGACGCTCCATCACGTCTGCCATGATCTGGTAGGAAGGGATGTTCCTGTCCTCCTTTGCAAGGCCGATGTTGTCCCAGATCACATAGTTTGTATTGTAGAGATAGCGGCTCTTTAAGTCCTCCGCCTCCAGCCCCATGGTGGGAAGGTGGTCCCCGTAAAACACGATGACCGTTGGCTCCCCTCTCTCCTCGATGGCAGCCACCAGGTCTCCTGCGAATTTGTCCATCTCATAGACCTGGTTCACATAGTATTCCCATTTATTTTTAAGGGCCTCGTCCTCAATGCCCTCCACCTTGATCTTCGGGTTCTCGAGGACCTGCTCCTCCGGGTAATCTCCGTGGCCCTGGACGCTGACGCCAAACACAAAATCCTGCTGCTCTGTAGTATCCATGGCCTCCAGGATATGGTCAATGAGTATCTCGTCCTTGGACCATCCGTTTTCCGTGGTCTGCAGGATATTCATGAACTCTTTGCTGGTGAAGGTGTCAAACCCCATCATATTGTACACTCTGGCCCGGCTGTAGAAATTTCCCCCGTTGTTGTGGAGGGCGTGGGTCCCGTATCCAAGGGCGCCAAACGCCGTGGCAGCACTCTCCGTGGGCTGAAACTTCACAATGGTCTTGTAGGGGTACTCTCCAGGGCCAAAGTAGCGCATGTTCATACCAGTGAGCACCTCAAATTCTGTGTTGGCTGTCCCCGCCCCAACAGAAGGCACTTTAAAATAGCCAGATGAGTACTGCTCCGCCATGGCGTGAAGGTTGGGCGTGGCATCCTCAGAGGTGGTGAAAAACTCCGCCTCGGCCACGTCAAAGTAGGACTCCAGCTGGATGAAGATCACATTCGGCAGGTCCTCCTGGGACCGGCCTGTCTCAGTTTTTGTTATCTCCCCGTCACCACTGACAGCCTCCATGGTCTCCTGGCTGTAGCCATTGGGCTCGTCAATGCCTGTGTTGAACAGGCTGGCCATAAAGCAGTAGGGAAGACCGTAATCCTCGTAGGCAAAGGCAATGTTCCCGAAATAGTTGGACACCACCCGCTTGTCCAGGGCCACCTGGGAGATGAAGGTGTAGGATCCGAAGCACACCACCACGCCGGCGAGCGCCAGGACGCGGTGCATCTTTCCCTCAAACTGGCCACCCCGCCTCCACATGGAGACACTCCACACGATGACCGCCGCAAGGCCCACGATCACCAGCACCAGCTCCATGGGATCAAAATAGTTGTTGATAAGGGCCAGGCCCTCGCCAGCCGCCTTCAGGTCCTGGGCATTAAAGGGTGTCACCCGGACCATCAGCATGTAGCCGTTGGCCACACCCAGCACCAGCCAGAGCACGCTGATGACGATGCGGGCGAAGACCCTCCTCCTCACCAGGTACACGACCGTAAAGGTCATAAAGATCATAAACGCATTGTAGAGGAACACAAGGGGTGACCCCATCATATAGTCCCAGGCTTCAAAGGCGGAATGTCTGGATATTGCTTCGATCACAAAATTGATCAGACATGCCAGCAGGGCATGAAACACCAGAGAAAAGCGGTTCATAAACGCGTAGACCGGCTTCATCTTCCGGGCAAAGGGCCCATTGCGGCGGGCCTCCAGGATCCTCTCCCGCCGCTCCTTCCTCGCCCGGTGCCACGCCTTTACATCTTCTTTTTTCAAATGTCTGATCTTATAAAGGGTGCCTCTGATATCCGGCTTTTTCAAGTGAATTTTTTTCATTGTCATCCCTTTCCTTTTCCCTGTAAATCATATACTCCCTGCTGTCTGCTTTATCGGTCCTTTGATTCTATTTGGAAATCTTATCCTTCAGAGAGGCGAGACGGTCCTTTACCTGGGCCATCATCTGCTCATATTTTTCCAGCTTCTCCCTCTCCTCCTGCACTTTGGCGGCGGGAGCCTTGCTGACAAATTTCTCGTTGCCCAGCATGCCGTTGGAGCGTGCGATCTCCTTTGTGAGGCGGGCCTCCTCTTTTGTAAGGCGCTCGATCTCCTGGTCAAAGTCGATCATATCCTCAAGCGGCAGATAGGCGGTAGCGTCCGGCACGACCACGGAGATAGCGTCCTCACCGATGCCTTCTTTATTCTGCTGCATGATAAAGTCTGACGCGTTGGCGAGACGGAGCATGGCGTCTTTCAGCTCCTCGAAGCCCGCAAGCAGCTCCTTGTCTTCGCTTACCACATAGATCTTGACTTTCCTGTTTGCCGGGACATTCATCTCCGCCCGGATATTTCTCACCCCGCTGGCGATGAGTTTCAGGTGTTCCACCACATTTTCAGCCTGGGGGAACTCCCACTCTTTTTTCGCTTCCGGCCAGTCGGACATCATCAGCGACTCTTCCTCCGGGATCAGTTTGCTGTAGATCTCCTCTGTCACGAAAGGCATGAACGGATGGAGCAGCTTCAGCGCGTTTTTCAGCACTTCCCTTAAAGTCCAGAGAGCCACGTTCGCTGACTCCGGCTCTTCCTTGGCATTGTACATTCTCTGTTTTACAAACTCGATATACCAGTCACAGAACTCATCCCAGATAAAGTCATAGACTTTCTGCAGAGCGATACCCAGCTCAAACTTGTCCATGTTCTCTGTGACATCCCGGATCAGCCTGCTGCACCTGGAAAGGATCCACTTATCCGCCGGCAGAAGCTTCTCAAGCTCCGGCTCTGTGATCGTTTTATCCTCCATGTTCATGAGAATGAACCTGGAAGCATTCCACACTTTATTGGCAAAGTTACGGCTGGCCTCCACTCTCTCATTGTAGAAGCGCATGTCGTTTCCGGGGGCATTTCCTGTCACCAGGGTCATACGCAGGGCGTCCGCGCCGTACTGGTCAATGATCTCCAGCGGGTCAATGCCGTTTCCTAAGGACTTGCTCATCTTGCGTCCCAGGGAGTCCCTCACAAGGCCGTGGATGAACACGGTGTGGAAGGGGCTCTTTCCTGTATGGGCATATCCGGAAAATACCATGCGGATCACCCAGAAGAAAATGATATCGTATCCTGTCACAAGTACATCTGTGGGATAGAAGTAGTCCAGGTCCTCGCTCTTTTCCGGCCATCCCAGCGTGGAGAAGGGCCACAGGGCAGAACTGAACCAGGTGTCCAGCGTATCCTCATCCTGTGTAAGATGGGTGCAGCCGCACTTCGGGCATTTCTCCGGCATTCCCCTGGATACTACTACCTCGCCGCACTCGTCGCAGTAGTAGGCTGGGATCCGGTGTCCCCACCAGATCTGACGGGAAATACACCAGTCACGGATATTTTCAAGCCAGTGCAGATAGATCTTGTCAAACCGCTCCGGCACAAATTTCAGATCGCCGTTCTTCACAGCCTCGATGGCAGGCTTTGCCAGCTCATCCATCTTCACGAACCACTGCTGCTTGATGAGAGGCTCCACTGTGGTGTGGCAGCGGTCGTGGGTTCCTACGTTGTGAGAGTGGGGCTCTACCTTTACAAGGTATCCCTGCTCTTCCAGATCCTTCACCATGGCTTTTCTCGCCTCATAGCGGTCCATGCCGGCGTACTTGCCGCCGTACTGCTCATTGATGGTGGCGTCGTCGTTCATGATGTTGATCTCGGGCAGGTCATGCCGTTTTCCCACCTCAAAGTCGTTGGGGTCGTGAGCCGGTGTGATCTTCACGGCACCGGTCCCGAATTCTTTGTCTACATAGTAGTCCGCCACAATGGGGATCTCCCGGTCTGTCAGCGGAAGCAGGCATTTCTTTCCTACGATGTCTTTGTATCTCTCATCGTCCGGATGCACAGCGATGGCTGTATCTCCCAGCATGGTCTCCGGACGGGTAGTCGCAATCTCCAGATAGTCATCTGTCCCTACAATGGGGTACTTGATGTGCCAGAAATGTCCATCCTGCTCCTCGTGCTCCACTTCCGCGTCGGAGAGGGATGTCTTACATACCGGACACCAGTTGATGATCCTGGATCCTTTATAGATATAGCCTTTCTCATACAGGCTGATGAACACTTCCTCCACTGCCCTGGAACAGCCCTCGTCCATGGTAAACCGCTCTCTGTCCCAGTCACAGGAAACACCCAGCTTCTTGAGCTGTCCCTCGATGGTTCCCGCGTACTCTTCCTTCCACTGCCAGGTGCGCTCCAGGAATTTCTCCCGTCCCAGTTCCTTCTTGTCAATTCCTTCCTCTTTGAGCTGGTTTGTCACCTTCACCTCTGTGGAGATGGCAGCGTGGTCTGTTCCCGGGATCCACAGGGCATTGTATCCCTGCATCCTCTTATAGCGGATCAGGATATCCTGCAGTGTGTTGTCCAAGGCGTGGCCCATATGCAGCTTTCCTGTGATATTCGGGGGCGGCATGACAGTTGTAAAAGGTTTTCTGCTCCTGTCCACCTCAGCGTGGAAGTATTTGTTCTCACACCACTTGTCGTATAATTTTGGTTCGATCTCCTTTGGATCATAGGTCTTCTCCAGGTTCTGGCTCATGTTCTTCCTCCTCATAACCATTCTTCCGGCTGCTTCGCAGCACATGTAACTGATGTGGTGAAGGGTTATTATTGAATAAAAAATCACCCCTCACTGAAACGTAAAGGGCGAATATATCTGTCCGCGGTACCACCTTTATTTAATATGGAAGAAACACTTCCATATATCTTCTCTTATTCTGTAACGTGAACGACTCCGGGATGACTTACCTGCTGTCTGCCATTCAGCCATCCGGCTCCAAAGCTACCTTCCGCAGTTCCTTCTCCAGGCCGCCTCTCAGCCCACGGACAGCCCTCTCTTTTGTGGAGCGGTAACACCTGCGTACTCCTCTTCTTCTCCGCCTTTTTCATAAACTATCCATAATGATAGCCAGACAGTGTGGTTTTGTCAAGGAATTCACTGAATTTTCATAAACTCTTAAGAACTGGGATGTGCCCACTTATCCACCACAGATGTGGATAACTTATTCCAGTCCGGGGGATAAGTAACCTGTTTTTTTACACGATTACCGAAAAATCTTCTGATAAATATGCAGATCCTCTTCCTTAAAAACATCAATTACCACCCGCTCAAGCCTGGAGCCGGACAAATACCTATCGATCACGTCTATGGCAATCTGAGCCGCCAACTTGTTAGGAAAATGAAACTCCCCTGTGGAAATACAGCAGAAAGCAATGGATGTAAGTCCCTGTTTCTCCGCCAGCTTCAGGCAGCTCCTGTAGCAGGAGGCCAGCTCCTCCTTCTGCTTTTCCGTCACCTGCACGCCCACCACCGGGCCCACTGTGTGAATCACATGCCTGGCAGGCAGATTGTAGCCCCCTGTAATCTTTGCCTTTCCCACGGGCTCCTCGTGGCCCTGGGCTTCCATCAGCTCCGCGCACTCATTCCGCAGCTGGACCCCCGCTGCCGAGTGGATGGCATTGTCGATGCAGCCGTGGCAGGGGACAAAGCAGCCCAGCATCTGGGAGTTGGCCGCATTGACTATGGCGTCCACAGCCAGGGTGGTGATGTCTCCCCTCCAGAGCACGATGCGGTCGTCGTTTTTTATGGCCGTGCAGGGATACTGCTCCCGGATCACCGGCAGCGCCTCTCCATCTGTGACACCTTTTTCCTCCAGCTCCTCCCTGAGAAGCTCATCCTGCACCCGCAGGAACTCAGGGCTCACTCTTCCGGGCCACCGCACGTTCATAAAGCTTCGCAGAAGCCTTCTCTTCTCCGTCTCATTCATCGGCTCCCGGATGACTTCATAGCCTGGATTTTCTTTTTTCAGCTCCCGGATCAGCCAGGATACTTTCTCAGAACGGGTCATTGTCTTCCTCCAACAGATCATTTTCACATAAAATCAAACAGCGACAGCTGGATGTCCCTGCTGGACTCCACTTCCCTGTCTGTGATCGTCTCATCTCCCTGCAGATGTCCGATCAGGACGGGGGACTCCGGGTCGTGCTCATCCCTCCTGCTCTTGGCGCTGGCAAGGCTGGCCGTGGCATAGCAGTAGTGGCATCCGTGGACGCAGGTGTCGTACATGCCGATGTCAATGCTCTCGCAGCAGCCGCACTCCTTCCTCTGTCCCCTGTCCTTCTTCAGGTCCAGCTTGTATCCGATGATCTCCCTTATCTTCTCCCTGTCAACACAGGCAGCGTGGCGGATGCCGTACTGCTCCAGATCGATCTTCTCCGCGCAGGTGTACAGGGGCAGACCATACCTGGCGGCAATTTTGGAAAGCCCCTCCGCCAGCATGACCTTCTCCTCGTCCTCCGGCTCCCTGAATGGGCTGCCTCTGTAGGAGTCCACAAAGCTGAAAATGCACCGGGTCGTATAGGGATGCAGCCACTGGCACATCATGTCGAATTTCTCAAGGTGATAGTCAATGGTATATTTCTCCGTCAGGAGGATGGGATCAAAGCGGAAATCCACCCTGTTTTTCCCCAGCCGCTGGCTCAGAAGGATAAAGGTGGCAATGGACTCCTCCGTGGACGGCAGATGGGGTTCTATGTCCTTCTCATAGTCCGTGACCGTCATCTGAAAATAATACTGGTAGTCCAGCCTGTCGATCATCTTCAGATAGGGCAGCATGGGTTCCGGATTTTTCGTCCAGAACACAAAGCAGTCCACCACCTCAGGCGTAAGGCGGATACGGCTCACCTTTTTTCTGTTGTAGGGGTTGGGGACCAGGACTTCCTCTGCCAGCAGCCGGTTCATAAACCACTCCGGATACAGGGCAGGAATGTCGGTCCTCCTGCTTGCGCTGATGATCATAAGTCCTCCCTGGCACCGCGGGGTCTGCACATCGCCGTGACATCACATGCCGTCTGTATGCTGTCTGTATGCCATCTGCATGCTGTCAAAAAATGCATGTCTTTTTGCCCCGCATCATACATCATCCATTATAGCACATCCCGTTTTTGAATGACAGAAAAATCAGAGCACTCTCTGTAGCTTAGACTACAGACAATCCCTCTGATTTCGTGTATGATGATAATGTAATGCACCTGGCCAGGCAGCAGAAGCCGGACAGCTGCACCCGCTGCCCCCTGCTATGTTCTGAGTCGTGCGCTGGTGCTCTGGCTGTGTCCGGCTGTCACAGCGTCTCGCTGGAGCAGTGGGCTGCCAGCAGGTCCGGCCGCAGGATGCGGATCTGCTTCCGGCTTGTAGCGATGACGCCCTCCTGCCGGAGACGGGAGATGTTTCTAGAGAGATTGACCCGGTTGGCCGCAAGGATATCCGCCAGCTCCTCCTGGCTCAGATAAATGACTGGGCCCGCCTCTGTCTCCTCTCTTTCTGCCAGGAGATAGAGAAGATTGCACAGCTTTATGAAGGCGCTGTTGTACTCCTGGTGCGCCGTCTCATAGAGGAGCAGGTTGACGTAGGACGCATACCAGTCAATGACCGTCTCTGTGAGAGGAAAGCTCTCTTCCATCATGCGGCGGAACTGGGGCGGGGAAAATTCCAGCGCTTCCACATCCTCCAGAGCCTGGGTGGCAATGGATCTTTCTATTTTGAACCGATTGCCGTGATAGACCGGGAAGACGGTCCCCTTTCCGTGAAAGGAGAGTATCTTCCTGTGCCCCTCCTCGTGGTGGATGCAGGTCAGGGCCAGCCCGGACAAGATATAATAGACCGGCGAGAAGGGCTGTCCCGCGGCCCACAGGCTGTCTCCCTTTTTAAAGGAACGCCTTCTTCCCGGAACAGACTTAAAATAGGTTTCAAATGCAGAAAAATCATCTGCAAAAATGTATCTGGGTGTCTGCATGGCAGCTCCCCCTTTCTGGACTGCATTTTCAGGATACTTTCATAATAATACATTCCGGCGTCCGCCCGCAAGGTCTGGGCCTTTCTGCTCCGGCGCCGCCGCAATGGTCATCAAAAAACCATCAGAAAACGGAGGTACTATTTATGATGAAATGCGTAAAGATCACTGTGCTGAAAACTACCCTCGACAAGGAACTGGCCGGCGAGTACGGCATCGAGGGGCTGACCGCCTGTCCCATGCTGAAGGAGGGCCAGGTCTTCTATGCGGACTATGCAAAGCCTGAAGGCATGTGCGACGAGGCCTGGAAGGCCATCTACCAGTATGTATTCGCCCTGGCCCACGGCGCAGGGCAGGACCTCTTCTACTATGGAGACTGGATCAGAAAGCCGGGCGTTGCCATTGTCTCCTGCAATGACGGACTGCGTCCTGTCATCTTCAAGCTGGAGGCCACCGAGGAAGAGTCAAAGATTGACTACACGCCCGTCAGGTAGACAAAGGAGGCACCGCAAGGGTCATGCAGCCGACTGTCCTGTGAGTATGACCGGTATGAAAAGGGAAGGCTTTCCCAGTATTACCGGATCGACCTGCGGCGATCCCCTCCAGTGATTTCCTGAAAAATGTGGACATTCCCAGGGTGCAGTGATACACTGTCCCGGGAGGATGATATAGTGATAAAGGAGAGCTGCTTTAGAGTTGCTGCTTTTTATACCGAACAGGGAGGGCCATTAAAATGAATGTTTCTGTATTTTTCCAGTCATTGAAACAGATGGGGGGCATCATCGCACTGGAGCACAGATACCACGGGAACCTCCCGGATATACGGAACTGCCGTCTGTGCGCAGAATATTCTCTTCCTTTTAAGGGAAAATGGGTTGTTGTAAACGGAGGTATTTCGAAAAGAACATCCCACTCCTGGGATATTCCCACCCAGAGATACGCTTATGACTTTGTCATACTTGACGCAGAAGGCAAAAGCTTTCACGGCCCGGAGGCAGACCCATCCTCTTTTTATTGCTATGGAAAGGACATTCTTGCTCCGGCTGATGGCGTAGTAGCGGAAGTATCCACAGGACAGCCGGACAGTCGGATCACTGCCAGAAGAGAGGCCGTCTGTGATGCCCGGGATATCCGTGGAAACTATATATTGCTTTTCCACGCAGAAAACGAACACTCTCTGCTGGCTCACCTCAAACCAGGCAGTATCCTTGTATCCGTCGGACAAACTGTCAAAAGGGGGCAAAAGATTGCCCAATGCGGAAATTCCGGCAACACCTCCGAACCCCATCTGCACTTTCAGCTGCAGCAAGGACGGAGCTTCTACACTTCACCGGGGCTTCCCATTCAATTTGCGGATATATATGTCCAGGATACTTCCAAATATGAAGTCTTTGATGACAGAGGCCTATATATTCCCGGAAAATCCTCCTATCCGCCTTATATTGAAATTGGACAGACAGTCAGCAACAAAAAATAACCCCCATCATTTCAGGAGGAACCTATGATCATAGAAAACAATCCAAAAGAACTGGAGGCAATGAGAGAGTTTCACAGGGGAAACCGGGCCGAGGGCCTGAAGCTCCAGGAAGAATTTGCCGCTCAGTTCAGGGAGGAATACAAAGATAAGGACCACTGCCCCTGCAAAAAAGCGTGCCGCTATCACGGCAACTGCAAAGAGTGCGTAGCCATACACCGGGCCCACCAGGAGCATGTCCCCAACTGCATGAGACCCATGCTGAACAAAAAGCTCCGGCTCCTGTCCGAGCTCACCGAACACACGCTGGCCAATGAGATCGAGCCGCCAAAGGAGGTCCTGAGGAAAGACCTATGATCTACAGAGCATATACCTCAAAGGACCTTGCCGCCGTCGTCCGCCTGTTTCAGGATACGGTCCACACAGTCTGCGCCCGGGACTACACCTCCAAGCAGCTGGACGCATGGGCTCCAAAAGAACTGGATATGAAAAAGTGGCAGGCCACGCTGCTGGCCCACCACACCATTGTCGCGGAGGAAGGCGGCGTCATCGCCGGATTTGGCGATATGGACGACACCGGCTACCTGGACCGCCTCTACGTACATAAAGATTTTCAGCGCCAGGGCATAGCCACTGCCATCTGCGACCGTCTGGAAGCTGCCCTCTCTCCGGAGCTTTCCCCCGTCCGGTTTACGACCCACGCTTCCATCACCGCAAAGCCTTTTTTTGAAAAAAGAGGATACCGCATTGTAAAAGAACAGACCGTGGAGCGCCGCGGTATCCAGCTGACGAACTACGCTATGGAGAAGCCGTGCCGGAAAGCTGAGTGATCAGCTCTTCCACTGTCTCAAGGCTCTCCTCCAAGTCCTCCGCGATCTCCTGTGCTGTCTTTCCCCTGGACAGCTTTTTCTTTACCTTCTCCTTCAGCACAAATTCTTTCCCGGCCTGATAGCCGTCCTCGTAGGCCTCGCTCTTTACAGCTTTTTCATAGCTTTCCTTGTCAAACGTCTCCAGTATCATCTGCACCACCTCCGCCTTCTGCTGGATCAGGATGTCCCTCAGAATCCCATCCCTGATGCAGTCGTCGATAGTCCGCATGAGCACCTCCTCCAGAGGCCCTGCCGTCTCCAGGTTCCTCCGCACCCTGTCCACAAAAATGGCGTACTCCTCCAGCCGCCGGCACTTCTCCATAAGAGCCCGGTTGTGCCCGTAGTTGATATTCAGCATCACTGTGATACATTCCAACGCCGGGGTCTTGCCCTCCCCGCACCTCTCAAAAAGATCGGAGAGCCGCAGGACTGTCCGATCCGGCTGCTCTTTCGTCCCATTGTAGAACACGATGTGCTGGGGAAAAGGAAAATTCCTGGGACTGGAGCTGTAGATATTTATATTGTTCTTGGCAATAATTTTTCCGTACAGCCTGGCAAAATACAGCACTCCCCTCATGGGCATGTTGGGATTGTAGGTGCTCTGGTGCTCATATAAGTTCAGAGTGCCGCTGACAAGGAAGGAAATGTCATTTTTCATAGAAAGATAGAGAACATTTCCCAGGGTGTTGATCTCCAGCTCATCCGGGTCCTCATACTGCGCGCCTGCCACGGCGTTGTAAAGGGACAAGAGGTCCTCCTTGTTGTTGAACACGAGCCGGAAGAGCCGGTCCTTGTATTCCCGGTCAGCAGTGGGATATTCTGAGTCATCCACATTTACCATATTTACTTTTTTCGTCATGCACATAAAGATGTTACACCTCCATTATAGACATAAAAATAACGGACTGCAACCTTTTCACCTGTCTGCAGACTTCATAAAAAGGAATTTCTGTAGCGGAAACCGCCCCGGACGAATGCCGGATGATCATAAATAAGAATGGCTGCCGGGCAGCCTCAGAGAAAAGATTTTCTCTGTAGATGGTTTACATTATATAAAAAACAGGCGCGGATAGCAATAGGACATATTGCACAAATTTATGAAAACAATCTTGTGGAAATAATAGACACTGCGGGGCAGAGATGATACACTATGGATAATAATACAGAGGATAAAAAGGTCGAAGGGGGGAGGCAGATCATGGTTGACATTTTGTTTGGCGAGAGCGAGGCCGCCTGCATGAGGTATGCAAAAACCGTCCGCACTCTCCCGGCAGGGGAGGGCGGACCGGACACGGTGCTCTGTCTTGCCTTCATGCTGGACATTGGCGATATCCAAAAAGCGATAGACAGCTCCTATCGGCAGGAGCTGATCTTCTCCATGTACAGTCAGGACCAGGATGGACATGACGAGGCCGCCTGCCAGGAGCTAAAGGAAGCCGGTCCCTCTTATGTCCGCCAGCTGGCCCGCCTGGAAGAATATCTAAAGCAGGGCCAGGCCGTGAGGATATGGTACAGTCACAGCCCCTACTCCCTCTGCGGTCTCTGCTTCCTCTGCGATTGGATGAAGTCTTACAAAAATCCTGTCTCCGCAGTGGAGCTTCCGAGATACAGGACAAACGGCAGCCGCATTGTATCCTGTCAGAGCTGGGGCGAGGTGTCCCACGATGAATTCCAGGACTTCCTCCCCCTGGAAAGGCCACTCTCCTCTCTGGAGCGGGAAATGTACGCGCTGCTGTGGACAGACCTGCAAAGGGAAAACGCGCCTCTTCGCGCTATCATCAACGGGAAACTCCTCAGTGTCCCTGAAGATTTCTACGATTTCCTTATATGGAGGGAGCTCACTGACAAACCTGTAAAGCAGGCCCTTCTCATCGGGAATATCCTGGGAAAATATCCGGTGGGGACCTGCGACTGGTGGTACGCCCGGAGGATTGACACATTCATAAAGCAGGGAAAGATAAAGGTGACCGAAGACTCCGGACGAAAATACGCAAGAACCATACGCAGAGTCTGACTCAAACACCTCAGCCGCAGCTTTTTTGCGCGCAACCGCAAAGTTGCGCCCGGGTTGATAGATGCAACTGCGCATATATGCTATGCTGTATCTGTCAAAAGGAGGGATCCTATATGGAAATTTTATCTGCTTTATCTGTTGTTATTGCATTTTTTAATCTCATCTATGTCCTTGGGACCTTTGTGGGCGGCGTCTATCTCTTCATTTTGGTCGTGAAAGCCCTAAGGAAATACATCCGGTCCGGCAATGTCACCCCTGAGACGGCCAGGACAAGGAAATCCCTGGGCGAGGTGCTGAGGAAGCACCGCACGGACAGTGGGATGACCCAGGAATTCGTGGCCCAGGCGCTGGGCATCAGCAGGCAGGCTGTCTCCAAATGGGAAAACGGCACCTCGGAGCCCACCACTACCAATCTCATTGCCCTGGCAAAGCTGTTTGGAGTGGCGCCGGAGGACCTGCTGCAGGAGGTACAGAAATGAACCAGAGTATGGAAAAATATCTTGCTGTCAAAAAGAGATTTGAGGAACAGGAAGACAGAGAAAACGCTGTCAAAATGTCCAGGTACATGAGGGAACTGTTCCCCTTCTACGGTCTTCCCACCCCGAAGCGCAGAGCGCTGTACAGAGATTTTCTCAGACAGGAAAAGAAAGCCGGAAGGATCGACTGGACTTTCCTCGACCAGTGCTACGCAGACGGGCACCGGGAATTCCAGTATCTGGCGGGAGACTATCTGAGGACTATGCATGACCTGCTCACTTATGAGGATATCCCTAAGATAAGGACCTACATCAAGGCAAAGCAGTGGTGGGACACCATTGACCTCTTTGACCAGGTCGTCGGCCGCATTGGCCTTCAGGACAGCCGGGTGGATGACCTGATGCTGGAGTGGTCTCTGGATGAGGACTTCTGGCTGCGCAGGATCGCCATCGACCATCAGCTTGGCAGGAAAGAGAAGACCAACACAGAGCTGCTGGAGAAAATCCTCGTCAACAATCTGGGAAGCCGGGAGTTTTTCATCAACAAGGCCATCGGCTGGAGCCTGCGGGATTACTCAAAGACTGATCCCGAGTGGGTGCGGGACTTTATCCGCACCTACGGGGAAAAGATGGACAAGCTGAGTGTCCGGGAGGGGTCAAAATACCTCTGATATACCTCTGAAATATAAAATGCAACCCCAGGTTGCGCTATTGCAAGCCAGGGTTGGTGGCCTGCTCAGGGCATTTCCGCTATGATACAGGCATACCACAACGGCCCGCCGCACATGGAAGCGGCCGGATCTGACAGCATATCACACATAAAAGGAGGCACCCCTATGAGCTTTGGAGAAAATCTTCGCACAGTAAGAAAGGAAAGAAATATTTCCCAGGAGGAGCTGGCTGCGCAGCTGCATGTCAGCAGGCAGGCCATCTCCCGCTGGGAGCAGGGAAACGGATACCCGGAGATGGAGAAAATGATCACCCTCTCCCAGATATTGAAGGTCTCCCTGGACTATCTGGTCTCAGACCAGTCAGACAGCCAGGAGCAGGCAGGCCCTGCTTCCGAGAGCCCGTCACCGGCCTCTCCCGCTCCCGCCCCCGGGGCAGTGTCCACAGGCAAGATCATGATCCGCAGCCACGACGGCAAACAGCTGGTCAACTGCTATAAGGTGATGTCCATGCGCGTATCCAGCCACCCGGACGCGCCTCATTTTGCCCTCTTCGGAGTGGACAGCTCCTCCTTCTGGGGCAAGAACAGGACCATGCTCGGCTGGTATGCCCACGAGGCGGATGTCCAGAAGGAGACCGCGGCTATCTCACAGGCCATGCTGGATGGAAAAACGTCCTATGAGCTGCAGTATGCCGCCAAAGTAAAGGAAAGTTTTCTGCGGGTCAGCCTCGTCAGAGAGGAGGACACCGCTCCAGAGAAAGGAAGGGACACAGACATATGATCATCAAGCTTTGCATTGACAGCGCCCCTGCGCAGCCCCTGGAAGAGGGCATGCAGGTTGTAGAGGCGCCGGATAAGATTTCCAAAGAAAACAGCAAAGCTCACCGGGGAGGCGCTTCGGGAAATGCTTTTTGACGTGGAATGGCACTGCAGCGACACAGGCCTTGCTGCAGATAATTTTCAGGTCCTGCTGCTCTTCCCCGACGAGGAAACCCGGACATTTTATGGGAAATCCCTGCGCAAGATGGGGATACCCTTTATTTCAGAATAAATTTTCAGATTAAAGGAGGAACCACTATGCTGGAAATCGGAACAAAGGCACCGGCATTTTCTCTGCCGGACCAGAACGGAGACATGCACACGCTGGAGGAATACAGGGGAAAGAAGGTCATCCTCTATTTTTATCCCAAAGACAACACTCCCGGCTGCACCAAACAGGCCTGCGGCTTCGGGGACCTCTATCCCCAGTTTGCCGAGAAGGGCGCTGTCGTCCTTGGCGTCAGCAAGGACAGCGTGGCCTCCCACAAGAAATTTGAGGAAAAGTACGGTCTTCCCTTCACCCTGCTCTCCGATCCGGAGCTCACCTGCATCCAGGCCTACGATGTGTGGAAGGAGAAAAATATGTACGGGAAAAAGACCATGGGCGTGGTGCGCACCACCTACCTGATCGATGAGGAGGGCACCATCGTCAAAGCCTTCGGGAAGGTGAAGGCAGCCGACAACCCGGCCCAGATGCTGGCAGAACTGTAGTCTGCCCCGGCCCGGAAAGGAGGGCAGAAGGATGAAAAAATACAGGAAAGAGCGCGTACTTGTTCTGATACAGGCTGTCATGTTTTATCTGTTTCCTCTGACCGCCGGCCCCACCGACATGATGGGACTGGTGGTCGTCCTGCTGTTCTCCACTTTTCTCCTCTCTCTTCTTCTGGGCGCTCTGTCCCGGGCTCCTTTCAAATATTCCTATCCTCTCCTCGTGTGCGCCCTGTTCCTTCCCACAGTTCCCATCCACTACAATGCCACCGCCCTTCCACATGTCCTCTGGTATCTGGCGGACGGATACCTGGGGCTTGGAGTGGGGTGTCTCTTCAGAGCTGTCATTTATACTATCAGTATGAAAAATCATTGACACCTTACGTTCTGCCCGCTATACTATATACATACCAAACGTATGTATGCAGGAGGATGCCATGGCGAGAAACAAGTACCCGGAAGTCACTGTAGAGAAGATACTGGATGTATCACAGCGGCTCTTTCTGGAAAAAGGATATGACCATACGACGATCCAGGACATTGTAGACGAGCTGGGGGGTTTAAGCAAGGGTGCCATCTACCACCACTTCAAGTCAAAGGAAGATATCCTGAATGCCCTGGGAGACAGGCTCTTTTTCAAAAATAATCCCTTTGAGGAGGTAAAGAAACGGACGGATCTGAATGGCCTGGAAAAGATGAAGCTGGCCATCCTGCTGAACCAGTCCAACGAAGAGCAGGCCAGCTTTTCCGCCCAGGCTGTCCCACTCCTTAAAAATCCCCGGATCCTGGCTGGGATGCTGGAGACAAACCGCCGTACTCTGTGCCCCCGCTGGCTGGAACTCATCGAGGAAGGCTGCCGGGATGGCTCCATCCAGACAGACTATCCAAAGGAGCTGTCCGAGCTTTTGGTCCTTCTGGATGTCTGGCTGATCCCATCTGTCTTTCCCGGCAGTGCGGAGGAGATATTCCGCAGATACCAGTGCAGCTGCGAGGTGCTTGCCAGGATGGGGCTTCCCATCTATGATGAAAAGGCGGCTGACCTGATCAGAAACCACCCTGCCCTGCAGCAGGACGTATAAGATTGCCTTGCAGAGGCAATTTTATATTAGACATATACATACCTTCGTTCGGTATTAATAAATGTATAAAGGAACCTTGCGACACAAGCTCCAAAAAAGGAGGTCACCCATGGAAAGAAACAATGTATCGATTTTCGTATCCTCGCTGAAGAAACGCTATAAAGACAGAGAGGTCCTAAGAGACCTCACCTTTTCAGTCCCTGCAGGGACCATCTACGCTCTCCTTGGCTCCAACGGTGCCGGGAAGACTACCACAGTCCGCATACTGACCACCCAGCTTCGCCCTGACGGTGGGACTGCCCGGGTCCGGGGCTTTGATGTGACCAGGGAGCCGGAGAAGGTCCACCAGGTCATCAGCGTGACCGGACAGTTCTCCTGCCTGGATGAGAGCCTGACGGGAACAGAGAACCTTCTCCTCATGGGACGTCTGCGCCATCTGGCAGCCCCCGTGAGATCAGCGGTCCGGCTCCTGGAATATTTTGACCTCTCCTCCCATGCGGACCGAAGGGTCTCCGGCTGGTCGGGAGGGATGAAGAGGAAGCTGGACATCGCCATGAGCCTTGTGGGCAGCCCCGATGTCCTTTTCCTGGATGAGCCCACCACCGGCCTGGACCCCCAGAGCCGCCTGGCCATGTGGCAGATTGTCCGAAGGCTCCGGGACGGCGGCATGACCGTCCTCCTCACCACCCAGTACCTGGAAGAGGCGGAGCAGCTGGCTGACCAGATCGGCATCCTGAGCGAAGGGAAAATCCTGGCAGAGGGGACTCCCGCCAGGCTGAAGTCCCTCCTTCCCCGGGGCGCTGTGCGGTTTGTCTTCTATAGCCCGAAGGACCTGGAACGGGCCGCCTCTCTTCTGGGAACTCCTGCGGGGAAATGGCGGACCAGCTGCCTGCCGGAGAAGTGCGCTCTGACCGTGTTTACAGACGGGAGGGCAGACACCTTAGGAGAGCTCTTCTGCCGTCTCCGGGAGGACTCCATTTCTGTCCGGGAATTCTCAGAGCAGTCCCCCTCCCTGGAGGATGTGTTCTTAACCATGATCAAGGAGGAAAAATCATATGGAAACAACAAAACGAAGCTATAGCGACACCTTCACCATTGCCTGGCGCTGCCTGCTCCTGTCCCGCAGGAACCCGGAAACCTTTCTCACCAGCATCCTGCTGCCCGCCCTCATGATGCTGCTCTTTGTCGCCCTGTTTGATGGACTTGTCCACGTGGGCGGTGCCTCCTACACGGCCTACATTGTCCCCGGCGTCCTCATCCAGTGTGCGGCCCAGGGCTCCTCCACCACGGCCGTCATGGTCAATCAGGACATCACCAGCGGGGTCATGAGCAGACTTTCCACTCTCCCGGTCCGCCAAAGGTCTCTCCTTTCCGGCCACGTACTGGAGGCCTGCGGGCGGAGTCTTGTGACCTCCGCTGTCGTCCTCCTCATCGCGCTCCTCCTGGGCTTCCGCCCGGCCTTTAGCCTGACCGGCCTGGGGATAAGCCTCCTCCTTTTGTCGGGCATGATCCTGGCACTGTCCTGGATGGCCGTCACTGTGGGTATCCTGTCAAAAAGTCCCCAGGGCGCCAGCTCTCTCTCCTCCCTGGCCATTGTCCTTCCCTACCTGAGCTCCGGCTTTGTCCCCACAGAGCATCTCCCGCCCCTGCTGCGGACATTCGCCCGGCATCAGCCCATGACCCCTGTCATCGACTCTCTGCGAGCCGCTCTGGCAGGGCATCCCGCAGATATGGGATTACTCGCGGCTGCCTTTCTGTGGTGCATTCTCCTCTCATCTGTCTTTTACGCAGCCTCTGTGCTGCTCCTCAGGAAAAAGCTGCACGGATAGGAGCGGCCGCGAGAGGAAGGAAGGACCGGATATGCACAAGCCCCAGCCTGCATATCCGGTCCTTTTCTCAGTCGAAGTTCTTCTGTATCAACCGGCAGTATTCCTGAAATACCGGTTCCTTCTGGAAGTCTTCGGCAAGGGCATCCCGCACGCCCTTGTAGTACCAGCCGATCATTTTCTTATCTTTCATGCGGAAGCGCTTCCAGAGCTCCTCCCCCACCTTGGGATAGTCCCGGTCAATGTCCCGCATGTTGGACAATTTGTCTGCCAGTCCGATCATCTGCACCTCCCTGGGGGCGCTCCCGATGGACTGGATCGTTGCGCTCTTCCTCTCCATCCAGGTCCTGGATTTATCCTCGCTCTCTCCCGCCACCATGGCGGCCACCCGGGGACTGAACTCCAGCGCCAGCACCTCCCGGGTCACTCCCTGGCAGTCCTCTATCGTGTCGTGGAGCACCGCGGCACTGATCACCTCCTCATCCCGGGTCATGGTGGACACAATGTCCTTGACCTCTATGGGATGGACGATGTAGGGGCGCCTTGTCCCCTTCCGGAACTGTCCTTCGTGAGCCTTCGTCGCAAATTCAACTGCCCTGTCGATCATATTCATACCTCTTTTTCATCCTCTGCTTCCATCGCTAATGATAATTGTCTCCGAATTCTCCTCTCCCTGCAAAAATAACTTGTCTAAATCATGCATACATCATAGCATCAGTGGACAGAAATAGCAACTCTATTGTTTGATCTGATACATCCTTTCCGCCATATTCTTCCCCTGCTTTCCCTTTCTGTACTCTCCGGCGCTCATATGGTAATGCTGTCGGAATTTCCGGCAAAAATAGCCGGCGCTTGCAAAGCCCGTGTCCGATGCAATAACAGAAACCGGCTTCTGGGTTGTCAGGAGCTCCGCCGCCGCACGGGACAGCCGGTAACCTATAAGGTACGCTACCGGGGATGTATGAATGCCTGACTGAAAAATATGCAGGGCGCCACTTTTGCTCAGAGAGGCCGCCCCCGCGATCTCCTCCAGTGTTATTTCCTCCATATAGTGGTCGTGGATAAACTGTATCATGGTCTGCAGCTGCGCCTGCTTATGGTTCAGCCGGCGCAGCTTCGGCAGCCCGGATGCCTGCTCCATATTTTTCTCCAGCAGATCCCATATCTCCAGAAGCATCCTGACAGTAGAAAGCTCGTTTCTTCCTCCTTCCTCCTGAAGCGCAAAAATCTGTCCCAAAATCTGGAGGATCTGTCTTTGCCATACAATATGAGGTTCAAGGATCTGGTACGGAGCAGATAGTACTATGACCGGTCTGACGTACTTCTGATAAATAAGGGACTCTTCCGGTGCAAGGAGGGACGGTGCGAAAACAATGTTGGGGGCATATACGCTCTGATATGCCTCGAACCGATGCAGGATACCGCTGTTGATAAACACGCCGCAGCCCTGAGGCAGATTGATCTTATCTTCTCCGACACAGCAGACCGCATTTCCACTGGCTGCCACAAGAAACTCCAGCTCGTTATGCCAGTGCCAGCCGATCCTATGAAAATCAAATCTCCATATATCTTCCGGATAGTACGCAAACGGATAATCGTTTTTCCCGTGCGATACCGCTTCCCGGAGCGTTTCATCCGTGATCGTCCTGCAGACTCCCACCGTCCTCACCTCATATCAAACGAATTTAATTTTGTGATATTATACCATATTTTAGTGATTTTATTCAATGTCTTCCCGTTTTTTATGTGATATAATCCCATCTGAAGCAAGGAGGAACAAACATGTCAAACAAATATACAAAAACAATAGCAGCCTGTTTTACAGGATATATCGTGCAGGCTGTCGTCAACAACTTTGCGCCGCTGCTATTTTTACTTTTTCAGAACATCTACCATATCCCGCTTTCACAGATCACGCTGCTCGTGACCTTTAACTTCGGGATACAGCTTCTGACCGATCTTCTCTCCGTTTCTTTTGTGGACAGGATCGGCTACAGAGTCTCCATGATCGCAGCCCATATTTTTTCAGCTGCAGGCCTGATCCTCCTCACTGTCCTGCCTGAAATCCTGCCCGCTCCATTTGCCGGCATATTGATTTCTGTCATGATCTACGCAGTCGGAGGCGGACTCCTCGAAGTATTGGTCAGCCCTGTTGTAGAAGCCTGCCCCACGAAGCACAAGGAGAAGACCATGAGCATGCTCCACTCATTTTACTGCTGGGGCTATGCGGGGGTTGTGCTTGTATCGACACTGTTTTTCCAGATTGCAGGCACAGAAAACTGGAAGCTGCTGGCACTGACCTGGGCAATCCTCCCCATCTGCAATGCCTTTGCGTTTGCCAGGGTTCCTATAGCTCCGCTGCAAGAAGGCGGTAAAGACTGCATGAAAACAGGAGACCTGTTCAGAAACAGGCTGTTCTGGGTCCTGCTTGTCATGATGGTATGCGCCGGGGCAAGCGAACAGGCGGTGAGCCAGTGGGCGTCTGTATTTGCCGAGAAGGGTCTGGGGATTTCCAAAACAGCGGGAGACCTGGCAGGGCCCATGGCATTTGCCGTCCTGATGGGACTGTCACGGCTGTTTTACGGAAAATACGGTCATCTCATCCACCTGGAACGCTTCATGGTCTATAGCGGGGCTCTGTGCGTTCTGTCTTATCTTGGGATTTCGCTCATGCCATTCCCTCTTCTCAGTCTGGCCTCCTGCGCCGTCTGCGGTCTGTCCATCGGCATCATGTGGCCAGGTACTTTCAGCAAGGCTTCTGCCGCTCTCCCAAAAGGCGGAACGGCCCTGTTTGCCTTACTGGCCCTTGGCGGAGATGTAGGCTGCTCAGCAGGTCCCACCCTGGTAGGCCTGGTATCCGGAGCAATGGATGACAATCTGAAAGCGGGCGTTCTGGCAGGTGTCATTTTCCCGCTCCTTCTGCTGACGGGAATCGCACTCGCCAAAAAACCAAAGGAGAGCTGCTGCAATGAGAGGGAAGCTGTCTGTTGAAAAAACTGAAGAAGGACATACTTTTATCGTATTTTCTGTGGATAATACAGAAACGGTAAACAAATTGACCGTGGACATGCTGGACACCGGGCTGGATATCCTGTATGAACCCAAAGTCACAGACAAAGGATATGAGCGCTGTTTTATATGCACTGAAGAAACGGCAATAAAAATACGCGCCCGGACAGCCGGCTGGACACCAGACCGGACTCTGTTGTAAAATAGAGCAAAAGGGAAAAAGGAGAATGTTCATGTCCGCAAAACCGTCTGCAAAATACGCACTTATCACAGGAGCCTCCAGGGGCATTGGCCGGGCCTGCGCCCTTCGATTTGCCCGGGAGGGGTGGCACGTCTTTCTCAACTGCCGCTCATCCCTGGATGAGCTGTCAGAAGTACAGAGAGAAATCAACAGCCATTTCCCCGGACACTGTACCCTGGTTCCGGGAGACGTGGGCAGCCCGGCGGATGTCCGGCAGATATTTGAGAAAATTTATCAGATCTGTCCCTGCCTGGACGTGCTTGTCAACAATGCAGGCATCGCCCATATGGGACTGCTCACTGACATGACAGACAGCGAGTGGCAAAGACTTCTTGACACCAATCTGTCCTCCGTCTTCTACTGCTGCCGCAGCGCCATCCCGCCTATGGTGACCCGGAAGCAGGGAAGGATCATCAGCATCTCCTCTATGTGGGGAACCGTGGGGGCATCCTGCGAGGCTGCCTACTCAGCCGCCAAGTCCGGCATCCACGGACTGACCAGGGCGCTGGCCAAAGAGCTGGCTCCAAGCGGCATCCAGGTCAACGCGATCGCCTGCGGCGTCATCGACACAGCCATGAACGGCTGGCTTTCCCCCGAAGAGAATCAGGAGCTGAAAGAGGAGATCCCCGCCGGCCGTTTTGGAACGCCGGAGGAAGTGGCGGACCTTGTATGGCAGATTGCCCATGCCCCGCACTACATGACCGGACAGGTCATAGGAATGGACGGAGGGTATATCTGATCCGAGACAGATCAGATATACCCTCCCTTTTCTTTTGTATTTCCTATTTCACAAGCCGCTGGATCTTCTTGCTCTCGTCTGTGCCGGCCTCTTCCAGCAGCTCAAAGAGCAGGGCCTCGTACGTGGTGAGGATAGCCCCCTCCTGCTGAGCCCTCACAAGGGCCCCCTCATAGTCTGTCCTCTTCCGGCTGGAGATACAGTCTGTTACAAGCACGGGCACAAAGCCCGCACCCTTCAGCTCCAGCATGGTCTGCTGGACGCAGATATGGGACTCTATCCCGCAGAGGATGATGTACTTTTTCCCGAGTATCCAGGGATGGCTACTGGCCACAACCTGCCAGGCACTGAACCGCAGCTTCTCCACAAACTCCGCTGTCCCGGCGGCCTGGGTCAGCTCCTTCACGGTACCTCCCAGTCCCTTCGTGTACTGCTGGGTGAGCACCATGGGAATACCCAGGGTCCGAAGTCCCGCCAGCAGGATGGAGGAGTTCTCTATGAGCGCCTCCCGCCTGTCCATGACAGGCATCAGCTTCTCCTGGTAATCAATGACAATGGCCGCTGCATGCTCCCTCTCTATCCTCATATGATCCGCCTCTTTTCTATGCTATTTCAGATCCAGCTCCACCGGACAGTGGTCGGAGCCCATCACATCTGTCAGTATTTTCGCATCCTCCAGCCTGTCCTCCAGGCATTTGGACACACAGAAATAGTCAATACGCCACCCCGCGTTCTTCTCTCTGGCTTTAAACCGGTAGGACCACCAGGAATAGATCCCTTCCCTGTCAGGGTAGAAATAGCGGAAGGTATCAATGAACCCGGCCTCCAGGAGCTCTGTAAATTTCTGCCTCTCCTCGTCTGTAAAGCCCGCGTTCTTCCTGTTTGTCTTCGGATTTTTCAGGTCGATCTCCCTGTGGGCCACGTTCAGGTCCCCGCAGAAGATCACCGGCTTTTTTTTCTCCAGCTTCTTAAGGTAAGCCAGGAAATCTGCCTCCCACTGCATCCTGTAGGGAAGCCTTGCCAGTTCATTCTGGGAGTTGGGGGTGTACACGGTGACAAAATAAAACTCCGGGTACTCCAGGGTAATGACCCTGCCCTCCTGGTCATGCTCCTCCATGCCGATGCCGCAGGATACAGACAACGGCTCTTCCTTCGTAAACACAGCCGTGCCGGAGTAGCCCTTTTTCACAGCATAGTTCCAGTACTGATGATAACCCGGGGTCACCAGGTCGATCTGTCCCTCCTGCAGCTTCGTCTCCTGGACACAGAAAATGTCCGCATCCGCCTCCCTGAAAAAGTCTGTAAACCCCTTCTGCACACAGGCCCGCAGGCCGTTCACATTCCAAGAGATCAATTTCATAGTCTAGTTTCTCCTTGTTATCTATTTGCCATCTAATAATATACTTTTCTCAAAAACAGGCCTCTGGCCGGAGCGAGAAATCCCGCCAGGCTGCGGTCCTCCGCCGCTATGACCACCGGGAGCTTGCTGGCATCCCGCCGGCCTGTCCCGATCTCGATCAGTGTCCCTGTCAGGATGCGGACCATGTGGTAGAGGAAGCCTGACCCGTAGTAGGTGATCCTCACCTTCTCCCCGGAGCGCACGATCTTGATATTGTAGATCCTGCGGACTGTATCGTTGGTTTCTTTGTTGTCCGTAAAGCTGGCAAAATTCTTGACGCCGATGAGATATTTCACAGCATCCCGCATGGCTTCTATATCCAGTTTCTCCGGATAATGGTAGCAGTATCTCCTGGAAAACACATCCGGCTTTTCCCGACAGTCTATATAGTATTCGTATTTCTTCCCCTTGGCGCTTTTTCTCGCATGGAAGTTGTTCTTTACAAGTTCCACCTTGAGAACGCGGATATCTTCCGGAAGATAACGGTTCAGAGCAGCTTTCAGCTCCGCCGGGTCGTAGAGACCGGACAGCTTCACGCTGGCCACCTGCCCCCTGGCATGGACACCGCTGTCCGTCCTGCCTGAGCCGTCCACCTGCACCCGGTATCCCACGATCCTCCCCAGGCTCCACTCTATGATATACTGTATCGTATTGTCCGTTGTCGCCTGCCGCTGCCATCCCTGATAGCGGCTGCCGTCATAGGCAATGGTCAATTTATAGTTTTTCATACACACACACCCGATCTATCTGTAAATCTGAAAAAAACAAATTTTGCATATCAAAAAAGAAGAAGCTGTATATGCTTCCTCTTTTATCATAGCACTTTCCAATAGGATGCGCAATTTATTTCTCACCGGGCTAGATGATATTTTCTCCCCGGAATCCCTCCCGCTTCACCGCATAGAGGACACACCGGGACACTACATCCACGATCAGGAAGCCCAGAGCGATACCGAGGCACGTCTCCAGAAGCACGCCGGTCTCCTGCCCCGCCATGGCTCTGTCCCCACTCACCCAGCCGTACATCATATAGTAGAGATTAGGTCCGGGGATCAGCGGAAAGGCCGATGCTGTCAGGAATATCGTGGCAGGCGCCTTGTTGACCCTGGCCATGATAAAGGCAAATGCCGCTACAAAGACAGCTCCCGCCATGGTAGCCACGAAGTTGCTGGGCCAGAATGCATATACCAGGCAGTAGATGGCCCAGGTGAAAAAGGCCCCGATTCCGGAGAAGAGCACCTGCTTTCCCTGGATCTTAAACCACATGGCAAATCCCACACAGGCCACCGTGCAGGACGCGAGCTGGATGGGCACGCTGTGGTTCAGCGTGAATCCGTCGTAGGCTCCTTCTCCGAGAAGCTGCATGGCAATGGCGATGCCAAAGGCAATACCTGCCGCTCCCAGGACAGAGTTCATGATATTGATAAGTCCGGAGAGGAAATCTCTCTGCAGGATTTCCCGTATCCCGTTGGTGGTGCTCAGGGCACTGATGAGCAGCATGACGATACCTATCATGATCCTGTCCGGATGGGTCCCGATGCCCAGGAAATCCATGCCGATGATGACCGTCTCTGACAGAAAGGCAAGGATAAGATTGTAGATGAGGAGATTATCCTCCCTCTTCCCAAGCCAGTCACCCACAAACACGATCATCAGGGACACAAGTACTGCCACCACGGCATCTGTCAGCCCGCAGCCGAAGAAGACAGCAAACCCGGTCCCTCCCATGACACCCGCCAGATAGGTGACCCACAGGGGCTGCTGCTTCCGGGCCATGACCTCCAGATACCTCCTGTGCAGCTCCCGGGCATCCGGCGTGTGGGCGCACACATATCTGGCCAGATCATTCATATAATCCAGTCGGTCATAGTTGATGCCTGTGGACTCGATATGCCGGATCTGAGTCAGGATCTCTCCCTCCGGCGTCTCCACCGTGATCTGGATATTGCTGGGTATGACGAACACGTCATAGCGCTTGAATCCGTAGCTCTTACACATCCGGTACATGGTGTCGTCCAGCCTGAAATTTTCCGCCCCGCTGCAGAGCATGGCTTCGCCAATATCGAGTATGCCTTCCAAAATACGCTGATAGTCCATTGTCTTATGCATTTCCCCTGTCCAGTATTTTCTTTATCTCGTCCATAAAGGTGTTTACATCCTTAAATTCCCTGTACACGGATGCGAAGCGGACGTAGGCCACCTCATCCAGCCTTTTCAGCTCATCCATGACGATCTCACCGATCGTGCTGCTGGGGATTTCCTTTTCCTCCAGGCTGAATATCTTTGTCTCTACTCTGTCGATACACTTCTGTATCTCAGCCGCGGACACAGGTCTTTTGTAGCACGCCCGCAGGATGCCCGTCTCTATCTTTCCGCGGTTGTACTGTTCTCTGTTGTTGTCCTTCTTTATGATGATCAGCGGGATAGTCTCTACCTTTTCATAGGTGGTAAACCGCTTTCCGCAGACATCGCAGGAGCGCCTTCTGCGGATGGAATTACCGTCATCTGCCGGTCTGGAGTCGATGACTCTTGTGTCCGGATGGTTGCAATATGGGCATTTCATCTTGGTCTTCCGTCCTTTCTTCACATATTAAGACAAGTATATATCCCGCTGGCCGGAATTGTCAATTTATTACTTTTTCCTGTGTCCTTTTTCTTCGTGTACCTCTACCAGGATGATATCCGGACCGATTTTCCGGATACACGCAAAGGGAATGACGTACTCACCGGCATCCCCGAACCAGCCGCACAGGAACCCTCCCCTGGGCACGATCACCGACTCGATACAGCCTGTACATTCATCAAATACCAGGTCTGCCACATAGCCCAGCTTCCGGCAGTCGCAGGCATTGATCACTTCCTTCTGCTGAAAATCACAGAGCCTCATGCTGTCACCTCCCCTTTCATCTTATGCAGACGGAAGGAGATCCGTGACGGCACGAGGCCCTTTCCACTTTCGCTTTCTGTTCTGTTTTACAGCGCCATGACCTTCTCGTTATTGAAGGCTCTGGCAATGAGCACTGTCAGGATGCCTCCCAGCGCCAGGGTCTCTACAAGGGTGACCAGGTACTGGGATATGGTCAGGTCATGACTCAGGATAGCCTGGAGGGCAATGGCACTGTTATAGAATGGAATATAGTAATCCCACGGGCTTCCGTCTCCCATGCGGAACATCGTCAGGAGCCCCGCTACCAGCACGACCATATACACAGGCATGATATAGCTGCTGGCTTCCTTGGTGGTCTTCGCAAAGACGGAGATCAGCGCCACCACGGCGGAGTACAGGAAGGCGAGCGCCACGAGAAGCAGCCCCAGCATCACGATCTGGTCCGCCTTCAGGCTCAGGTTCAGCGCCTCGTCCATGCCTGTCATGGAGTCCATCATAAAGGGCGTACATACGACCATGCCGGCCACATAGATGATGGAGGAAATGCCTGACACCACCATCAGTGCAAACACCTTTCCAAGCACGATGGCGGACCGTTTCACCGGCGCCACGAGAAGACTGGCCATAGTGCCACGCTCCTTTTCTCCCGCGATCATATCCGTGCCTATCCCCATGGCTCCGGCAAAGAGGAGGATCGTGATAAAGTAGGGGAGCATCATGCCCAGCGCCTGACCGCTGGCCTTCTCATCGTCCTGGATCACCATCTCGTCATTGTCAGAATTGACCGTAAATACCGTGATGGCATCCGGGTTGCCCACCCGCCCTGCCAGCAGGGTCTGGCGGTAGGATTCCAGCATGCCCACGGAGATTTCCTGGTATGCCTGGGACGAATAATTCTCAGAGGGATTGTAGTAGGTCTTGACCTGCGGAACCTGGTCCCCCTCCTGGAATCCGGCAACCAGTTCGTCGAAATCCGCAGGGAACTCTATGAGCAGGTCCGCCTCCCCGTTCAGGATCTGGTCCTCTGCCTTTGCCCTGTCACTGTCAGAGGCCACGGTCCTGACGTCATACTCCATTCCCGATGACGCGAGGAAGGCCTCAAAGCTGTCCGGCTCGTTCTGCATCCAGACAATAGGTGTATGCTCTTCTATATCTGACTGCATCTGTCCTGCCAGGCTGTTTATGATCGTGAGCAGGACCACCATGATGATGACCGGGAGAAGGAAGACGGAGAAGACCATCTTTTTATCCCTCAGTATCCTGGACATCTCTTTTCCGAATATCTGTCTGATGCCGTTTAACATTTACAGTTCCCCCTTTCTGGCCGAGTAGAGCTGGAAGAACGCGTCCTCCAGGTCGTTTGTGCATGTCTGTGCGAGCAGCTCATCCAGAGTGCCCTCCGCCACCTTCTGTCCGTCAATGATGATGCCGATACGGTCGCAGAGCTTCTGGGCCTCGGACATGATATGGGTGGAGACAATGACCAGCTTTCCCTCATCCCGCAGCTTCTTCAGATAGTCTGTCACACTCCTCGCAGTGATGATATCCAGCCCGTTGGTGGGCTCGTCAAAGATAACGATATCCGGGTCATGTACAAGGCTGACCGCGATGGCCGCCTTCTGCTTCATGCCAGTGGACAGCTCCCGTATCTTCTTGTGGGCGAACTCACTGATGCCAAAATAGTCAAACAGCTCCTCCCTGCGCCTCCGCAGCACATCCTCCGGCACTCTGTGAAGGCGGCCAAAGAAGCGGAACATATAGTCCGGGTCAAACTGGTCATCCAGCTTGATGTCACTTGTGAGAAACCCGATGCAGTTCCGCACTTCTTCAGGCTCCCTCTGCACCTCGTGCCCATCCACGTAAATCTCTCCGCCGGTAGGCCTGATGATCGTGGAAACACAGCGCAGGGTCGTTGTCTTGCCCGCTCCATTGGGACCTAAAAGTCCATAGATTTCACCTTTTTTCGCTGTCAGGCTCAGGTGGTCCACAGCCGTCTTCTTCGGATTTTTCGTGTGGGACTCAGCCATCTGTTTTTTGTTCAGTCTGTACACCTTGGTCAGGTCTCTGATCTCGATCATAACCTCTGCTTCCTTTCTCCCCTCATGGGATGATCTATTTTTGTTCTCTCAGACGTCTGTACTATTACTTTAGTACAATAATATATCTCCCCCCGGAAATTTGTCAATACCTTTTGTTTGAAATTTTACACGATCTTGGGTTCCAACCGCCCCGGCCCGTGTCACATCGTCCTGTGAAACCACAGCTTCGCCCCCAGACCTGCCAGGCTGACAAAAAACACAGCTCCGATCAGTGCCGCAAACACGGTCATGCTGAAAAATCCGGCCGCAATGGCTGCTGTCAGGAGGCCGAACAGGCTGATGACGTAAGCCGCACGGCCCGACTCCCTCTGGATAGTCTGCAGCCGCTCGTCATGCTCCTTGATGTAGAGCGCCCGCAGCCGTTTCTCATCCCGCAGAGCCCGGACATTTACCACGATCCCGCAGACAGCGATGGCAGCCCAGGCAAAGAACAGGCCGCCCTGAAAGCCTCTCATAAAGCTGGCCTCATGCTCATCTACTCCCAGCCGCATGGCGCTGACGCAGCAGATCACGATGACCATGCAGGAAAAAATGATACCCACCGTCATCCAGATGATCTGCCTTTTTAGCTTTGCTCTGTAGTCCTTCATCTCACATCTCCTCCTTATCCACTTCTGAAAAATCAAACACATCCTCAATGGTCACACCGAAATATCTGGCAATCCTGTGGGCCAGCACAAGGGAAGCCGTGTACTTCTCCTTCTCCAGCGAAATGATCGTCTGCCGGGTGACTCCCACCGCCAGGGCAAGCTCCTCCTGCGAAAGCTTGTATTTCCGGCGCAGTTCCTGGATCCGGGTCTTCATAGGCTTGACATTCCTTTCACGATCGTATAGTTTGCTTTACATTTTTAGTATAGTCAGCTTTACAAAAAATGTCAAGCAAGTTTTACATTTATTCATTCCGGACGTAATACTTTTCAAAAGTATTACGTTACCTGTTATATTTTTCACACACCCCTCAAAAAACCCCGGCCGTGGTCTCCCACGGCCGGGGCTTTTCTCTTGTATACAGCTTCTGCATTTCCGCCATCCCTGGCCTGCCGACACAGGGCGCCTAGCGGATAATGGTACCGGTCTTTCCTCTGAGTCCGTCCTTCAGCTTGTCAAAGGAGGTGATCAGGGCGCTTCTTCCCTCTCTCTTCTCAATGAACTCCACAGATGCCTTGAACTTTGGCAGCATATTGTACACGCCGAAGTGGCCCTCCTCCATATACCGCTTTGCCTCGGCAAGGGAAATTTCTCCCAGCTCGGATTCCTGGGGCGTGTTCATATTGATGTGGACTTTCTCCACGCTCGTGAGGATGATCAGCTCATCTGCGTCAATAGCCTCTGCCATCTTGCCGGCTGCCAGGTCTTTCTCGATCACTGCACTGGCCCCTTTCAGCCGGTGGTCCTGCTCCATCACAGGGATACCGCCGCCGCCGCAGGCGATGACCACCTGGTCCGCATTGATGAGCGCCTTGATAGCGTCAATCTCCACAATGCCCACCGGATTGGGAGCTGAAACGACACGGCGGAAGCCCTTCCCAGGCTCCTCGATCACATAATTACCCTTCCTGCGCTCCTCGTTCGCCTCCTCGGCTGTCATGTAGCGCCCAAGAACCTTGGTGGGTGTGTAGAAGGCTTCATCGTAAGGATCCACAGTCACCTGTGTCAGTATGGTGCTGACCGTGCGGTAAATCCCCCTGTTCAGGAGCGCCTCCCGGATCGCATTCTGCAGGTCGTATCCGATATACCCCTGGCTCATGGCTGAACACACAGACATAGGAGCCGGTGTATAGTCCTGATGTACTTTGCCGAATTCATTCATAGCCGTGTGGATCATTCCCACCTGGGGGGCATTGCTGTGGGTGATGGCCACCTGATACCCCTCCTCAATAAGGTCAGCAATAGATACTGCCGTCCTCTTCACGGCCTCCTTCTGCTCCGGAAGTGTGATCCCCAGCGCTCTGTGTCCCAATGCAACAACTACTCTTTTTTTCATCGCTCTTTCTCCTTTACGCCTCTATGACTTCTAAGACCTCTGTTTTGTCTGTCTTTTGTAGTAAATATAAAGAAATTATATTATTTTTTCTCAGAAAATGCAATGGATTTTACACACTGATCACGGTCTTTAACTCAGAAGGATCCTGCCATAAATTCATCTTGATTTCTTCACCTGAAGTGGTATAATTTCCTTATGGGGCATTAGCGCAGTTGGGAGCGCGCCACATTCGCATTGTGGAGGCCACGGGTTCGAATCCCGTATGCTCCATATCAGACAGGAGCTTCCGGCATTCAGCCGGAAGCTCTTTTTTATCTTCACAGCCCTCCTCACCTCCCGGGCTCCAGCCGCATAGGATAAAGGGACAGCACCACACAGCTGTCAGAAAACGAACCGCGGAGGACAGTCCTATGGAACAGATCGTTCAGTATATCAAGCCAGAGCTGCTCATTGTGGCAGTCATCCTGTATTTCATCGGCGTCTGGCTCAAGCAGGCGCAGACCGTAAACGACAAGTATATCCCTCTCATCCTGGGTGCGCTCGGCATCGCTCTGTGCGCTGTCTGGGTCCTGGCCACCTGCCCCTTCCACACCGGTCCGGAGATAGCAATGGCCGTGTTCACCGCCATTGTCCAGGGCGTGCTGGTGGCAGGCCTTTCCACCTACGTCAACCAGATCATCAAGCAGGCAGGAAAGTAGAGGAGACAAAGTCCCAGAAAGCCCCGGCGGCCTGGGGGAGCATCTGATATCTGCGCTTCACCATGTACAGCCGGGACTCCTTCCTGGGCTCCACGATGGTCTTGTACACGATGCCCTCTCCCCCTGTAAAATACCGGGCTGACCCGGGGCAGATGGCGATCCCCATGCCCCGCTCCACCATGGGCAGCATGGAGGCGGATGAATTATAATAGCAGAGGATCTCCCTTTCCTGGGCAATCTCGTTGAACCAGTGGTTGATCTCCTCCTGGAGGGAGGCCCGGACAGGGACCATCAGCGTCTCACCGCCGAGCCGTTCCAGCCGCACCTCATCCCCCGCCTCCCCGGCCAGAGGATGGTTCCGGCTCATGGCCGCCACCCAGGGCTCGCTCCGGAGGAAAATCTGCTCACACTGCTCCATGTAGACCGGCGCCCTCACGATGCCCACATCCGCAAGCCCCCTCTCCAGCTTGTCCCGGACCTCGTCGCTGTTTCCGCACCATATCTGGAAGTGCACCCGGGGATACTCCCTGTGAAAGGCCTCCACCATCTCCGACAGGAGGCCGATGCCAAAGGACTCCACAGCCGCCACGGAGACAAGCCCGTGGACGCTGCTGCCCAGCCGTCCCAGCTGCTCCTGGGTCTTCTCCATGAGCTCGATGATCTCCTCCGCCTGCTGCTTGAGAAACCTTCCCTCCTCAGTCAGCCGTATCTTCTTTTTCCCTCTCAGGAACAAAGTGACTCCCAGCTCCTCCTCCAGGAGCCGGATCTGCCTGCTCAGCGGCGGCTGGGCAATGCACAGCTTTTTCGCCGCCTGGGTGATATTTCCCTCCTGTACTACCGCAAGGAAATACCTCAGTGATTTAATGTCCACACAGCTCTCCTCCTCGCCTTACCGGCGCACATCTTCTGTACAGCGAGCGCCGTTTATCATACTTTTATTATATATTTCATCATATATTATATGTATTTTTATATGTCTTCGCAATATGCTATAATACACAAGGCGGCCGTTTGTGCCCCGATTTTGGATATTTTTGATAAGATGGTGAAGACAAATGGAAAATAAGAAAAAATATGAGATTCCCCTCCACTATATGATGGCATTCGTGGGAGGATTTTTCGGCGTATATACGATCCTGAGCTTCTGTGACCTGTTCGGGAACGCCCAGACTGCCAATATGATCTACTTTATGACTGACCTCCTCGGCCACGATTTTGCGGACGCCTTCCTCCGGCTGGGCGGCGTGCTCCTCTTTATGGCTGCCATCGCCCTGACAGTCTGGCTTCCCCGCCACAGCTCCATCAATCTTCAGGTGGCCAGCATTTTCCTGGACGGCGCCGCGGCGGTCATAGCCGGACTTTTCCCGGCGGACATCCACCCGGTCCTGGCTCTCTACCCCTTCTTCTTTGCCACTGCCTTCCAGTGGAACAGCTTCAAGGGGGCAAAGGGTTTTGCCAGCTCCACTTTATTTTCCACAAACAACCTGAAGCAGTTCACCATGGCTGTCACGGAGGTCTTCCTGAATAAAGATAAAACCCACATGGTAAAGGCAAAGTTCTTTGGCTGTACTCTGCTCTTTTTCCATGTGGGTGTGGCCTGCTCCTTTGCCGCCAGGACGCTCATCGGTCCCAGGAGCATCTTCTGCGCCCTGCTGCCCCTTTGCATCGCCCTGTACACAGTGTGCCTGGCAAATGAGTGGCTTCCTCTGGCTGTGACAGAGGGCGCGGGGGAGAGAGGATAGAGAAGACTTTCCTCTCTCCCTGTGAAAAATCAGCTCAGATCTACAATTTTCCTCCGGGTCTCTTCCGGAACCTGGTCGGCCAGCTTTGTCCAGTCATCTAAAAATTGTCTGATCCTCTCTTCAACATTAACCCTCGTATCTTCATTCCAAGTAGAATCCTTCTCTAATGCTCTCTCCTTCATATAACAGAAAAAGCCGTCCGGATCATGTCTTCCATCCGCAGCATGATTGATCTGATTTCGAAGCCTGCAAATATCTTTATAGTCCTCCCACAGAAGTCCCACTTCTTTTCGATGCTTACTATTCAGTCCAAATTTCAATTTCAGCAATTTCTTTGAATCCCAAAAAAACTTCTGCTTATAATTATAAAAAAAATAGTCCTTGAGCAGATAATGATTCAGATCCTTCATCCGGTATCTTTCTTTCTCAGGCAGCTCCTTGTAAATCTCTTCGCATTTCTCCAAAAATTTCTCCCTGTCTTCATCTGTAGTAAGATAATACAAAAGACCTGACCGCACGAATTCGCATGGCATTTTCGCCTCAAGGATCGTCAGCGCCTGCTGAAGGAACTGCTTATCCAGGCACCAGAGGATCTGTGCCACATAGCGGTACTTCGACGTGAGCAAGGGTTTATAATCGTCAAATATATCCTCATAAACCACATCCATCTCAGTGATCGTATCCGGATTTTCAAATTCTTTTTCCAGCTGCTCTATTTTCTGGACGGCACTGTCAAATCCATCGCCGCTGCATCTGCTGATCGCAAGGGATGCTTCCTGGATCGCCTCCACCAGCTTCTTTTCCTTCGTATCACCGCTGCCGCTTTCCCTGAAGTATTCTTCCAGCTTGTCGCCCCTGCCATACCGGGCAAATATATCCATGGCCGAAATCAGCTCATAGGTTCGGTACTCCCTGCTAGCATCCCGGATTGTATGGAGCGGCTTTTCTCGTTTCGGCTCAAAATCATTGGCAAAACGCCCCTGAATGATCACATTCTGCCTTCCCAGAAGCTCCGCGATCGCATTCATCTGAGAGACCGCATTTCTGTCGCCTCCCTGCATGTCCATATACAGATGGATCCTTTTCCCGCGCTCTGATCCCCGGATCGCCTTCGCCGCCTCCCAGAAAAACACTGAGTTATCCAAGTCGATCGTGATAATATCCGGAAGACCTTCTTCGTATATGCTCCAGTCGCAGGATGACTCCTTCAGGTTCTCCAGTTCGTCTGCCACTTCAATTCCCACTTCCTCATGTCTGCCCAGATAGTTGCAGATCCGTTTTGCAAAAAGTGATGTGGCAGTTTCCTGTTTCCAGTTCTCCGGTTTTTCCTCACGCACCTTTGAGCTTTCCAGGATCACGATCCGATCCAGCTTTTCCCCTCTGGTAGCCAGCATATACAGCACACATTTTGTATGAGGCTCCATCTGAGACAAACTTTTAAAATATAAGGTCTCTGCGCCGTCCTCTATTTTATATGTATTGATTTTGGGCTGACGCGGCAGAGTACTCATCGCCAGAAGCAGCACATTCTCATCCTGTTCTCCCATTGATTTCACTTTTCTCAATTCATCCATACCGGTCCTCCTGATTACTTATATGTTTTTTATTGCTTTAATTCCAGCCATATCTATTTTTCTATGCGGAATATTCCGGCAAAAATGCCCTCAACGGGCTCTCTTTTTTCCACTTCCATTGATTCCGCTTGAACCTGCAACCCCTGTTGAGTGTCAACGCCCTGAACGGGCTCCTTCCATTTCTACAGTCCCCTCCTGAACCCCGCATAAACACTGGCTTTCCAGGATCATTTTTGCAGGTATTTGCCAGAAAATTCTGACATCAATTGACTTCCGGACATTTTCTGGTATGTTTACAATTTGTTCATATTTACAGCCCTTATACCTCTATCTGTATCAATATTATACCTGAACTCTGTTACAAATAAAAGTCTTTCGTTTGATCACCTCCTTTCCTCTCCCCTGACCATGTCAAAATACTGGCCAAAGATAAATTCCTCCTTCACGCTCCGTATAAACTTCCGGTCCGTGATCAGTCTGTATACAGTGACAGCAAATCCGCCTATATCAAGGAGACGGATATCCCTGGTCACAGCTGTCGCCACCAGATTGGATCCCATTGCGATGGCATTAGAATACGAGACAATATTCCGGGTTCTGACTTCATAGAACTTTGCCTCCCATCCCTGCAGATTGCCTCCGTACAGTCTGTGGGCTGTCGCTATCAGGAAATTGATCAGAGCCGCACCGGCAGCCTGCTTCCCGACGGCAAGGACATTGGCCATATGTAATCCATAGCTTCCTAATCTCCCGGCCAGCTCGGAATTGAGCACAGGGATTACGGGAAGCGGCAGACTGTTCTTTGTGTACAGATCAGAGTGCAGATGGATGATTTCCTTGGCGAGAGAAGCCGCAACTATAGCTTTCCCCTCATACCCCTCATACAGCGCTTTGTTGATGGTCTTCCCTATTACAAGCTCAGTCCTTGCCTTACTGCGGAAGTAATCCACATTCTGCGCGTTTGTATAGATATGGTAGGATGCAAGGGAGGACGTGGTAAGGGTAGACGTAGCTATGTTCGCCGTCCCGAAAATCAGACCCAGAAGGGGATCATGGCCGATCGCAGTCACGCGGTGTCCCATTTTCCCGCCCCCTTTTAAAGCTCCGTCTGCACCGACCATGGCGTCAAAGGGCACAGGATTTGTTATAATCTCCGCCAGGGAAGGATTATAGAGCCTGTGATGACGGTCGGAATGTTCCTCCAGATGCCCGGGCGTGCGCTTTGCCGCAGTCTTATCATCCATGATCTTCGGAAATCTCGTAAGCAGATACTGGCGCATCACCTGCAGTCCCACCGCGATGAACAGGAACGCAATATCCTCGTCTGTGAGCCTGGTCTTCTCCTTGAACTGCTGGTCCAGATCATCCAGTATTTCTCTCGTATGGATGGCCACGTGATAGAGTTTTCTTGTCTCTTCAAGTCCGCACTTTGCCTCCGCAGCGTCCTGATCCATATCAGCAAGAAGCACTTTCCTTTTTTCCACTAATTCTTCATATCTCATTTTCTTTCCCTCCCTATCTCAATAATATGCCGAGTTCGACTACCTCTGCTTTAGCCCTGGCCATCTCATCCAGCAGCTCCTGGCAAAGCTCCACATACCGCTTCATGTTTCTGTCAGCCTTTTCAGCAACTGCTGTCAGCCGCTGTCTCAGCTCTGCCACCCTTGCCTCGTATTCCTCCCTCGCCTTGCTGTAGGCAGCCTGCTCCGCCTCAAGAAGCTTATGCCTCTTGTATGCGTATACAAGATCCAGAACCGCAAGGGACGCCCCTGGTCCTCCGGTAAAGCGGCTTCCGACACAGCATTTCTTCACCTCGCAGACAGGTATGTCATACTTGTCCGCAACGCGATCTGCCTTCTTGTCCAGCTCGGCCTGAAGAGACTCCTTTTCCCGGGTCAGATGCTCCAGCTGCACGAAAAGTCTTTCTGTTCCGCTGGCAGCCTGCTCCCTGATTTCCCCGAGAAATTTCACCGCGGCATCGTACTCCTTCTCAAGGTACTTGATGGCAGATTTATATTCTTCTGCCGCCTTGGTACAGCCTCTCTTCCTTCCCTCCGTCTCCACATCTGTCAGGACTGTCTCGATCTTCTCGAAGACAGACGGGCCCCTGTCAATTCCTAAAAGGTCAGCAACCGTGTCTGTGACAGACTCCGCGACAACTTCTCTTACGATAGTTCCCAGAATAGAAGTTGGTACCACCTGATCAAATACAAACCATAACATAACTCATTCCTCCTTAAATCTGTTGTTCTTTCCTTGTTTCTAATGTCATTATACAGGAGCAATACGAAACAAAACAGTTGTACATTTAACTTTCTTTTTTGTTACTGTTTTCTCATTTTATTTGATTATTTTCTTTTATTTTGTTACTATATAGGTAACAAATTAAAGGAGCAAACAGACTATGGGATTTGAATTATACTCAGAAGAGCAGCGGGTCCGGATAACCTTAAGCCAGAAAGCCTTTCTTATAATAAATGAAGATATGGAGAGGTTTCACATTTCCAGTCGTTCGACTTTTATGAACACTGTTTTTCACAATTTCTATCCGTCTGCCAGGTCGTCTCCCACACTGTATATGGATGATCAGAAAGCAAAGCTGCAGCATATCGCCTCCACCGATCTCAGCTGTTCTGACAGCCCGGAACACATCAGCAGCCTTGGCAATGACGAAGTCAGGGAAAAGGTTGTAAAGCACTTCCTGCTCTATGAAGAGAAACACCTGCTGGATGACCTGCGCTCTCAGATGAAAACAAAAGGAAGATATGGAGAAACCAGCAGAATTTACCGGATCAATACAGAAAATCTGAGATATCTGCTGAGCGAAGAATGTGAAGAAGCAGAATACTATCAGGACCGTCCCGGGCTCTATCTCAAATGCATCCTTGAAGAATATGCCGCTTTGCCTTATATAAAACGCGAACATATATTTTTCAAAAGCAAATACGATATCGTATCCCAGGCTCTGAGGGAGGAGAAGCTGTTGAAGATCACAACCGGCCGCAAAACCTATAAGGTCTGGCCCTTTTCACTGGAAGCAGACGCTCTATCCACAAGGGAATATCTGACCGGACTTTCTCAGGATATTAAGAGCCCTGATGCTCGAAAATCCTGTGCATCCTTTCGGATCCCTAACGCAAAAGATATTAAGCTTCTCCGTCAGAGCGGGAAGCTTACACAGGCGGAACGAGAGCTTCTCAAAGAAGCCATTTCCAGCAGAACCGTACAGTTTTTATTCGGTGAAGAGGAGGAAATCCATGTTCGATTAACAGAGGAGGGCGTTCACAAATATAATTCTCAGATTTATATGAGACCTGCATATGTCGAAAAGCTGGCTGATAAAAATGAATACATCTTCCGCTGCACGCTCAGACAGGCTGAATACTATTTTTTCAAATTTGGTAAAGACGCCGAAATCCTCTCTCCTGACCGGCTTCGCAGTCATTTTCAAACATTATACAAAGACGCACTGGCCGTTTACTCTTCTGAAGATGCAGAAGCTTTAACCTGAACGTAGAAAATGGACTCCATATTTACATTACTAAAAAACGAGACATTCCATACTAACGTGTGTGGAGTGTCTCGTTTTTTTGGCATTTCTCCTTTATATGTCCTAAGCGGGCTTCTTTCATTTCTACAGGAAAAGAGAATGAGAAAAGAAGAAATCAGAGAAGTGTGTCAACGCCCTAAATGGGCTCTCTTCATTTCTACAAAATATATTTCAGTATAATACTTTAATAAACCATATAGTGTCAACGCCCTAAACGGGCTCTCTTCATTTCTACTGCTCATGAAACCTATGACATTTGCACCTAAATTAGAAATGTGGTGCAGAATCTCAAACCTTAGTGTGTCAACGCCCTAAACGGGCTCTCTTCATTTCTACTTAGAGGAAATGTTTGACGGAAAATTAAAGAAGTATGTGTCAACGCCCTAAACGGGCTCTCTTCATTTCTACATTAAAAACAGCACCGTTTGACACTTTAGGAAATGTGTCAACGCCCTAAACGGGCTCTCTTCATTTCTACGATGTAGTAACCGACGCGGTAAATATGATGCTATTTGGGTGTCAACGCCCTAAACGGGCTCCTTCCATTTCTACAGATGCTTTTGTGAAGATGGCTGGGCAATTAGTCATGTGTCAACGCCCTAAACGGGCTCCTTCCATTTCTACTCAGCAGATGATGCACTGAATGCTATAAAAGGGATGTGTCAACGCCCTAAACGGGCTCCTTCCATTTCTACGTTTATGCGGTTTATGACGCACAGATGAAGATCTATGTTGTGTCAACGCCCTAAACGGGCTCCTTCCATTTCTACAGTACCCTCCTGAACCCCGCATAAACACTGGCTTCCCAGGCTCATTTTTGCAGGTATTTGCCAGAAAATTCTGACATCAACTGATTTTCGGACATTTTATGGCATGTTTACAATTTGTTCATATTTTCGACTCTTACACATCGTATCCCCACAAATATTATACCTAAAACCTTTTGCAAAGAAAAGTCTTTTGTCCGGATGTTTGTCCTGATGGCCACTCAGCTGATAGTCGCTCATGTTTTGTTTTCAGTCATTTTCCTTTACAGATCTAACAGCTACTGCGCCAGAGAGGATATACTCCCTGGCGCAGTAGCTGCCTTTAAATGTCTGTAATATTTCAGCCATACAGGTTGGGCTTGATCTTTTTGATATTGTCATTCCTTCCTATAATTCAATCAGCCATTCATACCCATCCCCCTGCTTCCTTCTCACCAACATACCCATCTCAATCTCCAGACAGTCAATGCCCGCGCTGTCAAATATCCTCTGAAGCTCCGTCTCCACCTTGTGAATGGATTTATCCAGTCCTCTTCTCTGCTTCTTAAGCTCAACTATTTTCTGCGCAAGCTTTTCTGTCTGCTTGTGGATATTGATCTCTTCGTAGATTTTTTCTTCTTTGGTTCTTGATACTGTCCTGCTTACAGGTACCGTGATCTCCGTCTGGTCCTCCCCGCTGTTTTTTATCGCATGGAGAACAGGCGACGGATAACAATTCTTTGTTCTTTTGAAATTACAGCTGCATCCATATTCAGCGGTGATCAGCTTATACTGCTCTCTCAGCTTCACACAGCTGATCGGCTTTTCCGGCAGCTTGTCGATAAACCTTTGAGTGATATCAAACTGGTAATTCATAGTAAATCCCATGACCGTATGCAGGAACTCTTTCCCCTCGTCGCCCATATGTCCAAATACGTACAGCACTGACAGTCGCTCGGAGTGGGCCAGGTAGCCGGTGGTCGCTGCCTTTTGGCAGAGATAGCGCATAAGACTGCATTTTTCCAGCACGATCCTGACGGCTTCAGGAAGCGGGCCGAAGCGCTCGAGATTTTGGTCCGCCACCTTTAGCTCCGGCTGTCCTGGCTGTCCTTTTACATCCATCGTATACATGCCCAGTATTTTCCTGACGGCAGCAAGAGAATATTTGGCAATTCCCGAGAGGAACTCCTTGTAGTCAACCACCGGGGACATGCCTTCATCCAGAAAGAAGCTCTGCTGTCCGGTACGGATATGTATTCCCAGCGGCAGCTTGATCCTCTGCCCGCACTTTCCCTGTCTCACCCTTATATTATTGGGGAAAATCTCCAGGAGGATATCTTCCTCCTCTTCCTCAAGCTCCTTCTGCACGCAGTCAGTAAACTGGTTAATGTACCGCACAGGAATCCACTCCGTAAAGAACACCCAGACATGATATCCTCTGAATCCTGTATCCTCCACATAGCCTGTCAGCCCTATCCTCCTGAGTACTTTGCATAACTGTCGGGCAAAGCCGGCCGCTTTTTGCTTGTATGCTGTGAATTCAGCGCTTCCATAGCTGTACTGCAGCAGTATCCTTTTAGAAATATCAATGTCAAAGACTGTGTATTTTGCTGTACTGTTTGGCCGCTGGACATAAGACTCTACTGTCATCTCTCCCGCCAGATGTCGCCTGATCACTTCTTCCGTAAGGGGCTCCATCACCTGTTCCGCAATCCTCTTTCCTCCCGGGCCAGGCATCTCTACCGCATAGGTATCTTCTCTCCCTGCAAAGAGCTCCATGTATTCCTGTATATCCATTTTCGCCTTGCTATTGTCTGTTAAATTCGTCATATCCAGGGCTTTTCTGTCGTCCGCCCAGGAGTCCACAGATGATTTCTGTGAATACCTGACCTTCATCTCCCAAAAACAGGATGCCTTTTCATATTCGCCCATATCCGTGTACAGCTGCATAATGTCCGCACAGAGCTCATCGGAGGGCTCTGTCAGAAGTCTCTCATAACATTTTGCCAGTTCTCCGGAAAATCTTACATACTTTTGGTCATGCTCCTTATCCGTCCCCGATTTCCCCGGCTCCTCCGGAACCTGATAAAACTGCTCATATTCTCTCAGCGCAAAGCTAAGCTTCTCTCTTCCGATCCAGTAATCCGCCATATATTTTGCGATATCCTTATAGTAATTAACCTGTGCAAATCTCTGTTCCTCTATTTTTTCACGTATCTCCTTCTCTTTGTTTTGAACCATGGAGAGAATAATCACATATTCAATCATACTGTCCGGTTTCCTCTCGCCGCGATAGTACTGCTCCCATCCTCCAAGGATTTCCTGGCCTTTCTTTATTTTTTTATCCAGTTCAAGTCCGGACGTAAGCCACATAGTCTCCAGCCGTGATGTCAGTGAAGACACTGCTTTTGCAGGCACAGCTTTTCCATTGACAGTAAAGCGATAACCGAGATACGTAAATCCCTCTCTCCCGAGACGCTGGAGTCTGGTCTTGCTTTCTTTTAGCTCCAGCCCCATTTTCCCAAGATAAAGTCTGGAATATTCAAAGAGCCGACCTGCATTTTCTTCGCTGGACTCCAGGGCGAGAATATCGTCAGAATAACGTATATAAAAGCTGCTCCTCTTTTCCATTTCCCTGTCATAATCCATAAGATAAATGTTCGACAGCAGCGGCGCACAGGAAGACCCCTGGTAAATTCCAATCTGATTCTCACTGAGATCTCCTGTGTTTTCATCTAGTACCTTTGCTTTTAAAATTGCTTTCACCACTTCCAGCACATCGTTTTCCCTGATTTGTCTGCTTAGTATACGAAGCAGCTCCTCATGTGGGATATGGTCAAAGAAAGCGGAGATATCCATCTGAAGAACCCACAGATCATCCCGTCCCTTTGTCTTCTCTTCGATGACGTTTATGGCTTCCAGCGCCGACTGCCCAGGCCGGTATGCATAGGTGCTCGATGAGAAGAGAGGCTCATATCACGATCACAGGCGCTGTCGCTTGCTCTGTCATGGAAGCGACCTGCCCTATTGTAAGGATCTTATCCTCACAATTTCCGCATATAGAATAAAAGCGTATACTCCCCTCCTTTGCGCCTGCCATCAGCTCCAGCAATTTTCCATACAGCTCTTTATACTTCTTTTCTGTCAGCCTGCACTCAAATACGCTGTACTGTATCCGTATTCCATAGCCTTCCAGTATTTTGGCCGCTTTGCCTCGCAGACGGTCCGAAGAAATGTCATAGCTTACCACGTACATCATGCACCCCCAGTCTGAACGGGATATACCGAACGTCTTTCTGAATACACTGCTTTAAAAGTCCGACCTGCCTGCGTATGGCGCCCCGAAATCCAGACGCATTTTCACCTCCTGCTTTTCCGGACATCCACTTCTCATATTCCGCACAGAATTTCCGAAAGCCCTCTGTGTTCAGAATTACTCTGTCCTCCTCCATATCAAAATCATACTTTGAGAGCATCCTCTTATTGAAAAGCTTCAAGGTCATACGGTCAATGACCGGCTGGCGAAATTCCTCAATAATATCCAGAGCAAGCGATTTTCGACCATAACGTATGCCGTGAAGCAGACCCAGGTACGGTTCAAATGACTCCGCCTCCAGAGCAGCACAGATTTCCTTTGTGAGGAACGTATATCCCAGACTGATGATCACATTGACCGGATCCCTGGGCGGGCGCCGATTCCTTCCGTGAAACTCAAATTCACAGCAGAGCATATGGCCAAATGCGCGAAAATAAATGTTACTGCACATTCCCTCTATGCCCAGCAATTCATTTGCCGTCTCTGCAGAACAGACCTTCTCTTTCATTTTGCGGATCCGGACAGCATCTTCCTTCCACTCCGGATACCCCTCCCAGCGATGACTGCGGAGCATTTCAAGCTGGTTCTCTATTTTATTCGCCACAATGTCTTTCGCAAACTCCAGCCTCTTTATCTCATTGTTGTAAAGCTCATATTGGGAAAATCGTAAGAATATATTTTTTGAAGATTCTGCCGCGGTCTGGCCCAGATACTGACCGCCGTACGTATAATGGCTGATGTCAATGCCTTGCTGAAGAAGAAAATGAAGTGCCTGTGCGGTAATCTGCACATTGCCCATGAGAGCAATCCCCTCTATATTTGAAACCGGAAATTCCATGAGAGGCTGCGAATTCTTGCTCACCGCGATCCGTCCGCCCTTTTTCTGAACAAAGCTTCCCTGCTCTTTAATGTAGATCACCGCCATGGCTCCGCCTCCTCCATACGCACATAATTCTTCGAGTGCAGCGGATCCAGCCACTCCATATCCCGGGAATAGCTGTCAAAGTCAATCTTCTCAACCTCGCAGAACTCCCTGAATATTTCAAGCACAAAGCCTCTGAATTTCAGAAAATCCTCTTCCGATACCGGCCCCAGCCCATGTGCGAAAATACTGTTGTTCCGCAAATACACCATGGAGCGGACACTCCTGAGCTTATCAATTGGCTGTCCGGCTCTCGCCTCCGATATCTCGTCATTCAGCGCCAGAAGAAGGATAAAGCCCTCCAGAAGTGATATCTGATCCAGAAGATAGCGATTGACATTTCTCTTGAAAAGCTGCCGCCTGATATCGTACACCGTCTTCTCCAGCAACCGCTTTCTTTCATCGGCGTCTTTTCCCTCCATCTCGGGGCAGCGCTCCGTATTATAAATAATGTCCCTGTAATTCATCTGAGAAATATAAAGGTTGTAGACAGCCAGTCGTCTCTGCTCTATCATTTCCAGAAGCCTGTACAGCAGCAATGTAGCCATATCGTACTTCTTCTGCTTTCTCCGGATTTCAGCGTTTTCATACATCGTAAACATAAGCGGGACAATATATTCTGTTCCCCTTAAAATGTCCATATTCTTCTTTTCTTTCAGCAAACCGGACAACTCATCAAGCTGCTTCAGCACTGCCTCCTGTCTCTTCAGCGCCGGCAGGAAATCCATCATAAGGAAGTCAGGGTTGAGCCGGGAATCCCGCTCCAAATCCTTTGTCAATGAACACATCGCCTTGTAAGCCTGCGGAAACTCCAGCGCATCCCAATATTCATAAACCATTGCAAGATCATGTACAAATGAAAGCTGCTGCCTGATATCGGGGGCGGGCACTGTTTCCTTCAGCTCTCTCAGCTTTTCTCTGGCTCCCGCATAATTATATTTGTCGAACAGCTCTAACGCCTTCTCTATCTCCAGGTCTCCAAATATCTCTATTGGATTGGAAATATAGTACAGTCTCTCTGAGCCCGGCTCCGGCTTCCTGAAATCTGTGAGATACTGCTCAGATCCGATATAAACAAGCTGAACCTTGATAACCGAGCCCGCCATCGCAGCTGCTGCGGACATGGCCTTTGTGCCGCCTGTAAAGTCGATGTACAGCTTGTCCGGACGATTCCACTTTAAATACGCGGCTTTGATTTCCCTGTAGACATCCAGCGGGTCCGTCTCATTGACCTGTCTTTTGGAATAGCGCACCGGATCCAGCTGGCAGTATTTCGCTATCTTGTTCAAGACACTCTCCGTTGTCTCTGTATAGAGAAAAAGAATCCGCCTGGGCTGCAATAATTGGATATCCAGCACAAGCGGTTCGTATGACGTCCCCACGGACATGATCAAATATTCAACTTTCTCATAGACCTTTTCGCTATTGTTTGCTACAAATTCTTCTTCGATAAGCTTCATGAGCTTTGTCTCATAAAAATTATCAGCCTTTTCCCTCTGCTTTACGGTCTTTCGCTCTAATCCCTTCCACTTCTCTGTCATAGTAATCAGTTCCTGTTTCATATATTACCTCCTTAGAATAATGATTATGCATTGCTTTCATCCTGCGCCTCCTCTCCGCTCTGCATGCTGTGAAGAGCTGGCAATACAACGCCCTGGACGGGCTCTTCTCATTTCTACGGTCCTAGCTGCAACTAGAACCTTACATAAAGGGGTGTGTCAACGCCCTAAACGGGCTTCTTTCATTTCTACGGGGCAGTATTGCGACTGATAGAGGCGTACAGATTGGTGTCAACGCCCTAAACGGGCTTCTTTCATTTCTACGGAAACAGTAGAGGAACCCGTTGAGGTTGCTCCTGTGTGTCAACGCCCTAAACGGGCTTCTTTCATTTCTACGGAAACAGTAGAGGAACCCGTTGAGGTTGCTCCTGTGTGTCAACGCCCTAAACGGGCTTCTTTCATTTCTACTGAGTAAAACTATGAAAAAACGTTATCCTGAAAAAACGTGTCAACGCCCTAAACGGGCTTCTTTCATTTCTACAGTACCCTTCTAAAACCCGCATAAACACTGGCTTCCCGGGCTCATTTTTGCAGGTATTTATCAGAATATTCTGATATCAACTGTTTTTCCAACATTTTTTGGCATGTTTACAATTTGTTCATATTTGCAGTTGCTTTTGCGCTGCCTCCTTACAGGTATTATACCTCTTCGCTTTCCGGAAAGTCAGCTCCCCTTTTGTTTCTTTACGCACATTTCAATGCCTTGTATGATGGTTTGCCGGCAGGCCAGAAATGGCCTGCTGCCAAACCACATACATCTATAGCTGCACTATCGCTTCAGGTTAAAAATCCCATCTTTAAACTTCACTGCTTCCACCTCATCACCCGGCTTCAGAAATATTTTCTTCTTTGCAGTAATAATATTACTTTTCTTGTTTAGAGCCGGTTCACTCAGAACTTCTATATCATACTCATAGAAATATTCATTTCTTGCCGGTCGGCTCTGAGAGGTAATCCGCACTCTATAGGTTTTCTTTGGCTCCCATGCAGTACGATCCTTTTCCTTCTTCCTGTTGTCATTTCTGCCTTTATCCGGCTTTTTTTCACTCACCGCCTGAGGATCAGACGGAAGCCAGGGCACCTCGCCTCCATCCAGTGTGGGCAGGCTGGTTTTTACCTCCATCTGAATTCTGGCCGCCGCAACTCCTCCTGGGTCCACAAAGCCAACTTGTCTTGTCTTTTTATCATACTTATGATACACCTTATTCTTCATAAACCATTGGAAGCCCTCTTCGTCCTCCTTATCGCCTGTTCTCGGATAGTGGATGCATGCCATCTCCTCGGCCCTGAGGTATCTTGTGATCAGCTCAAAGGGCTTCTCCGTCCTGGTATCCATTCCAAGCTCCTCAAAGGTACTTTGATGGATCTTTTCCAGATCATCCATGTGCGTGCAGTGATAGCCCTTCTCGTCAAACATGCGGATTGAGACGTCCCGTGCATTATCTATAGACAGCTCCACGCTTCCAAGGCCGAGCGGCTTACCGGTTCCCAGCTTGTACCCGTGTTTTCCATCGGACGTATACATCAGGATATAGAGCAGCTGATCCAGCTGTCTTTTACTGATACCATCAAAATATATGGTTCCTGTAAATTCCACTCCCGGGCGGACTGTCCTCACTGTTCTGTTAAGAGCCGTCTTCTTCCCACAGTCTCTCACCGGGGTCAAATTATTCCAGTAAAACTTTCTGCCTGATATCTGAGGCTGGTACGACTTGACAATGACCTGGTTGTTCCTGTTTTTCACCGTGTAGTAGTCATAGGTCCAGAACCATACCTCTCCGTCCGGATCAATTGGCTTTGCTTCCGGTTTTTTGAGATAGAACTCTGTGTTTTCCGGGTGGGGAACCGCCAGCGGATCCAGCGTCAGCAGCTTTTTGTCATAGTATTCCCGACAATCTCTTTTCGCAGACGGGTGCAGATCCGAGAACCGGATCCTGCTGCCTTGCGCGACATCGGAATTCACAATACCAAAGAGCCGGCACGCGGGGCACAGCTTTCTCTCCCTGGAATTGCACCTTCTGTATTCATCTACCAGTGTATTTACTGTATTTTTATAGACCTCTCTCGTAATGCAGGCGGGAGAGAGCATGACATAGTCCGTGTCATCCAGCCTGGAATAATATACGGGAAGGCCGTCCGCTCTGCCTGCCATAAACTCCTTATAGGAGATCTCATACTCCCTGTAGGAATCCGGATCCTCCTTCATATACTGCTCCAGCACGAGGCGCAGCGTCTCCCTGCTTGCCGTGTTCAGGCGGAAAGAACTGTCTGTGTCGGGTGGTATATAGAACACATGGGCGCAGTGCTTTTCAGCCAGAAAGCAGTGCTCCACTTTGCTGTCCCTGTTTCCCGGACATTTTCCCCTCTGGCGCATCACGCATGAACCGCATTTACTGTTCTTGTTCGGCACGATCTCCGGGCTGTGCTTTTTCCCCTGGTTCCCCTTCAGGATATACCCTTCATGAGGATATTTCCCCGGCGTCTCCGAGATCTCCTCCACATCCGGTTTGGCAAAGGCATTGCCACTTTCCTTTTTAGCCAGCGAGAAGCTCACCTTCATACCGTCCCGTATCTGACAGGAAAGATGCTTTTTGTCGGAGAAATCCGACCGGTCCCTGTACAGAGCCTCCCCCTTTGGCCTGCCCCTTTTATCCAGCACATCATGCAGATAGATATGGCCGTGCTCCCACTTCAGCACTGCGGGCTTAAAATGCTCCACAGTCCTTTTCCCGATCCTCTTTTCTCCGTCCATCACAGGCAGGCAGGAATTGGTCAGTGTCTCGTAGATGCTCCGGAGCATCCCCCGGACCTCGCTTCCCGGAATGACAGGCTCAAAATACTGCCCGTCATACACCTTGTCCGGGTCGAGGATCTCATAGGAGAAAAAGTCATACAGCCCGTGCTCGTTTCTCGGATCATCCTCCTTGTCAGGAGTGTAGGAAAAGGCTTTGTTGCTGCTGGTGTTTGGTATAAAAAGGCTGGAGCGGGTGCGCAGCCTGTATGTGACAGAGCCGGTGTACTTTTGTCCCTCAGCCTCCTGCTGCCGCTGGGGCTTATCTGAGAGTGATATAAAATTATATGGATTTATGAACCTCTGCATTGTTACACCTCCCTGTCGTCCTTCCATTCGCCAAATCCGGCCAGCCGCCAGTCCTCCACGTACAGCTCACCGGTGTCCGGATCCTCCCCGAGATAATTTCTTATCCGTATCTTTGCGTCAGTCCCCGCTTCTATGGGCAGAGGATATTTGCCTCCGCCTGTGGCATAGACACAGCCAGCCTCAAGCGCTCCGCTTTTCCTCGCATCCTCTGTTCTTTGCGTGTCAATATCCAGATACTGGGACTCATCCCAGTGATGAAGCCTGTCTTTTTCTGTCTCCTCGCCGTCCCGCCTCTTGCGGAAGCGGAACGGTCTGTCTATGCCTGTGCGGAACCACTTTGCCTCGCTTTTTTCGTCAAAGATCCGGATCTCCAGTCCACTGTCAAAAAGCTCCTTTCTGTCAAAGGACTCTCTTTGGGCCTCACAGAAGCCGATTTCCTCGGTTGTCATGACAAATATATACCTTGTACCGGCCGCGGCGTCCTGTCCCGCAAGCACTTTGCTGTCGAAATCAGCACAGAACATCTCCTCGTCGCCCGGGCCGTATTTCTTTATCTCCACGCTCATTTACCTTTCCTCCTCCCCTGCTATCGCCTTCACAAGCTCGGCGAAGACTTCCTCTGGCTCCGGGCTCTGTCCGGCCTTTCTGTCCAAGATCAGCTTTTCATCCACAGCGATCTGCTCCACGCGGAACATTCCTCTTCCCACTGCTGTCAGTCCGCCGACTGCCATATAGCCGGCGTCCAGATCCAGAACTGCGGCGGACAGCACCCTGGCCAGATGTCTTCTGTCTTGTTCCTCGACCTTTCCCTCTCCCCTGTCACTGAAATCACAGGTGATGGTCAGCTCCGTCTCCCCGTTGTAATATGTCTTTTCTGAGTAAAGCGCTCCCTCTACGGTTCCTCCGGTAAACCGGTCAATGGCATTTCGGGTATACGCAACCCATTTGCCCCCGGTGATCCGGCTCTCTGAAAATCCGATCCGGCTCTTGCCGCTCTTTTCCTGCCGCTGTCCCCTGGCCTTGCCAAAGAACAGCTCCGCAGACGGCTGTCCCTTCCCGAACCCGGGATCCAGCCGTCCCATCTGGGCGCGGAAGGCTCCCGCCCAGGATGTGCCGGGAACAACCGGCGTCCCCTCTGCTCCATTCTCACGCTCTTCACCGGAGACCGGTCTGGTCGTGAGCTGCCGGTAATCCTCCTCGTCCACATTCGTTGTATACTGGCGTATCGAAATTCCGCCCCGCTGGGCAAGACGCAGCCTGACTGTGCGCTTCTCCTCCTCTGCCAGAAAAATCTTCATGGCAAGGCAGGCGCCTTTTATCCTGTCATATTCCGGGGAGGATGGCTCCGCCGCACCAAGACAGCTGTCGTCGCAATCCACCGCTGTGCAGCCGCCTTCCCATTCATCCGCATACATGTCAAAGGCAAGCCAGTCCTCCAGCTGCTCCGCATTGTCAAGCTCATACATCGCCGACTCCGCCCTGATGCCCTTTGTGTGTCCGTAGCCTCTCTCTGTCTTTGCGCCGACGGCAATCCGTCCCCGCATCCAGGCATGGGCGATCTCATTGATCACATACTGCTGATCCGGGCTGTCCATATTCTGTTCGATATATGTGACGAACCTTACGCCCGGCTCCAGAACCTCAAAATCAAACTTTGCCCCCGGGATGGCCGTCTTATATTCATCCAGCGCGACCATATCTCTCTTTGCTGTTTCTTTTCCATATTTTGTCTGCGAAGGCATCTCCATCTGAGCATCGTATACGACAATCCTGCTCTCTGTCAGCACGTTTTTCCCTCCGGCGGAAGACTCCTCTATCTTCTCAGATGTGAGCTCCGCTCCGAAATAGAGTCCGTCAGTCGGGGATGAGAACAGACTCCTGTATATCCCCGCCAGCGAGCTCCCCGGAATATAGGGAACTCCCCTGCTGTCTCTGACGATATCCCGGTCTGTCACATAGCTTTCCCCGTTTCCCACAGTCAGGGGAGAGGTCAGCTCAAAGGTGATCCTGTAATATTTTTTTATCAGCTTTTTCTTGTTCCAATCATCTCTCTGTCCCATGGCTGCCCTCCTTCTGCTTCAGACTGTATTTTTCCTGCACAAATGCTGCCATGAGATAGGTGCTCCACAGCCTGTACATTTCTTTGTCAAACGCATCCTCCGAATGTCCGTCCCTGAGGAGGCCGTCATACAGCTCTCTTAAATCCTCCACATACTCTGCATATTTCAGGCCGCCTTCGTAGCCCTCCGGGCCGCAGATCCACTCCCGCAGGGCGCCATCTGCCTTATCTCTCGGATCAGTGGATTTGATAGAGGAGATCCGCCGGGAGAAATCCTCATACTGACCCCGGGGATCATCCGGGCAGGCATTGACACTCTCCGAGAGCATCAGCATGATCCTCCCAAGAGCCGCCGGGTTGGCAAGCTCCAGTCTCTTCTGGGACGCCTGGAGCAGCAGCCGCTCCCTGGCCTCTTCGACAATGATCCGTCGGAAAAGCTCGGCGGCTCGCTCCGGCGGCTCTGCTGCCGTTCTCTCCTCTTCCTCCGAGAGCTCCACGCGGCAGTCCCCGGCATTGTTGTCCACAATACGCAGCCTTCCGAAGCCCTCTCCGTTATTTTCCCCTGTCCACAGGGCGTCCTCTTCTACAGACAGCTCCTCCTCCAGCTCAAACTCAAAGGTACTTCCCGCCTTCACGACCGGCACGGCCGGCCTTTGCAGATTCCATTTGGAATAGTAGCCGGAGAGAAGCCCTGTCTCGATCTCCGCATAGATCTCTTCGTCTGTCTCTGTGCAGGCTTTCTCTTTCACGCCAAGGCTCTCTTTTATCTGTTCCCTGACCTCATCACACCTGACTGTATAGCCGTATGGGCCGGTAAAGATCGCATCGCTCTCCAGCACCGCCAGGATCCGGTTCCCGCCCTTATATGTCCTCTTCTCTCCCTTTGCCCTCAGGATCACAGGCCTGTCTGCCAGCACACAGGTCCCGTACTGGGCGCTTTTTGACTTGCCAAATCGAAGCGTGCTTCCCTCCAGAAGCTCTGCCAGAAGCCTGATATACCTTCCGCTGCCTCTGATCTCACCTGCAAATAGCTGGCCTGCCCGGAGCACCTCGGCTGTATAGAGCAGATTGCCGTCTGAAGACCTCTGTTTTTTTGACTTCTTTGTATGGTGATACACGATATCAGTGTCCGGCTCCTTTACAAGGATCTTCGCCGCTCCCTGCCCCGTTTCCTTAAGGCAGATAAATTTCCCCTTCAGCCTCTTAGGCTGATTTCCATTGCCTGAGGCACAGGCCGCTTCCACCCCAAGGCGGTCTGCCTCCTCCTCTGTGCGGGGGATTTTCTTGCTGACATTTACATATCTTTTTGTCTTCTTCAGCTGGTTTATGTATGAGGGAGCCGGATAATAAATGTCCGCTTTCTCTCCCTGCGGCTTTCCGGCAGGATAAAGTCCGCCAAACTTCACTTTACTCCTCAGGAAAATATCTCTGAACTCCTCATCCTCCGCGCTTTTCCCATCCAGGCGCAGGTAGGCGCCTGCAAAAAAACCGAGAACGCTGCGCCCGCTGATATATTTCTCAGTTTTCAGATCACTTGCCGCGCTCATGGCCAGGGGGGCCGTATTTCTGACGCAGTATTTCAGGATGTAGTCTCCATCTTCCTCTACGTTCACAGGACCTGCGCCCGCAGCAGAGCTGCCTTCACAGGGCAGAAGCCTGCAGCTTACGCTTCCCAGCCCTCTGTTTCTGTTCATTCCTATGTGGCGAAGCGCCTTCGCGATCCTCTCCATCGGCTGCAGCCACTGCTCCTCCCGGCCCTCCGGCAGCGTCACTCTGGCATAAAACCGCATCTCCTTGTCCCGATCTGACGGTGAATAATGGTTGACTGTACGGATATACCGAAGGGATCCATCCTTCGCAACGCCGTTCTTCTCAATCCTTGTCTGCGCTTTTACTGTCGTAAACTGCGCCAGTATGCTCTGGGGCGTGATATACCTCCGGTATTTTTCTTCCAGCATTTCATAATCTCTGCGCAGCTCTCCGTAATTCTCTATATATGCGTTGTCAATATGAATGCCTTTGACAGCATCTTCCCCTGGGTTTCCGAAAAGCTCTCCTGTTTCACGGCTCTTTAGCCCGATCAGCTCCGCCGCCTCTCTGAGGCATCCCTTCAGCCGTCTTGCCGCAATGTACGGAAACCCATATGCGTCATAGCAGACATCGCTGTCGATAATCCCGGCATAGGCGTAGCCGGACCCGGCACACAGGTCTGATTTCAATGTGATAACCAGCTCATACTCTCTGCCGCTCATCCTGTTCTCCCCCTTCTTTCGTACTTTCTTTTACGTTCGTATCATCAAACCACAGGTCGTAGACAAGCACCATGTCATAGATCAGCTTCCGCTGCATCTCATCGTCCAGCCTTCCCCCCAGCGTGAAATCAATCTGCTTCTCCTGCTGGTGAGCCCGGATCCTTTCCACCTCAGACTTGAACTCTGCCCGGCTCCTCTTTGCGCTCAGAGCCAGATTTTTTATATTGCTTCTCCCTGCCCGGCTCAGCATCTCACGCATCATCTCAACGATCCTGCTGGAAACACAGACTCCTTTTACAGGGAAGTCGTCCGTTATCTCCCTGCCATCCTCATAACAGTTTACAAACCAGGGCCTGCTGCTCTGCTCCGTGTCTTCCGCGCGCCGGATCTCCTCCAGAGAGGTTCCGAAGGCGCCCTGGCAGTAGTGGAAATCGATCAGGGACGCGTTCTCAATCCCCTCCGCTTTCATCAGCTTCTTGCCCGACTCACAGCACTCCTCCGCGATCCTGTAGGCCTCACGGAAGGGCGCATGGCTGTGGAAGATCGCAATTCCGGCGCAGGAGGTTCTGGGCTGTCCCTCAGGCGCCTCCTCTGCCAGCCTTGTCAGGTATTCCACCGCCACGTCATATGCGTTTCTCGCATTGCAGATAAAGGTCACCTCGTCCCCGGCATAGACTACGAACCGCCTTCTCCCGTTCTCCTTCTGCTCCAGAAGAGCGTCCACATCCTGGATCCGCCTGTCAATATAGTGCTCCTGGATCTCATCCGAGAATTTCCTGAGAGCCCTTACGCAGGAGACATAGGATCGGTCCTCCTCGCCGTCCGCTGTCCGGAGTTGCTTCAGACAGCTCTCCACCCGGGCTCCCATGCTGTTGCCGTCTATATAGACGACCGCCAGGAGACTCTCCTCCCCTTTCTCTGTTATCAGCTTGTCCAGTATCTCGCTTCCCTCCATCTGGATCTGTATCTCATAGCTTCTGGAATCCTTTTTGACCTTCTCGTATTTTTCATATTTCTTCTTGCTCTCATAGCTTACCTTTTCCATGCGCTCTCCGATCCTCTGGAGAGCCTCCAGGGGCATGGATGTCCCGTAATCCGTCTGGACGACGGGCAGCGTATTCACCGGACCTGTCATACTCTCCCTCTGCTCTCTTCTTCTGTGCTTTTCGTACAGGCTCCTCTGATCATACCGGTAATCGTCAAAGTGGACTTCATCAATACAGGTAGTCAGAACTCGCAGAGAATAGGTTCCATCCAGAAGCCTGTGATAGAAGCGCCTGTTCACCTCCCGGTAAATCTCCCTGTCTCTGTACAGTACAAAGAAATTGCCGCCCCCGTCATAGATCACTTCCCCGATGTAGCCTCGGCGGATGCGGTCCGCAAAATTCTCAGGGGTAAATTCTGCCGGCTCCCCGGTATCCCCCGTCCTTCTGTAGCTGAATATCCCTTTTCCCTGGCCGCTTCCCAGCTCTTCCTCAGACGCCTCCCTGGCCGCCGGGAAAAGGAAGTCGTCAAAGCAGTCCTTAATAATATAGGATCCCCCGACAATCTCCTTGATCCTGCTGCTCCTGTAAATGTAATCCTGTTTTCCCCGAATGTCATACATTGCAAGGATATAGCTGTTACTCATGTCCTCTGTGCTCCTTTCCCTCTCTGCTGATCGTATATTTTCCAAATCCAAAGCTCGTATTTCTTCCAATGTGGGTCAGCTCGCCGGCGATCAGATAGTCCAGACATTCCTCCGGCATATCACGGAATGACACTGCTCCGACAATCCCCCGCAGCGTCATATGCATGTCCTTTGTGGCGGAGTAGCGCTTCACCGTCTCCCAGGCAGCTGTCTGCCCCACAATGTCCGGATAATGTGGAAGCTCCGGCACGGCTGCCTCTGTCCCCATATAGAAGTCAAGCATCTGCACTCTTCTGGCCGCTCCCTTTACCAGCGCTTCGCTGTAAAAGCAGCTCATATATTCCTGCTGATATTTCATACTCAGCGGCGTTGTGAACGTCAGCCACCATTCTCCGTCACCGCCCAGCAGCTCTTTCCTTCTGTCTCTGATATAATCGCTGATTTTCCCTACCCGGTAGTGGCTCATATCGACCTCATTCTCCTTTACGACCAGCTCTCCCTGGGTATTGCGCACCTCTTTGATATGGAAACGGGCCTTTTCTCTTCCCAGTCCGGTCATGCCAAGCTGACAGAAGGCCTGCAGATATATGTTAAAGAAGACAATGCTCTCTCCAAACAGGACCAGGTCGAATACAAAACAGCTGCCCCTCCTGAATTTCGTGCGGTTATCTGTACACTCGATCAGATACCCCACGCTTTCCGGCCCTGTCACATAGGCCGGCTTTTTTTCCATATAAGAATAAAAGGTGTGCCCTACGACACAGGCTTTGCTGAATTGGCAGTCCTCGCATTTTCTGTCCATCACGCAATTCTGTCTGAGGAGCATCTCCCCCATTCCGCCCCGCAGAGCCGCCGTCTTGGCTGCGGGCATACCTGTGTCAGCCAGGATTTCCGACCGAAAGCGAAGCCTGATATATGGTATATCAAATGATATCTTTTGTTCCATTGCGGTTCCTCCCCGGGATCTGTCAGTACCTTCTGAATCTTTCAAAGCAAAAGAGCACCTCCTTTCGCGTGCTTCCGTCCGGATTCACAGTCTCCACAGCCTTCCGACTGCTGCAGGCCGCAAAAACAGGAACTCCTCTCTCCTTCAGCCTGCTGACAATGGCGTAGGAGAGGGTGAATTCCCCCTGACACATGACTGCCGCCACATTGTACTGACAGATTTTCCTGCATATATTCTCAGCCTCTTCGCCTATCCTCTCCTCCGGCCATGCCGGATCCACCTCCGGGAACGGAACATCTACAATTTCCCCGTATTTTTCCGCCTCTTCCCTCTGCCTTTCTCCCCATCCCTCTGAAGGATGATTAGAGCAGTTGATAAAAACCACTGCCCCGTCCCGGCAATACTCTCCTGTCTTTTTCCGCTGCTGGATTCCGCTCATTTTCCCTCCCTCTGGTTTTTCTGTATTTCACCATAAGCTGTATTGTAAATATTATACAATCCATAACCTGTTCTTTCCAGTATAATTGTCACTTTTTATAATCTGACTGCCATTTTTGTTCAACAAAAAGATCCACGGCGCTCCCAGACGGAGCCCCGTGGATCTTCACAGGCCTTATGATATTCATTGTAAAACTGTATCTTACGCATTTTCTGCTACAGCTGCAGCACCCCGAAGATCACCGCTGTCAGCACGACAACTGCGTTGGTCACGGTCTGGATGGGCACAGCCTTTTTACAGTAGTGCTGCACATCCGTCTCCGTCAGCGCACATCCCGTGTATGTGGATGAGTTGGTCGGCGTGGAGCTGGTAGCCAGTGACAGGTTGCAGACAAAGGGTGCGATGACTGCCACGGCCGGAATGCCAAATCCTGCCCCGATGGAAATGAAGATCGGGTACAGTGCATTGAAGATCTGGAAGGGGATCACGTAGATGATCACAACGCACAGAAGCAGCAGGATGATATGGATGTAGCGGAGCAGGAACTCGGGGCAGAACTGCATGAGAGCGTCCGAGATGGCTCCCACCATACCGGTGTTGTTGAACACGGCCTGATACACGTTGATGGCGATCAGCATGACAAGGATGTTCAGATACATGGGGCCCACCTTGGCAAAAATCTCGCCGAAATTCTTCGGGTAGTTGAGCATGGCGGTCACAACCGTTGCCACGATAAACACGAAGTAGGGGTCAACGCCGAACACGCCCAGGGCTGCCAGCGCGATCACAAAGATAAGCAGATTGACCCAGAAAAGTTTTGGCCGCAGATTAGGATTCCCCTCCTTCTTTTCCTCTGCCGTCTCCACCTCTGCCACAGCCTGGAAGGTGCCTACACGTTTTTTGTGCTTCCATCCAAAGTACACCCACTGGAGGATGATGGCCGGGATGAAGCAAAGGCCCCAGGGCATGGAAGCCGCAGCCAGCTCATTGGCATCCAGTCCTGCAGAGGAAGCCGTGTAGGCCATACCGATGCCCCAGGGGATAAAGCACAGGGCGGACATGGCTGTCTGGGCGATGATGAAGGCCGCCTCCCTGTCAAAGTCGAATTTCTTGTACAGAGGCACAAGGATGGGGAAGGTGATCAGGTAGGCAGGGGTGAAGTTGCCTGTCAGAATACTGAAGCCGCCGATCAGGGAGGTCAGGACCATGATAACGACAACATTCATCTTGTTTCCCAGTTTCGTTGTCACTGCTGTCACGATGGTGTCAAACACGCCGGCTTCCGTCAGCATCTGGAAATAGAGGAAGGCAAACAGGAGCATAAAGCCTGCCGACTGCATCATGGAAGATAGCTGTTCCACGACAAAAGTACTTGTCTCCTCCACGCTGTATCCTAAAATCAGTGCACAGACAACGGGTACGATGAGGAGCACAAAGTTAAATGGAACTTTTTTCGTGATAACCGTAGCCACCACGATCAGGATCAGAACGATAGCCATTAATAAAACCGTATTCATATCTACTGTTCCTCCCCTCTATCTGCTGATATGTTTCCGGATAAATCCGTCTACAATGTCCATATTTTTCTCTGTCCAGAACGCAACGTCTCCGTGAGATGCGTTTTTCACAAGGTAGAATTCCACATCCTTGCCTTCCTCCAGGAATTTTTTGTACAGGCGGATGCTCTGGTTACAGGAAACCATGTCATCGGCTGTGCCGTGCATCATCAGGACAGGAGGGATTGCCCTGTCGGCCTTTACATAGCCTGTCAGGATGACCGGACCTGACAGCTCCGGGTGCTCGTACACATTGTTGCCGCCGATGAGCATGCCCTCCGGGCTGTCCGCCTCTCCCTGATGAGGCGTTGTGGGGAAATCCCCCTTCTGGCAGATGTCGGTCACGCCGTAGAGGTCCACGATGGCCTTCACGCCGCAGGAGACCTCCGGGTAAATCTTCCCGTCCAGGCAGTCCTCATCCGCAGTGAGTCCTGCTGCCAGGGCCGTGTGCCCGCCGCTGGAGTCGCCCATGATCACAATGTTCTCCGGGTCAATGTGGTACTCCTCCGCGTGCATGCGGAGGAAGCGCACGCCTGTCTTGGCATCCTCCACCGGCGCCGGGTAGGAGGCAAGGGCGCTCTCCCTGTACTGGAGGATGGCTGTCACATAGCCCCTCTGGGCCAGCCTTGCCATGACACCCAGCCTTTTATAATTGTCCTGCTTCATCCAGGCAGAGCCCTGCACGTACAGGATGGCCGGGTAGACGTAGCTCTTGTCCGGCTTCATCTCCGGCACGATCATCTGCAGGGTGCGCTGTATGCCGTCCTTCTCCATGTAGCACACATCATGCTTGTAGATGCCGTACACCTCTGTGCCGTCCGCCTCAAGGAAATGCACGTCCTCCATAGTGGGAAGGGCTGCCCTGAAGGTTTCAAGATCCATGCTTTTCACTTCTTCTCGCGTCATTCTTGTCATTCCTTTCACTACATATTTTATTGCCAATCTCTTGATATTGTTAATTTTATAACTATTTCTCGCTTTCAGGTCAATCTCCTTTTCATTCCCGTAATCTATGAATTGTCAATCCCTAAGCCGGATTTCGTTTGTCTTTTCTATTGTTTTGCCGGATTTCCCCCTTCTGTCCGCCTCTTTTCCCACAAAAAAAGCCGCAACCTGAAAGCAGCTTCCAGGTTGCAGCCTGACCTCTCTCACCAGAGAGTCATTCTCCTATTTTTCCTCCAGGGGAATGAATATCTTGAAATAATTCCAGTCGTTCCCCTCCTCATCGCATGTGATCTTAAGCCTGACTCCAAAGGCCTCCTCCGGCGTGCCGGACCGGAACCGGCGGTAATGTCCGTTTATCTCCTCCGCCATGGAGCCGTCCGACACATAGGGTCCGGTAATTTTCAGATAGAAGACAAAGGCCCTGCCGGCAGGGACGTGGCGGTAGCCTGCCCGCCCCTCGATCCAGGCTCTGTCCTTCCCCGGGAAGATCCCCATGCCCCAGGAGTATCCCTTTCTCCCGCCGTTCAGGTAGGTCTTTTCCATATGCACGGTAGTCTTGCTCACCGGCAGGAGGGCGGACAGGTTGAGGCCGTTGGACTCCAGATAGTCTCCGCCGTCATAGTCCAGCTCTTTTGTCTGGGAGCGGAAATAGAAGTCACCGCACTCCTCTATATACCATTTCCCCAGGCGCTCCTCCAGCTCCTTTATCTCTCCCCGGAAAATCTCCAGCCTTCTCTTCTGCTCCGTGAGGCTGCGGATCTCCTCGTCTATCCTTTCCTTCCGCTCAGCCAAAAGCTCCTCCAGCCTCCTGTCGTCCGCCTCCTTGACCAGCTCCTTTGTCTCCTTCAGGGAGAATCCCATATTCCTGTATTTCACGCACTCGTATATATCCGTGCATATCCTCATATCGTAAGACCGATAATTGGAGTGCTCCTTCCGGTTGGAGGAGAGGAGCCCGATCTTCTCGTAATATTTTATCGTGTGGGCGGGAATACCGGTAAATTTTGACAGCGTCCCGATGGTTTTCTCACTCATTGTCTCTTCCTCTTACGAAATCCCCTTCATGGTAAGCTGGATCCGCTTTTTCTTCAGATCCACGCTCATCACTTTCACGTCCACGATATCTCCCACACTCACCACTTCCAGGGGATGTTTGATAAACTTTTTATCCGTGATCTGGGAAATATGCACGAGCCCGTCCTGGTGTACTCCGATATCCACGAACACGCCGAAGTCAATGACATTCCGCACAGTCCCTTTCAGGATCATACCCTCTTTCAGATCTTTCATCTCCAGCACGTCTGTGCGGAGGATAGGCCTTGGCATCTCATCTCTCGGGTCTCTGGCCGGTTTTTCCAGCTCTTTTACGATGTCATGCAGGGTGATCTTCCCGATGCCCAGCTCCTGTGCCAGTTCCTTCTCATTTTTGATGGTAAGGGACAGACCTGCCAGTCTTCCCCGGGATACATCTTCCGGGGTAAATCCCTGCTTCGCAAGAAGTCTCTGCGCCGCCTCGTATGTCTCCGGGTGGACGCTTGTGGCGTCCAGAGGGTTCGTCCCTCCCGTGATCCGCATAAATCCCGCACTCTGCTCAAACGCTTTCGGCCCAAGCCCCCGCACCTTGAGGAGCTGCTTTCTGTCCGTAAATCTTCCATTCTCCTCCCGGTAAGCCACAATGTTCTTTGCGATGGTCCCGCTGATGCCCGATATATAGGAGAGAAGAGGCGCGGAGGCCGTGTTCAGGTCCACTCCCACTCTGTTCACACAGTCCTCCACCACCCCACAGAGAGCGTCGCTCAGCTTCTTCTGGTTCATGTCGTGCTGGTACTGTCCCACGCCGATGGATTTGGGATCGATCTTCACCAGCTCCGCCAGCGGGTCCTGGAGCCTCCTGGCGATGGAGGCCGCGCTCCTCTGCCCCACGTCGAACTTGGGAAACTCCTCGGAGGCCAGCTTGCTGGCCGAGTACACGGAGGCTCCGGCCTCACTGACAATGACGTACTCTACCTTCTGGGGGATTTCCCTCAGGAGCTCCACGATGAACTGCTCCGACTCTCTGGAGGCTGTTCCGTTTCCAAGAGAGATCAGAGAAATGTTGTACTTCGGAATGATCTTTTTCAGCAGGTCCTTGGACGCCTGTATCTTCTGGGCTGTCGTGGGAGCCGTGGGATAGATGACTGTAGTGCCGATGACCTTGCCTGTAGGGTCCACCACCGCCAGCTTGCAGCCGGTCCTAAAGGCCGGGTCCCAGCCGAGCACCGTGCGTCCTGCGATGGGCGGCTGCATGAGGAGCTGCTGCAGGTTCTTTCCAAATACCCGGATAGCTCCGTCCTCCGCACTCTCTGTCAGCTCCCCCCGGATCTCCCTCTCGATAGCCGGGGCGATGAGCCTCTTATAGCTGTCCTCCACGGCCTCCTTAAGCACCGGCGAGGTAAAAGGATCATCCCTGTGTATAGTCTTTTTCTCCAGATACCGGAGGATGTCCTCCTGGGGTGCCTCAATCTTCACAGAGAGGAATTTCTCCTTCTCCCCCCGGTTGAGAGCCAGGACCCGGTGGCCCGCCAGCTTTGTCACCGGCTCCTCAAAGTCGTAGTACATCTCGTACACAGACTCCGCCTCCTCATTCTTTGCCCTGGAAACCAGTTTCCCCTTCTGCCTTGTCAGCTTCCGGATATGGCTTCTGTAGTCCGCATCATCAGAGATATTCTCCGCGATAATGTCTCTCGCTCCGGCGATGGCGTCCTCTGGAGAGGCCACCTCTTTTTCCGGGTCCACATATTTCTCCGCCTCCCGCTCCAGGGGCTCCCTGGCACTCTGCAGACAGATAAACGCCGCCAGGGGCTCCAGCCCTCTCTCCTTGGCTATGATGGCTCTTGTCCTCCTCTTGGGACGGTAAGGGCGGTACAGGTCCTCCACCTCCACCATGGTCTGGGCTAAGAGGATCTGCTTTCTCAGCTCCTCTGTCAGCCTGCCCTGCTCTTCTATGGTGGACAGGACCTGCTCCTTCTTCTCCTCCAGTCCTCTCAGATACTGGAGCCGCTCGTGGAGAGTCCGAAGCTGGGCGTCGTCCAGGGTTCCGGTGGCCTCCTTTCTGTATCTGGCGATAAAGGGGATGGTGTTCCCCTCGTCGATCAGCTTTACAGCGGCGTCCACCTGCCATCTCTTCACTCCGAGTTCCTCTGTTATCTTCTGATTAATGTCCATTCTCCTGCTATTCCTCATTTCCTATCCTGAATCAGATCCGCCCGGCCGCATGGCTCCACCGGAGGCCGGCCCGGGCGGGCATGTATAGTCCATTATACCGGAAACGGGGCAGATGCGCAACGAGAGCCGGAATACCGAGTTCACTCTGTTTTCTTGAAACCAGACCGGAAATATGCTATGATACAAAAAAGAACAGTGTCACAAAAGGGGATTTATTAATATGGGAGAAACACAGGAATTATCCAGACAGCAGCAGAAATCAAAGGAGACAAAGGACCGGATCTTCCAGGCTGCAAAGACCATCCTACGCAAGAAGGGCTACGAGGGTCTGTCCATCAAAAATATATGCGAGGAGGCCGGGGTCTCCAACGGCAGCTTTTACCACCACTTTAAGACAAAGGACGACCTTCTGTCCTACTATATCGAGGAACAGCCCAGCGTGGATGCGGACTGCCTGGACCTGCCCGCCAATGCGGAGGAGGCCAAGACAGCCATCATCCACGTCTATCTGAACTATGTGAAATACTGCCGTGAGCTTGGCCTGGATTTTGTCTCCAACTACTACACGCCAAAAAACCAGTCGCTGAACCCGGATATCCGGACCGAGCGTCCCTACCCCATCGTCACCGTGCAGAATTATCTGCAGAGGGCCCTGGATGCGGGGGCGGTCCATCTGAAGTACCCGCTGGAGGAGGTCACGAGCGACATCCGCACCATTGTCATAGGCGTGGTATTTGACTGGTGCCTGAAGATGGGACGGTCCGACTTTGAGGGCAATATGCGCCGTCTTCTCACCACCTACCTGGACGGTCTTTTCTGAGCTTGCTTTCCCCTCTCCCCCATGCTATGATGTGGGCAGAGACCGGCACAGCACACGAGAAGTGCCGGGCAAAGGAGTTATATATTATGCTGATCATCAGAGACATGGAACAAAGAGACGAGACAGTCATCCTGGAGATGATGAAGGACTTCTACAACAGTCCCGCCTGCCTCCACACGATCCCGGAGGAGAACTTCCGGCGCACCCTGTCGGAGGCCGCAGTGGGAAACCCCTGCGTCAAAGTCCTGATCCTGGAGGAGAGGGACGAGGCGGCTCCCAAGACAGAGCCGGCCGCCCTGGGCTACGCTCATTTCACCGTCTCATGGAACAATGAGGCCGGGGGGGATCAGATCTGGTTCGATGAGCTGTATCTGAAGGCCGCCGCCAGAGGAAAGGGCTGCGGGACAAAGGTCTTCCAGTGGATCGAGGAGCACTATCCTGACGTAAAGCGTATCCGTCTGGAGGTCACGAAGGAAAATACCCGGGCCATCTCCCTCTACGAGAGGCTGGGCTACGGGGAGCTCCCCTACTATCAGATGTGCAAAGATTTTTAGGTATCTGCAGAAGATCCGCAGACGCAAGGCTTGGAACAGCCCTGCTGTCTGCGGATCTTTTAATCCACTTTTCAGCTTCTGTACGCACTCTTCTATCCCTCCGCGTACTTCCTGATGTTGGACGCGTTGGTCAGCTTCTCCACTCCGCCTTCTCCTATCACCACCAGAGTGGGAGCGGACATGATATGGTACTTCTTTGCCAGGTCCTTGTGCTCCTGGGCATCCACCACCCGGTACTCTATGTGCGCCTCCTCCAGGGCCTGCTTTGCGATGGCGCAGTTGGGGCAGGTCTTGGTGGTAAAGAGCAGCTTCACGGGAGCTGCCGGCGCTCCAGAATCCTCTCCCGCTGCCGCCTCCTTTTCTTCCGTCCTGTTCTGCGGGGCATCCCCCTGGTCATGGGTATGGGCATGGAAATGGGAATGGTTCAGGTCGTAGACCTTTCTGTCCCTGAACTCCTGAGCCTTTCCATCGTTCCAGTTCTGCACCGGGCGGTAGTAACCGGTGATACGGCTGTACACTTCGGTCTTCCCGCCGCACTCCGGGCAGGTGTAGTGCTCGCCTGCGATGTAGCCGTGGTCCTTGCAGATAGAGTAGGTGGGAGACAGTGTATAGTAGGGGAGCTTGTAGTTCTCCGCGATCTTTCTCACCAGGGCCGCCGCCGACTTCCAGGAGGGCAGCTTCTCTCCCAGGAAGGCGTGGAAGACGGTTCCCGAGGTGTACAGCGTCTGCAGCTCGTCCTGGATGTCCAGGGCATCAAAGATATCCTCCGTGTATCCCACCGGCAGATGGGAGCTGTTGGTGTAGTAAGGAGTCCCGTCCCCCTCCGCCGCTGTGATGATGTCCGGGAACTGCTCCACATCATGCTTGGCAAACCGGTAGGCCGTGGACTCCGCCGGGGTGGCCTCCAGGTTGTAGAGATCTCCGTACTCCTCCTGGTAGCCGGAGAGGCGCTCCCGCATGTGGTTCAGCACTCGCTTGGAAAATTCCTGGGTCTCCGGACAGGTCATGTCTTTTCCTATCCATTTTGCGTTCAGCCCCGCCTCGTTCATGCCCACAAGGCCGATGGTGGAGAAATGATTCTCAAAGCTCCCCAGATATCTCCTGGTGTAGGGATAGAGCCCGCCCTCCAGCAGCTTTGTGATAACGGTCCTCTTCACGTGGAGGGACCTGGCGGAGATGTCCATCAGATGGTCCAACCGCTCCATGAACTCCTCCTCGTTCGCCGACTGATAGGCAAGCCGGGGCATGTTGATGGTGACCACGCCCACGGAGCCCGTGCTCTCCCCGCTCCCGAAGAAGCCGCCGGATTTCTTGCGCAGCTCCCGCAGGTCCAGGCGCAGACGGCAGCACATGCTGCGCACGTCGCTTGGCTCCATATCGCTGTTGATGTAGTTGGAGAAATAAGGCGTTCCGTACTTGGACGTCATCTCAAAGAGGAGCCGGTTGTTCTCTGTGTCGGACCAGTCAAAATCACTGGTGATGGAGTAGGTGGGGATGGGGTACTGGAAGCCACGCCCGTGGGCGTCCCCCTCGATCATGATCTCGATGAACGCCTTGTTGATCATGTCCATCTCCTCTTTGCAGTCCCCGTAGGTGAAATCCATCTCCCTGCCGCCCACGATGGCCGGCAGGTCCGCCAGGTCGTCGGGCACGGTCCAGTCCAGGGTGATATTGGAAAAAGGCGCCTGGGTCCCCCAGCGGGAAGGCGTATTGACGCCGTAGATGAAGGACTCTATGCACTTCTTCACACCCTCGTAGTCCAGGTGGTCGGTCTTCACAAAGGGGGCAAGGTAGGTGTCAAAGGAGGAAAATGCCTGGGCTCCGGCCCACTCGTTCTGCATGATGCCCAGGAAATTCACCATCTGGTTGCACAGCACGCTTAAGTGCTTTGCGGGAGAGGAGGAAATCTTTCCCGGGATCCCCCCAAGTCCCTCCTGGATCAGCTGCTTCAAGGACCAGCCCGCGCAGTAGCCGGTCAGCATGGACAGGTCGTGGATGTGGATGTCCGCATTCCTGTGGGCCTGCCCTATCTCTTCATCGTAAATCTCCGAAAGCCAGTAGTTGGCTGTGATGGCCCCCGAGTTGCTGAGGATGAGTCCCCCCACGGAGTAGGTGACCGTTGAGTTCTCCTTTACCCTCCAGTCATTGATATTGACATAGTTATCCACGATCTCTTTGTAGTTCAGCATGGTGGAATTCAGATTGCGTATCTTCTCCCGGTTCTTCCGGTAGAGGATGTAGGCCTTGGCCACGTCCGCATAGCCCGCCTGGACAAGCACCCGCTCCACACTGTCCTGGATCTCCTCCACCTGGACAAGGTCCTCTCTTATCTTCGGCTCAAAATCCGCCGTCACCTTCAGCGACATCATGTCGATGATGGTGGGATGATACTGCTTCTGCTGCGCCTCAAAGGCCTTTGTGATGGCCGCGCTGATCTTGGCTATGTCAAAGTCCGCGATCTGGCCGTCTCTTTTTACTACCTGGTACATGTGACAACCTCCCCTTTTTATCTGTTTGCTCCTTGGCTTTTGCTCATTTTTGCGTTCGTACTCCTTTATGATAGCATCACATCACAGCGCAGTCAACAAAAATAACAATATATTGTGTGCCGTTTTTTCAATCGCACACAATATATTGTTATTATGTATTCTTTACGTAATTGTCATATTCCCCGGAGCTGTGCGGTTTTCACGTACCTTTTGACGATTTCCAGCGCCTGGAGGAGGATTTTTTTGTCGTAGGCATGGAGGCCGGGCGCAAGCACATGCCCTGAGTCCACAAACTGCTGGAGGAAATACTGGTCCGCCCCCTCGATCCATTTCCCCATAGCCTCAAAATCCGCCCTCTGGTGGAGCTCCCTCACCACCGTGGTGCGGAACTCATAGGGGATATCTCCGCCCATGAGGAGCCGGATGCTCCTGTCGATCCGCTCCACATCACAGAGGGCCTCCCCCACAGTCCGGCCATAGTGCTCCGGTGAATTCTTCAGGTCCATGGCTACATAGTCCAGCAGTCCCTGGTCCGCCAGATACTCCAGGCGGTCCGGCAGGCTTCCGTTGGTGTCCAGCTTCACGCAGTACCCCAGGGAGCGCACCTCCCGGATAAAATCCTCCAGCTCCGGCTGCATGAGGGGCTCGCCCCCGCTTATGCACACCCCGTCCAGTATGCCCTGCCTCTTTTTCAGGAACCGGAAGACCTGCTCCGGGTCCAGCCTTTCCTCCGCCTCTCCCGTCACCAGGTCCCTGTTGTGGCAGAAGGGACACCGAAAATTACATCCCCCGGTAAATATCGTGCACGCCACCTTGCCCGGATAGTCCAGGAGAGTCAGCTTCTGTATGCCGCAAATGACCATGACCTGTCGCCTCCTCATCATATTTATGCATTACTATAGCATATTTTTTTCAATCAAGGAATGACAAAAGGGGGTAACCTGTCTTATAATTGTGCGTATATCATGAAATGACTGAAGGAGGAGACTACATGGACAAAATCAGGAAACAGATCCTGCTGACTCTTGAGACCAACAGCAGGATCGATCTGAATGAACTGGCTGTTCTTCTTGGCACTGATGAGGTGACCATCGCAAATGAAGTGGCAGCTATGGAAAAGGAACATATCATCTGCGGCTACCACACGCTGATCGACTGGGACAGGGCAGGCGAATCTCTCGTCAACGCCCTCATAGAGGTGCGTGTCACGCCCCAGAGAGACCAGGGCTTTGACAAAGTGGCAGAGCGCATATACAACTACCCGGAGGTCTCCGCCGTATATCTCATATCCGGCGGCTACGACCTGCTCGTGACCATAGAGGGCCGCACCCTGCAGGAAATCTCACATTTTGTCTCCGGCAAGCTGTCCCCCATCGACGAGGTCATCAGCACGGCCACCTATTTTATCCTGAAAAAATATAAGGACCACGGGACCATCCTGACAAAGCCCTCCAAGGGAGAAAGGATGCTGATCACGCCATGACAAGAAATCCATTATCTAAAAAAGCTGTTTCCCTGGCCCCCTCCGGCATCCGGAAGTTTTTTGACATCGTGAGCGAGATGGAGGACGCCATCTCCCTGGGCGTGGGGGAGCCTGATTTTGACACCCCCTGGAGAGTCCGGGAAGAGGGCATCTACTCCCTGGAGAGAGGGCGCACCTTCTACACCTCCAACGCAGGACTCAAGGAGCTGAAGCTGGAGATCAGCCGCTATCTGGCGCGGACCATCCAGGTGGATTACGACTACAGCAGGGAGGTGCTGGTGACCGTGGGCGGGAGCGAGGCCATCGACCTGGCCTTCCGGGCCATGCTGGACCCCGGGGACGAGGTGCTCATCCCTCAGCCCAGCTATGTATCCTATCTGCCCTGCGCCGTGCTGGCAGACGGAGTCCCTGTGACCATCCCCCTGCAGCATGAAAACAGCTTTAAGCTGACAAGGGAGGAGCTGGAGGCAGCTATCACCCCCAGGACGAAAATCCTGGTCCTCCCCTTTCCCAACAACCCCACCGGCGCAGTCATGACCCGTGAGGACCTGGAACCCATCGCGCAGGCTGTCATGGAGCACGACCTCTATGTGGTCTCCGATGAGATCTACTCTGAGCTGACCTACAGCGGACAGCACTGCTCCATCGCCTCCCTGCCGGGCATGCGGGACCGGACCCTGGTCATCAACGGCTTCTCCAAGGGATTTGCCATGACCGGCTGGCGCCTGGGATACATCTGCGGCCCAGCCCCCATCGTGGAGCAGATGACCAAGATCCACCAGTACGCCATCATGTGCGCTCCCACCACCAGCCAGTACGCCGCCGTGGAGGCTCTGCGAAACTGCGGCAGGGATGTGGAGCAGATGCGGGAGTCCTACAACCAGAGACGCCGCTTCCTCATGAACGAGTTCCGGAAGATGGGCCTTCAGTGCTTTGAGCCCTACGGCGCCTTCTACGCCTTTCCCTCCATCCAGGAGTTCGGCATGACCTCCGAGGAATTTGCCACCCGCCTCCTCCAGGAGGAGAAGGTGGCCGTGGTGCCGGGGACTGCCTTTGGCGACTGCGGCGAAGGGTTCCTGCGCATCTCCTACGCCTACTCGCTGGCGGACTTAAAGGAAGCCATCGGACGGCTGGAGAAGTTCGTCAGACGGCTGCGGGGATAATTTTGCAAGAAAAATCGCTCTTGTGTCTTTCATATAACAAGACACAGGAGCATTTTTGTTATCAAGGGTCAAAATTCTACTTTTTAGCTCCTGATTTTCTCATATGACATAAATATGTATTTATTTCATTTTCATAGCTTCTCTTAAATATGTCATCCTCCTTCTCATTTAACATATGACAATGATATTGTTAAATGGTATACTTCGTTTAATTTAAATTGTACACATGGAGGCATATCATGTCAGATAAACAGTCAAGGGCTATATCGGAAAAATATTCTCCCGAATGGTTTTATGAAATAGCACAAACTCGTGAATACGTAGAATTTGATAAAAAAGCCAAACAATTACAGGCTGATTTCGTAAATCAATTTGGGACTGAACAATTAATGTCTCTCACTGGCAAAGATTTACTGACTTCATTATTCTTCAACAATGAGAGAAATAAAACCAATCTATGTTATGTCTCGTTTATACGAAAAATTCCTTCTCGGATACTATCGAAAGGAACATCCCGAGCTCATTGTTAACGCATCGCAGATATGACCCAGAGGCAGTATGGGCGCAACACATTACATTCGGGCAATTTATATCAAATTTTCACCTATGTCAAAAACAAGGAATTTGAACTCAGACAGCAAAAACACTCTGTATCAGGAATGATTCTATATGCCAAAACAGATGAAGAAATAGTTCCAAATAGTTCATATCTAATGAGTGGAAATCAAATTTCTGTTCAGGCCTTGGATTTAAATAGGGATTTCAAAGAAATTGCAGATGAACTGGATCATATTGTCGAAAAACATTTCTCAGCAAAAAGCTAAAGGGGCTGTCTATTTGCCGACAGCCCCTTGTTCAGATATTTTACACTCTTTTCTTTTTTATTTACGCCCTCATCCTCCTCACGGACAGCCGGAACAGGAAAAGTCCTGCCACAAACACCACCGCCAGCACGGACACACCCAGGTTGGTACTGCCTGTGAGCTGGGACACCACGCCCACGAGGGTGGTTCCGATAAAGGACGCCCCCTTGCCGCAGATATCCAGAAGGCCAAAGTATTCACCGGATTTTTCCGGCGGGATCAGCTTGGCAAAGTGGGACCTGGAGAGGGCCTGTATGCCGCCCTGGAAGAGTCCCACGCAGACCGCCAGGATCCAGAACTGGAACTGGCTCTCCATGAACATGGCAAAGATGGCGATGCCGGTGTAGGCCAGGATACAGACTGTGATCAGGTTGGCGGAGGGATATTTTTTTGTCAGCTTTCCAAAGACAATGGCCGATGGGAAGGCCACGATCTGGGTCACCAGAAGGGCCAGGAGAAGCCCGGTGGTGTCAAGCCCGAGGGCAGTCCCGTAGGCTGTGGCCATGTCGATGATCGTGTAGACGCCGTCGATGTAGAAGAAGTAGGCCACAAGGAAGATAAGGATCTTCCTGTCCTTTGCCAGCTCCTTCAGAGTGCGCCACAGCCGGCCAAAGCTCTCGCTGACCATGCCCGGTTCCTTCTCCACATAGTGGATCTGGCGGTATTTCTTGAGGAGCGGCGTGGAAGCCAGCAGCCACCAGGCAGCCACGATGAGGAAGGAAATCCCCATGGCCGTCTGCATGGAGAGCCCCAGGCTCCCGGCTCCCAGCACGATCCCCAGGCTTACGATGAAGGGGATACAGCTCCCGATATAGCCCCAGGCATAGCCCTGGGAGGAGACCTCGTCCAGCCTGTCCGGCTCTGTCACGTCGTGGAGCATGGAGTCATAGAACACAAGACTGGAGGAATAGCCGATCCTGGCGATCACGAAGATGACCAGGAAGCTCAGCCAGGTGGTGGCGATGCCCATGGCCACGCATCCGACCGCCCCCACCAGAAGGGTAGCCAGGAAGACCGGTTTCTTGTAGTTCTTCGTGTCCGCCACAGCGCCGAACACAGGACCGATGAAGGCCACAGCGAGGGTGGCCACGGAGGCCGCGTACCCCCAGTAAGCCAGGTATGCAACAGAGGACAGCCCTGCCTCCTCTGCCAGATAGTTGAAATAGATGGGAATGATGGTGGACACAAGCAGGGTGAAGGCGGAGTTGCCCACGTCATACAGGATCCACGCCTTTTCCAGGGAAGTATATTTCTTCATTTTCCGTTCTCTCCTTTTGCACAGCGCGGCCTGTTCCCGCCCTGTTCTCATAAAATCACATCTCTACAAGTATACCTCCGTGATATCAATTTGCAAACAGAAAAATGTTAAGTTCCTGTAAAGTATTTCTATTTTTTTACAGGTATGGTATAATAAATAAAATTTACGTACTGATTGCAAAGGGTGACACCTGAGCAAAAAGGCGCATTTACAAATGGACAAGCGGGAGTATTTTATACTTTTTTAGTCTGCGCCTTCGGGTGCAGACTATTTTTATGCCGCAGAGGACAGACAGGAGGATTATGGACACTAAGACACTGATCGACAAACTGCACAGGGAGCGGGCCCTCTCCGGGGAGGAGTGGGTCCGGGTCATTGACGGGCGCACCCCGCAGGCGGCGGAGCATCTCTTCAGACTGGCCCGGGAGGTGCGGCAGGCCGTCTACGGGAAGGATGTCTACATCCGGGGACTCATCGAGTTCACCAACTACTGCCGGAACGACTGCTACTACTGCGGCATCCGAAAGAGCAACCCTCACGTCCAGCGCTACCGGCTGTCCCAGGACCAGATCCTGGACTGCTGCCGCCAGGGCTATGAGCTGGGATTTCGCACCTTTGTGCTCCAGGGCGGGGAGGATGGCTGGTTCACAGACGAGAGGATGGTCTGTCTCATCCGGAGCATCAAGGCCGGATTTCCGGACTGCGCGCTGACCCTCTCCATCGGCGAGCGGGGGCACGATTCCTACCAGGCCTTTTTTGACGCCGGAGCGGACCGCTACCTGCTGCGCCATGAGACCAGCAGCAGCGACCACTACAGAAAGCTCCATCCGCCGTCCTTGAGCGCCGCTCACAGGAAGGCCTGTCTCCTGGACCTGAAGTCCATCGGCTACCAGGTGGGGGCCGGCTTCATGGTGGGCTCCCCCTTCCAGGAGACCCGGCATCTGGCCGAGGATATGCTCTTTCTCAAGGAGCTCCGGCCCCACATGGTAGGCATCGGCCCCTTCATCCCCCACAGGGACACGCCCTTCGCCGGGAAACAGGCGGGTACCCTGGAGCTGACTCTGTACATGCTGGGTCTTCTGCGGCTCATGCTGCCGGACGTCCTTCTGCCCGCCACCACCGCCCTTGGCTCCATCTGCGAAGGCGGGCGGGAGCTGGGCATCCTGGCTGGTGCCAACGTGGTCATGCCCAATCTGTCCCCCAGGGGCCACAGAAAGGACTACTCCCTCTACGACAACAAGCTGAACACCGGCGCCGAGTCGGCAGAGGGACTGGCGGACCTGTCCCGGCGCGTGGAACAGACCGGCTGCCACGTGGCGGTCTGCCGGGGAGACTGGCGTCCCTGCCCTGACCAGTCGTAAATGGATCTGCTTCCCCACAGGGAAGGACTTACAGTAAGGAGGATATAGAAATGTATGATGTAAATTCCACACACCCGGATGAATTTATCGATCACGAGGAAATCATGGAAACTCTGGCCTTTGCGGAGGAGAACAAGCACAACGAAACGCTCATAGACGAAATACTGGAGAAGGCCAGAAAGAGAAAGGGCCTCTCCCACAGGGACGCCGCCGTCCTGCTGGACTGCGACATTGAGGAGAAAAACCAGGAGATCTACCGGCTGGCAGAGCAGATAAAGAAGGACTTCTACGGCAACCGCATTGTCATGTTTGCCCCTCTCTATCTGTCCAACTACTGCATCAACGGCTGCACCTACTGCCCCTACCACCTGAAGAACAAGCACATCCCCCGCAAGCAGCTCTCCCAGGAGGAGATCCGGCGTGAGGTCATCGCCCTCCAGGACATGGGACACAAGCGTCTGGCTCTCGAGGCCGGCGAGGACCCGGTGCACAACACCATGGACTACTATCTGGACAGCATCAACACCATCTACAGCATCAAACACAAAAACGGTGCCATCCGCCGGGTCAACATCAACATCGCCGCCACCACAGTGGACAACTACCGGCTCCTCAAGGAGGCCGGCATCGGCACCTACATCCTCTTCCAGGAGACCTACCACAAACAGAGCTATCTGGAGCTTCACCCCACAGGTCCAAAGCACGACTACGACTACCACACCACAGCTATGGACCGGGCTATGGAGGGCGGGATCGACGATGTGGGCATCGGTGTTCTCTTCGGCCTGGACAAGTACCGGTATGAGTTCACCGGGCTCCTCATGCACGCGGAGCACCTGGAGGCAGCCTTCGGCGTAGGCCCCCACACGATCAGTGTGCCCCGCCTCCGTGACGCGGACGACATCGACTCCAGCTCCTTCAAGAACGGCATTGACGACGACACCTTTGCCAAGCTGGTGGCCTGCATCCGCATCGCCGTCCCCTACACCGGCATGATCATCTCTACCCGGGAGAGCAAAGCATGCCGGGAGAGAGTCCTCCACCTGGGAATCTCCCAGATCAGCGGCGGCTCCCGCACCAGCGTGGGCGGCTACTGCGAGCCGGAGCCGGAAGACGCCCGCTCCGAGCAGTTCGACGTGATCGACAGCCGCACCCTGGACGAGGTGGTGCGCTGGCTCATGGAGATGGACTACATCCCCAGCTTCTGCACAGCCTGTTACCGGGAGGGCCGCACCGGCGACCGCTTCATGTCCCTGTGCAAGAGCGGCCAGATCCAGAACTGCTGCCACCCCAACGCCCTCATGACCCTGGAGGAGTACCTGATGGACTACGCCTCCCCGGAGACAAAGGCCATCGGCGACCGGCTCATCGACCGGGAGATCCAGAATGTGCCAAACCCCAAAGCCCGGGCCGTGGTGGAGGAAAATCTCCGTCTCATCCGGGAGAACAACCGGCGGGATTTCCGCTTCTGATGCGCAGCCTCTGATACGTATCACGAACTGAACACCGCATGAACTGAACACAGCATGAACAGGAGGACACTATGAGTTTAAACAACACCCCTTCCGCCGAGCGGACACACATTGGCATCTTCGGACGGCGCAACGCCGGCAAATCCAGCCTCATCAACGCCCTCACCTCCCAGAGCCTGGCCATTGTCTCGGACATCAAGGGCACCACCACCGACCCGGTGACAAAGGCCATGGAGCTGCTGCCCTTAGGTCCGGTGGTCCTCATCGACACGCCGGGCCTGGATGACACAGGAGAGCTGGGGGAATTGCGTGTTCGGAAGGCCTACCAGATGCTGAACAAGACCGACATCGCCGTCCTGGTGGTGGACGGCCCTGACGGGCTGACGGAGGAGGACCGTCAGATACTCTCCCGGATACAGGAGAAGCATATCCCCTGCCTGATCGCCGTGAACAAGGCGGACCTCCTCCCGGAGACGGCCGAAGCTTCTGCTGCCCTCAAAAACAACATAGCCAGGCAGGCAGAAGCCCCGTCAGGAACCGCTGTCCCTGCGCTGCCTGTCAGCGCAAAGACAGGCCAGGGGATACAGGAGCTGAAGGAGCGCATCGCCGCCCTGGCACCCAGGGAGGACGAGAGCCGGCGCATCGTGGGAGACCTTCTCTCCCCCATGGACCTTGTCTGTCTCGTCATCCCCATCGACAAGGCCGCTCCCAAGGGCAGGCTCATCCTGCCCCAGCAGCAGACCATACGGGACATCCTGGACACCGGGGCCCTTGCCCTGGCGGTGCGGGACACGGAGCTGAGGGAAACGCTGGAGGGAAGAGACGGAAAGCCGGGCCTGAAGCCCGCCCTTGTCATCACCGACAGCCAGGCCTTCGCCTACGTCTCCTCGGTGGTGCCCCCGGAGCTCCCCCTCACCTCCTTCTCCATCCTCTTTGCCCGGTATAAGGGCAATCTAAAAGCCCTGGCAGAAGGCGCCAGGGCTCTGGATACACTGAAGCAAGGAGACCATATACTGATATGCGAGGGCTGCACCCACCACAGACAGTGCGGAGACATCGGCACGGTCAAACTGCCCGCCCTCATCCGGCGGCACACCGGCCTCGCGGGCCCGGAGAATCTTCGCTTCTCCTTCACCAGCGGCACGGAGTTTCCCTCAGACCTCTCCCCGTTCCAGGCGGTCGTCCACTGCGGCGGCTGCATGCTGAATGAGCGGGAGATGAAATTCCGGATGGCCTGCGCAAGGGACGCCGGCGTCCCCATGACCAACTATGGCATCGCCATCGCCCACATGAACGGCATCCTGGAGCGGAGCCTTAAGCCCCTTGCAGACAGCCTCCGGCAGACACCGCAGGAGAGCTAGTAGGGCATCAGGCCGCGCATGATGGCACCGAAGGATGCGAGGAACATGATCACACCGATCACAAGGATATAGGCGCTGCTCCCCACAAGGGCGAGCAGCGTCTTTCTCTTTTCTCTCGGGAACAGCCCCCGGTCATATCCGGGCTGTCCCCTGTGGATCAGATAGTTGCCGATATAGATAAGGAAGGGGGCCCCGCAGGCGTACAGCATGTAGACCGCCACGGTGAAAAGGGGCAGATGGCTCGACATGGCGGTCTGCACCGCCTCTATGTCCCCCGCGCTCTCCTGCACCGGCACGAGGGACAAAAGCCCCAGGAGCAGCACAGGCACCGCATTGTTGACAAAGTGGAAGAGCATGCTGTAAAACAGGTTGTCCGTCTCCACCAGAAGATAGCCCAGAGCCACTCCCAGGATGGCGGTGGGGATCATCCTCCACACGCTTCCGTGGAAGGCGCCGAACACCACTGCCACGATGAGGATGCCCGCCCACTTGCTCTTCATGCCCCGCAGACAGCCAAGGAAGCCGCCCCGGAAGGCCAGCTCCTCACAGACGGCCGGAGTGAGGGCCACAAGGAACAGGGCCAGCAGCACAGGGATGCTCACCACGATATCCTGCACGCCCTGCCCGGCACCCAGCACCTCCTGTGGGAAGAAGTAGGACACAAGCATAGTCACCGCCATGGCCGCAAGGAAGGTGCCAAGCCACAGGATCAGCGTGCCCGCCACCCTGGACGCCCGTGGCCATTTAAAAGGGAAGACTCTGCGCAGGTCCGCCCGGAACAGGGCCGCCAGCAGGACTGCCAGGAGAGCCAGCAACAGCTCGTGGAGCAGGGTGCCCCACACCCCGAACCACATCCCCAGAAAACCGCTCACTACAAAGATATCCAGCGCAAATGCAAGTACAAATATGACGGCCATCCAGGGCCTTAAATTTCTCTTTTCCATCATCGATCAACCTTCTTCTTTCTTCTATGCTGCTATTTACACGCTCCGCCGCATTCTAGTGAAAAAATATATTGTAGAGCATCAGGAGCATGACAAGGATGACAAGGACTTTGCCGAACAGGGCTCCTGTCCCGTATTCATCAAACACCTGGTCCCCCTCAAAAATCCCGGGGTCGCTCTTCCTCTCCTTCCACTGAAAATCATCCATGTAGTGCTTCCATCCGGTCCGGTCCGTGTAGACCGTCACCTCCGGCGATGCCAGGAAACGGTGTATCGGGCGGCTGTAGGCAGGACTCTCGATCCGGTTGACAACCCCGGTCACCGGATCCGCCACCTCCGCCACCAGCACATAGTACCGCCGGTACCTGGCCCTGTGATGGCTGTCCTCGTAGGGCTCGCTCTTCATGATGACATTCACGATCCTCCCCCTGGCTGCGTTTCCGGATCCTTTTATCTCCCGCCCCTGCCTGCGGTAGAACAGGGCTCTCCTGACTCCCTGCACCGCGGTAAATACAGGAAGGAGACCGGCTGCCAGGAACAGGAGGTAGGTATTCTGAAATCCGGCATACAGGATCCCCCTCATCAGGCTCGCATACCAGATGAGCACGAAGACAACGGTAAAAGCCGTCCCTCTCATCTCCTCCTGAGCCGGACGTATCTTTCTTCTGAACATGACCTTTTCCCCTCTGGCAGAGCACGCTCTGCCGCCCTTCCTATTATGTATACAATTTCCTTTAATATAGCACCCCCGCAGACGTATGTCAAGGAAGCGTACTTCTTGCCTGCCACTCTTTTTCGCAGTATAATCTTACATGTCGGGACGTCCTTTCACAAAATGTCCCCGCACAAAGGAGAAAACCATGTTTACTTTTATCATAAACCCCGCCTCCCGCTCCGGCCTGGGGCGGCAGGTATGGGAGCGTCTGGAGCCGGTCCTGGACAGGCGCGGCATTTCCTACAAAGCGTATATGACCTGCTGCCAGCGCCATGCCACCCGGCTGGCCCGGGAGCTCACGGCAGACGGGAGGGAGCAGACGCTCGTGGTCCTCGGAGGGGACGGCACACTAAACGAAGTCGTCAATGGGATACAGTGCTTCTCCGGCACCACGCTGGGCTATATCCCCGTTGGGTCGGGAAATGATTTCGCCCGGTTTTTCCACTTCCCCTCTGACCCGGAAGAGGCCCTTTCACTCATACTGGACTGCCACCCGTCGTATGCGGACATGAATATAGGAAATCTTGTATTCAGGGGACAGGAAAAGCGGTTTGCCGTGAGCGCCGGGCTGGGATTCGACGCCGCCATCTGCCATCAGGCGGTCATCTCCAGGCTGAAGCCGGTCCTGAACAGACTGCACCTGGGCAAGCTGACCTATGCGCTGATCGCTCTGGACAGACTGCATTTCCTGCGGCCCGCAAGGGTCACTGTCACATTTGATGACCGCACCTCCCTCTCTTTTACAGACACACTTTTTGTGACTGCCATGAACCATCCCTACGAGGGCGGCGGGTTTAAATTCTGTCCTGGCGCAGACCCCTGCGATGACAGGCTGGACGTCATCGTGGTGTCCGGCATCTCCCGGCTCAAAGCGGTCCTTCTCCTGCTCCTGTCACAGAAAGCCGCCCACACGGGAGCACGCGGCATCTTCATCCGCTCCTGCAGGCGGGTCCGCATCGAGAGCGACACATCCCTCCCTGTCCACACCGACGGAGAGCCCGTGTTCCTGCAGCGGCGTATGGATGCCTCCCTGCTCCAGGAGCGCCTGCGGGTCATCGTCCCCCGGGACAGCGCCCCCATTCCCGGGGCCCCTGACAAGACAACAAAAGAAAGGAGTCGCACATGACTATGTCTATGTATCTTGTGATCTTCATTGCCCTGCTGGCTGCCGCCGCAGGCCTGTATCTCTTCTCCATATCGCCACGCAGGTCCCGCCTGCGGGAGATGCGCAGGTTCATGAAGACCAAATTTGCCCACAGGGGCTACCACTGCGCGGCGAGGAGGATCCCCGAGAACTCCCTGGCCGCCTTCAGGGCCGCCCTTGACTGCCACTATGGCATAGAGCTGGATGTCCACCTGACAAAGGACGGGCAGGTAGCAGTCTTCCACGATGACACGCTCGAGCGGGTCTGCGGTGTCCCCGGCTCTGTGGAGTCCCACACCTACAGCGAGCTCCGGAAGCTGTTCCTCCAGCACACAGCCGAGCGCATCCCTCTTCTGGCCGACGTGCTCTCCTGTGTAAACGGACGGGTGCCTCTCCTCATTGAACTGAAGCTGCCCGGCCGGTCCGTGAAGCTGTGCGAGAAGACCTACGAGCTGCTCCAGGACTACAGGGGCCCCTGTCTGATCCAGTCCTTTAACACCCTGGGGCTCCGCTGGTTCCGCATCCACGCCCCCCACATCCTGCGGGGCCAGCTCTCCTCCAACCTGACGGCAGACGACGACACCGCCCCCTATATCCTGAGGTTCCTCGTGAAGCACATGCTGTCCAATTTCCTGGGCAGACCGGACTTCATCTCCTACAAGCTGAAGGACCTTCCGGAGCCGGGCGTGTGGCTGTGCCGGGTGCTCTTCCGCACACCGGTAGCAGTGTGGACACTGAACACGGAAAACGCCATGAGAAGGGGCATTTCCGGATATGAAATGCAGATTTTTGAAAAAGAGGCTGAATTTTATTAAGAAACGGTGAAGCGCCTTGTTGAATATTTTTTTTCGTGTTATAATCCGATTGAATTGAAAATATAACTTTTATATGAAGATCATGCACTAGATCGGAAGGACGTATCAATATGTGGAAAAAGGCAAAAAACTTCATGAAAAAGTACCGTCATGCCTGGGTGCTGCTTTACGGGTTTATCTATATGCCCTGGTTCATCTGGCTGGAAAAGCATGTACGGCAGGGCTATTACCTGATCCACTCTCCGCTGGATGACTATATACCCTTTGTAGAATACTTTATCGTCCCGTATTTTCTCTGGTTTGTATTTATCGCGGCAACAGGGCTCTATTTTTTCTTTACAGACAGGCGGGGCTTTTACAGACTGTGTACGTTCATGTTTTCAGGCATGACCATCTTTCTTATCATATGCACCATCTTTCCCAACGGCCTGGCACTCCGTCCGGAGGTCTTTCCGCGGGATAATATATTTACAGACGCAGTGAGATGGCTGTACCAGACAGATACACCCACCAATGTGCTGCCCAGCATCCATGTCTTTAACTCGCTGGGCGCCGCCTTTGCTATCGGCCACAGCCACGCTCTCAGGAAAAAGAGGTGGGTACAGCCTGCAGCCTTCGTGCTGGCGGGGCTCATCATCCTGTCCACCGTGTTCCTGAAGCAGCACTCTGTAACAGACGTTTTTGCAGCCATGGTCATGGCGGGCGTGATCTATCCGTTCGTGTATGTGCCAGCCGGGAAAAAGGCTCCGAGCCTCTCCCATCAGCCGACATAGACGCCGGCATCCCAATGAGACAAAGGGCAGCCTTTGCTATAAATGTTTACTTTAAGGAGGAAAAATCATGTACGCAGAATTTACAGATAATCTGGTAACAGGTAACGAGATGATCGACTCTCAGCACAAGGAGCTCATAGAGAAGATCAACGCGGTGATGGAGAGCTGCGAGCAGAGCAACGACAAATCCGTTGCTGTCAGGACTCTGGACTATCTGGAGGACTACACAAACTACCACTTCTCCGCCGAGGAGCAGCTCCAGAGAGAGATCGACTATCCCGGCTTCCAGAAGCACAAGGAGCAGCATGAGATCTTCAAGCAGACCATCTCAGACCTGCAGGAGATGCTGCAGGAGGAGGAAGGTCCCTCACCAGCCTTTGTGCAAAAGGTGCAGGAGAAGGTCATCGAGTGGCTCTATGTCCACATCCAGGGATTTGACCGCTCTGTGGCAGAGTATAAGTTCATGCGCGAGAACAACGAGCGTCTCTAGGGGGAGCCGTACAGATGAAAAAGCTACAGGTCATTCTTGTTGTAGTGGCCTCCATTGCCCTGATCGCGGTGGGCTTTCTGGCTTCCCGCCTCCTGGAGAGCGGCCCGGAGGTGACAGTCAGCGCCACCTCCATCGAGGAGCGGCTGACCCGCTGCAGTTCCCTCACCACCGCCCGCCTGGAGTACAGAGGGCTTGTAAAGTACGAGGAGGGCGATATCCCTCTCATCAACAAGAAGGCCTTCTCCATGATCTACGACGCCCAGATCAGCGCTGGCATTGACCTGGGAAACGCCCAGGTGGAGGTGCACGGCAGCGATATCAGCATCACTCTTCCTGAGCCTGCCATCCAGGACATCACCATTGACCCGGATTCTCTGGAGTTCTACGATGAGCAGTTCGCTCTTTTCAACTGGACCGACAGGGAGGACACGGTGAAGGCCATGGACTATGCCATGGAGGACGCGCAGGCAAAGACCAGTCAGAGCGATATCCTGGCTCAGGCAAAGGAGCAGGCACAGACAGTGATCGAGACACTCCTGGCCCCTGTCACAGAGGATGGAGCCGGCTACACGCTGCATATCCAGTAAAGTGTATAGGGCCCTATATTTATTGATATCAGTAAAATCGCTGAAGTCTTACGACCTCAGCGATTTTATTTTCCTATAATTTATCAAAACTTTTACCGGCCAGCACCTCTAAATGATGTTCTGACCTCTCTGATATCTATTCTCTGTACCTCTCATTTCCCAGCCGTATCTGCAGATATCCGGCGTACTTCTCAAAGGCGGAGGGGATGGCGTACTCCTCCTGGGCTGTCCTGGGCTGGATGAAGACCAGCTCCTCCCGGCAGGACTTCTCCAGCTCGTCCACCTGCACCAGATATCCCACCATGTCCCACTCCACATGGCTGAAGATATGCCTGGCCTCCCCCAGCTCCTGCACCCGGACAGGGGCAAGGCCGATGCCCTTGCTGTAGGCCACCGCCTCCTCCAGGGTCAGGTGTCCCTCCACGCTGGGGAGCTCGTAAAGCCCTGCCAGGAGGCCCTTTGCCGGGCGCTTTCGGAGGGCCGCCGTGTCCCCGTCCCGGAAGATGAAGACGGTCTTCTTCTCCACCCGCCTCTTCTTCGCCTTTGTCCGCACCGGCAGCTCTCCCTGCACTCCCTCCCTCTTTGCCCTGCACAGGTGCGCCAGGGGACACTGGCCGCACCTTGGCTCCCCGCCGGGGAGACACACGAGAGCTCCCAGCTCGATGAGCCCCTGGTCAAAGTCGCTGGCCGCGTCGGCGGGGATCACCTCCTGCAGCTCCTCCTCTGTTTTCCTCTTCACAGAGGCCCTCATGATGTCCTCCCTGCTGGCCAGGAGCCGGGAGACCACCCTCAGCACATTGCCGTCCACCGCCGGCCGTGGAAGCCCGAAGGCAAAGGCGCTAATGGCCCCTGCCGTGTAGCTCCCTATCCCTGCCAGGGAAAGGATATCCTCGTACCTGTCCGGGAACACGCCCCCGTACTCCTCCATGATCTGCCGGGCCGCCTTCTGCATGTTCCGCACCCGGTTGTAGTAGCCCAGGCCCTCCCACAGCTTCAGCAGCACATCCTCCGGCGCCTCCGCCAGCGCCTTCACGTCCGGCAGGGCCGCCAGGAACCTCTCATAGTAGGGCTTCACCGCCTCCACCCGGGTCTGCTGCAGCATGATCTCAGACACCCACACCCGGTAGGCGTCCGGGTGCTCCCGCCAGGGAAGGTCCCTTTTGTTTTCCCGATACCAGTCCACCAGGGGTTTTCGTATCTCATAGAGGGTCCTCTCACCCAGCACCACAGGCACTTCCCTTCGGATGGAGATGGCGTCTCTCTCCACGTGGCAGTCCCAGGCTGTCACCCGGACGCCTGCTGCCGCCGCCTTTTTAAGAGCCTCACCAAAGGCAGGGTGAGTGTCCATGTTGGGCGTGAAAAAGTCCACATCCTCCATCTGCACCACGAAGAAGACAGCAGCCTCCCAGCCCTCCTTCACCGCGGCGATCAGCTCCTCCATGTGCTTCACCGCCCGCTCGCTGGGGGCGTCCGGAAAGCGCACCACGCCGTCCTCCTCCAGGGTGACTCCCTTCACCTCTATGAGGACCTTCCGCTCTCCCGCCTCGGCGTACAGGTCGATCCTGGAATTTCCAAAGGTATACTCCGGCTTGAGGAAGGTGAGGCCGGGCAGAAAGGCGCGTCCCTCCTCCGCCTCCTCCAGCCACTCCCGCACAAGGGCGTTGGGAATCTGGGAGTCCATATTGATGAGGCGCTCCCCCTTCCACACGGAGATCAGGTCCCACTTTGTCTTCCTCTGGGGATTGTCCGACTTCTGCACGCAGACTCTGGCGCCGGGCACAAGGAGCTCCGCGCACCGGCCCGTGTTCTTCACGTGGACTGTCTCCCTTGCACCCTCTATCTCCACATAGGCGATGAACCGGTTGGGCCGCTCCAGGAATTTGCCGTCATAGATTCTCTCGTATCTCATACTCTGTCACGCCATCCTCTCCAGAAATGCGGGCAGGTCCCGGAGGCTTCCCAGCTCTGCGTCTATCCGCCCTTCCAGCTCCGCGCCCGCCCCTGTCAGGTCCGGCACCATGACCACATGGCAGCCGGCACCCAGGGCGGACTTAAGGCCGTTGGGGGCGTCCTCCACAGCCAGACATTCCTCCGGCTGGCATCCCACCTGACGGCAGGCGTACTCGTACACGTCCGGATAAGGCTTTCCCCTCTCCACCATAGTGGCGCACACAAGCCTGTCAAAACAGTCTATGATGCCTGTCTCCGTCAGATACTGCCGGGTCCTCTCCTCATCCGTGGCCGTCACCACAGCCAGCAGGTAGCCGGCCTCCTTCAAGACCTTCAGAGTCTCGTCCACAAAAGGCTTTTTCTCCACTCCGTGCTCCGCAAGGTGCCGGCTCATCAGCTCTTTGCGCCGCTCCCTGATCCCCCGGTAGTCCGCCTCCTGCCCGAAGCGCTCCGCAAACCACCGGCTGGCGTAGCGGCTGGCAAAGCTGCGCAGCATGCAGGAGTCCTCCACCGTCATCTCCACGCCGTGCTCCCGGGCGGCCTGGCGCCAGAAGCGGGTCAGATACTTCTCTGTATCGATCAGCGTACCATCCATGTCAAACAGGACTGCTCTTATCATACTATCGTCTTCCCTTCCATAAAATCTATTCCATTGTCTCTGTTTTTCCGCGCAATGTCAAATAGTTTAGCTGCAAAAAAGCGGATATACACTCCGGGAAATGTATATCCGCTGCATTTTTTTCTGTCAGAGAGCCTCTTTAGAGTACCTTGGACAGGAACTCCCGGAGCCTCGGCTCCTTCGGGTCCGTAAAGAACTCTTCCGGCTCCGCCTCTTCCCTGATCTGTCCGGCATCCATGAATATCACTCTCGTCCCCACCTCACGGGCAAAGCCCATCTCGTGGGTGACAACAACCATAGTCATGCCGTCCTTTGCGAGCTGCTTCATCAGGTCCAGAACTTCCCCTACCATCTCCGGGTCCAGGGCGGAGGTGGGCTCGTCAAAGAGCATCACATCCGGCTCCATGGCCAGAGACCGGACAATGGCAATACGCTGCTTCTGTCCGCCGGAGAGCTGGGACGGGTAAGAGTGGGCCTTCTCCTCCAGCCCTACAAGCTGCAGGAGCTCCATGGCCTGCTTCTCCGCCTCTTCCTTGCTCTTCCTGCGCACCTTGATGGGCGCCAGTGTGATGTTCTCCAGGATCGTCTTGTGGGGGAACAGATTGAAGTGCTGGAACACCATGCCCATCTTCTGGCGGTGCTTGTCAATGTCAACCTTCTTGTCCGTGATGTCCACACCTTCAAAATAGATATGTCCGCTGGAGGGAACCTCCAGCAGGTTCAGGGAGCGCAGGAAGGTGGACTTTCCGGAGCCGGAAGGCCCCACGATGACCACCACTTCCCCTTTGCGGATCTCTGTGGTGACGCCGTTCAGCGCATGGAGGGCACCACCGAACACCTTATGTACGTCTTCAACTCTGATCAGAACTTCTCCGTTAGTGATCACTGTTTCTCAGCCTCCTTTCCAGCAGACCCACCAGCCTGCTGAATACCAGCACCATGACAAGGTAGATCAGCGCCACCGCGATGAGAGGCATGAACGCGTCATAGGTCCTGCTCCGGATGATATCGCCGCCCTTTGTGAGATCCTGCAGGGCAATATAGCCGGACACAGAAGTCTCCTTCAGAAGGGAGATAAACTCATTTCCAAGGGCCGGCAGCACATTCTTGAATGCCTGGGGCATGACAATGTAGAACATGGTCTGCCTGTAGTTAAATCCAAGGCTCCTGCCCGCCTCAAACTGTCCGTTGTCGATGGACATGATGCCGGACCGGAAGATCTCTGCCACGTAGGCACCGGAGTTGATGCCGAAAGCCAGGACCGCGACCATGACCTTGCTGATATCCGTACTTCCGAATATGACAAAGTAGATGATGAGGAGCTGTACCACCACCGGGGTGCCCCGGATCACGGTCAGATAGAGATTGCACAGAGCGTTCAGTATCTTCAGCTTTCCCGTGCGGTCGTGGGTGGAGCGCACGATGGCCACCAGAAATCCAAGGACGATACCCAGGATGACCGCGCACAGCGTGATCTGCAGGGTCACGACAAGGCCGTCTGTCAGATATTTCCACCTGTCCTCTGCGATAAAATTATTGATAAATTTTGACTGCAAATCCTGCAACATCTCTTACACCTTTTCTTCTCTACTCAGCAGCAGCTTCGCTGTCTGCGGAAATGTATTTCGCGATAATCTCATCCAGCTCTCCGGACTCCTTCAGAGTAGCCAGGGCATCGTTTATCTTGTCAACCAGCTCTGTGTTGTCCTTTGCCACTGCGATGGCGTAGTCCTCCTCTGTAAACGCCTCGTCCAGGATCTTCAGGCCCTCGGACTCTGCCACGAACTCCTTGGCCGGCTCACCGTCGATGACAACCGCGTCGATCTTATCCTGCGTCAGAGCCTGCACAGCCTCAAAGCCCTTGTTGTACTGCTCTACTGTGGCATCCTCGATGTCTGTGGCATAGAGGTCGCCTGTCGTCCCGAGCTGTACGCCGATGGTCTTTCCCACCAGGTCGTCAGGCCCTGCGATCTCGCTGCCCTCTTTTACGATGATGACCTGTGTGGCGTGTGCGTATGTGTCTGTAAATGCCACGCTCTCCTCGCGGTCAGGTGTAACGGTCATGCCGGCAGCTCCGATGTCTGCCTTGCCGCTTGTGACAGCCGGGATGATGGAGTCAAACGCCATGTCCTCCACCTTCAGCTCCATGCCGAGTTCCTCGGCGATGGCAGAGGCGATATCCACGTCAATGCCCACGACCTCGTCTCCCTCGTGGTACTCGTAGGGCGGGAACTCTGCGTTTGTGGCCATGACGAGTGTGTTGTCCTCCTCAGAGCCGCTGTCAGAGCTTCCTCCGCAGGCAGCCAGTCCCATTGTACATGCAGCTACCAGCAGCATGCTTACAACTTTTTTCATTTTCATAATCCTTTCCCTCCAGAATATATTTTTTCATAATTAATGCATAAAGATACATGTCAGTAAATATTCTAACATGTCCAGAATAAAAAACAAGTGGCTTTTTCTATATAATCTATAGAAAAAACCACCATTTTTTTATGCAATGATCATCTGTACAACAGCCGCGACAATGATGATCGCTCCAAGAATGATCCTGTAGTAACCGAACACCTTGAAATCATGATTCTTTATGTATCCCATCAGGAACTTGATCGCCAATACAGACACGCCAAAAGAAACCACACAGCCCAGCAGCAGAAGGCCCGCCTCCTTCGCCGTAAAGGAGAGCCCGAATCCGATCAGCTTCAGGAAGCTCGCCCCGAACATGACCGGAATGGCAAGGAAGAAGGTGAACTCCGCCGCCACGCCTCTAGATATCCCGATCATGAGGGCGCCCACTATCGTGGCACCGGACCTGGATGTCCCGGGAATGAGAGCCAGCATCTGGAACACGCCGATCCAGACCAGCATCTGGACGGACAGCTCCGAGATCTTTGTCACCTTCGGGCGAACGTGTTTGTTCCGGTTCTCCACCACGATGAAAAGGACACCGTATACGATCAGCATGACCGCCACCGGAAGAGGCTTATAGAAGATGGCATCCAGGTAGTCGTTGAACAGAAGCCCCACCACAGCCGCGGGCACGGACGCGATCAGCACCTTGATCCACATCTGCCATGTCAGGAGCTTCTGCTTCTGTGTCTTTTTCGGAGAGAAGGGATTCAGCTTATTGAAATAGAGCACGACCACTGCCATGATGGCGCCAAGCTGGATGACCACGTTGAACATCTCCATAAAGGCATCACTCAGGTTTGGCTGCAGGATATCCCCCACAAGGATCAGGTGGCCGGTGCTGCTGACCGGAAGCCACTCGGTGATACCCTCCACGATTCCCAGGATTATGACTTTGATAATATCTAACATTGATCTATCTCCTTCTGTTTTCTGTCATGTCTCTCATTCTGCCGGAGTTCCCGCAGAATATACTTCTCAATGGCCGCCGCGGCACCCTCCCGGTCATTGGAGAGTGTGATCACGTCCGCTGCCGCCTTTACTTCGTCCGTGGCGTTTTCCATGGCAACTCCCAGCCCCGCTTCCCTGAGCATGGCGATGTCGTTGGAGCCGTCTCCCACCGCCATGATCTCCTCACTGCCTATGCCCAGGAGCTCTCCCAGGAGCAGAAGGCCTCTTCCCTTGTTCACGCCCTTTGCATTCACTTCTATATTATTGCTCAAAGCGCCTGTTATTTCAATATCCGGGACCTCTTTTTCTACCTCTTTCCAGGCTTTTTTACATTCTTCCCTCGTCCGGAACAGAGCCTGGACCTTGTCAGTGGGGGCCTTTCTCTCCTCATACACGGCCCTGACATCCGCCACCGGCCGCCTGGAGTCTGTTATGTAGCGGGCCATGGGCCTTCTGGGCACGTACTCGTCAATATGCTCCAGCTTCTCCTTCTCCGCATAGCCCACCCCGTCATAGTATATCTCCAGCATCGAGTCATAGCGGCTGCATATTTCCAGCACTCTGCGCCCCGTCTCATAGGGGACAAGGTCCTCACAGAGCACCCGCCCCTCCTTAAGATCTACGATCCTGGCGCCGTTCGAGGCCACGGCATACCGCACTCCGGGAAACTTAAGCACCTCCTCCGGGATTCCTGTCAGGGGGCGCCCCGTGGCGGGCACGACCGCAACTCCCCTGTCAATCGCCTCCCGCAGGACCTTTTTCGTGTGCTCTGTCAGCTCCTTATCCGTGGTAAGGAGCGTTCCGTCCATGTCCAGCCCGACCATTTTTATCATGTACCCTTTAGTGCTGCACTTTGTCATATGCCAGTAATTCCTTCCCTTCCTTCGTAAAGACCATCAGGCTTCTGCTCACTTTATCCTCGCTCCTCTCATATGCCTCTCTGCCGAATTCGATCATCCTGCCCAGCTTCTCCTCATCTCCGGCAGGCACAAAAAGCACCATATCCTTGGAGGGAGCCATGATCACCAGGTCATCGTCCAGCTTCTGCGCACACACATCCCATATATGCCGCAGGCACAGGGAGCTGGCCTCGTGGTGTCCGTCTGCCAGGACAGCGTAGCCTCCATACCAGGTGTGGCCGAAGATAAATTCCACATCTCTGGCAAGATTTTCGCATGCCTTGTAGTAAAGCCTCTCTATATCACAGTCCGGCGGAAGCATATTGTCCTTTATGATCTCATATGCGTCTTCTCCTCTCTGTATGACCAGAAGTACTGTCAGGTCCCCCACAAAGGAGATCAGGGGGGTGTCCCTCTCGGAAATATTTTTCCCGTTCAGTGCGTGGCTGTCGCGCAGCTCTTCCTTCACCCACGGGTAAATCTTGTCTTCTATGTTTTCCATCCTGTACTTTTCTTCTTCATATTTTTTCATAAACTCCGCTACCTCCCGGGTCTGTTTTATTCTCTAAAATAATTCTTAATTATCATAACAAAAATTGCGTAATAAAGCAATTTGTTGTATAATAGTTAAGCGTCCGGATACGGAAAATTTTGTATGCGGGCACAGGGAACTCGCCGAGAGAAAGGAAATGTATATATGATGAGTACGAAATTCAAGCGCATGCTGCGGGCCGGCGTTGTGGCCGGATGTGTCGCAGCCATGGGGTGTACCGGCACTCTGGTATACGCAGAACCTTCTACGGAAGAACTGGAAGAACAAAAGGGCGCCCTCGAAAATGAGGTCAGCAGCCTGAACGAGGAACTGAATAGTCTCAGCAGCGACATTGAGCAGCTCTCCACAAAAATGGAAGAAACTGCCGCTGCTATGGAAGAAACCCAGAAACAGATGGATGAAGCACAGAAAAAAGGCGAGGAACAGTACGAAGCCATGAAGCTCCGCATCAAATACATGTATGAGGCGGGAGATACCACATTCCTTGAGCTCCTATGCTCAGCGGAAGACATGGCGGATTTCCTGAACAAGACAGATTTTGTTCAGAATGTAAGCGAATATGACAGAGATATGCTCCAGGAGCTGGAGGATACCCAGAATGAGATCAAGAAGCAGGGGGACGCTCTCAGGGAGCAGCAGACATCCCTGGCGGATATGGAGGAGGAGCTGAACACAAAGCAGGCAGAGCTGCAGCAGCAGATTTCCGATAAATCCGACCAGATTTCAGAGTACAGCAGCCAGATCGAGAAGGCAAAGGAAGCGGAAGCACTGCTCGCACAGCAGAGGGCAGCGGCCCAGGCGGCCGCACAGCAGCCGTCAGGATCAGGCAGCTCGGGCAGCTCCTCATCGGGAGGCGGCAGTATATCCACAGACGGCAAGCAGAGTCTGGGACGCTTCCGCATCACTCACTACTGCCCCTGCTTTTACTGTACGGGCAGCTGGGGCGGCAGCAGCACGGCAAGCGGCACAGTCCCCACAGCGGGACGGACCATCGCGGTAGATCCCAGTGTCATCCCGCTTGGCTCACAGGTCATCATCAACGGACATGTGTATACCGCTGAAGATACCGGCGGCGCCATCAATGGAAATGTGATCGATATCTTTGTAAATGACCATGCGACCGCGCTGGCATGCGGCGTTTATTACGCGGAAGTGTATTGGGCAAACTGACAGGTCAACAATGGGCCGGTACCGGGTATCCCCCGGAGCCGGCTCATTTTTCATGCCATTTCCTTTGCGCCATATTCTCCGCGCCCCACCGCAAAGAAGGCGCCCCTTTCGGGGCGCCTCCTCTTTGTGAGAAAAACTTATGAGAAAAACTATTTGCCGTAATAGCATTTGAGATAGATTTCTTTCATTTCCTTCATCAGCGGATATCTCGGGTTTGCACCTGTACACTGGTCGTTGAAGGCCTGCTCTGTCATCTCATCCAGCGTGTCGAGGAAGTACTTCTCGTCGATGCCGTACTCCTTGATGGACTTCTTGATGCCGATCTTCTCCTTCAGGTCTTCCAGCCTTGCGATGAAATCGTCGAATACCTCTTTATCCGTATTGCCCTTGCAGCCCGCATAGCGTCCAAGCTCCGCGTAGTCTGCCAGCGCATGGGGATACTGATACTGTGAGAAGGTTCCCATCCTTGTCGGAACTTCCTCTGCATTGTACTTCATGACCTCGGTCAGGATCACAGCGTTTGCGATACCGTGGGGCAGGTGGTGGAACGCGCCCAGTTTGTGAGCCATGGAGTGGTTCAGTCCGAGGAATGCGTTTGCGAACGCCATACCGGCCATGCAGGAAGCGTTTGCCATTGCCTCGCGGGCCTTCGGATCCTTTGCGCCGTTCTCGTATGCGGACGGCAGATTGTCAAATACCATCTTAACAGCCTTCATGGAGAGACCCTTTGTGAAGTCTGTAGCCATGATGGATACATAGGACTCGATGGCATGTGTCATAACGTCGATACCGGATGCGCATGTCAGTCCCTTGGGCTGTGTCATCATGTTGTCCACGTCTACGATCGCCATATCAGGCAGGAGCTCGTAGTCAGCGATAGGCCATTTTACGCCAGTCGTCGCATCTGTGATGATGGCGAAGGGTGTCACCTCGGAACCTGTACCGGAGGAAGTGGGGATAGCCACAAAGTAAGCCTTCTCGCCCATCTTCGGGAAGGTGAATACCCTCTTGCGGATATCCATGAAATCCATAGCCATATCAGCGAAGTCTGCTTCCGGATGCTCGTACATTACCCACATGATCTTGCCGGCGTCCATGGCAGAGCCGCCGCCCAGCGCGATGATCGTGTCAGGCTGGAAAGCCTTCATCTGCTCTACGCCCTTCTGTGCGCACTGCAGTGTCGGGTCCGGAGCCACCTCGTAAAAGCATGTATGCTGAATGCCCATCTGGTCCAGCTTCTCCTCAATCGGTTTCACGTAGCCGTTCTGATAGAGGAAGGTATCTGTAACGATGAATGCTTTCTTCTTGTGCATGATCGTTCCCAGCTCATCCAGGGCAACCGGCATGCAGCCTTTCTTAAAGTAGATCTTTTCTGGTGTTCTGAACCACAGCATATTCTCTCTCCTCTCGGCCACTGTCTTAATGTTGATCAGATGTTTTACTCCTACGTTCTCTGATACGGAGTTGCCGCCCCAGGAACCACATCCAAGAGTGAGGGATGGTGCCAGCTTAAAGTTGTACAGGTCACCGATACCGCCCTGTGAAGAAGGTGTGTTGATGAGGATACGGCATGTCTTCATTGCAGCCGAGTGCTTTGCGATCTTCTCTGTCTCGGAGGGATCGATATACAGCGCTGATGTATGTCCGTATCCGCCGTCCTCTACCAGCTTCTCAGCTTTCTCGAGCGCCTCGTCAAATGTCTTTGCCTTGTACATGGCAAGTACAGGTGACAGCTTCTCGTGAGCGAACTCCTCGGAGATGTCCACAGACTCAACTTCGCCGATCAGGATCTTCGTGTTTGCAGGAACCTTCACTCCAGCCATCTCTGCGATCTTCACGGCTGACATTCCGGGGATCTTGTTGTTCAGCTTGCCGTCGATGATGATGGTCTTGCGGACCTTGTCAAGCTCCTCGCCTGGTTTCAGGAAGTAGCATCCGCGGTAAGCGAACTCCTTCTTCACTTCCTCGTAAACGCTCTCCAGGACGGTCACAGACTGCTCGGATGCACAGATCATACCATTGTCGAATGTCTTGGAATGGATGATGGAGTTAACTGCGTTCTTGATATCTGCTGTATCGTCAATGATAACAGGTGTATTTCCAGGTCCAACACCTACGGCAGGTTTCCCGGAGGAGTACGCTGATTTGACCATTCCGGGGCCGCCTGTCGCGAGGATCAGGTCAGAGTCTTTCATGACTGTTGTGGTCAGTTCCAGTGAAGGAGCGTCGATCCATCCGATGATCCCCTCAGGTGCTCCTGCCTTTACAGCGGCATCCAGAACGACCTTTGCAGCCTCGATCGTACATTTCTTTGCAGCCGGATGCGGGCTGATGATGATCGCATTTCTCGTCTTCAGACAGATCAGTGTCTTAAAGATTGCTGTAGAAGTCGGGTTTGTAGTCGGAATAACAGCCGCTACCAGTCCCACAGGCTCAGCAATCTTCTTGATGCCGTATGCCTTGTCCTCCTCAAACACGCCGCAGGTCTTTGTGTGCTTGTATGCGTTGTATGTATACTCAGCCGCGTAATGGTTCTTGATGACCTTGTCCTCTACAAGGCCTCGCCCGGTCTCCTCCACTGCCATCTTGGCAAGAGGGATACGCATCTTGTTGGCCGCCATAGCTGCCTCAAAGAAGATCTTGTCTACCTGCTCCTGTGTGTAGGTTGCGAATACTTTCTGGGCCTCTCTCATTGCCTTCATCTTTGCTTCGAGAGCTTCCACGCTGTCAATAAAAGTTGGTACCACCGCTTCTTCTTTCTTTTTCGCCATTTTGGTTTCCTCCGTAAATAGTTTTTCGTTGTTTTCTTCAACCTGGGTTAAGTATACAGGATTGTTAAATATTTGTCAATAACTTTTTGATATTTTTTTAACAAATATTTTCCTCTTTGTTTTTCTCAATGTTCTCGTTTCTTTTTGCAGTTGCCCTCCTTTATCTATTTGTTATGACTTTAGTGAGTGTATTCTATCATACTTTTCTTCATTTGTAACTACTATTTCGAAAAGTATATTATTTAACAATAAATAAACTGTTAATAATTATTTTTTTCACAATCTTTGGCACAATTATAGTCACTTCCTATTTCAATAGTTCTGTGGATGTTTCTCCTTTTCTATGCAAACAGGCTGATAACGACCGCACAGGCCAGACCCGTTACCCCTATGAGGGTCTCCATGACTGTCCACGACTTCAGTGTGGTCTTCTCATCGATTTCAAGCAGAGAGCTGACCAGCCAGAAGCCCGAGTCGTTTACATGGCCGAAGGCGGTAGCGCCTCCGTTGATGGCACACACCATTGCTGCCAGGTACAGCGGGGAAAGCCCTGACACCGCCGGCATGGACGCCATGATACCGGCGGCCATTGTCATGGCCACCACGGCAGCTCCCACAGAGGCTCTTATCAGAGCCGCGATGAGAAAAGCCACTAAGATCAGCGGAAGGCCGCTCTCTTCCAGCGCAGGTCCGATGATTTCTCCCATTCCGCAGTCCTGCAGCACCCAGCGGATGATTCCGCCGCCTGTGATGACAAGAAGGATCTGCCCTGTGGGCTTCAGAGACCGGTCCAGTATCTGTTTGAGCTGGTCGCCAGAGTAGCCCTGTCTTTTCCCCAGAAAGAGCATGGCCGCCAGCACGGCGATGATGAGGGCCACAAAGGGAGTCCCCAGGAACTCAAGCACCGGGCGCGCAGGGGCAGGGACCGGCATATACTCGGAGACTGTGCTGCACAGGATCAGCACCAGGGGTATCAGAACAATGGCAAGCACGGAGCCGGCCGACGGCGGGATAAAGGCAAACCCGGTGGCCAGTCCCGCCAGCAGCGGAATGACATACAGAAGGGTAGATTTCTTTGTCTTCCTGGCCAGTCCAAAGGCCAGGGGGATGAGGATCACCACACCCGCCTCAAAGAAGACGGTTGTCCCCACCACAAGTCCGGTCATCCCAAGAGCTATCCCCGCTTTCTTCTCCCCCAGACGGCTGATCAGCGCCTGGGCAACGCACTGGGCTCCCCGGAGGTCTCAAGTATTCCTCCAAAGAGAGAGCCAAGCCCGATGAACAGAGCCGAGATCAGCAGTCTGGCCGGATCTGCGGCAAATACTGGTTCCGTCATATTTATCTCCTTTTCCCTTTTCAAATCCGGATACTCCGATTACATGTATTTGTCGATAGTGGCTCTGACAGCGCCTCTTCCTGCGATCATCTCCCGGAACATTCCTTCAATCTTCTCGCCCAGGCCGTTTTTATAAAGGTCAGTAAAGAAAATCTTCTCGTTGGAGAGAATGGGCCGCAGCTGGTCTTTCAGCGTCTCCGGCTTTCCGATCACAACGTCCTTCAGGGCCTCCGTTATCTCGTCTGCCATCGGGTCCGGAGCCAGTACGTAGAAGTTCCCCTCGTCATCTACAGCCATCATATACCGCAGCCATCCGGCAATGCCCAGCGCAGCGCCGACAAGCCGGCCGGCGCTGCCGTACCTGGCCGTGTAGGCCTTCACCGTCTCACCAAAACGGACGCCCAGTCCCTGTGACTCGTCCGTAGCTATGCGCAGGTTTGTATCCAGAAGATATTCATTCACAAAGCGGACATGGAATAGTTCATCTGCAAATGCCTCAGGGCTGATGATACCCGGGTCAGGACACACCGGAAGTCCCTCCCCGTATGCCACGGTCCTTCCCAGCTTCATCAGCTTTGGATCGCGGTTGATCATATGGGCAAAATACTCTTCGCCCAGCAGTACGCCCAGGGGAGCCAGGGCGGAATGAACCGGATTCAGAAGTGCCGTGACCTTCATCCGCTCAGACTTATTTACAGTCTCCCGTTCCCCCATATAGACTCCTTTTCCCTTCTCAAGCGCCGGACGCCCGTTGGGGAAGCGGTCCTCAATGACTAGATACTGGGGATCCTCCCCATTGACAAAGGGTGCGATGTAGGTCCTTCTAGATGTCTCGACGGGCCGGATGTCTTCCACGCCCAGTTTCTCCAGGTCTGCGGCGATATCCGGGTTCGGGCGGGGTGTGATCTTGTCGATCATCGTCCATGGAAATGCAATGATATTTTCATCTCTCACATAAGCGGCAAATCCTTCGTCCACATAGCCTCTCTTCAGCCATTCATCTGTCATGGTCAGGACCGCGCTGCGAAGCAGGCTTCCGTTCTGCGAGCAATTGTCCATGGAGACAAGTGCCAGGGGCGTCTTTCCGCTGCGGTAGCGCTCCAGCAGCATGGCAGTGACTACGCCCATAGCTCCGCCTGCCTTCTCAGGGCCGCTCTCAATGTCCGCCTGCACAAAGGAAAAGTATTTTCCACTGGCATCTGTCAGCGCGTACCCCTTCTCGGTAATAGTAAAAGAAACCATCTGCAGGGAAGGCGAAGCAAAAATCTTCTTCAGCCGGTCCCACTGGTCAGGGTCGCTGCTCTGCGCCTTGACTGCCTCGCCAAAGCAGCCCAATACCTTGTAATCCCTCTTCCCATTTTCATGCAGGATAACACTGAGTCCCAGGTTATCGTATGGGCGGTATATTTTGTCCACTACCTCGTGGTCGAACGTCTCCACACAAGTCAGCGCTGTGTCCATGTCACCGTTCTCCAGCATGCCATCCGCGATCCCGCCTATAAAAATGCGGAAGATATTGCCAATCCCAAAATGCGCCCACCGGGGCTTCTCTCTTTCCTTCTCCGCAGCTGCCTGCACGTCGTAACCCGGCAGGGTGATCCCTGCATTTTCCCATTCTTTCTTTTCCTTAATTCCATTCCATGTAAGTTTCATACTTTTCTCCTTTACGCTTTTACTTTTGACTTACGCTTATATCTAAGTTATAAGTTAATTATAAAATCCTCATATCTATATGTCCATGGACGGAATATATAATTTCAAAATTCATTTTTTGTCTATTATTACTATATTCCGTCTTCTGTTTGCTTTTCTGACTTTACTATATTAAAATATAGTCGTCACTTAATATTATGACTCATACTTAAGTTGGAAATTAAGGAGAGTATCATGGCAGAAAAAAGTGTTACTACCATTACCTTAAAGAAAATAAACAAGAAAAATGTCTATCAGTACATTTATCGGAAAAGGCAGACCTCCAAGCAGCAGATTGTGCAGGACCTGCAGATGGGGCTGTCCACTGTCAGCCAGAACCTGAATGTGCTGGAGCAGGAGGGGCTGATCGAGAGAAACGGATATTTCGAGTCCACAGGCGGACGCAAAGCACAGGTCATCCGCGTCGTCCCTGATGTGAAGATTGCTGTCGGAGTCGGTCTCTTGAAAGACATGTTTCATGTCATAGCTGTCAATCTGTACGGCCAGCAGCTGTCTTCCGCCACCTTCCCTCTTCCCTACAGCAGCACAGACGATTACTATGAAAAGGTTGCAGGAAAAATTCAGGAATTTATTCTGGAGCACCGCTACAAGCCTGACCAGATACTGGGCATCTCCTTCGCAACCCAGGGCATAATTTCCCCGGACGGCGCCTGCGTCACCTACGGAGCAATCATGGACAATTCGGACATGGTACTCTCCGATTTTGCCTTGCGCCTGCCCTATCCGTGCCATCTTGCCCACGACTCAAAGGCTGCCGCCTATCTGGAGCTGTGGAACCGTCCCACTCTGGACAGTGCCGTGGTCTTTCTTCTGAACCACAACCTGGGCGGAGCCGTCATTACTGGACATGCGGTCCATCCGGGAAGCTCCATGCACAGCGGCACTCTTGAGCACATCTGCATAGATCCGAAGGGCCCCCTCTGCTACTGCGGCAGCCGGGGCTGCCTGGAGACCTACTGCTCTGCAAACGCTCTTGAGAGCGCTGCAGGCATGAAGGCAGAGGACTTCTTTCCGCTTTTCCGGAAAAAGAGGGATGAAAGACTTGTCAGGCTGTGGGAGGACTATCTGGACCACCTTGCCTTCGCCGTAAAAAACCTGAATATGATCATCGACAGCCCGGTCATCCTCTGCGGTTATCTGGCGCCCTACTTTGCACAGGAGGACCTGGACTATATCCTTGACCGCATCAATCTGTCCACTCCCTTCCCCCTGTCCCGGGACAAGCTGATCATCGGGACTCACGGACAGTACACTCCCGCAGCGGGAGCAGCCTTGTTTTATATCGAACAGTTTTTGCAGCATTCCATCTGACCCGGTCAGGTATGGAGCAGGCATAAAAAAAGAGTTCCGCTGGAACTCTTTTTTATACCTGTTTATCGATCTGCCGGGTGCTCTATTATACGAGCTCGATCAGGACCTCCATGGCAGCGTCACCCTTACGCTGGCCAATCTTGATGATCCTTGTATAACCACCATTGCGGTCTGCGTACTTCGGTGCGATCTCGTCAAATAATTTTGCTACCATATCAATCTCTTTTGTGTTTTTCTTTCTTCCGGCTGGTGTCTTCGGAACCTCTGTAACAGGGCACAGAACCTTCAGCATCTGACGTCTTGCGTGAAGTCTGGAAGGCATATCCTTCTTGATCTTCTTCTCTACTTCGTCATATACTGTAACCTTCTTTCCGTCAACAACTTCCTTTACTCTCTTGCCATCCTTGTCCTTGCGGGCAACCTTAGCCTTAACAGTAACCTCCTCGAAGTTGTCCTTCTCCTTTACTGCCAGCGCGATCAGCCCCTCTGCGATCTTGCGGATTTCTTTAGCCTTTGCCTCAGTTGTCCTGATCTTTCCGTTGTTTAAGAGAGCTGTTACCTGGTTTCTCAGTAATGCTTTTCTCTGGCTTGATGTTCTGCCGAGTTTTCTATATTTTGCCATTTTTCTTATCCTCCAATATTTAACATCTGGTTATGCATCTTCGGGCTTACTAGCCAAATGCCGCCGCCACGCATCTTTGGGCTTACTGGCGGCTGGGCGTGGTTATACTTTTATATAACAGGGGTTAAAGAGGTAGTTCTCCGAACTAGAACTCGAGCAGCGCCGCAGGCGCAGCTTGCTCTCGTTAAGTTTCGGAGAACGGAATTCGCACTAACCTCAAGCGTCGCCTTCGGCTCGCTTTCGCTAAGTGCTCTATTCCTCACCCTGGCTCAGCTCTAAGCCGAGTTCTTTTAATTTTGCCAGCACTTCCTCCAGGGATTTGCGTCCCAGGTTGCGGACCTTCATCATGTCCTCAGGTGTACGGTTGGTCAGCTCTTCCACTGTATTGATGCCTGCGCGCTTCAGACAGTTGTAGGAGCGCACGGAGAGCTCGAGCTCGTCAATGCTCATCTCGAGAACCTTCTCCTTCTCGTCATCCTCTTTCTCGATCATGACCTCAGCAGCCTGTGCCACCTCGGACAGGTCGATAAACAGCTTCAGGTGCTCACTGAGGACCTTAGCGGCAAGGCTGACAGCCTCGTCCGGATGAAGCGTGCCATTTGTCCACACATCAAGTGTCAGTTTATCAAAATCTGTGATCTGTCCCACACGGGTATTCTCAACCGTAAGATTGACTCTCTCAACAGGTGTGTAGATCGAGTCGATCGGGATGACCGCGATGGGAAGGTCTTCGTTTTTGTTTTTATCAGAACTTACATATCCTCTGCCCTTTGTGATAGTCAGTTCCATGTAAAGCTTGCTGTCCGCTCCGCCATTTAAGGTAGCGATGACTGTCTCCGGATTCATGATCTCAATGTCTGAGTCCGCCTGTATATCAGCACCAGTTACGACACCCTCTCCTTCGAACTCGATGTAGGCTGTCTTTGGTTCGTCTGTCTCAGATGTATTCTTTATAGCCAGAGATTTCAGATTCATGATGATCTCTGTGACATCCTCTTTCACACCCGGGATAGAACTGAATTCATGCAGCACACCGTCAATCTTCACCTGGCTGATAGCAGCTCCGGGAAGAGATGAGAGCATGATCCTTCTAAGAGAATTTCCAAGTGTTGTACCGTAACCTCTCTCAAGAGGTTCTACTACAAATCTTCCATATCTCTTGTCTTCTGACATTTCTGTAATTTCGATATTTGGTTTATTGAAATCAAACACTATATAGTCCCTCCTTATGGGCTGATAATTTACTGAGGGTTAATTCTCTGACTAGTTCTTAGAATACAGCTCGACGATCAGCATCTCGTCTACAGGAACGTCAATCTCATCGCGTGTCGGAAGCTCTTTTACAGTTCCCTTCAGAGCCTCATGGTCCACCTCGATCCATGCAGGTACGAGACGCCCGCCTGTAACCTCCACGATATCTTTGTATCTCTGGGAACCTTTGCATTTCTCTTTGATCTCGATCACATCACCTGCTTTGACAAGGTAAGAAGGAATATTTACCTGCTTTCCGTTGACCAGCACGTGCTTGTGGTCTACGATCTGTCTTGCCTCGCGGCGTGTTCTTGCAAGACCCATGCGGAACACTACATTGTCAAGTCTGGACTCAAGCAGGACCATCAGGTTTGTACCTGTCATGCCCTTCTGCTGTTTTGCCTTCTTATAGTAGTTTCTGAAAGGCTTCTCAAGAACGCCGTAGATGAATTTAGCTTTCTGCTTCTCGCGCAGCTGCAGCGCATACTCGCTCATCTTTCTGTTTGATCTCTTTAACTGTCTGTTAGACTTTTTGTCAATTCCTAAATAGACTGGGTCCATGCCAAGTGAACGGCATCTTTTAAGAACCGGAACTCTGTTTACTGCCATGTTTTTGCTTTCCTCCTGATTTCTAGGGATATTGAAATCCAATTCACTGTTTGTGTCGTTAATATCTTACTCAAACCCGAAACACAATACGAAGACTAGACTCTTCTGCGCTTCGGCGGGCGGCATCCGTTGTGGGGAACCGGTGTTACGTCTCTGATGCTCGTAACGTCAATCCCACATGCCTGAAGGGCGCGGATTGCTGCCTCTCTTCCTGAACCAGGTCCTTTTACCATAACATCTACTGTCTTTAAGCCGTGTACCAGAGCTGCCTTTGCCGCTGTCTCAGCTGCCATCTGTGCTGCATACGGAGTAGATTTCCTTGAACCTCTAAATCCCAGACCACCAGCACTTGCCCATGACAGAGCATTTCCCTGCGCATCTGTTAATGTTACGATCGTATTGTTAAAAGATGACTGGATATGTGCTTGTCCGTGTTCAACGTTTTTCTTGACACGTTTCTTTGTCACTTTCTTTGTAACTTTCTTTGCCATTTAAACTAACCTACTTTCTTGAAATTTGCTTCGTTTGACTTTTATAAGGTAGTTCAGACCTGCGGCCTGAACAAAGAAATACTCATACACTTTCATCGTGCAGAGGGTTCGCTCAACTATGCTCAAGCTGCACTCTCCGAGTTTGCTTTCGCTAAGGTTCGCGAACGGCCTCGCGCTAAAATTCGGGCTTCGCCATTGCTCGCCCTCATCAAGCTGCTTTCGGCCTACTTCTTTTTATTAGCAACTGTTCTCTTAGGACCTTTTCTTGTTCTTGCGTTTGTCTTTGTCTTCTGTCCGCGAACCGGGAGTCCTTTTCTGTGGCGGATACCTCTGTAGCATCCGATCTCCTGTAATCTCTTGATGTTCAGCGCGATCTCTCTTCTCAGGTCACCTTCTACCATCTGTGTCTCGTCGATCACTGCACTGATCTTCTTTACATCCTCATCTGTCAGATCTCTGCAGCGGATGTCCGGATCAACTCCTGCCTCTTTCAGAATACGTGTCGCGCTCGGTCTTCCGATACCGTAAATGTAAGTCAGTCCGATTTCTACACGTTTGTCTCTTGGTAAGTCTACACCTGCAATACGAGCCATGTGATTTTCCTCCATTTGATCTTTGTTGTTTAATATTGTCCTAAATTGAGGCTGTGGGCACTGGTTCAACCTCCTGTTCCCTACCAGAACAAGGCAGACCTCTCTCTGCCTGAAAATGTGTTCCGATATCCCAGCCCAGGCGTGTCGGTATTCACGCCCTTTCCGGCAACCGATCTCTCATCGGCCAATGACCGCCGGTATTGTAAGCAATATACTAGAAACTCCTCAGTGGATCATCCACGCTCAGTCGGTGTTTCATGTATATTAAATAGTATGAGCACTGCACACACACCCTGGCGTGTCATACTATCAGCCGCCCAAATTAACCCTGACGCTGTTTATGCTTTGGGTTCTCGCAGATAATGCGAATGCTTCCTTTTCTCTTGATCACTTTGCATTTTTCGCAAATTGGTTTTACTGATGATCTAACCTTCACGTCAAATCCTCCTTTCATCCACTGCCTGCTTGGTTCCAAAGCGCTTTTACCGGAAATCCCGTAACAAGGCATAAAAATCCCCGGGAAACGCGCCTATATAGTATAGCACTGCAACTCAAGCAAAGTCAATAGATTTTCCGGTTGTTTCTAAGATAATTTTACAGCTTATTTACTTGTCTCTCCAGATGATCCTTCCCTTGGAGAGGTCATAGGGTGACAGCTCCAGTGTCACTTTATCCCCCGGCAGGATCTTGATAAAATTCATACGCAGCTTTCCACTGATATGGGCCAGCACCTGGTGCCCGTTCTCCAGCTCCACCTGGAACATTGCGTTTGGCAGTTTTTCCACTACGGTTCCTTCGATTTCGATAACGTCAGCTTTTGACATGTCTCCTTACTCCTCCTGTTTTCCTTTTTCCTGGTTCAAGTAGTTTTTCAGTATCCTCTTTACAGCCACATCATCCGGTTTGTATTCCCCGCATATAATGCAGACAGGCTGCACGTGCTTTTTCTTCTTTCTCTTCGGGTGATCCACTGTGCGGAGCCTGCCGTCTGCCAGATAAACATATGCGCTGTCGCTTCCTATTATAACATATATTTTCCCCGCATCATGCCCCGCCAGCGATCTGGCCAGCATTCCTGTCTTATATCTCTCCATCCTGCTTCCTCTCTCCATACGCCGACAGGGACAGCAGCACCGGCTCGCCCTTTGTAATGAGCACTGTGTTCTCATAGTGTGCTGAGAGAGAATGATCCTTCGTGACGACAGTCCAGTCGTCATCCAGCCACTCCACCTCCCAGGTTCCCATATTGATCATGGGTTCGATCGCCAGCGTCATGCCCTCTTTGAGGAGGACTCCCTTTCTCCCCTGCTCATAGTTGGGTATCTCCGGCGACTCGTGGAGATTCGTGCCGATCCCGTGGCCGCACAGGTCTCTCACCACTCCGTAACCCCTCTCGCTTGCATATCGTCCGATGGCAGACGATATGTCAAATAGATGATTGCCCTCTTTTGCGTACTTTATACCTTCAAAAAAGCATTCGCGGGTCACATCGATCAGCCTGCGGGCATCCTCGTTGATATGGCCGATGCCGTAGGTCCTGGCCGCGTCAGAGTGGTATCCTTTGTAGATGACGCCGGCATCCAGGCTCACGATATCTCCCTCCCGGATAAAGCGGTGAGGGCTGGGTATACCGTGTACGACCTCCTCATTTACGGAGACGCAGATGGAAGCCGGATATCCGTTGTAGTTCAGAAAGGAGGGTACGCAGCCGTAGCTGCGTATCAGCTCCTCTCCTATCCTGTCTATATCCAGGGTAGTCATTCCAGGACGAAGCTCTTTTGCCAGTTCATCGTGGACAGTCTCGAGTATCCTTCCCGCTTCTGCCATAAGCTCGATCTCTCTGGGTGATTTTATCGTGATCGACATGCTCTTACGCTCCTAAAATATCCACAATAGCCTGGAATACATCGTCGATATCCACCGTGCCATCCACAGTCCTCAGGATGCCCGCCTTTGTGTAGTAGTCGATCAGCGGCTGTGTCTGCTCATGGTACACATCCAGTCTCTTCTGCACGGTCTCCGGCTTGTCGTCGTCCCGCAGGATCAGCTCGCCGCCGCATGTGTCGCAGATGCCTTCCTTCTTTGTGGGCGCATATTCGATGTGGTATGTAGCCCCGCATCCTACACAGGCTCGTCTTCCGCCCATGCGGCGCACGATGTTTTCATCAGGCACATCCACGTCGATCGCGTAATCCATCTTCTGTCCCAGCTTTTCCAGGGCGTCTGTCAGAGCCTCCGCCTGGGGGATCGTCCTTGGGAAGCCGTCCAGCACGTAGCCGTTCTTGCAGTCCTCCTGGTTCACACGGTCCACAACAAGGTCCACAACAAGCTCGTCAGGCACGAGCAGGCCCTGGTCCATGTATGTCTTGGCCTTCTTTCCCAGCTCTGTCCCATTCTTGATGTTTGCCCGGAAAATGTCACCGGTAGAGATGTGAGGGATTTCGTACTTTGCAGCGATTTTCTTTGCCTGGGTTCCCTTTCCGGCACCAGGCGCGCCCAACATGATAATCTTCATATGTCACTTCCTCCTTATAGCATTTTAACCCGCGAAAATTTTTCCGCGAGTTTAAAACTGAAGCATGCCCGGCTCATATGCCAGCGATGCACAGATCGCATCCTGGCACTTTGCCTCAGGCACAGCCCGAAGGGGCTTAACTATTTAAAAATCCTTTATAATTGCGTACCAGCATCTGTGACTCGATCTGCTTGATCGTCTCCAGGATGACACTGACGATGATGATCAGTGACGTACCTCCAAAGGAGACGTTAGCGCCCAGCCAGCCGTTAAAGAGTATAGGCACGACCTGCACAAGGATCAGTCCACATGCGCCGATAAAGATGATGTAATTTAAGATCTTCGTGAGATATTCAACTGTCGGTTTGCCCGGGCGTATACCGGGGATAAATCCGCCGCTCTTCTTCATGTTATTTGCGATCTCCATTGGATTGAAGGTAATGGATGTATAGAAATAAGCAAAAAACACGGTCAGGATGATATATACCACCAGGCCCCATGAATACTGGAGCTGCTGCGGATTACACCAGTTTGACTGGTTCAGCCCGCGGAGGATCTCACTTCCAATGCCATCCCCATCGCCCTTTCCAAGAAAGGTAGCGATCAGAATGGGAGTCTGCATCAAAGAGGATGCGAAGATGATCGGGATCACGCCTGCAGTGTTCACCCGGAGCGGGATGTAGGTGGACTGTCCGCCAAACATCCTGCGTCCCTGCATTTTCTGTGAGTACTGTACAGCAATCCTTCTCTGTCCATCCTGCAGAAAGATAACGAAAACGACAAGCGCCAGGATGATCGCAAGGATGATCAGCGCTGCCAGTCCGCCGGATGCAAGGCTCTTTCCCTTTACAAACTGTTCATAAAGAGTAGCCATATCACTGGGGATACGGGAAATGATGTTTATCACGAGCACGATAGAGATACCGTTTCCAACACCCTTCTCCGTGATCCTCTCGCCGCACCACATAAGGAAGGCACTTCCGGCTGTCAGTGTCAGCACGACGATGGCCGCATTGACAAAGTTAAACTCTTTAAGGAGTCCCTGACGTCCGAATCCCACAGCCATAGCCGTAGACTGGATCAGTGACAGGACAACAGTCAGATAACGGGTGATAGCCGCAATCTTCTTTCGTCCGTCTTCCCCATCCTTATGCATCTCCTCCAGCTTCGGGATCGCAATGGTCAGTAGCTGCATAATGATGGATGATGTAATATATGGTGTGATGCTCAGAGCAAGTACGGACATCTGTTCAAAGGAACCACCGGTGATGGCGTTAAAGAAATTGAACGCCTCACCAGTGTTCTGCGCAAAGAAGTCCTGGATGAAATCCGGATCCACACCAGGTGTGGGCAGCTCAGATCCGATCCTGATCACGACCAGCATCATGAGCGTATACAGGATCTTCTTTCTGATATCCGCGATCTGAAATGCCCTTCTCACTGTCTTAAACATTAGATCACCTCTGCTTTTCCACCAAGAGCCTCTATTTTAGCCGCAGCGCCAGCGCTGAATGCATTTGCCTGAACTGTAAGCTTCTTTGTCAGTTCACCATTTCCAAGGATCTTTACGCCATCCTTAGGATTTTTCACAATGCCTCTCTCGATGAGTGTATCTACAGATACAACAGCATCATTGTCAAATACCTCAAGAGCGCTCACATTGATACCAACGATCGTCTTGCTGTTTCTGTTTGTGAAGCCTCTCTTCGGTATTCTTCTATATAATGGCATCTGTCCACCTTCAAAACCTGGTCTTGTGCCGCCGGAACGGGCTTTCTGTCCCTTGTGTCCCTTGCCGGCAGTCTTGCCGTTTCCGGAGCCGTGTCCACGCCCTCTTCTGAAGTTGTTGCTCTGTTTTGCTCCGTCAGCAGGTCTTAAATTTGATAAGTCCATTATGACACCTCCTTACTTTGTGATGATCTAAACTTCTTCTACCTTTACTAAATGCTGCACCTGCTTTACCATGCCTCTTGTAGCTGCATTGTCCGGTAAAACAACTGTCTTGCCTGTCTTCTTAAGACCTAAAGCTTCTACTGTCTTCTTATGCTTCGGCACAGCACCGATTGTAGATTTTACTAAAGTAATCTTTAAATCTGCCATTTTCATCTGCCTCCTTAGCCTAAGATTTCCTCGATGGATTTGCCGCGGAGCTTGGATACCTCTTCAGGTGTCTTTACTTCCTTCAATCCCTCGATTGTGGCAAGCACTACATTCTGTTTGTTGTTGGAACCAAGAGATTTTGTACGGATATTCTTAATTCCTGCCATCTCGATAACGGCACGGGCCGGACCGCCGGCAATCACTCCGGTACCATCCGGAGCTGTCTTCAGAAGAACGGAAGCGCTTCCGAATTTGCCGATCTGATCATGTGTGATACTTCCGTTTTCATCTAATGCCACAGTGATCAGCTTCTTTGTAGCGTCCTCTTTTCCTTTGCGGATTGCTTCCGGGATCTCGGTTGCCTTTCCTAAGCCTGCGCCCACATGGCCGTTGCCGTCTCCCACAACCACGAGAGCAGTAAATCTCATGTTGCGTCCACCTTTAACAACCTTGGTTACACGCTTAATTGACACTACTTTTTCATTTAATTCTAACTGACTAGCATCAATACGTTCCTGTTTCATGTGTGTTCTCCCTTCCTAGAATTCCAGTCCAGCCTCACGAGCTGCGTCTGCAAGTGCCTGGATCTTTCCGTGATATACAAATCCGCCTCTGTCGAATACGACTTCCTTGATGCCCTTCTCCAGAGCCTTCTCTGCGATCACTTTGCCCAGAGCAGCTGCTGCTTCAACGTTATTGGTCTTCTCAAGGTTTGCTTTCACATCTTTCTGAAGAGTGGAAGCTGCAACCAGAGTGTTCCCTGCCACATCATCAATAATCTGCGCATACATGTGATTATTGCTTCTGAATACGGCTAAACGTGGGCATTCAGGTGTACCGCTTAAACGGTTACGTAATTTTCTGTGCTTTTTAACACGCACTTCTGTTCTTGATTTCTTGCTAACCATTTTCACACTCTCCTTATTTATTTCTTACCAGTCTTACCAACTTTACGTCTGATCACTTCATCAGCATACTTGATACCTTTGCCCTTGTATGGCTCCGGTCTTCTCTTGTCTCTGATCTCAGCCGCATACTGGCCAACCTTCTCTTTGTCAATTCCCTGGACAGTGATTTTGTTCTGTCCCTCAAGGACAGTCTCAACGCCCTCAGGATCGGTCATTTCTACCGGGTGAGAGTATCCTAAGCTGAGTGTCAGCTTATTGCCGGATTTTGCAGCCCTGTAACCAACACCGTTTACTTCCAGGACCTTCTTGTACCCTTCTGTAACACCAACGACCATGTTGTTGATGAGTGTTCTTGTCAGGCCGTGAAGGGATTTCATCTTCTTCAGGTCATTCGGCCTTGTAACGACGATCTGGTCTCCCTCCTGCTTGATCTCCATTTCGATCGGAAGCTCCTTCTCAAGAGTTCCCTTAGGACCTTTAACGGTCACTTTATTATTCTCTGCGATCTCAACAGTAACGCCTGCCGGGATCGTGATCGGCAGTCTTCCTATACGTGACATACCATGTCCTCCTTAACTTAAATTTTCGGAGCAGATGCTCTAGCCTGCTCTGTTTTCAGTCACATTGAGCACTTAGCGAGGTTTTTTACGAGCTTAGTGCGAAAGTGCACTCGGCCCACTTGGCGAGGTCCCTCACGAGCCTAGTGGCCGTAGTGTGTCCTCTTCCCCGCATGCTCATTTATTTTTTATAAGGATGTTCTTCTCGCTCCGCTCGAAGAACGGCCTTCTCACTAGGTTCAAGCTGCGCCTTACGGCTTGCTTTCTCCAAGTGTTCAGTGCCTACCAAACGAAAGCCAGGACTTCTCCGCCTACGCCCAGTTTTCTTGCTTCTCTGTCAGTGATCACGCCCTGGTTTGTGGAGATGATCGCTGTTCCCAGTCCGCCGAGGACCTTGGGAAGCTCCTCGCTGCTGGCGTACACACGCAGACCCGGCTTGGAGATTCTCTTCAGTCCGGAGATGACCTTCTCATTCTTGTCAGCACCGTATTTCAGTGTCACACGGATCGTCTTGAACGCACCGTCTTCTACGATCTCATATTTTGTGATATATCCCTCATTGTATAAGATGTCCGCGATAGCGACCTTCATCTTGGATGCAGGGATGTCTACTGTATCGTGTTTTGCAGTGTTCGCATTACGGATTCTTGTAAGCATATCTGCAATAGGATCACTCATAGTCATGGATTGCTTCCTCCTTTACCAACTTGCCTTTTTCACACCCGGGATCTGTCCTTTGTATGCCAGTTCGCGGAAGCAAACACGGCAGATACCATATTTTCTCAAATATGCGTGCGGACGACCGCAGATCCTGCAGCGGTTGTATTCTCTTGTGGAGAATTTCTGCTTGCGCTGCTGTTTGATTTTCATTGCTGTCTTAGCCATAATTTACCTCCTTATTTTGTAAACGGCATGTTGAACTGTCTTAACAGCTCGCGAGCCTCTTCGTCTGTCTTTGCAGTTGTGACAAAGATAACGTCCATACCTCTCACTTTGTCAACCTTGTCGTACTCGATCTCCGGGAAGATGAGCTGCTCTTTGATACCAAGAGCGTAGTTACCTCTTCCGTCAAATGCGTTCGGGTTTACACCTCTGAAGTCACGCACACGGGGAAGGGCAAGATTGATGAGACGGTCAACGAACTCATACATCTTCTCTCCTCTTAAGGTAACCTTGCAACCAATGGGCATACCCTCTCTGATCTTGAAGTTTGCCACAGATTTCTTTGCCTTACAGATAACAGCCTTCTGTCCTGTGATCTTTTCCATATCAGCGATCGCTGACTCTAAAACCTTGTGATTGTCTTTTGCCTCGCCTACGCCCATGTTGATAACAACCTTGTCAAGCTTCGGCACTTCCATGATATTTTTATAACCGAACTTTTTGTTCATCGCGTCGATGATCTCGTTCTGGTACTGTTCTTTCAGTCTGCTCAAAGCACTGGACCTCCTTCCTCAACAATTAATCGATTACTTCGCCTGTTGACTTTGCAACGCGGACTTTCTTGTCACCATCCATCTTGAACCCTACTCTTGTAGCTTTTCCTTTGTGGATGTACATTACGTTAGAAATATCAATAGGTCCTTCCTGATGAACGATACCGCCATTCTGATTGGAAACACTCGGCTTTGTGTGCTTCGTCAGCATGTTGATACCCTCCACGAGAACTGTACCGTCTTTCTGATTAACAGCGATGACCTTGCCTTCCTTGTCCTTGTCTTTTCCGGCAATGACCTTTACCATATCGCCTTTTTTGATCTTCATAGTTGACATCTTATTCTCGCACCTCCTTAAAGTACTTCCGGAGCCAGGGAAACGATCTTCATAAACTGTTTGTCACGAAGCTCCCTTGCCACGGGCCCGAAGATACGGGTTCCTCTTGGGTTTTTGTCTTCTTTGATTATTACAGCAGCATTCTCGTCGAAACGGATGTAGGAACCATCTTTACGGCGAGTACCTTTTACAGTACGTACAACTACAGCCTTGACTACGTCTCCTTTTTTTACAACGCCGCCTGGTGTTGCATCTTTAACGGAAGCAACGATCACGTCGCCGATGCTCGCATATCTTCTTGTGGAACCGCCAAGCACACGGATGCAGAGTAACTCTTTTGCACCTGTATTATCTGCTACTTTCAGTCTGCTTTCTTGCTGTATCATGCAGGTTTCCCTCCTTATACTATTTCACTTTTTCCATGATCTCGACAAGTCTCCATCTCTTATCCTTGGACAGCGGTCTTGTCTCCATAACCCTTACCTTGTCACCGATGCTGCACTCGTTTGCCTCATCGTGGGCTTTTAATTTGTACGTTCTCTTTACGATCTTTCCGTAAAGGGGATGCTTTACATTATCCTCAACAGCAACTACGATCGTTTTGTCCATCTTGTTGCTGACTACCTTGCCAACACGTGTTTTTCTAAGATTTCTTTCCACGGTGTTACTCCTTTCTCTGCGTTTTACTCAAAATGGCTTATTAAGGATGTTCTCCTCGCCGCGCTTGGAGAACGGCCAAAGAGCTGAGCCCGAAAAAACCTCGTTAACCTCTCTTGGCCTCTGTGATCAGAGTCTGGATCCTTGCGATGTTCTTTCTGACCTCTTTGATTCTGCTGGTGTTGTCCAGCTGATTTGTTGCGTTCTGGAACCGTAAGTTGAAAAGTTCCTTTTTAGCAGCTACTAATTCTTCGTTCAGCTCTGCAGCTGATTTTGTTCTTAAATCTTCTACAAATGCATTAATTTTCACTGTTATCACCGCCTTCTAAGTCTGCGCGAGAAACGACTTTACATTTACAAGGTAACTTGTGTGTTGCAAGGCGAAGAGCTTCTCTTGCCACTTCCTCAGGAACGCCTGCGATCTCGAACATAACGCGTCCCGGCTTTACAACTGCCACCCAGTACTCCAGGGTACCTTTACCGGAACCCATACGTGTTTCAGCTGGTTTTGTAGTTACAGGTTTATCTGGGAATATCTTGATCCACACTTTACCGCCACGCTTGATGTAACGTGTCATAGCGATACGGGCAGCCTCGATCTGGTTTGATCTGATCCAGCAGGGCTCTGTTGCAACGATACCATATTCACCATATGAAAGCGTGTTTCCACGAAGCGCTTTTCCTTTCATGGAGCCACGGAACTGTTTACGACGTTTTACTCTTTTTGGCATTAACATTATTTATCGCTCCCTTCCTTTGCTGCCTTTTCCGGAAGAACCTCGCCTTTGTAGACCCAAACCTTTACGCCAACTTTTCCGTAGGTCGTGTCTGCCTCGGCAAATCCGTAGTCAATGTCTGCTCTCAGTGTCTGAAGAGGGATCGTTCCCTCGCTGTAGAACTCTGTACGGGCCATATCCGCTCCGCCAAGACGTCCTGATACGGAAGTCTTGACTCCGAGAGCGCCAGCCTTCATTGTCCTGGACATGCAGGACTTCATCGCACGTCTGAAGGAGATACGGTTCTCCAGCTGCTGAGCGATGTTCTCAGCTACCAGCTGTGCATCCTTGTCCGGTCTCTTCACTTCCTTGATGTCTACGACCAGCTTCTTGTCTGTATATTTTGCAAGCTCGCCTTTCACTTTCTCGATCTCGGAACCGCCCTTGCCGATGACTACGCCCGGCTTTGCTGTGTAGACAATGATCTTCACACGGTCGGAAGCTCTCTCGATCTCAATCCCGGAAATGCCCGCGCTGTATAATCTCTTTTTCAGAAATTTTCTGATTTCATGGTCCTCTACAAGATTGTCAGCGAAATCCTTATCTGCGTACCATCTGGAGTCCCAATCTTTGATAATGCCGACTCTTAAACCATGAGGATTAACTTTCTGTCCCATAATACCCTCCTTATCTTTCATCAAGCACAAGTGTGATGTGGCTCATTCTCTTCTCGATCCTGTAAGCTCTGCCCTGTGCTCTAGGTCTGATTCTCTTCATTGTTGGTCCCTTATTTGCATAAGCCTCTGCAACGTAAAGGTTCTCAGCATTCATACCATTGTTGTTCTCAGCATTAGCGATTGCTGACTCTAACAGTTTCTTTATAATACTTGAAGCATATCTTGGATTGTATGTTAAGATTCCAAGTGCTGTTGTTACATCCTTACCTCTGATGGCGTCCAGTACGAAGCATGCCTTCTGAACAGAAACCCTAGCATAGGATAACTTTGCTGAAGGTCTTGTGTCCTTGTTAGCATTTCTCTCTCTCTTGATCTGGGATCTATGTCCTTTTGCCATGGATGAACCCTCCTTTCAAATTAGCCTTATTTATCTCACTCTTGATTTCTTCTCGTCTTTTCCATGTCCTCTGTATGTTCTGGTCGCAACGAACTCACCAAGCTTGTGTCCAACCATATCCTCTGTTACATATACCGGCACGTGTTTTCTTCCGTCATGAACAGCGATTGTGTGACCTACCATGCTCGGGAAGATCGTAGAACGGCGAGACCATGTCTTGATAACGGACTTCTCTCCGGATGCGTTCATTGCATCGATCTTTTTAAGCAGGCTTGCGTCTGCGAATGGTCCTTTTTTAAGTGAACGAGCCATTAGTTCTACCTCCTTGTGAAACTATTTATTTGATTCCTTTACCGTCACGTCTTCTTACGATCAGCTTGTTAGAATGTTTATTCTTCTTGCGGGTCTTAAGACCAAGAGCCGGTTTGCCCCAGGGTGTACACGGACCCGGACGGCCGATTCCTGTCTTACCTTCACCACCACCGTGCGGATGGTCGTTCGGGTTCATAACAGAACCGCGCACTGTAGGACGGAAGCCCATGTAGCGTTTGCGTCCCGCTTTACCAATGTTGATCAGGTTGTGATCGCCGTTTCCTACCACACCGACAGATGCGCGGCACTCGATCGGAACCATTCTCATTTCACCAGACGGAAGTCTGAGGGTTGCATATTTTCCTTCTTTAGCCATTAACTGGGCGCTGTTTCCGGCGGAACGAACAAGCTGTCCTCCCTTGCCCGGATAGAGCTCGATGTTGTGGATCTGTGTACCAACCGGGATGCGTGAAAGCGGCAGGCAGTTTCCTACTCTCACCTCAGCCTCAGGTCCGTTCATGACTTTCATGCCGTCTGTCAGTCCCTGGGGAGCCAGGATGTATGCTTTCTCGCCGTCCTCGTAACAGATCAGCGCAATGTTCGCGGACCTGTTCGGGTCGTACTCGATACCGATTACTGTAGCCTGGATACCATCTTTTCTTCTCTTGAAATCGATGATCCTGTATTTTCTCTTAACTCCGCCTCCGCGGTGTCTTACTGTGATTTTTCCCTGGTTATTACGTCCTGCCTGGCTGCTCTTGGAAGCAAGCAGAGATTTCTCTGGAGTCGTCTTTGTGATTTCAGCGAAATCAGATCCAGTCATCTGTCTTCTGGAAGGCGTATATGGGTTATAGGTTTTAATTCCCATGATTGCTTCTCCTTTCAATGCTAATTATCTGTGTCACGGAATTGCACCGTATATGCGCGATAAGCAGAGTGAGAATTATTGCGGATAAGACTGCCACGCTTGCGTGAGCAGGCTTATGCGAAATAATTTGAGCGTGTAACGCGACTGAGGGACCGCAGGTCCCGAGGTCACGCTGCTTATCGCTGTGGATCCATTGGAGTTATCCGCAATGGATTTACAGGTTCGCTCAACTAGGCTCACATAGTAGATACATCCTCGCTTTGCTCGGAGTATCTGCTTTCGCACTAGGCTCGAAAGAACCTCGCCAAGTGCTCAATGCATCGCCAAGTTTCGCGAACGGGGTCCGACTAAGCTTCAGCCTTCGCTATCGCTCGCCTTCAGCAAGTCTTATAACCCCTCGAAGATCTCGATGTCAGCGCTGTCCTCTGTGAGCTGGACAACAGCCTTCTTTGTCTTGGCTGTCTTTCCGAACTTCATGGTGCCGCGCACTCTCTTGCTCTTTCCCTCGTTGTTCATTGTGTTCACCTTCGCAACCTTGGCGCCCGCGAACATCTTCTCAACAGCCTCTTTGATCTGAGATTTTGTGGCCTCTGTGTGGACAAGGAATGTGTATTTTTTCTCGCCCATCAGCTCCATGCTCTTCTCAGTCACTACCGGTTTAAGGATCACATCATAATATTTGATATCAGCCATTATGCGTACACCTCCTCAATGCTTGCAACAGCAGCCTTTGTCGTAATGACTGTGTTGTATTTCAGGATGTCGTACACATTAATTGTATTTGTCTTCGTGGTCTTTACATCAGCGATATTCTTTGCAGAAATCTCAGCGTTTGTATTTCCGTCCTCTAATACGACTAATGCTTTCTTCACATCCAGGTTCTTCAGGACATTTGCAAAATTCTTTGTCTTGTGGTCTGCAAATGCGATCTCATCGATAACGATGAACTTGTTCTCCGCAACCTTAGCAGAAAGCGCAGACTTGAGAGCAGCTCTCTTCTCTTTTTTGTTCATCTTGAAAGAGTAATCTCTCGGAACCGGCGCGAACACTACGCCGCCGCCCGTCCACTGGGGAGCTCTCGTTGAACCCTGTCTTGCGTGGCCTGTTCCTTTCTGCCTCCACGGTTTTCTTCCGCCGCCGGAAACCTCTGAGCGGGTCTTCGCCTTCTGTGTTCCCTGACGATTATTTGCAAGCTGGCTTACAACTGCCATGTGTACCAGGTGGTCATTTACTTCCACACCGAACACAGCATCGTTTAAGTCGATCGTACCAACTTCTTTACCTTCGATATTGTAAACAGATACGTTTGCCATCTTAAGTGTTCCTCCTTCCTCGCAAAAACTAGTTAGCAGCTTTCACTGTTTCTTTAATAGTTACCAGAGATTTCTTCGGTCCTGGTACAGACCCCTTGATGAGCAGCAGATTGTTCTCTGCGTCTACACGTACCACTTCCAGATTCTGGATCGTGATCCTCTTGTTACCCATCTGTCCGGGCATCTTCTTGCCCTTGAACACCTTGCTCGGGTCAGATGCAGCTCCATTGGAACCTGCGTGACGGTGGAACTTGGAACCATGAGCCATGGGTCCTCTGTGCTGTCCGTGTCTCTTGATCGCGCCCTGGAAGCCTTTACCCTTGGAGATAGCTGTGGCGTCTACCTTGTCGCCAACCTCAAAGATATCAGCCTTGATCTCCTGTGCCGGAGCATACTCGCTGGCGTTCTCAAATCTGAACTCCTTTACGTATCTCTTTCCAGAAACACCGGCTTTTGCGAAATGTCCCTGCTCTGCCTTTGTCAGGCCATGGCGGTGAACGATCTCCTTCTTGCCGCTTTTATCCTTGTTGATGATCTTGTCCTTCTTGTCAACAAAGCCAACCTGCACTGCATCGTAACCGTCATTCTCAACAGTCTTGACCTGTGTTACCACACAAGGGCCAGCCTGAAGAACTGTTACAGGTGTCAGCACGCCGTCTTCGTTGAAGATCTGTGTCATTCCGACTTTTGTAGCTAAGATAGCTTTCTTCATTATAAATACCTCCTGTGATTTACAGCGGAACACCTTTTGGTGTTCATCCTAAATTTTAGGAATACTGCTTACTTGTTTTTCATTTTGATATCAATATAAACACCAGCCGGCATCTCCAGTCTTGACAGAGCGTCTACTGTTTTCTGCGTCGGTGTGATGATATCGATCAGTCTTTTGTGAGTCCTCTGCTCGAACTGCTCTCTGGAGTCTTTGTACTTGTGGACAGCACGCAGGATCGTAACTACTTCCTTCTTAGTCGGAAGCGGTACAGGTCCGCTCACCTTTGCTCCATTCTTCTTTACAGTTTCGATGATCTTTTTCGCGGATGCATCAACAAGCTGATGATCATACGCTTTCAGTGTGATTCTCATTACTTGACTTGCCATAAAAAAAGTCGCCTCCTTTTCGTACTTTTGCTTTAGTACGACAAGCGGTGACTGTACACTCTCCCGTGTGTGTCGTGAGAAACACCCACGTTGTTACTGCATCTCAGCAGCTGTTATAGTAGTTTCGTACAGTGACTTGTCGCCAGTTTCCTAACTTGACATTCGCTCCACGGAAAACCCGCCCTCACTTATGACTTTGCCGGGGCGGCAACCTCACGCTTCACAGCTATCATGTCACAGCCGTTTTATTATATATGAAATACCTCGTGTTTTCAAGTGTTTTTTTACATTTTTTTAATAATTCATCTTACATGGATATTTTACTTGTTTTTTTCTCTCTCATCCTCTACCATTTACTATCATGGCACCCTATTAAAATACATTATATATAGAAGGAAAGCAAGTTATGGATATCAAAAGATGGAAAGTTATGCTGGCTGTTGACGACTACGGCAGCTTTACCCGGGCAGGCGAGGCGCTTGGCTACACCCAGTCCGGCGTCACACAGATGATGAAGGCCCTGGAGAAGGAGGTCGGTTTTTCACTCTTTATAAAAGGAAAGAAGGGCGCCGTCCTGACTCCGGAGGCCCAGTCCCTTATTCCCTCCGTCCGGGCGCTCCTCAACGCGGACGAAGTCGTTCACCAGGAGATATCCGCGCTGAAGGGCACCCCCACCGGCACCATCACGATCGGCACATACTTAAGCTGCTCTATCCACTGGATTCCGGAAATCATCCAGAAATTCAGGGAGAGCCACCCGAATATCGTCTTCAAGGTCATAGAGGGCGCCGAGGATGACCTCCCGGACTGGATCCAGGAGCGCCGGGTGGACATCGGATTCCTCAGCCACCAGGAGGGACATCATTTTCAGTTTCTGCCAGTCATGGAGGATGAGCTTTTTGCCGTTCTTCCCAAGGGCCACAGCCTGGAGGACTGCAGCGCTGTTCCCATGGAGAAATTCACAGGCGCTCCCTTTGTCACGACAGAGTATGCACCTGGCAGTGACATTTACCGGATCCTGAATGAATTCCACATCAAGCCGGATATCCGATTTCTCTCCATCAACGAGTTCTCCGTTCTGTCCATGGTGGAGCACGGACTGGGCATCACCATCCTCCCCGGTCTCCTCCTGAGAGGGCAGACCGGCAGCTTTATAAAACGAAGGCTGAAGCCGCGCTCCTTCCGCCAGCTCGGGCTGGGCTACTCTTCTTACGACGACCTCTCTCCTGCTTCCAGGATCTTTCTGGAGTACGCAAAAAGCTTTCTTCTGGATGACTGATTTTTTGCGCGCAAAACATTAGTTATTCTAATGCTGACATTAACTTTTTTCATGTTTTTTATTGACATCTCGCCTCTTTTCATCATATACTAGAAGGGAGGATTGAGATGTAACGGTGCTCTCGCAAATGCTGAGAGTGCCGCTTTTTTATTTTCTCCCTCGATCAAGGGAGGCACAGAAGGCGGAAACAGCCGGCTCCCGAAAGAAAGGAAGTATCTTTATGAGTAATCAGACAAACCAGGAAACTCGTCAATGGGGCTCCCGATTTGGCTACCTCATGGTTGCCGCCGGCGCTGCGATCGGCCTTGGAAACATCTGGAGATTTCCCTATCTTGCCTACCAGGGGGGCGGTGGTGTATTCCTTGTGGTCTACATCATCGTGGTAGCTCTGATCGGTCATCCCATGGTACAGATGGAGACTGCCATCGGCCGCTATACAGGCAAGGATACGGTCAGCGCCTTTCAGCGCATCAACAAAAAGTGGGGCTTTGCAGGCTGGATGGCCAACATCTGTACCCTGATGATCAACATGTACTACGTCGTCGTGGGCGGCTGGGTCGCCAAGTACGCGTTCCAGTATCTCACAGGCGGCGACTTCGGCGCTGACAAGCAGGCCTATTTCGACAGCTTCACCTCCTCGACCGTAGAGCCCATCGTCTGGGCCATGATCCTCCTTCTGTTCGTCTCGGTGCTTCTGTATTTCGGCATCACCAACATTGTGGAGAAGATCTCCAAGGTCATGCTGCCGCTCCTCTTTGCCCTGCTCATCATCTGCGGCATCTGGGCCTTCTTTGTAAATGAGAACGCCATCGAGGGCGTGAAGTATTACCTGCTTCCTGATTTCAGCAAGTTCAGTTTCACCACCTTCGCCCAGGCAGCGACGCAGGTGCTGTTCTCCGTGGGCATCGGCTGGGGCCTCTATGTGACCCTGGGCGCCAACATCCCCAAGCAGAACAACCTGAAGAGCGACGCAGTCATGGTCTCCGTCTTTGACACGGCCGCCGCGATCCTGGCCGGCTTCGTCATCGTTCCCTCCGCCTTTTCCGGCGGCGTGGACATCGAGTCCGCAGGCCCCAGTCTTGTGTTCAATGTCATGACGGACATCTTTGAGAAACTGCCGGGCGGCCGGATCATCGGCTTCTGCTTCTTCCTGGCCATCCTCTTCGCCGTGATCTCCTCGCTGTTCAGCTTCTTCGAGATCTCTGTGCGCACCTTTGAGGATAACCTGCACATGGGACGGCTGAAGGCCTCCGTCACGACGGCTGTCATCGTCGGCATCGGCAACATCTTCGCCTCCCTCGGCTTTGGGCTCTTAAGCGGTGTGAAGCTTCCCTGGATCGATGCAGGCGGCTTCAAGACCCTGGGCATCTACGACTGGCTGGACACCTTCACAGCCTACCTCCTAATGCCCATCGGCTGCATCCTCGTCTGCATCTTCATCGCGAAAGTATGGGGCTTTAAGAACTACGAGAAGGAGGCCACCAACGACGGAAAGTTCGGCCATGTGAACACCTATGAAAAGTTCCTGACCGTCTTCGTGGTTCCCTTCTTCATGATCATCATTCTGCTGACCGTGTTCGGCTTCATCAAATAAGAGCGGAAGCAGTAATTTGAACAATCAGGCGTTTGTTTTTATCGCTCAAATTAGACAGAATGCTCAGTTTCAGTTGACTTGTTAATTTTTTGATGATACAATGGCAGTGATAACCGGGTTCGCCTCCGCTATAATCGGGGGTAGCTTTAGGGGGGCGGGCTCTGAAACAATTTTTATTCATAATCTGGAGGGATGTTTTTATGGCAATGTACATCATGAAGGGATTGTGCGTGATCGGTATCATCCTGAACGTTGTTCTGATGATCCGCAAGAACAAAGAGCTCCGCGCAAATCCGGAGAAAGACCCTGGAACTGGAATGACCGGCGAGGAACTGTGGCAGAGAGGTAAACAGCCGAAGAATCTTGTCGCAACCATTATCACTGGATTTGTAGCGAACTTCCTGGATACTCTGGGAATCGGTTCTTTTGCTCCGTCATCTGCTTCTTTTAAGCTGACGAAGTCTGTAGACGATATCCTGGTTCCCGGCACGCTGAACGTAGGCGATACCGTTCCTGTATGTGTGGAGGCTTTCCTGTTCTTCGGTTTCGTAGATATGGATATCCTGACACTGGTTCTGATGATTGCCGCTTCCGTAGTTGGTTCTTTCGTAATGGCCGATATCGTAACCAAGTTCGACCGGAAGAAAGTTCGTTACGCGCTGTTCGTAGGTCTCTTCATCCTGGCTACCGTGATCCTGATGAAAGTTTTTGCGATCGGCCCATTCGGCACCATCGGTACAGAGCTTGGTCTTCGTGGCGTGAAGCTCGTGATCGCTGTTGTTGGTAACTTCATCTTCGGCGCTCTGATGAGTATCGGTGTTGGTCTGTACGCTCCTTGTATGGCTATGGTTCTGGCTCTTGGTATGGATGCCGGATGTGCGTTCCCGGCTATGATGGGATCCTGCGCATACCTGATGGCATTCGGCAATGGCCCGAAGTTCATCGCTCAGGGAAGATACGACATGGTTGCCTGCTGGACACAGGCTATCTTTGGCGCCATCGGTGTTTACTGCGCATACGCTTTCGTATCCAGTCTGCCGTTGGATACACTGACCAAGGTTATCGCTGTTATCGTTTACATCACAGCGTTCCTGTATCTGCACGACGCTATCAAGAAAGGTTCTGCAGCGTAAGCAGACTCATAAAAACTTCATAATGAGAGAAAAAAAGGTTCTGCGTGGTCATCCCACACAGAACCTTTTTCTTATCTTCTTTCTTTTTCTCTCTCCTGCGCCTCGATCCGCATCCGCGTGATGTGGCCGCGTATCTGCATTCCAAAGTTCTTAAACCGGTTCCAGAGCCCCACAGGCAGCCAGCGGTAATCCGCGCCGCTCTTCTCAAGGATAAACTCCTTAAAGTCCCTCTCCTCACCTTCGGTAAAGTTTGCCTTCGGCAGGATCAGCAGATCATCCTCGTTCATACCTACGTAGTATGTCTTTTCATCCTCCCAGATCCGGTAGATCGTCTTGTAGTAACCCATATTGTCCACAGACCCGTTCTGCCGCACCCGCACGCCTGTATTGCCGAACAGGTAGGTGAGCTCCTCGTTTTCCTTCACCGCCGGGTCCCCTCTCATCGTGCCAAGCGCCAGATACTGCCGGAACAGTCCCGTCGCAACGAGCAGGGCGCCCACGCCGTAGCAGACGATCACGCCGGGCAGCGCCATATTCTTTACCAGAGTCGGCACAAGCGCCAGCAGGATGCCTGTCATAACCAGGTTGAAGGTGACACGCGGGTGTTTCACCCGGTTATAGAATTTGATATATTTCATCATCATGGCCTTGTCCCGCCGGATGTCCACCACATACCGGTTCTTCCGCGGATCGGCCGCCGTCTGCTGCTCCATTTTCACTTCTTCCAATTTCTCCATTCCTCCCTTTCGTTTCGACAGGATTGCCGTCTCGTGGATATTATACCACATCTCCGGGCATATGCCTACAGAAAGTGCGGTCTGCCGTCGCTTTTGTCTGATAAAGTGATAATACGTCACTTTATTAAATTTATACAAATTCAGCATCCGGCAATACACTTTATTTGTATAAACATACAACTTTTCCCCACCTTCTCCAGGTGTCTTGACACCCGGGCCATCTTGTGCTATAGTTAACCCAATCTTAATAAAGGTTGCAGTTGCAGTTGATCTGATGCCGACCGCTTTCCCCAAGGGCAGTCCTGCATTGGTGAACTACAATTTATATATACTTTTCTCCGTCAAGGAGATACTTTTCCCCAGCTTTGTATATATACATACAAACTGCATTGCAACGAGGAAAAACCTCTCAATGACATACCAAGAAGAAAGGGCACGACATGAGCAGATGTCGTGCTTTTTCTTTACAGCTTTTTTTCCTGTCCTATCTCTCCTGCTCCGCCTTTCTCATCTTCAGCTTCAGAAGAGCCAGGGCCTTCTTGCAATCCAGCTCCACAACGTTGTTTTCCCCGACAACATTGGTCTCTGTGCCGTCCGCGCTCTTGTTTATATCTATGATGCCGTCAAGATAATTGTTCGTGACAACAAACTGGGCCACAGTACCGCTGAAATTCAGGCCTGTCACGGCTATCCCTCTCGTCCCGAGCTGCTCACAGGTGTTCGTAAAGTCCACGTCACTGTTTCCCCAGCCGTCCGATGAGATGATCACGCCGTCCGCACGCATGGCCTCAGCCCACACAGCTGTACGAGTCCCAACGAGCATTTTGTCTACGTTGTCATCCGGTGTTCCCACAATAACGATACCCATCAGATCCACATCTGTGTCCTGAGAAACCACATCCAGAAGAGGGTCTCTGAAATGATGAAGTGATGTTTCTTTTGTTGATGGTCCGATACCCATACTGTTCACCTCCTACTGCATGGAACGGATAATTCCGTCTCTGTATTCATTGGGCGTCACAAGGATCGGCATATTGCCCATATCTATGATGGAACGTCCGCCTTCCACACCTGATGGCTCTTTCGCAAACAGATGCGTATCGTACATAGCGCCCTGTCCAGCCACCTGTTTTACAATAAGTACTCTCTTCTTGCCAGGTCTCACGATATCGTGATACTCGTGGCGCTCTGTGCATTTTTCGCCCTTGAATTTCTTCAGCTTCTCGCGATATGTCTGGATAAACTTATCGCAGGCCCTGTGAGCTGCTGTCGGGCCTGGCCTCTCCTGTCCCATGCCCTCCTTCAGGGTGACGTCAAAGGATATGATGTAATCGTCGTCTCCAGGTGTTCCTGCTCTGTTGAGGACGAGCTGCTCCTTCAGATTACCCTCCGAGGACCCAAACTCATGGCACTGCTTTCCTACAGTATCCACACCTGTAAGGATCACGTATACTCCTGTGATGGTATGTGTAATGCCCTCCCCTATCTTTCCAAGGACCTTAGTGGATATCGGGATGATGTCCATGATCGTGTTTGTCCAGCGGTCATGGTCGCCTGGCTTAATGATCTGGATGTCAATCTTCTCTATGTAGTCTTTTTCTTCCTCCACGAGCTTATCCAGCATCTCTTTGCTGACAGTCATATGTCCGTCTACATTGATGTCGTTGTGCTCTCCCCACTCCACATCTGTCATGTGGAAGGCCTTGATCACAAGACGGCGCAGATCTTTTACCTGCTCTGCCATTTTACCACCTCCATGATATTGTTATTTTTTTATCCTGCTTTTTTTACAAAAAGGGCAGATGCAACATACATCTGCCCTTAAAATCCTGTCTGACGCTCAATCCAATATTTCAGATATTAGATCTTAGCAACGTATTCATACGGCAGCGGTACGATCGTTCCAGGTGTGGAGATCTTCTCTAACTGCTCCAGAGTAGCCTTTACGATCTGTGTCTGCTGTTCTACGTTGTGAGGACCACCCGCATTAGCACCCATAGGTACTAACGGAGCTACCGCACGAGGAGTTCCGGTCTGACGTACAACCGGAGGAAGGGCTGCAATAATGATCGTAGGAATTCCAGCCTCTTCAATCGCTCTCTGCACCAGTACTGCAGAGCGGTGGCAGGTACCTCAGCCAGCGGTGAGGATTACTGCGTCAACATCCTCTTCTGTAAACATCTTTGCGATGGCCGGACCAGTCTCATGTTTGAACTTCTCCTGGTTTCCGCCGCCGCCCATGAAACCTGCGTGTACAGGAGCACATGCTCTGATGAAGCCCTCTGCAGCAAGCTCATGAATTCTGTCGATGGGGAACATACAGTTGATGTCCTTATTGACATCACTGTTGTCATATCCACCGTGGGATACCATCAGATCGCTGGATGGTGTTGTGTTCTCGATCTTTCTCCATGTGAAGTCGCCGGCAAGATTGAATCTCTCCTGTGATTTCTTATGAACACCAGCAGCTGTTGCAAGAGCGATAGACATGTCTTTCAGCTCTTTTGTTACAGGCGCCCATACCGGAGGAGGTGTAATCGGAACAAAAATTTCAGATTGTAAACCTTTAACAACCGTTAAACTCATTTTGAAACCTCCTTATTTTCCATTTGCTCACGCATCTTTTCCTGATTGCGTCTTTCTTTTTCTATATTGCTGACATATTTCTCATTTACCTCTGGGCCAAGCTGCTCCGGAAAGCTCATGTTCCATCCGACCTCCTGTCCCACCTTCGGCTCTGTGTCGCATATGAACATCCTCTTTGGAGCCTTGAAGAAACCAAGACGTCCTTTCAGGTCCACGCTGATGCTGCAGTCGTCAACATCCACGACAACGCCTTCCATGTAAATGATCCTGTCGCCATAGTGCAAACGTTCGTTGTTCATGCAACCGCCTCTGATTAGTCGTATTTTTCCTTACGCTTCTGGCTCATCGGCAGGGACTGCTCGTTCTCAACAAGATCAACCTTCTTGCCATAAGCAGCCTCGATCAGCTCTACGTTTGTAGACTTAACGTTCGGGTTCCACTTCTTCTCAGCAGCCTTTACTTCCTCGCCTGCCATAGCTGTCTTCAGCATAGCCAGTGCACGGATAGCATCCTCTTCACACAGAGTGTTGCATCCGAGAACCTCGTTCTCGATACCGGACTCAGACTTGTTGTTGTCAACCATGTATGTCATGTACTTGTTACCAACAACGAGAGCGCCCTGTACTGCACAGTAGGACATTCCTACAACCGGAACACCTCTCATACCGATCTGCTCGATATGGCTTGCGAAGTCGATGTGGTTGTTTCCAAAGCCTTCTGTTGTAACGAATGCTCCGTCAACGTCCATCATCTCTACTGTGTGGCCTACACGTTTGGATACATAGAACTTCTCTGCATTGATCTGCGGGCTTCCTACGAATACAACGCCGCAAAGGTCAACCTCCGGATCATGAAGGGCCTCAAGAACGAGAGGCTCTCTCCAGTAATGTCTGGACATCTCTTTGGATGCAGGTCCGATACATGTCAGAGCGTGGATACATCCATCAAGGACCTCAAGCGGAGATACGCATACAGGAACGTTTCCTAAGTCAACGTTAGCCCTTGCACCAAGGATACCAACCGGCTCTACCGGAAGGATGAAGTTGTCGTGCATAGCTCCCTGTCCCATGATCTCTTTTACGATAACGACTTTCTTCTTGCCAGGACGACGAACCTGTTTCAGTTCCTGAGTCTCAGCAACAAGGCTGTCATCAAGCTCTTTCATAACCTCGCGGATTTCCTGTGTGATGACATCAAAAGCTGTGTGGGCAGCCATAGGTCCACGACGCTCCATGTTTGTCTTCTCCTGGATCACGATGTTACCCTTGATGAAGATCTCGCCTTTATCCGGGCAGCTCGGACGTCCCCACATGATGTTCTCGTCAAGGTATCCCTCAGAAGAACCGAACTCACCGATCTGAACTCCGCCTTCATCTGTACCTGTCAGCATCATAACAACGCCGTCCAGAACTCTTGTCACACCTGTACCGAGGTCAGCGTCGCCCTCTTTTGTAGCGATGGGCTGTACGTCCATGATAGTCTCGGAATATGTGTGATATTTGTCAGGAGTGATGATCTCCAGGTGGAAATCTTTAACCAGCTCCTGGTTGTCGATTACTTCCTGCTCGATTCCCTCACGGATGTAAAGAGTTGTTCCCTCGATCTTTGTCTCAGGTCCTCTCTTAACCTCTGTGATCTTGAAGTGCTTTCTTGTTAAGGTTCCTACAACCTTCTCCTCGCCAGCCTCTGCTGCCGGTGCTGCCGCGTCTGCCGCAACTGCTCCTGCCGGAACCTCTGCAACTGCTGCGCCGCCGTTTCCAAGAGCTCCAACCGGGATCTCAAGGTTGATGTCCTTGCCCTCTCCGATGTGGATCTTCAGAACTCCGCCTGCTGCTGTCGGTGCTGCCGCAACCGGTGCTGCTGCAGGTGCCTCTTCCTCTGCCGGAGCTTCCTCTGCTTCCGGTGCGCTCGGAGCCTTTGCTCCCTCTACTTTGTCAGCAGTAAGCGGGCAAAGAGAGTCGCAGGTCTCTTTCAGTTTTGCGCCTAATACTTCCTCGATGGTAAGGCATCCATCAAGGTTCAGTAATCCTGAATCTACAAGATCGTCAAAGATTGCCGGATCTTCCAGATTAGCTGGCTCGATTGTAATGCCGCCTTCGGCTCTACAACAAAGTACTGCAGGATCATGCGCATGTGCTTTAGCTGTTTCAGCTGTGATTGACATATTTTTTCCCTCCTTGTTTTGTTGCCTGCAGGTATCTCTTGCGGGATACCCGGCTGTTATTTACCCGCGCTTTGCACGGGTAAGGGTGTATATTTTCAGCCGCCGACAAAGAGAAAATACCTCTCACTTTTCTCTCCTGCGGGAGTATCGGGGTGTCTCCCGCAGGCTTTATCTGCGACAGAAATACCGTAGCTCTCCAGGTCATCCTAGAAGTCGATGTCCTGGCTTACCTCTTTCGAGATCTTCAGTGTTCTGTAAAGAGGATGTCCAATGGTCCTCATCACATGGTCTGTCTGGTGGAAAACTTTCAGTCCCATCTTCGGACCGGAAGCCATAACTGTGTTGGAGCAGTCAGAGCAGTTACCGATGATGATGTACTCGCATCCGTCTTTCTTAAACTGCATGTTGTTCTTAACCTGTCCGGGACAGTTACCAGGTCTTAAGCATTTCAGCGGAGCACCCGGCTTGTTCTCGATAGCCTGTTTGCATCTGCATACAGATATGACATTGGCATTCATCTTGGAAGCGATCTCACGCATACGCTCCTCGCTTCCGCCGCAGGCACAGACAAGAAGTCCTGTCTTTGCGCCGTGAAGATCCGGGAATTCCATTGTCACAAGGATACCGCCGGTAGTCTTTGTGATAGGAGCATCCAGTTCTGTAGATTTTCCTGTGAAAGCTCCTCCCATGATGATCTCGCCGTACTCGCCGTCAATACCGCCAGCCTTCTCGATCAGCTCTCCAACGCTTACACCAACCGGAACATCCATGAATACGTGTGCTTCATTACCGCCCACCAGTTTACCGCGAACGGTTACATTCTTTGTGATGCATGGTTTTCTCTCATCGATAGCTTCTGCTACTTTTGCAACTGTCTCCAGGTTTACAACCACGGATCTTGCTGCTGACGGAAGCTGTGTTGTTGTAAGGTTCACGCCAAGGCACTCTCTTACTACGGCACGCTCCTCGCCCATCGGATAGATATCTGCCATCATGTGCATGGAGATGTCCGGCTCGCTCTTCAGAGCTGCATCCAGGATCTTGATGGCTTTGTGATGTTTCTTCTTAATAGCAAAGATTGCTTTGTCGGCATGTGTGATCTCCATACAATATTTCACACCACGGATTACTTTATCCGTCTGCTCCTCGAGCTGCTGGATGTTGTGCTCCAGTCCGGGCTCGCACTCTGCCGCATTGATCAGGATGTAGCTGTGCTCCAGCTTGAATCCTTCTGGCAGCTCCGGGTTGATCTCCGGATCCATCTCACCCATGGGAGTCTCAGCAAGGTTGATGTTCAGCTTAATGCCTGTCGGGAAACCGGCGCCGCCCATTCCAACGATTCCTGCTTCCTTTACCATCTCGAGCTTTGTCCCCTCTTTGATAGGAACGAATTCTTCTTTCTGTTCTTCGTCTGGTTTGATGATGATGCGATCATCTGTCACTTCCTCTACCACACCGTAAACACTGGAAAAAATATTTGCCCCAAGTCCAGTCGGTGTGGCGATCAGTGTGCCTTTTTCCACTGCATCGCCGGCTTTCACGATAGCCGCGCACGGTGCGCCCACATGCTGGCGCAGTAAGATCTGTACATTTCCCATGACACTCTTCTCCTTTTCTTCTTTTTTATCTAAGCAAAAACAGATACGGTCCGGCCGTTTCCATTTACTTATCCCATCGAACCTTCACTCGACCAATCAAAAGAAGACTTTCCGGTCAGTTTTTATAAATTTTATCTATAAATTCTTTCTGCTACTTTTTTAACAGAAATCAGGTGTTTTCTGGCGGAGGCATGTGGGAATCGAACCCACCCGGGACGCTCTTAACGCCCCACACTAGTTTTGAAGACTAGGAGGCACACCAGTCACCCATCTACCCCCGTATTTATATCTCATGCTCATTAACAATAGCACAGGTTTTTTCAGAATTCAAGCCTTTTCTGAACACTTTTATATTAACAAAAAATCATTGACTTTTCAAGGCATTTCCCCCATAATAGTTAATATAAAGGTGAACGGCATACTAGACAAGGGACTAGAATACGGTCTAATCGTTAATTTTCCAACGATTTGCTGCTGTTTTTCGTATAAGACATGGAGGAAACATGGGGGTTTCTGAAATGTTTTTATAAAAAACTTATAGATTTTATCTATGAGGAAACATTTATTTTTCTTATTCTAAGGAGGTAGTAATTATGGAGTTAAAAGCTAACGTTAACTTCGACCGCTTTGAGGCTGCTCTGCAGGTTGTAGACGCCCACACCGAAGGCGAGTTCTGCCGTGTTGTTTATGGCGGATTCCCGGAGCCGGAAGGCAACACAATGATCGAGAAGAAAAAATGGATGGAGAAGAACTATGACCAGGTACGTACTGCTCTGATGTTCGAGCCAAGAGGGCATCACGATATGTTTGGTGCTTTCCTGTGCAAGCCGGTTGACCCAGAGGCTTCCTTTGGCGTTATGTTCATGGATACAGGCGGATACCTGAACATGTGCGGACACTGCACGATCGGTGCTGTCACAGTAGCTGTTGAGGCTGGCTTCGTTGAGTCCCACGAGGGCGAGAACGACGTGGTACTCGAAGCTCCTGCCGGACTGATCCGCACAAAGGCCATGGTAAAGAACGGCAAGGTTGAGAGCGTTACTCTGACAAACGTTCCCGCATTTGTTTACAAAGAGAACCAGAAAGTGACGATCGACGGAAAAGAGATCAGCTTCACCATCTCCTTCGGCGGAAGCTTCTTCGCCCTGGTCGACACCTCACAGCTTGATATCGGAGAAATCAACGGAAAGACCGTTCCGGCTTACACAGAGCTTGGTATGAAGATGCTGGATGTCATCAACAAGGAAATCCCTGTAAAGCATCCGCTGCTTGACATCGACACAGTTGATCTTGTTGAGTTCTACGGACCGACTCCGAATCCGGACAAGGCTGACTTAAGAAACGTTGTTATCTTCGGCGATGCCATGGCTGACCGTTCACCCTGCGGAACAGGTACAAGCGCGAAGCTGGCTACTCTCCATCACTGGGGAGAGATCAAGGTTGGCGAGGAATTCCGTTATGAAAGCTTCATGGGAAGCCTCTTCAAGGGCGTGATCAAAGAGACAACAAAGGTTGCTGACTATGATGCAGTTATCCCGATGATCACAGGAAGCGCATATCTGACAGGTGTCGCTACATACCTGATCGATCCGGAAGATCCGCTGAAATACGGCTTCCAGGTTGGCTAAACAAGGCCGAGCCGGGGGATATCGAGGATATTCTTTATATCAGGATAATCAGGGAGAGCGGTGAGGACCGCTCTCCTTTTGCTTTAACCGCTTTCAGAAAGGGATGAGAACATGGCAAAGAAACGGCAGTCCACCAAGAGCCGGATCGTAAAGGCAGCGTGGAACCTCTTTTACAAGAACGGCTACGACAACACGACCGTGGAAGACATCATCAACGCTTCCAAGACCTCCAAAGGAACCTTTTATCACTATTTCAAGGGGAAGGAAGCACTCCTGAACACTCTCTCCAATCTGTTTGACCAGAAGTACGAAGAGCTCTCTGTGTCCATGGATCCGGAGATGACTGTTTACGACAAGCTGCTCTACCTGAACCACGAGCTCTTTTTCATGATCGAGAGCAGCGTGGACCTCCACCTGCTGGCATACCTGTACTCCTCCCAGCTGGTCACCAAGGACAAGAAATCCCTCTCTGACAAGAAGAGATTTTATTTCCAGTGGGTCACCCAGCTTATCCAGGAGGGGCTGGATCGCGGGGAGTTCGCTCCCACATCCACCGCCACCGAGCTGATGGATGTCTACGCCATGTACGAGAGGGCACTTTTGTACGACTGGTCCCTGTTCAAGGGGAAATTCTCCCTGACAGAGAAGAGCGACAAGCTGCTCCCCCACGTCCTGGACACCTTCTGCAAGGGCCTCTGACAGGCCGGGAAGCGGACTGCGCTCCATCAAAAAAAGAGAGACTGCCGGGCTTCGCCTCGCGCAGTCTCTCTTCATTTTCTCTCAGCCGGTGTTCCCTCTGCTGTCACACCATGCACTCGTGGAGGGCTTCATTCTCTATCCCCGCCTCCTCCATCACCATGAGGAGAGCTTCCCGCTCCTCCAGGGCCGCACACCACGCAAGCCCGCAGCCTGCGGATATCGCCCTGGGCACGGGGATCAGACGGCCGGGGGCATTTTTTTCCTTGCACGTCTTCTCCATAGCCATAGCGTCTGCTGTTGTGTGAAATGTTACTACCAGCTTTAATTCTTTTTTTCTCATTACTCGATCACTACTTCAAAGCAACCGTCTTTCTCTGTTGACACTGCCTTCTTCCCGTGGTCTTTTGCATATTTTTCCACGTTCATCTTCTGGTGAGGCTCACTGACGAGCACCTTTACCGGGCCGTCTGCATTCTTCAGGGCCTGTGCGGTCAGCATCAAAGGCTCCGGGCAGGAAAGACCTCTTGCATCTACTTCCTTCATATTATTTTACCTTCTTTCCTAGAATAACATATTTGAAACTATTTTGCACTCTCTCTTTTATTTGTGAACGCGATGACAAAGCATACAATGATACAGATGATCACCGCCACCTTTCCGGCAGGTGTAGCCGCTCCTGCGACTACCTCTCCCGTCTCTGCGTTGAGAGCTGTTCCGCTGGAAGCAAGTCCAAGGTTATGGCACAGAGCAGCGCCAAAGAACAGGCCCAGCACCGTCACAGCGGAGTCTGAGGATCCCTGGCCCGCAAGGACAAGCTGGCGCAGCGGGCATCCACCTGCAAGCACGGCCGCAAAGCCCACCGCATACATGCCCAGGATGTTCCACAGGTGCTCGGAGTGGGCGATGATACCCGGTGTGTCAAATCCAGGCTTGAAGTTTCCTGTGGCGATATTGTAGATCAGCATGACAACAAAAAGGCCCGCGATCACAGTGAGAAGGTCAAAGTTCTTCATCAGGACCACGTCTCGGATGCTGCCCGCGAAGCACATTCTTGATTTCTGGGCAAATGCGCCGAAGATCAGGCCGCCGATGAGGGAGATGATGATGGGCGCGTGCATGCTTCCCGGTCCTGCCTCGCTGGACTTGAGAAGCGTGGTACACAGAGCAAGCAGCAGGATGCCCACCATGATGGCCGGCAGCACCACGCCGCTGGACTTCTGGGCTTCATGAGCCCGTCCAAGGCTGAAGCCCTGTTTCAGGGCAAAGGCCCCCGTGGCAACGCCCAGGATAAAGCCGATCAGGGCCACCCAGGCATTCAGGTCGCCTGCGGACATACGGATCACCATACGAAGCGGGCATCCCAGGAATACCAGGGAACCGATCATGATGACCATTCCCAGGATAAAGCGGATCATGGGTGAAGACCCGGCCGTGGAACGATACTCCCTGGTAGCTACTGAGATCGCGAAGGCGCCGAGAACGATGCCTATGATCTCAGGGCGGGCATACTGTACTGTATCTGCCTGGTGCATGCCCAGTGCTCCCGCTGTATCGCGGACAAAGCAGGCGATACAGATCGCCATATTGGCCGGGTTTCCGAAGTATGCGAGAGCTGCAGCTACAAGTCCACATACCACCCCTGCCAGCGCAAGTTTTTTCTTTGAGTCTGACAAGTTAAAATTCATTTGTACTTCCTCCTTTTACTCTCCTTCACTCAAGAAAACAAATTCACCAAAAGCCTGCGGGAACTGCTATTCCTCATCCCGCGCAAGCTCCCGGACGGCTCTTATGGCCGTCTCTACCTCCTCATCCGTGGTGTAGTGGGAAAAGCTGAACCTTACCGCCCCCTGCTCCACCGTTCCCAGGGCCTGGTGCATCAGAGGCGCACAGTGGGCTCCGGGTCTTGTGGAAATTCCATATTCTGTAAGAAGTTCATCGCCAACTTCTGAGGAGTCATAGTCACCGATATTGAGGGAGACAATGGGACATCTCTCCCCTCCGGAAAAATCTCCGTACACAGTAATGCCGGGAATATCTTTTACTCCATGGTAGAAATCCCACATGCATTCCTGCTCTCTTTTGCGGATCTTGTCCATGCCGGTCCGCTCGATATACTCCACGGCCGCGTGGAGTCCCGCTATGCCGTGTCCGTTCATGGTACCCGCCTCCAGAGCTGTCGGCATCTGGGAGGGATGGGTCCTGCTGTAGGTCTGAACGCCACTGCCGCCGCTCTTTAAAGGCCGTACTTTGACGCCCTCCCTCACGTACATGCCACCTGTCCCCTGGGGGCCAAGGAGGCCCTTGTGGCCTGTAAAGCAGAGGATGTCTATGTGCATCTTCTCCACATCGATAGGAAACACGCCTGCCGTCTGGGAGGCGTCCACAATAAAGAGCAGGCCGTGCCCCGAGGCGATCTCCCCTACTCTCTCAATGTCCACCAGATTGCCTGTCAGGTTGGACCCATGCGTACATACAATGGCCTTCGTCTCCGGACAGATGGCTTTCTCAATATCATCATACTCAATGCATCCCTTTTTATCGCTTTCCACGATGGTCAGGCGGACGCCCTTCTCCTCCATCTCATACAGAGGCCTCAGCACGGAATTGTGCTCCAGCATAGTGGTGATCACATGGTCTCCGGGATCCAGGACTCCCTTGATAGCTGTGTTCAGACTCTCGGTGGAATTGCTGGTGAAAACCAGCTGGCGGGGGTCCTTCCCCCCAAAAAAGTGACAGAGCTTCTCTCTCGTGTCATATATAGTCCTCGATGCTTCCAGAGAAGCCGAGTGGGCTCCCCTGCCGGCGTTTCCCATGGACTGCATGGCTGTCACCACCGCCCGGATCACTTCCTCCGGCTTCTGCATCGTCGTTGCCGCATTATCCAGATAGATCATTTTCATTCCCCCAATCTGTCTTCTGGCTTCCTTCTTAGTATACTTCCCCTTATGTCTTTACGTCTAATCGTTAAAATCAATATATGGATTTTACTTATTTGTATTTTCTATAAATCACACAGCCCTACTGCCTCAATATCGCTCTCCGCAGGGAAACGCCCTGTAGCCTTCCATTCCGATCGCAGGACATAATACGCCGCCTTATTTATTGTATTTTTCTATCACTATGATATTTTATCAAAATTACCAATTGGACACCCCTCTTTTTTCTCTTGTATAGTTAATCTTGAAACATGAGGGATAAGGGGAGTAGGAATGGCGGAAATATGAAGAAAAAGCTACTATTATTAATCGCAGCCGCCTTATCAGCAGGAATGTCAGTAACTGGCGCTATGGACGCCAAAGCAGGAGACAGCGAAATTTTTATCCCCGACACGCATCTGCGCCAGGTCATCTGCGACACGCTGGGAAAAGCATACGACTCAGTCATCACAGAGGATGAAATGCTCTCTATTACTGAACTGAGCAGCGACCATCTTCCACAGATAGAAAGCCCGGCAGAACATTCACGGCCGTCATCCGAGGGGAGAGCTCTTCTGAAAGTAATACAGGCCAGACGCCTGGGACTCCGGCATCCTCCGGCGGCACCGATACTGCTGATGCCCAAACCGTTCCCCGGACAGGTGACACCCACATAGTTATCTGCTGGCTGTTCATTGCTTTGCTTGCTTCACTGGGAACAGCTGTTACAGCAAAGAAAAAATATTCTGAATAGCTTCCTGACATGTCAGGGCCCCGCACAAAAACCAGTGCGAGGCCCTTTTTTACGTAATTTGCTATGTTGACCAAAGTTTGCTCCAGAAACTTATTTAATGTCGTAGATCTCCTTCACCGTCTTTATAAACCGCTGTGCTGACCTGGTCAGAGGATGGTTCTTGTTGTACACAAGGTTCAGGTCCCTTCCCTCGTCCGCCTCGGGAATGGGGAACTCCAGCACCCGGCCGCTCTCCACCTCGTTCTTGGCCGCCAGCCTGGACAGTATGGAGATGCCCATGCCCTGGGTGACCGATTTCTTTATGGTCTCCTGGTTGGCGATGCTGGCGATGATGCGCAGACGCTCCGTCCGTATCCCCAGGTGGCGAAGCTGCTTTTCCGCCTCCTTGCGGGTGCCGGACCCCTCCTCCCGCATGATGACGCTCTCTTCCTGTATCCAGGAGATATCGCCGCCCATCCTCTTGTACTCCTGGTATTTCTCCGTGTTCGGGGTGATGACCACAAGCTGGTCCTTATAGAAGGGAATGTACTTGCAGAATTTTTTCTCCAGCACAGTCCCGGTGAATCCTATGTCCACAGACCCCTCCGCCACCTGCTCCGCCACCTGGGCGCTGTCCGACTCCAGGATCCTGAGCTGTTCGCCGGGATGTTTCTCGTTAAATCTGGTCAGGATATCGGGGAGAAGATACTGCGCGGGAATGGTGGAGGCTGCGATCGTGACACACTTTGCCTCCTCCTCGTGTCTGCCGAACTCTTCTTTTATCTTTTCTGTCAGATCCAGGATCTGGCGCGCGTAGGTGTACAGCTTCTTCCCCTCAGGGGAGAGGTCCACCTCTTTTGTGTTCCGCACGAAAACCCTTGTATCCAGTTCTTTTTCCAGGGAGGCGATGTGGGCGCTGATAGTAGGCTGGGTCAGGAACAGCTTCTTCGCCGCTTTCGAGAAGCTGCCGGACTGCGCCACCTCCACAAACGCCTCCAATTGTTTTAAATTCATCAGTATGCTACCCTTTCACTTTCCGCGCCCGTCTTCCTTGTGACCTTGACAGTGTCCATGTACTCCAGGATCGGCTTGGCGCTCTTCCTGCTTGTGTGGAACATGTCGCGGACCTGGGCGATGGTGATCACAGGCTCCTCCTTCAGTTTTTCCCGTATTTTCTCTTTTGCCTGCTCCATGTAGGATGACAGGGTGTACATCTCCTCTGTCACCTTCACGACCTGCTTTTCCTCCAGAAGGATATTCAGGATATCGTCCTCCACCTCCTGGCTCACTCCCTTTACAGGTATCTCTCCGTACCGCACAAAGTCAAACCCGGCCTTCTCCATAGCCTCCAGGAGAGCTCCGGACACCTGCTGGTAGAGACTGTCTTTGCGGACCTGATAGTCCGGCGTGCAGAGGAATTCCTCCACTCTCCTGACAGCCTGCTCATCCTCCAGCCGGCTGATGTACAGGTCGAATACGTTGGGCTTTATCTTCGGGAAAAGCGCCGTGTGGATCTGCGCTTTCTTCATACCGTAGCGGTAGGGATATTTCTTCTCGTAATCCGCAAGGTCTCCCAGGATCCGCTCTCTGGCACGAGCCGCGGCCTGCCTGTGCCACACATAGGTGTCTTTCCTCATGGGAAATACCAGGACAGTCCCCTCCTTTTCCAGCTCCTCCACATCCCGGGTAACCTCATCTGCGGTGAGGGCTGTCAGCTTGGACAGCTCCGCCAGGGTGATCATGGTTTCCCCGTGGGAGCGCACGTGCATCTCCACTACATCCGCCGTAGAGCCGGACTCCTTCCTCTCCAGGTCCTCGATGACCTGCTGCTGGAAGCGCCGATGGACAGCCGGATTGGGTTCCAGGATCACGCCGCCTCCGATAGTCTCCATAGGCGAATAGAAACGGACAACGAATTTGTCCCCCTTCTTTACGGCAATCTCCTCCTCCAGCCGAAGCTGCACGTATCCGTCCTCTCCCGGCCCGATCTCCTCTCGGTCCAGCAGGACCGCGCGGCAGAGGATCTCGCTTGTGCCGGTGAAGAGATGGAGGCGCGCATGGTTGGTCAGCACCCGCATGGAGGAGTCCAGGATGCGCATCTTTACGTCCAGAAGGTCCGTATTTTTCATGCTGTCCGGGGGTGCCAGTACGCAGCCCCTCTTGATCTCCCTCTTTTTGATATTGGAAAGGTTGACCGCCACCCTCTGTCCGGCAAAGCATTTGTCCACATCCTCTCCATGGACCTGTATGCTCCGTATCTTGCTGGTCCTTCCGATGGGATACATCTCCAGTGTATCTTCCCTGGTGATAGTCCCGCTGAGGAGAGTTCCCGTGATGATGGTCCCAAAGCCCTGGAGGGAAAAGGCTCTGTCGACAGGCAGGCGGGGAATGGTGTCCGTATCCTTCTCCTCCACCTCTTCCTCCGCCATCCTCTGGATCACCTCCACCAGATAGGGCAGGCCCTCTCCGGTCGCAGCGGAAACCCGCACTACCGGCGCCTTCTCCAGGAAGGTGCCTGACAGCTCTTCTTTTATTTCTTCCTCCACGAGCTCCAGCCAGTCCTCCTCCACCAGGTCGCATTTGTTCAGGACGATGATACTCTTCTCAATACCCAGCAGATTCAGGATGTCCATGTGCTCCCGGGTCTGGGGCATGATGCCCTCGTCCGCAGCCACCACAAGGAGAACCAGGTCCATGCCCACCACGCCGGCCACCATGTTGTTGATGAACTTCTCATGGCCGGGCACGTCGATGATGCCCGCCCGGTCTCCCCCGGGCAGGTCAAACCAGGTGAAGCCAAGGTCAATGGTGATCCCCCGGCGCTGCTCCTCCTCCCACCGGTCCGTGTTTCTCCCGGTGAGGGCTTTTATGAGTGTGGTCTTGCCGTGGTCGATGTGGCCCGCTGTTCCGATGATAATATGTTTCACTGTTCCGGCACCTCCAGTTCCTCAAGCCCGCCAAGCTCCCGGGCTGCCAGGACCGCGTCCTTCACTGTCACGGTCCGCATGTCCATGAGTATGGTATCATTGACCACCCTGGGGATGATGGGCACCGGCAGGCGGCGCATCCGCTCCTCCAGCTCGGGTACGGTGATCCTTTCAGGTGAGATGGCCACCCCCCAGCTGTCCAGTCTCTCCAGGGGCAGAGAGCCGCCGCCGATCTGGGACTGGCAGGGGACCACCTCTATCCCCGCGGCCAGATGCAGCCTTCTCAGTCTCCGCGCAAAGGAGTCTGCCGCCCTCTTCACCTCATGGGCAGGCTGTGTGATCATCTTAAGGACCGGCACATTGCGGACAGCCTTCTCCTCTGACAGGTACTCATGGAGTACCAGCTCCAGAGCCGCGGCCGTGAACTTGTCGATCCGCAGCGCCCTGGTGAGCTGGTTTTTCTTCATCATATCGATGTATTTCTTCTTCCCCACGATGATGCCGGCCTGAGGGCCGCCAAGGAGCTTGTCCCCGCTGAAACAGACCACGTCCGCGCCCTTTTCTATGGAGCTGCGCACCGTGGGCTCGTATGTAAGTCCGTATCTGGAAAGGTCGATGAGCACGCCGCTTCCCAGATCCTCGATGACAGGGATATCCTTCTCCCTGGCCAGCGGGATGAGCTCATCAATCTCCACGGTCTCTGTAAATCCGACGATCCGGTAGTTGCTCGTGTGGACCTTGAGGAGGGCACTGGTCTCCTCTGTCACCGCCTCCTCGTAGTCTGAGAGGTGGGTCTTGTTCGTAGTCCCCACCTCCACCAGGGTGGCGCCGCTCTGCTCCATCACATCGGGAATACGGAATTTCCCTCCGATCTCCACCAGCTCGCCCCTGGAGACCACCACCTCTCCGCCCTTGGCCAGAGAGCTCAGGATGAGCATGACGGCCGCCGCGTTATTGTTTACGGCCATAGCTGCCTCGGCCCCCGTGAGCCGGCACAGAAGCTGCTCAAAATGGGAGTATCTCTCCCCTCTCTTCCCTGCCTCCAGGTTGTATTCCAGATTGGAGTACCCGCTCACAATGTCTGCGGCCTTTTTCAAATGCTCCCCGGAAATAGGGGCCCGGCCCAGATTGGTGTGCAGGATCGTCCCTGTACCGTTGATCACCTTTCTCATATTGGGTGTATTGATGGCTTTGACACGCTCCTCAATATCGGCCTTCAGCCGCTCTGTCTTGGCCCGGGCCTCCTCCTCATCCCGGCAGGCCCCGATAAAGGCCCGCAGGGCATCTGTCTCCGTCCGTATCGCCTCCATGACCGTATCCCGGCTGTAGGCGCCGATCAGCCCCTGTATTTCCTCATCCGCCAGCAGAACATCCACCTTGGGTATGCTGCGGTATAACTTACTTTTATCCATATTCCCTTCCTCGCATCCTGTTGGATATGACCGTCAGGAGAGGACGATCAGCTTGTCGCTTTTCGGCCCCACCTTCCCGATCACGGATACCTTTGTATCCATATGCGCATGTTCAAAGTCGCGCATCACACTCTCCAGCTCCTCCGGCGCCACAGATAGGAGCAGGCCTCCTGATGTCTGCGGGTCGTACAGAAGATCGATATAGTGCTCCTCCACGCCTCCGGTCTCTACCTTGTTCATGGAGTAGCCTCTGTTCTTGTATGCCCCGGCGGGCACAAGGCCCATCTTCGCATAGTCTATAGCGTCCTCCATGTAGGCGATGTCGCGGACGCGCAGCTCAAATGTCACCTCACTGGCCTCTGCCATCTCCACACAGTGCCCGAGAAGCCCGAACCCTGTGATATCCGTGCAGGCTGATACGTGGTATCTCTCCGCCACCTTCTTTGCCTTTTTGTTCAGAGACGCCATCACAGTCTGGGTCTCCCGTATAGCGGAGGGAGACGCCATCTCCGCTTTCACGGCCGTGTTGATGATACCGCTCCCGATCTGCTTGGTGAGCACCAGCACATCCCCCGGCCTGCACCCGTAGTTCTTAAATATCCTCTGCGGATGCACGAAGCCGGACACGCACAGGCCGTACTTGGGCTCATCGTCCTGTACGGAATGCCCGCCCACCAGGACAGCTCCGGCCTCCTTCACCTTGTCAGCTCCTCCCGCCAGGATATCTCCCAGGATGGCGGGGTCAAGGCAGTTCGGGAATCCGACGATGTTCAGGGCCACCGCCGGCTCACCGCCCATAGCCCACACATCACTCAGGGAATTGGCCGCCGCGATCTGGCCAAACATGTATGGGTCATCCACGATAGGAGTAAAAAAGTCCACGGTCTGGATCATGGCTATGTCGTCTGTTACCTTATAGATAGCTGCGTCGTCGGACGTCTCAATGCCGACGATCAGATTGTCGTCTTGGAATTTCGGCAGCTTGCTCAGAACCTGAGCAAGGGTCTCCGGACCTATTTTGGCCGCTCATCCCGCTGTCTTGCTGAGGGTGGTCAGTCTGACATCTGATTTCATAATAAAAATATCCTCCTTCGCTCTCCCGTCCCGTCTATGGGCGCAGGATCTTCGCAGCGCCGGCCATCGTCTCCACGATGCTGTACATGTTTGTCACAGATCCGACTGCCAGTTTCTCCTTCAGTCCGTAGTAGTCCAGGCATGTGCCGCATGTCTGGATCTCCACACCCTGGGCCTCCAGGGATTTCAGGTCCTCGAGACAGTCCGAGCCCTCGCAGGTGAGCGTGGCGCCGCCGTTATAGAATAACATGGTCTTAGGCAGTTCCTCAAGCTGTGTCACCGCAAAAATAAAGCTTTTTGCCAGAACTTTTCCAAGCTCGTCATTTCCCTCTCCCATCCGGTCTGACGCCATGACGACGATCATGTTGCCTCTCGCATCCGGGATGCAGGCTGTCTCCCCGGCTGCATCCGCTGCCGCCGGAGCTCCCTCCATCTGGATCGTCACCTTGTACTCGCCCTCCCCCAGCTTCTCGGAGGTCACCTTTCCGCCGCTTGAGGAAGCCATCTTTGTCACATTCTGTACGGAAATCTCATTGTCTACCAGGACCTCGATAGTCTCCGGGCCTGTCAGGGCCTGCATAGCCTTCTTTGTCTTGATGACCGGTACCGGGCATTTATCTCCCATTGCATTGACTGTGATCATACTGTATTCCACCTTTCTTCCGCGGGCTTTCCGCTCACTTATAGAAACATTCTATCACTGATAGTGCAAAAGGTAAAGGTCATATCCGTAATATTCCACAAATTTCAGAAACATATTCCCATTGGAATTGAAGGCATGTGAAAGGTATGCTATAATTCTCCGCACAGCGAGCTATTGTTAGCGAGATAGGATCAATAATGAAGAAGCGAGGTTGAGATATATGTGGATAGCTGACAACTGGAAGGATTACGAGGTGCTGGACTGCAGCGGAGGAGAAAAGCTGGAGCGCTGGGGCGACTATCTCCTGATCCGCCCGGACCCTCAGGTCATCTGGGACACTCCAAAGACACTGAAGGGCTGGCGAAAATGCAACGCCCACTACCACCGCAGCAAAAAGGGAGGCGGGGAGTGGGAGTTCTTTGACCTCCCCTCCCAGTGGACCATCCGTTACAAAAGCCTGACCTTTAACCTGAAGCCCTTCAGCTTTAAGCACACAGGCCTCTTCCCGGAGCAGGCAGCCAACTGGGACTGGTTTTCCGAAAAGATACGGCAGGCCGGACGCCCTGTCAAGGTGCTGAACCTCTTCGCCTATACAGGGGGCGCCACACTGGCTGCCGCTGCGGCCGGGGCCTCCGTGACCCACGTGGACGCCTCCAAGGGCATGGTCACCTGGGCACGGGAGAACGCTGTCTCCTCCGGGCTGAAGGACGCGCCCATACGGTGGCTGGTGGACGACTGCACCAAGTTCGTGGAGAGGGAGATACGCAGGGGTAACCACTACGACGCCATCATCATGGACCCGCCCTCCTACGGCAGGGGACCAAAAGGAGAGATCTGGAAGATCGAGGAGTCCATCCACCCCATTATCAAGCTGTGCACAAAGGTCCTGTCAGACAATCCCCTCTTTTTCCTGGTAAACTCCTACACCACAGGGCTGGCCCCGGCTGTGCTCACCTACATGCTGAGCACGGAGCTGAAGTCCTTTGGCGGGCATGTACAGTCCCAGGAGATTGCTCTTCCTGTGACGGCCTCAGGGCTCTTTCTCCCCTGCGGCGCCTCCGGCAGATGGGAGGCTTAAGGCGAGCCGCCAGGGATCGTTCAGGAAGAAAAGGACATGATTATAGCACAATAAATTGTTTTTTTTGCACTTTCATATTTTTCTTTTTGAAGCTGTTGTTTTTCTCTCCTTTGTCTGCTACATTGGAGACATGATGAATGTAAAGATATTAAAAGACAAAGAAGAACTGAATACTGTCGCCCCCTTCGAGATCACTCATCTTCTGTGGGGCACCTCCTCCATTCCCCGCACCTGCTTCTATATCGGGTTTGTGCCGGGGGATGGATTTTATGTGCGCATGGTATGCGAGGAAAAGGATCCAAGGAGAACCTATCAGTCCTACCTGGACCCGGTCTACCAGGACAGCGCCATGGAGGCCTTCCTTCTGTTTCCCCAGAAAGAGGACGCCTCCGGCACCTATCTGAATTTTGAGATCAACGCAAACGGCGCCCTTCTCGCCGGCTACGGTCCCTCCCGGACCTACCGGTCCTTTTTTTCCAGAGAGGAGGCCGAGCAGTTCCAGGCCAGGGCCGTCATCGAGGAGGACCGCTGGAGCGCTTCCTTCCACATCCCGCTTTCTGTGCTGGAGCGCATATACGGGCCTGTGAAGCTGGAAAAGGGAAGCACCTTTTACTGCAACTTCTACAAGATATCCGAGGCAGCGGACATCGAGCACTATGCGGCCTACGCCCCCATCACCTCCCCGGTGCCTTCCTTCCACATGCCGGAATACTTTGCAGAGGCTGTCCTTGTCTGAAAAAGCCTGATCTACATCTATATAAAATATTTTTGAGGAGGTTATCCATATGAAAATCTACAGAGCTACAGACTACCGCGACATGAGCCGCAAGGCGGCAAATATCATTTCCGCCCAGATCATCATGAAGCCTGACTGCGTGCTGGGTCTTGCCACAGGCTCCACCCCCATCGGTACATACGAGCAGCTGGTGGACTGGTACAGGAAGGGAGACCTGGATTTCTCCGCAGTCACCACAGTGAACCTGGACGAGTACAAAGGGCTCACAAAAGACAATGACCAGAGCTACTACTATTTCATGCACCACAATCTTTTCGACCATGTAAATATCCTCCCGGAAAACACACATCTCCCGGACGGCACAGAGCCCGACAGCGCCAGGGAGTGCGCCCGCTATGAGAGGCTGATCCAGTCTCTGGGCGGCGTGGACCTGCAGCTTCTGGGCCTGGGACACAACGGGCACATCGGATTCAACGAACCGGGTGAGGCCTTTGAGAAGGAGACCCACTGTGTAGACCTCCAGGAGAGCACCATCGAGGCAAACAAACGGTTCTTCGCCTCCGCAGACGATGTCCCCCGCCAGGCATACACAATGGGTATCAAGACCATCATGCAGGCAAGGAAGATCCTCCTGGTCGTAAACGGCGAGGGCAAGGCTGACATCGTGAGGGATGCCTTCTTCGGCCCGGTCACTCCCGCCGTCCCTGCCTCCATCCTCCAGATGCACAACGATGTGACTCTGGTGGCTGACGCAGCCGCCCTCTCAAAGGTTCCGGATTTCAACTAAGAGAGCGGGAGACAGAGCCCTGGTCTTCTGACAGACGATAAAAGCATGGACAGGAAGCGGCCTTTTTGCCTCCGTCCATGCTTTTTCTTATCCTCTCATTCCCTTGCCTCCGAGTCGGACAGAAGTCCGTCCATGTCAAGCACCAGCGCCTCTGTACTTCCCAGGCTCCCGGCACCCGTCAGAATTCAATTCCCTGTCCCAGGGCGTCCTTCAGGTAGCTGGTGACGTCCTCCAGCTTGCGGATCATCTGCTGCTTTTCCTCCCAGGCTTCCCCTTTCATCTCCTTATTTACAAGTGCGTTTTTTACATGCTTCAGTTCATGGATCAGTTCTTCTGTCATAACAGCGTCACTCCTTCACTCCTTATTTTTCTCCGGACGGAAGACCGTTGTCAGCCAACCCCATTTCCCGCTTCAGCGGTTCATCGGGGATATCCTTCGCCTCGTCCACTCGCTTCCAGAACTGAGCGAGAGCAAAGGCAGTCCTGCTTCCAAAACGGAGTCTTCCGATCTCTCCGTTCATCCCAAATCCTCTTGTGCCAAGCCAGTATTCCATGAGCATCCAGCACACTGCCACCAGCGCTGCCGCAAAAAGAATGATCAAAAGAATTTCTCTCGTCATAGCTTCCGCCTCCCTTCGTATCTTTTCTATAATTGTAGTTCCTTTTCTTGCATTAGTCAATTATTTATCTGATAATTATTGTTTTCATTTTTGTTTGTTGCACTTTTCTTTTAAAAATCGCAGCCTTGCGGCCATATAGGCAGGTACAGTTTCTCCCGAAAATGTTATAATAGAGAAGTCAGCAGGTAAATCAAGAGTCCCTCTTTCCTCTGACAGACATTTCGGCATCCCTCGGTGATGCCACATTTTCAGAAAGGAATGACCGTATTGAACAAACTGACTACTTACATTCTAAAGCGCTATCTGCTCCTTTTTGCGGGCCTGACCATCATGTCCTTCGGCGTGGCCTTTTCCATCAAGGCAAGCCTCGGCACTTCTCCCATATCCAGCGTTCCCTATGTGTTGAGCCTTTTTTCTCCTCTGACTGTGGGGACAGCCACCATTGCCATGCACTGCGTCTTCATCCTCCTGCAGATCCTGATCCTTCGGAAAAACTATCATCCCATCCAGCTCATGCAGCTCCCGGTAGCCTTTTTCTTCGGCTATCTGACGGATTTCGGCGTGTGGGCCGTGCAGGGGATCTCGTGCCACACATACTGGCAGCAGTGGCTCGTCTGCCTTGCAGGCATCCTGCTTGTGGCAGCCGGTGTCAGCCTGGAGGTGAAAGCCGGCGTGGTGGTACTGGCCGGGGAAGGGGTGGTGCTGGCCATCTGCAGGGCTGTCCCCTCCCTCAGGTTCGGCTACATGAAGGTGTGCTTTGATGTAACTCTCGTCCTTACCGCCATCCTGCTGTCTCTCGTCTTCACAGGCAGCCTCCAGGGTGTCCGGGAGGGGACCGTGGCAGCGGCAGTCATGGTGGGGCTCATCGCCAAACAGTTCGGCAGGGTGCTGTCCAGGTGGAGGCTGGAGGACGAGCAGAGCGCATAAGGATGACAGAGCGTATAAAGATGACTGAAGTGAAAAGTTTATTTCCACTTTGAAAAACGGGAAAAGAAAAGTGGCAATTACTCTTACAAAAATGAGTGATTGCTGCTTTTTCTGTTTTATTAAGTAGGAATAAGTGTTACAC
>NZ_NFLQ01000007.1 GCF_002160985.1 Lachnoclostridium sp. An118 | reverse complement strand
TCCGTTTCCATACAGGTGAATGGTCAGCATGGCCGGAAGGACTTCCTCCTGCTCTTCTGCCAAGACGCCCTCTGTCTGGACACCCTCCACAGGCACAGAGACAGCGGGACCGCACTCTGTCGCGGCAGCCGGGACAGCCTGAGCCGCAGTATCTGCCGCACTCTCCTGTATTCCCTTGTCAGGCTCAATGGACGAGACCGGTACAGGAGCGGGGACAGAGAGGAAAAAGCTTCCGGATACTTTCGGCAGAGTCAGAGGGCCCTCTCCTCCCTCTTCCGCCTGACTGTACACAAAGCTTCCCGCCGCACTGTATCCATATTCATCCGCACCGGAACCATCCAGATATCCCGCAGCTCCCCACAGGCAGGCTCCAAACAAAAGGATCGCCAGCACCTTGCACAGCTTTTCCGCAGCTTCCTCCGCATTCCACATACATCCTGACAACCTGATGATCTCATCCATAGCTTCCGCCTCCATTCTATCTTTCTATATATAAAATTATAAAGGACAGTCGCGGGGAGAGAAAGTGGCGTACTGACACATTTGGTCATTTTTGGGGCAGGAAGCCCTGTTTATGCTCTCCGGACTGGTCACAGATATCTGGGGGATAATTTACAAAAGACGCGGGACAGCTCCGCCGCCCCGCGTCTCTCAGTCATATTATACTGTAACAGCTCCTATTTTTCCGCCTTTTTCCGGATGAGCTCTTTCCCTGAGGTGAACACGATGGTGACTCCCAGGATCATGAGGAGGACAGCCACGATGAGCTGCAGTCCCTCCACCATGAAGACACCTGTTCCTCCCATAAACGCCCGGACAAGAGAGATAAATCTCTGCACAAGGGCTGAGAAAGTGACTACAAGCATGATCACAAAGGGCGGGACCAGTGTCCGCAGCTCTCTTCCTGTCACCTTCAGGAACACGCACAGGGTGATGAGCACAAGAGCGCTCAGCAGCTGGTTGGCGCTTCCGAACAGGGGCCAGATATTGGAATATCCCACCTGGGTCAGTATGTAACCGAACACCAGTGTGATCAGGGTGGAGAAATACTTGTTGCAGAGAACTCTCCTCCAGCCCTCCGCATGCTCCATGTCATCCACGCTGAACAGCTCCTGGAAGGACATGCGCCCGATCCTGGCAACGGAGTCCAGTGTGGTGAAGGCGAGTGCGGACACGCACATGGTCATGAAGCTCTGCGCCACATATACCGGGATGCCGAACATCTCCAGGAATCCGGCCACGCCTGACGAGAAGATCTGGAAGGGCGTGCCTACCGCAGCGGTCCCGTCGGCCCCTGCCGCGGCTCCGGCCACGCAGAGGGCGATGACCGCGAGGAGGCTCTCCAGGACCATAGCGCCGTAACCGACCTTCAGCATATCCTTCTCATTGGAAACGGTCTTGGACGAGGTGCCGGATGAGACAAGGCTGTGGAATCCGGACACAGCCCCGCAGGCCACTGTCACGAACAGGATCGGGAACAGCGTGCCGAGGCTTTCGTTCTGGAAGCCCGTAAACGCCGGAAGGTTCATAGCCGGATGGGCAAACACGAGTCCCAGGACAGCACCGGCGATCATGCCGATAAACATGAAGGTGGACATGTAGTCCCTGGGCTGCATGACAAACCACATTGGCAGGACAGCCGCCAGGAAAATGTAGGCAAACGCAATGTACACCCACATGTCTTTCCCCAGGATGACCGGAAAGTTCATACCAAAGACAAAGGCCAGCACTGTGCATACCAGGCCGAACACGACCTCCTTCCAGCCAGTCAGCTTCAGCTTATGCTGCAGCACGCCGAACACCACGGCGAACAGGATGAAGAACAGGGAAATACTTCCGGCCGCGCCGTTTACTGTGGCGTTCTCTGAAAGGCTCTGCACCCCGTCCGTCACCACATAGGCGTTAAATGTATCTGCCACCATGTCCGCAAAGGCGGCGATAACGATCAGGCAGAACAGCCAGCAAAAGCCAAGGAACAGCTTGCGGCCCGTTTTCCCGATATATTTCTCGATCAGCAGGCCCATGGATCTTCCGTCATTTTTTACGCTGGCGTACAGAGCGCCAAAGTCTGTGACAGCCCCGAAGAAGATGCCGCCCAGGATGATCCACAGGAGCACCGGCAGCCATCCAAAGGCGGCTGCCTGGATGGCACCTGTCACAGGTCCCGCCCCCGCGATGGAGGAAAACTGATGGGCAAATACAGTCCATCCGTCTGTGGGCACATAATCCTGCCCGTCATTGTGCAGAGTCGCAGGTGTCTTTGCCTTTGGGTCAATACCCCACTTTTTCGCCAGCCAGCGCCCGTACAGGACATACGCCGCAAAGAGGCACACGGCAGCGATCAGTACGATTACCAATGTGTTCATTTCTCTTCTCTCCTTACAAAACAGTTTTAGATCTCAAATCACAGAGAGCCGCAATAAAAAAACGTCCTCTGACAGATTTTCTCTGTCAGAAGACGAAATATATTCCGCGTTACCACTTCTCTTACCGGTTTCCCGGTCCCTCATCCCCGTCATCCGGCGCAGGTCTGCATCCTTCGGATAGCTTTGCCGGGCAAACAGGTTTCCTTCTATCGGTGGAAAGCCGGTCCGGGCTACTCTGCGTCCATTTCACCCTGACTGCTCGCAGGTGATGGCTTTTTGCGGTGTGCTGCCCCCTCGCACCAGCCGGGAGCTCTCTGAAAGCAGGGATCCGCAAAAGGTCGTGTCCTGTTCTTCGCATCAGCTCTTTGTAATTTACGTCTATTATAACGCTGTTTTTTCCAAAGTCAACAGAAAAACAGATTTCGCTCTGTTTTTTCTGTTTTTCACAAAACAGTCGCCCCTTTCACCTGTTTTTTCAGCTTTTTTACGACAGGCTGCACTTCGAGAGAAGGCACACGGCCTCAACTTGTTCTTCATTGTCCAAACTAATCTTTTCACTGTTCTTCCAAAAATCTCTTCAACTTTGATATTTGCATGGAAGCATCATGTTCTATTAGTTATTATCTTTTTTCTTTACTATGCTTTGAATATTTTTAATGCTTTCCAAATATTCCTCTTCAACCGGTGACAAATTCTGTACCTGATATTTTCTATACTCTTCTGTTGCCTTCTCAATTGCCTGCGCATGACTGATTGTACCGGCACCCTGCAGCACCTTTTCCCCGGTAGTCTTCAAAACATTATCAAGATGCTCCACATAATCTGACATATACATAGGATGATGGCGCATAGCCTGAATTTCTGCAAAATCAAAATATCCCGATACAATATTATTTAATATTTTTAATTCTTCATCATTAAGGTAATTCTTTGCAATGCCTATATCCTTTAAAGTAGGAAAGTCACCAGAAAAACTCTTCAATCCCATAAAAGGCTGACTCGCATCCGCGCGCTCGTATATAACCTCCGCTGCTGTATGTCCATGTGCCGCATAATGCAATTTGTTCTGCACCATTTTAAAAAAGGCAATAGATTCACTGCTCTTAGGATCATAGTCAACACTCGTTGCATAAAGGTCAAGAACCTGTCGGTACATAACCTTTTCAGACGAACGTATATCCCGTATGCGGTCTAACAGTTCTTTCCAGTAATTACCACCGCCCAGATTTTTCAGGCGCTCATCATCCATTGTAAAGCCTTTTATCATGTATTCTTTTAAGCGCTCAGTAACCCACCGACGAAAATTTGTAGCAATTTTTGATTTTACTCTATACCCAAGAGAAATAATCATATCAAGATTATAATGTATTGTATTATATTTTTTCCCGTCAGAAGCAGTTGTTCGGAATTTCCGAACAACTGAAGTTTCTTCCAGTTCGCCTTCTTCAAAAATATGTTTAATATGCTCACTGATATTGGATTTACTAGTTTGGTAGAGTTCACATAATTGCGCCTGTGTAAGCCAAACGGTCTCATCTTCAAACTTAACGTCAATTTTTGTGTGCCCATCTTCCGTTTGATATATGATAATTTCACTTCCAATGTTTTCAGAAATATCTCTTTTATTCTCCACCTTTCACCCCTCCTAGTAATCTGCTTAACTTTTTATTGTCAATTGTATTTTCTGATTGGAATACCGGAGGAAAAAATATCTACATCTTCCATTTTATTCTGCCACAGTAACTCTCTTATTCCCAGTTCAAACATACTATTTTCTTCTCTAATAAATGGATTTGTCACTATATGTTTTATACTGTCTCTCTTAAACTTATAATCCACAAAAGGAATTAATATATTGCCTCGTTTAAATTGTCCCTTTTTTAAAATATCACCACTACATTCTTCCGCCAGTAACAATTCCTCTGGTATTTTTAACACTATACGATATTCATTTTCACATGCAAAAGATTCATTTTTAAAAAAGCATCGCATATGATTTATGGATTCCTTAAATGCAAACAGTATATGTCCTCGATATTTTTTAATTTCATTCCTTGCCTCGTTATATATTTGCTGTAATACATTAAGTAATTCCATTATGCATTTCTTCTTATCTTCTCTTTTATATACAATAAGCCCCCTATAAATCACAATATCGTTCTTCAATTCTTCCCTTATATTAACTTCCGATCTATCGCTCCCTTCAAACATATTCCATGAATGATCGAATGCTATGCTTACACCCTCTCCAGATGATGCATAATAATTCCACATGCTAAGTGAATCATTCTCTATCGAAAAAGAACAAGTATATGTTCTATATATCTTCTGTTCACATTTATGCGCAATCCTTGAAAACCCTATATAAGATTGGTGATATTCTTTTAATTCCTTCATTTCAGCACTCTCAAGAATCAACTTTCTAAAATCCGAAGTATACCCATTGCATGAAAGCACATTTTCAATTAAAGGAATAATCTCTATAAACTCTGTAGAATCATTCAAAAAGCGAACATCACTAAAACGTAGGCATCCGGTGTTTAGAATCTCTTTAAGAGTATCTACAGTACAATAATGGCATATCCCTGATGCCTTATTTTCAAATCCATCTGGAGCATACATTTCTGTGATAGTCTGCTCTTTATATGGAGTATTTAAAAAATGTGACATGGAAATCGCCATGCATCTTGCAAAAATATTATTTGACATACGATGCCTCCCATCAAAAATATCCTACGGTACTTTACTCGCCGCAACAGCCAAGTTCATCCATATCCAATTCCACATTGATATGTTTATAAATTTTAAGTTTGGAAAGTAAACATACCGTCTTACCTTGCTTATCCAAACCTATTTCCGTATCATGTTCAATAGTAAAATGTTAGAATTCAATGAACTTTAGGTGCTGACCCAGATAATAATTTGTTTTTCTTAACACCTATCTATGGTTAAGTATAGACTATATCATTAATTCATATGGAATATAAGACAATCATAATCACACCGTCACTTCATCACTTGCACAAAAGCTTTTTATGTCTGCGCACCACTTTTGAATGTTAGTTTCAATGTTTGGCTTTCCTTCCAAATGAGCCAAAATATGTCTCTTATTTAATAAATAAATGAAGCAAATAACTTCCTGTGCAGTTCTTCGGCGTTCTTCATCACTTAAAAAACATAAATAATCCATGTCATCCAGACTATTTGTTCTCTCTAGCATGTGACTATCACCATTAAGCACAAGCCTATACATTAGATTTTTGAAATAATCAATGTAATCTTTGTCTCCAATCTGTTGTAAAATCGTATCATCACAGGAAATCTCTGCTATTCCTTTTTTATACACAAATGTTGAGAATGCCTCCATCACTCGTCGCATTGAGTTTCCAACAATCAGAGCTTCACTCTCATTCTTACCACAAGCATAGTCATATACATCCTTCAAAATCTCAGAATATTCGTTTCGCTTTGTATAACTGAACGGAATAATCTCTTTGTTTTTTAATTCATAACAGGTATATGTAACTTTCTTTTGTCCGTTACTTTCTCTCTTATATTCGTTGCAAACCTCCTCGCCAATTTTTTGAAGATCATATAAACACTGAATATCATGTGTCATCACTAGAATTTGGCTTTCTGGATTGGATTTAATAATATCGGCTATTTTAGCTTTCAGCAGTGACATAATTCCCACTTTGTTTTCAAAATCAAAACTTGATACTGGATCGTCAATAACAAGGATTAGTTTTTTTGAATATCCGTCTTTCGCTTCCTGATTCATAATCAATTCTGTAAAAAAATAACATAAAGCAATAATATTTCTTTCGCCAACAGATACATTGTTAGGCTTTACTGCTTTTCCGTAGGCATACAATACATATTTATCATTCTCAACTTTGATTTCTAATCTATTCTTTGAAAAGAACACATATCTGAGGCTCTTATTAATCAAGCTGACTGCTATTTTTATATTTTTCTTTCGAGATTTTAAGACATTCAACTCATCATTGAGATTTTTGATTCTCTCGTCAGATTCTTTTAATGCTTCATCAGCTTTCTTCTGATCCACCAAGGCTTGCTTCCATAACTCAAGATCTCTAGAAATCTCATAATGCGCAATGGCTGCATTATCAGTTGTGAGATTTCTTTTAAGCGTTCCAATCTTTTTAACTGCATTGTTGTAAGTTTCTATTTCCTGCTGCAGCTTAGTCCTAAACAACTCATATTGTTCAAGTTTATCAATCAAGTGGCTCTCAAAATCAGTAATAGGCGTATATGGATGGTTAATCTTTTTAAGAATAATTTCTCGTATCTTAAATATCTCCCTATTGATTTCTTCCACTATATCTTTACATTTTATATAATTAGGCGAGTCCAAGACATCCATGCCAGAAAAATCAACGTTCAATTCCTGTATAATACATTTTTTGAGGTTTTCCTCATGAATATCAACTTCTTTCGATAATACTTTCTCTATACTGCCAATCAAATCTCGTTTACCTTGATCCGAGATTTTTTGAAAGCAAAAAGGACATTTCTTTGTTTTTTCTTTTGAAAATACTGACTTCATTTCATTAATTTGATCTAATTTTCCGTCATCAATAAGTTGAAGAAGATATTGCTCACGATCTGACAACGTAGGCCTTTCAACCTTCTGTGAAAGAAGATTTTGTAATACCTTTTCATTATATGGAACATTCAGTTTCACGGTACTTCTAATCTGAGCCGCTTCATTAGCTATTACCTGACTTAACAGTTGAAGATTCTCTTCATAACGTTTTCTCAAATCCGTCAATGTTTCAGCAGGTTGCAACGCAATAATAGAATCAATCACTTTATCCGTAACGCTAGCATTGCGTTTACCATTATTAATAATCTTTTCTCGTTCAGCCCAATGTCCATTGCCAGACAATCCAAGGTTAATCTGATATCTACAGTTGCTTGGAGACTTTATATTATCTTTGTCTCTGTATTCGTCAGTAACTGTTTTAAGTTCTGTATTTCTGTTAGATTCAGCTTCAATTCTAAGTTCCAAATCCAATATCTTGTCTTCAAGATTACCCAGCTCACCCAAAAGAATAATTGCATTTAGCCCATCGGCTCGTATTTTAACGCGTGAACTCACATAATCTTCGTTAAACACATGAATACATTGAGTATCCACAAAAGCCATATCTTCTTTATCATATAATGTAGCTTGGACTATATCATCAACTACATCACCTTTTGCCTTACGCACAGCATTAGAAATTGTACTCTTTCCAGAACCATTTTTCCCATAAAGAAATGATATTCTGTCTTCATTCATAAATAACTTCAGCTCTTTTTCTTCATCAAAAAAGCCTCCTTTAAACTTTATCTTATTTAACATATTATCCTCCCATTTAAATCATTTGAAAATGCTTAAACGCGTCTTTTATTGCATTTTCTTTTTCCTCTGTGCAGTTTGGTTCCTTAACATTTTCGTTCTTTGCCTTATTATAATTTTCACGCTTATCAATACCACACTTTGCTTTAATCTGAGCAATATTCAAACTGGATACTTTCAAACCATATTTATCAAGCACATACTGTTTGAGTTCTGCATAAGTAGCCTCGCTCTCCGCAGCCGTCAAATCGAGCTCATCCATCTCTAATTTCACATCAATATGTTTATCTGTTTTAAGTTTGGAAAGCAAAGCGACCGTCTCCACATGCACCGTCCCCGGGAAGAGGTCGATGCACCCGGCCCGCTCCACCTGATAGCCCCTGCCCTGCAGCAGCTCCAGATCTCTTGCCAGGCTGGTGGGCTTGCAGGCAATATAGACCATTTTCTCCACGCCAAAGCCGATGATCTTCTCCAGGGCCTTCGGATGTACACCGTCGCGGGGCGGGTCCAGGACGATGAGGTCCGGCACCTCCCCCAGCTCATCGATGACCTTCAGCACGTCTCCTGCCCAGAAGGTACAGTTTTCAAGACCGTTCAGGCGGGCGTTTTCCCTCGCCGCCTCCACAGCCTCCTCCACGATCTCCACACCGGTAACCTTCCTGGCCACAGGCGCCAGGATCTGGGCGATGGTCCCTGTGCCGCTGTAGAGGTCAAAGATGACCTTGTCCTTCGTCTCTCCTATGTAGCTTCGGGCGGTTTCGTACAGTACCTCCGCTCCCAGAGAGTTGGTCTGGAAGAAGGAGAAGGGAGTGATCTGGAAGCGCAGCCCCAGTATCTCCTCATAGAAGTGATCCTGCCCGAAGAGGAGACGGGTCCCCTCATCCTTCACCACATCGGCCAGGCTGTCATTGGATGTGTGGAGGATGCCTGTGATCTGCCCTTTCAGCTGGCCGCTGCGCTCCAGCTCCAGAAGGCTGTCCGCCCAGGGATCCAGGTCCGGGCCTGCCTGGGTGGTGGTCACCAGGTCCACGAGTATCTGGCCGGTGCGGGCCGCCTTGCGCACAAGGAGATGGCGGAAATATCCCTCGTGGCGCATGCGGTGATAATAGGGCAGACCGCTCTCACGGGCAAAGGCGAGGGTCGTCTCCAGGATTGCCCGGAAATCCCCGTCCACGATCCGGCACTCATTTACGTTCACAATGTCGTGAAAGCTCCCCCTCTTATGCATGCCGAGAGACAGGGGGCCATCCTTGTACGCATCGCCGAAGGTGAACTCCATCTTGTTCCGGTAGGCGTCCGTCACGGGACTGGCCTTGATACCGTCCCACTGATACTCTCTGCCTCCGCCCTTCCGTATAGCCTCGTCCAGCAGCTCTTTGACCTGGGATTCCTTGAGTCTCAGCTGCTCCTCATAGGGCAGGGTCTGGTAGGTGCAGCCCCCGCACTGCCCGAAATGGGGACAGGGGGACGGGATCTCCAGGGAGGAGGGCTGCAGCACCTCCAGCACTCTTCCTTCCGCCCGGCCCCTGCGGATTTTATTGACAGAGACCCGCACTCTCTGGCCGGGAATGGCGTTCTTGACCAGCACAGGCCTGTCTTCGCCCTCCGCCTTTACCACGCCCTTATTCGGATAATCGATCCTTTCAACGGTTCCTTCCAGTATCTGTCCTTTCTTCATCTGCTCAAAGCTCCTCCTGTCCTTCTCCCTCTGGCTTTTTCCGCACGGCGGCTGCTCTCCGGGTGTATTGCGCAAAAAAGAAAGACAGAACATTGGATTGTCCTGTCTCTTCCTTTTGTCCCGATCTTATACCTGATCATCTTCATTAAAGAAGTCATCATCAAAATCGTCATCGAAATCTTCTTCGAAATCCTCCAGATAGTCCGGAGTAAAGAAACAATATACCGCATATGCAATTGCCGCTACTGCCGCGATCGCTCCCACGATCGCCAGCACCCAGAGCACTGTCCTGCAGGTCTTGTCATCTTCATCTTTCTTGCGGATCAGTTCGTTCAGCTTTGAAGCTGCAATGATATCCTCTACCTTGCTCATACTTCCCACACATCCTTTCTTATGCTTGACTTGCAAGTATAATTCGTTGGCATTATTATAACACCTTCCCGGGCATATTACTACTCATTTTTGCAGTAATTTTCAGATAAATCTGTTCTTCTTGAACACAACGCCCTATATTTTCTGCAATTTCGCAAATGCAGCAAACATCTTTTTCGTTCCTGCACTGTCAAATTCCACAGTCACCTCATAGTCCCGGCCGCCTTCCACAATGGCGGTGACAAGTCCTTCTCCGAACTTCACGTGGCGCACCCGGTCTCCCACATCATAGCCGGGGCCGTTTCCGCCTGCCACCTTAAACTGCTGTACCGGTCTTGGTGAAGAAAAAGCCTTCGTGTGGAAAGCCTGTCTTGCCTGCTGCCAGGAGGACTGCCTGGGAGCCTCCTCCTCCTTCTCCTCCCGCTCGAACCTCATGCCTGTGGAGAGGAGGTCCGCAGGGATTTCCTTTAAAAAGCGGGACATCTTGTTGTACTGGGTCTCTCCCCGCACCATCCGCCTTCTGGCACAGGTCAGGGTGAGCTGCTTCATGGCTCTTGTGATGCCCACATAGCAGAGGCGCCTCTCCTCCTCCAGCTCCTCCGGGTTGTCGGAGGTGACCGTCATATAGCTTGGAAAAAGGCCGTCCTCCAGACCGGCCAGATAGACATGGGGAAACTCCAGGCCCTTGGCGCTGTGGAGCGTCATGAGGACCACATAGTCGCTGTCCTCGTCCAGGCTGTCTATGTCCGCCACCAGGGCAACCTCCTCCAGAAATCCGCCGAGAGTGGGTGTCTCTCCCCGCTCCTGGCAGCTCTCCTCATAGTCCGCCGCCTTGTTCTTCAGCTCGTCGATGTTCTCGATCCTGGTCTCCGCCTCTATCTCCCCCTCGGTCTTCAGCTCTTCTATGTATCCGGTGGTCTCGATGATGTCCTCCAGGAGCTCCAGGATACTCATTTTCTCCGCCTCTGATCTGAAATGCTCGATGAGGGCGGCAAAGGATTCCAGCTTGGGGAGCCCTCTCCCGATACCCGGGATCAGGTCCGCCCCGAGGACCGCCTCGTAAAAGCTAACACCCCTCTGGAGGGCGTACTCCTGGACACGGTTCACACTGGTGAGCCCGATGCCCCTCTTGGGCACATTGATGATACGGCGCACTGCCAGGTCGTCCTTTCCGTTGTCGATAGTCTTCAGGTAGGACAGCAGGTCCTTTATCTCCCTTCTGGCGTAGAAGTTGACGCCCCCCACCAGCTTGTAGGGGATATTCGCCGACACCAGCTTCTCCTCAAAGAGACGGGACTGGGCGTTGGTGCGGTAGAGGACAGCATTGTCATTGTAGGAGCAGTCCCCGCTGTCCACATGGCCGCGGATGTCCCCCACGATATATTCCGCCTCGTCGTATCCGGTGTCGAACTGCCGGAGCTCTATCTTCTCCCCCTGGCCGTTGTCCGTCCAGAGAGTCTTGTCCTTGCGCCCTCTGTTGTTGCGGATCACCGCGTTGGCCGCGTCCAGGATCGTGCCGGTGGAGCGGTAGTTCTGCTCCAGCTTGATGACCTTCGCATCCTCGAACACGTTCTCAAAGTTGAGGATATTCCGGATGTCCGCCCCACGGAATTTGTAGATGGACTGGTCGTCATCCCCCACCACGCACAGGTTCCTGTATTTTGCCGCCAGGGTGCTGACAAACTGGAACTGGACATTGTTCGTGTCCTGATACTCGTCCACCATGATGTAGCGGAAGCGCTCCTGGTAATAGTCCAGCACGTCCGGCTGGGTCTTCAGAAGCTGCACCGCCTTCACAAGGAGGTCGTCAAAATCAAGCGCGTTGTTGGCCTTCATCTGCTTCTCATACTCCTCGTAGACACTGGCTATCCTCTGCCGGGAAAAATCCCCCTCCGCCCGGAGGCGGAATCCTTCCGGGGAAACCATCTCGTTCTTGGCGGCGGAGATAGCGGCCAGAAGGTTCCTCTCCCGGTAAATCTTCGTATCGATCTGGAGATACTTACATATATCCCGCATCAGCGTCTTCTGGTCATCCGTGTCGTAGATGGTAAAGTTGGTATCATAGCCCAGACGGTCTATATGCCTGCGCAGGATGCGCACGCAGGTGGAGTGGAAGGTGCTGACCCAGATGCTCTCCGAGCCAAAGCCGACGATATCGTCCACCCTCTCCCGCATCTCCCCGGCCGCCTTGTTGGTGAAGGTGATGGCCAGGATGTTCCAGGGATTGACCCCCCTCTCCTCGATGAGGTAGGCGATCCTGTGGGTCAGGACCCTGGTCTTCCCGGAGCCTGCCCCGGCCAGGATGAGGAGAGGGCCCTCCGTGTGGTATACAGCCTCCCGCTGCTGTTCATTCAGTGTGTCGTATATGCTCATGTTTACTCCTTTGGCTTTCGTGATACTCCCGTTTCGTTTTGTCCGTAACTGATATCATACCACAGTTTCCATGAGCTTTCCAGCCTCTTTTGCCGGGCTGTCTCAGTACCTGTTGTCAGGCCGGCTCAGTGCCTGCGGGCGTCCGCGGGCCCCCGCTCCAGGTCCTGCATGCTCTTCAGGCTGATGGCAAGGGTGGAGGTATTGTGCAGCAGGGCGGAGGTGGTGGGCCGGACCACGCCGGCCACGCCCAGGCAGATGAGGGCTGTGTTGATCCCCACGATAGAGCGGTAGTTCCGCTGTATCCGCCTCATGAGCAGGCTGCTCAGACGCTTCAGCGTGACAATCTCCCACAGGTCGTGACCTGCTATGGTGATATCCGCGATCTCCCTGGCGATCTCCGCCCCGTCGCTGACCGCGATGCCGGCGTCTGCCGCGGAGAGAGCGGGCGAGTCGTTGATGCCGTCCCCGGTCATGACCACCTTGCGGCCCTTCTTTTTTTCCTCCTCCACAAAGCGTGCCTTGTCCTCCGGCAGGACCTCTGAATAGTACTCATCCACACCCACTCTCCTGGCAATGGCGGCGGCTGTCTTCTCGCTGTCCCCTGTCATCATGACGATCTTCTTAAAGCCGGCCTCCCGCAGGCCCCGGACCACATCCGGCGCCTCCTCCCGCAGAGGGTCCTCGATACATATCACCGCTGCCAGCAGGCTGTCAATAGCCAGGTACAGGTGAGAGTATTCATCTGAGAGCTGACGGAACCTTTCCTGGAATTCCGGCCGTATCCTGCATTTCTCATCCTCAAAGACAAAGTGGTAGCTGCCGATGACCACCTTTTTGTCCTCTATGTAGGAGGAAATGCCGTGGGCCACGATATAATTCACCTTTGAGTGCATCTCCTCGTGGTCGAGCCCCTGTCTCCTGGCCGCGTTCACCACTGCCTTTGCCATGGAATGGGGAAAGTGCTCCTCCAGGCAGGCGGCGATCCGCAGCATCTCCTGAGGCGTTTTCCCGTTGAAGGTCACCACCTCCTTCACAGTGGGCCGCGCCTTGGTCAGGGTGCCTGTCTTGTCAAACACGATGGTGTCCGCCTCTGCCACTGCCTCCATAAAGCGGCCACCCTTGACTGTGATGCCCTGTGTGCCCGCCTCCCGGATGGCGGACAGGACGGATATCGGCATGGCCAGCTTCAGGGCACAGGAGAAGTCCACCATGAGGACGGCCAGGGCCTTGGTGACATTCCTCGTGGCCAGCCAGGTGAGGATGGTCCCCGCCAGCGTGTAGGGCACCAGCCGGTCAGCCAGGCTCTCCGCCCTGCTCTCAAGGCCGGATTTGAGCTTCTCGGAGTCCTCTATCATGGTGACGATCTTCTCAAATCTGGTGGAGCCGGAGGTCTGCTCCACCTGCACGGTCAGCTCCCCCTCCTCCAGCACGGTCCCCGCGTACACGTAGCCGTCTCTCTCCTTCCTCACGGGCAGGGACTCGCCGGTGAGGGAAGCCTGATTGACCATGGCCTCCCCGGAGGTGACAACGCCGTCAAAGGGGATCACATTTCCCATATGTACCACCACCTCGTCTCCCGCGCGGACATCCGAGGCGGGGACCAGTAGTTCCTGGTCATCTGTCCTCAGCCACACCTTCCTGATGTTCAGGGACATGCTCCTTGCCAGATCTCCCACCGACTTTTTGTGGGTCCACTCCTCCAGTATCTCTCCCACTCCCAGCAGATACATGACAGAGCCGGCCGTGTCAAAGTCGGACCGGAGGATGGAGACCGTGATGGCTGCCGCATCCAGCACCTCCACCTCCAGCCTCCCCCCGGCCAGGCTCCGGAGTCCTTTCGCAAGATACCGGACAGCCCGCCAGCCCGTGCAGGCGGCCCGCACAGGGAAGGGAAGGAGCTTCCTGCCAAAGTGTAACAGCGTCCTTCCAATCAGCTTCTCCCGGTAGGCCCTGTTCAGCTCTCTCCCGGAATGTTCCAGTACCTGCTCCGGCACCTGTACATTTTCATATTTAAAGGCTCGGAGCGCCCGGAGGATAACTTCCCTCTCTCCCGCATAGCACACTACAGCGTCCCCGGTCTGCTCGTAGACCTTTGCGGCAGCCACGCCGGGAAGGGTCTCCAGAAAGCAGAGGAGTGTGTCCGCCTCCCGGCAGGTCATCTTTTTTTGCTCCACATGCAGGCGGATGCGCCCTCTTATCTCATGTCTGATCCTGTATTTCAACTCTGTTCCCTCCATTTTTTCATAAGGAGAAGGCGGAGCCGTCTGTCGGTGGGGCTCCGCCTTCTCTCCTCTATTCCAGACCCTTCAGGTCTTACGCTCTACTCTTCTTCAGCCGCATCCTCCTGCACGCAGGCGGCCTCCTCTCTCTCCCGGTCCTCGTTGATCTGCTTCGCCTCGGCCAGGATATCCTCAGCGTTCTCCTGCACGGTGGTCACTGCGGCCATGACACTCTCCCTGGCTCTCAGGACTGCCGCCGTACATTTTGTGTATAGATTCTTTGCATCCCTGCTTGACAGGAGCTTCACGCCGGCCGTGCCGAACAGCACGCCTCCCGCAAAAAGGCCAAGTCCTTTTCCGCATTTTAAACATTTAGAAATCTCAAACATTTTTCTGCCTCCTTATTTATGTTTATAACCAGTATAGAAAAGCATGGCGCAGCAAAATACCATCATCCATGCCCAGAATTTATGGGACTTCATCTTCCTCACTCCCTTGCCCGATCTCATATACTGAGTTGATACAAATTATGATAATTTTCATACAGGCAGTTAGTCAATTCTAAATGGCCTTAATGATAAATCTTATCACCTTTCCGTCTCCTCCGGCTCATAGACGATCCGCCTGCTGACCACTCCAATCTCCTCCAGGGCATTTACCATCCGGTAAACGGTGGCTATCCCGATGGACTCATCCTGTCGGGACGCCCGGTAAAAGATCTCCTTGCAGCTTGAGCACCGGTTCTCCAGGATGATATCCAGAAGCTCCATGCGCTGCTTTGTGATCCTGCAGCCATTGGCCTTCAGCTTGGCAATGATACGCTCTTTCTCTCTGTCCACGCCGTCTCCTCCTACGAAATGCCGGTCACATGATACCCGGCTTTTTCAACCGCGTTTTTCAGGATATCCTCACTGACTTTTCTGTCAAAGGCAATCTTCGCCCTGCCCTTCACCGGGTCCACCTCGGCTCTGACTCCGGCGATCCCGTTCAGCGCCTGTGACACGGCCACCCCGCAGTGCTGGCAGTGCATTCCTGAGATCTTCAGGGTCTTCCTCCCTATCACAGGGCCGTCCAGCTTCTTTTTCGGCGCTTTTCCGCCGCTGGGACAGCTTCCCCCGGCGGGACATCCGATGCATTTTGCACCGTTCCTCTTCGCCTTCACCATATACGCCACCGCGGCTGCGATGACCGCCGCGATAACGAGCAATGCAATGATATCTGCCATGATCCTTGTCCGCCATCCTTTCCGCTGATCTTCAAATATCTTTTCTCAGGCACTTTCTTAATGCAGGCAGTGGACAAAGCACCTCCGCTCTGCCCACTGCTCTCTTCCATGCCCGGAACCGCCTACGCGGTGTGCAGGCTGTATTCTGCCGCAAATTCCCGGTCGGACCTGCGGATCCTCCATATGATGATGGCCGCAAATACCAGGACCGCTATCAGACCCGGAACAAAAGCTGTTCCAAGGGAGCCTGTCGTGACGAGCGTTCCGACCTGGTACACCGCAAAGGCTACCGTGTAGCCTGTGGCCAGCTGGAGACAGATGCCGCCAAGCAGCCACCTGCCGCTCTTCATCTCCGAGTTCATCGCTCCCAGAGCCGCAAAGCAGGGCGGTGTGTAGAGATTGAACATCAGGTACGCCAGGGCTGCCACCTTGGTCAGTCCCATGATGGTGGCCACTTCGTTCCCGCTGCCCACCAGAGCCAGCTCGTCTGTGTCGATCAGGTTGGTAACACCGTACACGACCGCCAGCGTTCCCACAACATTCTCCTTTGCGATAAATCCTGTGACGGCCGCAGCCGCAAGCTGCCACACGCCAAATCCAAGCGGGATGAACAGGATGGAGATGGGGTGAGCGATGCCGGCAAGGATGGAGGTATCCTCCGCTCCCTCCGCCACGAGCTGGAACTGCCAGTTGAAACTCTGCATGATCTGCACCACTGTGTTGCACACCAGGATGATGGTCCCGGCTTTGATGATGTACGCTTTTCCACGCTCAAGCATGGACATGCAGGCTCTCTTAAGGCTGGGGAGCTTATACTCCGGAAGCTCGATGATGAAGAAGGATTTCCTGTATTTCTGTCCGGTGATCCTCTTTACCAGCAGGGCGCCCAGGAGAACGAGTACAATGCCTACCAGGTACATGGTGGCTGACACCCACCAGGCGTCCGCGAAGAAGGCACCCGCGAACAGGGCAATGACCGGTATCTTTGCGCCGCAGGGCATGAAGGGCGTGAGCATGGCTGTCGTCCTGCGCTCCCTCTCATTGCGGATGGTCCTGGAGGCCATGACTCCCGGGATGGCGCATCCGGTACCGATCACCATAGGGATGACCGATTTTCCGGAGAGCCCCACTCTCTTGAAGATGGGGTCCAGCACGACCGTGGCCCGGGCCATATAGCCGCAGTCCTCCAGAAGGGCGATGAGGAAATACATGACCATGACAAGAGGCAGGAATCCCACGACCGCTCCGACGCCGCCGATGATACCGTCAACGAGGATGGCGTACAGCAGCGGGTTCGCGTTTTCCATCAGTCCTCCGACCCAGCCCTGGAATGTCTCGATCCAGGCCACCAGCCAGTCAGCGATCCAGGTTCCCAGCGTTGTCTGGGATATGTAAAACACAAGGAAGATAATGATCGCAAAGATGGGGATGCCGACAATCTTGTGGGTGATCACGCTGTCGATCTTATCCTGGAAGTTCTTATTCTTTGTGAAGACCTTTCTCTGCTCCACCTGCTTTACAATGCTGTTCACAAACTCAAATCTCTTCCTGTCCGCAGCCTCCACCTGGGCTTTGTCCTTCAGGTCGATGTCCGCCTGCACGTAGGGCGCCTTCTGGCCAGCCCCGTTCAGGGCGGCAGCCTGGGAAACAGCCTCCTTCAGCCCCTCATGTCCCGAGGATGTGGAGACGGTCTTTACGACCGGGCACCCCAGCTTCTCGGACAGGAGTTTTTCATCGATCCTGGTCCCCTTCTTTTCAGTGAGGTCGCTCTTGTTCAGGGCTACCACCACAGGAACGCCCAGCTCAAGCAGCTGCGTGGTGAAGAACAGGCTCCGGCTCAGGTTTGTGGCATCCACGATATTGATGATCGCATCGGGATGTTCATTTTTCACATACCCGCTCGTGATGCTCTCCTCCGAAGTAAACGGCGACATGGAATAGGCCCCCGGCAGGTCCACCGCGACCAGCTCCTCCGCTCCGTCGTAATAAGCCTTCCTGATAAGGCTCTCCTTTCGCTCCACCGTAACACCGGCCCAGTTTCCAACGCGCTCGTTCCTGCCTGTCAGCGCATTGTACATGGTTGTCTTTCCGCTGTTAGGATTTCCTGCAAAAGCAATTCTCATAGCACATTTCTCCTCCTTCATCTCTTATTCAATTAGAATTAACTAACTCTTGTGCAGAGACGGTGCGAAAACAGCCGCCCCTTTTATTTATATTGAAATAGCTTTCGCTAGATCAGTATCGATATTGTATCTGCCATCCTTGATGGAGACCACGCATCCTCCCCGCATCCGGGAGACTACAGTGATGGGCTCGCCGCTGTAGCAGCCGAGGGAAAACAGAAAGGCTTCCAGCTCATCGTCCTCCGTCGCGATACCCTTTACGATATATTCCCTGCCCTCTTCGGCTTCCAGTAAGGTCATTTGAACCTGCCTCCTCTATATCAACATCTTATTTCTCTGCGAGGCACTTATGACTAACTTTGTTTTGCCTCATCTAACAACTGATAGTTTAAACTAACACATTGGGTTTGTCAATTCTTTTCTTAAATAAAAATTTTTATCAATTTGCAGGGAAAGGGCAGATCCTCAATTCCCGGTTTACTCAGCCCCCTTCTTTATGTTATACTACAGGAAAAAGAACCGAGGTGAAACCGATGAGCATAAATACAAACGAGTCCTCCGAAAATTATCTGGAAACGATCCTGATCCTGAGCAGAAAGCATCCTGTTGTCCGCTCTGTAGATATCGCCACTGAGCTTGATTTCAAAAAGTCCAGCGTCAGCGTCGCCATGAAGAAGCTCCGGGAGAGCGGCCACATCCAGGTATCCCCGGAGGGCTACATCACGCTGACCGAATCCGGCCGCGAGATAGCCGACTGTATCTATGAGCGGCACCAGCTTATTTCCTCCTGGCTGATCCGTCTGGGTGTGGACCCGGATGTGGCCGTAGCCGATGCCTGCCGTATGGAGCACGTGATCAGCGCCGAGAGCTTTGAGGCGATCAAGAGGCATATCAAATAGACAGCGGGGAACCAATACCCAGAAACCAGAAAAGGATATACCTGTCTCTCCCAAAAGACAGATATATCCTTTTATTTCTTTACCCTCTTTACTTTTTTCTCGCAAAAGCTCCTACTCCACCCGGAGAGCTGTCACCGGGTCGCTCTTTGCCGCCTTCCGGGAGGGGATCAGTCCCCCGAGAAGGGTCAGCACGATGCTCAGCGCGATCAGGATGACCGCCGGGAGCGGAGCCAGCACGGCGCTGACGTCCTCGGAGCCGGCCAGATAGTGTATCAGCATATTGCCCGGGATCAGTAGCAGAAGGCTCAGACCGATGCCGATGATCCCCGCGCAGCCCCCTATGATAAAGGTCTCCGCATTGAACACCTGGGAGATGTTCCTCTTCGAGGCGCCGATGGCCCGCAGGATGCCGATCTCCTTCTTTCTCTCCAGGACGCTGATGTAGGTGATGACGCCTATCATAATGGAGGATACGATGAGGGAAATAGCCACAAAGGCGATGAGCACATAGCTGATCACATTGACAATGTCCGTGACCGAACTCATCAGCGTCCCCACCATATCCGAGTAGGTGATGACCTTCTCATCCTGCCCCTCCTTCTCCATGCGGCTGTTGTAGTCGTCCAGTATCCGCACCACCTGGTCCTTGCTCTCGAAGTCCTCAGGATAGATACTGATGCCCGCGGGCTCGTCAAAATCCGCATAGCCCAGGGTCCGCAGATTGCCGTCGTAGGAGGCATTTCCCGTGGACTGGAAGGACATGAGCAGCTCCGTCAGCTCTGTCTCGTCCATGTTCATCTCAAATGCGTTCCGGAAGGCCTCCGGGTCGATGGAGAGGGCGTTCTGTATATTTTCTCCAATCCGGACCGCGGCGGTCTGCATGGCGCTCTCCACGCCGGAGGTGATCTGTCCCATCATCGCCTGCACGGCAGATGTGATCTGCCCTTCCAGAGCCCGGGCCGTGCCGCTCTCCATGACAGAGGACATGTAGCTCTCCACCGCCCCTGTGAGCTGCCGCTCCAGGGCCTCTGTGTCCAGCATGCCTGCCAGCGCCGCTGTCAGCCGCCCCTGAGCCTCCTCTGTCCCCAGATAGGCAAGGAAGCTCTCCCCTATCCTGGAGGGGTCCGGCAGACTGTTGGCCGCCGCGTAGGTCTGGTAGCCGTCCGCCAGCTCGCTGGCCAGCTTCTGGAGCTGCGCCTCGGTGATATTGACATCTATGCCGGAGGAGAACACTTCTCCTGCCCACTGCTCCAGGACAGCCCGGGCCTCCTCTGTCTGCAGGTAGGTCATCAGATATTCATCAAAGCGTTCGCTGTCCGTCCACCCATTTTCCTGGGCATAGGCCCTGTAGCCCTCCAGCACCCTTGTCATCAGAGTCTGCAGCTGCTCTGTGGTGACGGTGGTCCCGCCGCCGGACTGGATGATATCACGGATATTGTCCTCCAGGATAGCCCGGGCCTCCGGTGTGTTCAGATAGGACACAAGGGCTTCTCCCAGCCTTGTGTAGTCCGTGGCCGGGTCCTGGGACGCGTAGGCCTGGTAGCCCTCCAGCAGGCCCCCCGCCAGGCTGCCGAGCTGCTCGGGTGTGACAGTCAGGTCCATAGCCTCGCCGAGGGAGGACAGGTCAAAGCCCTCCATGGCCGGCAGCTGGGTCTGTATGGCACCCAGATCGATCATGCCCGACAGGTCCAGGGTCCCGCCTCCTCCGTTCAGGCCGTCCGTCAGGTCAAGAGAGCCGGAGAGTCCTTCCGTCATGGCGGAGGAGTCAAAGGAGAAGGCGTTCTGCAGCGCTTCCGCGTCAATGGTGAACATGGAGCCAAGGTCCAGGCTCTGCCCGCTCTCCTCCCCGAAGGGCTCGCCGGAGAACACGTCCACCTCCGGCTCCGCGATCTGCTGCTGCACGATCTGGCTGTCACCGGCCTCCTCCACCAGGTGCTCGGTGAGGGAGACGGGATAGCCGATTCCGGCCTGGAGCATCATGGCGTTGCCGTCTTCTGAGGGCTGCACCACGCCCACCACCGTCATCTCCTCCCCGTTCTCCGCCAGCTCCTTTACATACTCCTCATCCCCGGACCGGTCGGTCCACACCTGGTATTGGCTGTCGTAGGTGTAGTAATCCACACTGTTCACCAGCCGGAAGGTGGTCCCGATGATATCACTGTAGGAGTACGTCCCGATATCCTCCGGCGTGTCAATGCTCTCTTCATTCAGGAACTGCTGTATCATCTCATCCAGCTCCAGGGGATCCCTGAGTCCGAGTGTATAGAGCATCATGTCGCTGATGCTGCCTCCCTGGGTCAGGACTACCACGCACTCATTGTATTTCTCCGGCCATCTGCCTGCCTTCACATCATACTGTCCCTCGTAAAGAGACGGATTTTCCGGCATCTCATAGAACACATCCGTACTCATCATGGAGGACATGAGGCTGCTGGAGCTGGAGGAGGATCCAAAGCCAAGCGCGTCAAAGGAATGGTCCGGGTTCACCTGGCGCACCTGGTCGCCATTTATGCGGTAGATCTGGGGTGTCACATTGTAGCTGTACTCCACCGCGTTCGTATAGTCCTCTATCCCGCTCTCACCGCTGTCAAAATATGCTTTCAGGGACTTCAGGTCATTGGAATCCATCTTGGAGAACATGTCTGTCACCATCTGGATCACATTCACCTCCCCGGAGTCCCCGCCGCCTCCAGAGCCTGTCATCATCATGGAGGACATGTCAAAACCGGTGCTCTGTATCTCAAGAGGGTACTCGGAGAGGGTTTCCTCCTCCATATTGTGGATATACTGGTTGACTCCTGTGGAGAGAGCCAGTATGAGGGCGATGCCGATGATGCCGATAGAGCCCGCAAAGGAGGTGAGGATAGTCCGGGCCTTCTTGGTCCTGAGATTGTTAAAGCTGAGGGACAGGGCTGTGAGGAAGGACATGGAGGTCTTCCCCAGGTTCCTGTGCTCCGGCTCCTCCAGCTTCTCCTCATCCACCTCAAAGGGGTCCGAATCCTCCCGTATCTTTCCGTCCCGCAGACGCACGATGCGGGTGGCGTACTCCTGGGCCAGCTCCGGGTTGTGGGTCACCATGACCACAAGGCGGTCCCTGGCCACCTCCCGCAGAAGGTCCATGACCTGCACGCTTGTGTCGCTGTCCAGAGCCCCGGTGGGCTCGTCGGCCAGCAGGATGTCCGGATTGTTGACCAGAGCTCTTGCAATGGCCACTCTCTGCATCTGTCCTCCCGAGAGCTGGTTTGGTTTTTTGTGCAGCTGCTCTCCCAGCCCCACCCGCGCCAGGGCGTCCGCCGCCCTCTGACGGCGCTCCGCCTTGCCGATGCCGGATATGGTGAGAGCCAGCTCCACGTTGGCCAGGATGGTCTGGTGGGTGATGAGATTGTAGCTCTGGAACACAAAACCGATGGTGTGGTTCCGGTAGGAGTCCCAGTCCCTGTCTTTGTACTTCTTCGTGGACACGCTGCCTATGACAAGGTCCCCGCTGTCGTACCTGTCCAGCCCCCCTATGATATTGAGAAGCGTGGTCTTCCCCGAGCCGCTGGGCCCCAGGATGGCCACAAATTCGTTGTCCCGCAGGTTCAGGCTTACGTGGTCCAGCGCCTTTTGCACCAGGCTTCCTGTCCTGTACTCTTTACAGATGTCTTTGATCTGAAGCATGAATGATCCCGTCCCCTTCTTTCCCGTAAATGTCCGCGCGGTGACCTTTACGAAAAAGATCACCGCCCCACAAAAACCCAAATTCAGTTTCAAGTATAGCGGGCGGTGCATCCAGAGTCAACACAGGCCATTATTAAATTTTTATAACCTTTTTTCCTCCCTCATCCTGTCCCTCACCCAGAGAAGGTCCGCCTCCGTGTCCACGGAGAGGCTGTCTGCCTTCTCCACAGGTATCAGGCGGAGCTCTTTTCCGTAATCCAGGAAACGGAGGGTGTCGATTCCCTCTATCCTCTCCAGTCTCCCCGGGACGGAGGTCTTATAGAAGTCCAGCATCCGTCTGCTGTACCCTATGATCCCCACATGTTTATAATAGGAAAAGGAGACAGAGGAGAAAGGGCACGGGACCGGAGCTCTGGACATGTAGAGAGCCCGGTAGCTGCTGTCAAAGACAACCTTGATATTGGACGAGTGGAGGAGCTGGACCGGGTCCTTCACCTCGGCGATGATATTGGTGCCGAACTCCTCCCCGGCCGGCATCTCATCCGGCACCGCGGCATCAATATTGGAAGGATCTATGAGCGGCTCATCCCCGTTGATCTGCACATAAAAGTCAGCCTTCACCTGCTCCGCCGCCTCCTGCAGCCTCTCTGCAGCCGTCCTGTGCTCTTTCCCTGTCATGACCACAGGGATACACAGGGACCGGCATGTCTCCTCTATCCGGACATCATCTGTGGCCACCCACACCTGGTCCAGCTTTGCGGCTCTCCTGGCCCTCTCATAGACCCACCATACCATGGGCATGCCCTGTATCTCGAGAAGAGGCTTCCCGGGAAGCCTGGACGATCCGTACCGGGCCGGTATGATGCCTGCTGTCTTCATGCTGGTCTCCTCCTTCCTGGCGCCGCAGCGCTCTGTCAGCTCCATCCTCTCTTCCCCTCTGTCTCCTTCAGCCTTTTTATCTCCTGCCTGAGCTCTTTTTCCGTCTCTATATACTCCAGGAGCCTTTTTTCCGTAGCCGCCAGTATCCCCTCCAGCATGCGGATCCTCATTTCCTCATCTGACAGCTCCTCCACGGACAGGGTCGTATCCTGAAAGGGAAGATATCTCTCCTGTCTGAACTCCTCCGCCATCCTGTTCACCTCGCTCCTCTCCGAATAAAAATACATCGTGTGCTCTCTTTCTCCCTCCCGGACCACAAGGGGGAGCATCCGTAAGAACTGCTCCCTGCGCTCCGCAGTGTACATCCTGTACTTTCCTCTCTCGTTGAGCCAGAGTACAGTCCCTCTCTCCGGCACGCCCCCGGCCTTTTCCTCCCCTCCTGTCCGGCCGTCTCCCCGCAGGAGGAGAAAGCCTGATATCTCCTCCCCCTCCTGGTATTCCCGGATGACCAGATCCTCCCAGGGCGCTCCCATACATCCGGCCATGTTCCTGACCTGCGCCAGGCTGACTCCCTCTGTCAAAACGCCTTCCACGCCCAGGTGTACTGCCAGGCAGAGAGCCATATAGCAGAGCGGATCGAACCTGTAGCTTTCCTCATATTCCGGGCCGAAGACAAGCTGTCCCCCGAAGAACCGGCGTATCTGGTTGACCCCTGTGGAGCTGACCGTGCAGACTGTGCCCGGCATCCTCTCAAAGGCCAGAGGCAGGAGCTCTGATGGAAAGGTCCCCTCTATGAGCCTTGCCTCCGGGAAAAGGAGGGGATAATAGAGGATGTCGTCCGGGTGTGGCTTGATGACCACCTGCCTACCCTCCAGATAATAGTCGAAAAGATGCCTGTAAATATCGATCTGCCCGTCAAAGGAAAGCTGCCCCAGGCTGGCAAACTGCTGGGTGAGAAGGAGCACCTCCTCTTTCTTGCCCTCCAGTGCGGGGACCTGAAAGATCCTCCGTATCTCCTCCTGCCGCCTCCCGGGCAGCCTGTGAAAGGCTTCCATCACCTGAAAATCCTCCGCCCTCGGGTCAAAGAAGCCCTCCTCCTGTGAGGCCATGTCACAGTATTTTTTTGTGATCAGAGGACTGGTATGGTCGTAGAGCCCGTATTTCTCTATAAGGGCATACCTGGCCGGAGCGCTCCTCCTGTGGATTTCCGCCAGGACCCGGGGGCGGCTCAGAGCGCCGCTGCCGTCCTCGAACATCTCAAAGGAAATGCCTTCTGACAGGAGAAAGACCTGCAGGTAGGTGTGTATCCCGGCTATGAGTATCCCATCGAAATCCGTGATCTTATAGGGAATGCTCCTACCCAGCTCCTCCTTCACCTGCCGGACGATCTCCTCCTCCGTTCCCCTGTATCCGCCAAAGCGGAACAGGTACACTTCATCAAAAAAGCGCTTCGTCTCCAGCTCGAAATACCGGGGCATCCGCTCTTTGATATAGGTCCCCAAAAGGAGCACGCACTTTTCGTCTCTGTAATAAATCTGCCGGTGGACCATGCACTCCAGTATCTGGTAGGCCGACAGCGCCTGGTACAGTATCATTGTCTCTCCTCCCATAATCCCGCTTTTTCCATCACCTCTTTCACAGACTCCATCACCGCTTTGTCCTGAGTCGCAAAAAGGTCTCTCCCGAAAATATAGTCGCCAAAATATTTTTTTATCCAGAGCAGGTTCCTGGAAAAATACTGGAACGGCATGTAGGCATCGTGCCCGGAGATATCCAGCATATACGGGAAATCCCTGAAGGTCCCTGTGTAATCCTTCACGAAGTCCAGTGTGCCCTGATGGATCTGCCTGTCTCTCTCATAGTTCTCCACCTCCGGGATGTCGTAGAGGAACCGCCCCCGGCTGTCAAAGCCGAGAAAGGTCGGGGTGGCTGACTGGGTCAGTATTTCAAAGAAAAAGGAATTGAGCCTGCTGTTCTCCTCCTGGTGGGAGTCATGGAGCCCTTTGTTCTGCAGGGGAGAGAACAGGTAGACCTCCACTTGCCTCCTCTGCATCATCCCCGCCATATAGGTATCATTTACATTCCTCGCAGCCGCCAGGAGGCAGTGTATCTCACAGTCCATCCCGTACATCTCCGCCAGCCTTCTGACCTGGAGCACGTTGTTTCCGGACCATCCCACGTCCACCACGGCGGCCCGCCTGGCATCTCCTATCTGCCGCCGCAGATACGCCTCTATATAAGCCTGGTCCTTATCATAGCACCCGGCCAGCTCGTCCCAGTGCTCTGTCACCAGGCGCCGCACCGCCTTCTCGTTCTCTCCCGTGAGATATTCCTCCTCCCGAAGCCTGTAGGCGGGAAAATATTTTTTCAGCCTCCCGATACCCACGCGTTCAAAGAGCACTCCCAGACGGGACTTGTAGAGGGCCCCTGCCTTGTGATGGATGATCTGCAGAAGGTAGGGATGCCTGTTTGTGTTTACCGTTGTCTTCACCACGGGAATCCGGGACCAGAGTACATACGCTGTGGGAAACTCCGGATACATCTGGCGGAACACCTTCTGGTACAGGTCCCCCTCCCGGGCCAGAAAGAGTATCTTCTCCAGGCCTCGGGCCCTGGCGTACTCCATGATCCAGCGGCAGAATCCCATACAGTACAGTCCTGTGTACACATACCCCACCTCGTACCAGGGCGTGTAGCGGTCCCGGCCATTGTGGAGCTTCGCATTCACGATCCCTCTGTAGGCGCTGCCTGCCAGACGGGACATGTCACCGGCGCGGAAGGGCTTTCCCGCCTCATTCACATTTCTGTACTGTACAGCCTCGATCCCCCTCTCCCTGGCGGCCTCCACATCGGACCTGGGGTGGTCCCCCACATGGAGGATCTGACCGCTGTACTCCCTGCGCAGGATATCAAAAAGGCCGCCCTTCCTCTTGGTGCAGCTGTAGTCACAGGAGACAAAGACATGGGAAAAGCCCTCGTACCCGCAGGACCGCAGGAGCTCCTCCAGAAGCTCCCGGGGAAGGTACATATCCGACACCGCCACCAGCGTCTTCCCCCTCGCTTTGACCATGCGGAAGACCTCCAGCATATAAGGGTTGGCAAAGCAGAGCTTCCGCTCTGTCAGGAACTCTGTCCTGGCTCCCTTTACCGCATCCACCCCGGTCTCCTCCTCCACCATCTCATAGATGTCATACAGGGTCACCTCCCGGGTTCCCCGCAGGAACTCACTCTTCCTGCGGGCATCCTCCTCCGCCTTTTTGCGTATCTCGCAGAAATCCATGATGCCCAGCTCCTCCCCCACCAGGATAAAAAGATCCGAGGGCTCTGCAAAGGGGCGCAGGATGAGGGTGTCAAAGACATCGAAGGACAGCACGTCGTAGGGCATCATGCTCTTGGCCAGGTGGACAGGCAGGGGACGGCCCAGGGCCTCTGATTCCGCTCCCCCCTCCCACAGCCGCCCGCTGTTGGCGTTGAGATACTTCTCCCGGGGAGCCTCCGCCGCTGCCTGCTCCGGCAGATCGTGATACCTCTTTCCGTCAAAGGTGTACTTGAGTTTATATACATAGGAAACTCCGCCTTTCACCTGACTGTCCAGATGCCGGTTCTCCTCTGTCTGCACGGCGAAGCGCCAGGAGCTGTCTTCCCCGGACCGATACAGATTATAGTGGATGGCCCCCGGGATTTTTTCCCATGTGAGCAAAATCCCGCCGTTCTCCCCCTGGCAGGCAGATAAAGCGGGGCTGTCCTCCCTCCCCTTATCCCGTCCGGCATCCGGGCTTCCCGGCAGAGGCCCGGAGCGCCCGGTCCCATCTCCCGCCTCCTTCCCGGCGATCCGCTCCATCAGGTAGAGCTCTTTATTTTTGAGGGCCGTGACAGTCAACACCTCCGAGAACCCGCTGTAGTACCTGCCGTCCATGGAGACCTTAAACCGAAAGAAATACATTTTGTCCTCTTCCAGCCCCTGCACCCTGCAGACATGTCTCCTGGACTTTTCCACAAACCGATAGTGGACCCCGTCCAGGGACATATACAGGTTGTACCATACTGCCCCCGGCACCCACTCCATGCGCAGCTTCGCAGTCCCCTCCTTCAGCTTTACCAGGACAAGGCTGTGTACTCTGTCCTTCTGGCTGTCCCTGTATTTGACCGACAGGAGGAGAAGGACAAGCCAGTGCTTCCACCGCTTCTTCCTGTGCTCCCCTATATGCCCCTGTACATACCGCTCATACTCCCGCTGGATCCTCTCATTGCGCCGGACGACCCTGTCATAGAACCAGTCCTTCATACTGTATCCCTCGCTTTTCCAGTATCATTTCCACAAATTCCCGCACAGCTCCCTCCCCGCCCTTTGCGGAGAGCACGATCGGGCAGTACGCCTTCACCTGCTTTGCCGCGTCCTGGGGACAGACGGCAAGCCCCACACACTGCATGGCCTCCAGGTCATTCAGGTCGTCTCCCATATAGGCCGCCTCCTGGGGCAGGATATCGTTTGTCTCCAGGAAATCCAAAAGGAAGGCCCTCTTGTCCTTCACCCCCTGGAAGACCAGGGAGATGGACAGCTCCCCGGCCCTCCTCTGGACGCACCTGCTTTCTCTCCCCGTCAGGATGACAGATTCGATCCCGGCCTGCCTGGCAAGCAGGATGCCCGCTCCGTCCTTGATGCTGAACCTCTTCATTTCCTCTCCCCGGCTGTCCAGGTAGACGCCCCCGTCCGTCATGGTCCCGTCCACATCCAGGATCAGATACCGTATCCTCTCCAGATTTTCCATCACCTGCTGCATCTACACCGCCTCCTCATACAGGGAGGAGGTGAGGAAGGTGACAGGAAGACTCTTCCCCACCTCCCGTATCTCCCCCGCGATTTCTTCATTGTCCCCGCTCTTCGCACTGTGGTATTCTCCAAAATATCCTCGCATATAATTCTCCCGGTCCCTGTCGTACCCGTCGAAGCCGGCCAGAGCCGCCTCTTTTACTCCCAGCTGCCGCATCAGGCGCAGGAGCAGGACCCCGCAGTTTCGGGCAGGGTGCCCTTCCCCGGCCAGCCGTCTGTAGCTGACCACGGCATCCCCCTCCCGCACACCTCTTGTGATGTTGGATGTGAGTATCACCTGCTCCTGTGCCCCCCTGAACGCACGATAGCTCTCGTACCGCTTGGCATTGCTGAAAAAGGCATAGCCTCCCCTCTGCTCTTCAAAATAGAAATTTGCCGACACAGGGATGGCATCCTTTTCCCGGATATATTCCCTCACTCTGTCCCACTGGTACTCCAGCGACTTTCCCGGCGCCAGCAGGACCGCTGTTCTGCCGGCAAACACCTCCCGAAGCCTGCGGATGACCGCCTGGTCCTTGGCGTCCCTGTCCTCAAAGTCCCTGTACAGCATCTCGATAAGCTGCTGGTCATAGACGCTTTTTTTCTCCTCCGGTATGAGCTGCAGGATCCGGTGCATATCCCTGGCTGTCAGGTTCCCTTTTGAGAGGAGGTACTCCGCGTAGTTCCTGTGGAGATTGAGCTTGGCAGACAGGAAGTACTCCGCCGTATATCCCCAGGGCTCTCTCTCCTTTATGGGAGTGATGCAGGTCTCAATGACGTCCAGCACCGGATCCAGGTCATAGCGCTTCCCGTAATTCCGGTTCAGGTAATCCATGATAAGCTCCATGCACAGATTGCCCGGCACCCGCCCCATCCCGTTCAGGGAGGCATCCAGCACACAGCGCCTGTCCTGGCTCTTTATCTCCAGGAAGGTCTGGGCCAGCAGAAAGGACTGGGCCATATTTTCATGCAGATGGAGCCCCAGCACGGTCCCCCTGTCCAGATTGTTCTCACAAAGGGAGGTGATCCGGACCAGCTCCTTCTTTGTCATAGAGCCAAAGGTATCCACGATGGAAAAGCCATAGGGTCCGAGCGCTTCCACCTTCTCCAGGAGCCGCAGAAGTCCGCTGTCGCTGTAGCCCATGATATTGATGGGATTGACAAAAAGGCGGTAGCCCTTTTCCATGACCCTCCTTCCGAATTCCAGCCCTTCATCCACATCGTGATCGTGAAAGGTGACCCGTATGGCCGCCACAGTGCCGTCGTTTTCCTCCAGCTTGCGGATATCGTAGCGGTTGTGGAGGGCCATGAGCACATAGCCGGCACCGGCGCGTCCCTCCGGGAGGATCCTTTTCAATTCACGCACCGAGTTGAAGAGGGTCCGGTCCTCACGGTAGGTGCAGTCCCGCAGGAACCCGGCCTCTATGAGCTCTGTCCCGGCTTCCTCAAGCCCCGCCATGATATTGCATATGTTCTTTCGCTTAAAATCCCAGTCATTGATGTAGCCCCCGTCTCTGAGGGTACAGTCAAGTAATCGGATCGTCTCCATCTGTTCTCTCCTTTCTGCCCTTTGCGGCGCTCCTCTGCCCCTCCTCCACTCCCTCCGCGCTCTCCTTCTGGAACAGGATGCGCACCGTGAGGAAGAGAAGACGCACATCCATCCTGAGGGAGTAGCTGTATATATAGATGAGGTCGTACTTGATCTTGTCCTCCGGCCCGGTATTGTACTTTCCGTAAATCTGAGCGTATCCGGTAAGCCCTCCCTTCACTTTCATCCTCTGTGAAAATTCGGGGATGCTGCGGGAGTATTCTTCAATAAACTCCCACCGTTCCGGTCTGGGCCCCACCATGGACATGTCTCCCTTCAGCACATTGACAAGCTGTGGCAGCTCATCGAAATGCAGGTTCCTTATGACACGGCCAACCCGTGTGACACGGCTGTCGTTCCTGCTGGCAAGCCTGGCCCCCTCCCTCTCCGCATCCACGCACATGCTGCGGAATTTGAGCATCCGGAAGGGCCTGCACCCCTCCGTGTACCTGGTCTGTCTGTACAGCACAGGTCCCCCGTCCTCCAGATGGATGAGGAGGGCAATGAGCGCCATCAGAGGAGCGGAAACACAGAGAAGAAACAGGGCTGTCCCGATGTCCAGCACCCTTTTCGCCTGTTTCTGCCCGTCTGTCAGGCCGTCCTTCTGATACTGGAACAGCACCTTGTCCTGAAGCCGCAAAACGCGGGCGTTCTGGGTGTAGATATCGGCAATCCCGGGTATGCTGTAGCAGTCCTTCCCCAGGCCTACGCACTGCTTCAATATCCGCTCCTTTTCTCCGGCCGGGATCTCGCCAAGATATACCACCTCACAGCCCTGGAGATGCTTTTCCATCTCCCCCGCAGCCTCCCTGAAGGAAAGGCAGCGGGCTATCCGGAAATAGCCGTTGATCCTGTTGTTTTTCTCCAGCAGCTCCCCCGGCTCCTCCTGGTCCCCGTAGACAAAGAGCGCCCGCTTGCAGGACTGTCTCCTCAGATACAGCCTGAAGCAGAGTGCCGCCCAGACCATGCCCGCGCCTGACTGAAGGATGAGGAGAAGGAGGAACCCCCTCAGTATCTGCCATATGGAAAGAGGGCTTACGGCACACATCAGCGCTCCGAAAAAGAGGCTCGCTCCCGCAGCACCGAAAAACTGGCCGTACATAAGGTCCGGAAACCGCCTCCTCTGTACGTCTCCCGCCTCCAGAAGGAGCCAGGCTCCCTCCAGAAGGACAAGATACAGGACAGCCAGCGGAAGAGGGCTCTCATGGCCCAGTTCCTCCAGTACCCGCACTGCCCCCAGAAAGCTGCCTGCAAGGACAAGGAGGTGTCCGCCTGTCTTCACTGCCCTGAACATAGTGTATCCCTTCCTCCCTTTCTTCATACCTGCCTTTTCCTCTACTCCACATTCGCGTCCGCATCCCAGCAGAAGGATGCCTCAAACCTTTTCCTTATCCTCCTGTCCTGCAGGAACAGCAGGAGGGGCGCATAGGCGTCCCGACCGGAAATCCAGCCTGCCCCGCTTTCCAGGAATTCCGGGAAGCAGCGCCTGTAGTCCCGGACAAAATCCAGGACTCCCTTCTGGATCCGACGGATCTCACCTGCATGCTTTTCCCGCCTTCCATACCGGAATACCACCTGCCCCTCCTCATCCAGGGCAAACCCTTTGAGTCCCGGGGAGGGGGAGGTAAATAAAAGCTCCATGTAGAGGTTATGCTTTTCTCCCAGATTATGGAATTTCCACAGATCCCTGTTCTTGCTCTGGGAAAAGAGATAGCTGTCCATCTGGCCGGAGAAGAAAAATCCCTCCGCCGTGTCCGGGGACGCACTGTAGACAGTGGCCGTCCCCGCCAGGGTGCCATAGACCCGGCAGGGGAGCCCCAGGACCCGGCGCAGGAACACATCCAGGGAGGACGCCCCACTGCCGGCCCAGCCCACGTCCACCGCCGCCATGGCGGCCGCTCCCGCCGAGAGCCCTGCCAGGTATTTCCCTGCAGCCTCCCTCTCCCTGTCATAGAAAGCCTGCACCTCATCCCACCTGGAAAGCAGGAACCCGCGGCAGGCGCCTGCTCTCCCGGCTGTCAGCAGGTCCTCCGGCCTCCAGCCCCGCTGCCGGCAGGCCTCCTCCAGGAGGAAATCCAGGTCCATGCTGGCAAAGATCTGCCGGAGGGTATAACCCTGGTCTGTCTTCTGATAAAGGAAACGCTGGAAAAATCCGTGGCTGCTGATGCCGGAGAGGAGCCGCGAAGCCGCGCTCCTCGACCAGAGCACATAGCAGGTATCCTCCCCCGGATAGAGGAGGTCATACACCCATTTCAGCACCTCGCCATCCCGGGAGAGGAACCAGAGCCTCCGGATCCCCCGGTCACGGACAAATCTGTGTATGAACCGGCAGTATCCCAGGGCAAGCAGGCCGCCGTACACATAGCCGTACTCGTAAAAGGCGGTGTAGCTCTTCAGCCCGCAGTGGAGCCGGATGTTGACAAGGCCCGCATACATGCTGCCGGTCACGGCGGACATATCCCTTGCCCGGTACGGTCCTCCGGCCTCCTGCGGCCCCGGGTACCAGAGGGCCGCTATCCCGGCCTTCTCCGCCATGCGCACGTCCGAATGGAGATTGTCTCCCACATGGATCACGCTGGGCTCCTCCCCTGTATCTGCTCCTCCCAACCTCTCCTGCATCTCCCGGTACAGGTCTCCCCTCCACTTGGACCTGCCGGACCGGCAGGACACGAAACAGCCGTCAAAGCAGCCGAGCCCCTTCTCCTCCACAAGCCTTTGGATAAACTCCCCCTCCAGATACATATCGCTGGTCAGGATGACCTTCTTTCCTCCTTTCCGCAGCTTCTCCAGGACCGGAGTAAAGTAGGGATTCGCCTGGCAGTACTGACTCTCCAGGTCCATCTCCGCCCTCGCTCCCTCCACCGCGTCTGTCCCTGTCATGGCGGACAGGACCCTCCAGATCGCTCCGAGGGTCACCTCCCCGCTCCCGCCCCTTTTTAAAGCTTCCTCCCTTGCCAGGCGCTCCGCCTCCACCCGAAGATACCGGAAATCCGGGACAGAGAGCCTTATCCCCAGCAGGTAGAACAGATCCGCAGGCTCCCGGAAGGGGCGCAGGAGCAGCGTGTCAAAGACATCAAAGGATACCACGTCAAAGGAAAGCAGTATTTCTGCTGTCTCCTGCCAGGAGGGGAGGCCGGCAGTGCCTGATTCCGGCAGGCGCAGGCGCCTCCTCTCGTAGAAGCCGTACCCCTCCGGGAACCGCAGCTCCCGCCTCCACCCCGCATAGTAGAGTGCGTTCGACCACAGAAGTGCCGCCGCGGCCATCCCCCTTCCGGCCGCACCCGGGTGCTCCTTCCGGAGGCGCTGGTACCTCCCTGCGATCCCCGGCACTCTATTCACCAGCAGCCTGTACATCCTGCGCTTTACATTTTCTTTCATCTCCCCACTTCCTTTCTCCGCTTCCCCCAATCCGTGTACGCCGCACACACCTCCCCGGGCTCCCCGTCCATCCGCTGACGGCCCTTCTCTATCCACAGGGCCCGGGTGCAGTTCTTCCGCACCGTGTCAACAGAGTGGGATACGATCAGCACCGTGGCTCCGCTGTGTATCATCTCCTGGATGCGCCCGGCGCTTTTTTCCCGGAAGAACATATCCCCCACGCTGAGCACTTCGTCCAGGATCAGGATACCCGGCGTCTCTCTGGCCGTGGCAATGGCAAATCCGAGCCTGGAGACCATACCGGAAGAAAAATTCTTCACCTTCTGTTCCATGAACCCCTCCAGCTCCGCAAACTCCACGATCTTCCTGTATTTCCTCCTGATGAAATCCCTGCTGTACCCCAGCAGGGCGCCGCTCAGATAGACATTTTCCCGGGCCGTCAGCTCCCGGTCAAAGCCCGTCCCCAGAGTGAGGAGCTGGATGCTGTCCCGGTCTGCCTCCACCTGCCCTCTCGTCGGAAGCAGGGCGCCTGAAATGATCTTAAGAAGAGTGCTCTTCCCGGAGCCGTTTGTCCCGATGATCCCCAGCACCTCTCCCCTTCTGACATCAAAGCTGATATCCTCCAGAGCCCTCAGGACTCTGGTCCGGTTCCTTCCTCTGAGCGCTCCTATGACATATTCTTTAAAGCTGGAAGCCCCTTCCACAGGCACTTTATAATACATGCTCACATGGCGCACGGCTATGGCCGGCCTTTCTTCTCTTCTTTTCTCCACGCTTCCCACCTTCCTTACAATTTCTGTATTACTCTGTTCTGGCTCTTCCAAAACACGACCCTGCCGGCCCCGTACATACCGGCTCCCCACAAAGCAATACGAAGGAGGACCATGGCCGGGGGCATCCTCCCGTAGAGGAGACAGTCCCTGGCCCCTGCGATAAAGTTGTACACCGGGTTCTGCCAGATCACCGCCTGCATGGTCCTGGGCAGCAGCTCCAGAGGGTAAAACAGGGCGGACAGATACATCCACAGTGTCAGGGCCACCCCGTACAGGTGACGTATATCTCCGAAAAAAACATAGAGGACAGAGAGGACATACCCCATACCCAGGGAAAATAAAAAGAGGAACAGGACGATCACCGGAAAGACAAGCGCGCTCTCCCTCAGCGGTATCCGGAACACAAGGAGCATGACCGCATAGGCTGCCAGGGAATACAGAAAATTTACAAAAGCCGTCACCACCCTTGAGAGAGGGAACACGGACCTGGGAAGCCGCACCTGAAGGAGCAGGGCCTGGTTGTCTGCCAGAGCGGTCATGGCCGTGTTTGTGGCCGCAGTAAAAAAGCTCCATATCAAAAGGCCGGTCAGATAGTAGACCGGATAGTCCTCTATAGATTTTCGGAACATGGTGGAGAATATCATGGACAGGACGGCCATGGACAGGAGAGGGTTCAGCACGCTCCACAGGATCCCCAGCCTGGAGCGGCTGTATTTCCTTTTCATCTCTCTTGCCACAAGCTGTCCTGTCACAAAATATAGATGTCCTCTCATCTTTTTTTCCTCTCTCTCATCTGTTTCCTGTAGTACAGGGCATATTTGTACAGGCGGTTGTGCCAGAGATGGCGTCCCACATGGCGCCCGCACAAAAGGATAGAGCCCTCCATCCAGGCGCTCTCGTGGACCGGCTCCCTGCGCAGCCCGCTCATGGAAAGCCCTCTGGCAAGGAACCTGTTTTCTCTGATCTGCTCCTCACTAAGAGGCGCCGCCAGAGTCTCCCCGCCATCCAGCACATCGTCGGAAAAAGCCATGCCTCCAAACACCTCCGCCTCTTTCCGCGTGGGCCTTGCCATCAGCCGTGCCAGCCTTCTCTGTGCGTCTCCCGGCTCCTGGATATGCCAGTCCAGCAGTCGTTCCGGCAGGCTTTCCTTCTCCGCCCCCGCCTGCTCCTCCACCTCCCGCGTGACACAGTCCAGGATAGCCCCGTTCCCAGGCCGCACCTCCTCCCGGAGTGGAGCCACCCCCTCTTCTGTCCTCTCATATCCGATGCACATGCCCTCAGGCTGACTGAATACACTCTCAAACAGGCAGTTGGAGAAATAGACTTTCCTTTTTATCCTTCCTTCCGGGCCAAAATAATATACATGGTAATCCCTGGGGTCCGCCTTTTCCGGGATGTGGTACAGTCCATAGTAAAAGCCCTCCAGCTTTCCTCTGTAGCTCATGGAATCCAGAAGCCGGTTCAGCGTAAGCTGCATGCTCCCTGTCCATCCGCTGTCTGCCACAGCATACCGGACAGGCTCCAGAAGCCCCTCCTGGATGATCCAGGCGGATGCAGGCCCGTAGGCTTCCCCCGCATGCCTGTACACATAGCTCCAGAACAGCTCTCCCTCCATGAGGCTCTCCCGCAGCCTGTCTATTTCCCTGTAGGGAAGGATCCTGTCCAGCTCCGTTTCCCTGCCAAGCTCCTCCGCAGCTCTTCTGACCTCCCCGTCATCCAGACCGCCTCTTTTCAGGAGCTTTTGCAGCGTCACATCCACCCCTCCCACACAGATCTGGTCCGCTATCTCCTGCTTCTCCATGAGAGAAAAGCAGGGAATCCTGAGGGCATATCTGGAACAGCAGAGATACCGGCAGTCGACAGCCGGCTCCACGGCCCGGCTCAAGATCCTGGCGGCCCGGTACATGGGCCACCCATCTCTGGCAAGAAAATAGACCCGCCGGATGTTTCTCTCTCCGGCGGATCTTAAGATCCACTTCACAAACTCGACCATGGCAGGCGCCAGTATCTCCCTGGCACAGCTGCGCACCGTCTCCATCACTGCATTTTCTGTGGTATGGGTCCTGTCCATATCCGCTCCTCCCCTCTGCACACCGCCTGCCGCCTTTTCAGCCATCTTCCCGCCATCCGCGGGACAAGCCCCGCGGCCAGCGGGCGGAAGCGGCACAGCCAGGCTTTTCCCCCTGTGAGTCCGAGAGCCTGAAAGCCTTCTCTGCGAAAGCGCATCTCATCCAGACGGTAACAGAATCTTCTCTTTTTCCAGCTGTCCTTCCCCTCCCGGTAACAGATCAGCTTCTCCTGGAGATTATACCCATAACAGCCCAGAATATGCAGTCTCACAAAAAGCTCGTAGTCCTCGCATCTCCTGACCTTCTCCGATTCATTGTAAAGCCCGCACTTTTCAAATACACTTCTCCTGAACATGACGGTGGGATGGATGTATGGAGAAAAGGGCAGGAAATCTTCTTTTTCCGGCTTTTCCTTCATCAGACGCTCCCCCCAGATACCGCCCTCATCGAAAAGCCAGGCTCCGGTCCCCACAAAATCATACTGTCCATTCAGCTCCAGGAACCGGACCTGTACTTCAAGCCGCTCTCGGAGGAGAAGGTCGTCCCCGTCCATCCGGGCGATATATTTCCCCCGTGCCTTCTCAATACAGCGGTTCAGCCCGCTGGCAATGCCTCTGTTCTTTTCGCTCTCAAGGTAAAGGATCCTGGCATCGCTCCTGGCCAGCTGCCGCATCTTCTCCGATGCGGCCTCATTGGAGCCGTCATTGTAGAGTAGTAGCTCAAAATCCGCAAAGGTCTGCTCCAGCACCGAGCCCACCGCCGCCTCAAGCTGACAAAAAGGACTGGGATCGTACACACTCATGATGACGCTGACTGCCGGTCTCTTCTCCATAACCTGTCTTCTCTTCATCCTCTGCCTCCTCCCCCCATACACCAATGCTCCTGTAAATTTCTTTCATTTTCTCTTCGGCCCTCTGCCGGGAAAACTGAAGACTCATCCTTCTTGCCTCCCTGCCCATGGCTGCCCGCAGATCCTTCCCCTGCCACAGCGCTCTGACTGCCCACGCAAACTCATCGGGTTTTCGCCCGCCGCACAGAAAGCCGTTCTCTCCCTGGCGGACATACTCCCTCGTCCCCCGGCTGTCTGCGGCCACTACCGGAAGGCCGCAGGCCATGGCCTCCAGGGCAGCCATCCCCAGTCCCTCCCTGAGGGAGGGAAAGAGGAAAAGGTCCGCCCCCTGCAGGAGGAAGTCCATGTCTCTCCGGAAGCCCATGAGCCTCACCCTGCCTTCCAGCCCTCTCCGCCTTATTTCCCTCTCCAGGAGGGGGCGCAGGGGGCCCTCCCCGCAGAGCACATACTGACAGGGGATATCTCCCAGCTCCTCCAGGGCGCGCAGGACAGTCTGACAGTTCTTTTCCCTGTCCAGGAGGGCTGCCGTCATCAGGCAGAGCTCTCCCTCCTTCACGCCCATGACTCTCCTCGCCTCCTGCCTCCTGCTCCGCTCCAGGCAGAATTTGTCTGTGTCTATTCCCGTCCCCGGTATCGCCTCCACCCTGCCGCCCTTCTTTAGGATAAACCGTTCGGCACACTGTCTGTCCTCCCTGTTGATCGTCACCAGCACATCTGTCAGCCGTGCCAGCACTCTCTCCACGGGATAAAAGAGGAGCCAGCTTGTGAGCGGTCCTCCCTTGTAGAAATGGAAACCGTGGGCTGTGTAGATCACCTGCACTTTTCTCCCGGAAAGCCGCGCGGCCAGCCTGCCCAGCACCCCGCCCACAGGATTGTGGCAGTGCACCACGTGGATCTCCTCCCTGCGGATGATGCGGACCAGCTCCGCAAGCGCACGAAAATTGTCTCTGATGCGTACAGGGGACTTTCTTATAGAAAGAGGATGCACTTTAATCTCATTTTCAGCAAAATACTCTTCATCAAACTCATAGGCCGGAAAATCAAAGTCCGACGCATAGTGTATCCGGGCCCCGGCCCTTCTCAGGATACCCACTGTATTTTTTTCAAACTGACACAAAAAACCAGCTACCGCTGTTACGATCAAAACATTCTTCTGCCTCACAGAGTCTCTCTCCCTTCTATATCATCCCTGACCAAAGCTGCTCTCCACTGCAGGAAGCCCCTCTTTTATCTCTCCCCGGTCCCCCCTGCTCCTGTCTCCGGCACATCTGTTTTCCCGCCGCAGCCTTAGTCTATCATCCGGAATGCAGACAATCCTTATGGTTTTTCTGGAAAAACATGTAGGAACCGGAAATCTGCGGGCCGGAGAAAATTTATAAAATTTTTAAGGGGATACCTCTGGCATTTTTCCAGTGTCCGTGCTATACTTAGTTTACAGATTTTTACGTAAACTTCTGGGTTTCTCGCAGACACAAGTCCTTATGAAAGACAGGAGGTGAACACATATGTCAAACGATGAGCTGCTGCGGTACATAGCGGAGCATATGGTGACAAAGGCGGATATCGCGGGGATGGCGACTAAGGACGATATCAAAGATATGGCCACCAGGGATGATCTCAAAAATTTGGTCACTAAGGATGAGCTCAAAAATTTGGCTACTAAGGATGAGCTCAAAAATTTGGCTACTAAGGATGAGCTCAGGGCTCTGGAAGCAAAGATGGCCACCAAGGACGAGCTCAAGGCTCTGGAAGCAAAGATGGCTACCAAGGATGATCTCAGGGCTCTGGAAGCAAAGATGGCCACCAAGGACGAGCTCAAGGCTCTGGAAGCAAAGATGGCCACCAAGGATGATCTCAGGGAAACGGAAAACATGATACTCACGGAGGTAGACCGTATCCAGGAGCGGTCTGAAGAGCACTACGCGGAGCTTTGCACCCGTATCAGAAATCTCGAGAACAAAGTCGTCGTGCGCTCAGAGCAGAGCACGATCAATCTGCTGGTAGAAGTCGTTTCTACTCTAAAAACAGATGTCGAATATCTGAAGGCCAAGATCTCATAACTATTCCCAATTATTGTTCTTTTTACTTGTTTTTCCGACACATGTGTCGTATAGTTATTTTACAGACACTTGTGTCGGCAAATTTGTGTACAGAAATGATTGATCGTTCTCATTATCATGACCAGGGAGGAACCTATATGAGCATACGCGGAGCCCAGACCAGGGAAAGGATCAAAAAGAAATCCCTTGCTCTCTTTTCGCAAAAGGGATTTAAAGAAGTAACCATGAAGGATATTTGTGAAATTACCGGGCTGAGCCGGGGCGGCCTCTACTGCCACTACAGCAGCACCGGACAGATTTTCCGGGAAATCATAGATGATCTCATGGGGCTGCAGGAAAATGAATTCCGCGCGAAGATCAAAATGGGTAAAAGCGCTGCTGACATACTGGACGATGTTCTGGACCGCTATGAGGCGGAAATGACAGACAGTTCCTCCTGCCTATCCCTGGCTATCTATGAATATTTCAGCAGTCCGGAAGCGGCCTCCGGGGAAAATCCCATCTCCCTCCAGTACCAGCGATCTGTGGACATGTGGACAGAGCTGATACAGTACGGCATGGGCCGGGGTGAATTTCGGCAGGTGGACATCCCTGCTGTGTGTGATCTGCTCCTCTTTTCCTATCAGGGTGTCCGGCTGTACAGCCAGATTGCTCCCACCGTCCGGTCTATCCCATCCCGCGTCACAGGGGAAATCCGAAAAATCCTGGTAAGGGACCAGATTGGAGCCCAAGCGGAAAAGGCCGGGACAGCTCTCATCAATCCTGCGGATGTCATACCCGGGATTCCCGGCTTTCCCAGAGTGTGCATCACCACCTTCTCGCAGGACATGATCGCACAGTTTGTCCGGGAAAATCCGGTCCGGGTAATTGCATCCCTGAAAACCGCCAACGGAGAGCTGCCGGTGTATGAGGTGTCTGCCGGAGGGAAAAAAGCGGCCCTTTTTCTCTCCCGCGTGGGAGCTCCCGCCTGCGCCGTGGGACTAGAGGAGGTCATTGCCATGGGTGCGGAGAAGATCATCCTCTTCGGGAGCTGCGGAAGCCTGGATGAAGCAAGGACAAAGGACCGGATCATCCTCCCCTCCTCTGCCCTGCGGGACGAGGGCACCAGTTTCCACTACTGCCCGCCTTCCCCGGAGCTGACCACACCGGATCACTCTCTCACTTTTATGAAAAAAATCCTTGCAGAGCTGCAAATCCCCAGTGTCACCGGAAAAATCTGGACCACAGACGCCATTTACCGGGAGCTCGACTCCCAGGTTGCCCAGATGCGGTCACAGGGATGTCTGGCTGTGGAGATGGAATATGCGGCGGCTCTGGCCGTTTCCACCTTCCGCGGGGCAGAGCTCTACCCCTTCTTTTATAGTCTGGACAGCTTTGACGGAGACAGCTGGCAGATGAACGACCTGCCGGAATACGGCATCAAGAGCTGTGGAAAATTCTTCCGCATCGCTCTTGCCTGTGCCGGCCGCCTCGCCTCTGAGCAGCCGTGACCCTGTCGCCTTTCCTTTTATCTGCCGCCCGGCTCCTCCCTCTGGTACTCCAGTATGTCGCCGGGCTGGCAGTCCAGCACATCACAGATGGCATCCAGCGTGGAGAACCGGATGGCCTTCACCTTCCCTGTCTTTAAATTGGACAGGTTTACATTGGAAATCCCCACACGCTCGGACAGCTCATTCAGAGACATTTTCCGGTCCGCCATCACCCTGTCAAGTCGAAGTATAATGGACATATCTCTCACCTCACAATGTCTCGTCCGCTTCCTGCTGAAGCGCAGAGCCGTACTCAAAAATGTAGGACAGGCTGATGATCAGGCAGCCCACCAGCACCATCTTTCCGTCTACCAGTGAGACCTGCGCCCTCCCCAGCCCCAGAGCAGAGCACAGCAGCGGCAGGACAAGGGTGTAAACGAGCGAGTAGACAACCACAAGGAAACCGATCCTACGCACTGCCCTGCTGTTTTCCTTTTCAAAGGGCGTCTCCTGCTTCTCCACGTTCCGGAAAATACGCCTCACCAGCCAGAGTATCCAGGTGGTGACAGCGCCAAGAAGCACAGATACCGCCATCCCCGCCATAAAACAGAGCTTGGGAGAGCTACTGGCGGCATAGCTTAGGACTCCCTCCTGGAATTCAATCCTCTGTCCCGCCTCATAGGCTGCCACCCCGTAGGTCAGGCCTTCTGCTTCCATCAGAGTCAGCCGGAACGAAGACCCGGGCATGGTCCCTATGTAGATGGTCCATATTACCTTTGCCGCCAGAAAAAGAAGGGAGATCCAGAACAGGATGCGGAAGAGCATCCCAATCTCACTGCATCTTTTCTTCACCACATTTCCCGCGGTTTCTCTTTCTCCTATAAAGTTCATACCAAGTTCCTCCTGTATCTATATCGTCTCTTCCACCTCATTTTGACAGGCCAGCCCCACCCGGAGGATATATCCCAGTATCAGGCAGAGAAGTCCGATCACAAAGGGGAAGCCGTCAATCACAAAGACATCGGAAATCTTCAGTATATGCAGGCCCAACATGATCCTGTAGCCTGGCACAAAGGGAAAAACTATGGAGGCCACAGTCACGCTGATACCGCTCACATACATAGCCCTGTAGATTCCCTTTCCGAGAATTCTTTGTCCGTCATGCAGCCTTGCTGTCACACGTATAAGCGCTCCCGCCCAGAACCAGGACAGGACAGACAACAGCAATCCCCACAAAACAGCAGCCGCATTGTCTCCCGCCCAGACCTCCCGGTCCAGAAACCAGTCCAGATACATAACTGTGCAGCCCGCTATTATCACAAGAAAAATGATCGTCACAACCGTCAGTCTGCGGAACATCTTTCCGCCGGGAACATCCTGCTCCCGGCTGCAGTCCACCCTGATCTTCTCATCCATACATATCTCCTCCTCTCCTGTCTTGGTCCTTCTCCACGGTTTTAATCCGCTTCGCTCATTTTATCATCTACATCCAGTATAGCGGCATATTTTATGAATTACAATATATTTTTAATGTTAAACATTAATTTTTATTCGTAATACATAATCAAGGCTGTCTGTAAAAACAAAGCATGGTAAAACAATACATAAAAGGCAGGCCGCCCGGGGAAATCCCGCGGGCTGACCTGCCTGAAAGGAGAAAATGTCTTCACTTACTTATCTTTTAATATTGAAAGCCCCAAAGCCCGGGTAGACCGCTGCGTCTCCCAGCTCCTCCTCGATCCGAAGGAGCTGGTTGTACTTGGCCACCCGCTCGCTCCTGCTGGGAGCCCCGGTCTTTATCTGGCATGTGTTCATAGCCACCGCCAGGTCCGCGATGGTGGTGTCCTCTGTCTCTCCGGAGCGGTGGGATGAGATAGCCGTGTAGCCAGCCTTGTGTGCCATCCTGATGGCCTCCAGCGTCTCGGACACGGAGCCGATCTGGTTCAGCTTGATGAGGATGGAATTGCCGCATCCAAGACCAATTCCTTTTTTCAGGCGCTCCGTGTTTGTCACAAAAAGGTCATCTCCCACAAGCTGCACCCTTCCGCCCAGCTCCTCTGTCATCATCTGCCAGCCTTCCCAGTCCTCCTCGTCAAGGCCGTCCTCGATGGAGTAGATAGGATATTTGTCGCACAGGCTCTTCCAGTGGGCTACCAGCTCGGCAGATGTAAATTTCTTTCCGCACTTGGGAAGCACGTACTCGCCCTTTGTGCCGCTCTTCCACTCGCTGGACGCCGCGTCCATGGCCAGGACAAAATCTTTTCCCGGCTCATATCCGGCCTTCCGCACAGCCCGGAGGATGTACTCGATAGCCTCCTCGTCGCTTGCCAGGTCAGGGGCAAATCCCCCCTCGTCCCCCACAGAGGTGGCCAGGCCGTTCTCCATCAGGAGCGCCGCCAGGGCGTGGAACACCTCCGTGCACCAGCGCAGACCCTCCCGGAAGCTGGGGGCTCCGGCAGGCATGATCATAAACTCCTGCACGTCCACTGTGTTGGCCGCGTGAGCGCCGCCATTTAAAATGTTCATCATAGGCACAGGGAGACGGTTGCCGCCCGCCCCGCCCAGGAACTTATAAAGAGGGAGCTCCAGGGCGCAGGCCGCTGCCCTTGCGCAGGCAATGGAGACTGCCAGGATGGCGTTGGCCCCCAGCTTTGACTTGTCCTTCGTGCCGTCCGCCTCTATCATGGCCCTGTCCACAGCGTAAATATCGGAGGCATCCATCCCCTTCAGCGCGTCGTTGATCACTGTATTGATATTTTCCACTGCCCTGGAGACGCCCTTTCCGCCGAATCTTGCCTTGTCGCCGTCCCGCAGCTCCAGCGCCTCAAACTCCCCCGTGGAAGCACCGCTGGGAGCGGCTCCCCTTGCGGTGGTGCCGTCCGCCAGATACACCTGAGCCTCCACAGTAGGGTTGCCTCTCGAGTCAATGATCTCCCGGCCTGTTACTTTTTCAATTTCTAAAAAATCCATTGTTCCTTCTGTCCTTTCCCATGGGACTCCCTTTTGCCCTGCCTGCCAAGGATGCGGGCAAAAGGAGCTGTCCATGATTTATCCACACACAGTTAGTAAATACTAACTATATGTATCGTACCAGAAGAAAGATGGATCATCAACCTATTAATTGAGAACTTTTCTCAAGTAATTTTGTATGTCTCATTATTTAGTGAAAATAGTGGTCGCCAATGCGGATGCCGTAATTTCCGTTTCCAAAGGAGAGACATCCCTCCACCGGGTCACTGCCTGCCAGGGCGTCCGCCGCGGCCTGCAGAGCAGTCTGGGTATAGCTGCCGTTTGCCAGGACCTGGTCCAGCCACCCGGTCATGGCAGGTCCGAACTGACCGGACTGATAGATGACTTCACGGATGGAGCCCGGATAAGCGACGCTGTTCACCCGGTTCATGACCACGGCTCCCACGGCCACCTGTCCTTCGTAGGGCTGGTTGCCGGCCTCGCAGAAGATCAGGGCTGCCAGCAGTCTCTGGTCCGCCTCCCTGGCCTGGCGCGCAGCCTCCTCTGCCGCTTTCCTGGCCTCCTCCGCCTGTCTGGCAGCTTCCGCCTGGGCCTTCAGCTCCTCTTCTCTCTGAGTCTTCTTCTCTACAGCAATCTCTCTGGCAGTCTCTGTCATTGTCTGGGCTATCTCATCTTTCAGCACGCTGCCCTCTGCCGTGAGCGCACCGCCGTCTCTCCCCTGGTCCGGCGACATGGCATAGCTGGTAAATCCGGCTGTACAGAAGGTACATGCTGTCATCACAGCTGTGGCACAAAATAGGCTTTTCATCCTCATTAATTTCATATACTCCTCCTGATCTCCTGTAATATTCTTACATTTGTTTTATATTTATATGCACTTTATTGCACATGTATTACGAATATTACAAAAATGTTACGCCGGCTATTCTACTATAAACTCTCCAAGCTGTCAACTTTTTTATTTCCTACCCTGGCCCCTCACTTGTTTTCCCTGGAAAACTGCACAATATTTCTCCCAAAAATGTGGGACTTATGATAGACTGGAATAGGAATTTTGGCTTTTGGGAAAGGAAATCATTATGAAATTTGAAAATATTATTTTCGATGTGGACGGAACTTTGTGGGATACCACCAAAACTGTGGCAGACTCGTGGAATCACGCAGTTGAGACGCTGGGCTATCCCCCGGCGGGCATCACCGGAGAGCAGCTGAAAAACGAATTCGGGAAGACGATGGACGTGATCGCGGAGGATCTCTTCCCCCACCTGCCCCTGCCTGAGCGGGACGTGCTCATGGAGGCCTGCTGCCGGTACGAGGACGAATTTCTGGAGAGGCTGGATATCCCACCCCTCTATCCGGATATCCGGGAGACCATCGCCGCCCTCTCCGGGACCCACAGGCTCTTTATCGTCAGCAACTGCCAGAGCGGCTATATCGAACTTTTTCTCAGGAAGACCGGCCTTGAAAAATATATCACAGATATAGAATGCTTTGGCAACACAAAAAAGACAAAGGGCGAGAACATCCGTCTTGTCATGGACAGAAATGTCCCCGGCAGCACCTGCTATGTAGGCGATACTGCCGGGGACCAGAAGGCTGCCGCACAGGCGGGCATCCCTTTTATCTTTGCTTCTTACGGATTTGGCCAGGTGGCGGAAAAGGACTGCCTCGCCTCCATCTCCTCCATCCGGGAGCTGCCGGAGCTGGCCGGATAAGCGCTCCCCTACAGGGCGCTGTGTATGATAAGACTCCACACAGGGATGGCCACCACTGAGAGAAGGGTGGTAAGGACAACGCACTGGGTCGCGAACTCTTCATCCCCGTGGTACTTCATGGCCAGGATGGCTGTGGTCGTTCCTGCGGGCATGGCCGCAAGGGTCACGGAGACCCCGGCCACAACGGAGTCAATGCCGGCAAGCCAGCACCCCGCGAACACCACAGCCGGGATAAATACCAGCCGGACAAAGGAGTAGAGCACCGTAGTCTTTGTCAGGATATGGCGCATATCCGCATCTGTCAGGATGGTCCCTATGAGGATCATGGTGATAGCCGTGGTGCAGCCCCCCACATTGTCAATGGCAGAGCTCAGGAAGCCGGGCAGCTGTATCTGAGTCACCATCAGCACGATACCGATTTCCACCGCCACGATACAGGGATGCTTCAGCACCTTTTTTACCACTTCCCTTTTGCTGGGGGACTCGGTGAAATAGGAGACCCCCGCCGACCACATGACGATCCGCTGGGGGATCAGATAGACGGAGGCGTACAGAAGGCCGATGGAGCCGTAGAGTCCCTCCGCCACCGGATTTCCGAGAAAGCCTGCATTGGAGCAGACCGTGGCGTACTGGAGGACCATCTTTTTCTCTCTTGGCACCCTCCGGTAAAACACAGCGCTCACAAAGGTACAGAAAATCTGTATCAGTATGGAGATGACAAGGATTTCCAGCTCCGCCACAAACACCGACTTGTCCATGGGCATGTAGAAGGCGGATATGATATTGCAGGGGAGGATCAGATCGATGACAAGGTCCGTCATCATGCCCTTGCCCTCTTTTGTGATAATATTCATTTTTCTCAGGACGACCCCCACAGCCATGAGAAGAAACATCATGACCTGGAGGTCAAAAAGCCCGTCTATCTTCATTTATGCTCATCCTTTTTGCTGTATATCACTCTGTTATGCTCTCCGTCATCCAGCACATGGACGCCGTGGAAGCTCTGGATGTACTGTTTGAACTGGGAATACCCGTAATCCCGCACCTTAAAGTCCCCGAATTTATTCCGTATCCGGTTCCCCAGGACGCTCAGGAAAATGCCGTGTTTCCCGCTGTCCTTGATCTGCTTTAAGATAAACTCCTCAATCTGCTCTCTCCTGCTCTTGTCCTCAAAGAGCGTCACTGTGATCTGGGAGCCGGACTGTATCAGCTTCAGCTTAGGGCAGGATTCCAGGAACCGGGACAGAAGGCTGTATCCATAGCGGCGGACGTCAAAATCCGGGTACAGCTTCACAAGACGGCTTCCCACCTCTCCAAGGCCGGTCTTCCTGTCATCGTTCTGGTTCTCCGTGATAATGCGGATGACCGCCTCCTCGATCTGGCTCCTGTCCACCACATCACTGTCTCCCATATTCTCCTCCATGAGAAGCTCCAGCACGGTGAATATGTCACATGCCTTGCGGAAAGGAGCCGGCGTCTTGTTCTCGCCCATCCCGATGACTGTCTTGCCGCTCTCCCTCAGGCGGCTGGCCAGCTTGGTGAAATCACTGTCGCTGGACACAAGGCAGAAGCCCTCCAGCTCGCTTGTATACAGCATGTCCATGGCGTCAATGATCATAGCCGAGTCTGTGGCATTTTTCCCGTGAGTGTAGCTGAACTGCTGGATGGGAGTGATCGAGTTGTTTAAAAGCTCCTCCTTCCACCCTGAATTGTTGGTGCTGGTCCAGTCCCCGTAAATCCTTTTATATGTCACTTTTCCGTATTTTGAAAGCTCATCCAGTATGGGCTCAATGTACCTGGACGATACATTGTCCGCATCGATGAGCAGTGCAAACCTGTCTTCCACGCCTGTTACCTCCAATTAGATCATTCCGTTCTGAATAACACATTCTTATTTATTATAGCAGAATTTTCCGGCCATACATAGTAAAATGTGCTTAAAAGCATTTTCAAAAAACACGTCGGGCCACTCTTGTCATCTGGTTTTGGATACTATATAATAGATACATTGAGGTGGTGAAACTATGACAATTGACACAAAAGATATGCTGAACAGTATCCTGCAGAGCCTCTCCCGCATCGACTACGTGAAGCCTCAGGATATTCCGAATATTGACCTGTACATGGACCAGGTCACGACCTTTATGGAGAGCCAGCTCGGCTCCACCCGCCGGCACGGCGAGGACAAGATACTGACGAAGACCATGATCAACAACTATGCAAAGAACAATCTCCTCCCCCCTCCGGTGAAAAAGAAATACTCCAAGGAGCATGTGCTGGTCCTGATCTTTATCTACTATTTTAAAAATATCCTCTCCATCAAAGATATCGAGACGCTCCTTAAGCCTCTCACAGAGAAATATTTTCACAACGGGGAGGATTTTGACATCACATCTGTTTATGAGGAGGTGTGCAGTCTGGAGAAATCCAGGATTGACCATCTGGCTAAGGATATCGCAAAAATGTACAGCACATCTGCCGAGACCTTCCAGGACGCGCCGGAGGAGGACCGGGAATCCCTTCAGCTCTTCTCCTTCATCTGCAGCCTTGCCTTTGATGTCTACGTAAAAAAACTCCTCATGGAAAAGCTGATCGACCAGCTTCCCGGCTCTGAGGAGAAAAAATAGGCCCCTGTCTAAAAGAAGATTGCCGCCAGGCAATCTTCTTTTTTATCTCTACTCTTCTTTTTTATTGATCCTCTCAAATACCATGTCGTAGCCGTCGTTCCCGTAGTTTAGGGAGCGGTTTACCCTGCTGATGGTGGCTGTGGAGGCCCCGGTCTTGTCCGCGATCTCAAGATAGGTCTTGTGGTCCCGCAGCATCTTGGCCACCTCGAACCGCTGCGACAGGGAGAGCAACTCATTGATGGTACAGATATCTTCAAAAAATATATAACACTCTTCTTTATCCTTCAGACTCAGTATGGCGCTAAAAAGATAGTCAACCGCCTCCGTCCTGATTTTTTTGCTCATATTTATTCTCTCCTCCGAAACGAAATTCATTATGCGTATATTTTAGCACACTAAATTCATAAAGTCCATAGGGAGGCGGGATTATTTTCCCTTCGAGCAGAAGGCCGTTATCTCAGGGCATTGCGCTTCAGTGCGGACATCAGCTTATCCAGGGACGTATTGGCCACAAGCTCCTCCGGGAAATCCGCCTCGGCCAGGAGCCTAGCCGAATACTCGGTGTTCGCAATGTCCAGATCCACGTGAGCATCGCTTCCAAGAGTTACCATTGTGCCGTACTTTTTACAGCAGCGGAGCATTTCCAGGGCATTGTCGTGGGTATTCTCCCGGAAGCCTCCCGGCCGGAGGGATGAATTGTTTATCTCCAGGAGAGTCCCCGTCTCCCTGGCCGTCCTGGCAAGCACCTCATAGTCCGGCCCATAGCGCCCGTCATCGGGGTGCCCGATAATATCGATATAATCCTTTTTCATGGCATTGACATAGGCCCTGGTGTTCTCCTCCCTGCCGCTGGTCTTTCCGTAGCAGGGCGGGTGGATGCTGGCCAACGCTATATCAAGCGACCGGATCGTCCGCTCCGGCAGATCCACCGTGCCGTCCTCGTCCAGTATATTCAGCTCCACACCAAACAGGAGCCTCAGATTCCCCAGTTTCCTTGGAACAACCTTCAGGTTCTGAAAATAGTAAAGGCCGCAGCTTCCAGGCATCTCCGGGGCGTGCTCCGTGATGGCAAGTCCCTCCAGTCCCCTGCTTGCAGCCATGGAGGCCATCTCCCGGATCGTATTGTAGGCATGGCCGCTGGCAATAGTGTGGGTGTGGGTATCAATCTTAACTTCCATCTCTTCCTCCTTATCTCTATCTGTCGTTTCTATACTGTTTCCTCCGCACGGATAAAGTATAAAATTCCTCTGTCCGGAAATCATTATAACGTATCTATTTTTATTTAGCAAATAAAGGAGGTCCCAGTCACATGAGCAGGGAAGAAAAGAAGAACGCATCGCAAAAGAAGGAGGACAGAGACAACCAGTCCATCATCGACTCCTACGACTACATCTCTGGCGCCGCCTCAGCCGGCGACTGCACCGGGCTGATCCCATCCGGGCCGGTCTCGGAGGCAGAGAGGGAGTCCTACCAGGACCTGTACGCCTACCAGTATCTCCCGCCCAAATTCCCACCAAAGAAAAAGTAGGGAAACACATCCTTCCTTCCCGGCATATAGTAAGGAAAAAAGGATTTGTATCACTATGGCAGATCAGACACTTGTACCAGTAAGCGGCGTGATCCAGCGCGTCACTCCGCTGTCCGGAGACTGCTGCTCCCTGCAGGTCTCCATCATAAACAACAGCGGAGTATCCAATTTTATCGTCAGCCCGTCCACCTACGTCATCCAGGAGGTCCGACTGCGGGCCGGTATGCTGGTGACAGCCTTCTACGACAGCAATCTGGCGATTCCTCTTGTGTATCCGCCGGAGTACCAGGCCGTCATCATAGGCCGGAAAAACGCCAACGAGACCATTTACGCCGGCTGGTTTGACGAGGACCTGCTGGCAGTGGACCAGTCGCTGGAGCTGAATGTGGGGCCCTCCACACAGATCATGACATCCAACGGCCAGAGATTTAACTGCAGTCTGGAGGGACAGCTCCTCATCGTCTACTACTCCGCCTCCACTATGAGCATACCGCCCCAGACCACGCCCAGGCGCATTATCGTCGTGTGTTAGCACTTCTCCTCCTCCCGCATATACTAAACCACCAGTATTTTTAAGGAGGAATTTATGAAAAAGCGTCTGTTTACGGCAATGCTTGCCGCCGTCCTGGCTCTTTCCTCCCTGGCCGGCTGTTCGGCCGGGAAGAAGGAAGACGGCACTGCCGCCGGTCAGGCCGGCGGCAGTTCGAAAGAGCCTGCAAAGGTGGTGCTGAACGAGGTGGCCCACTCCATCTTCTACGCACCCATGTACGTGGCCATCGAGGAGGGATACTTTGAGGAGGAGGGCATCCAGGTGGAGCTGGTGAATGGCTTTGGCGCCGACAAGACCATGACCGCTGTCCTCTCCGGTGAGGCGGATATCGGCTTCATGGGGTCGGAGGCCTCCATCTACACCTACAACGAGGGGGCGCAGGACTATGTGGTCAACTTCGCCCAGCTGACCCAGCGGGCCGGAAACTTCCTGGTGGCAAGGGAGCCTGTGGAGGATTTCTCCTGGAAGGACCTGAAAGGACATCTCGTCCTCGGGGGAAGAAAGGGCGGCATGCCGGAGATGGTGTTCGAGTATATCCTGCGCCAGAACGGCATAAATCCGCAGAAGGACCTGACTATAGACCAGAGCATTGATTTCGGCTCCACTGCGGCGGCCTTTGCCGGCGGTCAGGGGGATTTCACGGTGGAGTTCGAGCCCGGAGCCACCAGCCTTGAGCAGGAGGGAAAGGGCTACGTGGTGGCCTCTCTTGGCACTGACAGCGGCTACGTGCCCTACACCGCCTTCTCCGCAAAAAAGAGCTATATAGAGGAGAACCCGGATGTGATCCAGGGCTTTACCAACGCCCTCCAGAAGGGCATGGACTATGTGCAGAGCCACACCCCGGAGGAGATCGCGGGCATCATCGCTCCTCAGTTTGAGGAGACGGACCTGGATACCATCACCACCATTGTGACCCGCTACTATGACCAGGACACATGGGCCGACAATCTGGTGTTCTCTGAGGACAGCTTCGATCTTCTCCAGGATATCCTGGAGGATGCAGGGGAGCTGGAAAAGCGGGCCCCCTACGAGGACCTTGTCACCACAGAGTTCGCCCGGGAGGCGGCCGGATAGCTGGCAGACCATCCTGCTGTGCAGGCTGATCATATATATCGCCGTCCTTTTTGCGTCATCCCGGCGCATGGGGGACGGCCGGGCAGGCGGCATCGCTACGATGCCCCTGCCCTTTTGCTGCCGGTTTCTGAAGAAAATCTTATGACTTTATAAAGCTTCTGTGTCTTTGCTTGCATCCCGCACACATACATTATAGAATAATCCTGTTAAAAGGAGGTATACATATGAACGGAAGATCATACAGTGACTTTTTTGACGACGACTTCGAGGTGGTCTACGAGGAGGACCTGCCCGAGATCCATATAAACGGTGACAGCGACGACCGGAAGGACCGCTGTGACCGCAGCTATGATGACTATGACGATGATGAGGATCCCATCGATGATGACGAGGACGAGGAATATGACAGCCGCAGGGACTCCGGGCGCCGGAGGGGCAGGGACTCCGGCGCCGGGAAAGAAAAAGAAAGGCGCTCCGGAAGGGGCCTCCAGGAGGACGGAAGGCACAGGTCTCGCTCCAGGAGCAGACACAGTGTCCTCTCCCCCGTAAAAAAGACAGCCCAGACAGGAGCCCGGGTCGCGGCACGGCTGATACAGATGGTCTGCAGGGCAGCCACCCTTGTGCTGATCGCAGTCATCACCTTTATCCTGGCCTCCCACTTTCTGGAGGGGCTCTTCACCTACGGCAATCCGGCCACAGCCGTTGCGGAGAGGAACTACATCATGGCAGCCTACGTCGCCTTTGCCCTCTTCCTCCTGCTCTTTGAGGCCATCTCATTCCTCTGGGCACTGACCGGTCCCCGGGTGGCAGAAAATGGCAGGCGGAGCTTCCAGAGCGACACCGGCAGGGGCATGTTCTCCTTCGTCCTGGTGGGCGCCGGGTCCATCCTGGCCTATGTACTGGCAGGCCTTATCCCCGGAACTCCCGCACCTCTGACAGGCCTCGCCGGAGCGGTGGAAATCTACGGCTCCCTCTCCGGCACCCTGGTGCCTCTGTGCATAGCAGGCGTTATAAGCTGCATTCTCCGGAAGCTTTTCTCCCGATAGCTCAAAGAGCTGACGCATACTACGCGTCAGCTCTTTTTGTGCGATACACCCGGAGGGCGACCGCCGTGCTTGCACGAGCGGGCAGCCGACGGGTAACGGCGCTGAACGTCCAGTGGACGTTCGCTTAGCGCCGACCGTAGCGGAGCGGAGACCATCGAACGGCAATGCCGAGAGATAAGCGAGGTATCGCGGTGAGCGGGTAGGGGAAGGGAGCTTCCCCTACCCGCTCGTCCTGTCCCAGAAGTAGTCATCCAGGGCATTCAGGTTTTCATCCGAGTGCTCAATCTCCCTGGCATAGCGCCAGGACATGCGGATCAGAGACTCCATGCCGGCACTGTCTCCCCGGACGTACCATTCCATCATCAGAAGCTCCTGTATCCACTGTGCGGAAAAGAAGGCCAGGCACACCTTGGCGTGGACCGCATCGTCGTACACCGCGCCGCAGAAGTAAGTGTAGATGAAGAACAGCGCCAGCTTTTCCAGCTTCTTGTCCCATGCTTCGCCCCCCGGTCCGTCCGCCTCCCGGCTCTCCCTGAAGGCGGCCCGTATCTCTTCATACTTTTCTTCCCCCGCCAGCAGCAGAAACGCCTTCTCCTCCCGCAGCAGGCTTTCCCAGGCAGGGTCCAGTCTCTCCAGCCCTCCCAGCACCTGCAGTTCCTCCAGCAGCCTGGCATGGCGGGACAAACGGGAAGGGCCCGCCCACCTTTCTTTCTCCGAAGGCGGCAGCCCAGGCTCTCCCGCTGACCGGATCCACTCCTCCATGCCAGGGTAGTCTCCCGCCTCCAGAAGAGCCTGTACCCCGCCTGCAAAGGACAGACAGGCCCTCTCTTTCTGCTCAAAGGACAGGTCCTGCCTCTGCAGCAGGGCGTACAGCACTTCCCTCGCGTCCACCAGCCTGGTGTAGAGAAGAAAGTCAAAGCCCTCCTCAAAGGTCTCCTCCTCCGGGGTGTCCTCTGTCACAAAGGTCAGGTCCCCTTCATCCTCCAGCATGATCCTGGCCGCCTCGGGACAGGAAAGAGAGAGGGAGTACTCCCGCACATTTTCAAACTCCTCCACATGTCTGGGGTACCGGGTGCAGGTCTCGCAGAGGGACTCCTCCCCCTTCTCTATGTAGAGGTCGCAGAGCCCCTCCCTATTCAGCATGGCGCATCTCCCTCCATACTGGCGGAAAGTGCCCTCCTGCCAGGATACGGACCTGGCCATCCTCCTGCCAAAGTCTCCCTGGTAGCCTCTGTATTTTTCCAGGGATGCCTCATCGATGACGATCTGCCATCCCTCGCAGCAGGAGGCGGGACATCTGCCCGCCACACACCTGAAGGTATCATAGTAAACAGGTCTTATATACCGCATAGTCCGCTCCTATAGAAAAATATATTTCAGGATAAACAGGACAGCCAGCACATACATGAGGGCGCTCAGCTTTTTCTCCCGGAATCTTCCGCTCAGCAGATTGAGGGCCACATAGGAGATGACTCCCATGGAGATCCCCTCGGAGATGCTGTAGGAAAACGGCATGGCCCCGATGCAGATGTAGCAGGGAATGGCCTCGCTCAGGTCATTGAAATCAATGTTGACCACATTTGTCAGCATGTAGAATCCCACGATGACCAGCGCCCTTGATGCGGGGAAGCCGTCCCTCCTCGTCCAACATGCCGTCCTTTGACGACACGCCGATGAGTGTCCCGATAGTGTCAAACATGTCCACAAACAGGAAGGCAAATATGACGACAAGGAAATTCAAAGAGAAGATCCCGCTGAAATCCGGCAGAAGCCCGTAGGATCCGGCCTCCGGGTTAGGCACATAGAGGCCCGCCAGCTGACAGCCGATCCCCAGCACCCAGGTGATGAGTATGCCCCAGAGTATGTTTCCCTTAACATTGCGCAGCACCAGCACTCCCGTGATGAGTATGCCGGCCACAGCAAGGATCACCGTGATGCCCACATCGTTAAAGGTCCCCTCCACACCGTTTGCCGCATTGTATCCGTCCAGGGAATAGAGCTCCGGCAAAGTGGAGCCCCCCACCACGATATTGGCATTCTGCAGGCCGATAAAGAGGCCGATACCCACACTGACCGCCGCCTTCAGGTTCCGGGGGATGGCGTTAAATATGGCCTCCCGCACACTGGTCAGGGAAAGGATGATAAAAATGATGCCCTCCACGAAGACGGCTGTCAGAGCCACCTGCCAGGTGTAGCCCATGCCCAGCACCACTGTGTACGCAAAATAGGCGTTGAGCCCCATGCCCGGTGCCAGGGCAAAGGGGTAGTTGGCGAAAACAGCCATCAGAAGTGTTCCCATCAGGGCCGCCTTGAAATATCACTTCTCCCACAGGCTCAGCGTATCTCCCTTATCCTCTTCCGAAGAGGCAGCACCTTCCCCGGAGCTACCGAGAGCTCGTCAATACCCATCTGTATAAAGGTCTCCGTCATGCTGGTATCCGCTGCCAGGTCGCCGCAGATACTGATGTGCTTTCCCTCCAGGTGGACATTGTTGGCCACGATGCGTATCATCTTCACCAGAGCCGGATGATACACGTTGTAGTATCCGGTCAGTTTCCGGTTGGTGCGGTCCATGGCCAGGGTATGCTGGGTCAGGTCGTTTGTACCGATACTGAAAAAGTCCACCTCTCTGGCCAGCTCTCCGCTGATCATGACAGCCGCCGGCGTCTCTATCATGACGCCCACTTTGATATTCTCGTCAAAAGCCGCCTTCTCTTCCTTCAGCTCGGCTTTTGCCCTCTCCAGCACCCTCTTTGCGGACTCCACCTCCTCAACGGATGTGATCATGGGGAACATGACCTGCAGATTCCCGAAAGCGGATGCCCGGAGGATAGCCCGCAGCTGGGTCTTGAACATCTCCTCCTTGTCCAGAGAAATGCGGATCCCCCTGTATCCCATCATGGGATTGTTTTCCCCCGGAAAGTCCATGCTCTCCGGCAGCTTGTCGCCGCCCAGGTCAGCAGTGCGGATCACTACCTTTTTAGTGCCCATGGCCTCCGCCGCCAGCTTGTACACCTGGAACTGCTGGTCCTCTGTGGGCAGCTTTCCGGGCGACTCCATATAGAGGAACTCACTGCGGAAAAGACCGATCCCATTGGCATCGTTGCGCAGCACCCGCTCAATATCCTCCCGGCTCCCTATGTTGGCACACACGTCGATCTTCTGACCGCTCTGGGTGACATTTTCCTTGCCCTTCAGCCTCTCCAGCGTCTCCACCTTCTGGAGGTTCTGCTGCTTTTTCTGCTTCATCCTCTCCATGGTAGTCTGGTCCGGCTCGATATACAGCTTGCCGTCAAACCCGTCTATGATGACCATCTTGCCCTCGTAATCTCTCTTGAGGGCCTCTCCGATGCCGATGACCGAAGGGATCCCCTTTGTCCTGGCCAGCACGGCCGTGTGGGAGTTGATGGACCCGTACATGGTAACAAAGCCCAGCACCTTTGTCTTGTCCAGCTTCACAGCCTCGCTGGGATAGAGGTCCCTGGCCGCCATGATAAACGGCTCGTCCATGAACATCCGGTCCTTCCTGCTCCTGGACAGGATGCGCAGTATGCGGGACGCCACATCCTGCACGTCCGTCTCATGTCCCCGCACATAGCTCTCCGGCCTGACGGAAAAGACCTTCAGGAAGCTTTCCACCGACTCCTTCACCGCATAGTCCGCATTCAGCTTCTGCTCCGTGATCATGCGCACCACCCGGTTGACAAACTCCTCGTCCTCCAGGACCATCTGCTGCATCTCAAAGATGGTGGCATTGGCCTCCCCCAGCTCACTGGCCGACTCTTCGTAGAGTTCCTGGAGCTCCGCCGCCGTCTTCTTTCTGGCCTTCTGAAACCGTACCAGCTCTTTTTCCGGGTCCTCCACGTAAATCTTGCGGATTTCACGCTCTCCCCTGTTAAAAAACACGAGCCGGCCGATTACAATTCCTTCTGATACCTTTTTACCTGTCAATGTGATCATATGATACTTCCTGCCCCTTTTTTGTTCTGTATGTCTTTTACTTTACACGCTGGGGCAGATCCAGTCAAGTGCCAGCCGCACCTTACACCACTTTGCGCCGCTCTTACTCCTCAAAGAGAGCTGTGGACAGGTATCGCTCACCTGTGTCCGGCAGGAGCGCCACAATGGTCTTGCCCTGGAACCGGTCCTGGCCGGCGAGCCTAAGTGCCGCGTGGAGGGCTGCCCCGGATGAGATCCCCACCAGCACACCCTGCCGCCTGGCCAGCAGCCGGGCCGCCTCGAAGGCTTCCTGCGTCTTCACTTTCATCACTTCACTGTAAACTTCCGTGTCCAGTATCTCCGGCACAAATCCGGCTCCGATCCCCTGGATCCCGTGGGGGCCCGGCCTGCCGCCTGAAAGCACCGGGGAGTCCTCCGGCTCCACGGCAACAATGTGGATATCCGGATTTTTCCCCTTCAGGAATCCGCCTGTCCCGGTAATCGTGCCCCCGGTTCCCACGCCTGCCACAAAGACATCCACTTTTCCATCTGTATCCTCCCATATCTCCGGTCCGGTGGTCTCCCTGTGGGCTTTGGGATTGGCAGCATTTACGAACTGTCCCAGGACAACTGCTCCCTCCATGGACGCTGCCAGCTCCTCCGCCTTTGCGATGGCACCCGACATGCCCTTTGCCCCTTCTGTCAGTACGATCTGTGCTCCGTAGCTCCCAAGCAGCTTCCTTCTCTCCACACTCATTGTCTCCGGCATGGTAAAGATCACCCGGTAGCCACGGGATGCCGCCACAGAGGCAAGCCCGATGCCTGTGTTTCCGCTGGTGGGCTCAATGAGCGTATCTCCCGGGCGGATCAGACCTCTCTCCTCCGCGTCCCGGATCATAAAGAGGGCCGCCCTGTCTTTCACGCTCCCTGCCGGATTGTATGACTCCAGCTTTACAAGCACTCTTGCCCTGAGTTCTTTTTCCCTCTCCAGGTTTGTCACCTCCAGGAGGGGGGTCCTGCCGATCAGTTCCTCTACGCTTTTATATATCTTTCCCATTGTCTGTTGCTCTCCTTTCTTGTCTCCTTTGCACATTTGTGTGCCCTGTTTGCCAGCCATCCTTCAGCCGCCGCTCCGGGCACTGCCTCTCTAAATATAATATATTACTTTAGTAGGAATTGATTTCAAAAAGAAAGCTGCCCGGCTAGGCATCTGTCTCTGCGTGGACCTGTTTTCCCGCATTGTCAGGATCAGCCTCCTTCTTTATCAGGTCATTCAGTGTCTTCTCCTCCAGAAGGCAGGCTGTCCGGCGGTCGATCTCTTCCCACAGAAGGGCTCGGACTGCTCTGCTTATCTTGTCCTCCCTGCCGTCCCGATCGGCATCGGTAATGCAAAAAGGTCCCTCCAGCACTTCCAGTATTTCTCTGACCGTGATGCAGGACGGGTCCCGGGAAAGACTGTAGCCGCCCCCGGCCCCCTTTGTACTTTGGAGTATGCCGCCCCGGCGGAGCTGGCCAAACACCTGCTCCAGATAATTCACGGACATTCTCTGCCTTGCGGCGATCGCCGTCAGAGGGACCGGCTGTCCGCTGACATTGACCGCCAGATCCACCAGCGCCCTGAGGCCATATCTCCCTTTTGTGGATATTTTCATCTCCTGCACCGCCCTGTACGCTTATTTTTATTTCCTACCAATTCAATAAGTATTATATGGGTCTAGTTATACTATATCTGCTCTGTCCTGTCAATCCCTCTTTTTTCTTCCCGCTTCGTCTCCGCAAGGATATGAGCGACCGTCACCTGATCCGCCGCATCCAGAATGCAGTCCCACATCTCCTGCCACAGCGGTCTGGTAGGACAGGCATTGCAGTCCATCTGGCAGTCTGTCTCCCCTGTCAGGCATCCCACAGGGGCAAGCGGGCCTTCCACGGCCTGCAGCACCATTCTGGCCGTCAGCTGTTCCGGGGGGACCAGGAGGCGGTACCCGCCTCTGGCCCCCCGCACACTCTCCACAATGCCCTTCTCCTTCAGCGCCTTTATGATCCTCTCCAGGTACTTTTCTGACAGTCCTCTGCGCCTGGCAATATTCCCCAGGCTCTCTTTTTGTTCCTCCCCTGCATGCAGGGCCAGGTCAGCCACGATCTCCATGGCGTAGACGCCCTTTGTCGATATCTTCATCCTGCGCTCTGCCCCGCACCTATTCTTTTCCGTCAAAGCAGTACGTGCACACTTTACACGGCTCGATACCGATGGAGGCCAGCAGGTCGTCCAGCCGGTGATATCTGAGAGTTGTAAAATTCTGCTCCCTACGGATCGCCTCTATCATCTGTGCGTAGCGGCAGGAATCCGGGTCTGTGTACTCCTCCAGGACCTCCTGCGGACAGTTCTCTCCCTCCTTCTCCCGGATCACTCTCCTGGTGATCAGCTCCAGCTCCGATTTGGTACGGGAGAAGTTCAGATATTTGCATCCGTACACAAGGGGCGGACAGGCGGGACGCACATGCACCTCCTTGGCGCCGCTCTTGTACAGGAACTCCGTTGTCTCCCGAAGCTGGGTCCCTCTGACGATGGAGTCGTCGATGAGGAGCAGCTTCTTGTCCTCGATCAGCTCACGCACCGGTATGAGCTTCATCCGGGCGATGAGATTTCTCTGGCTCTGGTTCTGGGGCATAAAGGACCGGGGCCAGGTGGGCGTGTACTTGATAAAGGGCCGTGCGTAGGGGATACCGGACTCATTGGAGTAGCCGATGGCGTGGGCCACGCCGGAGTCAGGCACACCGGCCACGATGTCCGGCTGGACAGAGCCGTTGTCCCTCTTTGCCAGCATGCTTCCGCATCTGTATCTCATAGCCTCCACATTGACTCCCTCGTAGGAGGATGTGGGATATCCATAGTACACCCACAAAAAGGAGCAGATCTTCATCTTTTCTCCCGGAGGCAGTACCGTCTCCACCCCCTCCGGCGTGATGTAGGCAATCTCCCCGGGCCCCAGCTCCCTGTGATCGCTGTAGCCCAGATTGATATAGGCAAAGCTCTCAAAGGAGATGCAGTAAGCGTCCTCTTTTCTTCCCACTACAAGGGGCGTCCTTCCCAGGATATCCCTCGCCGCATAGATGCCGTCCTTTGTCATGACCAGCATGGTCAGGGAACCGTCTATCATCTCCTGGGCATAGCGGATACCCTCCGCGAAGGACCCCTTCCTGCATATCAGGGAGGCCACCAGCTCTGTAGCGTTGATGAGGCCGCCGCTCATCTCCTGAAAATGGGAATGTCCCTCTTTGTAAGCCTTCTCCAGGATAACGTCCAGGTTGTTGATCTTTCCCACCGTGGCAATAGCAAAGCTGCCCAGATGGGACTGTATGAGCAGGGGCTGGGGCTCGTAGTCCGAGATGCAGCCAATGCCCAGATTTCCCTTCATCTCCTCCACATCCCGCTCAAACTTTGTGCGGAAGGGTGAGTTCTCTATATTATGGATGGCCCGGCAGAACCCGTCCTCACCGTGGGCAGCCATCCCTCCTCTCCTCGTCCCCAGATGGGAATGGTAATCCACCCCGTAAAAAAGCTCCAGCATACAGTCCTTCCTGGACGCCACACCGAAAAGTCCTCCCATGTACTTTTTCCTCCTGTTCAACAATCGTTTATCCAATACAGTTACATTAATAGATACTTTTCCATTATAAATGATTTGCCCGCCATATACAAGCCGAATTGTACATCCGAATATCCGTTTTATGAGAATTTTCTGTATATTTCTGTCATATCGATTGACTTTTTTAATGTTTTATGCTACGCTGTCAGAGTAAATTTACAGACAATTCTGTAGATTTATGAACCTTTTATTTTTATTCAATTTATATGGAGGTAGCATATGAACAAAGGTACCGTAAAGTGGTTCAACAACCAGAAGGGCTATGGCTTCATCTCAGACGAAGAGGGAAACGATATCTTCGTCCACTACTCCGGACTTCTGATGGATGGCTTCAAATCCCTCGAAGAAGGCCAGGCAGTGGAATTTGAGGTGACAGAGGGCACAAAAGGACCGCAGGCTGTCAATGTTGTCAAGCTGTAACAGAAAAAGCATTAATCGGAATAAGATGTACCTTTTATTTATATAAACGGCAATTTCATTTAGATATTTAAAAGCAATACATGCGAATGCGATTAGACACACTGCGCCAGGCGCAAAAAAGCGCTGCCCAGGCGTGCCGGACAGAACGTCCGGCAGCCGGGGCGGCGCTTTTCTTGTCTGCCCTTACTCGTCCGCAGCTTCCTCCTCGATCAGACGGAGGCCTGCTGTGTCCGTCACCGGCAGCGAGAACACGATGGCCTTCGCCTTTGTGTCCATCCCCGCCTTCTGCATGACAGCCTGCATGATGGCATTTTTATTCTCTGTCTTTGTCACGATCAGCACCAGCTCTTTCTCTGACACAAGGGAGACGCCGAAAAACTTCTCCGCTCTCTTCATGCCGGTGCCTCTGGCGTGGAGCACAGTGCCTCCCGCCGCCCCCGCGCTCCTGGCCGCGTCCATGACCATCTCATTGTATCCCTGGTTTGCGATCACGATCAATAATTCATGTGCTGTGTCCTTCAATACCGTCTCCTCACCTTTCTCAAAATCCTGTTTATCCAGCAGGAACAGAAGCTCTCTCTTTCCGCCGATGCTGCTGACCGGCACGATAAAGGCAATGCCTGTTCCGGGAATGTCAATCTTGAACTGCTGGCGCAGCCCTCTCTTCAGCGTCTTCCAGACCTTGTCCGTCACGATGCTCAGTATCATGGTCTTCTCCGTCTCTTCCAGGCCCAGATAGTCCAGCATCTCGCTGCCCGCCGTTCCCCGCCCGAGTGTGACCATATTGGCATCCACATGGTTTTCCTTGTAAAATTCCATAAAGTCCACGGCCGTTTCCTTCCAGTCGGTGATCGTCACCATCATATATACTTCACTCATAGCTCCATCCTCGTCTATAATTCAATGATCGCGTCATCCGCATAGGCATCCAGGGATGTGACCTGCCCTGCTGCCGCCGCGGAGTCCGCATGCTTTGCCTGCAGTTTGTAGATCAGCCCGATCACCTGTATGGTGATGAGCGGTGTCATGGCCACCATAGCCACCACTCCAAAGGCATCCGCCACGATGTCTCCTCCCACAGAAGTACATGCTCCTATGGCAAAGGGGAGCAGGAAGGTGGCCGTCATGGGACCAGAGGCCACTCCGCCCGAGTCAAAAGCCACCGCCGTAAAGATCTTCGGCACGAAAAACGACAGCGCGATGGCCGCCACGTAGCCCGGTACGAGAAGATAAAAAATGGAAATCCCCGTCAGCACCCGCAGCATGGCAAGCCCCACCGACACGGCCACGCTGATGGACAGGCCTGTCTTCATGATACTGCCCTCTATGGCTCCGTCTGTCAGCTCCTCCACCTGCTTTGTCAGCACGTACACCGCCGGCTCGGCGATGACGATAAAGTAGCCGATGAGCATGCCGATAGGTATGATGATCCACTTGTAGGGCAGGGACGCGATCATCTGTCCCAGGTAATTTCCCGCCGGCATAAATCCCACGTTTACTCCTGTCAGGAACAGTACCAGCCCGATATACGTATAGAGAAGTCCTATCACGATCTTGATCAGAGAACGTTTTTTCAATTTCAGTGAAAAAATCTGGAACAATCCGAAAAAAACAACGATTGGAAGAAGTGAAACCGCAATTTCTCCAAAATACTCCGGAAGTGCGTGTAAAAATAGTTTTCCAAGCTCAACGGAGTCTTCCACCCCCGTGAGCGAGGACATGCTGTAGGCTCCCCCGTCCGTCTCATAGATCAGCCCCAGTATGAGCACGGCCAGGATGGGACCGATGGAACAAAGAGCCACCAGGCCAAAGCTGTCGTCCGCCGCGTGGCGGTCGCTCCGGATGGCAGATATACCGATACCCAGTGCCATGATAAAGGGAACTGTCATAGGACCTGTGGTCACTCCACCCGAGTCAAACGCTACCGCAAGAAAGGCCTTCGGCGTAACCGCTGCCAGGGCAAACACAATAATGTAAAAGAACACCAGCATCCGGGAAAGGGGAATGCCGAACAAGATCCTCAGGAACGCCACCACGAGGAAAATCCCCACGCCTGTCGCCACGGCAACTATGATGACCATATTGGGGACTGCCGGGACCTGCTCTGCAAGCACCTGAAGGTCCGGCTCCGACACTGTGATGACAAACCCCAGGATGAAGCCCAGGACAACCATCACCCACAGCTTCTTCGAGCGGGTCATACTGCTTCCCACCCTCTCTCCCATGGGAGTCATGGCTATCTCGGCCCCCAGGGTAAAAAACATCATCCCGATCACCAGCATCACTGCTCCAACGAGAAATTCCAGCATAGTGTCCGTTGAAACCGGAACAATCGTAAAGCACAGCGCCATCACGATCACGATGATGGGAAGCACCGCGCTGACAGCCTCTCTCAGCTTTTCTTTTAATCTCTCCTTCAGTCTTTCTCTTACTTCTGCCTTGTGAAATTCTTCTGAATAAGTCGTACTGCCTTTTTTGCTCAATAATCGTCTCCTTTCTTCTGCCGTGTCAAATTGCTAACTTTATTAGTAATTATACATGGAAAAGGCAGCCCTGTCAAATCCAACCGGGCTGCCTGGAGCGCTCCCTCTCCTTTACGCGCTGACTATATGATATTTTTTACACTCTGCTTTGTCCGCTCAGGGATTCTGCCGCCCGGACCACGTGCTGTGCCAGCACGGATGTGGTGACGCTCCCCACGCCCCTGGGGACAGGACTGATAAAGGAGGCCCCTGGCTCCACCGCCTCAAAGTCCACATCCCCGCACAGATTTCCCTCCGGGTCCATATTGATGCCCACGTCCACCACCACAGCGCCTTCCCCTGCCATGGGGGCTGTGACCATCTTCGCCTTTCCGGCGGCAGCGATGAGTATGTCCGCCGCCCGGCAGGTGCCTGCCAGGTCCTCTGTCCGGGTGTGGCAGATGGTGACTGTGGCGTGCCGCTTAAGGAGCAGCATGGCCAGGGGTTTGCCCACCACCATGCTCCTTCCGATGACAGTCACCTTCTTTCCCTTTGGATCAATGCCGTAGTGGTCCAGCATCTCCATCACCGCCTCCGGCGTACAGGGCGCATAGCCGCTGTCGTCCCCGGAAAAGACCTTCGCTATATTGACAGGGCTCATACAGTCCACGTCCTTGACCGGGTCGATAAGGCTCTTTAGGGGCTCCTCGTCCAGATGCCCGGGAAGGGGGCGGAACACTAAGATCCCGTGTACGGAAGGGTCCCTGTTCAGCGCTTCCAGCGCCTCCTCCAGCTCCCTCTGGGAGACGTCCTCCGGAAGCTCTGTCACCTGGCATCCGATGCCCGTCAGCTCCATCCGTTTCTTTGCTCCCCGCTCATAGGAGAGGTCGTCCGGCCTTGCCCCCACCCGCAGGATCGCCAGCTTTGGCTCTGTCCCCCTCTCCTTCAGCGCTTCTGTCCTCTGTATCAGACGCTCCTTCATGGCCTTCGCCACTTCGGTTCCCAACATCACTGTTCCCATCTTTTTGTCCCTCCTGTGTTGTGTCTGCATGCTGCTTCCGCATGTCGTCCGTCCACCGTCAGGCTTCCGGATCGGTACCGCTCTATTTTACACTCTGGAGCACCTGGCTGTAAATACGCTCTTTCTTCTCCCGGCCCTCCGCGATCATCCGGTCAGCCCGGCCGTTCAGCTCCTCCGCCCGGCCTCTGTCCTTCATGAGCCGTGTGTTGATAAAGACATTTAAGGAGGCTCCCTCCAGGGCCGCCTGGGCAAAGAGGATGCCCACCCCCACGTCACTTAAGGCCAGCCTGCTGCCCTTCTCCCCCAGGACCTCCAAAAGGTCCATGGAGGCGAGCACGGTCTCCATGATCTCCAGCGGGGCCACGCTGGCGTCGTAAAGGGCGGACTCCATGACTTTCTCCCTGGCAGCCTTCTCCTCCTCTGTATTTTTCGGGAGCCCGTAGGCCCTGGACAGGGGCTCAAAGGCCTGGGCGTCCCGGTCTGTCAGGGCGACCAGCCTGTCCCGCAGCTTCCCCAGCTCCTCCAGGGCCGCCAGGATCTCCTCCTCCACTGCCGCGTATTTCTTTTTCCCCACAGTCAGGTTCGCCACCATCATGCCAAGGGCAGCCCCGAAGGCTCCCACAGCGGCGGAGGCTCCCCCTCCCCCAGGCACGGGGGCCTTGGAAGACAGCTCCTCAAGGAACTCCGTAGTCTTCATCTCCAGCATCATCATAGTCTTTCTCCTTCTCTTTTTGTCTCTGTCCTTCTGTCTGTTCTCTCTGGCTCTTCTGCTATCTCTTCTTTCTGGGCATCACATGGATGGCTCCGCCCTTCAGCTCCTCCAACGCCTCCGCCACGCCCTCATTGTAGGTGGGGTGGGGACGCATGGCCCGGAGCACCTGGGAAGCCGTCAGATGGTTTTCGATAGCGCTGACAAACTCGCCGATCATGTCTGTGGCCCGGCCGCACATCATCTGCACGCCCAGTATCTCCTCTGTCTCCTCATGGACGACCACCTTGATAAAGCCTCTCTCCTCCTTTGAGATGAGGGATTTCCCGTTGGCGCTCATGATGAACTTGCCTGTCCGCACAGGGATCCCTTCCCCTTTGGCTGTCTCCTCGTCCAGCCCCGCCGAGGCGATCTCCGGCTCCGTGTACACGCAGCCCGGCACCACCGCCAGGTCCACAGAGGGCTCCTGTCCTGCCAGCAGCTCCGCCAGCACCATGCCCTGGGCGCTGGCAGCGTGGGCCAGCTGTGCGCCCGGGATCATATCCCCGATGGCGTAGACGCCCGGGATGCTCGTGGCAAACCTGTCATCCACGAGAACGCGGCCACGCTCCATATCCGGGACTGCGCCCTCCCCAAAAAGTCCCTCCGAGGCGGGCCGTCTCCCCACGGCGCAGAGCACATACTGTCCGGAGACGGACTGCTCTTTTTCCTTCTCCTCAAACCGGCAGACAAGTCCGCCCGCCGCCTCTTCCACAGACCGGACTGCCGCTCCCGTGTGGATATCCACCCCTCTCTTCTTCAGGATCATCTTCAGGTTCTGGGAGATTTCTTTGTCCATGTTTGGCACCAGCCGGGGCATGGCCTCCAGGATCGTCACCTTACAGCCAAGGGAGGAATAGATGGTGGCGAACTCCACGCTGATGACGCCTCCCCCTATGATGACCAGGCTCTCAGGCACCTCCCGCAGCGCAAAGAGCTCGTCGCTTGTCAGGACACCAGGCAGATCCATGCCCGGGATGGGCAGGATGACAGGTCTTGAGCCGGCCGCCAGCACCACTTGCTCCGCCTGGTACACCTGCTTTTCTCCGTCCTTCTCCACTTCCACCTGTCTTCCCGGGAGGAGCCTTCCCCTGCCCGCCAGACAGGTCACGCCGCCTCCCTTAAGGAGCTGCTCCACTCCCTGCACCAGCTGGTCTGTGGTCTCCTCCTTGTAGGCCAGGATCTTCTCAAAGTCAAAGCTGACTCCCTCTGCCTTTACCCCGAACCGCTCCGCCTGCCGGATCTCCCGGTAGAGTCCGGAGGCGTGGAGCATTGCCTTGGCCGGGATACAGCCCCGGTTCAGGCAGGTCCCCCCCGCCCGGCTCTCCTCCACAACGGCCGTCTTCAGCCCCAGCTTTGCGGCCTTGATGGCACACACATAGCCCCCGGGCCCCGCGCCTATGATGATCAGATCGAATCTTTCTTCCATATCCTCTTCTCCTTTTGTCTCCCTATATCTCCTCCGACGCGACCCACCGGATGACATCCCGCAGCATCTCTGCCTCAGCCGGGTCGGCCGGGTGGAGCAGGCCAAGCTGCCTGCAGAGGGCCTTCCTGCTGTACCTAGCGTTTTTCAGACAGTCGGGAAGAGCCAGGATAAGCCCCGGCTTCAGGGCGTCTGAATAGACCGCCGCGTCTGTCACTTTTCCCTGATCCACCTTCAGCTCCACAGAGAGGCTCCCCCAGGGAAACCGGTGAGACAGCTCAAACTGGAATTCCAGCCTGCGCCCGAATTTCCACTCCCAGGATGCAAAATATTCCTCGTCGGCCTTCAGCCTCTCCCCGTCCAGCTCCTCCTCTGTCAGGGGAGTGCTCCTCTGGCCGTACACCTCCTCAAAGGCCTGCCGCAGTGCTGCCTTCAGCCTGTCTATAGTCAGGTCCGGGACAAATTCCCGCAGGTTGGCCACTCTGGAGCGGACAGAGTCCACACCCTTGGACTTCAGCTTCTCCTTATTCACCGTGAGATAGCTGCCCAGCACCTCCTTGTCCACGTCCACCATCAGCGTACCGTGGTGATAGCAGTAGTCTCCCTGCTCATAGTAGGCGTTCCCGGAGAATTTCCGCCCGTCTGCCAGAAGGTCGTTCCTGCCCGACCGGACCGCCGGGATGCCCAGGGCCCTGACCGCCCGCAGGATCACCTCGGTCTGCCTTTCCACGCTGTAATTCTTCTTTCTCACAAGGAAAGTAAAATTCAGGTTCCCCAGGTCATGGTAGACAGCACCGCCTCCGGAGAGCCGGCGGGCCACATACCCGCCGTCCTCTTCCAGGCGGCTCACCCTGCACTCCTTCCAGGCATTCTGGTTCCTCCCGATGATGACCGTCCTCTGGTTCTGCCAGAGATACAGGATGCACTCCCTCTCGCCGCAGGTCTCCAGAAGATATTTTTCCACAGCCAGATTGTGGTAGGGCACAAACTGCCCGCTCTCTGTGTATCTGATGGTGTCAATCATGCTTCTCCCTCTGCTCCGAAATCATAGGTGAGGACCGGATGTCGGGCCGCCTCCACCTCGTCCAGCCTTGTGACCGGCGTGGTGACAGGCGCCTCGTGCAGTTTCTCCGGATCTGTCTTCGCCAGCTCATACAGGCTGCGGAACACCTGGATGGCATCGTCCAGCGTCTCCTTTGACTCGGTCTCCGTGGGCTCCACCATGAGGGCCTCCTCCACGATCAGGGGGAAGTACATAGTCGGCGGGTGGATGCCGTTGTCCAGCAGTCCCTTGGCAATGTCCATGGCCGAGATGCCGGTCCCCTTCTTCAGGTCCGCAAGGCTCATGACAAACTCGTGCATGCAGGTCTCGTCATAGGCCATGGTGTACAGATCCTTCAGGGCGCATCTCATGTAGTTGGCGTTCAGCACCGCGTTCTGGCTGGCCTCCCTGATGCCCTCTCTCCCCAGGGTGAGGATGTAGGTGAGGGCCCGCACCACCACAAGGAAATTGCCGTAGAAGCTCTTCATCTCCCCGATGCTCCGGGACGGCCTCTCAAACCGACAGCAGTCCTCCCCCGTCACGAGAACGGATGGAAGGAAATCTGTCAGCAGCTCCCTGCAGCCCACCGGACCGCTTCCCGGGCCGCCGCCTCCATGGGGCGTGGAAAAGGTCTTGTGGAGGTTCAGGTGGACCACGTCAAAGCCCATGTCACCCGGGCGCACAGTGCCCATGACCGCATTCAGGTTCGCCCCGTCATAATAACACAGTCCGCCGCATTTGTGCACGATATCTGTGATCTCAAGGATATTTTTGTCAAACAGTCCCACTGTGTTGGGATTGGTCAGCATCAGGCCCGCCACGTCATCGCCGGCCGCCTCCCTCAGCTTCCCGATGTCCACACAGCCCTCCGCGTTGGAGGGGATGGTCACCACGGAGTAGCCTGCCATGGCCGCGCTGGCCGGGTTGGTGCCGTGGGCCGAGTCGGGAACAAGTATCTTCGTCCTCTTTCCATCCTTCCTGCTCTCATGGTAGGCCTTGATGAGGAGAAGCCCGGTAAATTCCCCGTGGGCTCCCGCCGCGGGCTGGAAGGTCATACGGTCCATGCCGGTGATCTCACACAGATATTTCTCCGCCAGGTGGAGCACCTCCATGCAGCCCTGCACCGTGTCCTCTCCCTGGAGAGGATGGATCTCGGTAAATCCGGGAAGGGAGGCCACCGCCTCGTTGACTCTGGGGTTATATTTCATGGTGCAGGAGCCCAGGGGATAAAAACCGTCATTGACCCCGTGGGTCTTCCTTGCAAGCTCCGTGTAGTGCCGGGAGATCTCCACCTCGGACAGGGCAGGCAGGTGGAGCTCCTTCCCCCGTCTGTCCCCCGCCGGCAGGCTCACGGTCTCCACATCGCAGGGAGGAAGCGCAGGGCATCCTCTGCCTGGTCTGCTCTTTTCAAATACTAACATGCCTTACACCTCCTTCAGGATGCGGACTGCCTCGTCCATCTCTTCTTTTGTGTTCATCTCCGTGCAGCACCAGAGGATCCGGTGGTCGTCCAGGGGAAGTCCCCCCAGGATGCCGTGCTCCTCAAGGGCCTGCAGCGCCCGGCCGGACTCCTTCTCCGACACGGTCACGAACTCGTGGAAAAACCCGCCCCTGTTCTCCAGCTCAAAGCCCGCCTCTCCCAGCCTTTTTGCAAAGTAGTGGGCCTTGGACAGGCAGGAGGAGGCGGCTCTTTCAAGCCCCTCATTTCCCATAGCTGTCAGGTAGACGCCCACTGCCAGGGCGCAGAGGGCCTGATTGGAGCAGATGTTGCTGGATGCCTTCTCCCTGCGGATATGCTGCTCCCTTGCCTGCAGGGTCAGCACGTAGCCGGTCTTTCCGTTCCGGTCCTTCGTCTGTCCCACGATCCTGCCCGGCAGCTTGCGCATCATGGCCCTGGTAGCGGCCATAAAGCCCAGGTAGGGTCCGCCGAAGGCGAGGGGAAGTCCCAGAGGCTGCCCCTCTCCCACCGCCACATCGGCCCCGTACTCGGCCGGTGTCTTCAGGATACCCAGCGAGATGGGATTCACGCTCATGATGAATTTGGCCCCCGCCTGGTGGACTGCCTCGCCGATCTCCTTTGCCGGCTCCAGGTTCCCGTAGTAATTGGGGTGCTGGATGAGGACGCAGGCTGTCTCTTTATCCAGGTGTGCCTTCAGCCACTCCACATCTGTCACACCGTCTTTTTCCGGTATCACCTCCAGCTCCATCCCGTTCCCAAAGCAGTAGGTCTTTACCGTCTCAAGGATGCTGGGAAGGACCGCGGCGGATATGCAGGCCCTGCCGCGCTTCCTCTCTCTGCACATGGCCACTCCTTCTGCCGCGGCTTCAGCGCCGTCATAGACGGAGGCGTTGGAGACATCCATCCCGGTCAGGTCACAGATCATGGTCTGGTATTCAAAGATGGACTGCAGGATTCCCTGGCTGATCTCCGCCTGATAGGGGGTGTAGGCAGTCTGCAGATTTTCCTTGGATGTCACGCTGCCCACCACGGCCGGGATGTAGTGGCGGTAGGCCCCCGCCCCCCGGAAGATGGTGGGGAACACTTTGTTCTTTGCAGCTATGGACTGCATCTTTCTCTTCACTTCCAGCTCAGAAAGCCCTTCAGGTATGTTCAGTCCGCCCTTCAGCTTCACCTCCTCCGGGATATCCCGGAACAGGTCGTCCATGGACGCATAGCCGGCGGCCTCAAGCATTGCCTGCCGTTCCTCCTGGGTGTTCGGCACATAGCTTCCCATATATTTCCCTCCTTCTTCTCTCCTTCTGCTTTCCTCCTCTGCTCTTACGCGTCCTTCTCGCTCTCCACAAACGCCTCATACTCCGCCGCTGTCAGCAGCTCCTCCCGGTCAGAGATGTCTTTGACCCTGACAAACCAGGCGTCGTAGGGTGCCTCGTTGATGGACTCAGGCGCATCCAGGAGTTCCTCGTTCACAGCGCTCACCACGCCGGTCACCGGGGAGTACACATCCGACACAGCCTTGACAGACTCCACGTCCGCAAAGCTCTCTCCTGTGGCCACCTCGTCGCCCTCCTCCGGGAGATTGACAAACACAAGGTCGCCCAGCTCAGACTGGGCGTAGTCTGTCAGTCCGATGAGGACCTCATCGCCCTCCTCTTTTACCCACTCGTGTGATCTTGAATACAGCAGTCCTTCTCTTAATTCCATGATCTTCTCCTTTCACTCTCTGTTTTCTATTTGCTCCTCTTGTAAAACGGAAGGGACACGATCTCGGCTTCCACCCGACGTCCTCTCACGTCCGCCTCCACCTTTGTCCCCGGCTCTGTGCAATCCGCATCCACCAGGGCCATGGCCACCGGGCAGCCAAGATAGGGGCAGTGGGTGCCGGAGGTGGTGCGGCCGATGAGCCGGTCACCCAGGTATACGTCCTGATGCTCTCTTATGATGCCCCGGCCGGTCACTCTCAGTCCGATGCGCTTTCTTGCCGGTCCCCCCTTCTCCTCAAGGGCCCTCTTTCCGATGAAGTCCTCTTTTCCCATCTTCACCGCAAATCCCAGACCTGCCTCAAGGGGTGTCACCTGGTCGTCCATCTCATGTCCGTAGAGAGGCATGGCCGCCTCCATCCGGAGAGTGTCTCTTGCTCCCAGGCCGCAGGGGATCAGTCCCTCCTCCTCCCCGGCCGCAAGGAGAGCATCCCACATCTCCTCCGCCCTTTTGCTGTCCAGATAAAGTTCCACTCCGTCCTCGCCGGTGTATCCGGTCTTTGAGATAACGCAGGGAATCCCCGCCGCCTCCGTGTCAAACACGGCGTGATAGTACTTCTTCGGGATATTTTCCTCTGCTGTGACCTTCCTCAGGATCTCCATGGCCTTCGGCCCCTGGAGGGCCAGCTGGGCGTACTGGTCCGACACATCGGTAAATGTCACCTCGCCGAACTGATGGTCCAGCATCCACTGGTAGTCCTTGTCCCTGTTGGCCGCGTTGACCACGATAAAATAGTCCTCATCGGCCTTTTTGTACACGATCAGATCGTCCACCGTGCCCCCCTGCTCATTGCACATGGGGCTGTATCTGGCCTGACCGTCTGTCAGATCGTCAAAATTGTTGGTCAGCATCATCTGCAGGTTGGCCAGGGCGTCCTTCCCCTGGCAGAGGATCTCCCCCATGTGGGACACATCAAAAAGCCCCGCCCGGGTGCGCACTGCCATGTGCTCTTTGATCACGCCCTCTTTGTACTGTACCGGGAGAAGATAGCCCCCAAAGGGCACGATCTTCCCGCCCGCCTCCACATGTGCCTCGTAGAGCGGTGTTTTCCGTTCCATTTCTCCTTTTCCTCCTTTGCCAGACTTTTTTATTGATGAGACAAATGAAAATAAAAAGGGAGAGACCGTCTTCTTCCCTTGAAACCAGTCTCTCCCTGTCCGTTCATCCAGAGCCTCGTCCAGATCGTAACACCTGTCTCATTAAATCTGGCTCTATTATAAACGCCCCGAAATTTTCTGTCAATAATTGTTTTTTATTTGACACTTCGTACAATTGTTTATTTTTTCACAACTATACAGTTTTTATACATTTGCCCGGTATGCCTCGTCAGCAGTGTACACGTCAAAGCCGCTTCCCTTCAGGATATCGATCACTCTTCCCGGCTCATCGCTCTTGAGCACTGCCGCGGCGTCGCTTCCGTTGGCAAAGGCGTACATGTACTCAATGTTGACCTCGCCCTCCACAAGCTGGTGCATGGCTTTTGCCAGCGAGCCCGTGGCGTGAGGCACCCGCAGGGCCACCACGTCCGTGAGCATGGCCGTGATCCCCTCCTCCTTCAGGACCATCCGTCCCTTGTGGGGGTCCGATACGATCATCCGGAGCATACCATACTCGGAGGTGTCCGCCAGGCTGAGGGCCACGATATTCACGCCGCCCTTTGCCAGCGCTGCCAGCACCTCGTCCAGACGTCCCTCCCTGTTCTCCAGAAATACGGATAACTGCTGTACTGTATTACTAATTCCCATGATATTCCCCTCCTTCTTACATCTGCCTGTTGTCGATGACGCGCTTGGCCTTGCCTTCGCTTCTCTGGATGGTCTTCGGCTCTACCAGCTTCACGCGGACAGATACGCCGAGCGCCTGCTTCAGCACAGCCGCCACCTTGTTCTTCAGCTCGTCCAGCTTGCGGATCTCGTCGGAGAAATATCTCTCGTCCACTTCCACCATGACAGTGAGCACGTCCATATTGTTCTCCCTGTCCACGATCATCAGATAGTGGGGCGCCACGCCTCCGCCCATGGACAGCAGGGCCGTCTCCACCTGGGTCGGGAATACATTCACGCCGCGGATGACCTTCATGTCGTCGGTGCGTCCTGTGAACTTGTGGATCCTCACGAGCGTTCTTCCACACTTGCAGGTGCCGTGGGTCATACTCGTCAGGTCCTTTGTGCGGTAGCGGATCAGGGGCATTCCTTCCTTGGAGAGGGTTGTGAACACCAGCTCTCCCGTCTCTCCGTCCGCGCAGGGCTCGTAGGTCGCAGGATTGATCAGCTCCGGATAGAAATGGTCCTCGTATACATGGAGTCCCTCGTGGTGGATGCAGTCCAGGGCAACGCCCGGTCCTGTCACCTCACAGAGGCCGTAAATATCAAAGCAGTTGATATGGAGGATATCTTCAATCTTTCTGCGCATCTCCTCCGTCCAGGGCTCCGCACCGTGGATGCCCGCCTTCAGCTGCATGCGGTCCACAAGCCCTGCCTCCTGGATGGACTCGGCCAGGTAGAGGGCGTAGGACGGGGTGCAGGCGAAGGCTGTGGCTCCGAAATCCTCCATGCACATCATCTGTCTCTGGGTATTCCCCGCAGACATGGGAATGGCCATAGCTCCCAGCTGCATAGCGCCATAGTCGAGCCCCATACCTCCCGTGAAAAGCCCGTACCCGTAACAGATGTGGATGCGGTCCTCGCTGGTAAGGCCGGCCATAGTGAGGGCCCTGGCCACGCACTCACCCCACACCTCCACGTCATACTTTGTGTAGGAGGCCAGTGTCAGCTTGCCTGTCGTGCCGGATGTTCCCTGTACCCGGGCGATCTTCTCCTGGGGCACTGCCAGCAGACCGAAAGGATAGTTGTCTCTTAAGTCCTCCTTTGTGGTGAAGGGCAGCTTTCCGATATCCTCAATCCCCCGGATATCGCCGGGCTCCACGCCTTTTTGCTGCATTTTTCTCCGGTAGAAGGGTACGTTCTCATACACTCTCTTTACCTGCTTAACAAGCTTTTCACTCTGCAGGGCGCTCATCTCGTCCCTGCTCATACACTCGATCTTCGGATCCCTGATCCTCTCCTGCCAATTTTCTAATGATACTCCTGCCATTTTCTTTTACTCCTATTCTTGATACTTTTGGTGCGGCCAGGCCTACAGGTCTGACTCGTCTACCATCTTCACACCTGCATCCTTAAGAATGGAAGCTGCTTTCTCATAATCGTCGGTGCTGAAAACCAGAACCGGAGCGCGTCCTTCGCGGATTACAAATGAATAGATGTAGCGCACGTTTATGCTGTTTTCTGCAAGTACTGCCAACATCTGATTGAGATTGCCCTTTTTGTCCTCCAGCTCTGCGCCGATGACATCATTCACTCTGACGACAAATCCCCTCTCAGTGAGATAACCCTTCGCCTCTGTTGGCTTATCTACTACGAGACGAAGGATCCCAAACTCCGGAGTATCAAAAGACGCGACGGCCCGGATGTTGATGTGTGCTTCTGTGAGCTTGGATGTAACCTCCATCAGGCTGCCCGGCTTATTCTCCACGAAAACTGATAGCTGCTTGATCATGTGACACCTCCTTTTTTCTGGTCCTTAAAATCTATATCATCTTGCAGTAAGGTGATATCCTGTGTCAAATGCCTTCCTGTTGATATCTATTGTCTTTGGCGGCACTGTATTTTCAATGACCCTGTACCAGTCCTCCTTGCTGAAATCCATGTGCTGCGCCGCCACGCCCAGCACGATCATGTTGAACACCTTTGGATTGCCCAGCCTCTTGGACTCCTCCGTGGCGTTGACCGCGTACACCTTGTGGGTCTTCCCCAGCTCCTCCAGGATGCCCTCCGGATAGCTGGCGCTGCCGATCACGACAGGCATGGGGTCTATCCTCCAGTCATTGACTACAAGGGCCCCGTCCTTTTTGAGGAAATGGGCGTACCGCATGGCCTCCAGTCTCTCGAAGGCGATGATCACGTCCGCCTGCCCTTCCTCCACGATGGGCTCCGCCACCTTGTCTCCGTAGCGCACAAAGGTGACAACGCTTCCGCCCCTCTGGGCCATACCGTGCACCTCGGACAGCTTCACGTCATAGCCTCCGGCGATGGCCAGGCCTCCCAGGACACGGCTGGTGAGCAGGGTTCCCTGGCCGCCCACGCCTACGATCATAATATTTTTTACTGCCATTATCTGTCACCTTCCTTTACCAGTTCGATCGCCCCGAATTTGCACAGCGACTGGCACAGTCCGCATCCGGTGCACATCGTATCGTCAATATGGATGGTTCCGTCTTCGTTTCTCGTCATGGCCGGACATCCCGGCTTCATGCACATGCCGCACTTCTTGCATTTGTCCGCATGTACGGTGTAGAGAGGCTTCTTCGCCTTGGACAGGAGCACACAGGGGGTCTTTGTGATGATGACCGACACCTCGTCCCTTGCCACCTCTTCCCTGATGGCCTTCTCCAGAGTGTCAATGTCCAGAGCGTTGATCTCCTGCACGTGCTTCACGCCCAGTGCCCGGCAAAGTCCCGGGATGTCGATGGCGTAGGTGGGGTCGCCCTGGAGCGTCTTGCCCGTGGCCGCGTGGTCCTGATGTCCTGTCATTCCGGTGGTGGAATTGTCCAGGATGATCACCGTTCCCGTGGCCTTGTTGTACATCATGTTCATGAGGGAATTGACACCTGTATGTAAAAATGTGGAGTCGCCGATGACGGCTACCCAGTTTTTAATATAGTCTTTGCCCTTCGCCTTTTCCATTCCGTGGAGAGTGGAAATGCTGGCGCCCATACAGACGGTGGTGTCCACCACGCTCAGCGGCGCTACCGCTCCCAGCGTATAGCATCCGATGTCGCCTGCCCCGTGTATCTTCAGCTTGTTCAGCACATAGTAGACGCTGCGGTGGGGACATCCCGGGCAGAGGATAGGCGGGCGTCCCGGCACCTGGGCCGGCGCATCAAGCTGCAGGTCCTCATGGAGGATGGCTTCCCTGAGCATATTGGCGCTGTACTCGCCCTGCACGGTAAAGATCTCCTTGCCGATGGCTTTAATGCCCCAGGACTTCACCTGCTCCTCGATCACCGGATCCAGCTCCTCCACGATATAGAGCGTTTCCACCTTTGACGCAAAGTCCTCGATCAGCTTTCTCGGCAGAGGATTGACCATGCCAAGTTTCAGCACGGATGCCTCCGGCAGCACTTCTTTTACATACTGGTAGGGAATACCGCTTGTGATGACGCCGATCTTCGTATCGTTCATCTCCACCCTGTTGATGGAAAGTGTGTTGGCTGCCTCAGCCAGCTCCTCCATCCGCCTCTCGATGACCACATGGCGCCCCTTCGCGTTGCCTGGCATCATGACGTTCTTGGCCGGGTCTCTCTCGTAGGGCTTATCCGGCACTTCCTCTCTCTCACACAGCTCTACCAGCCCCTGGGAGTGGGCCAGCCGGGTAGTGGTCCGGTACACGAAGGGCCGGTCAAACTGCTCGCTCAGGTCAAAGGCCAGCTTCATGAACTCCTTTGCCTCCGCGCTGTCGGAGGGCTCCAGCACCGGCAGGTGGGCCGCCCTTGCCACCATCCTTGTATCCTGCTCGTTCTGGGAGCTGTAAAGTCCCGGATCGTCGGCCACCACGATGACAAGGCCCCCGTTCACTCCCATGTAGGAGACGGTGTAGGCCGGGTCTGCCGCCACGTTAAAGCCCACGTGCTTCATACAGGACATAGCTCTCGTCCCCGCTATGGAGGCGCCGATCGCCACCTCTGTGGCCACCTTCTCGTTGGGAGACCACTCGCAGTACAGGTCGTCTCTGTACTGTACAAGATATTCGCTTATCTCCGTGCTCGGCGTGCCCGGGTAGGCGGCTGACACCTTCACTCCCGCCTCGTAGGCGCCTCTGGCAATGGCCTCATTGCCGAGCATGATCACTCTCTTTGACTCTGACATTTTACAGTCCATCCTTTCTCAAATCTGTCACTCTCTTTGCCTTTCCCTCAAACCGCTTCAGGGAGTAGGGAGCCACCAGCTTGATCTGGGTGGCAAGGCCCAGCTGGGACTTCAGTCCCTTCCTGATCTTCATCTCCAGCTCGCTGAGCTGCGCGTAGCTGTCAAGCAGCCTGTCGTCCACCAGCTCCACGGTGATGGTCATGACATCCAGCCGGTTCTTTCTCTCCACCAGTATCTCGTAGTGGGGTCCGATCTCCGGTATCTGGAGCAGCACCTCCTCGATCTGGGTCGGGAATACATTCACGCCTCTGATGACCAGCATGTCGTCCGCCCGGCCGGAGATGTTCTCCATGCGCACGGTCGTCCTTCCGCATCTGCAGGGCTCATACATGAGCCTTGTCATATCCCCTGTCCGGTAGCGCAGAAGGGGCAGCGCCTCTTTCCCGAGACAGGTGACCACCAGCTCGCCTCTCTCTCCGGGAGGCAGCACTTCCTCTGTCTTTGGGTCGATGATCTCCGGGATAAACCAGTCCTCGTTGACATGCATGCCCACAAGCTCCTCGCACTCTCCGGCCACGCCCGGGCCGCACAGCTCGCTCATGCCGTAGTTCTGGGTGCACAGAAAGCGCTGGCCCCACACCTTGTGCATCTCATCCCGCATGGGCTCCGTCATGCCCTCGCCTCCGAAGAGACCGATGTGCACCTTCAGGTCCTTCTCCGGGTCCAGGCCTCTCGCCCGTATCTCCTCCCCCAAATGGAGGGCGTAGGAGGGAGTGGCCACCAGAAGGGTCACGCCCATATCCTGCAGGAACATGATCTGCTTCTTCGTGTTTCCCGAAGACATGGGAATGACAGACGCGCCGATCTTCTCAAGACCTCCATGGAGTCCCAGGGCCCCTGTGAAGGTCCCGTATCCAAAGGAAATCTGGGCCACGTCGTCGGCTGTGGCGCCGCCCATACAGGCGATGCGGGCCACGTTTTCCAGCCACATGTCCAGGTCATTCCTTGTGTATCCCACCACCGTGGGCTTTCCTGTGGTCCCTGAGCTGGCGTGGAATCTGACCAGCTCCTTCTTGTCCACGGCAAAAAGCCCCATGGGGTAGTTGTCTCTGAAATCCGCTTTGTATGTAAAGGGCAGCTTCGTCAGATCCGCCAGTGTCTTTATATCCTCCGGCTTCACCCCTGCCTCGTCCATTTTCCTGCGGTAGGGAGCAACCCTCTCATAAATATAGGGCACCGTCTCCTTCAGCTTCTTCAGCTGGATCGCTTCTATCTCGCCTCTTGGCAGGGTCTCTTCCTTCGACCAGATCATGACATTTCCTCCTTCAATTTTACGCTTCCGCGTCGTGCTTCCCTTAGTATAGCACAATACTTTCGCAAGTTAAAGCATTAATTTGCGAAAAATCACAAAATTTATCGTCTAAAAAGTACCTCTGATTGCTTTTCCGTTTTAAAAAAATAATACTCCAAAGAGTGTTGAAATACAACTGACTCTTCAGAGTATTATTTGAGCAAATGTCTACAGACTCCCGGCGCTCTCCTCAAGCTGGCGCACAGCCTCCCGGAGTTCCGAGAGCTGCTCCTCTGTCACCTTGTCCAGGCGGCACTTCATGGTCAGCTTGTTCAGCCTGTTCACGTCAGCCTTCACCTGTTTCTTTTTCCCTCTGTCCAGGTCTTTTTTCTTCTCCTTCAGCTTCCGCTCCGTCTCTGCCATCAGCTTCCGGGCATCTCCCAGGACCTCCACCGCGTCCCTTCTCGTCTGGTCCTGCCCGGCGTAGTCCCGAGCGTCACGGATGGCCTGCTGGATCTCGTCCTCGGACATGCTGTCGTTGGAGGTGATGGTGATGGACTGCTGCTTCCCTGTGTCCAGGTCCCGGGCGGACACCTTCAGGATGCCGTTGGCGTCGATGTCAAAGGAGACCTCGATCTGGGGCACGCCGGCGGGCGCCGCCTTGATGCCCTTCAGCCTGAATCTGCCGATGGTCTTGTTGTCCCTGGCCATGGGGCGCTCCCCCTGGAGCACATGGATGTCCACAGAGCGCTGGTAGGGAGCCGCTGTGGTAAATACCCGGGAATACCGGGTGGGAAGGGTGGTGTTCCTCTCTATGAGCCGGGTGGCCACGCCGCCCACGGTCTCAATGGACAGGCTCAGAGGGGTCACGTCCAGAAGGAGCAGGCTCTTGTCCGTCCCTGCCGCCACCAGGCTGTTTCCCTCCAGAGTGCTTCCCAGGATGGCTGCCCCCTTTGCCACGCACTCGTCTGGGTTGATGTTCCTGGATGGCACTTTTCCTGTCAGCATCCGCACCTTCTCCTGGACAGCCGGGATCCTCGTGGAGCCTCCCACCAGGGATGCCTCTTTTCACACTCTTCTTTCCTAGTTGGTGCCGTCGTGGTATTTGCAGGCGTACTCCTCAAGCTCCACCTTCAGCACTTCCACAGCGCCCACCCACTTCTCGTCAAAATCATCAAAATCCTTTCCGGTCTGATGTCTCATCAGCTTCTTCAGTCCCTCCAGCTTCTCCTCATAGGTCTTCAGGACCTGCACCCTCCCGGTGCCGATGAGGCTGGCATAGCAATAGCTGTGGCTGCAGGGGAGCTCCGCCTCCATCAGCCCGTGCCGGCAGTCCAGCTCCACGCACACCTCCGGCTCCTCCTTGAGCGCCTCGATCTTGCGGCCCACCTTTGCGCTGTGGAGGTAGAAGGTAAGCCTTTCCCCCTCCTGCTCATAGCCGAAATTCATGGGCACCACGTAGATTTTCCCCTGGCTCTGCATGCCGACGCGGCACACGGCGCACTCCCCGATCATCCTGGTAATCTCTCCCATATCCGTCATCTGTCTCTTTGGCCTTCTCATAGCTTCCTCTTCCTTTCTCCTTTTGCCTCGCTCTTTTTTGCGGCTTACGCTCTCCGGCCTGGCGCCCACGCATTTACTGTCAGTTTACCACCCTTTCCGCCGAACAACAAGCCTGACTTTCCGGTTGATTTCCCGGCCCTGCTGAAGTATTATAATAGATGGGAGTTTATAAACTGATCCAACAAGGGGAGATGTATATGAAAGATTGTACTTACTATGATCTTCTTGGCGTTTCTATGGATGCAGATGAAAAAGAGATTGCAGACGCCAAGAATTTTTTAGTGAAAAAAATGCATCCGGACGAAAATATAAACAGTACCTTTGACACCACAGCCTACATCCAGAATGTGCTCACCGCCTACCGGATCCTGAGCAACCCGGAGAGCCGGAGGACCTACGACCGCAGGATACGCAACCCCATCCGCCGGGAGACCCGGGCCGAGCGCGCAAGGGAGAGGGAGGCACGCCGCAGCGGACCTCTATCCCCCAATTTCGCACCCTACTGGGAGGCCGCCAACAGGCTGAACGGTCTGGTCAGCGAGAGTGCCGGCCTGCTGAAGCCCAAAAGGTTCAGCCGTCAGGAGCCGGATGCGGAGAAGCTGGCAGCCATCGCCGAGGAGGCCCACCCCCACATCCTGGTGCTGAAAGACGGGGAAATCCCCCGCAGATACTGGTTCTCCCACGCCATGAACTGGCTTTTGTTCCAGTGGAGCCAGAACCGGGACCTGCCCTACGCACTGCTCTACTCCATGTACGACAGCTACCTGGAGCAGTGTAAATCCACTCTGGAAAAGAAGAAGATAACCAGCCAGAACACACTGTTCTTGAACAACCTGGACAAGCTGATCTCCTATCGGCAGCTCCAGTCCTGACAGGAGGCGCATGACAATGGAAGCACTTCGAGACAAAAACGGTCTGACAGAGGAGGAATTCCTGGCCCGGTACCGGCCCGGCGACTACCCCCGCCCGTCCATGACGGTGGACATGCTCATCTTTGCCGCCCCTGGACTTTCCTCCCGCCTTGCAGGCGGAGGGAGGATGTCATCAGAGGACCGGCAGCACTATCTGGGCGGCAGGGCACTGAGGGTCCTTTTGGTCAGAAGAGGCGGCCACCCCTGCCTTGGTCGCTATGCTCTTCCGGGAGGCTTTGTGGAGCCCCGCGAGACAGTCATGGAGGCCGCCAGAAGAGAGCTCCTGGAGGAGACCCACGTGGAGGGCGTGCCCCTGCAGCAGCTCTACACCTTCTCAAAGCCCGGCAGAGACCCCCGCACCTGGGTCATGAGCTGCGCCCATCTGGCTGTCCTGGACACAGACCAGATCCCCGCAGAGGCCGGGGATGACGCCAGCGATGCCAGGTGGTTCACCGTTGCCCTGACACGCCGGGAGGAAAGCCGGCCGGGCCTGTTCCACTATGAGCTCCGCCTGGAGGGAGGCGGCCAGGTCCTCTCCTCCTCCCTGGAATGCCCCTTGCGCTTCGATGAGGGCTCCTGCCTCGCAAAGAACAGCCAGGGACTGGCCTTTGACCACGGCGCTATGATCCTGTGCGGTCTGAAAGAGCTGTTCCACATTTGACCGCCTTCCAAAAAGGGACATTTCCACCCCGCTGACAGGTTGGAAATGTCCCTTTTTCCATGTTCTTCTCTTATTTTTTTCTGGTCACCTCTTCCAGCCTCCGCTTCAGCTCGTCCAGCAGCTCCTTGTGCCTTCTGGACTCCATCCTGGGGAACGCCCTCACAAGCCTCCGGCTGGCCTGCAGGGTTGCCCCGGTCAGCTCCGCGTACCGCTGTCTGAGCATATCATAGCGCTCTCTCGTCTCACCGGAGAGAAGGTCCAGCCGCTCCCTCGCCTCTCCGGAAAGGGCATCCAGCTGCTCTTTCCTGGCCTGAGCCACATCCTCCAGCGCCTCCGCCTTCTCCATGGCATCCATGACATTCTCGTGGATATTGGCTCCCATCCTGTCTGAGATCTCATGCAGCTCCGCCCCGATCCTCTCCAGCATATCCAGGCGCCTGTTCAGCTTCAGTATGCCCGCTGTCGTCACCGCCACGTCGGCGGCAAGGCAGACCGTCAGGACACAGAGCAGGGCAGCTCCCGCCGCCTCCGGCAGAAATCCCACCAGTCTTTCGATGAGCGGGTGGATCCCCTTTACGATCACTACACAGGCTGCTCCCCATGCAATGGAAAAGGGCAGGCACACATATCCGCCGATATTGAGGGGAAGGCCCGTGTAATCCCACCACTTATGGTGGAATATCTTATCCATGATAACCCCTGTCATACCCTCGATCAGCGTCACAAGCACAAGGGAGGAAAGATACAGGAGCAGCAGGCTGTCCCGGAAGCCGTCGAGCAGTGTCACCACCGCAGACACGCCCACCCCGTATATAGGGCACCAGGGGCCATTGAGAAATCCCCTGTTTACGAATCTCCTCTCCTTCACCGTGGCATAGGCCACTTCTGTGCACCATCCAAGAAAGCTGTATATAAAAAAATAGAGCAGCAGGCTGTATATCCGCATATAAAACTCCTTTCCCAAAGCATCTCCTCCCCCGCCCGCCGCACCGGAAAACGGGCCGGACGGTGACGGGGAGTGTGACAGCAAGATTATACTTCACATTGTCAGTGCAGTCAAATAATGCTATAATCATACACTAGAAGATAATTTTTCTCATTAAAGGAGACTTACAAATGATACTAAAGCAAGGGAAAAATGACCATACATACCAGGTATGCGGCATACACACTGAAAAGAAGCTGGAGCGCCGGCTGGAGGCCCTGGGGCTCACAGAGGGTGCTCTTATCACGATCTTAAACAACGACAAGAAGGGGTCCCTGACCGCCAGATTCCGGGGCACTCGATTTGCGCTTGGCCGGCAGATCGCCGACAACATCGATGTGAGGGAGGTGGCGGAAGATGGCAGGCTCGATTAATGTAGCCTTCATAGGCAACCCCAACTGCGGCAAGACCACCCTCTTCAACGCCTTCACCGGAGCCAACCTGAAGGTGGCCAACTGGCCCGGTGTCACGGTGGAGAAAAAAGAGGGCCACGCCACCTACGAGGGACAGGATTTTCGGCTCATCGACCTTCCCGGTATCTATAGCCTCACCTCCTACACAATGGAGGAGACTGTGTCCAGGGAGTGTATCCTGAGTGACGAGGTGGATGTCATCGTGGACGTGGTGGACGCCTCCTGCCTGGAGCGGAACCTCTATCTGACTCTCCAGCTCATCGAGCTGGGCAAACCTGTTGTTCTGGCTCTGAACATGATGGATATCGTGGAGGAGCGGGGCATGGAGATCGACCTGCACCGTCTCCCGGAGATGCTGGGCATCCCTGCCATCCCTGTCTCCGCCAGAAAGAAAACCGGTCTGTCCATCCTGCTCCATGCCGTGGCGCACCACAAAGACCACGGGGCGCAGAGTCCCTTTATCCACCATCACCACGGGGAGCATTCCGCCCACAGGCACAACCACCACCAGGAGTACGCCATGGTGTATCAAGATTACATAGAGGACAAGATCGACCAGATCATGGACCGGCTGAAGCAGTCCTATCCGGATATGGCCAATAAGAGGTGGCACGCTATCAAATATCTGGAAAGGGACAAGAGCGTCAGCAGCCAGTACCCCCTGGAACTTTCCGATATCATTGAGCGGGATTACGAAAAAGACATCATCAACCAGAAATATGATTTTATTGAGGAGATCATCCAGGAGGTCCTTGTCAACAAGTCGAAAAACGAGGCCCGGACCGACCACATCGACAGGTACCTCACCAGCAGATGGCTAGGGCTCCCCATCTTTCTCGCCATCATGGCCCTGGTGTTCTTCCTCACCTTCACGGTGGGCGATTTCCTGAAGGGCTACTTCGAGATCGGGCTGGACGCCTTCTCCGGCCTTGTGTCAGAGGGCCTTGCCGCGGTGGGCACAGGCCCCATGGTCACCTCCCTCATCGTGGACGGCATCATCTCCGGCGTGGGCGGCATCCTGACCTTCCTGCCCAACATCTTCATCCTGTTCCTGGCGCTGGCCATACTGGAGGACAGCGGGTACATGTCCCGCGTGGCCTTTGTCATGGACGACATCATGAGCCGCCTGGGCCTTTCAGGGCGGGCCTTCATCCCCCTGCTCCTGGGGTTCGGGTGCTCCGTCCCGGCAGTCATGGCTTCAAGGGCTCTGGAGCACCGCAGGGACCGCCTGAAGACGATCCTCATCACCCCCTTTATGTCCTGCAGCGCAAGGCTGCCCATCTACGTGCTGTTCTCCTCCATGTTCTTCGGAGGGAACGCCATGCTGGTGTGCTACTCCATGTACCTGCTGGGCATCCTGGTGGCGATCACCTCCGCCTTCGTCATCTCCAGATTTGACGGCAGCAAGGCAGAGCACGCGCTCCTCATAGAGCTGCCGGAGTACAAGTCTCCCAACGCCCGGACTATCGCCATCTACGTGTGGGAGAAGATCAAGGACTACCTGACAAAGGCAGGGACTGTCATCTTCGTTGCCTCCGTCATCATGTGGGTGCTCCTGAATTTCGGCCCCACAGGCTACGTGACGGACATAAGCGCCAGCTTTGGCGCCTGGATAGGAAAGGCCATTGTACCGATATTTACCCCTCTGGGGCTCGGCTACTGGCAGATCGTGGTGGCCCTCATCGCCGGGATCGCCGCAAAAGAGGTGGTCGTCTCAAGCTGCAGCGTGCTCTTTGGCATCCAGAACATCACCACATCCCACGGCATGACCGCCATGGCCTCCACCCTGGGTGCCATGGGCTTTGGCGCGGTGAACGCATACGCACTGATGGTCTTCTGCCTGCTCTACATCCCCTGCACGGCCACCATCGCCACCATACGCAGGGAGACAGAAAGCAGGCGTCTTACCGCCTGCTTCGTGTGCTTCCAGTTTGCAGTGGCCTGGGTGATGAGCTTTCTCGTCTACCACATCGGTCTGCTGCTGTAATCCCCATTTTCAGCATCTTTTACTGGATCTTCTTGAGGAGGTCCAGTTTTTTCTTAAAGGGGGCATACCGGACCGGTATGTCGATGAGACAGGACTTCTTCATGATGCTCTTCCTGTGGGTGAACGTGTCAAAGCTGTCCTTCCCGTGGTAGCCGCCCATACCGCTGTCCCCCACGCCGCCAAAGGGCATATGCGAGGTGGCCAGATGCACTACCGTATCATTGATGCAGCCTCCGCCGTAAGAGACGTGCTTCAGCACATAGGCCTCCCTCTCCTTTTTCCTTGTAAACAGGTAGAGGGCAAGGGGTCTCGGCCTTGCGCTGACCTGGGCGACCACCTCCTGCAGGTCATAGAAGGTCATGACCGGCAGCACCGGTCCGAAGATTTCCTCCTGCATGACCGGATGCTCCCATGTGACCTGGTCCAGGATAGTGGGTTCGATCTGGAGCGTTTCCTGTCTGCTCCCGCCGCCGCAGACCACGCGGGCATCCCGTATCAGCCCCAGCACCCTGTCAAAGTGCTTCCTGTTTATCATCTTCGGATACTCCTCGTTCCTGCAGGGGTCATTTCCATACATCTTCCGTATCTGCTTTGCCATCTGCTTCAGGAGCTTATCCTTCACACTCTTGTGGACAAAAATATAGTCGGGAGCCACACAGGTCTGGCCGCAGTTCAGGAATTTCCCCCAGACGATCCTCCTGGCGGCCAGGGAGATATCTGCCGTTTCATCTACAATACAGGGACTCTTTCCCCCCAGCTCCAGGCTGACGGGCGTCAGGTGGGCAGAGGCCTTCTCCATCACGTAACGCCCCACATTCACGCTTCCCGTAAAGAAGATGTAGTCAAACCTCTCATTTAAAAGAGCCTCGTTCTCTTTCCTCCCTCCCTCGATCACACTGACATACTTCTCCGGGAACAGCTCCCGGAGCATCCGCCCTATGAGAGCCGAGGTGGCGGCAGAGTAGGCGGATGGCTTTACCACCGCACAGTTTCCCGCGCAGATGGCGCCCACGAGGGGGGCGATGGTGAGCTGGAAGGGATAGTTCCAGGGGGACATGATCAGCACGACCCCGTAGGGCTCAGGATAGATGCATGACCTGGAGGGGAACTGGGTGACAGGAGTGGGGACTCTCTTTGGCCTGGCCCATCTCCTGAGATGCTTCAGCGTGTACCGTATCTCCTCCTTGACAATCCCTATCTCCGTAGCGTAGGCCTCAAAGGGGGACTTGTGAAGGTCCTGCTTCAGGGCCTCCATGATGTCCTCCTCGTTCTCTTTAATCCAGGCTTCCATCCGTTGAAGCTGCCGCAGCCGGAAGGCCACGTTTTTTGTCTCTCCGGTGCGGAAATAGTCTCTTTGCTTCTGCAGCATATCTTTATACTCTGTCATTTTCTCTCCTCCTGCGCGCGTATCTGATAATAGATTTCCTTCAGCTGGTCCTTCCTCATGATCCGCGGAACCGGGTACAGCGGATTGGCCTCCTTTGCAGCCCTCTTTGCCAGCATGTCGATATCATCCTCCCGGATGCCCTCCAGCTTGTCCGGGATTCCCATCCGCCGGTTCATGGCCCTTATCTCTGCGATAAACGCATTGGCCTTCTCCTGGTCACTCTCCAGATCCTGTCCTATCTTCACAATGTCCGCCAGCTCTGCCAGGGACATGTACACGGAGCTCCCATAGGCCTCCAGCACATAGGGCAGGATCACGGCGTTGGCAAGGCCGTGGGGGATGCCGTACTCCCCTCCCAGGCTGTGGGCGATGGCGTGGACATATCCCACGTAGGCCCTTGTAAACGCTGCTCCGGCCAGGAAGGAGGCCTTCTGCATGTTCTCTCTTGCCTCCATATCGGAACCGTCCGTGTAGGCACGCTCCAGATTCCTGAAGATCAGCTTCACTGCGGCCACACTGTCTTCTATAGTCTGGGCTGTGTTGCTCTTGCCTATATACGCCTCCACAGCGTGGGTCAGAGCATCCATGCCAGTCGTTGCCGTGATGAAGGGGGGCAGCCCCTCTGTGAGGACCGGGTCGAGGACTGCATATCTGGGTATCAGCACAAAGTCATTGAGGGCATATTTCTCATGCGTCCTCTCGTCTGTCAGCACAGCCGCCAGGGTGGTCTCGCTTCCCGTCCCCGCCGTAGTAGGCACGGCGATGAGCAGGGGGGATGGGCTTTAAGATCTTCAGTTCCCCTCTCATGGAGGAGATTTTTTTGTGAGGTCTTGCCACCCGGGCTCCCACTCCCTTGGCACAGTCCATGGGAGAGCCTCCTCCAAACGCGATGAGCGCATGACACCCATTCTCCCGGTATAGCTGCAGAGCCTCCTCCACATTGGCAATGGTGGGATTTGCCGTGGTCCTGTCATACACCACGCACTCAATACCCTCCTCGCGGATCCACTCCAGAAGCTGCTCGTGCAGCCCCAGAGAGGCAATCCCCGGGTCTGTCACCAGCATCACATTTTTGATACCCTTATGCCGGAGCATGCCGGGAAGCTTTTTCAGGCTGTCCCTTCCAGTTATCATCTTTGGCTTGCGCCAGAAGGGGACTATATCCATGAAAAATTTCATCACCCTCTGGAACAGCCTGCACCATAATACATACATCTTCTCTTTCTCCTTTGTGATCCTCTTGTTCTTCTCTTCTTCAAAGGCACAGCACAGGGACAGGCTTTCCTGCAGCCTGTCCCTCTTTGTCATCTGTGCGCGCGCCTGGTCCCGAAGCCCGGGCTCCCTACCTCCTTTTTATCTCATCCAGATAGGGGATCTCAATGGGGTCAATGGGATCCACCGGATTTTCGATCCTGCCCTTCTGCGTCCTCTTCCTCTTCCTCAGAAGAGCTCCGCCCTTGTTGTAAAACCAGAAGGAGTATGGCAGTATCTTGTTCATCCGGCCAAGCTTCTCCTTCGTCGTCTTGCCGTACAGAGTGCCGCCCGCCTCGATGGCCGCCTTCTCACGTATCAGCGTGATCAGCTCCGTCTCGCAGGTCACTCTCTGGGGCAGGACCGTATATCCCTTCCCCACACACTCGATCTTGTGGGAGTCGCTGCCGCCTATCCCCACCTTCTGGTACTTCTGCGCCAGCCTGGCCGCCCTGTCATTAGACTCCTCAGGCTCACAGGAGTTGAACACCTCGATAAAATCAAACCTCTTTATCGTCTCCGGAGATTTAAAATATTTTTTTGTGTTTGTAAAGCTCAGATATTTCTCTCCACAGGGATGCGCAGGTCCCAGTATCCCTCCGTGCCGATGCACAAAATCGATCAGCATCTGCACCGGCATGCCCTTCAGCTCCAGGAGACGCATCCTTACCCCCTCCGGCATGATGCAGATAATATGGCCCGCATCGCAGGTGTCATACTCGATCCCCTTCAGCACGACAAAGTCTTCATGCACCTTCCCCTTCATCTCATATTTCCAGTGCCTGTAGCCCTTGTACGTGTCATGGTCCGTGATGAGCATCCCGTCAAAGCCCTCCTGCTTGAGCTTTGTAATATAGTCATCCAAGCTTACCTTACTGTCAAGTGACCCTTCTTTTACATGACAATGCATATCCAGTTTCATCAGTAAGCCTCCTTTGCACTTTAATATGCCCTTTCGGCATGTTTTTATTATAGCACATCAGAGGGAGGAAACACAATGCACTGTCCTAATACTCCCTGGACATCCCCCTGCTCGAACCGTACATCATCGCCAGTCCCAGCAGGCAGACCGCCATATATACGGTCCCGTCCAGCCTGCAGTCCGCAAAGCCAAAGACCAGTGCTGCTCCAGCCGCCAAAATGAAACCGGCTCCCATCAATAAAATCCTGCTTACCCTGTACATAAAAGAACACCTCACTTCCTATGGGTATACCATAGCAGATGAGGTGTCCTATAAATCAGACTTGTTATCACTTGTCTTCCGCTTTTTCGACATCGTCCGGCTCTGTCAGGTCGTCCTCCAGCAGCATCCTTGCCTTCTCCACTTCCGTCTCCACCGACTTCTCCTCTTTCACAGCCTCAGAGAAGCGCTTTTCTCTCTTGCCGACCTCTCTGGACTTCATCATGAACTGTACGACCATTCCCAGTATCGCAAGGACCGCACATCCCGCGTATGTAATGAGGATATTCCGGTCAAGTCCGGTGAGTGCTGTCGCTGCCAGCCCCGCCATAATGCCTCCTCCTATGGAAGAGAAGACAATGATAATGGGGTCCATCAGTATGGCCGCGATCACTGCGAGTACCAGTCCCGCCCCCAGACATATGAGGTGGAAGGGAAGCGTGCCCGGTGCCAGGACCCATTCCAGTATCCCTGCTGTGAGGACTCCTATAAAGAGAAATCCGCCTACTCTTCTGAGGATCGCCCCGAGACAGGCGAATAAGACCATCCCCACGGCCGCCGCTGCCAGGACCACTGTCCCCTGCTGGCCGACAGCCAGAGCCAGGGCGGCTCCCGCCGCTGCCCCGATACAGATACCTGTTATGGCCGCCAGTACACGGATCAGCTTTAATCCAAAGAAACAGATGACAAGTCCCAGGGCCACAGCAGTAACAGCGGGAGCTATACTCCCCCGCATCATATCCTGCACGCTCTGTGCGACCTGCGCCGTCTCCCCATCGGCCAGTTGATTCATCATCGACATCAATTCGTCCATAACCTTCTCCTTTGTCCCTGTATTAATTATTCAGAAGTATTATATCATCTTTTTCTTTCTCTGTTAAGTACATTTTCCCTGTCAGCAGGAAACAGTAGAGACGGGCATCAATTTCATAATAAACTGACACCCGTCTCTACTTTACTGATTCAATCATTTTTCTTCCTTTCTCTACACATGTAGCAAAAAATGATTTCTTTTTATACTGACCATTCTTAATTTCATCGGATGACCTTTTCCTGTCTGCTATGAACTTCCTGTTACTAACATCTTATTACCCGATAAACTGATATCTCAAATAAAATCTTTTCTCAGTACTCTGGCTTTCAAGAATCAGTCTTTTTGGATTCCCTTAATGATGACCAGTATAGATAGTTTAATTTTTTGGCGGTCCGTACCTCCTTTTCTTAAACTATTGACTTTGGATTTCAGCTTCTGTCTGTAAATCTTTTTTTAATATGAATTCTTATTATCCAACTATAATAAGTTAATGATCATATTTTTTCAATCTACAGATATCGACTGTCCTTCAAAGCTAAAATAATAAACCTATAAAAAACTTTCTATATTCTGTTTTTTATCTCGTTTATTATTTTGTGACTTTATATTAACACTTATCACCGTATTTGTCAATATTTATTTTAAAAACATTTTACTTATCTTTTAATTTATTGTTATTTATAGAATATTCTGTCTACTTCTCACTGACAACCGACGCTCCCAAAGAGCAGCTTCCGATCCGGCCGCTGACACAGCAAAAAAAGAGGACGCAGGTCCCATACCCCGCGCCCTCTGTCTGTTATGCTCCTAGTAAGCCACAGAACCTGTATCTGTTCCGTTTACCACGTAGTAAACCGCACCCTCCTCTGGCTTTACATAGAGATCGATGGACTTGATGTCTCCCACTTTTTTACCGGAAGCCTTTGTCCAGCTCTTCTTTACGGCAGCTATCATATCCTTCTCTTCCACTTCTCTGCCCATGTACTGCACATAGGTCTTGACTTTGATCTCCTTTTTCGCCGCGGCTTTTTTGGCCGGAGCCTTCTTCTGTGCCGTCTTTTTCTCTGCCGCCTTAGCTTCGTCGGCCTTCTTCGCCGGTGCGGCGGCCTTCTTAGCAGTCTCCTCTTTGGCAGCTGTCTCTCTGGCAGGCTCTGCCTTAACAGCTTCCTTCTTTACAGCCTCTTTCGTATCAGCAGCTGCCGCAGCCTTCTGTGCCGCCGCAGTCACAACATCGGTTGATGCTTTGCTTACTGTCTTCTGTACACCAACTTTTGTCTTGGTATCTGCTGTCTTTCTTGTAGCCATTTCAATTCCTCCTAGATCTTACTGCTCACAATATTTTTTCTTTATGCCGTTCCCTTTTAAGTCGTCAATATTATATCACACTCTCGGGAAAATGCAATCTCTCCTGACTACTGCTGTGAAAACTGCCCAATATTCAGATTATTCCCTCTCTGGACTTAGTATTTCTGCCTATAAATATCCTGCGGTTTTTTACTATTTCGCAGTTGTTATGTAATTGCGGAGCACGGCCGCCACATTGCTGATAGGCATGGTCTGGAGCCATATCCGGCCCGGCCCGGTGATCACGGTGTTGAAAAATCCCTCGCCCCCGAAGAGCATGTTCTTCACACCCGGGACGCTCCGTATCTCCATGCTGCAGCTGGCTGTCATGCCTGCAAGATGTCCGGTGTCCACCACGATCTGCTGCCCTGCCTGGAGCTCGTACTCTACCACATGCCCGTCAAATTCCGCGAAGACCGTACCGTTTCCGCTGAATTTCTGCATGATAAATCCCTCACCGCCGAATAATCCGGCACCGACCTTCTTGTTAAAGAAAATGGACACATCCACTCCCGCCTCGCCTGCCAGGAACGCACTCTTCTGGAAGACCATCTCATTGCCCGGACTGATCTCGAAAGCACGGATAGACCCGGGAAAGCTGGAAGCAAAAGCGATCATGCCGGGACCTCCCATTGCTGTATAGTTGTTCTGGAAGATAGACTCACCGGAGAACATTCTCCCAAAGGCCTTCCCCACACCGCCGTTGGTAGATGTCTCCATCTTCATATTCGGGGACATCCAGGCCATGCCGCCGCCCTCTGTGATCATCTTCTCCCCGCCCTCCAGTTCACAGATGACTACTGGAAGCGTCTCGCCCTGAATTTGATATCTCATGATTTTTCCTCCTCATTTAATAAAGTATTCTGATTTCAGGATACTATCCGGCACTCCATTCTGTCAATATCAACTTTTCTTTTGTGGAGCGCCCGCTCCTGCCCGGAGGATACTCTCAGAGTTCCACCTCAAAGGGAAGGCGGTCCAGGATATCTCTCTGCACGTCTACCCCCGGGTAGGTCTCAATAAGCTTCAGTCCCTTGGGGGTCAGACGGAACACGCATCGCTCCGTCACGTACAGGACCTTCTGTCCGTTTGCAATAGCCCGTGCTGCCGAAAAGCTGACGCTTTTTACCCTTTCTACGAATTTGGGGACAGTCCCCTCTCGTTCAATGGTCACGGTCCCCTTTTTCTGAGAGACCTCCAGCCCTTTGGTATCAAAGGTCAGGCAGAACACTACCGTGGGCGTTTTGGCTGTGATGTTGGCAAATCCGCCGATTCCCGCAAAGGCGCCCGGTCCACGGTGGGCATTGACATTCCCCTGGCGGTCCACCTCCAGGGCTCCCATAAAGCATATGTCCAGCCCTCCGTTGTCGTACAGATCGAACTGGTTTGCCATGTCGTACACGGAGGCCGCCCCTATCATGGCTCCGAACGCCTCCCCCGAGACAGGAAAGCCTCCGATGCCTCCGGACTCAACGGTAAGAGTCACCATATCCAGCATGCCGTTTTTTCGGGCGTGTCTGGACACCATCTCCGGGATCCCGATCCCGATATTGACGATATCGTCCACCCGCAGCTCCTTGGCCGCCCTTCTGCCGATGATATTGCCGGCTGCGCTGTTGCCCCGCGTCTTTGCGGATACTGTGTCTATCTTCTCATTCCACGCGCTCCACTGCGCATAGGGGATCTCAAAGCTTCCTGTCAGCGCAGTGTAAGCCTCGTTCCTCTCCTCCGGCTCTACTACCACGATGGCGTCAACCAGGCAGCCCGGGATAATGGCATTCCTCGGCCTTGAGGGTGTGTCCACCAGCCGGTCCACCTGGACGATCACCCTGCCGTGGTTTGCCTTCACCGCCTGACAGATGGACAGGGCGTCGCCGGACATGAACATATCGTCAAAGGAAATATTTCCCTTCCTGTCCGCGGCAGTGCCCTTTATGAGAGCCACCGTGATCTTCGGCAGCTTGTAGTAGAGGAACTCCTCCCCGTCCACCTCCACGTATTTCACAAGAGAGTCGTCGATCGAGAGCCGGTTGATACCAGGTCCTTCCTTTCTCGGGTCTACAAAAATGTCGAGTCCCACCTTGGAGAGCGCCCCCGGCAGTCCCCCTGCCTGCGCGCGGATGGCGTGGGAGATACATCCAAGGGGCAGGTTATATGCCTCAAAGCGGTCCTCAAGCACCAGCTTCTTTGTGCTTAACATAGCTCCGAAATGTCCGCAGATCAGGCGGTCCACCGCGCCCTCCCGTATGTACCCCTCCGCGTTCCTGTTTTCGTCCCAGACGCCAAAGCCTGCGCTGGATATCATCGTCAGATGGCTGGGGGACTGCATCCTCTGGTATCTTCTGTACAGCGCCTCGTGGAGCTCTACCGGGTTCTCTATCCCCACAAACGAATTGACGCATATACAGTCCCCGTCCCGGATCAGGCGGATCGCCTCGTCAGCACTCATCACTTCATACATAACTACCATCCTCCTCGCAATAGGCCCGCAGGATCCTCTCGACTCCTGCATATGCAGTCCATTTTAGCAGAAGGGGCCCGCAAAGTCCAGCCACAGCCCCAAGGCTCCGTCTTCTCTCTTCTTTTATTCTGAGTACCGTATGCGGTCGATCAGGCTCATCTTCCGGAAGCTGCGGGAGACAGCACAGGTAAGGAGCACCTGGGTGAGCGCCACGACCAGAGCCAGGAGCACAGCCGGAAGAGCCGGGTAATGGTAGCTGGTCACATTCATGATATTTTCCGCCTTCATGTACCGGAAAACGCCGTAGCCCGCCAGGCTGCCGATACCCAGCGCCACCGCCAGGGTCCCCGCCGTGTAGAACAGGCCCTCCATCTGCATCATGCCCAGGAGCTGCCTTTCTGACAGACCGATGGCCTGCATCATGCCCAGCTCCTTCTTCCTTGTGTAGATGCTGTTGATCATGGTGTTCACAAGGTTCATGATACCGATAGCTCCCAGGACGATGAGGAAGGCATATCCGAGGAGGGCGATGATGCCCATGCCGCTCTCCCATGTCTGAAGATGGGTGTCGTAGGTGTCTGTGGCCAGGTAGGGGCTGATCTGTGCCATAGCATCCAACGCCTGGAAAGCCTCTTCTTTCTGTTCTTTGTCCACCGTGATGACCAAAGTCTGGCTCAGGTTGGCCGAAGTGAACCGGGCAAGAGACTCTGCAGGCAGAAGGAAGTTACCTCCGCAGATCCCCGATGGATATGCTCCCACCGCCGCGATCTCAAAGGTCCTCTCCACCGGTCCCTGCTCTGTCTCAAGGAGGAGCTTCACCTGGCTTCCCGCCGTCAGCTCCGGAAACCAGTGCTGCAGGCGCTGGTTCATGATGATCTTCTCACCCCTTTTCAGCTCCTCCCAGTCCGCCGTCCCCTCTGTGATGCCTGACAGGACAGCCTCCTTATAAGAATCCTCGTAGCCCTCCACGTTGGCCGTCGTGGCCTGCTCCTCCGGGTCCAGCTCCGGGAGACTGCCTGTCAGCCATGAGCGGACCTTCACCTCCTCCACGCCCGGGACAGAGCGCACCTCCTCTGCAAAGGCGGAGGAGAGGGGATTATCCTTCATGAGGCTGGCCCAGGCCCGGTCCGGGTTCATCTTGTCCCCCTCCCAGCTGTCCACGTAGATCTGGTAATCCCCCTCAAACTCCTGCCTGGCGATCTCCTTCGGCGATGCGCAGGAGAGGACTGTAGCCACAGCCATAAAAAGAATGCCGATGGAGCCCAGGGTAAGGACTGTGAGAACGGTCCGCCTCTTGTTTCTCCCCAGGTTGGTCCTTGTGAGTCTGGAGATATTCAGGCTCTCATATCCCCTCCTGTCCTTTTTCCGGCTGCTGCCGCCCTGATAGCGCATGGCCTCCACAGGGGAAACCCTGGCTGCCAGGCGCATGGGCTTTACGAGGGACAGCCAGACGGTGGCAAGGACCGCCAGGATGGTCAGCAGGTAGATCCACCAGCGAAGGATGGGGACCTGTCCCTTTTCCAGCAGCTCGACGCAGAGCTGGTGCATGCCCGGCTCCGTGTAGGCGGTCTCGACATTGTCCGCCATTTTATAGATAGTGAACAGCACCGGCCTGGCCAGGATACTGCCAAGAAGAAGACCGGCGGGAAGGGCTGCAAAGGCCACTGCCAGTCCTTCCCGGAACACGACCTGCCGCACCTGCCTCCTGGTGGCTCCCATGGCCCTGAGCCGCCCGTACTCCTGTATCTTGGGCACCATGGACACATAGTAGATGCTGTAGATACAGAGGACGCCGGCTGCGACCACCACCAGGATGATGGCCCCGATTCCGGTGTAAAGGCCCGGGTCCGTATAGTTGGCAAGAAGATAGGTGGTGTTGACAACTACATTGTCCCGGTCAACGCCAAAGTCCTCTCCCATCTCGCAGGCCTTCTCCTCCAGGGCGTCCACAGTCTCGATCCCATCCCCCTTCTCTTGGGTGTCCTTCAGCCGGAGCAGGACACGGTACGCCCTGTCTTCCGCAGGGACGGAGGCGCGCATATAGTCCAGGGAGCAGATGACGCCGTAGGCTTTGTTCTCCGGGTCTGTGTCCGTCTCAAGGAAACCGGTGATCCGGAAGGTGTCCTCCTGCTGCCACCCCAGACCTCCATCCTCCACCAGCTGAAAGGGCAAAGTCACCTGGTCTCCGATGCCGGCCTCCAGGCCGTACTCCGCAAGGAGCCCCCTGGAGAGGGCAATCTCCTTCCCCTCCCTGGGGAAATGTCCCTCCTCCAGCTCGATCTTGCTGAGACGAATCCCCTCCTCGTCCATGGCATAAAACCCAATGTCTGCGTCATCGTCCACGCCGTAGGCAAAATCCTCCCTCAGTCCCATGGCCTCGATCTCATTCTGGCTTTCCAGCCTCTGTACATTCTCCTCCGTCACGCCCCGGAACATGGCGTGGTAGGTGGGATAGTAGACATTGACGGCAGCCAGCTCCACAGATCCGGCAGCCATCCCTATGGTGATCGTAAAAAAAATAAGAAGAGTTGTCAGTAAAATAGCAAAACCGCTGATAAGGTTTCTCCCCCGATTCAGCTTCAGATTGGCAAGGGCTGTCTTTGTCACTGTCTTCATGCGCTCACCACCTTGCCATCCTCGATGAGGATCATCCGGTCCGCCATCTGGGCGATGGTCTCATCGTGGGTGATCATCACAAGGGTCTGCCCGTACTCGCTGACGCAGCTCTTTAAAAGGCTGATCACGTCCAGCTCGTTTTTGGAGTCCAGATTGCCTGTAGGCTCATCCGCTAAAATGATCGCCGGCCGCGCCGCCAGAGCCCTGGCGATGGCCGCCCGCTGCTGCTGTCCTCCAGACAGGGTGGAGGGCAGGGCGTGGAGCTTGTCCTCCATGCCGATCCGCCGGATGATGCCCATGACAAACTCCCGGTCCACCCGCCGGCCGTCCAGACCGATGGGGAGGACGATGTTCTCCCACACATTCAGGGACGGGACCAGATTGTAGCTCTGGAAGACAAACCCTATTTTCCTCCTGCGGAACACGGCCAGCCGCTCTTCCTTCAGTTTAAATATGTCTTTTCCCTCTATGAGGACTTTCCCGCTGTCCGGCCGGTCCAGTCCTCCCAGCATATGGAGCAGGGTGCTCTTCCCGGAACCGCTCCTGCCCACGATGGCGGTAAACTCGCCCCGCCGGATCGCAAGGTCCGTGTGATCGATGGCTTTGACCACGCTGCTGACGGACCCGTAATACTTTACCAGGTCGATGGTCTCTAATATTGGTTTCATATCTGTTCAGCCTCCTTTTTTCGACTCTGGTACCAGTATAGTATGCCCGGCTTACAGGACGCTTACAGGCTCCATAACAGAATTGTAAGGAAGGGTCACGATAAAATTGCTGCCCCCTCTCCTTCCCCGCTTTACACAGACGGTGCCTCCCTGGGCCTCCAGGATACGGCGGGCCAGGTAGAGTCCCACGCCGGCCCCCTCCCCCTCCTGAACCTGCCGGGCGTTTCCTCTGTAAAATCTCTGGAAGATCCGGTGGGCCTCCTCCTGGGGCACGCCTATGCCCTGGTCTTCAAATTCGATCATCACAGCCGAGGCCAGCCAGGAAACCCGCACTGTGACAGAGGTGTTCTCCGGGGAGTACTTCACCGCATTGTCCAGGATATTGACAAAGGCCTCCCTCGTCCACCTGGGGTCATGCGGGAGCCTTCGGTCCCTGAACTCCTCCAGGGACAGCTCTATGCCCCGGCGGAACGCCTTCATATAGACAGCTCCCACCGCCCCGGCGAGAGTCTGCCGCAGCTCCTCCATCCGCGGGCGGATCCGTATCATATCCGCCTCCAGCCTGGAGAGCTGGGTAAAGCTGTTCAGGAGCTCTTCCAGCTTTGCCACCTCCTGCAGCTCTCTGCCGGAGCACTCTCTCTTCTCCTCCTCGGTCAGCTCTGTGGTCTCCCTTAGCTCCAGGCTCATCCGCAGGGCCGCGACGGGGGTCTTGAGCTGGTGGGAAATGTCCGTCACCAGGGACTTTGTCTCCTGTTCCTCCCGGATAAGGCGCTCTTTTGTGCCCTCTTCCCGAAGCCGCAGCTCCCTCAGCTTCTCCTCCAGCCTCTCTCTGTCCTCCTCCGCCCTTCTCTGGGCCCGGAGGGCCAGCAGCGCCAACAGGGCAGAGACCGCCATCCCCGCCGCAAGAAGGCATCCGGCAAGGAAAAAATACCGGCGGACCGCCCTGTAGGCCCCGCCGTCCAGGGTGTCATAGCCGTACTTTTCCAGGATCTGCGCTCCCAGGCCGGAGGCATCGCCCGGGGCATCCCCGCCCATGATCCGGGCATAGCGGTCCTCATACTCCGGGTGCTCCCTCACAAGAGCCCCCAGCTTCTGCTGCTCCTCCTCCTTCACGGCCTCCCCGGCTGTATGGAGGAGTCCTCCCAGCGCCAGCAGTACAAGAAAGAGCAGCCCCGCAGGCAGGGCTACTCTCTGAAGCTTTCTTCTGTCCATATATAGCCAATCCCCCTTACATTCTGAATATAGCTGCCCCCGAGCTTTCCCTTGAGGCGGCTGATGTTGACAGGTACTGTGTTGTCGTCCACAAACTGTCCCTCCACGCCCCACACCCGCTCCAGTATCTGCTCCTTTGTGAGGATCTGGCAGGCATTCTCCATCAGGAGCAGGAGGAGCTGCAGTTCTTTTTTGCTCAGGGGGACCGGCTCCGCTCCCCCCTCCGGCCTCTGCCGGAAGGCCTTCATCTCCCGCAGGGAGAGGAGGATATCGCCGGAGACGATGCGGGAGGCGGGAGCCTCCCTGGTCCTCCGCATGAAAGCGTGGACTTTGGAGACAAGCACCATAAGGCTGAAGGGCTTGGTCATGTAGTCGTCCGCCCCCAGGTCGTAGGCCGTCACCATGTCGATCTCTGAGTCCAGGGCTGTCAGGAACAGGATGTACACATCGCTGACCCGGCGCACTCTCCTGCAGAAATCCAGCCCGCTGCCGTCCGGCAGGCCCACGTCGCAGATGAGGAGGTCCCAGGCGGCAGAGTCAAAAAGTTCTTCTGCCTCCTCCAGCGAGAAGGCAGAAGAAACGCGGTATCCTTCTTTTTTCAGTTTCAGTGTGATGCCCTGGTTCAGGCTCTCATCATCCTCAACAAGCAGTATACTCTTCACGGATATCCTCTCCTAAAACGTCCACTCTTTTTCCTTAAATCCCACAAGGACCCGTTCCCCGTCTATGAGGAGGGGCCTCTTGACCAGCATGCCGTCGCCTGCCAGGAGGCGTATCTGCTCCTCCTCGCTCATGTCCGGGAGCCTGTCCTTCAGTCCCAGCTCCCTGTATTTCATGCCGCTTGTGTTAAAAAATCTCTTCGCCGGCAGGCCGCTCATCCGGATCCACTCTGTCAGTTCCTCCTCCGTGGGATTGTCCTCCACAATGTGCCGGTCCTGGAACGCGATCCCTGCGTCCTCCAGGTGTTTTTTGGCCCGTCTGCATGTGCTGCATTTTGGATATTCAATAAAAAGCATGTGTGTCTATCTCCTTTTTGTCTTATTTCTGCCTTGTGCGGTACATGGCCTCCAGCGCGTCCACGATCCCGTCCACGCCCATGAGGCTGGCGTTAAAGAGGATCTGGTGGGACTCGATGCTGCCCCAGGGTCTCTGCGCATGGGTCTCATAGTAGAGCCTCCTCTCCCTGTCGGTCCGTTTGATCTTGTCCCATGCCTGCTTCTCGTTCAGCTTGTAAATCCTGGATATCCTGCGTATCCGGTCCTCCTTGAAGGCGTGGATGAACACATGGATACAGCTGCTGTAGTCTCCCAGTACATAGTCCGCGCACCTGCCCACGATGACGCAGGAGCCCCGGGCGGCCAGCTTCTTCACAAGCTCTGTCTGCACCCGGTACATCTGCTCGCTCAGGGGCTCCACGTTTTCTCCGCTCATAAAGGTCGTGTAATCCCCCAGGCTCACCACATAGGAGGACAGGAACCTGCCAAGAGCCGTCTCGTTGATATTCTCCGCAGCCTCATTGCTGATACCGAGCTCCTGGGCCGCCATATGGATCAGATTTTTGTCGTAGAGGGGGATATCCAGCCTCTGGGCCAGCTTGTTCCCAATCTCATGGCCGCCGCTCCCAAACTGACGTCCGATGGTTATGATGGTATGGTCTGTCATATGGATCAGCTCCTTTCTTTATCTTCTGTCTTTATTATACTTCACACGGAGAGGATAAGCAAAAGATTTTAGTGCTTCCAGCGCACATGACTGCCCTTTTTTGTCTTGGTGACTACAAGCTGCCTGTCAATGCTCTCTTTCAGCTCTGTCACGTGGGAGATGATGCCGATCATCCGGTCTGAGCCTGCCAGCTCACTGAGCACTCCTATAGCCTGCTCCCTGGAATAATCATCCAGAGAGCCAAAGCCCTCGTCCACGAACATGGCCTTCATCTGGATGCCCCCGGCGCTGCGTGATATGACGTCCGCCATGCCAAGCGCCATGGCCAGCGCGGCCATAAACGACTCCCCTCCGGAGAGGGTGCGCACATCCCGGATCTTCCCTGTGTCCAGACTGTACACGTCCAGATCCAGCCCCACGCTGCCACGGTTGCCAAGCTGCTCCATGGAGCGGCACCGCAGGATAAAGTTCCCGCCTGTCATGGCTTCCAGCCTCCGGTTGGCAAAGGTAATGATCTGCTGGAAATAGCGGCGCTGTACATACGATTCGAAATCGATCTTGGGCCGTCCGGGGAGGGAGCCCCCTGCGGTCTGGTCCAGGAGGCGCAGCCTTGCGCAGCGCTCTTTGAGCTTTCTGTTCTTTTCGTAGATTTTTTTCAGATGCTCCCGCACATCCTTGTTGTTCTCATTTTTGCTGTACCATCTTCTCTGCTCCTGCTCTGCGGCCTGCCTTCTCTCATCCAGGCCAGCTTTTTGCTCTGTCAGTCCCTGGGTCTCCACAGGCCGTTTCCCCTCCAGCTGTTCTTCCAGGGTCTTGACCCGGGCATCGGCCTCTATGCATTTCTGCCGGTACGCCTCCTGACTTTTCTCCAGCTCTTCCTTTTCTTCCTCCGCAAGAAGACTGCCCCGGCACTGGTCTTCCGTCTCAAAAGAAGAGACTGCCAGAGCCTTCTGCGCCTCCAGGGCAAGCGCTTCCTCCTGTGCTTCCGCCTGTTCCTTCTGTGCCTGCCGGGCTTTCTTTTCTCCTTCCGCCTGGCTGACCGCCTGTTCCAACAGGCGCAGCCTGTCACCGGCAAGGGCCGCTTTCTTTTGCTGCTCCTCCTGCCGGGCGTAGCAGGCGGCCTGCTCTTCCGTGAGGGACTGCCTCTTCTTTTCCAGCTCCTCCCACTGTCTGACCTGCTCCCTGGCCTCCTCCTTTTTCCTCCGGCATTCCTGCAGCTCCCTCTCTCTTATGGTTTCTTCTCTGTCCAGGATGGGCTCCGGCCCCTCTCCCTCAAATGAAAACGCCTCCCCCACCACATTTTTCCCTTCTGTGAGGAGCCCCTGCAGGCAGGCGGCGCAGTGCTGTCCCGCCTCCAGAAGCTGCTGCTGTCTTCTGTCTTTCTCCTTTTCCGCCTCGTCCCTTCGCTTCCTGGCCGCCTTCACCTCCGCCTGATCCGGTGCACGGTCCGGCAGAGGAGCGGGGGCAGGATGGTTGAAAGATCCGCACACAGGGCAGGCAACTCCCTCCCGCAGGTCCTTTGCCAGAATACCTGCCTGGGCCTGAAGGAACGCGTCGTTGCAGGCCAGGTAGGCGTCGGCAGCCTGCTGGTAGTCCCTCCTGCTCTTCTCAAAAGCCTGTGCGCAGATATCCCTTTTTGTCTCCTCCTCCCGAAGGAGCGGCAGCCTTTTCCTCAGCTCCTCCAGACTCTTCTTTCTGTCTTTTGCCGCTTCTTCCTGGCTCTCCCACTTCTGGAGTGCAGCGCGGCTTCCGGCAAGCCGGGCCGCCTGGTCTGTCACCTGAGTGATCTGCCCGGTCAGGACCTGGTACTCCTTCCGGCAGCGCTGCTCTTCCAAAAGGGCTGTCTCCCGGCTCTTTACCAGCTCTTTTTTCTGCTGGCCTGCCTGGCGGATCTTCTCCGCCGTCTCCCGGATCTCTTTTTCCAGCAGTGCTTTCTGCCGGCCTGCCTCTTCCCGCTTTTTGAAAGTCTCGCAGACCAGGCGGGCCTCCCGGCTGCGCTCCAGCCGACGCTGCCGCTCCTCCACGGCAGAGGCATTTTCCAAAAGAGCGGCGCGCCCTTTTCTTGCTTCCTCCAGATAGTCAAACCGTCTGTTCAGCTCCTGAGCCACCGCCAGGTCCCGGTTCACCTTCTCCAGCTCCTTGTCAAGTTCCCCGATCTGCCTCTTGGCAGCCTCCTCCCGGGATTTCCCGTATTGCAGGATCAGCCGGACCGCCTCCAGTCTCTCCTCCGGCAGGGCCGCGCTCTCCAGCCTGCCAAGCAGGCTCTCTTCTTCCGGGCAGAAGAGGCGGGCCATCTCCTGATCCTCCTGCCTCTCCATATCCTTCATCTGTCCCCCGAGATCGCCGGCCTCCTCACGGAGCCTTTGCTGCATCCGGGCGTAAAGATCTGTCTGAAAGATCCTGGAGAAGATCTCCTTCCTCTCATCGGAGCGGGCAGACAGAAGTTTCAGGAACTCTCCCTGGGCGATCATAACCGTCTGGGTGAACTGTCCCGCGTCCAGGCCGATGATCTCCACGATCTTCCGGTTGGTCTCCGCCTTTTTCCCCGGATATTCCGTGCCGTCAGGCAGAAAAAGGGTGACCGCTGACCGCTCCAGAGTCCGTTTTCTCTCTCCATCTTTCCCCCTTCTTTTGCTTGCCCTCTCGTATTCCGGACTCCGCATGATCCTATAGTCCTGCCCCTTGTACTGAAAGGAAAATTCCACAAAAGTGGGGGTGTCCTCCGCCGCATACTGGCTGCGCATCATCCGTCCATCCCTTCGCCCTCCGCTTGTCTGGTCGTAGAGCGCGTAGGTGATGGCATCAAAAATGGTGGTCTTCCCGGCTCCCGTGTCCCCGGTCACAAGAAAGATACCTGGCCCTGCCTGTGAAAAGTCAATCTCTTCTCTCCCCGCATAGGAGCCGAAAGCCGACATAACCAGCCGCTGTGGAATCATTCTATCCCCTCCTTAAACATCTCTCTCATGATCGATTCTTCCTCCCTGTCCATAGGGCGGCCCTGCATCTCCTCAAAGAACTGTCCAAACACTTCCAGAGGATCCGCAAGGTCTAAATCCGGCTCCTGTGTCCCCTCCTCCCCATTCAGCCGGGCCCGGAGACTTTCCATCCGCACCTGGAGCAGCCTTGGAAAAATGCACTCCAGCTGGTCTGCCGGCTCATAGAGAGCCTTCTCATCTGTCAGCGTGACGCTCACATAGTCCTGACGGATCTCCTCCCCGGCGCCGGCAAGGACCTCCTCAAGCGTCCCCTTAATCTCCCGCACCTCATGCAGGGGCTCGAGTGGGATCTCTGTGCGCACAGGGGGCGTGCCCTTCTCTTTCAGCTCCACTATGGTCAGCGTCTTCTGATCTCTACTCTCAGACACAGAGTATTTCAGAGGCGTCCCGCAGTACCAGGCAGGCCCTTCCCCCACCTGCTGCCTTCTGTGGATATGCCCCAGGGCGCAGTAGTCAAAGTCCGCCAGAGCCGAGATATCCACATTGTCCAATCCTCCCACACGGACACTCTCCGACCCGGCAGCCAGAGGAGGAACCCCTGCCGCTGTATAGAACTGGTGGGTGACAATGACATTTCTCACCGAAGTGTCGATCTGCTCCCTCTCCACAAGTCCCCGGACCGCCCCGTCGTAGTCTTCCGGCGCCTGGCCCTGGGGAAAGGCAGGGCGCACATAACCGGGCTTTACGAAGGGGAGAAGGTAGAAGCACACTTCTCCGTAGGCATCCTGCAGCGTCACCTTTTTCATCCGTTCTTCCTCCCTGGCAGGGGGCATGCCGGCCACGTGGATGTGCTGCCTTCCAAGGATGGCACTGGCATAGTCCAGGCGCTCCGCCGAGTCATGGTTCCCGGCAATGGCCAGCACCGGGATGGCTGGCCGGATGTCCGCCAGTCTGGTGAGGAACCAGTCAAAGAGGGAGACTGCCTCAGCGGAGGGAACAGACCGGTCATAGATGTCCCCGGCAATGACAATGGCATCCGGCCTCTGTTCTTCCGCCGCGTCAGCGATCCGTGAGAGGATGTATCTCTGGTCTTCTTTCAGATCATAATAATGCAGGTGTTTCCCGATATGAAGATCGGATATATGAAAAAAACGCATACTGTACGTTCCTCCTTCCTGTCTTGGCGGCCATCTGTAAGGGCTGCGATGTGGTTATTGTACCATATTCTGCCCGTCATGCCCAAAAGATCCGCAAAAATATCTGCCACAAAATATCTCTTTTTCTCCGCCCTTGCGGCCTGCGCAGCTTTCCTGTATAATGAAAAAACTGATCAACTACGAAAGAAGGGATTCTATGAAAATCATCAAACAGGTGGGGATCATTTTTCTGATCTGCTGGCTGGGCCTGGTCATTGAGGCGGCTCTTCCTTTTTCTTTTCCTGCCAGCATCATCGGAATGATCCTCCTTTTTGTCTGTCTGCTCTTTGGTATCTTAAAGATTGAGCATATACAGGAAAAATCAGATTTTCTCCTGTCCAACATGGCCTTTTTCTTTGTGCCTGCCGGAGTCAGTATCATCAACTATCTGGATCTGTTAAAGAGCAGCCTGCTGCCCATCCTTGTCATCTGCGTGGCGTCCACCTTTATCACGTTCGCTGTGACAGCCTGGAGCATCCGGCTGACCATGCGGCTGATGAACAGGAGGAAAGGATCATGAAAGAAATATTTTCCTCCCCGTTTTTTGGCATTTCCTTAAGCATCCTGGCCTTCTGGGCCGGAGAAAAATTGCAGAAGAAGACAAAGCTGACTGCCTGCAGCCCGCTGCTTGTAGCCATTGTGCTGATCATCGGTGTTCTCCTTCTCTTTGACATACCCTATGAGGCCTACAATGAGGGCGGGCAGATCATCAACATGTTTCTGGCGCCGGCCACAGCCTGCCTGGCTGTGTCCATTTACACAAGGATCAGGCTGCTGAAGAAGCACTGGCTCCCTATCCTGGTAGGCTGCACCTGCGGCTCCCTGGCTTCCATGGGAAGCATTTACCTGATGTGCACACTCTTCCACCTGGACGAGAAGATCACGCTGTCACTGCTGTCCAAGTCAGTTACCACCCCCATTGCCGTCAGCATCACAGAGCGGTTCTCCGGCGTGGTCCCTGTTACAGTGGTGGCCGTTCTCATCACCGGCACACTGGGAAGCATACTGGCACCCTTCTTTGTCCGTCTCTTCCGGGTGAAGGATCCCCTGGAAGCAGGGCTTGCCATCGGGGCCTGCAGCCACGCAGTGGGTACATCAAAGGCTCTGGAGATAGGGGAGACGGAAGGAGCCATGAGCGGACTTGCCATCGGAATCTGCGGCATCATCACCGTCATTTTCTCACTTTTTATATGAGGATCTTCTTTGATATTAAAAAAGGACACAGCCGGCTTCTGCCAGGATATGGCAGCGCCGGCTGTGTCCTTTTTTCAGTTCTTTTCCAGATGTGACATCTGCAGATGCGTTTAGATGTGCTGTCGACATAAGAAATATTAACATAAGGCTTTATGTCGCACAAGTAGGTTTCGCGAAATGCGTCATTTTGTGTCGATTAGGCACTTTTTTCAAACTGTGAATTGTACAGTTCCGCATAGAAACCGTTCTTGGCAAGGAGTTCTTCATGACTTCCCTGCTCAATGATATCCCCGTCTTTCATAACAAGGATCAGGTCAGCGTCCCGGATCGTAGACAGTCTGTGAGCTATGATAAAGCTGGTCCTTCCCTGCATGAGATTGTCCATGGCTTTCTGGATCCGCACTTCTGTCCTGGTATCCACCGAACTCGTGGCCTCATCCAGGATGAGGATCTTCGGATCAGCCAGGATGGCTCTGGCAATGGTGAGGAGCTGCTTCTGTCCCTGGGACACATTGCTCGCCTCCTCGTTGAGCACCATGTCATAACCTCCCGGAAGTGTCTGCACAAAACGGTGCACATAGGCTGCTTTCGCCGCCTCCACCACCTCCTCGTGGGTAGCGTCCAGTTTGCCGTAACGGATATTCTCCTCGATGGAGCCGTTGAAAAGCCAGGTATCCTGGAGCACCATGCCAAACATACTGCGAAGATCCGCCCGGTTGAACTCCCGGAGGTCGTGTCCGTCTATCTTGATGGATCCGCTGTTCACATCATAGAAGCGCATAAGCAGCTTCACCATAGTTGTCTTCCCGGCACCAGTGGGTCCCACGATGGCGATCTTCTGTCCCGGCTCTACCTTTGCGTTGAAGTCATTGATGATAATGTGATCCGGGTTGTAGCCAAAGTGTACATGCTCAAATTCCACCCGCCCCTCCAGATTGTCTGTGGTCACTGGATCCGCCACGGTCTGCTCTTCTTCCTCTTCATCCAGGAACTCAAAGACCCTCTCGGAGGCCGCCGCTGTGGACTGGAGCATGTTGGCCACCTGAGCCACCTGCTGGATGGGCTGTGTAAACTGGCGCACATACTGGATAAAGGACTGGATATCTCCTACCTGGATAGCATTTCTGATCACCAGATATCCGCCCAGGATGGACACTGCCACATACCCCAGGTTGCCCACGAACTGCATGATGGGCATCATCATGCCGGAGAAAAACTGGGATTTCCAGGCTGACTGGTAGAGGACTGCATTTGTATCATTGAATGTCTTGATAATGTCCTCTTCTTTATTAAATGCCTTGACAATATTGTGTCCGCTGTACACTTCCTCCACCTGGCCGTTGATATGGCCCAGATACTCCTGCTGATCTTTGAAGTACCGCTGTGAATGCTTCACGATCACAGAGATCAGGCACATGGACAGGGGAAGGATCAAAAGGGCAATGACCGTCATCAGAGGGCTGATGCTGAGCATCATCACAAGGACGCCTATGATGGTGGTCACTGAGGTGATCACCTGGGTGGCGCTCTGGTTCAGGCTCTGCCCCAGTGTGTCCACATCGTTGGTGATGCGGGAGAGGATCTCGCCGTGGGTCATTGTGTCAAAATATTTCACAGGCATGCGGTTTATCTTCTCAGAAATTTCTTTCCGCAGCCGGTACGTCATTTTCTGGGAGATCCCTGTCATAATGTACCCCTGTATGAAGGAGAGCGCTGCGCTGACTACATAGAGAGACAGCGCGCTTAAAAGGATCCGTCCCACCTTTCCAAAATCAATGCCGTCTCCGCCGGACACGCGGCTCACAAGGCCGTTGAAGATCTCTGTAGTGGCATTTCCCAGTATCTTTGGTCCGATAATGTTGAAGGCTGTTCCTCCCACCGCAAAGAGCATGACAAAGAGGATCGCGATCTTATAGCTTCCCATATACGCCATCAGCTTCTTCATAGTGCCTTTAAAGTCTTTTGCCTTCTCTCCCGGCATCATGTGTCTTCCGCCGCCCATATGTCCGTGTCTTTTTGTCTGTCTTGTCTCTGCCATATCAGACCGCCTCCTTCATGTCTCGTTCCAGTTCTTCCTCCGAAAGCTGGGAGGACGTGATCTGGTAGTACGCCTCACAGTTTTTCAGAAGCTCCCTGTGTGTTCCTATGCCCGCGATCTTTCCGTCATCCAGGACAATGATCTGCTCCGCATGGAGGATCGTGCTGATCCTCTGGGCCACGATGATGACCGCCGCCTCTTTTGTCTTCCTGGCAAGGGCCGCCCGGACAGCCGCGTCAGTCTTGTAATCCAGCGCAGAAAAGCTGTCGTCAAAAATGAAGACTCTGGGATGTTTTGCGATGGCTCTCGCAATGGAAAGCCTCTGCTTCTGTCCGCCGGACACATTGGATCCGCCCTGGGAGATGGGACTTTCATATCTCTTTTTCTTATTGTCAATAAATTCTGTAGCCTGGGCGATCTGAGCCGCCTCTTCCATTTCCTCCCTGGATCCTTCCGGATTGCCGTAGAGGATGTTGGAGGCTATATCGCCGGAGAACAGCACACCCTTCTGGGGCACGTAGCCGAGCTGGGCCCGGAGGTCATGCTGGGTAAGACTGCGGATGTCATGGCCGTCCAGGGTGATCTTGCCCTCCGTCACGTCATAGAACCTGGGGATCAGGTTCACCAGGGTGGATTTTCCGCTTCCTGTGCTTCCTATGATCGCTGTGGTCTGACCCGGCTTTGCGGTAAAGTTCAGATCCTGGAGCACATCCTCCTCTGCTCCCGGGTACCGGAAGGAAACGTGATCAAAGCAGATCTCGCCTCTGCAGTCTTCCAGCTTCTCCGGCTGTTCCGGGTCATTGATCGCTGTGGAGCTGCGCAGCACTTCATCTACACGCTCTGCAGAGACAGCCGCTCTTGGCAGCATGACAGAGATCATACAGATCATAAGGAAGGCCATGATGATCTGCATCGTGTACTGGATAAAGGCCATCATGTCTCCAACCTGCATGGCACCATCATTGACGCTGTGGGCACCTGTCCAGACGATCAGCACGGAGATACCGTTCATCACAAGCATCATGACAGGCATCATAAAGGTCATGGCCCGGTTGACAAACAAGTTCAGCCTGGTCAGGTCCTTGTTGGCCTTGTCAAACCGTTCCTCCTCGTATTTCTCGGTGCCGAAAGCCCGGATAACCTGCAGGCCTGTCAGGATCTCTCTGGACACAAGGTTCAGACGGTCCACCATTTTCTGAACGATCTTGAATTTCGGCATAACGACAAGGAAGAGCACGATCACTACCATGAGGATCAGCGCCACTCCAAGGGCAATGATCCAGGTCATGGACACATTTGTATGCAGCACTTTCCAGATTCCTCCCACTGCCATGATGGGGGCGTACAGCACCATCCTGAGGATCATAACTGTCAGCATCTGGATCTGCTGGATATCGTTTGTGCTCCTGGTAATGAGGGAGGCTGTGGAAAATTTATCGAATTCCCCATTGGAAAATCCCACCACTTTCTGGAATACTTTTCCTCTGGCTTCCCGGCCCACACTGGCCGCCACGCGGGATGCCATAAGGCCTACCGTGATGCTGGCCAGCATACCGAGGGCTGCCAGCGCCAGCATTTTTCCTCCTGTGACAAGGATATAATTCGTCTGCATGGCATCCATATCCATGCCCAGCTCTTCATAGGCAGACTGGATGTACAGAGTGGCCGCCTGCTCCACCATGGTGTCGGGCATGCTGTCCATGCCCTCATCCATCTGGGCGATCACCTGGTCCCTTGCGCTGTCGTCCATCATTCCCAGCATATCAAATATGGTCATATCCGACAGATCCGCACCGGCCATGGCATCGGGCATTGTCCCGGCATCCGCGCCGCCGGCCTGGTCCCGGGTGGCCTGAGGCGCCATCTGCTGCTGCGCCTGCTGCATCTGGGCTTCCATCTGCTGGCGCATGGTCTCCTCCATGGCCCTGGAGGCGTCGCTGCCGCTCTCGAATCCGGAAGCCAGCAGCATGGGTTTTCCCATGATATCTGACAGGTCTTCCAGCTCCTCTGTGCTGTCTTTTATACTTTCTTTAAGTTCAAGGACTGTGCCGCTATAGTCATAGTCCTTCCCATCTGCCTCCTGGTAGGCCTCTCTCACGGTCTCCTGGTCGTCAGAGGGAATAAAAAGAAGCAGACGCTCAAACTCATCCGAGGCGATCTGCTCCGGCACGCTCTCATCCACGCCTCCCTGCTGGATTCCCACATTTACGATATCCGACGTGTAGGTCGGAAGGGACAGGTCACACCAGGCCTGCACGATCAGCACACACAGGATAGCCAGCACGGCGCCTGCGTGGGGCTTCAGAAATTTTATTAGCTTTCCCATAAATATTTGTCACTCCTTTTCTGCTCTGGGCTAAAAATTCTTTTCCGGATGTAACCGGCGCAGGACCTCACTCAAGTCCATATCCTTCAATTCTTTTGACTCCATGACGTTCTCCTCGATCTGCATGAGGAACCGACGGAGGAGAAGCTTCTCCTCCTCCCGGAAGTCCTGGAGCATGATCTCCTCGGTCTTGCGGAAGAGCTGCTTCAGGTCTTCTATGCGGCTCCTTCCTGTGTCCGTCAGATGGATACGGGTCTTTCTCTGGTCGTTCGGATCAGGTTCCTTTTTGACCAGCCCCTTCTCCTCCATCTTCCGGAGGGCCACATTCATAGAGGGCGGCGTGATGCCGGCCCGTCCCGAGAGCTGACGCTGGGTCAGATTGCCGTACCGGCTCAGGATAAACAGGATCGCCGCCTGGCCCATGTTCATGTCAAATCGTTCCAGAAGAGAAATCGTCTGGTATTTCAGCAAATGCGCACTCCTCATCATAAGCATCTGAAGAGGCATGTTTCTGCCATCCAAATATCAACACCTCACTTTTCGTTAGTTGTCTAACGGATATTTTAGAGATATGCCTATATAAAGTCAACATACAAAGATAAATATTTATCCTTTTTTAATAATTTTCCATAAAAATTCATTTTGCAGACTAATAAAAAAACGCAATTTGGGACGTAATACTTTTAAAAAGTATTACGTCCCAAATTATACAACCGGCGGATCCTCTCTTCGATGCCGTGTTCTGTTATGTACTGGTACACATACTTGGGGACCAGATGTTCCCACTCCTGGCCCGTGGCAATGCAGCTGCGGATCCAGGTTCCCGTGACACCGCACTCTTCTTTGCTGCGGCGCCACAGCACTTCCGTCTTCAGGTCGAGCCCCTTCAGGATCTTCAGCTTTTCCTCGTCCCAGCCGTCGCAGATGCCCAGATAGTAGACTCCGTCGGAGGGCGTGTACTGGGTGATGTACTCGGGGCGGTGGATGGGAAACGGGACGATCTCGTAGGCAGTCAGGGGCACGTTGAACTCCTCCATGGCTCCCTGTATCATCTCATAGCGCTCCAGATAGGTCAGCGGATTGGCCGCCGGCGTGGAGCGTATCTCGTCGTTGACCGACTCCCGGACACAGGAGGGGTCCGGGTTGGTGATCCCGATATACAGTTTCTGGCAGCGCATCTTCGCGGCCAGGATATACTCAATATGCTTCAGATGCGGGATCTGGAATCTCGCGTTTACAACTCCTTTTTCAACCATAACAAACCTCTTTCGTAAAATATAATGCAAACACAAAGTCAGTAACTGTAAACTTGTTCTTTCTCTGCAGATGTACTAAAATGATACCAGCATTGATCACAGGAGGTATCATTGATATGTCAAATCAGACGGACCAGGCATTCCTTGAAAGTGCCCTCTCGTTTTTCCCCCATCTTTCTTCTGCAGAGAAAAATCTGCTCCTGCAGAATACGGCAGCTGTCTCCTATAAAAAAGAATCATCCATCCACCGGGCCGACTACAAATGCCTGGGGCTGCTCCTTGTAAAGAGCGGCTCTCTCCGGGTCTACATCATGTCCGAGGACGGCCGGGAGATCACGCTTTACCGGATCTATCCCGGCGAGCTGTGCATCCTGTCCGCCTCCTGCGTTCTCTCCTCCATCACTTTTGACGTGTATATTGACGCAGTGGAGGACAGCCAGGTGCTCCAGGTCAGCTCCTCTGTCATCTCCCTGCTGATGCACGACAACATCTACGTGGAAGCCTTTGCCAACAGGGCAGCAGCCGAGCGCTTCTCGGACGTCATGTGGGCCATGCAGCAGATCCTCTTCATGAGCTTTGACAGACGCCTTGCCATCTTCCTCCTGGATGAGTCCGCCTCCCTTGGCACGGACAGGCTCCCCCTCACCCATGAGCAGATCGCGAAACTGATGGGGAGCGCCCGCGAGGTGGTGACCCGGATGCTGAAATATTTCTCTCAGGAGGGCTATGTGGCTCTCTCAAGGGGATGCGTCACTCTTCTCGACAAAAAAGCGCTCCGAAAACTGGCAGATACGCAGCCATAACAGGCATTTTGCTTCCGGGAAATCTTCCTATCCTCTTCTATTCATAAGTCTTCATAGCGGCCTCCACAGCCTGGATGATCGCTGTGCGGAAGCCCGCCTTCTCAAGAGCTACCACACCCCGGATAGTGGTGCCGCCCGGGGAGCACACATCGTCCTTCATCTGACCCGGATGTTTGCCCTGATGGAGCATCAGTTTCCCGGTCCCTGCGATCATGCCTGCAGCCAGCTCATAGGCCTGGGGCCTGGTAAGCCCGTACATAACTCCTGCATCTCCCAGCGCTTCGATAAACATGCTGGCAAAGGCAGGGCCGCATCCGCTTATGGTGTTGGCGATATTGACCTTCCCTGTCTCCACTTCTACAGCCATGCCGATGTCAGACAGAAGGGAGAGGAAAAACGCATGCTCCCCCTCTGTGAGGGAATGCTTCTTCTCGCAGGTGTAAATCCCCTCCCCCACTGCCGCCGGGGTGCTTGGGATGGCCGTGATGTGGTGGTTGCCTGGCCCCAGCATCTCCTCAAAGTCGTCGAACATGACGCCTGCCGCCACGGACCAGAGGATTTTCCCCGCAAGAAGGCCCTTCACGGGCTCCAGCACAGCCCCGGCCATCCAGGGCTTCACCGCCAGCACCACGATATCCGCCTGCTCCACCACCTCTTGGCTGTCCCGGCAGGCTTTCATGCCTCGTTTTTCTGTGTTCTTTTTCAATTTTTCATAGTTCACCGCGCAGGCACACATCTGGGACGGCTTCAATGTATGGGTATACAAAAACCCGTCCGCAATGGCCTGGCCCATATTTCCAAATCCAATAAATCCGATCTTTACCTCTTCTCTTGTCATGTCAGACCCCCTGTACATATAGCTTTTCCCTCAATAGGACGCTTCTATTTTTTTGATCTTCTCATATAAAAATGTATTGGCAGGTACAGGTATCCCGTGCCTGGCAGCCATGGGGATCACAGTCCCTGCAAACATCTCCACCTCCGAGGGACGCCTGGAGACACCGTCCTGGCGCATGGAGGGCATTCCCTCCGGAGAGAGCGTGCGAAGAATGGCTATGTACTCGTCAAGGTCTGTCTCAGTCAGATGGATCCCCTCCGCGTTTGCAAGGGCGATCACCTCTCTCATGGCAGCCAGCATGGTCTCATTTGCCTCGCTTCCCTCTCTAAGAGCGCCCCCATAGTTGGTCTCATAGGCCATACAGGTCTGGTTCACGCCCACGTTCAGCATGAATTTTCCCCACAGACGGTGCAGGATATCCTCCTCCAGCGTATATGGCATCTGTATCTCATCAAAATAAGATGCCACACGAGCCAGATTTTCCTGCTGGCAGGCGTCCTCCGCCCCGATGCGCAGTTCACCCTTCTTTGTATAGGTCAGCTTATTTCCGAACTTCATGGCATCCATGCCCTGCGCCACTGTGTCGATGAGGTGGTCATGTCCGTACCTTTCTCCAATGATCTTCTCGCTGCTGATGCCGTTCATCACAGAGAGGATCACCGTGTCCTTTCCCACACAGTTTTTCATGGTGTCCAGAGCGCCTGCAAGTCCATTGTACTTGACTGCCACAATGACAAGATCTGCCGGTGAAACATCCTGGCAGCACTCCATCCGAAACGTCTTCTCCTGCCCGTTGCAGACAAACACGGTGCCCTCATATTTTTCGTATCTCTCCCGGTCCATGACAAAGGAGACACTCTCCGGTCCTTTTGCGGATGCGATCTGATCCGCGTAGAGAAGGCCCAGCGCCCCCATTCCTATGATCGCTGTTTTCTCTATCATCCCTGCATTCCTCCTGCGCTGTCTGTAAAATTCCTTCAGGATCATTCCTGTAAAACAGGATACCACGGACAGGAAAACATGTAAAGAAAAGCCGCTCTGCCGGGGAGGATCTTTCATCCTCTTTTGGCAGAACAGCTTTTTACTGTTGTTTTTATCTGTCTTTTTTACTGGTCCTTTTTCTTTTTTTCACAAGGTCTGCTGCCAGTACCACCAGATATCCCCCTGCCAGCACTGCCAGGATCACTCCATTGACCAGCTCCTGCGGAGGTGCCTGTCTGTGAAGGGCAAGCTGCAGGATAAAAGCCGGCCTTGTCAGAAGATCCTTGTTGTAGATCAGCCGAAAGGCCGCAGTAATGGCCAGCCCGCAGACTGCCAGGTTGAGAATGCTGAAAAGAGCGCCGATCTTCCATTTTTTAAGAAATGAAATGATCCACAGCAGGGCAGCTGTTCCCACAAATGATATAAGAAACAGCGTCCCCATATTGATCCGCATACATATTACAACGGAATTGACACAGAGCAGCGTAATCACACCGGCCCAGATCAGTCCGTTATAGACAGCTCCAATGATCCGTGCCATTATTCTGCAACCGTAAATGTGGCGATGATATGCGTTCCCTTGGCAGGCATTTTGTCAGAAGGTCCGAATGTGATCTCCTCCTGGTACTGGTAAGCTGCATTGCTTGTGATACCGGCCGGGCAGCTCTCCAGACACATAATGCAGCCTGTAGCGTACTCCTGGTTCACCTCCAGGTTGCCGCCGAAGCGCATAGCCATCTCTCTCTCCTCGGAGGCTGTAAACAGATCTGCAAAAGAGCAGGTCTCTGTACCGATTTCTACATTTACATCCAGATCCGTTCCTTCTATAATGCCATCCGGATCATCCAGTGCAATATTGTTTCCATCCTGTGCTCCAAGCTGTTTCAGCGCATCATAGAAATCCTTTGTGGCTGCTGTGGTAGTAAATAAAGTCTTGTCCGCGTTGGATCCTTCCTCGTTTACGATGGCATGGATCGTAGACTCGTCATATCCTGTGGACAGAATATTCATGGAAATAGCCTTTGCCTCCTCGTTCACTACCATGGCTGTGTCATCCACTGTGATCGTAAAAGTTACCTCCGTTCCTTCCTCCGGCATATTATCTGAAGGTGTGAACTCGATGGGCTCATTATACTGGTAAGCCGCATCGCTGGCGATACCTACTGAGCAGCTCTCCATACAGAGCAGACACCCTGTAGCATACTCCTGGTTGAGGGCCACATTGCCGCCAAAACGCATGTCCATCTCCCTCTCCTCAGAGGCTGTGATCAGGTCATATGTGTCGTAGTCTGTCCCGTCTACCTGGATGGACACATCCAGGCCGCTTCCAAGGATTGTCCCGCTCTCGGCATCTACTGGTATATTATTTCCCGGAATGCCGCCCAGCTCCACGATCGCATCATAGAAGTCCATTGTAGATGCCTCTGTGGTAAAGAAAGCGCTCTCGGCGTTGCTTCCGGAGTCATTCACAAGCAGGTGGATGGAAGACTCAGTATTTCCCGTTGCTGTAGCCTGCACTGTGATGGTTTTCGACTCAGCATCCACTGTAAGGGCCTCTGTTTCCTCCTGTGTCTCCTGGGCTGTCTCCCCGGCGCTGTCGCTGCCGGTCTCCTCTTCCTGTGCGCCGCATCCTGCCATTCCCATGGTCAGAAGCAGTGCAAGGAATAATGCTGTCTTTTTCATAAAAACTCTCCTCCTTTGTTCAGACATAGCTTTTTATTCCGTTTTATCTTACTCTCTATGTCTTCGAAAAGCCAATCGGAATTTTTTATATTTCTTTGTACTTATTGTTTTTTTCCATAAACCATTCCCGGTACCAGGCCGGACAGATTTCTGCGCAAAAAAGCAGGGACAAAATATCCCTGCCTTTCTTTAACATAATCTGTGAGAGGTTTTTTATATCTACAGGCCAAGCAGAGCTTTGATCTCTTCCTTGCCCTGGGCGCCGACTGCCATGTTTACTTTCTTTCCGTCCTTGAACACGATGAGTGTGGGAATAGACATTACCCTGTACTGCTTTGCCAGCTCCATCTCCTCATCCACATTGACTTTCCCGATCTTCACGCCGGTAAGCTCCTCGGAGAGTTCCTCGATGATGGGCAGAACCATCTGGCACGGTCCGCACCAGGTAGCCCAGAAATCCACCAGTACCGGTACATCTGACTGTAATACCTCTTTTTCAAAATTGTCCTTTGTGAAATGTAATGCTGCCATATTTATTCCTTCCTTTCTTTCCACTGATTCCGTCCGGTCTGCCGGAGGATCTTTTTGGGATTGCTTTTTTCGTTTTCTGTCTTTATTATACACCATTGCGGATTTTTTTCTGTAACCTGGTCACATTCTTTTCAATCTTTTAAGAAAGCTCCCTGATAAAGGGGCAGATCGATCCGCACCTGCGCCCCTCCTGTCTCTGCATTGGAGAGCGTCAGCCTTCCGCCTGCCTCCTCTGTGAAAGTCCGGGCAATGTAAAGTCCCATGCCGTAATGACGGTGCCCCCGGCTGCCATCCCCCTGGTAGAACCGCTCTGTTCCCCTTTTCAGATCCTCCCCGGAAAATCCCGGCCCCTGGTCTGTCACCGTGATGCGAAGCCACTCCCTGCCGTCATCCCCCGGCCGGACAATGGAGGCATGGATCTCCACCTTCCCATCTGCAGGCGTATAGTCCACCCCGTTGGAAATGACGTTCAGAACTGCACGGCTTACATTGGTCCGGTTTCCTGCCAGAAAGCAGGAAGACGCCTCTCCCGCCCCGGTACCGGAAGACGCCTCCGGCAGTTCCAGGCGACAGAGAATTTCTGCTTTTCCTGCCCTCCCCAGAGCCGCGGCCTTTTCCTTTATCTCCTCCAGCCAGGGGCGGGCCGGAAAATATGCCTGTCCGCAGCCATCCTCCAGGCTTATCTCTCCTTTCATGGTCTCCTGGAGGATCACAAGATATTCCTCTATATCTTTTATATTATCCAGGATTTCTCCGTCCCATTCACGGATCTCGCGGAGATCCTCCGTCTCGGCAAGAAGTTCTGCATTTCCCCGTATAATGGTAAGAGGCGTCCGGATGTCGTGAGCCAAGGCCCGGACCTGCTGTTCCTTTTTCTGTTCCAGTTTCCACTGCTCCCTGAGGGACTTCTGGAGGGCTTCCTTCATCTTATGGAGGGAAGCCAGGACTTCGTCTATCTCCTTTATGTCAGAATGTTCCCTCTCAAAGGCCAGATCCTCCCTCTCCACTCTGGCGGCAGTCTCCGACAGGACCTTAAGCCGCCGGTCCACATATCTTCCAAAGCGGCGGGGCATACAGACCGTCAATATAACTATGATCAGCACGAAATCCCCCAGAAACACAAGCTCCGCATTGGGGAAAATCTCCCGCAGGGCAGGGGAGACAAACTTTGCCATCACCTGGTACCGGATCATGGCTGTACTGCCGTTTTCCTTTTCAATTCTCTGCCAGAAACTTCCATACAGACTGGTCGTCTCCTGTGTACCTGCCTGCCTCCACACTTCTTTTCGCTGCTCCGCCGGGATATTTCCGTACAGCCAGGTGCCATCCTCCCCGTACACCCCGTAGACACATGTATCCGGAAGCAGCTTCTCTTCCACCTGTCCCCCTGTCCGGATGGCATCCGCAGCCTGCATGATCCGGGTCTGTTCATAGGAAGGGATCCGGATCATGCCCAGGCTCACCAGGACAAAGTAGGAAAAAAAGATGATGACGCCTGTCCCTACCGCCAGCAGAGCGTACAGAAGAAGGAACCCGGAAAAAATAGCATGCAATCTTTTTTGTCCCGGATTTTTCCGCTTTGTCAGTTTCCTCAGCTTTTCCATCTGTACCCTGTCCCCCACACTGTCTCCACAGGCTCGCAGCCGGCCGCCCGGCATTTTGCCCGGATGTTTTTTATATGCTCCGTAATGGCGGAGCTGTCGCTCTCACCGTCATAACCAAAGACGTGTTCATAGATCTGTTCCCTGGAGAATACCTGACCCCGGTGAAGGGCCAGATACTCGCAGATTTCATATTCACTCTTTGTAAAAGGCAGCTCCGTCTCCCTGTATACCGCCCGTTTCTCTCCCAGATAGAAACGCATCTCACCTGCCAGGACCGCATGGGTCTTCCTGCGCCTCTCCCGGCGGATGTGGGCCTGCACCCTGGACCGCAGTTCCCCGATACCAAAAGGCTTTCTGATATAATCGTCCCCTCCCAGTCCCAGACCTGTCATGATATCTTCCTCCCCGGTCCGGGCCGTGAGAAAGAGAATGGGACAGTCCACCTCCCCGCGGATCCGCCTGCAGAGGGAAAAACCGTCCACCCCCGGCATCATCACATCCAGAAGGATCAGATCATATTTTCCCAGAAACCAGTTCTTAAGCAGGAGGGGATCGCTGACTGTATCCACCTGGCAGCCGTCCTTTTCCAGCGCTCTCTTTATGATCCGCAGGATCCCTTCCTCGTCATCTACCGCCAATATATTTCCTGTCATTTTATTTTTCACTCCCGAAAGTCTTAAAAATCTTTTTTCCTGTACCAGAAAAGTACTGCCCCGAAGATCAGAAGGGACAATCCCCCGCATACACAAAAGGGCCAGAAAGCCTGCTCCGCCACTGCCCCGGGGGCCATGACACCCATGTGATATACTAACACATAATCACACCACCTGCCACTGAAAGCCCAGGGAAGGTACATCCAGATCCCCTCTCCCATGCCGGTGAGCATAAGGCAGGCAAGGATCATCCCGCCCGCGCCGGCGCTTATGGATGCAGCCTTCCCCAGCCGGAGGGCAAGAAAAAGATGGATCAGATACACCGGCATCTGCCCAAGCCAGATCACCAGGGCTTCCCGCACATACAGATCCAGAGAGAACACATCGCCGCCCGGGAGAAGGCGATACAGGGCGCCAAATCCCAGTATGGCCAGGAGGACAGCTCCCAGCCCCATGATCAGAAGGCCCAGCCACTTGGCCGCCATCCCCCTGCATCTGCCCGGCGGCAGGAGAAGGAGGATCTGATATCCCGCCTCCGCCTCCATTTCCGCTGCCATCCCGCAGACAAGTCCTGTGAGAAAAGGCCAGATACATGCCACCACCTCCAGGTAAGCCTGCACCTTTCCGGCACTGCTCCAGCCAGAGAAGCTGTAGTATAGAAGAAACACTGCCATCCCCACAAGAGGGAGAACGAGATGGATCTTCAGAACAGGCGTATGGGCATACTTTCTCATCTCCGCCGCCAGAAGTCTTGCAAATCCTTTCATACTCTCGCAGCCCCCTTTCTTTCATACCACCGCCTGGACAGGCACCACAGAAGCACAAGCAGCGCCAGGCTGATCGCCAGCCCCGGAGCCAGGCTGGCCGGATCCAGCAGCTCCGCAGAGAAAGTAGGATTGCCCGGCCTGGCCGGCATATTGTTGGGCAGCACCCCGATGACCACACACATCATCCTAGGAAGGATGGCATAGGGATCCACCATCCAGAAGGGCGTCACAGCGGCCAGAATGCCTGTAAGTGTAAGACCCATCTGGATCAGCAGAGCCGGCAGCATACCCAGGCGCCGCCAGAGGGACAGGCAAAGCGGCACCTGCCAGCTTCCGGCCACAACCATGACAAGGACAGCAGCTCCGGCCTGGGGCAGGGATACCTGCAGCGTCTGGGACATCCCCAGATGTGGAAAAATAAGATTTCCCGTGATCCAGACAGCCAGCGCCAGCAGGATGTTGGCTTTTACCATCCACAGGATACAGGTCAGCACCTTGGCGTCCCAGAGGCGCGCCAGGGGCACAGGCAGGGACAGGATGGCCCTGTCCTCCATTTTTCCGTCTTTTCCTGCCGCCAGACAGCACAGCAGCCCTGTCATGGCCGGATACATACCCACATACCACCAGTTGTAGGCGCTGACCGTGCCGTAAGTCGTGCTCAGCACAAAAGCCACTGCCAGCGTAAGGACAGGCAGCAGATACCACAGCATGTCCGTTCCGCTGCGGCGGTACTTCATCTTTTCCGCCCGCAGCAATCTTCCCATACACGTCTTTTCCTGACTCATGCCTGCCACTCTCCTTTCCTGTTTTTCTCCACCACTTTTGTGAAGAGTTCCTCCAGATGTCCCTTCTGCGGCATCCCGCCCTGGTAGCCCAGGACGCCTCCCGACAGGATCCCGATATGATCTGCCATCTGCTCCACCTCACCCAGGATATGGCTGGAGACCAGCACTGTCATGCCGCCAGATGCAAACTCCCGCAGCATGGCACGGAGCTTCTGTATGCCGAAGGGATCCAGTCCGTTGGTGGGCTCATCCAGTATAAGGAGCTCCGGTTCTGACAAAAGGGCAGCCGCAATGCCAAGACGCTGTTTCATTCCCAGAGAAAATTTCCCGGCTTTCTTCTTTCCCGTGTCTGTCAGCTCCACAGTCTCAAGCACCTGGCTGATCCGGCTTTCGGGAAGCCCAAGGGCAGTGGTGCGTACCAGAAGATTTTCCCTGGCGCTTAAGTTCCCGTAGAGAGGAGGGGTTTCTATGAGAACTCCTGTCTTTGCCAGCGCCTGTCTGCTCCACGGCTGCCCCTTAAAGAGCACCTGTCCTTCATCAGGCTGCACCATTCCTGTGATGATCTTCAGCAGGGTGGACTTTCCGGCCCCGTTTGGCCCCAGCAGCCCGTAGACGCATCCTTCTGGAATGCGCAGGGACACCCGGTCCAGTGCCTTTTCGTCGTTTCCCCGGAATGTCTTTGTCAATGCTTTCGTTTTTAAAACAATAGATTTCATTCTTTTTCTCTCCTTTATATAGTATACCGGCGGCGCCAGAGGCATCCCGCCCTGTATCTGAGAGTATAAAAGAGAAACCTAAGGAATTTATAAGGGTGCGAAAAAAAAGAAGGGTATTGCTACCCTTCCGTGTGGATGGTTCCCTGGAAACTATCCTTAAAGGTCCACCCCTGGGTCAGATCTGTGCTTGTAAAGACGGCCTTTGTATTGCCGGCCGTCCCCTGCCCCAGGGTCAGTGTAAACACGCCGCCCTCTGCTGTCAGAGAGTCCACTTTGTCCAGAAAGGATACACTGGAAGGAAGGCTCTCCCAGGGGAGGACCAGCTCTGTAAAGGAAGCGCCTCCATCGGTGGTCACTCTGAGAGCCGGATACTGTTCGTCGCCGTTCACTGTCTGGAGGCTGGCCACGCCATGTGATGTGTCCGAAAAAGCCAGTCCGTCCAGCATCATTGCCTCCTCGTACAGCTCTGTGGAAGATGTCCACGTCTCTCCCCCGTCATGGGTCCAGTACACGTAAGTAGCCCCGCCACTCCCCATGGTCCAGTCTGTGCCAAGACCAGCGTACCCGTTTTCACTGTCCAGGAAACGGACGATCCTTCTTGTGCAGAGTCTTGGCATATAGTCTGTAAACGGAATGTCCTGCCAGGTGGCCCCTTTGTCCCGGGACAGGCGAAGAGTGGGCATCTCCCCGTAAAACACAGCGTAGGCGCCGTTTCCATCTGCAAAGTAACTGTCCTCAAAAAGGCTGCCGCCCCTCTGGTAGGTGTCCGTGGTCTCGCTTACCTGCTGGCTGGAAAGTCCTGTGGAGACCCAGCTTTCTCCCGCATCACCGGTCAGAAGGAGGTCCCCGTTATTGATCCGATAATCCATCTGCACCACGGTCTCCGGGTGTCCGGACAGGGCGGACGTATCTGCCGCCTCACAGTAATATTCCAACCTTTTGCCAGTGGCCCCGGTTCCATCCGTAAGGGAGATGACCAGGGCAGAGGAGCCGTCGCTGACACCGCCCTGCCCCTGCTGGTACTCTTCCCATGTCAGCACCGGGAAATCCTGCCCGCCGCTTCCATCCAGGACCGGTGTCCCCGCTTCAAGCTGGATGTCCGGCTGAAATTCCACCTGGAAACGGTCGAAATCAAGAAGGCGGATCTGTGCTTCAAAGGGGATCCTGCGGATCTGCTCATCTATGTATGTGAAATCCGCATTGGGATCGTAGTATGTGGGAAGGGCTGTTTCCTGGTACTCCCTGCAGGAAAGCTCCTGCGTCCCGCTGTCGTAGGTATAACCCACATGGGAGATATACTGATCCTGGTCATCGAAGCCTGTCACCGTCAGCGTAAAGTCTGTCACCTCTCCTTTTTCTGTAATGGAAGCTCCCAGATAGGCGATATCACCATGCTCTGGAAACTCTTCCGTTTCTTTTACCTTATCCAGAATGGCGGCAAGCCCCGCCTGTTCCAGCGTGTTCTCCTTAACCGTCCACCTGCTGAATATAAATGCCGCCAGCGCTGCCATCACAAGGATGGCCGCGGCCATTGCAATGATGACCCTCTTTTTCATGTCTGTTCTCCCCTTTCTGTTATCGTCTGTCCATAGCCTCGCCTATATATCTCCATCCATGATCCGCTCCAGCACGACAGGGGTGGTCTTCTTCATGCTGACCCTGCACAGAGTCAGTGTGCCGCCATCCTCCACCGTGTTCTCCCCGCCCTCCAGGATGCAGTCCGCATTCAGCACAAGGGTCCACTCAGGGCCGTTTTTGGGGAAAACCAGGGAAAGGGTTCCATACTGCATGTATGCATCATATTCGTAGATTTCCACTCCCCGGGGCGTCTCCAGTTCCATCTGTCCGTTGCGCACATCCAGCATGTAGCCGCCTTCCCCCACCCATGTGCCTGCGATGGCATTGGACACATAGTAATAGGCAGTCCCGTCGCTGCGGTCTCCGTAAGTGGCAACATACTGGTGTACTCCTCCGTCCTCTTCCGACTCATACGTCACAGCGCACACGTCTTTTTCCAGCCACTGGGTCTTTACTTCCCCGGCAACGGTAAAGGGAAAAGTTTCCGCCTGGCGGACAAAAGGTCCCGCGGCCTGCCTGTAAAGCCTGGCAGAGCCATTATCCTCCTGTATTTTTAAAACCATGCAGTCTGAAGGAAAGCCGGGAGAAAAGCTGAGGATCTCTCTTTGTCCATCATCGGTCAGAAGGCCGGCTGCCCCATTGCCTGCGAAGAGGAGCACAGCTCCCAGCACCACCGCCGGTTTTAAGAAAAAGGGGCGCAGCTTTTTCATACAGAGGCCGCCTGCCATCAGAAACAAAAGGGCCGCCCCGTTTACGGCAAAGAACATCCACCTGGCCATATACTCGATCTGATACCCGTCTCTGTTAAGGATGTACCAGATCTGCACAGCCAGACACAGGATACCCAGCACAAGCAGGATACCCCCGACTCCTTCCAGCATATACCGGGACCGCTCCTTTTTCTCCGGGTGTTCCATGACGCCGGAGGGCGTTGTGTACTCCTGCAGAGCCGGCTGTACAGTTTCCGTTTCTGCCGGGCCGCCCTCCAGGATCGCCTCCACCGGCACGTCCAGTACGCGGGCAAGCTCCAGCAGAACGCTGATATCCGGCATCCCCTGGCCTGTCTCCCACTTGGAGACAGCTTTGTTTGTCACACCCAGCCTGTCCGCCAGGTCTTTCTGTGTCATCTTCTTCTTTTTTCTGCAGGCTGCAATGTATCTTCCTGTCTTTTCGTGATCCATGCCGTCCTCTCCCTTCGCTGTTTTCGTTCTTATCATACCCCGCCGGGGAAAATCTGGCAATATACGCAGGGAAGAGCGGGAGTCCACGGATCGTGGAACTGCCTGCTCTTCCCTGTTTTCCGGTATTTTCTTCTATTCTTCCGCCGCTCCTTCTGCCAGCTTTTCATACCACTCAAGAGTGGTTTCCTCCTGCTGGCTGTTGGCAAACACAGTCATGTCGTCCAGCCGGATCTCAAGAACAGGGGTATATCCTCTATACAGGAACATCATACATTTCCCTGTCTCCTTTCCCCGGAAATGCCCCACATTGTACTCTTCCGTGCTGCCGCCGTTTGTCCTTGTAAAGTTCTCATCCGGCATATCTTCCAGAAGGGTGACGGAGCGGATCTCTTCTTTATCAAAAGAGCAGTCGTACCCTGCCGCCTCAAAAGTAAAGGTATTTTCCTCCTGTGTAAACAGGACTTCCACATTGATAAAATCTGCCAGCAGCACGGCCGTCCAGATGACAATGCCCACCACCACCGCCGCAAGGACCGCCGTTATTACTTTCGCCGCCGGCCGCCCGTAGTTCATGGACATGTTCATGCTGTTGAACCTGCCCTGGACGAGGAGATGCCGGTCGCCTGGATTGTTGTACCAGCCCTTCTTCCAGTACTCGTCGTCGTCAATGTAGCAGGCGGAGGTGTCCGCCTCCAGCACCTCCCGCCGTTTCCTCACAGACCTTGCAAGCGGGAAAAGCAGGGCCGCTGCCTCCAGAATGAGAAGGGCTGTATAGATCCCGTAGACGGCCCCAGGCAGATCCGGACCACAGCGGAAATACCAGAAAGCCATCCAGATCCAGGATGCTCCGTTCAACCAGGACGCGTACACAAATCCCTCTGTCCAAGACCGTTTCATCAGACGGTTGGCGACCAGGTTGATCTCTGTGTGATTGCTGTACACCCGGTTGGGCCGCCGCACCACCGCAAGATGCATGCCAAGAAAAAGGAGGCAGAGTCCTACGCCGGTGCCGTAAAGCAGCCAGATGGGCCATGCCTCGGCCCAGGAGACATGGAACCTTCGCTCCCCTTCCACGACGAGGAAAACCGTAGCCGCTGTCAGCGCCAGAACGGGAAGATGCCATTTCCAGTCCAGGGCCATCTTCTCCGAGGCAGCAGAGACGGCTGTGTCAATGCGGACAATCTTTTTACTTCTCTCATCCACCCAGCCTTTCTTTACTTTCAGCCGGTACATCCTTCTGTGTGGGACGATGATCAGATACTCCAGGCCGCACGCATATTCCAGCAGCCACAGAGACCATACAATGATAAATACGATGTAATCCACAAAACACAGGAAACAGGAAAGGGTCCCCACCGCAAGATTGATCCGGTGAAATAACGTCCAGTTCCTCCGGTATTTTTCACAGAGTTCTTCCACTTCCGGGTGATGGATGCAGGTAGCCGGAATATGGACTCCCAGAACCATACCCTCTCTGTACTCCCACATTTTTCCGTAGGAATAGCGGCACAGAGGAACAATGATCAGATTTGATATAAGGAAAATAAAAAACATGGCAATATTCATCGCTTACCCCTCACTTTCCGCAGGATGCATGCTTGTAAACATCTCCTCGCAGATCCGCATAAATTCGTCTTTTTTCATTCCTTTAAGACAGGCCTCCGCTGACAAAAGCTCCAGTTCGGACTCCAGCTTCTCCCGGAAGAGTCCCTCCGCCTGCCCCGCAGGCAGAACCGTGGCTCCTTTTCTCCTGTCAATCTCTATAAATCCTTCTGTCTTCAGTATCTGGTACGTCTTGTTCACAGTCATGGTATTGATCCCTGCGTCCCTGGCCATCTGCCGGACCGAAGGCAGCGTCTCCCCTGCCCGCAGTTCGCCTCTTCCTATACCTTTGACAATCTGGTTTCTGAGCTGTACGTATATGGGCGTATCACTGCTCATATCAAGAGAAATGATCATAAAATCCGCCTCCTCTCCCTGGGATATCTCTGCTTGGACATTGCAGCAAAAAAGTATTATCTGTATTACATATCATAATACAGATAATACTTTTTTACAAGTCCTGCTCTCACATTACATTTACCTTACATTTCTGTCATTTTCACAGATTTTTCGACAATCTGTGCTACAATACGGCTCATAAAGGAAATCCATTTTAAGGAGGGCTGCTTTATGAGCTCCTACGTACAGACCATACTGACGGCGGTAATCGCATTCCCCTTTATCGCCTTTTTATTTACCTTCCCCTATATCATTTACAACTACCGGAAATACGGCTCTGTCCTGAGCTTCCGTATTCTGATCGTGTACTCTTTTATCCTGTACCTGCTGTGTGTCTACTTTCTTGTCATCCTGCCCTTGCCTTCCATCGATGAAGTGGCCCGCATGACAGGTCCCAGGATACAGTCTGTCCCTTTTATGTTTATCCGGGACATTTTCCAGGAGTCTGATTTCCGCCTCCGGGATGTCTCCACCTGGATAACCCTCATCAAAAACATGGCGTTTTTCCAGGTGTTTTTCAATTTCATTATGATCATCCCTTTTGGCATCTATCTGCGGTATTATTTCCGGTGCGGTTTCAGAAGGACCTTTCTTTTCTCCTTCCTTCTGTCTCTGTTCTTTGAGCTGACCCAGCTCACAGGGCTGTACTTTCTCTATCCCAGGGGATACCGGCTTTTCGATGTGGATGACCTGCTGATCAATACCCTCGGCGGTATTGCCGGGTACCTGTGCGCCCCGGCCTTCATGCGGCTTCTGCCATCCCGCGAAAACATGGATAAAGCCAGCATACGCCGGGGAATGGAGGTGTCCCTGCCCCGGCGCGTACTGGCTCTTTGTTTCGATCTGTTCCTTATCTTTCTGGCAGATGCAGCGCTTCGGGCTGCCCTTCCCGGCGGCCGCCAGATGCCAGGCAGCCTCTGGCTTATTCCTGCCTTTTTATACTACTCCTTTGTTCCCGCGCTTACAGGCGGGCGCACCGCAGGAAAATGGATCCTGCGCATCCGCATCGGCGCCACAGCAACAGGCGGCAGGCCCCACTGGTACCAGTACCCGCTGCGGTGCGGCAGTCTGCTCCTCTTTCTCTTTGCACTGCCCCGGATCTTCTCCCTGCTTCCGCCTCTGCCGGCCTTTCTGTGTTACACAGTCTGGTTCTTCTTCCTTGCATACACAGGAATCCGCGCTGTCCGGCACCGGGATCTGTTCTATGAACGGCTGTCCGGCACAAGAAATATTTCGTCCCTGGCGGACCAGCCCTGTCGCTCTGAGGAAATTTCCTCTTAATATCAGTTCCCTAAAAAATATCTGTCAGAACAGCGGCTTCAGACACTTCACGATCCGCTCTACCACCTGGACAAATGTCTGTGTATCCACGGACATATTGTTTAAGTAGGCGTGATACGCCCCCTGGATGCAGTAGGAAAGAAGAATATCTTTTTCCGGATCTTTCTGGTACTCCGGATATTTCCGGTAGATCACCTTTTTAAGCTCCCTCTCCATCTGCACTCCCAGGTGGTTCTGCTCCTTTCCCGCAAACAGTACCTTGATGAGGGAGATATTGGACAGGAAGGCAAGACAGAGGGCCCGTGTGAACACATCCGGATTTTCCGCGGAATGTCCCTTAAGATCCGGGATGCTGTTTACAATGGAGAGCACCGTCTCCTGCTCCAGTGTCTCCGAGAGCGCATAGATATCGCTGTAGTGGGCGTAAAACGTGGACTTGTTGATACAGGCCAGAGCGCACAACTCTTTCACTGTAATCTTTTCCAATGGTTTCTGTGCCCGCAGCTCCATAAATGCGTTGCGGATCGCTTTCTCTGTTTTTTCCGTTCTTAAATCCATCTTCCGCCCTCCCGGATTTTCCCTTTTAAGCAACCATTTCGCCAAAGAGTTGTTTTTCCGACGGATCGCGAATATCGTCGGTGGACTCCCTGGCTGCGCTGTGATAATTATAAGATATAAAACAACTCGTGTCTATTATTTACGGAGGTCAGTTATGGATTTTTACGGATTTTATACAGGGAAAATTTTTGATGCGTACGAATACCTGGGCGCCCATATGCAGGATGACGGAACCACGTTCCGCACCTTTGCCCCTTCCGCTTCCAGAGTCAGTCTCATCGGGGAATTTAACGGCTGGCAGGAACTCCCCATGGAGAAAGTCCACGACGGAAATTTCTGGGAAGTCCATGTAAAGGACGCCCTCCCGGGTATGATGTACAAGTACCGGATCTACGGCGGGGACGGCCGCTGCATAGACCACTGCGATCCTTACGGGTACGGCATGGAGCTGCGCCCTGCCACCGCCTCCATCATACGCAGCAGGGGCAGCTTTCATTTCCAGGACCAGGCCTGGATGAAAAAGCGTTCCGACTGCCGGGACAAGCCGCTGAACATCTACGAAATCCACTTCGGCTCTTTCCGGAAACCTTCCGATGAACCGGACGCCTGGTACACCTACGATGAGCTGGCAGACCTGCTGATCCCCCATCTTAAGGAAGCCGGGTACAACTATCTGGAGATCATGCCTCTGGCCGAGTATCCCAGCGACGACTCCTGGGGCTACCAGGGAACCGGCTTTTTTTCCCCCACCTCCAGGTATGGCACCATGGATCAGTTCAAATCCTTTATCAACGCCTGCCACCGCAGCGGTATCGGCGTGATCCTGGATTTTGTCCCGATCCATTTCGCGGTGGACGACTATGCGCTTGCACACTATGACGGCACGGCCCTCTATGAGTACCCTCACTCTGCCGTGGGATACAGCGAGTGGGGAAGCTGCAATTTCATGCACTCCCGGGGCGAGGTGCGAAGTTTTCTCCAGTCCGCGGCAGACTACTGGCTTTCTGAGTTCCATATAGACGGCCTGCGCATGGATGCCATCAGCCGGGCCATCTACTGGCAGGGAGATCCGGCCCGGGGCGTCAATGGAAATGCGGTGGACTTCCTGCGAAATATGAACCAGGGGCTGAAAAAAAGATACCCCGATGTCATTCTGGCGGCGGAGGACTCCACCTCCTTCCCGGATATCACACGGCCCGCCGAAGAGGGCGGCCTTGGCTTTGACTACAAGTGGGACATGGGCTGGATGAACGATACACTGAACTATTTCCGCACAGCCCCAGCTTACCGCACAGCAGAATACCACAAGCTCACGTTCTCCATGGCCTATTATTACCAGGAGCAGTATCTCCTGCCTCTCTCTCACGATGAGGTAGTCCACGGAAAAGCCACCATCATGCAGAAAATGTACGGGGATTACGATGGAAAGTTCCCCCAGGCGCGGGCTTTCTATATGTACATGTACGCCCATCCCGGGAAAAAACTGAATTTCATGGGAAATGAAATCGGACAGCTCCGGGAGTGGGATGAAAAACGGGAGCAGGACTGGTGCCTCCTCTCCTATCCGGCCCACGACGGCTTCTTTCACTTCATGGCGGATCTGAACCACTTTTACCTGGAACATTCCCCACTCTGGGAGCAGGACTATGAGGAAGGCGGCTTCCAGTGGCTGGACTGTCACCAGGAGGAGAAATGTATCTATGCCTTTGAGCGCCGCAGCCGCAAAGAGCGCCTTGTGGCCGTCTTCAACTTCTCCGACAAAAAGATGGATGATTTTGTGCTGAAGGTCCCAGGCGCAGAGGCGCTGATCCCTGTGTTTTCCAGTAATCTGGAAATGTACGGCGGCGCTTCCAGAGAAAAAAGAGCAAAGATCAAAGGGGAGCATCAGCTCTTTCAGATTGATATGTCCCCCTATTCGGCCCTGTATTTTACAGTGAAGTGATTATAGCACAGGCCATTTCCAAAAAAGACAGCGGATGCCGTCCCGTATATCCGGAACCTCATCCGCTGTCTCCTGCCACGAAAGTAAAGTGATTTATAAATTATCTTCCCAGCATTCTGTATGCCACGTTTAAGTTGCCTCCGTTCATCATAAGGAAGCCTCCTGTGATTGTTGCTGCGTTCTCTGCAAAATATCTCTTAATTCTCTCCATGATTGTCATACCTCCATTATCTGTTATTACCATATTTCCATTCAATGCAGTTGTTTTCATAAGTCATACACTCCTTTCAACTGTTATTGATGTTGTTTCCTCTTTACGTGTATTATCATACTGCTCTTTTCCGGTAAGAAACAGATATCTTTTTGACATATTTTAAGTCAATATTGATTTATTCTGTTTTTTCTGCTATTCTATTCTGCAACAGAAAAAGGAGGATGATACAGATGGCGCAGCCCTATTATGAGACATTTCAGAATATAGGTAATTCAGGGATAAACGTGGCTTTCTACACAACCCCCGGCGGCTACCGGCCTCTCCACTGGCACGAGGAGCTGGAGATCCTGTACCCGCTGAACGGCCTGTCGGACATCACCGTGGAGGGAACAAAATTCTCTCTCCCCAAAAAGCAGCTCATGGCCATAGAGTCCATGGAGGTGCACAGCACCTTCTGCTACGACCAGACCTCCATGTTCCTGTGCATCCATATAGCAAGAAAGCACTTTCAGGACTGCATGCCGGACATTGAGGACCACCACATCCTGTGCAGGCCGGACCTGATAAGCAACGAAAATTTTTCTGCCTACCTGGAGATCTGCCAGCTCCTTGAAAATATGACCCGGCTCTACATCCAGGATGCCACTGCTTTCTATCTGGAAGCGGAGGGACTTACCCTGCAGGTGCTGGCCCGCCTCATACGGGACTTTTCCACCAGCGTGCTGCCACCGGACAAAAAAGGCGACCGTCTCACGGCCAACCGTCTGCGGGATATCATCTCCTATGTGGAAGAACATTACCAGGAGCCTGTCACGCTCCGGGACATCGCAGACCGGACTGGACTTGGGAAGGAGGCCTTCTGCCGTTTTTTCAAAAAAAATATAGGGATGTCCTTCCTCCAGTATCTGAACGAGGTCCGCGTCACCCACATCTATCAGGACCTGGTCAATACAGAGGAGTCCATCTCCCATATTATGGAAAAAAATGGATTTACCAATCAGAAGCTCTTCAACCGCACCTTCAAAGAGCTCTACGGCACGACACCGTCGGCGGTGCGGAAGGGGCGATAGCAGAAATTCTATAGACTGTCAAAAAGACTGAGGGGCCGCCTCAAGGCAGCCCCTCTCTTTCATGGCAACTGTTAGGATCAGTCTGTCACAAAGGCTGCTGCCACGTCAGCATCCTTTGCTCCGTTTTCGATAATGTACAGGCCCGACACGTCAAATCCTGCGTCCTTCAGCACAGAGATACCTGTCTTGGCACAGTTGTTTCCGCTGTAGCACAGAAGGTAAACCGGCTTCTCTGCATCCATCTCTGAGGTGGCCAGCTCATAGAGGGCTGTCTGTGCATCCGCACTCTCCACATCCTTCAGATCGCACTGCAGGGAGCCCTCCAGATGTCCCTGTGCATATGTGTCATCATCCCTCACGTCCAGGATCTGGATATCCTCATTTCCCACAGCTTCCACAGCCTCAGCGCCTGATACATACTGCCAGTCAATACTCTCCTCTGTGCGGTTTGTGGTGAGAGCTCCGTCCTCCTCGGCGAGGGCCTTTGCTCCGCCCTCTACTGTGTAGATGCGGGAAGCGTCGATCCCCGCATCCTCAAGAACGCCTGTGGCTTTCTGAGCGCCCTTCTGCCCGCTGTTGCAGATGATATAGATGTCCTCGTCATCGCCGAAGTTCTCTTCCGCATAGGTGGTCATTGTCTCAACGAGAGAGTCATCCTCCAGCGGGAAGATGGGGCACCACTCAGAGTTTACCACTCTTCCGCTCACATAGTTGGACCACTCACGGACATCCAGCACGTGGGTGCCGCCTGCCTGAGCCGCCTTCACCGCATCCGCGGGAGAAACAAACTGATAGTCGCCGTCTGTGCTCTCACTGTCTGAGCCGGAGTCTGTGCTCTCCGTTGTCTCTGTGCCTGTCTCCTCTGTCTCGCCGGAGCCGCAGGCTGTAACCATAGTCGCTGCCATAGCTGCTGCCATCAGGACTGCTGCTATTCTTTTTTTCATGATACCTTATCCTCCTTGTCTTATCATGTATATCAATTATAAAAGGTATTTTTTGGCCGTTCAAGTGAATTGTCAGAATTGTCTATAGATTTATACAATATTCCATATAGATACCTTCTATAAACGTTTTCTGACTCTCATCTCTCGATAAACCTTCTGATCATCTCAAGAAAACTGTCGTCCAGGTATGCCTCCAGCTTCCGCCAGGTGGACTCGTTCACCAGCTCACGCTCCGGCTGCTGGTATTCCACCCAGGCCATGGCGCACCAGGTGATCCCCCTCAGGCAGGTGACCGTCATGTAGACGCTCACCCTCTCCCACAGCCCGTCCGTTCTGAATCTGCCCTTCACCGCCTCCTTGTACCTCTCTGTGAAGGCCTGCATTTCCCCCTCATCCAGGATCACATTGGTCTTCCAGAAGGTGGTGGTAGGAGCCAGGAAGTGTCCCAGGTCCTGGGCCGGCTCCCCGAAAAGCGGCTTCTCCCAGTCAATGAGATAGTCTGTCCCGTCCCCGCCCTCATCTCCGCTTTCATCCCCGCTGTTCATGAGGAAGTTTGTAGAGTTCAGCTCCGTGTTGATGCAGCAGAGATACTCCGCGGGACTTAAGCTGTCCGCCTCCCGCCACACCAGGTCGAGGAGCTCCCGTATCTTCTTCTTTTTAGCCGGCTCCCCCAGCGGGCTGTCCATATAGGTGCGGACCATCTCCTCACACTCCTCCAGAATGGCCCGCACCGGATTTTCCGGACGGATCAGATGATGGCCCGATGGCACCGGAACGCTGTGGATGTCCGCCAGGCAGTCTGCCGCCCTGAAGAGCTCTGCCTCATAGTCCAGGGCATGCCCCGGCAGATACTCCATGACCATGACCCCGTATGGCAGGACATCCCTGCTGCCGTCCACATAGAGGGGACGAGGCGTCCTGCCGGAGCCCTCCAGCAGCCTTAGAGCCTCGTACTCATACTCGATCTGATGCTCCAGATGCATCTGACTGCCAAAGTTAAGCCGGAGCACCAGCCTTTTCCCCGTCACCGGATGAGTAAACAGATAGTTCCTGTTGTACTCCCCCTGGGCCAGGAGACGATACTCCTCCTCTCTGGCTGCGGGCAGGCCAAGAGCTCTCCGGTAGTCCTCCGACTCCACATAGGCCTGCAGCCCCTTTGTCCGGTCCAGATCCACTGTCCCTGGCATATTTTTTTGTCTGTCCGCTCTCATGCCTTCTCCTCCTTTGTCCTTTGATCCTTTTGGGGGGCTCCAGACCCCTACCTCACATCCCGGTACATCCGGGCAAGGTCCTCTGTGTCCATCCCGTCCCGATACAGTTTTCTCAGACGGTTCATCTTCCACATGAGCTTAAGCTTGGGGATGGTTCCCTTCGGGAATCTCCTGTCTGAGGTGTAGATGCGCCTGTCCGCCATGCCCAGCTTTATCCCCATCTCCTTCAGTGTGAGAGAAAACTGGTAATCCTCCATAATGGGGATTTCCGGGAACATGCCGGCCTCAAAGAAGAGGTCTCTGTCCACAAAAATGCCCTGGTCTCCGAACATGACCTTCCTGTCCTTTACCCGGTGGTTGGATATCACCCGGCAGGTGAACATGAAAAAGTTTTTTGAGTGGAAGGCTATGCCAAAGCACCCCGCGCGGTGATCCCGCATGACTCTCCGTATCCTCTCCAGCGGGCGGTCCGGCAGCTGGCTGTCGCAGTGGAGAAAAAAGAGGATATCCCCGCTGCTTCGCCTGGCCCCCTCGTTCATCTGAAAGGCCCGCCCCTTGGGGGAGCGGATGACCCGGAACGCTGGGTCTATCTTCTCCAGGGTGCCGTCCGTGCTCCCTCCGTCCACGAGGAGTATCTCGCACCGGCCAAGGAGAGGCCGCAGCTGTCTCTGCAGCTGCTCGATGGTGCGGATCTCGTTGTAGATGGGGACGATGACGGAAATCCGGCTGTTCCTTGCCAGATATCTCCCTGTAAAGCTTTTCTTCAGGGCATGATCCTCTGTCATCCGCCGCCTGTACCCCCGCAGGTCTGCCGGCGTGTCCATGTCCTCCAGAGTATCTGTAAAGCCCACCGCAAGGCCGGCCCTCCTCATCTCTTCCAGGGTCTCCTCCAGCACGTTTGCATGTCCGTAGGAGTCCAGGGAAAATGCCTCCCGAAGGGGGCGCTTCATGCCCACCAGATAGTATCCACCGTCCACCGTCCTGCCAAAGACCGCATCCTTCTCCTCCAGGACCTCAAACGCCTTCTCCAGGCTTTCTCTTTTAAGCTCCGGCACATCTGTCCCTATGAGAAGGCAGGAGCCACAGCCCCGGCCCAAGGCCTGTGCTATGGCTCTGTACATCCGCTCTCCCAGGCTGTCCCCCTCCTGGGGGAACCAGCCCTCCGCCGGGCCCAGGACCTGTTCCAGCTCTTCTCTCCCCTCCCCGGGGGTGTAGCTGACAAAGATGTCCGCCTCACAGTCCCGGCACTGTCCGGCTATATCCTTTAAGAAACAGGTGTGGAGCCGGGCGCACTGTTCCCCTGTCAGGTGGGGCATCATCCGCGTTTTTGTCTGCCCCGGCCGGGGAACTCTTGTAAGTATGATCACTGCCCTTTTCATGTCTATAAAATCTTCTCCAGTATGTCTATCGTGTCCTCTACCACCCGGGGACAGAAGTCAAACATGAGTCCTTTTTCCAGGACCTTCTCCATCTCTCCCGGCTTTGATATATCGTGTCCCAGAAGCTCCCGGCAGATGCAGGAGGAATATTTCTCTCCAAAGAGCTTTTTAAATTCCCCTGTCTTCGCCGCCATGATTTCCTTCTGGGACTGGTCTCCCTCCCGGCTGTGGCCGTACACCATGCCGATGACCATGAGGGCACCGGTCACCGCCCCGCAGGTCTCCCCGCACATCATGCCTCCCCCGAAGCAGGAGGACACCTTCCTTGCCTGCTCCTGCGTCATGCCCATTTTTTCCGCAAAGGCTCCTGTCACCACCTGGGAGCAGTCGATGCCCTGCATAAAAAGATTTTTGATCTCCTCTTTTGTCATTTTTCCTCCTTACTGCTCTGTGGCCCCGCCACAGCTGGAGCCCTGCCCGGCTGTGCAGCCGTAGCAGTGGTTTGCCATGCAGATTTTCCTTTTCTTATAGGGCTTTCCCACCATGTCAAAGATGGTCTCCCCTGTCGCTACCGGCAAGTCCGCCGCCTGGTTAAAGTCACAGTCGTAGACCTGGCCGTCGTAGCCCACGGAAATCTGGAACCGGCACATGAGGCCGGCCAGCGTGGCATCGTTGAACGCATCTGAGAGCTTCTTCATATAGCTCTCCAGGTTGCCGCTCCTCTTTAAAAAGGCCTCAAAGCGCCCCATGGGATTGTTGGTGATAGTGAAAAGATGGTTGAACACTATGCCGTAGTCCTTCCACAGCTTTGCCTTGTACTCCTTTTCCATGGCCTCCTGCACCGGCGGGAAAAAGGCCCCGGCAGGATTGTACACCATGTTCAGTACCAGGTCCTTCTCTTTGCCGTAGCCCAGCTCATTGAGCCTGCGTATCACCTCAATAGCCATCTCAAAGGTACCCTCTCCCCTGACCCGGTTCATCTCCTTGGCCCTGTAGTAGGGAAGGGAGCAGACTACCTCCACCCTGTGGTCCGCGTAAAACTCCGGCAGATGCCTGTACTTTTCCTCCTGCAGGATGACCAGGTTAGTGCGGACGATGACGTGCCCGCATATTTTGCAGGCTTCCTCCACAAGCCACTCGAAATCCGGGTTCATCTCCGGCGCTCCCCCGGTGATATCGATGGTCGCCACCTTCTGTTCCCTGCACACTGCAAGACAGGCCTCCATCGCCTTCCGGTCCATGACTTCTGTCCTTGCAGGGCCCGCCTCCACATGGCAGTGCCTGCAGGCCAGGTTACACACTTTTCCCACATTGATCTGCACGACCTCCAGCTTATCTGTCGTGTACTTATACTCCTCCCCGGCAACTCTGTCCTCAAAATCCGGGATGCTCTTCAGTTCTCTTAAATCTTCCAGCGCCTGACTCATACTCTTATAACTCCAGCTTCTTCACGATATTTTTCATCTGCACGCCGTGTACCAGCGTGGCTCCGCCGCGGATCGCCGCCGCCACGTGGACGGCCTCTGTCATCTGCTCCTCGCTGACTCCCTTATTCAGGCAATCGTTGGTGTAGGAGTCGATGCAGTAGGGACACTGCACCGCATGGGCCACCGCCAGGGCGATAAGGGATTTCTCCCTGGCTGTCAGGGCTCCCTCCGCAAACACAGCGCCGTAGTAGTCAAAGAATTTCTCCGCCAGCTGGGGGGCCTCCTCTCCAATAGTGCCAAATTTCGCAAGATCCTCCGGGTTGTAATAGGTTTCCATTACTCATTTCCTCCTTTTTGTCTTTTCTGTCTGTCCATATATATCTTTCGCAACATCACGACCAGCGCCGACAGTGCAAACAGGATCAAAAGTCCCGTCATCAGGAGCTGGGCGCCTCCCGTCAGCATACCTCCCACGTAGGAGTACACAAGGGTAGCTGGCAGCTGTCCGATTCCAGTGGCGATAAAAAAGGATTTAAAGGACATGGATGTAAGTCCCGCCGCATAGCTCACGATGTCGAACGACACAAAGGGAAGAAGGCGGCAGATCAGGATGGTGTTCCTCCCGTACTTCTCAAAAAATGTGTCTATCTGGACAATCCCTGCCTTGCTGGTCAGCCTCTCCGCCACATCACGGCCCAGGATCCTGGCAATGAAGAAGCACACCGCTGCCCCAGCCATAGCGCTGCTCCAGGAGAGGATGGCGCCCTGCCACCAGCCAAACAGATTGGCGTTGGCCAGGGTCAGCAGGAAGGCAGGCAGCGGAGCCGCCACAGACTGAAAGATCATGAGCATAAAGGACACCAGAGCCGCCCAGCCCCCGTAGGATGCCACGAAGTCTCTGACCACGTCAAAATCGCCGCTGGCGAACATGCCAAACACCCGGTTCATACTGCTCTTCACAGGCGGCACAAGAAAGTAGACCGCCACACCCGCAAGGATGACCACAAGGATGATCACCTTTTTTATCCAGTTTTTCTGTTTCATCTCTTTTTCTCCCTCCAATATGCTGACCTTGCTCTGTTGAGAAGGGACCGCTTTGTGTCCGGCGTCTCCTCCCTTCCCAGTATCTTCAGGAGCAGATGCTCTGCCCTGTATCCCTTTCTCGTGAACGCGCCGCTGCAGGAGGCACAGTAGGTGCAGACGGCCTCCTCTCTGTCCAGAGGCTCTGTCAGTTCCGCCGCGAGACGGGGTTCTCTCACACTGGCGCATCCCCCGAGGCCGCAGCACTGCACATCCTCCTCCACCAAGGGTTCTTCCTCCAGGAAGGGGCGTATCTTCCCCAGGAGCTCTTTGTCCCTCCGGTCCGGGCAGGGGGGAAAGACCTTGAGATGTCCGGGGACCCTCTGTCCCAGCCCCAGCTCCTGCAGCTTGCTGTAGATATCCGTCACCTTGGCCCGCAGACGCCCCTTAAGAAAATGGTAGCAGTTGGGGCAGAGCATGACCACCTCCTCCACGCCTGCCTGCTCCAGACGCTTATCTATTCCCGCCAGGATACGCGCTTCCCCGGCCTGCATGCCCAGCTCGGCCACCGGCTTCCCACAGCAGTCGAAGACCGTGCCCATGCCGGCTCTCTCACGCAGCAGCCTGGCCAGGTACCTGGTGGTCTCCGGGTAGAAGGAGGGGAAGTTGCAGCCGGGAAAGAGCACGCTTTTTCCCTCCGCGTTTTTGTAATTCCGAAAGCAGTAGTCCCTCTTTTCCCAGAGCAGCATGCCATAGCCCTTCTCCTTTGGCCTGCCCTTATTCTCCTCTGCCGCCTGCCGGCGCATCTCAAGGATCGCGTCCCGGCCGTCAATCCCCCTGGGGCAGACCCGGGTACATTTTCCGCAGAGAAAGCAGTGCATGGCCAGCTCCCGCAGCCTTTCCGTGTCACCGATATCAATCCCGTATTTTCCAAGAAAGACGCAGCTTTTCTGACACAGATGGCAATGCACGCAGGCAGATGGATCCGCTGTCTTCTTATTCTGATTCATCCGGCTCCTCCTGTATATACTTTTTCTTTAAAATGATCCCGGCAAAAACAACCACCACCGCTATGGCCAGGGCAACCCCTATGTACAGCATCCTGTTTTCTGCATCCGCAAGCCCCGCCGTGCCGACCGTGTACATGGCCGTCCCGGGGATCATGAACACAAAGGATCCCACCGTGTAGGTGCCAAAGCCAATGTCCGTCACGCCGTAGGCAAAATTCTGGAGATTGTAGGGGAAGACTGGCACAAGCCTGGTGACCATGAGGACAAATATCTGGTTCTTCCCGGACTCGTCAAAGAGCCACTTTTTCAGGTATCTGTTCTTCATGGCCGCCGGCCTTATGCTGTCCCGCAGGAAAAATCTCCCTGCCAGGAATGCCAGCACCGCCCCGGCTGTGGCGGCCACGGCGCACAGCACCGTGCCCAGCACCGGTCCGAACAAGAGTCCCGCCAGTATGGCAAAGGTGACACCAGGGAGGGCCAGGACGACACTCCCTATAACTGTCACCGCCATGTAGATGGCAATGGCCCCTGCCAGATTATCCCGTATCATATTTTTCAGAAAAGCCAGGTTGTCCGTATCCCCCAGATAGTCGGACCATCTGAACACATGATCGAGGATCAGGACCAGCAGTATGAGGCCGGCAAAGATCCAGAGCTTTTTGTTCTTCACTTTACGTTCCCTCATTCTTTCTCCCGGACATCAGCACAGCAATCCCGGTCTTGAGGAGCTGGACCGCTGCTGCCAGGAGAAAGAGAATACTGATAAAATAGTAATCTGACATAACCTCCGCAGAGCACCCCAGGGTATATCCCGCGTACAGCGCTGTCAGCATTACCATGCATACGTTCATGGCAGCTGTCAGCCTGGATGCCTCCTTCCTCTTTTTCACGAAAAGAAGAAGCACAAGGACAGTCAGTACCACAGCCGCTGCCACGCACGCCGCCTTCAGCGCATCCACAGGGTAATCCCTCTCCCAGGACATGTTTTTGTAGTTCAGGTATCTGACCATCCCCAGCTTTCGTCTCGCAAAATAATGTATGATCCAGGCGCCGGCAAAGGCCGCGATCTCCAGGGCCAGCGCCAGGATATATGCTATCTTTTTCATTGTCTCCTCCAGCTTTTGTCACGATGTTTTTCCGAGAGAAAAAGCGCTGCCGTCAGGTTAAACGGCAGCGCTTTTTACATCCTGCTCATCATTCGGCAGATTATGATTCGGCAGCTTTTTACTCAGCAGCTTTATCTGTCGGCAGCTCGCCTACTGTCGTGTGCTCACAGTCATCACTGGCAGGGTCGCCTACCTGTACCGGATAATCGTCATGCATCTGCCACTCATACCATCCACCGTCATATACGGAAATGCTGTCGTAGCCATTCTCGTAAAGGACAAGGAAGGGAACACTTGCTCTCCAGCCTGTGCCGCAGTAGAAGGAAAGCTCGTTGTCCAGTGTGAAGTCACAGTCTGCCCACACCTCCTCAAAGCCTGCCAGGTCCTTCACTGTCCCGTCATCGTTGAGGAACTGGTCCACATCTGTAGAGGAGTCTGAGCCCTTGCCCCAAACGGCGCCCTCCGGCTCGCCTGCTCTGTCAATGTAGTTGTATCCGCTTGTCTCTCCAAGCCACTCTTCCTCGCTGCGGATGCTGACCAGCTTAAAGTTCTCATCGCCACTCTCCAGCTTCGCCTTTGCGTCCGCAATGTCCAGACGGTACTCCGGATGTGCGGGAGCTTCTACGCCGAAGTCATCTGCCGCCTCACCTTCGTTTACATCTGTCTCTGTATCATATCCTGCCTCTGTCCATGCGTCAATGCCGCCGTTGATGATCTTTACATCCTCAACGCCTGCCCACAGATAGGCAAATGCCTGTCTGGCCGTACCGCTGACGTCCGCTCCGTAGAGGACCACCTTTGTATCCTTTGTGATACCATGGTCCAGCATATTTGAAACTACTTCGTCCGCTGCCAGCAGGTTGTATGCACCCTCCTCGCTTCCTGTGGCGTCTTCCACCTCACAGTTATCTACATAGATGGCGCCCGGGACATGTCCCTCATTGTAGGACACGCAGTCCGCCACGTCGCCGTAGCCTACCTCCGCGATCAGGATATCTTCGTATCCCTCCTGGTCACCGTTCAGCGCACTCTGCACCCACTGGGGTGTCACATACACGGTCCTTGTCTCCACCGGCTCTGCCTCCACATCCTCTGCCGCCTCGTCGGTTGTCTCGTCTGAGGACTCCTGAGCAGTGTCCTCCTCCGTGGACGACTCCTGGCCGCATCCTGCCAGCATAGCTGTTGTCATGGCCATACATAAAAGTGCCGCTAACACTCTCTTCTTCATAATACAATATACCTCCTTATGACTGTAGTATGTCCTCCCTTATTATATCCATTCGTCCAGGGCCCGTCCAATCGATAAGAAGTATATATAGGTCTATTTATAGACGCTGTCTATATGCATCACAGCATCTCTATGAAGGCGGCGATGCGGGTGTTCAGCTGCCCGATATCCGCCTGGGAATAGTCGGTCTCCACGTTGATGTAGGGAATGCCCTTCTCCTCGTTGACAAACCTGCGGATATCAAAGGACTCTACATTGTAGGTGTGGCAGGCCTGGAGGGTCATCTCCACCACGCCGTCCACCTTGTACTCGTCAATGAGGCGGCCCAGTAGCTCCAGCCTGTTGGGGTTGGGTGTCATGACGGAGCATCCGATATTCAGATACCTCCTCGCCAGAGCCTCGTATACATCCGGCTCCTCCTCGTCCACCAGCTTGTCGATGGATTTGGCTCCGCTGCAGTTCTCAAAGGTGACCACCACGCCTCCGTTGTTCTCCACCGCGTCGATGACCTTTTCTGTGGCTCCACCCACGGGACAGCCGGTAATCAGGATGCGGGGCTTTTTCTCCAGCATCTTTCCTTCCGCATACTCCTTTTTGATCTTCTCCACAAGAGCGTCCACCTCTTCCGGGATGGCCTTTCTGTCAAATTTGAAGGTGCTCCCGTACAGGACCTTGAATAGGTCATGTCCTGTGATGGGCACCGGATCGTTCAGCATGACTTCGTAGAGCTGCTTCAGGGACCTTCTGCCCGCATTGTTGACCCGGATAGCCTCCCGGATGTCCTCCTCCGTGATGGTCACATCGAACTTTTCCTCCAGATACTCTTTAAAACGGATGATCTCTCCCTTCCACAGCTGCAGTGCCTCCGGCCTCTGGGTGTTGGGGAGCTCCATGATAAACACGTCCTTAAATCTGGACATATACTCATACATCTTCTTTTTCCCGTCACAGGTAGTCTCTCCCACCACCACGTCAGAGAAATAGAAGAAGGGACATTTCTCTGTCTTGGCAAATCCATAGCTGGACTTGATAAGAGGACAGAGATTCTTGGGCAGGTCCCTCTCCGCGTCCGGTATAGTCTCGTCAGATGTGGAGCAAAGTCCCACTGTGGCTGCTCCCATGGCCATGGCGATCTCCTGGGGGAAGTAGGTGCAGTAAGCCCCCACGATGGGCACGCCCTGCTCCTTCAGCTTTTTCACCCCGAGGAAGGAATTCTTCCTCTGCTCTGCAAATTCTTCAAATACCTCTGGCAAATCCCTGATCAGTTCCATTTTATTTCTCCTTCCGTCTCTTTGTCTTCTCTTCAGCCAGCAGGGCCGCTCCCAGGGCTCCTGCGTATCTTCCCTTTTCTGTGGGGGACACGGTCTTTCCTATCTTTTCGGACAGGATTTTTGTGAAGTACCGGCTGTCCGAGAGCCCGCCTGTCAGGATGATCTGGTCGGGCAGATCCTTTCTCATGGCCAGCTGAGCCACCTTGGCCGCCACAGAATCCACCACTCCGGCGGCGATGTCCTCCCGCTTCCGGCCCTCTCCGATATAGTTGATGACCTCGGACTCCGCAAACACGGTACACAGGGAGCTGATAGACAGGGTCTCACCGCCCTCCGCCATGTCAAAGAGCTCCTGAAGGTCCACCCCGAGCCGGTTTGCCATGATCTCCAGGAACTTTCCCGTTCCTGCAGAGCACTTGTCGTTCATGAGGAAGTCCTGTACCATTCCTCCTTTCAGCAGGATGACCTTGGTATCCTGTCCTCCCACGTCTATGACCGCACAGTCACCGCTTCCCATCTCCCGGCCTCCTCTTGCGTGGCAGGTGATCTCCGTGATGACGTAGTCGGCGTACTCCACTGCGATGCGCCCGTAGCCTGTAGCCACCACTTTCGTCGTCTCTCCCGATACGTCAACGCCTTCCCGGCCAAGCCGTTCCCGGATGACCCGGGCCGTCTCCTTGCTGCTCCACCCTGTTGGGAGTGTGAAAGCCATCTCATGGTCTCCCCTTGCCACCACCTTGGCAGCTGTGGAGCCTATATCAATGCCTATGTAATCCATGCTTCTGTTATCCTTTCCGTCTTTTTTCGCGCAGTGCCGGCCGGTCAGCAGTACCGGTCCCTGCCCGGGTCCACATCCCTCTCCACCGCCGCGATATCCAGGATCTCAATCCGGTCCTCCTCCACGCACCGGCGGACCCTGTCCAGGTCCTCCTCCCTCACAAGGAGGGAAATCCCACAGCATTTGCTGGCGCTTCTGGGGGTAGGCGCAATGACCGCGCCTACCCCCTCTTCTTTCAGCTTCTTATAGAGCCTCATCCCATTGTCATGGTTGGGAAAAAGCACATAGTGCTGTACCTCTTTCATATCCTATGCCCCCAGCATCTCAATAAAAGCGCTGATCCTTGTGCGGAGCTGCTGTGCGTCACTGTCCACATAGTCTGTCTCTATGCCAAGGACAGGGATACCTGCCTTCTGGAGCTCTCTCTCCACCGTGTAACCCTCCACATCGTAGAGGCTGCAGAACTTCAGGTTCACGTCAATGACGCCGTCCACCTTGTACTCCCTGGCCAGACGGATGATATCGTCGATCCTGCCGTGGTTCGGTGTAAAGCATGCGCAGTTGATGCCCATATATCTCTCCGCCAGGGCATCGATCTGCTCGTCCACGGTCGTCTTTGTCTCATCCACCAGACGCTCAAAGTACCGGGTTCCTGTGCACATCTCCTCACAGACTACAGCGCCGCCGCTTGTCTCCACCAGGTTGTGGATCTTCCAGTTGGGGATGGCCAGCGGTGTGCCGGTAAGCATGATCCTCTTTGTTCCCTCCGGGAAGACACTGACGCCGTCTGCCACTCTCTGCTCCAGCTCGTCACAGAGCTTGTTTGTCATCTCCGTAAATCTCGTGGGATCGTCGTAGAAGGCAATCTGGGAGATAAGGAGAACGTCCTTTCCGCTGATGGGCAGTTTGTCGTTCTTTCTGAATGCGTAGAGTCTCTCCAGTGCCTTTCTCTTGTTGTTGATCATATGGATGCTGGCTGCCAGTTTCTCCGCAGTGATCTCATTTCCTGTGAAGTCCTCCACCACTTTTTTGAAGGTACGGATCTCATCCGCCCAGGAACAGACATCCTTCTCTCTCTTCATCTGGGGCAGGTCCATGACATGTACCGGTACATCCTCTGCCAGGATCTCCCATGCTTTTTTCTTGCCGTCGCAGGTCGTCTCGCCCACGTACATATCCGCAATGCGGAAGAAGGGGCAGGTCCGGTCCAGCCTGGCGCCCACAGACGCCTTGATGAGGGGACAGGTGTTGGTGGGAAGGACCTTCTCGCCTCCCGGCACCCAGAACTGGGAGCCGCCGCACAGGCCCGTGGCGATGGCATCCGCCGCAAACACGATCTCATCCGGCACATACACGCAGAAGGTACCAAAGACCTTTCCACCCTTTTTCTGGTGCTCGATGAGCTCCGCCGGGCGCACGCCATGGATCTCCGCCACCACAAAATTATAGTAATCCATGGACTCCGGCCTGTTCTCCTGGGAGAGATAGACGTCCCCAAAGGCCTGGGGCAGCACCTCGCAGAGCTGGTCGTGCGTCTCAACATCCATACCGAGTTCTTCCCACATTTTTCTGTAATCTGCCATAAAAAAACCTCCTCTTGCGTATCTGAATATTTTCAGAATTGTCCTTTTATAACCGTAACACGTTTAGAATTTCCGGACAATCGCAAGAGCGAGGTTTGCTATTGATTTTTATAATGTATCTTTTTATATATAGTTTTTTTCTATCAGCATGCCGCGAAGAGCGCGGATACAGCGGTCTATCTCTTCCTCCGTGTTGGAGGCGCTGAAGGCAAACCGCACCGTCCCCTGAGGAAATGTGCCCAGAGTCCTGTGAGCCATGGGCGCGCAGTGGAGGCCCACCCGGGTCATGATACCGTACTCCTGCTCCAGCCGGAAGGCGGCCACCGCATTGTCCCTGCCCTCAAGATCCAGGGACACCACAGCTACTCTCCCTTCCGTCCCCTGTCTTCCCGCAATGCGGACACCGGGGATTTTCTTTACCTCCTCCAGGAAATAGCCGGTCAGCTCCAGCTTCCTCCTGCGGATCGCCTCCACCCCTGTCTTCTCTAAATAGGACAGAGCAGCATGCAGTCCGATGATGCCTGGCAGGTTCATGGTTCCGCTCTCATACTTGTCAGGCAGAGTGCGGGGCATGTCCAGACTGTCGGAGATGCTGCCCGTGCCGCCTGCGATGAGGGGCTCCATCTGCTCATCCAGGCTGTCGGAGATGAGAAATCCTCCCACTCCCTGGGGACCCAGTAGCCCCTTGTGACCTGTAAAAGCCAGGAAATCCACGCAGGCCTCTTCCATATCCAGGGGGATGGTTCCCGCGCTCTGGGCCGTATCCACCACAAAGAACACACCCCTCTCCCGGCAGATCCTCCCAATGTCCTCCACCGGGACAATGGTGCCGCATACATTCGATGCATGGAGGACAATGACCGCCCTTGTGTTCTTCCGGATCATCCCCTCCACGTCAGCGGAGCGCACATTTCCCGCTCTGTCCGTCGGGATGCACTCCCAGGTAACTCCCTCCTTCTCCATACACCGCAGAGGGCGCATGACCGCGTTGTGCTCCATCCCGGTGACCAGCACATGGTCTCCCCGCTTTAAAAAGCCCCGGATAAAATAGTTCAGGGAGTGGGTGATACCCGGTGTGAAGATGACTCTCCGGGAGTCCGGAGCATGGAACAGCCGTGCCAGCTGTTCCCTTGTGTCCAGCACCGCCGCTTCCACCTCGTAAGCTTCCTCATAGTTTCCCCGGTTGATATTGAAGGCTCCCTCTGTGAGGAGGCGCCCCACCGCCTCCGCCACTCCCGGCGCCTTGGGCCAGGAAGTGCTCCCATTGTCAAAATAGATCTTGGCCTTTTCTTCTCCCATGTTCCCCTGCCTCCTTTTCGTTTGAGCTATGTACTCATTATATGTCTTTCCTCTCCCTCACCGCAAGATGGTTCTTTCTCTTTAAAAATGGCTTTTTCTGTGCCCCGCAAAGGGCTATAATAGAGAGGACTGGATAAAGGGCTGAAAAAGAAGCGGACAGAAGGTCCGCCGGCTCAAAAAAGGAGGACACTTCCATGATCTACGAAAAAGAATATTTTCCCCAGTTCCGTGAGTCCGACCACACCGGCCTTATAGGAGCAAACGGCTATTTTGAATATTTCCAGGACGCAGTGACCGCCTACATGCATGCGCTTGGCAAAGGCAACGACACCCTGCCTGAGACCTACGGCATCTGCTGGGTCTTCACAAAATACAGGCTCCACATCGAGAGGAGGGCAGACTACGACTCCCCCCTTAAGCTGGCTTCCTGGGTGGAAAATCCCCGCCCCTCAGTCCGTTTCCACCAGGCCTTCACTGTCTCCAATGGCAATGAGCTCCTGGCCAAAGGGCGGATGGAAAGCTGTCTGTGCGACCTGAAGGCAGGGAAGATCTGCACCTCACAGGACATCGGCTATCCCGCCCACGCCGACGAGGGCACTCCCCTTGACCTCCCACCCTTCCAGCGCTTTCCCAAAGCCGCGGAGGGCATGGAGCTCTGCTATACCCACACCGTCCGCTACACGGACCTGGACAAGAGCCGCCACATGAACAACCAGAAGTACATCCCTCTCTTCCTCAACGCCTTTGACCTGGATTTCCAGACAGGGAAACAGATCACGGACTTCGAGATACACTATCTGCGGCAGTGCTTTGAAAAGGAGCGCATCTCCATCTGGCGCGCAAGGAGGGAGGAAGATTTTCTCCTGGCAGGCGTGAAGGAGGACGGGACACTGGCAGTCCAGGCCAGCATCACCTTCTGGGAGGAGGACGGCGGCCATGCGTAGTCCCCTGACCTCCTCTGGTGCGGCCTCCGTCCCTGATCTCAGTGAACTTTACCGTGACTGCACCCTCTGTCCCCGCATGTGTCATGCCGACCGGTATGTCCATCCCGGCATCTGCGGCTGCGGCCCCGAAATCCGGGCCGCCCGCGCGGCCCTACACTTCTGGGAGGAGCCCTGTATCAGCGGGGAAAGCGGAAGCGGCGCTGTCTTCTTCTCCGGCTGCACCCTGAAATGCTGCTACTGCCAGAACTATCCCATCAGCCAGGGGGAGGTGGGGAAGGTCCTCTCCCCGGACCGGCTGGGAGAAATCTTTCTTGAGCTGCAGGACAAAGGTGCCGGAAACATCGACCTCATCACCGCCACCCAGTTCCTTCCCTCCATCCTGCCGGTCCTGGACAGGGTGCGCCCGAAGCTGCACATTCCAATCATCTACAACTGCGGCGGCTACGAGAAGATGGAGACGCTGCGGATGCTGGAGGGATATGTGGACGTATATCTGCCGGACCTCAAATATTTTTCTTCCCACAGGGCAAAAAAATATTCCGGCGCGCCGGATTACTTCCGGCACGCCTCCAAGGCTGTGGGGGAAATGATCCGGCAGACCGGAAAGCCTGTCTTTGACAAAAACGGGCTATTAGTCCGGGGCACTCTCATACGGCACATGGTCCTCCCGGGCCAGAGGGAGGAGTCCACCCGCCTGCTTGGCTGGATGGCGAAAAATCTTCCGAAAGACAGCTTTCTCCTAAGCCTCCTGAGCCAGTACACACCCTTTTTCAAGGCATCGGAACACCCGGAGATCAACCGCCGCCTCACCTCCTACGAGTACGGGAAGGTGCTGGAGGCGGCCCTGGAGCTGGGGCTGGACGCAGGCTATATGCAGGAGCGGTCCAGCGCCAGGGAAGAGTACACCCCTCCCTTTGACCTGGAGGGGCTGTAAAAACAGGCAAGCTCTCCTATGAAAATGTCTCCCGCAGGAACCGGTCCACCTCCCGGTTGAAGCCCTCCGGATTCCCGGCCGCGATAAAGTGGTCTCCCGGGATGATGCGAAGCTCTGCCCCCGGTATCTCCGCCGCGATCAGTCTGGTATGCTCCTCCCGTATCATATCCCTCTCTCCCGCGATCACAAGAGTGGGACTCTGGATGCTCCGAAGCTCCTCCGCTTTTATATCGGGGTCCTTCACCATAAGCCGCAGCAGCTCCGCGTTGGCTCTGGCCTTCCCGCTGAAATGTCCGAAAAAGTTGGCTATATAGTACCCCAGGATAATGGGTATCTGGACCGACAGCTTCACTCCCCCTGACCACAGGTTGGCTCCGTTCAGGATGAGGCGGTCCACTTTTCCCGGATACCGCAGGGCAAAGATGAGAGCGATGTTTCCCCCGTCTGAAAATCCCAGGAGGTCCGCCTTATCGATTCCCATCTCCTCCATAAATCCCCGCAGGTCCTCGGCAAACTGGCGGATGGTAAAGGGCGCTGTTCCCCGGGGAGATTTTCCATGCCCCCGGGTATCCACTGCAATGACCCGCCGCGTCTGTGAGAAATAGTCTATCTGGCGGTCAAAATAGCTGCTGTCCTCCCCGTTTCCGTGGAGGAGGATGAGGGGCTTGCCCTGGCCCTTTTCTGTATAGTACAGGTGTATCATAAGCAAATTCCTTTCTGTGCTTTTAATAAAGCTTTATCACACATATATTGACTTCACCGTAAATGAAGCCTCCTCCTTCGCTGTTCACCTGAAGCACCGCAGGGGCCGAAGATACATCCAAGATCTGGGAAAATGACATCCCGGCCGTGGTCCCCGGGGCGGTAAAGGTGTGAACGGCTGAAGCCCCGGCCACCTCTGTTCCCTGGGAAGTGAGGAACAATCTCACGCTCAGGGGGAAGGCAGCGCCCGGTCCCGGGGTGACTGCCCCGTGAAAGGAGACATAGTAGGTGCCCGGCTGCCGGATGGTGATATCCGGGCTGTTCTGCCCGTGGACGACCGCATCGCCCAGGACGGCACCGTTCCTGTCAAAAACAAGCGGCATCCCCGGAGTTCCCAGCTGCGGGGGCGTGGCAAAGGCGCTCAGAAGATTATCCGTCCCTCCTGCCGGCCCCTGAGGACCGGGTTCTCCCTGCGGCCCTGCCGGTCCCTGTGGGCCGGGTTCTCCCTGCGGCCCCGCCGGGCCCTGTGGGCCGGGAGGGCCCGGACGGCAGCACGGGCAGTTCTTTGAACACTGACAGTTCTTCTTTCTGTATCCGTCTTCACATTGCATTGCAAAAATTCCTTTTTGTTATCAGTATATGCAGAGGCTGGGAAGTGTAGCATCGGCGTCGCAAGATAGAGGGATAATAATCTCTCCTTACACACCTTTCAATTCACGACCTCACAAGGAGGTCGACAGCGACATGACCCGCACGTGGCGGGGATGGCATGCTTTCAATTCACGACCTCACAAGGAGGTCGACGTTCCCCCATCGTTCCCCAGAACATCACCCCGGCAACTTTCAATTCACGACCTCACAAGGAGGTCGACTATGACATGATAATAGCACATTTGCTGTACGTTTTCTTTCAATTCACGACCTCACAAGGAGGTCGACGAAGATCACAATGTCGTCAATGTTATCTGAGGTCTTTCAATTCACGACCTCACAAGGAGGTCGACAGAGTGAGGAGTAATGAACTTTGACCTTTTGACCTTTCAATTCACGACCTCACAAGGAGGTCGACTATGACATGATAATAGCACATTTGCTGTACGTTTTCTTTCAATTCACGACCTCACAAGGAGGTCGACCCTGCAGCTTTTGCGGATCATCGCACTCCTTGAACTTTCAATTCACGACCTCACAAGGAGGTCGACATACCAACTATCCGAGACCTGGCTGAATGGATTACCTTTCAATTCACGACCTCACAAGGAGGTCGACTGATTAGCCGCATCCTTGTACCCTCTTTTGGACCTTTCAATTCACGACCTCACAAGGAGGTCGACCCCACGCCACTGCTTTTCCGGGGAGTGACGTGATCTTTCAATTCACGACCTCACAAGGAGGTCGACGATTTGTCCTAACTTTAATAACTTTATCAAGATGCCTTTCAATTCACGACCTCACAAGGAGGTCGACTGAGATGTTCATAGACAACATGAAGGAGATATACGACCTTTCAATTCACGACCTCACAAGGAGGTCGACCACTGCCCCTTCTCGCCTTTACCGGTCAGGATGTTCTTTCAATTCACGACCTCACAAGGAGGTCGACTAATTTCATAGTCTCATCTCTCCTTTTCAAAATCTTTCAATTCACGACCTCACAAGGAGGTCGACGTCCTGTGAAACGTAATCATAGCTGTTCCACTGATCTTTCAATTCACGACCTCACAAGGAGGTCGACGAGTTGAAAATGCTCACATCCGTGGCGTTACTGATCTTTCAATTCACGACCTCACAAGGAGGTCGACACGTTTCCGGTTACAGGGGAATCCATATCGAGAAATCTTTCAATTCACGACCTCACAAGGAGGTCGACGGATAACCGGGAAGTTGTCGTTGATGATATTCGCCTTTCAATTCACGACCTCACAAGGAGGTCGACCCAGGTCAATATGTATCGCCTTTCCGATTTCGATCTTTCAATTCACGACCTCACAAGGAGGTCGACTGTGTCCTCAAGAAGGGAATTGCACACAGGGATCTTTCAATTCACGACCTCACAAGGAGGTCGACATATCCCTCTGTGCCTCGGTGGATGTCAATCGTCTTTCAATTCACGACCTCACAAGGAGGTCGACCTGCCGCATCTCTTTGGGCGATTCCAGATGCATTCTTTCAATTCACGACCTCACAAGGAGGTCGACATTGTTAAATTTTAGCTTATTGGTAGGAGTGTCCTTTCAATTCACGACCTCACAAGGAGGTCGACCAATCTTGTAGTCCCTGTCGCTTTTCCTGATTTCACTTTCAATTCACGACCTCACAAGGAGGTCGACGCAAGCCCCGGCATTATCACAGGACGAGATACGCCCTTTCAATTCACGACCTCACAAGGAGGTCGACTCGGTTCTACTACGATGTCCAATGTATTCTCGTCTTTCAATTCACGACCTCACAAGGAGGTCGACCCTTGTCCGATACCGCTCTTGTAGAACTTGGTGATCTTTCAATTCACGACCTCACAAGGAGGTCGACGGAAACGACTACAAAACAACGGCGAGTTTTGACCTTTCAATTCACGACCTCACAAGGAGGTCGACTTACCAGCGACATAGAAATTACAGCAACATGCGTCTTTCAATTCACGACCTCACAAGGAGGTCGACTTGCCCAGTCAGCGAACTCGTAGTCGTTCGTATCCTTTCAATTCACGACCTCACAAGGAGGTCGACTATACCCAATGTGCATTTCGTTGTCGGATAAGTCCTTTCAATTCACGACCTCACAAGGAGGTCGACCCGGGTCCTGGAAAAGCTGATGAGAGTTTTCACCTTTCAATTCACGACCTCACAAGGAGGTCGACGTCGAACTTCTTGAACGTGTGGTGCTGGAAGATTATCTTTCAATTCACGACCTCACAAGGAGGTCGACGCTTCCCGGACGTCTACGAAATCGGTATATCCGTTTCTTTCAATTCACGACCTCACAAGGAGGTCGACGGCATCCAATTCCTGATGTAGTCCACCGCATCATCCTTTCAATTCACGACCTCACAAGGAGGTCGACGTCTATGCAGTTGCGGATTGTTCTGCGGTGGATTGCTTTCAATTCACGACCTCACAAGGAGGTCGACGAATTCCGGCAGGCATATCTGGTTTCGATTACATCTTTCAATTCACGACCTCACAAGGAGGTCGACCGCCTGTATCCTGTCGTCCTGCCGCGTACTGCGTTCTTTCAATTCACGACCTCACAAGGAGGTCGACGTTAACACGTACATTCCCCGAGTACGCCGGATAGCTTTCAATTCACGACCTCACAAGGAGGTCGACAGTTCCGCCACCTCCGCCATCTGGCTTTCTTACCTTTCAATTCACGACCTCACAAGGAGGTCGACCGATGAACATTTCAGCCACCTTCATGCTGTCTTTCTTTCAATTCACGACCTCACAAGGAGGTCGACGGTATTATCCGCCCCAAACAATCACGCATAAAGCGCTTTCAATTCACGACCTCACAAGGAGGTCGACGAGGCTATCCAGTGCAATATGGGGAGCAGACAACTTTCAATTCACGACCTCACAAGGAGGTCGACAGCAAATTTGCGTAAAATTTTCAAGAAAAAACGCAAATATTTTATTCATAATCCACAAAACAATGGCCCTGTTTTTCCCTTTTAATGATATTTTCTTGTCACTTCACTATTTATGTCCTTCCTTTTCGGTGCGAATCCCCTGGTATTTTCTGTGCACTCCACATCCGCACTAGAAAATCAATGTTTCCATTACATCAAAGCTCGGTTTAATTCCTATGTGTTCTACTTTGCTTTTGTATTTATCACCCAAATTATAAAACCGCAGGCTGTCTGCCTCTTTGTCAATGATATCCTCTAAGATTGCCTTTACCTGCCGGTACTTTGTCGCATCAAGCTGACATTCAAAAACGGAGTTCTGCACTCGCTGCCCATAATTTACGCATTGCTTTGCCACTTTCCGCAGGCGTTTCCGGCCTGCAGCAGTCTGCGTGTTCACATCATATGTGATAAGCACAAGCATTCTAATCACCTACTTCCATAAAAAAGGAGGGTATTCATCCAAATCTCCCCGCAGATACCTGGCCAGAAGCATGGCCTGCGCATGGGGCACCATCCCCCATTCAATCTTTTCGTTTAGGAATGGATGTTTTATCATATCCTGTTTTCGCTCCTGCCATACACTCAGGAAATGCCTTCTGCCACTGTCGTCCATCAGAACCGCACCGTTTTCTTTTTGGATAAAATGTTCCTTTTTCATGATTTTTTTATTGATCAGGGTAAGAACAAACCGGTCCGCCATGACACCGCGCAGCTCTTCCATCACATCCAACGCAAGCGATATCCTGCCGGGTCTGTCCGTATGATAAAATCCCACATACGGGTCAAGTCCAACAGCCTCCAACGCTGAGCCACACATACCAGCCAGAAGACTGTAGGCAAAGGAAAGCATCGCATTAACAGGATCAAGCGGAGGTCTTCTGCTGCGCTCTCGAAAAGAAAAGTCCTCCTTCTGTTGTAAGATGAGCTGATCAAATACAGAAAAATACACAGACGCCGCTTCCCCTTCTAATCCCAGAAGCTTTGATGCGTCCCCACAGTTTCTGATATCCCTGAGGCTGTTATAGAGAAATGCTGATTTTTCTTTCAGTTTGTCTGCATCCAGCCGCATCGGATAGTCACGGGCTGCACGCTCTAAAATCCACCTTGCATTGTATACTTTCCCGAAAACAAAATTTCGTGCAATACAGATACTCTTCTCCCTGTCCTCGCTGACACGATATTGCTCTTTCCTCAGGGTAACGTTCCCTTTCACTTCCCCTGTCACTCTCGCCAGAAATCTTCCGTGTCCGGACATAAATGTAAGGTCGATATTTCTCCGGGCACATTCCCCCATCAGAGCCGGACTTGCTCCAGTATATCCAAAGGTCACAATGCTCTGGAGATTATGCAGAGGAATCCGTCCAATCTCTTCCCTGTCTTCCAGCACGACTACATTTTCCCCATCCAGAGAAAGGTATCGGTTTGCACTTGTCACATACAGGGTATTTAATAATCGCTTCATTCCGTCCCCTCCTCTTTCATTTTACTGTCAATATAGTCTTTTACAGAAAGGCTCTTATTCAGCACAGGCAGACAGATATCTTTCAGAGAACAGGCATTACAGCTTTTGCTCCATTTTACTTTCGGCGTATATCCTTGTCTGTAATACTTGTGCATCTCTGCAAACATATCCTGCACTTTGCACCGCAGCTCCTTCGTAAACTCTATCTTCTCGCGGTGGCGTGTTTCTCCATAATAAACTGCCCCGTAAGGGATATCACAACACAACATCTCTTCTAGACAGAGGGCCTGCGCTGCCACCTGCAGCGCATCCACATCATTTGCTTTCGGTCTTCCACGCTTATATTCCACCGGGACTACCGTATATTTTCCCTCATGCCCGGAAATCGGGATACCACTCTCTGATCTGTGGAACTCTACAACATCACACTCGCCGCTGACTCCCAGTTCTCTTGAATGTATCGGCATAGCTCTGACAATGAGCAGGTCACCGCGTTTCTCTTTTATCCCTGCATCATGAGCATTTTCATGGAGAAGCCGTCCTTCCACAGTCCTTACATTCTCCTGCCACTGAAGTTCAATGTAAGCAAGAGCCCACTGCCTCCGGCAGAAAGCAAAGTGCTGGATACCCGAAAGCTGCAGGAACTCCTCTTCATCATACAAAATCAAATACCTCCGGTTTCACACACCCGTCCAGCTCCCACGTAATATCATAGTCTTCAAACCTGGACGGTCTGCTCACTTCCTTTATGTTGAAACTTCTCTGTATCCTGCCGCTCGAGACAGCCGGCATCTTTTCCCCGTGCTGCCACCAGTACATTCTGCGCACTTCCATGCTTCCGTCCGGTCTCGCCGATGAAGCATCATTCTCAAATAATGTTTTCAGTGCTTCTTTCAGAACCTCTGCATCTTCCTGTGAAAATCCAGTCTTTTCCGCAAGCTGTACATTGACACTTCCCATGATTTTATAAACCGCATACCCAATCCGGTGTTTGGTTCCCATTGTATCCGACGCCTTGCTCTCTTTTCCCGCCTCACTGTTTACACTCTTGGTAATCTGCATACTGATGATGTCCACCGGAGACAGACTTACCGCCTGATGGATGGACACAGGACCGCGCACGCCAAAGGACACATCTTCCCCTTTAAATGCAAATACCTGTCCAAAGCTTCTCACATCAATCCATTCTTTACATGCAATCCGGGCACAGAGGTCCCGGTCTGCTTTTTTCTTCTTACTGATTTCTTTGTTCAGTTCTTCACAGCCTTCCGCGCGTTCCTTTAAACTGCGGAATCCGTCATCTGTCCTGTCGTCCGGCTGTACGAATACTCTCAGCCCCAAATCCTGAAATCGGTTCCTGATCTTTCTCTTGATACATACATCTGAAATCTCCCCGTATCCGTCCAGATTGATCCTGGGACGATTCCCATTCAGAGGATCACCGTTTGGATTGGCATTAGATACACTCACAAATAATGTAAAATCAATTTTTCCTTTTAATTCACTCATCATCATTTCCTCCCTCATTTTCTTTATTTCTATTATATTTCAGATCATAAGACTGGCTGTGGAATCCCAGCAGATAGAGCCCGTCCAGCTTGTCATTTTTTCGGAACTCATCCACGTCAAAAAGCTGGCAGATACTATCGATCAGGTTTTCATAGTACCTTCTCTCCGCAATCGAAAGCTTATTAAAATATGGCTGAAGGTTCTCTTCGATGATCTTCCATGTCTCAAATGGCCTCTGGGAAAAGGTACTCATATACCTCTTTGCATTTGTCACTCTCGAAGTATCCTTTTCTTTCTCAAATGTACGGTATTCGACTCTGTCTGCCACCGCTAGAAGTCTTCCGTACAGATAATCTCTGATTCTGCATTCCTTATTCAGTGCCACATCCCATTCCTCCTTCTCTCTTTCATATCTGTTTTTTTTCACAAATGAACAGGCCAGCGTCAATACCCGCTCCCAATTATAACGCTCTTTATATGCCTGCGGCATCGATGCCCGGTTCACAGCCGTCATGACCAGATCATAGGGAAGATTTCTGTTATCCCAAATGCAGGGCAAAAGCCGCCGGCCAAGCTCCGCATAGAGCTTTTTCCCATTCTTATCAGCAATCATGATCCGGCCGTTTGACTCCAGGCCATATAGAAGTTCTGCAATATCCCGCACTCCTGGCACACCGTAATAAATCTTCCTATGTCCCTCTTTGTATTTAGATTGCAGCCATCCGCACTGCTCATGCCATTTTTGTATATTGTCCAGATATCTTGCCGTGTCCATCGTCTTAAACTCTGCCACGGACAAACGGCCCGTTGTCGCCGCATCCAGTGCCATCAGGATCATATGCGAAGTATTCTCCACCCGGCTTCTGTACCCTTCCAACGCACGGTAAAACTGCTGTGCAGTCATAAAATTACCGTCATATGCCAGGGAATCCTCTTTTTCTTCCCATCCATCCATAGGGTCATCCCGGAACAGCTCTCCAAACTCTGCCGTTCCTTCATCTATCACAGTGTCCGCGTCTGCTGCCGAACTAACCGCCTCTGTGTCCGCGTCCCACGGAGGCATTTGCTTCATATCGGACTCCCATGTAACCATAGTCAGTGAGTCAAAACTCCTGCCCTGTCTGCGGATGATCCACTTGAGCGCATTATGCATTTTCTGGGACGTCTCATTTCCGATGGCAAACGCCTGCTCCTTCGTCGCAAAGCGTCCGCGGAATGTAAAGTTAGCCTCATCATTGGAGGAAATCAGTTTTGCCCCGTCCCCCTCGTTTCGGATCTTTTTGGAGTGAAGATAGGAGACGGTCTGCATTTCTCCTGTCAGATAATCCATATCTTTCTTTCCCTCCACAGAACGGTAGTACCGGATAAAGCAATCCCAAAGGGTAGAATCTTTCCAACACTCGTCAAATCCGTGATCCATCCCGTTTCTTCCTCTTACGATAAACCGAATGAATGCCATGTTTTGGGCAACACCCTCGATTTTAACCTCATCGGAAAGCCATCCCTCTTCATTTTGCTGCAAGATTTTTTCCTGTAGTAAATCTCGTATCAATGTGCCTTTCTTCAGATACAGCCAGATTGCATCCACTTTTTCATGAGAAAACGGGGAATGATGCCATTTTCCCAACTCCTCCATGTACAATTCGTGATAACTTTCCACGTCCCCTTTTTTATCCTGCACATATTCCCCATAATCACCTGCCAGATATCTTAAGTTGTCACAGAGAGGATGGGGCGCTTTTCCCGCAGTCCTGCTGCCTGATTTCTCCGTCACCGGAATGATCGTCAGCTTGTCCTCACTCCCCACCTTCACCGCCTCCAGAAATTCTCCCTCTGCATTAATCGTCACCTCAATCTGGGCGGTCACCGTAGTGTGAAAAGGAGGCAGGAGCACATAAAAAGTCGTCTCTGTCTTCCCGTTTTTCTGGAATGTCTTGGGCCGGATTTGCCCAATCTCAGAATAATTTTTATCATATAAATGGATCAGTTCCTCTTCCCAGCTCAACCTGTCACCTCCTCTCCCTCAAATTCCTGAAGTCCGGTAAAATTTCCCTGTCCGAATACTGTGCGCTTCATCTCTTTTACAAAACGTTTTTCCGGGCATTGTTCCGGACGCAGGAATTCGATGATTCCGCCTTTTTGCATGACCGGACGCCAGAAATTCACGGTCATCTTATCCTTCTCCTCTGGAAGTTCCGCTTCATCTGCATAGGTGATACCATGATACATAAAGCCGTAGGCCACCTCTCCGGGCATGTCATCGTAATAGCTTTTCTCCTCGCCGAACACACACGGTTCAACAAACGCCTGACATTCTCTGGTCCCTAAAAACACATCTCTCCTGCCGCCTCTTGCCACCATCCGTTTGGCAATATTGTGGTGCTTGTTCTCATTTCGGTCCTTTTCAAGCTCCGGATGATTGAGATTAAACTCAAAATGTGCCCGCACCTGATAGCATACGTCTTTTAGATAGGTATAGTATGCAAGCTCATTTCCCCCGTTGTATCCGATAGGGCGCATACCTTTTGTCTCTGTCTGGATTGGCCGCATCACACGAACTGCATCCACGATCCATTTGATCGTTGGTTTCCAGTAGATGCTCTCTGTGATCCCCTTCAGAGCTTCGTATGTCGGTATATGATAGCTGGATTTCTCTCCTCCTACCCTTGTCACGGGATCGGAAAAAAGCGCATAATCCCCATACACTTCAAATTCTATGGTATTTCTTTGTTTTTCCATTTCTTCACCTCCTCAAAAGTTTAGGTAGTGTCAAATACTACCTGTTTTTTTGTATCTAAATTCTATAGAAACCTTGATTTTTAGGGAAATCTTCAATAAAAAGAGCATTGACCTCCCTTTTCTGGTATAATGTCTATCGCC
>NZ_NFLQ01000006.1 GCF_002160985.1 Lachnoclostridium sp. An118 | reverse complement strand
ACGGTAAGGAAACAATAACATCTGATGGAGAGGGAAGCCCTCCTTCAGTTATTCATTTAGACTTTGTAACTATTAACCCGTAGTCATTATTGACTACACCATTATTATACTAGGAGGAAGATATATGGATATGTATCAGTATGAAAAGGTCATGACATTTGTGGATGAGGAGGATGTGAAGTTCATCCGCCTGGCCTTTTTTGACGCCTTTGGCGTGCAGAAAAACATCTCCATCCTGTCGGGGCAGCTGGAGAGGGCGTTCAAAGAGGGCATCTCCTTCGACGCTTCGGCCGTGGCCGGGTTTGACAATGAGGTGAAGAGCGACCTCTTTCTCCACCCGGACCCCTCTACCTTTTCCATCCTCCCGTGGCGTCCGTCCACAGGGCGGGTGGCCAGGATGTACTGTGACATCCGCTATCCTGACGGGACGATCTACGAGAAGGACAGCCGGTATATATTAAAAATGGCAGTGGAGAAGGCGAAGGAAAAGGGGCTGAAGATCGATTTCGGGACTGAGGTGGAGTTCTACCTCTTCAACACAGACGAGCAGGGAAATGCCACAAAGATCCCCTTCGATATGGCCGGGTATATGGATGTGGCCCCGGAGGACAAGGGAGAGAACATCCGCCGGGAAATCTGCTTTACGCTCATCGATATGGGGATAGAGCCGGAGGCCTCCCACCACGAGGAGGGGCCGGGACAGAATGAGATCGACTTTATGTACAGCGACCCTCTCACAGCGGCGGACAACACAGCCACCTTTAAGTGGGTGGTGAGCACCGCAGCTATGGGGAACGGACTCTGTGCGGACTTTTCACCCAAGCCCATCAAGGAATACGCGGGCAACGGCATGCATATCAATATGTCAGTGAGGAGTGAGGACGGGTCAGACTGCAACGGACAGTTCATGACAGGTATCCTGGAGCATATCAGGGACATCACTCTGTTCCTCAACCCCTCTGAGGACTCCTACCGGAGGCTGGGCGAGAAGAAGGCTCCCAAATATGTGACCTGGTCCCCGGAGAACCGCTCCCAGCTGATACGGATCCCGGCGGTGAAGAACGGTAAGAAGCGTATCGAGCTGCGCTCCCCTGACCCAACAGCCAATCCCTATCTGGCCTTTGCCCTTCTCATCTATGCGGGGATGGACGGGATCGAGAGAAAGCTGCCGCTCCAGAAGCCGGCCAATGTCAATCTGTACACAGCGGACCACACATTGACAGACCAGCTGAGGAAGCTGCCGGAGAGCCGCGGAGAGGCATGGGACGCGGCGGCCGCGAGCGCGCTCGTTAAGAGGGTCCTGCCCGAGGCATACCTGGATGTCTACAAAAATCCGCCACAGACACGCTGAGACACACTGACTACACCGACAGGATAAAGGAGTGGGAATGAACATGACAGCAGAAAAAGCGGCATACCGCATCCTGGTGGCCTCTGCGTCAGACAAGATGGTCTCCGTTCTGAGGGAGGTGCTCACGGGCCCCCAGTACAGAGATATTTCCTGCGTGTTCACCATGGGGGACGCAAAGCGGATGCTGGTCAGCCAGACTTACGATATCCTCATCATCAACACGCCGCTGAAGGATGATTTCGGCATACAGGCTGCCATTGATATAGCTGAGCAGCACGAGACAGGGATCCTCCTGCTGGTCAAGGCGGAGATGTACGAGCAGGTGTCTTCCCAGGTGGAGGACTATGGCATCGTCACGCTGGCCAGGCCCACCACAAGGCAGGACCTCTACACATCCGTGAAAATGCTGAGCGCTGTCCAGATGAAGATAAAGAAACTGGAAAAGGAGATGCGCAGGCTGAAGGAACGGCTGCAGGAGCAGCAGACCATTGACAGGGCCAAGTGGGTCCTCGTGGACCAGAGGAAGATGAGCGAACCGGACGCACACAGATATATAGAAAAATCAGCCATGGACCGGTGCGTCAGGAAGATACGCATCGCGGAGGAAATCTTAAGAGACAGCTGACGGCCGATGACGGCGGGCAGCCATATATTCCCAGTGTAAAAGAGCTCCGCCTTCGCATACTAACGATAAAACGCTCTCCTGAGAGAGCGGCGGTATGGAGACGATAGTATGCGTAGATATTGGTACAGACGAATCTTGATCATGGTCCTCGTGTTCACCATCTCTGTGGGCGGGAGCTGGTATCTGATAGAGGAGAGCAGAGCCGGCCTGGAGAGGGAGGCCAGCGCGGCTGCGTCCGAGGAACTGCTGATCCCCGGCGGCATGCCGGTGGGGATCTACCTGGAGACAGAGGGCGCTATGGTCCTGGGGACGGAAAAAATCCAGGGAGAGGACGGCCAGGAGTATGAGCCCGCGGCAAATCTCGTGCAGGAGGGGGACTATATCATCGGGCTTGACGGGGAAGAGATAAGCAATAAGTCCGAGCTGGTGGAGGCAGTGGCGGCCCTGGACAAGGAGGAAGTCGTGCTGCGGGTGCGCCGGGACGGCCGGGAGATCGCCATACGCATGAAGGCTGTTCGCTGTGAAAGGGATGAGTACAAGCTGGGGATCTGGGTGAGGGACAACGCCCAGGGGCTCGGCACCGTCACCTTCCTGAACGGAGACAGTCAGTTCGGAGCTCTCGGACACGGCATCCGGGATACAGACACCGGGCAGCTCTTGAACGCGTCTGACGGCCTTCTCTACACGACCAGCATCAAGGACATCAGGAAGGGAAAGGACGGGACGCCGGGCGGGATGGAGGGCGTCATCATCTACAACAACTACAATATCCTGGGGAGCATCACCCAGAACACGGAGGACGGTATATACGGCACGCTGGACAGGATCGACGCCCTGTTTACAGATACACAGCCCCTGGAGGCGGCTGCGGACGAGAGCCAGATCGAGGAGGGGGATGCCCTCATCCGCTGTGCGGTCAGCGGTACTGTGGAGGATTACAGGATCCGTATTACAAAAGTTGACAGGAACGCCCAGGAAGCGAACAAGGAGATCCTGCTGGAGGTGACGGACGAGAAGCTTCTTGGGCTCACCGGAGGCATTGTCCAGGGCATGAGCGGCAGCCCTATCATCCAGAACGGGCGGCTGATAGGAGCGGTGACCCATGTGTTCGTGAACAACCCGAAGGAGGGCTACGGCATCTTCATACAGGATATGTTGAAACATATCGAAAGTTAAGAAAACGGGAGGAAGCTGTCGAGATCTTCCGACTTCAAATCCTTGATTTCGCATTTTTGTAATCCTATAATTTTCCTTGACAGTTTTTCAAGAACAGATAGGAGGATTATGGAATGGGAGAGATTCGTGTAGCGATCGCCGACGACAATGAGAGGATCCTGGAGCTGCTTGGCGATATCATCAGCAGCGACAAGGATTTAAGCCTTGTGGGGAAGGCGGACAACGGTGAGGATATGTGCCGTGTGATCCGGGAAAAAGAGCCGGATGTTGTCCTGCTCGATCTGATCATGCCTAAAATGGACGGACTCGGTGTGATGGACGCCGTCAACCATGACAAAACTTTGAAAAAGCGCCCGTATTTTATCATAGTCACGGCTGTGGGGCAGGAGCGCATCACAGAGGACGCTTTCAATAAGGGAGCCGTATACTATGTCATGAAGCCCTTTAAAAACGATGTTATCCTGGAGCGGATCAAGCAGGTCACGAAGAAGAGCCGGACAAGCTACATCCATGGCATGGACTCCTCCCGGCAGAGCGGGGAGCCGGAGGAGCAGAGCCTGGAGACGAGAGTGACGGATATGATCCACGAGATCGGCATCCCCGCCCACATCAAGGGCTATCACTATCTGAGGGACGCCATCATGATGGCTGTGGAGGACATGGATGTGCTGAACGCAGTGACAAAGGTCCTCTATCCCACAGTCGCCAAGCGCCATCAGACAACGGCCAGCCGGGTGGAGAGGGCTATCCGCCACGCCATAGAGGTGGCCTGGAGCAGGGGCAAGCTGGACACCCTGGACGAGCTCTTCGGCTACACTGTGAGCAACGGCAAGGGAAAACCCACAAATTCGGAGTTTATCGCACTCATCGCAGACACCCTCCGCCTGGAATATAAAAACAGATAACCCTTTTCATCTGAAAAAAAATACGGTATAATAAATATATATATACCTATATACCGTAAGGATGGGAGGAAAGATATCATGAAACAAATACTTTTTGCAGCATCGGAGTCCGTGCCCTTTATCAAGACAGGCGGGCTGGCGGACGTGGTTGGGTCTCTGCCGAAATACTTTGATAAAGAAAAATATGATGTCCGTGTCATGCTGCCCAAATATCTCTGCATGAAAGAGGAGTGGAGAAACCAGCTGCAGTATAAGACTCATTTTTACATGGACCTGAACTGGAGGACAGAGTACGTGGGCATCCTCGAGCTGCAGTACGAGGGGATCACGTTCTATTTTATAGATAATGAATATTATTTCAGCGGCTGGGCGCCCTACGGGGATATGTATGCGGACATTGAGAAGTTTGCCTTCTTCTCCAAGGCTGTGCTGAGCGCCCTGCCTGTGATCGGCTTCCGCCCGGACATCATCCACTGCCACGACTGGCAGACCGGACTCATCCCCATCTTCCTCGACAATTTCCGCTACGGGAACGAGTACTACCGAGGCATCAAGACGGTCATGACTATCCACAACCTGAAATTCCAGGGCACCTGGGACACAAAGAGGGTGCAGGATATCACAGGCCTTCCGTCCTACTATTTCGTGCCGGACAAGCTGGAGGCCTACAAGGACGCCAACTACCTGAAGGGCGGCATTGTATACGCGGACCGCATCACTACGGTCAGCAGTACATACGCGGAGGAGATCAAGACTCCCTTCTACGGGGAAAAGCTGGACGGGCTGATGAACGCCAGAGCGGGCAGCCTGTCAGGTATTGTCAACGGTATCGACTACGATGACTACGATCCGGAGACGGACAAGCACATCGCCCGCAATTACTCCGTCTCCAATTTCCGCAAGGAGAAGGTAAAGAACAAGCTTGCCCTCCAGGAGGAGCTGGGCCTGGACAAGGACAGCCATGTGATGATGATCGGTATTGTCTCCAGGCTGACGGACCAGAAGGGATTTGACCTGATCGACTGCGTGCTGGACGAGCTGTGCCAGGATGCCATCCAGATCGTCGCCCTTGGGACCGGGGAGGCGAAATATGAGAACATGTTCCGACATTACGCCTGGAAGTATCCCGGGAAGGTTTCCGCCAATATCTATTATTCGGAGCCTATGTCCCACAAGATATATGCTTCCTGCGACGCCTTCCTCATGCCCTCCCTGTTTGAACCCTGCGGCCTGAGCCAGCTCATGAGCCTGCGCTACGGGACGCTGCCTATCGTCCGCGAGACGGGAGGCCTGAAGGATACGGTGGAGCCATACAATGAATATGAGAAGACCGGCACCGGCTTCAGCTTCTGCAATTACAATGCCCATGAGATGATGGCAACGGTCCGCTATGCGGAGCAGATATTCTACGATCACAAGAGAGACTGGAACAAGATCGTGGAGAGAGCTATGGCGCAGGATTTCTCATGGAATAATTCTGCAAGACAGTACGAGAAGCTTTACGACGAATTATAGGATGCATGACAGGATGGATCTCAGGCTGCCGCACCTGTTTATCTGGCGCGGCAGCCTGTTTTTTACCAGTGTGGTCCCGGTGTGCAAAGGAGTGGTTTTTACATGAAGATAAAGGATATATTGAGAGGAGAGGGGATACATATTTCCTTCGAGGTCTTTCCGCCAAAGACAGAGGACAGCTACGACGCGGTGCTGGAGGCGGCCGGGGAGATCGCGTCCCTGCAGCCTGCCTTTATGAGCGTCACCTACGGCGCGGGAGGAGGAACGAGCAGGAACACGGTGCGCATTGCCACCCGGATCGAAGAGGATTTCCAGGTGCCAAGCCTGGCCCACCTGACATGCGTCTCCTCCACCCGGGAGGAGGTGCGGCAGGTCATCGCCTCATTGCGGGAGAGAGGCATCGAGAATATCCTCGCCCTCCGGGGAGATATCCCGGAGGACGTCACCTTCCCGCTTCCCCACCACTACAGATATGCCAGCGAACTCATAGAGGATATCCGCAGGGAGGGGGATTTCTGTATCGGCGCCGCCTGCTACCCGGAGGGCCATGTGGAGGCGGCCACCCAGAAGGAGGATATCCTTCATCTGAAGCACAAGGTGGACTGCGGCGTGGACTTCCTCACCACACAGATGTTTTTTGACAACAGTATCCTGTACAGCTTCCTGTACCGGATACGGGAGGCGGGGATCACGGTGCCTGTCCTGCCGGGCATCATGCCCGTCACAAACGCAAAGCAGATGAAGCGGATATGCGCTCTGTCCGGCACTGTGCTGCCCCAGCGCTTCCGCGCCATCCTGGACCTGTTCGGAGACCATCCGGCGGCGATGGAACAGGCGGGGATCGCCTACGCCGTGGACCAGATCATTGACCTGATAGCCAACGGCATACAGGATATCCACATCTATTCCATGAACAGACCCCGGACAGCCCGGGCCATCATGGACGGCCTCTCAGAGGTCATAAAGGCATAGTATAGGACAGAAAGGATGTAGGAGACACAATGACAGACACAATGACAAAGGAGGCAGTCCGCTATCTTGGTTTTGGACGAAGGGAGGCGGACGAGGCTACCCTGCGCCTGGTGGCCGCGGCATTCAGCCAGCTGGAGAAAGCTGCATCCCCAAGGATCGTATGGCGGGTCTTTGACCTGAAGACAGCCGGAGAGGGGCGTCTGGACATAGGAGGTATGGAGGTGGAGAGCAGAAGTCTCTGGAAGAATATGAAGGGCTGCTGCCAGGCGGTCGTGCTGGGGGCCACCCTGGGCTCGGGGGTGGACCTTCTCATGCGCCGCCAGTCCCTGACAGACATGGCGGCAGCCGTGGTGACCCAGGCCTGTGCCGCCGCCATGCTGGAGGAATATCTGGACGGGGAGCAGGAGAAGATAGGCCGTGAGCTGGAGCGTGAGGGCAAATACCTGCGCCCCCGTTTCAGCCCGGGTTACGGTGACTTCTCCATCTGTCACCAGGGACAGCTGCTGGCCATGCTGGAGGCGCCGAAGAGGATAGGCCTCTCCTTGACGGACAGCTCCATGCTCACCCCGGTGAAATCCGTCACTGCGGTGATCGGGGTCTCCACGGTAAAGGAGCCATGCCACAGAAAGGGCTGTGAGGCCTGCGGCAAGACAGACTGTATATATCGGAGGAACGAAGGATGATACTGGATAGATTAGGAAGAGAGCTGCTGTTTTTTGACGGCGGCATGGGAACCCTTCTCCAGGAGAAGGGACTTCGCCCGGGGGAACTGCCGGAGGCCTGGAACCTGGAGCACACAGAGGATATCGTGGACATACACAGGCAGTATTTTGAGTCCGGGAGCGACATTGTCCTCACCAACACATTCGGAGCCAATGCCCTCAAATTCCACAGCAGCGAGTATGACCTGGAGGACATCATCACAGCCGCCGTGGTGAGCGCCAAGGAGGGCGCCTGGCTGGGCGTGCGCGATGACAGGAAGGTCTATGTGGCTATGGATATAGGGCCCACGGGAAAGCTCTTGAAGCCTCTGGGGGACCTGGATTTTGAGACGGCCCTGTCCGCCTTCGGGGAGGCCGCCGGGTATGGGGAGGCCGCCGGGGCGGACCTGATCCATATTGAGACCATGAGCGACATGTACGAGATGAAGGCTGCCGTGCTGGGGGCGAAGGAGCACACATCCCTCCCTGTCTTCGTCACCATGATATTTGACGAGAAAGGGAAGCTGCTGACAGGGGGAGACGTGGCTGCCGCCGTCTCCATGCTGGAGGGACTCAGGGTGGACGCCCTCGGCATCAACTGCGGTCTGGGCCCGGAGCAGATGCTCCCCATCCTGGAGGATATCATGAAGTACACCTCCCTTCCAGTGATCGTAAAGCCTAACGCGGGGCTGCCCAGGCAGCGGGACGGACGCACCGTGTACGACGTGGCCCCGGAGGAGTTCGCCTCCTCCATGAAAAAGATCGTGGAGATGGGGGCCTGCGCTGTCGGCGGGTGCTGCGGCACTACCCCGGCCCACATTCGGGAGATGACCAGGCTTTGCCGGGGAATGGAGGTGAAGTCCCCTGTCAGGAAGTCCCATACCATCGTCTCCTCCTACGGGCGGGCGGTGCTCCTGGGGGATAAGCCGGTCATCATCGGAGAGCGCATCAACCCCACAGGAAAAAAGAGGTTCCGGCAGGCCCTGAAGGACCATGATATGGAATACATCCTGAAGGAGGCGGTCACCCAGCAGGAGAAGGGCGCCCACATCCTGGATGTGAACGTGGGGCTGCCCGATATAGATGAGAAATCCATGATGCAGGATGTGGTGGGAGAGCTGCAGAGCATCACCAGCCTGCCCCTGCAGATCGACACAGTGGACCCCCAGGCTATGGAGGCGGCCATGAGGATGTACAACGGAAAGCCCATGATCAACTCAGTCAACGGCAAGCAGGAGTCCATGGACCAGGTCTTCCCGCTCGTGAAAAAGTACGGCGGCGTGGTGGTGGGCCTGACCCTGGATGAGGAGGGCATTCCATCGGACGCTGAGGGGCGGGCCCGGATTGCCGGAAGGATCATAGAGGAGGCCGGAAAATACGGGATAGAGAAAAAAGACATCGTCATCGATGTGCTGGCCATGACTATCAGTTCCGACCCGGATGGCGCCAGGACGACCCTGGAGGCCCTCCGGCTGGTTAGGGAAAGATACGGCGTCCGGACTGTCCTCGGCGTGTCCAACATCTCCTTTGGCCTGCCGGGCAGGGCGGTCATCAATGCGAATTTCTATACGATGGCCCTGCAGAGCGGCCTCACAGCCGGCATCATCAATCCCTCCTCCGCCGAGATGATGAAGTCCTACTATGCCTACTGCGCCCTCATGGGCTTTGACGCCAACTGTGAGGAGTATATCCGGGAGTACGGCACTGTACAGGCGGATACGTCGGCCCAGGCAGGACCGTCCTCTCTCTCACTGAGAGCGGCCATAGAGAAGGGGCTGAAGGAGGATGCCTCCGCCATCACCAGGGAGCTGGTGAAGGAGCAGCCCCCCCTTGCCATCATCGACAGTGAGCTGATCCCGGCTTTGGACCAGGTGGGGAAGGGCTTCGAGAGGGGGACTGTCTTCCTGCCGCAGCTCCTCATGAGCGCTGACGCGGCCAAAAATGCCTTTGCCGTGCTAAGGGACAGGCTGGAGGAGAGCGGAGCTTCCACTGAGAAGAAGGAGAAGATCATCCTGGCGACTGTCAAGGGGGATATACATGATATCGGGAAAAACATCGTGAAGGTACTCCTGGAAAATTACAGCTTTGACGTGATCGACATGGGGAAGGATGTGCCCCCGGAGGATATCGTGCGGAAGGCGATGGAGGAGGAGGTCCGTCTGGTGGGGCTCTCCGCCCTCATGACCACCACCGTGGGCAGTATGGAGGAGACGATCCGCCAGCTGAAGGAGGCCAGGCCGGACTGCCGGGTCATGGTGGGAGGCGCTGTGCTGAACCAGGAGTACGCGGACATGATCGGGGCTGATTTCTACGGGAAGGACGCCATGCAGTCGGTCTACTATGCCCAGGAGCTGTTCGGGAGATAGGACCGGTTCCATGTTCCTGATTTTGTACACACCGTGTTCTTGACAGAAAATTAACAGCCCGCTATAGTTGTAATGAAGAAAAGCCCTTTTGACGAGGGGGCAAAAGTTCAATTACAGGAGGAGACCACTTTATGATGAGAGGATTGGATACAACGGTGCGGAGACTGCGCCGGAAGGTATTCGAGGAGGTCGCAAGGCTTGGATTTAAATCCAACCCGGAGACGCTAAACGATGACATGGAAGCCATTCCATATAAAATGGTAAACGAGGACACGAAGATCAAGTACCGGGAGAGCGTGTACAGAGCCAGGGCTATCGTCCGCGAGAGACTCCGGCTGGCCATGGGACTGTCCCTGCGCCCGGAGAACAAGCCGGTCCATCTTACGGCGGGAGTTGAGGCCAGCAATATCTCCGACAAATATTATGAGCCGCCGCTCATGCAGGTGATCCCGTCTGCCTGCGAGGCCTGTGAGGAGAAGGGATACGAGGTCAGCAATATGTGCAAGGGCTGTCTGGCCCACCCCTGTATGGAGGTCTGTCCGAAGGGGGCCATCTCCTTTGTGAATGGGAAATCCTTTATCGACCAGTCCAAATGTATCAAGTGCGGAAAGTGTAAGTCTGTCTGCCCCTATGACGCCATTGCGAAAAAGGAGCGCCCCTGCCAGAAGGCCTGCGGCGTGGGAGCTATTGTCTCCGACAAGATGGGGCGGGCCTATATTGATAATGAGAAATGCGTTTCCTGCGGCATGTGCATGGTGAACTGTCCCTTCGGGGCCATCTCTGACAAGTCCCAGATCTTTCAGCTGGCCAGAGCGCTGACAGAGGGAGACTATATCATCGCGGAGATCGCGCCCGCCTTCTACGGGCAGTTTGGCGACAATATCACACCGAGAAATCTGAAGGCGGCTCTCATGGAGCTGGGCTTTAAAGAGGTGTACGAGGTGGCCCTGGGTGCGGACATCGGCGCTATCGCGGAGGCCCACCACTATGTGGAGAAAGTGACTACAGGGGAGCTTCCCTTCCTCCTCACCTCCTGCTGTCCCTCCTGGGCGATGCTGGCGAAGAAGTTCTTCCCTGACCTCATCGACGAGGTATCACAGGAGCTGACGCCCATGGTGGCTACAGCCAGGACCATCAAGCAGGAGCATCCGGACGCCAAGGTAGTCTTCATTGGTCCCTGCGCGGCCAAGAAGCTGGAGGCTATGAGAAGGACTGTCCGCAGCGACGTGGATTTCGTGGTGACCTTTGAGGAGCTCCAGGCCATGTTCGACGCGAAGGACATCGACCTTACCCAGTACTCCGCAGAGTCCTCCTTCCACAACGCCACAGGCGCAGGACGCGGCTACGCGGTGGCTGGCGGAGTGGCGGATGCCATCAGGAAGTGCATCAACACCTACTACCCGGATGTGCAGGTGAATATCGAGCATGCAGAGGGACTTGCAGACTGCAAGAAGATCCTGACTCTGGCCAAGGCGGGCAGGATGAACGGCTGCCTCATCGAGGGCATGGGCTGCCCCGGCGGCTGTGTGGCCGGAGCCGGCACGAATATCCCTGTGCCGAAGGCCCAGAAGAAGATCCAGGATTTCGTGAAGGCGTCCTCCAGACAGGTGCCTCCAAAGGAGCTGGAAGAGATAGAGCTGAAATAGGCGGTGAAATGCCCCGGCGTTGACAAACGCCGGGGTTCTATTTATAATTAGATGTTAGTTTGAAAATTTAGGAGGAAACTATGCAAAAATACGGTGTAAATGAATTAAGGAGAATGTTTCTTACATTTTTCGAGAGCAAGGGACATCTGGCGATGAAGAGCTTCTCGCTTGTGCCCCACAACGATAAAAGCCTTCTGCTGATCAATTCCGGTATGGCACCTCTGAAGCCCTACTTTACAGGTCAGGAAATCCCTCCGAGAAAGAGAGTGACCACCTGCCAGAAATGTATCCGCACCGGAGATATTGAAAATGTAGGAAAGACGGCCCGCCACGGCACCTTCTTTGAGATGCTGGGCAACTTTTCCTTTGGCGACTATTTTAAGAAGGAGTCCATCGCCTGGACCTGGGAGTTCCTGACAGAGGTGGTGGGACTTGACCCGGACCGCCTGTATCCCTCCGTTTATGTGGATGACGATGAGGCGTGGGAGATATGGAACAAGCAGATCGGTATCCCGGAGGACAGGATATTCCGCTTCGGCAAAGAGGACAATTTCTGGGAGCACGGAAGCGGTCCCTGCGGTCCCTGCTCGGAGGTCTACTATGACCGGGGGAAGGAGTACGGCTGCGGAAAGCCGGACTGCACGGTAGGCTGCGACTGCGACCGCTATATGGAAATATGGAACAATGTGTTCACCCAGTTTGACAATGACGGACAGGGAAACTATACAGAGCTGGAGCAGAAAAATATTGACACCGGCATGGGCCTGGAGCGTCTGGCCTGTATCGTGCAGGGTGTGGACTCCATGTTCGACGTGGACACGATCCGGGCTCTCAGGGAACATGTGTGCCGCCTTGCGGGCAAGGAGTACGAGAAGGATTACGCCACTGACGTGTCCATCCGCGTCATCACGGACCACATCCGTTCTGTGACCTTTATGATATCTGACGGCATCATGCCCTCCAACAGCGGAAGGGGCTATGTGCTGCGCCGTCTCCTCCGCCGCGCCTGCCGCCACGGACGGCTCCTCGGCATCAGGGGAGAGTTCCTGGTAGAGCTGGCCCAGACGGTCATCGACGGCTCCAAGGACGGATATCCGGAGTTGGAGGAGAAGAGGGACTTCATCTTCAAGGTGATCACAAAGGAGGAAGAGCAGTTTAACAAGACCATTGACCAGGGCCTTTCCATCCTGGAGGGGCTGGAGTCTCAGATGGAGAAAGAGGGAAGCCGCGTCCTCTCCGGCGGGGAGGCATTCCGTCTCTACGACACATATGGCTTCCCTGTGGACCTGACGAGAGAAATCCTCGAAGAAAAAGGATTTTCCATCGATGAGGAGGGCTTTGAGAAGGCCGCCAGGGCTCAGAAGGAGCGGGCAAAGGGCACCTTTGGCGAGACCAACTACATGGGCGCCGACGTGACGGTGTACGAGTCCATCGATCCCTCTGTGACCAGCACATTTGTGGGCTACGACCACCTGACCTATGACTCGGAGATCACAGTCCTGACAACGGAGGACGAGGTGGTGGACGCTCTGTCTGACGGCGAGAAAGGTACTGTGTTTGTAAAAGAGACACCGTTTTACGCCACAAGCGGCGGCCAGGAGGCGGACAACGGCGTGATACGCACGGAGGACGGCCTCTTCCAGGTGGAGGATACCATCAAGCTCCTGGGCGGAAAGATCGGCCATGTGGGGCACGTGGTGAGCGGCATGCTGAAGGTGGGAGACAAGGCCGCCCTGGAGGTCGACCAGGAGAAGCGTGCCCTCTCCGCAAGGAACCACAGCGCGACACATCTTCTCCAGCAGGCCCTGCGCCAGGTGCTGGGGACACATGTGGAGCAGGCCGGGTCCTCTGTCAATGAATACAGGCTCCGCTTTGACTTTACCCATTTCTCGGCCATGACGAAGGAAGAGCTGAAAAGGGTGGAAGCCATCGTCAATGAGCAGATCATGAACTGTCTGCCCGTGAAGGCTGAGAACATGCCTGTCGAGGAGGCCAGAAAGACAGGAGCCGCCGCTCTCTTCGGGGAGAAGTACGGCGATATCGTCCGGGTGGTGAGCATGGGCGATTTCTCCAAGGAGTTCTGCGGCGGTACCCATGTGGACAACACGGGCGTTATCACGGCCTTCAAGATCATCTCTGAGACAGGTGTGGCTGCCGGTGTGCGCAGGATCGAGGCCCTCACATCCAAGGGCCTTCTCAGGTACTATGATGAGCTGGAGGAGCGGCTGGAAAAATCCGCAAAGCTCCTTAAGACCACACCGGACAAGCTGGAGGAGCGGCTCTCCCACATGCTCGCTGAAAACAAGGAGCTCCACAGTGAGGTGGAGGGATTGAAGAGCAGGCTCGCAAAAGAGTCCATGGGCGATGTGACGGACCAGGTGACTGAGGTGAAAGGCATAAACTTCCTGGCTGCCAAGGCCCCCGGCGCTGACATGAACGGCCTGAGAGATTTAGGAGACCAGCTCAAGGAGAAGCTGGGAGAGAGCGTGGTCGTGCTCGCTTCCGATGCGGGCGGCAAGGTAAACCTGATGGCCACGGCTACTGAAGGAGCTGTCAAGGCAGGCGCCCATGCGGGCAACCTGATCAAAGCCATCGCTTCCTGCGTCGGCGGAGGCGGAGGCGGCCGTCCGAATATGGCTCAGGCAGGAGGAAAGAACCCTGCCGGCATTGATGAGGCCCTGCAGAAAGCAAAAGAAGTGCTGGAAAACCAGCTCTAAAAAGCAAAAAAATGATTGACGTGCAGGAAAAATGTGCTATAATCTAATGTAGTGCAATAAATATACCCGAACAGTCGTATGATGCACAATATAGGGCTGGAGGGGAGGTTAGGTGTGAGACTATGTCAAATGTAATCGTTAAAGAAAACGAGACGTTGGACAGCGCTTTACGCAGATTCAAAAGAAGCTGCGCAAAGGCTGGTATTCAGCAGGAAATTCGGAAAAGAGAGCATTACGAGAAACCGAGCGTAAGACGCAAAAAGAAATCCGAAGCTGCTAGAAAACGTAAATATAACTAATGTGCAAAATAAGGATGACACGCATGTGCGTGTCATCTTTTTATATACGTTCCCATCTGTCTTCCATCGCTCTCAGCTCGTGGTACAGCCTGGCAATGGGAAGCCCCACTACATTATTGTAGTCTCCCCGGATCTCCTTCACATGCACGGCAAAGGGGCCCTGTATCCCGTAGGCTCCCGCCTTGTCCAGAGGATCGCCGGTCCGGACGTAGGCGAGCAGCTCCTCCCTGGTCACGGGATAGAAGGTGACCTGTGTACATTCGTGGAAGGTGCGCACATATTTCTGCCCGCCCCTCCACACGATGAGACACACGCCTGTGCAGACCTGATGGGTCCGGTCAGCCAGCATGGCGAGCATGTCCAGCGCCTCGCCCTCATCGGCCGGCTTCCCCAGTATCTCACCATTGTAGGCAACGACCGTGTCTGCCCCGATGACGGTGAAGTCCTCCTGGCGGGAGGGCAGGCACCTGTCAAAGATATCCTGCGCCTTCAGAGCCGCAAGCTCTTCCACGATCTCGGCAGGAGACGTTCCGCCGCTCTTTTCTTCCGCCCCGGAGGGCCACACCTCAAAGTCATATCCGGCCTGGGCCAGGAGCTCTTTTCTCCTGGGAGAGGCGGAGGCAAGTATATATTTCACTTAAGATCACATCCTTTCAATGATATTTCCAGTGGCCGGCACGGCAAAAACCTGTCTTTCGCTTGCGCGGGAAGGGGCCGGTGCACTATAATAGCTATTATAAGACAAAAATGAAATGGAGGAAAGAACCCTATGTATATCAGTGAGATCACAAACACCCCTCCGGAGAATGTGTCGGAGAGAGTCTCCCTTGAGCAGGAGGTCTACAGGGTCTTCAAAAAGCTGGGCATTTCCTACGAGCGGGTGGACAACGACCCGGCCTCGTCCATGGAGGAGTGCGCGGAGATAGGAGAGGTGCTGCAGGCGCCGGTCCGGAAGGATGTCTTTCTCTGCAACCAGAAGAAGACCTCCTTTTTCCTTCTCCTCATGCCCGATGACAAGCCCTTTGACACAGCCTCCTTCAGCAGGAAGCTGGGAGTGTCCCACATGTCCTTCGCGCCGCCGGAGCTGATGGTGAAGCATATCGGCTGTACCCCCGGCTCCGCCAGTGTCGTAGGTCTTCTGAACGATGAGGATGACTATGTACAGCTCATCATCGACAAGGAGGTGGCCCAGGCGGAGTGGTTTGTCTGCAACACGGGCATCAACACCACCCATCTGAAATTTAAGACCCAGGACCTTCTGAAGAAGTTCCTGCCCTACACCCACCACAGACCCAGGATCGTGGAGCTTTAAAGCCTGGGACCCGCGGACAGAGGCTGCAAGGGCTGTCCCTCAGCCCCTGTCTCCGGGTCCATCCTCACTTCGATGCCGTTGACCTCCACCTGGTCGTCCACGGGGATCACAAGGCATTTCCGCCCATCCACCACTCTTACGTCCACCAGGTCGGTGCGGTCCGGATTGACATTGATGACAATGTCCGGAGTCTTGATGTTAAATTTCTTTGTGCTGGCGATGTTGGAGGCCAGAAGAGAGGCCTTTTCGCCCACCGTCTCATCGAATTCCCGGTCAAAGTCCTCCAGGTTCTCCTCTGGCACACCGCTCAGGGAGAAGAGCCGTCTGACCTCAGGCTTGCCCAGCTCCAGCGGCTCCGGCTCCTCCCGGTTCTCCTCGATCAGGGTGTTCAGGTTCTCGTGGATATTGCGTATCACGCTGTAAGGGCAGTCCTCTCCCAGCGTGTCCGCGATCATAGCCTGGAAGGATTCCTTCTGGGTGCCCGCGCTTAAGACCTGGCTGCAGCCCAGGACCTGGGTGAGAAAGACCTCCTGGAGCTCCTCCGGTTTCTTGGAGTAGTAGAGGAGGCTGTGAACATCGCTTGACCTGTCATTGAAAGCGGGGAAGAGAAAACCGTTGATCGGGTCAGTTACGATCCAGTCACGTATCCGGTCCTCAATGCTGTTGTGCTCCGCGTTGTAGCACAGGCCCGCCTTGGACAGAGAGACGGGGCAGATGCTGCACAGAATGTGCTCATAGACTGTGTCGGAGGCATCGTACATCTCCATCCCGTCGGAGGCCTTTCCGGGCACGTCATAGGCGGCGTGGATGAGAAGGATGAGATAGTGCTCTCCAAAGTCGTAGTGCTCGATCACCTTATCATAAAACTCAGACACGAGCATGTCATCCGTGAGACGGCTGTCCCTGAGCTGCATCAGCTGCTCCTGGGCACCGCCTTTTTGTTCCTCCTCCAGAGGGAAGCTCATATTGAGGAGGTTTTTCCCCACGGTGCCGGACAGGGTCCGCTTAAACAGATCGAAATACTTGTATTCCTCCTCCTCGGGGAGGGAGAGGAAGGCCTCTTTGAATTCCAGCTTTTTTTCCTTTTCTCCGTCCACATAACAGCCGCAGATGCGGGTGATGGCGCAGTTCTGCGGGGAGAACTGTTTCCTGATCTCCAGGACTTCTTTTTTATTCATAAAATACCTCTTTTCCTGACTGATTTTCTGATATGGTCCAGCCGGGCCCACCCTGGAAGGGAGGAATCCCGGAACACACATTTTAACACAGCGGGACGAGATTGACAACCTGGACACAGGCCGGTCTGAGAGCAAAAAATAGAATAAGTGGACAAAAGAGAAATATATTAGTAACAGACGATGTATGCGAGGAGAGATGGGCATATGAAGCGATTTTTGACGGTCCTCCTGTGCGTGGTGCTGCTCCTGGAGCCGGCCGCGCTCAGGGCGGCACCCCAGGCCGGCCGGGAGGAAAGCGGTCAGGAGGAGTCCGGCGGGACAGACAGCGGGGAGACTGCCGCCACAGACGGTCCGCAGGTGGAGGCCCCTTCTGTTTTTCTTGCGGAGGCATCCACGGGGAAGATGGTCTACGAGAAAAACGCGGATGAAAGACGTCCCCCTGCCAGCGTGACAAAGGTGATGACGCTTCTTCTCATCTTTGACGCCCTGGCGGAGGGGAGGACTGCCCTGACAGACCAGGTGACCGTGTCCGAGTACGCTGCCTCCATGGGCGGCTCCCAGGTCTTCCTGGAGCCGGGGGAGGTGCAGACTGTGGACACCCTGCTCAAATGCATTGCCGTGGCCAGTGCAAACGACGCCTGCGTGGCCATGGCTGAGCACATCTGGGGCAGTGAGGAGGAGTTTGTGAGGCACATGAACGAGAGGGCAGCGGGGCTTGGAATGGAAAATACTACCTTTGTCAACTGCAACGGCCTGGATGCGGAGGGGCACCTGACGACCGCGAGAGACATAGGTACCATGTCCCGGGAGCTGATCCGTACATACCCCCAGGTACGGGATTACGCCTGCATCTGGATGGAGGACATTACCCACACCACAGCCAGAGGGAGCACCACCTTCACGCTGGCAAACACCAACAAGCTGGTCCGCCAGTATGCCGGCGCCACGGGACTGAAGACCGGGTCCACAGACGACGCGGGCTTCTGTGTGACCGCCACGGCCGAGAAGAACCAGATGGAGATGATCGCGGTGGTCATGGGGGCGGAGACATCAAAGCAGCGGTTCCAGGACGCGGCATCCCTTCTGGACTACGGCTTTGGAAAATGCGTGAAGTATGTGGATGAGGGCATCCAGAGGCTGGAGCCTGTGAAGGTCAGAGGGGGGCAGAAGAGGCAGACGGCCGTGAGGCAGAAGGAGCCCTTCCGGTACGTGGACACGGAAGGCGCGGACCTGACAGCTATTGAGAAGGAGTATCAGGTGGAGGAGGAGCTGAAAGCACCTGTCAGGGCGGGAGATAAAGCGGGGAGCGTGGTCTACACCCTGGACGGTGCCGAAATCGGCAGAGCGGACATTGTGGCGGCGGAAAATGTGCCGGGAGCTACCCTCCTGAGCAGCCTGGAGCAGACCCTTGCGATGTTCTTCCCGGCATAGGTGCGGGAAAAAAGGAATCGGGAAGTTGCAAAACAGCAGGACAGATTATATAATCATTACCAGAACTGCCCGGAGGAGGGCAGACAGATAAGGAGGAGCTTGAAATGTGGAAGAAGCCGCTCGCACTGCTGGGCACATCCGCTGTCGTGTGCGCCGGTGAGATGGCAAGAGAGCTGTCCGGCTTCCGGGTGAGGCGCTACAGGAAGGTGCTGCCGGGGCTGGAGAAAGGAAGGAAGATAAGGGTCCTCTTCCTCTCGGATCTTCACGGAAAGGAATACGGGAAGGAGAACAGGAGGCTGATGGAGAAGGTGGAGCAGGAGAGACCGGACTGTATCCTGACAGGCGGCGACATGCTGACGCGGACACAGCCGGAGACGGACAGGACGGCCCTGGCCCTCATGAGGCGGCTTGCGTCCGCTGCTCCTGTCTATGCCGCCAACGGCAACCACGAGCAGAAGATGAAGGAGAATTGCAGGCAGTACGGCGACAGATATGAGAGATACCGGCACGCCCTTCTGGAGGCGGGCATCCGTGTCCTGGAAAATAAGACCTGTCTGTTTCAGAAGGAGGGCTTCCAGGCAGCTATCACAGGCCTTGAGCTCCCTCTTTCCTGCTACAGCCATTTGGGGAGAGAGGAGCTGCAGGTGGAGGAGATAGAGGAGCGGGTCGGGGAGCGGTCCGGGGATACGTACCGTATCCTTATGGCCCACAATCCGGCCTACATGGATGTCTACTGGGAATGGGGGGCGGACCTTGTCCTGTCCGGCCACCTTCACGGGGGTGTGGTGCGCCTGCCCCTTGTGGGGGGAGTCATCACCCCGCAGATGCAGCTTTTCCCCCGCTACTCGGGGGATATGTACAAAGGAAAAGACGGACAAAGCTGTGTGGTCAGCCGGGGACTTGGGACCCACACAGTCAATGTCCGTCTCTACAATATGGCTGAGCTTGTCAGTCTCACTTTTGTCGGAAAACAGGGCTAGGGCCGGTGTACCCGGAATACGCCCACTCCCAGAGCGCCCGCTCCCGTGTGGCAGCCGATGCTCATGGTGAGGGGATAGTGGACGATCTCCATGTCCGGGAAAAATTCCTGGTACTTTTCCCACCAGGAGAGAAATTCCTCCTCGCTCATAGCCGTCTCGGCCATGCCCAGCTTCAGGACTCCCTCGTCCTTTAAGTGGGAAAAGCGAGTGTCTATATCCTTCTTTACCGCTTTGCACATGGTCCGGAAGGCGGCCTTCATGCCCCGGACCTTCGCAAAGGCGTCCAGCTTGTCCCCCTGGATCGTGAGGACGGGCTTTAAATTCAGCACTGTGCCCACCGCGGCGGCGGCAGGCGTGATGCGCCCGCCGCGCTTCAGATATTTCAGAGTATCCACGGCAATGTAGATGCTGGCATCCAGCGCCTCCCTTTCCAGCTGCTCTTTGATCTGGCGCCCCGTCTTCCCCTCCTCGGCGAGGGCGCAGGCGTCCAGCACAGACTGGGTCTGGGTGACGGAGATACGGTGGTTGTCCACCACGTGGACACGCCCCCCAAAGTCCCCGTCGGAGGCCAGTGCCAGAGCGCTGGCGCAGGAGGTCGAAAGCCCGCTGGACATAGGGATGTACACCACCTCCCGGTAATCCCGCAGGAGGGAGGTCCACATGTCCATCACGTCTCCGGGGGAGGGGAGAGAGGTGCTGACAGCGGCGTCGGAGGCGAGCTGCCTGTAAAAGCTGTCGGCAGTAATGCTCTTTCCCTCATAAAAAGTCTCACCATCTATCAGGACAGGCATGGGTATGATGTGGATGTCGGGACAGGGCTCGCAGCCCGGCATGATCCCGCAGTTGCTGTCCGTCATAATAGCAATGTCTGACATAGTACTCTCCTTTACAGTTCTTAATATGGCTCAAAACACAAAATATCTTACACATTGACCGATATTTTAACAGATGTTAAAATATTATAGCAGAACAAAAATGAAAACTCAATGACAGACCATCCGGATTTGTCAGTTATTTATACAGTTTAGGAGAAATGTATGCCATGGAAGACAGACGCATCACAAAGACAAAGAGAAATCTGAAAAATACGCTCATATCCATGCTCCCGGAGCAGCCCTTTGAGCAGATCTCCATCACGGAACTGTGTGCCAGGGCGGAAATAAGCCGCATTACCTTCTACTCCCACTACAGCGACAAGTACGCGCTGGTGGACGAGATCTTTCAGGATATGGTGCTCCTGGGCACGGAGGACTATGAGAGAAAGCAGCGGGAGAACAATCCCCAGAGGGACGAAGTGCTCAGCTACTGTAACATCCTGGACGCCATCATGGAGCTGTACTACAGCCGTTTTGACTTTTTTCACTATACAGCGCCTGACAAGAACCCGTACCTGGCATTTGCCTTCTACAGCATCGTCCTGGAGACAGTGGAGCAGCACACAAAGCGGATGGAGAGCCGGAGCCGTCTGCGCTACTCGCCGAAAAGGATCGCCGGGTTCCTGTGCTACGGCGTCATCGGCTTTATCAATGAGGGACATGCTGAGAAGATCCCTGTGGAGAAGCTGCAGAGGGAGGCCAAGGAGCTCCTCATGGGAATCCTCCGCTCCAGGGTGCTCATACAGCTTTAGAAAAACTGTTGAGAAAAGAGCAAAGGTCAGATATAATAGTATAGTTAAGTCAAAAAGAGCGGAGGGTGTCTGTGGGATTAGAGGTAAAGCTGCAGGTGTTCGAAGGCCCCCTGGACCTTCTTCTGCACCTCATTGACAAAAACAAAATAGATATCTACGACATTCCTATCGTGGAGATCACAAATCAGTATATGGAATATATCCATGCCATGGAGAGGGAGGACCTGAATGTGATGAGCGAGTTCCTCCTCATGGCGGCCACACTGCTGGATATCAAGTGCCGGATGCTGCTGCCCAGGGAAGTGAACGGGGAGGGTGAGGAGGAAGACCCCCGCCAGGAGCTGGTGGAGCAGCTCCTTCAGTACAAGATGTACAAGTATATGTCCTACGAGCTGCGGGACCGGCAGGTGGAGGGCGATAGGTCTCTGTACCGGGATCCGGACATTCCGGAGGAGGTGCAGGACTATGTGGAGCCGATAGACCTGGACAAGCTGCTGGACGGCCTTACGCTCGCCAGGCTGAACAGCATTTTCCGGGAGATGATGCGCAGGCAGACGGACAAGATCGATCCTATCCGCAGCCGCTTTGGGAAAATAGAGAAGGAGGAGGTCTCCCTGCCGGAAAAGCTGGGCTTTGTGGAGGAGTACGCCGGGGCACATCCCTCCTTCAGCTTCCGCCAGCTCATGGCCAGACAGAGGTCCAGGGTGCAGCTCGTAGTCACCTTCCTGGCCGTGCTGGAGCTGATGAAGACAGGCAAGATCAAGGTCCTGCAGGAGCAGCCCTTTGATGATATCCTCATCACATCCATGATATGCGGCGGGGAGCGGACACGTAAAGAAGAGCAAAGAGAAGAAGGGGAAGGATAAAGTGGAGATAAGCAGATTAGAGGGGATCATAGAGGCCATCCTCTTTACCATGGGGAACTCGGTGGAGCTCTCCAAGATTGCGGCGGCCATAGGCCATGACGAGGAGACGACCCGCAGATTGATACACAATATGATGGACAAATACGATACAGACGACAGGGGGATCCGCATCATCGAACTGGAGGACTCCTTCCAGATGTGCACGAAGCCCCAGATGTACGAGTATCTCATCAAGGTGGCGAGGCAGCCCCGCAGGTACGTGCTGACAGACGTGCAGCTTGAGACCCTCTCCATCATCGCCTACCGTCAGCCGGTCACAAAGCTGGAGATAGAGAAGATACGGGGGGTCAAGTCAGACCATGCGGTCAATAAGCTGGTAGAGTACGACCTCGTGTGCGAGGTGGGCAGGCTGGACGCGCCGGGGAAGCCCATCCTGTTCGGGACCACGGAGGAGTTCCTGCGGCGCTTCAGCATCCACTCCCTGGATGAGCTGCCGGGTATCAATCCGGAGCAGATCGAGAGCTTCAAGCACGAGGCCGAGGAGGAGGCACAGCTCAGGCTGGATGTATAGACATATTTTCTTTGCGGCCTTCATACATATAGGTTAACTGCGCAGGTTCTTTGGGGCGTGATGTATATGATGTGGCTTCATGTGACAAAACAGAAAAAGAGCGGTCAAAAAAAGAGGGTATGCCTGCTCCTGGCAGCTGCGCTCCTTTTTCTCCTGGCAGCCCGTGCCCCCGTCCGTGCGGCTGAACAGGCAGAGGAAGGGGAGGCGCCGGTGGAGCTGTCCTTTCTCCACGCCCGGTCGGCGGTCCTCATGGACGCTGACAGCGGGCGTGTTTTATTTGGAAAAGAGGCGGACACAGCCCGGCCCATGGCCAGCACTACCAAAATCATGACATGCATCCTGGCACTGGAGGAGGGGGACCTGCAGATGGAGTGTTCCGTGTCGGAGAATGCCGCCTCCTCGCCCGAGGTCCGTCTGGGCGTCCGGGAGGGGGAGAGCTACCGCATGGAGGATCTGCTCTACTCTCTTATGCTGGAATCCCACAATGACAGCGCTGTCGTCATTGCGGAGAACACGGCCGGGAGTGTGGAGAGGTTTGCTGAGCTGATGAACCGGAAGGCGGAGGAGCTTGGCTGTCTGGACACCTGGTTTGTCACGCCAAACGGCCTGGATGCCTCCGATGAGACGGGTGTACATTCCACCACGGCGGCCGACCTGGCCCGGATGCTCAGATACTGCATCAAAGAGTCGCCGCAGCGGGAGTCCTTTCTTGCCATCACGGGGAAGGACAGCTACACCTTTACAGACCTGTCCGGTCAGAGGACCTTCTCTCTCCGGAACCACAACGCGTTCCTCACCATGATGGAGGGCGCGCTGACAGGGAAGACGGGATTTACAGCGGATGCGGGATACTGCTATGTGGGGGCGCTGGAAAACGGGGGACGCACCTTTATCGTGGCCCTCCTGGCATGCGGATGGCCGGGCAACAAAGGGTACAAATGGGAGGACACAAGAAAGCTCATGCAGTACGGCATCGACCATTACCGGTACGAGACGGTCACTCTGGACCACGCCCTGCCTGACCTGCCTGTGGGCGGCGGCGCGCCGCCCTCCGGAGCGCTGCAGGGGGAAGCCAGAGCCCTCCTCACGGCTGAGCCGCTGGAAAAGGATATCCTTCTGGCTGAAAATGAGACCGTGACCGCCAGGGCCCTGCTCCCCGGGGAGCTGTCTGCCCCTGTGAGAGAGGGGCAGGAGGTAGGGAGCGTCCTCTACTGCGTAGGGGATTTCCCGGTGGCAGAGCAGAAGGTGACAGCGGCACTGGAGGTGGCAGAGAGGAGTATCCCCTGGTGTATGGACCAGGTCTGTGCCCGCTTTTTTACAGGGGATAACAAAATAAATCAATAAAAATGATTAAATTTACCACTATTCTTTTGCGCCTATGTGTGTTAGGATAGACAGGTATTAAAAAAGAACAACAAAGTTGATAAATATTCAGCTTTCTGTGTTGCTGAAAGGAAGAGATGGAAGATGAAACATTTTGAAAAATATGAGCGGCAGTATTTCATGCCCCCGGAAGTCACTTACGACTGGGTAAAAAAGGAATACATAGACCAGCCCCCGGTCTGGTGCAGCGTGGACCTGCGCGATGGCAACCAGGCTCTCATTGAGCCTATGAGCCTGGAGGAGAAGCTGGAATTCTTTGAGCTGCTTGTGAAGGTGGGCTTTAAGGAAATCGAGGTGGGCTTCCCGGCCGCCTCTGAGACAGAGTACAATTTTATGCGTGCCCTGATAGAGCGGAACATGATCCCCGATGACGTGACCGTCCAGGTGCTGACCCAGGCCAGGGAACACATCATCAAGCGGACTTTTGAGGCTGTAAAGGGAGCTCCCCATGCAGTCATCCACCTGTACAACTCCACATCTGTGGCGCAGAGGGAGCAGGTGTTCAAAAAGGACAAAGAGCAGATAAAGAAGATTGCCATAGACGGGGCGAAGCTCCTGAAAAAGCTGGCGGATGAGACAGAGGGCAATTTTACCTTTGAGTACAGCCCGGAGAGCTTCTCCGGGACAGAGGTGGACTACGCCGTGGAGGTGTGCAACGCTGTCCTGGATATCTGGAAGCCCCAGGCTGACAGCAGGGCCATCATCAACATCCCCACGACTGTGGAGAACGCCATGCCCCACGTCTTCGCCTCCCAACTCGAGTACGTACACAAGCACCTTGCCTACCGGGAGAACGTAGTCCTCTCTCTCCATCCCCACAACGACAGGGGCTGCGGCGTGGCCACAGCGGAGCTGGGCATCCTGGCAGGTGCGGACAGGATCGAGGGCACGCTGTTTGGAAACGGCGAGCGGACAGGAAATGTGGACATCATCACCCTGGGTATGAACATGTTCTCCCACGGGGTGGACCCGAAGCTGGACTTCTCCAACATGGAAGAGATCAAGGAGACCTATGAGCGCCTCACGAGGATGACCGTGGATGTGCGTCAGCCCTACGCGGGCGAGCTGGTCTTCACGGCCTTCTCCGGCTCTCACCAGGATGCCATCGCCAAGGGCATGGCATGGCGCGAGGAGAAGAAGTGCGGCAAGTGGACAGTTCCCTACCTGCCCATCGATCCCCAGGATGTGGGAAGGCGCTACGACTCAGATGTCATCCGCATCAACAGCCAGTCCGGAAAGGGCGGCGTGAACTACATCCTGAAGCAGAGCCACGGCATCAATCTCCCGGAGAAGATGAGGGAGGAGGTAGGCTACCTTGTGAAGGGTGTCTCCGACAGAGCCCACAAAGAGCTGACACCGGAGTGGGTATACCAGATATTCACGGACAACTACGTGAACGCCAAGACCGTGTTCTCCATCGATGAGTGCCACTTCCGCCAGGCGGACGGCATCATCGCGGACGCCACTATCCACCACGGCAACGACGAGCAGGTGGTGACCGCCTCCGGAAACGGCCGCCTGGACGCTGTCAGCAACGCTATCAAGCAGTACTTCAATATCAGCTACGAGCTGCGCTACTACGAGGAGCACTCGCTCACCAGGGGCTCCTCCTCCAAGGCGGTAGCCTACGTAGGGATCGTCTCCCAGGAGAAGACCTTCTGGGGCGTTGGGATAGACGCAGACATCATCCGAGCCTCCATTGAGGCCCTCATCGTGGCTGTGAACAAGATAGAGGAGCTCAGCACTGCGGAGCCGGTGAAGGATGCCCGCATGATCGAGATCATGAACTACATACAGGCCAACTACATTGACGTGACGCTGGATGACCTGGCAGAGAAGTTCTATCTCTCCAAGCCCTACCTCTCCAAGTATATCCGGGAGAAATCAGGGATGACCTTCGGTGACCTTGTAAAGAAGATCCGCATGAAGAAGGCAAGAGCGCTCTTAAAGAGCAGCAACATGACGGTGGAGAACATCGCCCTGTCCGTGGGCTATCAGAACGTGGAGCACTTTAACAGGCTCTTCAAGAAAGCGTACAATATGACACCGGTACAGTTCCGGAACCAGAAATAAAGCAAACCTGACCCGCAAAAACGGCTGCCTACAGGCAGCCGTTTTTTTCTGTCTCATCCAGCCATCCTGCAAGAAGGCGGATATATCGTTCGGTGTCCTCGACAAAGCACATGTGACGGCACCCGTCAAAGAGCTCCCACCTGGCGTCCGGGATGCGGTCATACATGGTCTTGGCGATGAGGGGCGTACACAGATCGTTTGTGCCGCTGATGATGAGGGCCGGGCACTTGATCTGGTCCAGCCTGTCCGTGTACTCCCAGTTTCCCAGGGACCCGGTGGGATTGTACTCGTTGGGCCCCCAGCCGTAGAGGTAGGCCTCCTGCCCGGATCTTTTCGGCCGGGTCACGCACTCAGGGGCATTGTCATCATGCAGAGAGTCGCAGTGCCGCTCCATGAACCTGCTGTTTGCTGCCAGGTACGCCGGCGTGTCAAAGCATCCGGTCCGCTCTGCCTCGGCAATGGCCTCCTGGTCCTCCCGGGAGAGGAAGCGGATCATGCGATGCTGCTCCTTTGCCCACAGGCTGGCGGAGGAGAGGGTGCTGGAGAGGATGACGGAGGTGACGCCCTCCGGCTGGTAGTCGCAGAGATACTCGATGGCCAGCATGCCGCCCCAGGACTGCCCGAGCAGATGTACCTGGTCAAGTCCCAGATGCCTGCGCAGCTCCATCAGCTCATTGTCCCATGTCTTCTGGCACCACAGCTCCGGGTGTCCGTCCACATAGGAATTCCCGCAGCCGAGCTGGTCGTAGGAGATGACGGCCCTGCCTGTGTCAGCCAGGGCGTCCAGCACCTCGAAGTAATTGTGGGTGGAGCCGGGCCCGCCGTGGAGCAGCAGCAGGGGCTGCTTTCCGTCCCGGCACTCTCCGGCGATCCGATAATATGTCTGATAGCCCAGATAGGGCATGTATCCTTCTGTGATATTCATATCGTTTACCTCCTGGATCTTCTTTGCCTTCCCTTGCGGAAGAGCAGGTCTCTTACATAAAACCCGCTGTTTCTGACAAGTATAGCATAAGGGGATTTTGTTTGACAAGGCGTGGAAATGGGGGCGGCTGCTGAGGAGAGCCAAAATTTTCCGGCTGAAATTTTCAAGTTTACAAACCTTGCTTTATATTGTAAAATAATCTGGTCTGCGCCGGGGATATCTGTGCCGGATGCTGGTGCGGACAGGCAGTGTATGAGTCAAGATTCACAAAATGGAGGCGAGAGAGATCATGGATATAACCGGGAGAGTACAGAGGCTGCATGGTATCATGCGGCAGAACAGGGCAGATATCTACATCGTGCCCACGGCTGATTTCCATCAGAGCGAGTATGTGGGTGAGCATTTCAAGATGAGAGAATTTCTCACCGGCTTTACCGGCTCCGCAGGCACGGCAGTCTTCACAGCGGATGAGGCCTATCTGTGGACGGACGGCAGATATTTTATCCAGGCGGCAAAGGAGCTGGAGGGAACACCGGTCAGACTCATGAAGATGGGAAAGCCCGGGGTGCCTGACATAGAACATTTCCTGAGAGACCGCCTTCCGGAGGGCGGTGTTATCGCATTTGACGGAAGATGTGTCTCTCTGGGCGACGGCAAGCTCTACGAGCAGATCGCTGCGGAGAAGGGAGGCGCCATCTCCTGCGGGAAGGACCTGGCGGCAGATATATGGGAAGACCGGCCGGCCCTCTCCAAAGAGCCGGTATGGGAGCTGGGACTCCAGTACGCGGGGGAGGACCGCGCCTCAAAGCTCGGGAGGATACGCGAAGCCATGAAGGGAGCGGGAGCGGACTGTCATATACTGACCACACTGGACGATATATGCTGGACGCTGAACATCCGCGGAAATGACATTGAATTCTTCCCGCTGGTGCTGTCCTACGCTGTGGTCAGAGAGGACCGGATGGACCTCTATGCGGACGCTTCTAAATTTTCCGGAGAGCTGAGGGAGGAGCTGGAGAGGGATGGAGTTGTATTCCACCCCTACAATGACATCTATGAAGATGTGAAGGCGCTGGATGAAGGCGCGACTGTCCTCATCGACCCGGCAAGGCTGAACTACTCGCTCTGGAAAAACATACCTGAGAAGACCGGGAAGGTGGAGATGCGCAATCCGGAAATCCTCTTTAAGGCAGTCAAAAATCCCACAGAGATTGCCAATATACGGAAAGCCCAGCTCAAGGACAGCGTTGCCCATATCAGATTTATGAAATGGGTCAAGGAGAACTACGACAAAGAGGTCATCACAGAGCTGAGCGCTTCACGGAAGCTGGACGAACTGCGGGCACAGCAGGGGGATTTCATCCGCCCGAGCTTTGAGCCCATTGTGTCTTTCGGCGAACACGGGGCCATCGTGCACTACACATCCTCGCCGGAGACAGATGTGCGCTTGGAGGGAGGAAGCTTTCTCCTGACTGACACCGGCGCGGGCTTTTATGAGGGTTCTACCGACATCACGAGGACCTACGCACTGGGCGATGTGACAGACAGGATGAAGGAGCACTTTACGCTGACAGCCATCAGCAACCTCCAGCTTGCATCGGCAAGATTTTTATACGGCACGACCGGGATGACACTGGACATGCTTGCCAGGAAGCCATTCTGGGACAGGAACCTGAACTTTGATCACGGGACGGGACACGGAGTCGGCTATCTCCTGAACATACACGAGCCGCCGACAGGGTTCCGCTGGCAGCTCCGGGCAGGAGAGATCCAGCCCTTCGAGGACGGCATGGTGGTCACAGACGAGCCGGGCATCTACCTGGAGGGAGAATACGGGATCCGGCTGGAAAATGAGCTGCTGACAAGAAAAGGGCCCCGGAACGAGTACGGGCAGTTCCTGTATTTTGAGACCATCACATTCGTTCCGATGGATCTGGACGCCATCCTTCCGGATATGATGACAGAAGAGGAGAGACGTCTTCTGAACAACTACCACAGCGCGGTGTACGAAAAGGTTTCCCCCTTCCTTGACGAGGAGGAGAGAGACTGGCTTAAAAAGTACACAAGGGCTGTGTAGGAAATAATAGCAGAGAGGAAACTTCAAAATGGAACAGACAGCAAAAAGAAAAAAACCCTTTGGTTTCTATGTCTGCGCGCTCGGCTTTACCTTTGAGCGACTGGCATTTTACACCATGAAATATCTTCTGGCGATCTGGATCGCCACGGAGGCAGCCCAGGGAGGACTCGGACTGACAGACTCCGAGGGCGCCTTCATCTCAGCCGCATTTGTCGCGGGAACCTACATCACCCCCATTGTGGGCGGATGGCTCGCCGACTACTGGCTGAGTCCGCGTATCTGCGTGCCGGCAGGTATGATACTGATGGGACTTGGCTATGTGTGCGCCTGGCGGGCCGATTCCCTCGCCCTTGTGTGGGTCATGATCATCCTGGTGGCAGTGGGTACCGGCCTTTTCAAGGGAAATCTGTCCGGCATAAACGGACTTTTATTCCACGACAAGGAGGAGCTGAACAACGCCTTCTCCATCCAGTATTCCTTCGTGAACATCGGAAGCTTTACGGGGACAACATTTATCGCCATGCTTCCCATCTCGGGACTCTTCGGCCTGAAGCTGCCGTTTAACACCGTATTCCTGATCTGCGGCATCTTCCTCTTCATCGACGCCATCTGGTTCATTGTAAACCAGAGAGCTCTGGGTGAAGCGGGAAAGAAGCCGTTCAAGCATGACCAGAGAGAGTTCGTGGACAAGACGAAGGCTGCAAAGGCAGAGAGCGCTCCGCTCACAAAGGGCGACTGGAAGCGCATCATCGCAGTCATCCTCGTGACTCTGTTTTCTGTTGTCTTCTGGATGGTGTGGTATATGGCCTACATGCCGGCATACTACTATTTCGGCTGGGGAGACGGTGCCTCCTACCTGAACCACGCTAACTGGATGATCGGCTCCTTCCAGGTGCCCACATCCTGGTTTGATTCCGTGAACGCCATCACATGTATCATCCTGGGACCGGTATTCGCTATTATATGGGATAAGATGGCAAAGCGCCCGAAGGGAGACATGAGCATGTTCAAGAAGACGGCGCTGGGCATGATCCTTGTGGGATGCGCCTTTGTTGTCATGGTGGCCGCCGATATCGTGAGAGGCGACGGACAGTGCTCGCTCATCTGGATCGTCATGGTGGCTGTCCTCATGTCTGTGGGCGAGATGGTGTTCTCGCCTCTTGGCAATTCCTTCATCACAAAGATCGCGCCGGCCAAGGCCATGGGTATCCTTCTTGGCTTCTGGCCCATCGCTGTGTTCTTTGCGCAGATGATATACCCGCCGCTCTACGACTTCCTGAAGACAGTTCCGTTCCAGGCGGGATACGGAGCTGTGGCGGCTGTTGTCATCGCCCTCGGACTCATACTGTGGGGATGCAGCGGCAGGCTGGACAAGCTGGAGCAGGAGTAATATCATAGTAAGTGGCAGGAGAAAATCTGCAGACACTGTGCCGGGGACCTTTCCCCGGCATGTGCAAAATAAAAGAGCGAGGTGTGCATATCATGAACGAGGGAAGAACTCAAAAAATCTTAAAGGCAATGGAAGAAAACAGCATTCCCCAGATGATCATCTCTGACCCTGTGGCGATCTTCTATCTGACAGGGAAGTGGATACATCCGGGCGAGAGGATGCTGGCTCTGTACCTGAATGTCAAGGGGAACCACAAGCTGGTCATCAACAGGCTGTTCCCCCAGGAGAGAGACCTGGGCGTTGAGCTTGTGTGGTACGACGACATCGAGGACGCTGTGGAGCTCCTGAGCCGCTATGTAGACAGGGACGCGGTCATGGGCGTGGACAAGAACTGGCCGGCCAGATTCCTCCTGCGCCTGCAGGAGCTGGGCGGCGGGAGCAGCTTTGTCAATGCCTCCTGGATCGTTGACCAGGTCCGCATGATAAAGGACGAGGAGGAGCAGGAGCTGATGCGCGTCTCCTCCAGGATCAACGACGGCGTCATGGAGAAGGTCATCCCCCTTGTGGCAAAGGGAATGACCGAGATGGAGCTGGACCACAGGGTGCGGGAGATCTACAAGGAGGCCGGATGTGAGGGCGTGTCCTTTGACCCCATCACCGCCTACGGAAAGAACGGGGCGGATCCCCATCACGCAACGGACGACACAAAAGGGAAGAGGGGCGACTGCGTGGTCATCGATATCGGCGGCTTCAAGGACAACTATGCCTCCGATATGACAAGGACTGTCTTCATCGGCGAGGTGTCAGACCGCGCGAGGGAGATCTACAACATCGTGCTGGAGGCAAACCTGCGTGGGATTGCCGCCGCGAAGCCGGGCAACCGGATGTGCGACGTGGACCTTGCCGCCAGAAATTACATCGAGGAGATGGGCTATGGGCAGTATTTCACGCACCGCACAGGACACTCCATCGGCCTGGAGGATCATGAAGCCGGGGATGTGTCTTCCGTGAACACGGATATCATCAGGCCGGGTCAGTGCTTCTCCGTGGAGCCGGGTATCTACCTGCCGGAGGAAGGCATCGGCGTCCGCATCGAGGACCTTGTCCTTGTTACGGAGGACGGCTGTGAAGTGCTCAACAGCTTCACGAAGGACCTGATCGTTGTGCCGGAGGAGTAAGGATTTCTACTTGCGGACCGGTGCGGCAGGATTTATAATAGTACAGTGAATACACACAGAGGGCAGGGACCGGAGGTCCTTTGTCCTCTTGTGACTATAAAGAAAAGGGACCTGTAAGATGGGAACAAACAACGAATTACTGCAGAAAATTGATGACGGCTACGCAAGATTCAGCAAGGGACAGAAAAAGCTGGCTGACTATATCCGCAGGGATTATGACAAGGCGGCCTTTCTCACGGCCGCAAGGATGGGGGAAGTGGTTGGGGTCAGCGAGTCCACGGTAGTGCGCTTTGCCACCGCCCTGGGCTACTCCGGCTACCCTGCCTTCCAGAAGGCTCTGGAGGAGATGGTGCGCACACGGTTGAATTCCATCCAGCGCATGGAGGTGACATACGGGCGCATCACCCAGGGAGAGATCCTTGCCTCTGTCCTGCAGTCGGATATTGAGAAGATAAAGCTCACTATGGAGAGTATCGACCACGAGGCATTTGAGCTGGCCGTGGAGACTATCCTGAAGGCCAGGAAGGTATACGTGGTGGGGATCAGGAGCTGCGCACCGCTGGCCAGCTTCCTGAGCTTCTACCTCAATCTGCTCTGCGAGGATGTGACGGCTGTGAGCACGAACAGTGCCAGCGAGATTTTTGAGCAGCTGCTGCGTATCGGGGAGGAGGATGTGATCATCGGCATCAGCTTTCCCAGGTATTCCATGCGTACTCTGAAGGCGCTGGAATTCGCCAGCAACAGGAAGGCAAAGGTCATCACCCTGACAGACAGCATCCACTCCCCCATGAATCTTTATTCCTCCTGCAATCTGATCGCCAGGAGCGACATGGCCTCCATCGTGGACTCCCTGGTGGCCCCCTTGAGCGTGGTCAACGCCCTGGTGGTCGCACTGTGCATGAAAAAGCAGAAGGAGGTTGTCTCCACACTGGAGATGCTGGAGGAGATATGGGACGAGTATCAGGTGTACAGCGGGGATGAGCTGGACAAGGTGAGTGACAAGGTAGAGCTTGCCGCGCCCGGAAAAAAAGAAGACAAAGGGGATACAGATGAGTAAGGTTCTGATCATCGGCGCCGGCGCCGCCGGCATGTACGCGGCTGTGGCCGCCGCCCGGCAGGGCCATCAGGTCCATGTATACGAAAAAAATGACAAGGCTGGCAGAAAGCTCTTCATCACCGGAAAGGGACGCTGCAATCTGACAAACGACTGCGACACAGAGGAGCTTCTCCAGGCGGTAAAGAGCAACCGGAAATTTCTCTACAGCAGCTTTTACACCCACACGAACCAGGATGTGATCCGCTTTTTCGAGGAGAACGGCATGCCGGTGAAGACAGAGAGAGGCGGCAGGGTATTTCCCGCCTCCGACCACTCCTCAGATGTGATCCGCACCCTGGAGCGGCAGATGAGCAGATGGAAGGTCCGTCTCCATCTCGGCGCCGCGGCCAGGGAGGTGCTGACAGAGGATGGAAGGCTGACCGGCCTTCTCCTGGAGGATGGCAGGCGGGAGACAGGAGACGCCTGCATCATTGCCACCGGCGGCTTTTCCTACCCCCTGACAGGCTCTACCGGAGACGGGTACCGGTTTGCCCGGGAGACAGGCCACAGCGTCACAGACCTTTTCCCCTCTCTTGTCCCGGTGGAGGCGGAGGAGAAGTGGGTGAGAGACCTGATGGGACTCTCCCTGAGAAATATAGAGCTGACGGTCAAGGATGGAAAGCGGGAGCTGTACCGTGATTTCGGGGAAATGCTCTTCACTCATTTCGGACTCAGCGGCCCGGTTGTCCTGAGTGCCACGAGCGAGGTGGGGCCAAGGCTTAAGAAGGGACCTCTTTCCTTCCACATCGACCTGAAGCCGGCCCTGTCCCACGAGCAGCTGGACCAGAGGATACTCAGGGACTTTGAGGAGCAGAAGAACAGGCAGTTCAAAAATTCCCTGGGCAGGCTCCTCCCGTCCAGAATGATCCCCGTGGCAGTGGAGCTCTCGGGAATCCCGCCGGAGAAAAAGATACACGACATTTCCAGAGAGGAAAGGAGACAGCTTGTCCGCCTGCTGAAGGATCTGACAGTGACTGCCGTGGCCCTGCGGGGATGGAGTGAGGCCATCATCACAAAGGGAGGGGTCTCGGTGCGGGAGGTGGACCCCGCGACTATGGAGTCCAAAAGGGTGAAGGGGCTCTACTTTGCGGGGGAGGTGCTGGACCTGGATGCGGTGACCGGCGGCTTTAACCTCCAGATCGCCTGGTCCACCGCCTTTCTGGCAGGGAGCAGCATCCCCTAACGCAAAAGAATCTACAGGAAGAGGAATGATATGATGGAACCAGTATATTATATGGAATACAGCGAGTCTTTTAAAATAGTAAACGAGATGTACACGGCCCTCTACAAATACAGGAACACGAAGGCATGGGGCCCCTTCAAGGTACAGGATATCAGGACAAAGGCCTACGAGGAAGCCAGGAAGCGCTGGGCGGAGCTGAAGAGGATCAGCAGAAAGGAGCGCACGGTGAAGGTCAGCTTCTGCGAGGACGGCTTCACATGTGTCACCGGTGATGTCACCCAGGAGTTCTCCTACGGAGAAATAGAGTGCATCTGCGAGACGGACACCACGCTTGCCCTGGTGGCTGACAAAAGGCGTAAAAAGGAAGGCTTCATTGCTCTGAAAAAGGGGAGCGTGAAGGGAAAGAACCTCGCCGACCTGAAGGAGTTTCTTCTAAAGAAATGTACTAAGGCCGGAGGCAGCATCCAGTATCTCTAAAATATACAGGACAAGGAGCGAAAAAATGGGTTACAGTATAGCGATCGACGGACCGGCAGGTGCGGGAAAGAGCACCATTGCCCGGCTTGTGGCAAAAGAGAAAGGATTTATCTACGTGGACACGGGGGCCATGTACCGGGGGCTGGCCGTCCATTTCCTGAAGAAGGGCATCCGGCCGGAGGACACGGAGAAGATAAAGGAGGCATGCCGTGACGCGCAGGTTTCCATCGGCTATGAGGAGGGACAGCAGCAGGTCTACCTGAACGGCGAGAACATCACCCCCCTGCTGCGGAGTGAAGAGGTGGGCAGCATGGCCTCAAAAAGCTCGGCTGTCCCGGAGGTGCGGGAGAAGCTCCTCTCTCTCCAGAGGGAGATGGCCCGCAGCCAGAATGTGGTCATGGACGGCCGGGACATCGGGACCTGCGTTCTCCCGGACGCGGATGTGAAGGTCTATCTGACTGCCAGCAGCCGGACCCGCGCAAAGAGGAGATACGATGAGCTGACCTCCAGGGGTGTGCCCTGCGACCTGGAACAGATCGAGAGGGATATCATCGAGAGGGACAGCCGCGATATGAACCGCGAGACGGCGCCTCTGCGGCAGGCTGAGGACGCGGTGCTGGTGGACAGCTCGGACATGACGATCCGGCAGGTGGCGGATACGATCCTTGGACTCTGCCGGTAGATGTGCAGGGAGGCTGAAACGACATATAATTACAATAAAATCAAAGATTTAGTTGAAATTATCTCGAAAAAGGGGTATGATATAACTGTTTTAGATACGATTTGCTATGCTGTAAAACGGCTCGCAGATCATGCATGTAACAATACGTACTACATACAGACACTTGACGATTTTGATATGAATCAATTAAGGTCCGTGGAAACAGTAGGTATTACAGCAGGGGCATCCACGCCCAATAAAATAATTGAGGAGGTTCAAAATAATGTCAGAATTAACTTTTGAACAGATGTTGGAAGAGTCTTTTAAGACAATACGGAACGGGGAAGTGGTAGATGGCACTGTCATCGACGTAAAGCCGGATGAGATCATTTTAAATATAGGTTACAAGGCAGATGGCATCATCACCAGAAGCGAGTATACAAACGAGCCTAACGTTGATCTGACGACTATCGTGTCCCCTGGAGATACCATGACAGCAAAAGTATTGAAAGTGAATGACGGAGAAGGTCAGGTGCTGCTCACTTATAAACGCCTTGCGGCCGAGAAAGGAAACGAGCGCCTCAGAGAGGCATTTGAGAATAAGGAAGTCCTGAAGGCTCCTGTTACACAGATCCTTGGCGGCGGACTTTCTGTCGTGATCGATGAAGCCAGAGTATTTATCCCTGCAAGCCTGGTTTCTGACACATACGAGAAAGACCTGAGCAAATACCAGGATCAGGAGATCGAGTTCGTTATCAGCGAATTCAATCCGAGAAGGAACCGCATCATCGGAGACCGGAGACAGCTCCTTGTGGCCAGGAAGGCTGAAAAGCAGAAAGAGCTTTTTGAGAAGCTGCAGATTGGCGACAGGATCGAAGGTACAGTCAAGAATGTGACAGACTTCGGTGCCTTTATCGATCTGGGCGGCGTGGATGGGCTGCTCCACATCTCTGAGATGTCATGGGGAAGAGTGGAGAATCCGAAGAAGGTATTCCAGGTTGGCGAGAAGGTAACTGTTCTCGTGAAGGATATCCATGAGACGAAGATTGCGCTCAGCCTGAAATTCCCGGAGACCAATCCGTGGGCCAACGCGGCGGAGGATTACGCTGTTGGAAAGGTCATCACCGGCAGGGTCGCACGGATGACAGACTTTGGCGCTTTTGTTGAGCTTGCGCCTGGTGTGGACGCACTGCTCCACGTGTCTCAGATTTCCAGAGCACACGTAGATAAGCCATCTGATGTTCTTGCGGTGGGACAGGAGATCACAGCCAAGATCGTGGACCTCAACGAGGAGGAGAAGAAGATCAGCCTGAGCATGAAGGCTCTTGAGAGCGCGCAGCAGGCTGAGGAGGCTCCGGCTGAGGCAGAGGCAGAAGAAGAGTAAAGCGCATTTTCGCACAAATATATAATGTATAAAAAGATGGAGACTATGTTATAGTCTCTTTCTTTTCATGTGCAGTATTGTTAAAAATGCGACGAGATGTACTTGGAAATATACAAGAAAAATGCCGGAAAAACTAGAAGAAGCCGAGTTTTTCTTGTATAGTATATACAGATTATAGTAGGAAGGAAGGAAAAAAGAGATGGCATTGTTGACATTTAAGGGTGGTATCCACCCGGATGATGGCAAAAGCCTGGCAAAAGACAAGGCTATTGTCGAAGTTAAGCCAAAGGGAAACCTGGTTTATCCGCTTTCTCAGCATATTGGCGCCCCGGCCTCTCCAGTTGTAGCAGTGGGCGATCATGTATTAAAGGGACAGAAGATCGCGGAGGCAGGCGGATTCGTATCCGCCCCCATCTATGCCTCTGTCTCGGGGACAGTCAAAGCGATCGAACCTCATTTCAACCCCACAGGGGCAAAAGTAAACTGTATTGTCATTGAGAACGACGGCGAGTATACGGAAGTGGAGTACGCTCCGGTCAAACCTCTCGGCGAGATGACAAAAGAGGAGATCTTAAACGCTATCGGCGAGGCCGGCGTGGTCGGCATGGGCGGTGCAGGCTTCCCCACAAGGGTAAAGCTCTCCCCGAAGGAGCCGGAAAAGATTGACTACATTATTGCAAACTGTGCAGAGTGTGAGCCCTACATAACAGCGGACTACCGCAGGATGACGGAAACGCCCGAGCTGCTCGTGGGCGGTATGAAGGTGGTCCTTTCCCTGTTTGACAACGCAAAGGGGATCTTTGCTGTGGAGGACAACAAGCCTGACTGCATCGCAAAATTAAAGGAGCTGGTGAAGGACGAAGCACGGATGGAAGTGATGGCCCTGAAGACGAAGTATCCTCAGGGAGCTGAGCGACAGCTCATCTACGCCACCACAGGAAGAGCCATCAATTCCTCCATGCTCCCGGCAGACGCGGGCTGCGTGGTGGACAACGTGGAGACCATGATCAACATCTACCAGGCTGTCGTAAAGGGACTCCCTTCCATGGAGCGTATCGTGACAGTCAGCGGAGACGCTGTAAACGAGCCGGGCAACTTTAAGGTCCTGTTTGGCACAAACCAGGCAGAGCTGGTGGAAGCTGCGGGCGGCTTTAAAGGAGAGCCGAAGAAGGTGATCTCCGGCGGCCCCATGATGGGATTTGCCATGTTCACCCTGGACACTCCTGTCACAAAGACTTCTTCCTCCATTCTCTGTCTTTCCAGAGACGCGGTGGCGGAATTCGAGCCAACGGCATGTATCAACTGCGGAAGATGCGTGGATGCCTGTCCCAGCAGGCTCATCCCGTCCCGCCTGGCAGACTATGCGGAGCACCACGACGAGGAGCAGTTCACAAAGCTGAACGGTCTGGAGTGCGTGGAGTGCGGGTGCTGCAGTTACGTGTGTCCCGCAAAGCGCCAGCTGAAGCAGTCCATTGGTTCTATGAGAAAAATTGCGCTTGCGAACCGCAAGAAAAAGAAATAAAGAATAAGAGAGGAAGAGGTGAACAAACGTGGAGAATTCATTTAACATTTCATCTTCACCACATATACGTTCCAAAGTGACCTCCGGCAATATCATGCTCATGGTAGTCATTGCGCTGCTTCCGGCAACTGCATTCGGAGTGTACAACTTTGGACTTCCCGCCCTGATCATGATGGTCAGCACCACGGCGGCTTCTGTGCTTACAGAATTTATCTATGAGAAACTGATGCATAAAAAAGTCACAGTAGGAGATTTCAGTGCGGTTGTCACTGGTATGCTCCTGGGTCTCAACATGCCTCCTACAGCCCCCTGGTGGATGGGAGCCCTGGGAAGCGTGTTTGCGATCCTGATCGTAAAGCAGCTTTTCGGCGGACTGGGGCAGAATTTCATGAACCCGGCTCTGGGAGCAAGGTGCTTCCTTCTGCTTTCCTTTACAGGCCCCATGACAAGCTTTGTCTACGACGGCGTGACAGGACCGACTCCCCTCTCCTATGTGAAGGAGGGCGCTCTTGACCAGGTGAACACGATGGACATGCTCATCGGGACCATTCCCGGGACCATCGGTGAGACATCTGTCATCGCCATCATCATCGGCGCGATCTTCCTGATCCTGATGGGAGTCATCGACCTGCGCATCCCGGGTACATACATCGTGACCTTTGTGGTCTTTGTCGGTATCTTCGGCCATGTGGCACATCCGGAGATTGGATTTTTCGACCCCACCTACCTGACAGCCCACCTGTGCGGCGGCGGTCTCATGCTGGGAGCCTGGTTCATGGCGACAGACTACGTTACGTCCCCCATCACCAAGAAGGGACAGTATCTGTACGGCATCTGCCTCGGCGTCCTGACCGGCCTGTTCCGTATCTTCGGCGGGTCTGCTGAGGGTGTTTCCTACGCCATCATCATCAGTAACCTTCTGGTACCGCTGATCGAGAAGGTTACTCTTCCAAAACCGTTTGGTAAAGGAGGAGAGAAATAATGAACAAGATCATAAAAAATACAATCATCCTTACAGTTATCACACTGATCTCCGGCCTTCTCCTCGGGCTTGCCTATGAGGTCACAAAGGACCCTATCGCCCAGTCTGAAGAGAACGCAAAGAGGGAGGCATGGCAGGCTGTGTTCCCGGACGCGGATCTGGGCTCCTTCGAGGAGACAGATGTGGACTCCGCTGTGGCAGACCAGGTAATCTCCGATCTTGGCATCGATGCCACCATCGATGAGGTCTGCACAGTGGACGGCGGCGACACAGGCTATGTCATCACGGCTACAGACGGCGAGGGCTACGGCGGCGATATACAGGTGGTTGTCGGCATTACGGCGGACGGCACGGTGAGCGGCATTTCCTTCCTGTCCATCAGCGAGACGGCAGGTCTTGGAATGAACGCCCAGAACGAGTCCTTCTACGGCCAGTATGTGGGCGTGCAGACAGACCATTTCTATGTATCTAAAGACGGCGGCGAGGGCGAGCCAATTGATGCCATCAGCGGCGCCACCATCACAACAAGGGCAGTGACAGGTGCGGTGAACGCGGCACTTGGTTACTTCCAGAATGCGTTTTAGGAGGTAGTTGAGATGAATGAATGTGGCGAGAGACTGAAAAACGGTCTTATAGATGAAAACCCGATCTTTGTCCTGATGCTCGGCATGTGCCCCACGCTTGCGGTCACAACATCAGCGACAAACGGTATCGGCATGGGACTTTCCACGACATTCGTACTTGTCATGTCCAACATGCTGATCTCCATGCTGCGGAAGATCATACCGGACTCTGTCCGTATGCCTGCGTTTATCGTAGTCGTGGCATCCTTTGTAACAATTGTTGACTTTATGATGGAAGGCTTCACACCGGACCTTTACGATTCACTGGGAATCTACATTCCACTGATCGTTGTAAACTGTATCATCCTGGGCCGTGCTGAGAGCTACGCTTCCAAGAATAAGGTGCTCCCCTCCATCTTTGATGGACTGGGCATGGGACTTGGATTTACGGTGGCCCTGATCGCTATCGGTATCGTGCGAGAGATACTGGGCGCGGGACAGGTCTTCGGCTACCAGCTCCTTCCGCTGGCTGACTCGGCTACCGGAACCGCGGGCTACACACCCATCACCATCTTCATCCTTGCTCCGGGCGCCTTCCTCGTGCTCGCGGGACTTGCCGCTCTCCAGAACAAGGTGAAGATCAACATGGAGAAGAAGGGCAAGGACGCTTCCAAGATCCAGTCAGGCTGCGGCGCGGACTGTGCTACATGCGGCGGATGCCCTTCAGCAGCCGGAAAAGATAAAGAATAGGAGGGAAAACCATGGGAGATTTGATTTTAATTGCAGTGGGCTCTGCGCTCGTGAGCAACGTGGTGCTCAGCCAGTTCCTCGGTATCTGTTCCTTCCTCGGTGTCTCCAAAAAGACAGAGACAGCGGTCGGCATGGGCGGAGCCGTTATCTTCGTTATCACACTGGCCTCCTTGGTGGCAGGCCTTTTGTACCAGTTCATCCTTCATCCGCTGGGCTTTGACTATCTGAACACCATCGTGTTCATCCTGGTCATTGCGGCGCTTGTACAGATCGTGGAGATGTTCCTCAAAAAGTTCGTCCCCTCCCTCTACAACGCGCTGGGCGTTTATCTGCCCCTGATCACGACAAACTGTGCCGTGCTGGGTGTTGCGCTGAACAACGTGCAGGATGGCTACAACATCCTGGAGGGTGTCGTAAACGGTTTTGCCACAGGAGTCGGCTACCTGATCGCCATTGTCCTGCTGGCCGGCATCAGAGAGAAAATGGAATACAACGATATTCCGGAGTCCTTTAAGGGAATGCCTATCGTCCTTCTCACTTCCACACTGATGGCGATCGCATTCTTCGGCTTCTCCGGGCTGATATAGGAGGAAAAGAAAATGAGTATGACAGGAATTATCTTGGCTGCAGTCATTGTAGGCGGTACTGGGTTATTCATCGGTATTTTCCTCGGACTTGCGGACAAGCAGTTTGCAGTAGAAGTTGACGAAAAAGAAGAGCAGATACTGGGCGTGCTGCCGGGCAACAACTGCGGTGGCTGCGGTTACCCGGGGTGCTCCGGACTTGCGGCGGCCATCTCCAAGGGAGAGGCCCCGGTCAACGCCTGCCCTGTGGGCGGCGCTCCGGTGGCCGCAAAGGTTGGCGCGATCATGGGTGTTGACGCAGGAGAGCAGATAAGGGAGGTTGCCTTTGTCAAATGTGCCGGCACCTGCGAGGTGGCAAAGCAGACGTACAATTACAACGGATTACACGACTGTGTCATGATCAATATGATGCAGAACGGAGGCCCGAAGGCCTGTACTTTCGGCTGTCTCGGAGAGGGCTCCTGCGTGCAGGCCTGTCCCTTTGACGCCATCCATATAGTGGACGGTGTGGCTGTAGTAGACAAGGATGCCTGCAAGGCCTGCGGAAAATGTATCGCCGTGTGCCCGCGTCATCTGATCGAGCTTGTGCCCTACGAGCAGAAGCACCTTGTACAGTGCAGCTCCAGGGATAAGGGTAAAGATGTCATGTCTGTATGCTCCGTTGGATGTATCGGATGCAAGATGTGTGAGAAGGTCTGCGAGTTTGACGCTGTCAAGGTTGTAGACAATATCGCGCACATCGATCCTTCCAAGTGTACAAACTGCGGAAAGTGCGCGGAGAAGTGTCCGAAGAAAGTGATACTGTAAAAATCATGATGAGATATATCAGATCCAGCGCAAAGCTTTTCTGGACGGATATAAGGAATGTAAAGTGGGCGGTTATTTCGGTAATCGCCCTTTTTTGTCTTCTGTATATCCTCTTCGGCAGCATCTGCCCGGCAGTCTGCCTGACAGGCCTTCCCTGTCCCGCCTGCGGGCTGACAAGGGCGGGGCTTGCGGTCCTCGCCCTCCGTTTTGCGGAGGCCTGGGAGCTGCAGCCCTTTATCTATCCCATCCTGCTGTGGCTGGGGGCCGCCGCTGTACAGAGATATCTCCTTCGCAGGAGGAACCTTTCCGGGTGGCTCAAGTGGGTCGGCATCCTTCTCATCTGCGGGATGCTCGTCTTTTACGCTGTATCCATGTACAGATACTTCCCTGACAGGGAACCCTACATTTACCATTCAGATAATCTCCTCCAAAAGATTGTCATTTACAGACAATTATGGTAAAATAACGGCAGATTGTTATGTGTCTCAAGGAGGAAGAACAAATGGATAATAATTACAACAATCAGCCGGACAACGGACAGGACTATACAAGCGCCGGGAGCGGAAGCTCGCAGAGCCAGCCGGAGCAGCAGTACACAGACCCCAATGCGGGCTACAGCAGTGCGGACTATAACGGTGCAGGAGGTACAGACAGCGCTGGCAGCCAGGGACAGAACGGATACTATGCTCAGAACGGCCAGACCCAGTACCAGGATCAGAGCCAGTATCAGTACCAGAACTATAACTACAGCCAGAATTACAACCAGAATTACAATCAGCAGTACGGCGGAAACGGCTACAACCCGCAGCAGTACGGCGGTATGGATACAAGCCCCATGTCCATGGGTGACTGGGTCCTCACCATCCTGGCCCTGATGATCCCCTGCGCGGGCATCATCCTCTACTTTGTGTGGGCTTTCGGAAAGAACGGCAACATCAACAGGAGAAACTACTGCCGCGCGGCACTCGTCATCGAGCTGGTGGTCATCATACTCTCCTTCATCCTGGTGTTCGTCTTCGGAGCAGCCCTGTTCAGCGCCTATCCGTCATACGGATATTGATTTCTTGAAATCATGTAATCAGGAAACGGTCAGCCCCATGGGGCTGGCCGTTTTTATGCGTAGTATTGACAAGTATACTTGGCAATGATATACTTCTTAATGACAATAAAACTTGGCATAAGGAGACTGTATCCATGAACAGAGAGGAAATTTTATTAAGAGCCAAAAGAGAAAATTATCTGGGAGATGAACGCGAGAGAGAGGTGCGTCTAAAGAGGGATGCCTTTTCACTGTGGGGCCTGATTGTCTTGGGGGCGGTCATAATGATCATCAAGATAGTCCGGACAGAGTCTCCCGCAGACATCATATCGCTGCTGTTTTGCACTTCGGGCTTGGGATTTACCTATGAGGGGCTAAAGCTGCAACAAAAGTATTCTCTTATAGCCGGTATCGTACTGCTGATATTGGCTGCCTGCTTTTTTTGTAAATTTTGTATGGAGCTGTTCTGATGAATGATAAGCTGATACTGAAAAACAATATAAGGGAAGTGCGGACAGAAAAAAAGCTGTCACAGTCAGCGCTGGCGGAAATGGTGGGGGTATCCCGCAATACGATCAGCTCTATTGAGACAGGGCAGTTTAACCCAACTGCGAAATTGGCGCTTGTTCTCTGTATCGCTTTAGATAAGAAGTTTGAAGAGCTGTTCTATTTTGACGAACGGCAAGTGTAAGAAGCTCCCTGCGCGAGAGGCATTGTCTTTTGCATTGCCTCTCACACAGGGAGCTTCTACATTAACTGCCCATAGGGAGTTTTTCTATTTCTGGAAATTATTTGAGTAGGTGATCTGGCTGTCCGTGTCTACAAATACAGCTTCCACGTTCTCCAGCTGATTGACAAGGGACATCCCTTTCTCCGGGCCCAGGACAAAACAGGTGGTGCTCAGAGCGTCCGCGGTGAGAGAGGAGTCTGTGATGATGGATACGCTGGCCAGACCGTTATTGCAGGGGTACCCGGAGGCGGGGTCCAGAATGTGGTGGTACAGACTGCCGTCCCGCTCAAAAAAGCGCTGATAGGTCCCCGATGTGACAATGGACTTGTCATCGATCCTGACCGAGGTGAGAGGGATGCCGCTCTCGTCAAAGGGCTTCTGGATGCCTATATTAAAGGAAGAGCCGTCCGGCTTGTCACCTACAGCCAGCACGTTCCCACCCAGGTTGATGAGGGCGTGGCGCACGCCTTCTCCCTCCAGGTAATCCTTCAGCCTGTCAGCTATGTATCCCTTCGCCACGGCGCCCAGGTCCAGGGCTGCGGCCGGATCCTGCAGGGTGACGGTATTCCCCTCCACGACCACCTTTTTATAATCCACATGGGTCAGGGCTGCGGCGATAGCGGCAGGATCCGGCGGAGCCGGGTCCTCAGACTTGAAATCCCACAGCCTGGACACAGAGCCTATAGTGATGTCGAAGGCCCCTCCGGAGAGCTTGCCGTAGTAGAGCCCCTTTTTGACAAGGGTGGCAGTATCCGGCGACACCTCGACCGGGTTGCCCTGGGCATTGTTGATCCTGGAGATTTCGCTCTCTTCATTGGTCCGGGAGAACATGACGTCGTACTTCTGACAGAGCTCACGGCATCCCTCCAGTATATCCTGGTCCCTCGAGTCGTATATCTGCAGGGAGATCACACTGTCAAACAGCGTGTCTGTGTACGTCATGGGCTCGGAGGAGACTGCCGCACAGCCGGATACCAGAAAGAAAGAGACTGCCGCAGCCGCTCCTGCCAGGGACCGTGTTTTCCATAATTTCATGATTTTCCACCTCATTTGTAAAAATCGTGCCAGGTCTGCGGCACGTCGCTGTCATACCGCGTGAGCGACAGGGTGAAGCGGTCTTGCCGCTTCAGGTCACGCTTTTGCGCAAACATTATAACATAGTCACGGCAGGGGCCGCAACTGCAACTACACAGGAACATGTGGCTGCTGCTCATCCGAACAGATGTCCGAACATGTGGTTGCACATCCCAAAACGATATGGTAGAATAGCACATATAGTATTTAGGAGAAAGCGAAAGCAGTCATCATGAAAAAACGTCTGAAGATAAAAGATATCGTACTTATCGTGCTGATCCTGGCGGTAGCGGCCGGCTCCTGGCTCCTTCACGAAGCGCTGGGAAGTGCCGGAAGCGGCGTGGCTGTGGTCCGTGTGGACGGTGCGATAGAGGGAACATATCCTTTGAACGAGGACAGGGAGGTCTCCATCAACGGTGGGACCAATATCCTCAGGATCAGGAACGGGAGGGCCAAGATGATAGAAGCGGACTGTCCGGACCAGCTCTGCGTGGACCAGCGGGCCGTGTCCGCGGACAACGAGAGTATCATCTGTCTCCCCAACAGGGTGATCGTGGAGATCCAGTCCAGGCAGGAGAGCGAGTATGACGCTGTCACGAATTAGGAGGTGCTGTCCTTGAAGACGCGGGTTGCTTATTTTGGAGTTTTCACGGCACTGGCGCTGATCTTCAGCTATGTGGAATCCCTGATACCATTTCAGATCGGTATTCCTGGAGTCAAGCTGGGTCTTGCCAATCTTATCATAGTGATCGCACTTTATAAGATGAGCCTCAGAGAGGCTTATCTTTTGTCTGTAACAAGAGTTGTCCTGGCGGGCTTTATATTTGGCAGCATGTTCAGCATCCTCTACAGTCTGGCCGGCGCGCTCCTCAGCCTGACGGTCATGGCTCTGCTGAAGAGGAACGGAGGCTTCAGCGTCCTGGGTGTCAGCATCGGCGGGGGCGTCATGCACAACGTGGGACAGCTCGCGGTAGCCATGTTCGTCGTCCAGACCTTCAGTGTCTCCTACTATGTCCCGGTCCTCCTTGTGGCCGGGCTGCTCACGGGACTTGTCATCGGCATTGCCGCTGACGCCATGCTGAGACGGCTGACAGGCATTACATTGAATGGAAAGGGAGTTAGATGACATGATTTCATATATACGGGGTGAACTGGCCGCGGTGGAGGAGGACAGGGTCGTGGTGGAAGCCGGTGGCATCGGCTACGGGATCTTCATGGCCGGCAGCGCCATGGGAAGGCTGCCGGCTATCGGAAGCCAGGTAAAGATACACACCTATTTCAGCGTAAAAGAGGACAGCATGCAGCTTTTCGGCTTCCTGACAGAAGATGACCTGAAGGTGTTCCGGCTTGTCATAGGTGTCAGCGGCATCGGACCCAAGGGAGGTCTGAACATCCTCTCACAGCTCACGCCTGATGAGCTGCGGTTCGCTGTGTTCTCGGGCGATGCAAAGGCCATCTCGTCTGCGCCCGGCATTGGGAAAAAGACGGCGGAAAAGCTGATACTGGAGCTGAAGGACAAACTGAAGCTTGAGGACGCCCTCCCTCACTCCGGGGATGCGGACAGCGTGCCGGGGATTGGCGCCGGCCCTGCAGGAACAGTCCAGAATGACGCGGTACAGGCTCTTGTGGCCCTGGGCTACGGGAGCACGGAGGCTCTCAAGGCGGTGCGCCAGGTGGAGATCACGGAGGACATGCAGGTGGAGGATGTGCTGAAGAGAGCTCTGAAATCAATGATGTTCTAGAAGCAGGTAGAAGACATGACACGAAGAATTATCACAACAGAAAATCTGGAAGAGGATGTTAAGATAGAGAACAGTCTCCGACCCCGTTATTTAAAGGACTACATCGGTCAGGAGAAGGCTAAGGCCACGCTGAAGATCTACATCGAGGCCGCCAAGGCCAGGGGGGAGGCGCTGGACCATGTGCTCTTTTACGGTCCGCCGGGGCTTGGTAAGACGACCCTGGCCGGCATCATCGCCAACGAGATGCAGGTCCATCTGAAGGTCACCTCCGGGCCGGCCATCGAGAAGCCCGGGGAGATGGCAGCCATCCTGAACAATCTGCAGGAGGGTGATGTGCTTTTTGTGGATGAGATCCACAGGCTGAACCGGCAGGTGGAGGAGGTGCTCTACCCGGCCATGGAGGACTACGCTATTGACATTGTCATCGGCAAAGGCGCCGGAGCCAGGTCCATACGCCTGGACCTTCCAAAATTTACCCTGGTGGGGGCCACCACAAGGGCTGGCATGCTGACAGCGCCCCTGAGGGACCGGTTTGGCGTGGTCCATCACCTGGAATTTTACACGGTCCCGGAGCTTCGGACCATTATCATGAACTCCGCCGCCGTGCTGGGGGTGGAGATCGACGAGGCGGGAGCCATGGAGCTGGCACGGAGGTCCCGGGGAACGCCCCGGCTTGCAAACCGTCTCCTCAAGCGGGTGAGGGATTTCGCCCAGGTGAAATACGACGGCGTCATCACGAAGGCTGTGGCGGATTTTGCCCTGGACCTTCTGGACGTGGACAAGTACGGACTGGACCATATCGACAGGAACATCCTTCTCACCATGATCGAGAAGTTCCAGGGAGGTCCTGTGGGCCTTGACACGCTGGCCGCCTCCATCGGGGAGGACGCGGGGACCATTGAGGACGTCTACGAGCCCTATCTTTTGAAGAACGGCTTTATACAGAGAACGCCCAGAGGCCGCGTGGTTACGGCGCTCAGCTATGAGCATCTGGGAATTTCACCTGAAAATATTGAAAAATAGTTGGTTTTTATATGTAAATAGTTTATAATAAATTGCAGGATAAACGTAAAAGGGCGGGAGGTCATTTATGGCATCATCAAAGAATTATACGGAAGTTCTCATAGGGGGCAAGGTCTTCACACTGAGCGGATTTGAAAGCGAGGAGTATCTGCAGAGGGTGTCCACCTATCTGAACCATAAATTGGAAGAGTGTACCAACAGCGAGGGATACCGCAAGCAGAGCGCTGAGACGAGGAGCATCCTCCTTGCGTTGAACATCGCCGATGACTACTTCAAGGCAAAGAAGCAGGGCGGCACCCTGGAGAGCGACATTGAGGCGAAGGACAAAGAGATGTACGACCTGAAGCATGAGCTCATTTCCGTTCAGATAAAACTCGAGAACGCGGAGAAGACGCTGGACCGGATGAAAGAGGAGAACCGGGAGCTTCAGATGAAGATCGTCAAACTGGAAACAGAGATGAAGAACAATCAGAAAAAATAGGCTGTCATGGGACAGCCTTTTTAAATGTTCATCGAAAAGAATGGTCACCAAAAGGGGAGGGAAGACAGGTATGCCGTATCCGAAACAAACAGAAAACAGAGAGCCGGGGCAGAAGGGCGGGCCGGTGGAGATACTGGCTCCGGCCGGTTCCCTGGACATACTGAAGTGCGCCTTCAGGGCGGGAGCCGACGCGGTCTACGCGGGAGGCGCCTGCTTTGGCGCCAGGGCTTTTGCCCGGAATTTCACAGAGGAGGAGCTCCTGGAGGGCATCGACTATGCCCATATCCACGGGAAGAAGCTCTATCTGACTGTCAACACGCTGGTCAAGGAGCGTGAGCTTGACCAGCTCTACAGCTATCTCCTTCCCTTTTACCGGCAGGGGCTGGATGCGGTCATCGTACAGGACATGGGAGTAATGGAGTTCATAAGGGAGCAGTTCCCCCTTCTCCCCATCCACGCCAGCACCCAGATGACAGTGACCAGCGCGGTCAGCGCCTCCTTTCTGGAGGAGCGGGGCGTCACAAGGGTAGTCCCGGCCAGGGAGCTGTCTCTCGGGGAGGTGCGCCGGATCGCGGAGGAGACAGACCTGGAGGTGGAGTGCTTTGTACACGGGGCGCTCTGCTACTGCTACTCCGGGCGCTGTCTCATGAGCAGCATGATAGGCGGAAGGAGCGGGAACCGGGGCCAGTGCGCCCAGCCATGCCGCCTCCCGTGGAGGGCGGAGCAGACGAAAAAAGAGCAGGATATCCTGAGCCTGAAGGACCTGTGCACCATCCGGCTCATCCCGGAGCTTGTCGGGGCGGGCATTACCTCCTTCAAGATCGAGGGGAGGATGAAGCAGCCCTACTACGTGGAGACCGTCACTTCCATGTACCGGAAATACACAGACCTCTGGGCAGAGCTGGAAGGCGATAAGGAACGCTTCCGGGTGTCCCGGGAGGATCAAAGAGCTCTCCTCGAGGCCTACACGCGGCGGGGCTATACGGACGGGTACTACACCCGCCACAACGGCAGGGAGATGCTCTCCCTGGACCGCCCTGAGCCGGCACAGAAGAGGGATGCATCTTCAAAAAGCGGGAAGGAAAGCCATCTGCAAGAAAAAATTAATGGGAAATTAATACTTTCTCCCGGGAAAAGTGCTACACTTACTCTATATGCCGACACTGCGGGAAAGAAGGCCCAGGTGACAGTCAGCGGCGACACGGTGCAGGAGGCTCAGAGCAGGCCCTTGGCCCGGGAACAGCTCCTGAAGCAGATGAAGAAGACGGGAAATACGGAATTTGTCTTTCAGGACCTGGAAATCCATACAGAGGGAGAGATTTTTCTGCCCCTCCAGTCACTCAACGCGCTCCGGCGGGCGGGCCTGGAAAAGCTGGAGGACGCGATCACCACATCCTTCCGGAGACCCTGCGGGTCTGAGACAGCTCAAAAAACGCTGCCTTTGGAGACGGCGATTCCGGACAGGCCGTTCCCTTCTGCGGGGAAGCCCTGCCAGGAGCGTCCCCTCAGGGAAATCCCGCTCTTTGTGTCTGTCATGGCCGTGGAGCAGGCCATGGCTGCCCTCGCTGTCCCCTCTGTAAAAAGGATCTATCTTCCGGATACAGTCTGGGCCGGAGGCGGAGCAGATGAGGTCCTGGCAAGGGCAAAGGAGGGGCAGGTGGAGGTGTATGTCTCCATGGCTGAAATCTGCCGCAGGGAGGCGGAGGGATTCTACAGGGCGAAACTGCATGACATGGGCAGGGAGTTTGACGGCGCCATGGTGAAAAACCTGGAAAGCCTTCTGCTCCTCAGAGAGTCGGGCTTCTCAAAGCCTGTGGACACGGGAGCATCTGCCTACGCGTGGAACCGGCGGGCGGCGGCATTCTGGCAGGAGCTGGCAGACGGTCTTGCGGAGGCTCCTCTTGAGCTGAACGCCCGGGAGCTGCTGGACCTGGACAGAGGGCGGATGCTGCTCCCTGTATACGGCTATCTCCCGGTCATGGTCAGCGCCGGGTGCATACGGAAGCACACAAAGGGCTGCGCCGGGAAGTCGGGCTGGACCCACATGACAGACCGGTATCGCAAGAAATTCATGGTGCGCAGCGAGTGTCTTTACTGCTATAATGTAATATATAACTCAGACCCTCTCGTCCTCATCGGGCAGGAGAGGGAGATAGAGTCTCTGGCGCCTGCCGCCCTCCTGTGTGGATTTACATGGGAGAGCAAAGGGAGGACAAAGGAGGTCCTGGAGCTGTTCCAGGGCTGGCTCTCCTCAGGGGAGGCGCCCGGATGGGAGGGCGGCTATACGAGGGGCCATTTTAAACGGGGAGTAAAGTAGGTGAAACTTTGGTAAATATAATTGTAGAGCTTTCGAAATATCTCATCATCATACTGATCATCATGTACACATACCTGTGCTTCACGATATTCGGCTATCATGATATGCAGAAGAAGCAGGATATGCTGCGCAGACAGAATATCCTCATGTTCCTTTTCCATCTGATCGCGTTTCTCGTGCTGTATCTGGAAATGGACGATATACGGATCGCCGGGCTGTACCTTGCCCAGGTGGTGCTATTTGGCGCGACCATCCTCTTGTACACAAAGGTCTATCCAAGAGTATCCCGCCTCGTGGTCAACAATATGTGCATGCTCCTGTGTGTCGGGCTTGTGATGCTGACCCGGCTGGACTACGGCACAGCCATGCGCCAGTTTGTCTTTGCGGCAGCCGGCATCGCCCTCAGTCTTGTGGTGCCTGTCATCATCCGAAAGGTAAAGGGGCTCGCAAAGCTCCGGAAGCTGTACGCCATCGCAGGCATGGCTTCCCTTGCCGTGGTGGCGGTGCTCGGGCAGGTGTCCTACGGGGCGAAGCTTGGCTTTTCCATAGGAGGCATCAGCATACAGCCCTCTGAGCTGGTGAAGATCATTTTCGTATTCTACGTGGCTGCCAGCCTGAAGGAGTCCGTCCAGTTCAAAAATGTAGTCATAACTACCATGATAGCGGCTCTGCACGTGCTGATCCTTGTCATCTCCACAGACCTGGGGGCGGCCCTCATTATCTTCGTGGTCTATCTGGTGATGCTGTACGTGGCCACCAGGCAGCCCCTCTACATGCTGGCCGGGGTGGGAGCCGGGGCCTGCGCCTCGGTGGCGGGGTACTATCTGTTCGCCCACGTGCGGACCCGTGTCAATGTTTGGCGGGACCCCTTCGGCACCTATGACAACGGCGGCTACCAGGTGGCCCAGTCCCTCTTTGCCATCGGGACCGGGAGCTGGTTCGGCATGGGGCTGTGCCAGGGCTCGCCGGAGAGCATACCGGTGCGGGACTCGGATTTCATCTTTTCAGCCATTGCGGAGGAGCTGGGGCTTGTCTTTGCCCTCTGTCTCATCCTTATATTTGTGAGCTGCTATATCATGTTCCTGAACATTGCCATGCAGCTCCACAACCAGTTCTACAAGCTGGTGGCGCTGGGGCTTGGCACCTGTTACATTTTCCAGGTGTTTCTGAATATAGGCGGCGTGATCAAATTCATTCCGTCTACCGGCGTGACGCTGCCCCTTGTCAGCTACGGGGGAAGCTCCATGCTCAGCACGCTGATCATGTTTGCGATCATCCAGGGACTTTACATTTTAAGAGAGGACGAGGAAGAAAGCATTGAGAGAAGAAAAAAAGAACAGAAGCTACGAGCTCAGAAGAGAGGCAGAGCGCCAAAGGAAGCAGCAGGAAAGAGCCTCTATGAGCCGGCAGGGCAAAAAAGAGTTAAAACAGCGGGAAAAGAAAGAAAAAAAGAAAAAGCGGGAAGTAAACAAAGAGTTCGCTAGAGTCACCTATGCCTTTGTGGCCCTCTTTCTCGTTCTGATGGCCTACATCGGCTATTTCAACATCGTGGAGAGCAAGGATATCATCAGCAGCCCCTACAATCCCAGGCTTGACTCCATGGCGGACCGTGTTGTGAGGGGCAGCATCCTGGACAAGGACGGGAATGTGCTGGCCTCTACAGAGACTGCTGAGGACGGGAGCGAGTACCGCAGCTACCCCTATGGCAGCCTCTATGCCCATGTGGTGGGGTACGATTCCCAGGGGAAATCAGGACTGGAGTCAACAGAGAATTTTGAGCTCCTCACCTCCAACGCCTTTTTCCTGGAGAAGCTGCGCAATGAATTCCAGGACGAGAAGAATATAGGAGACACGGTCGTGACCACTCTGGACACGAGTCTCCAGCAGGCCGCCTACAATGCGCTGGGAGACAACAAGGGGGCGGTGGTGATCCTGGAGCCCACTACCGGAAAGATACTGACTATGCTCTCCAAGCCGGATTTTGACCCCAACACGGTGGAGCAGGACTGGGACGCCCTGAACAGCGACCCGGACAGCAGCCTTTTGAACCGGGCCCTCCAGGGGCAGTACGCACCGGGCTCCACCTTCAAGATCGTGACAGCCCTGGAATATATGCGGGAGCATGCGGATTATGAGAGTTATACCTACACCTGCAGCGGCTCTATCACCTACGACGGCGTGACCATCCCCTGTGCGGGAGGGAATGTCCACGGCACTGTGAGCCTGGCAGATTCCTTTGCCTACTCCTGCAACTCGTCCTTCTGCAACATAGGACTTTCGCTGGATATCTCCGGCTACCAGGACACAGCCGGAGACCTGCTCTTTAACAAGGCCCTTCCGGGAGACGACATCTCTCCGGCCAGGAGCAGCTTTTCCCTGGACGGGAATGCCTCCTCCTCAGACAGGATGATGACAGCCATGGGGCAGGGGGAGACCCAGGTCAGCCCCTATCACATGGCACTCATCACCTCCGCCATCGCAAACGGCGGCAATCTGATGCGCCCTTACCTGGTGGAGCAGGTGACCAACTATACGGGATCCATTGTCCGGGAGGCATCACCTGAAAGCTACGGCTCCCTTATGACTTCCCAGGAGGCGGCCCAGCTGAAGGCCTACATGCAGGATGTGACGGACTACGGCACGGGCTCTGTCTTCGCCGGGTCCGGATACAGCGTGGCCGGCAAGACCGGCACGGCCGAGTATGCGGACGGAGATTCCTCCAGAAATCATTCCTGGTTTGTGGGATTCACGGATGTGGACAATCCCGAGCTTGCCATCTGCGTGATCGTGGAGCAGTCTGACGGCGGCACGAGAGCGGTAGATGTTGCAAAAGAGATACTGGACAGTTATTATTATAATCAGTAGATCCCCGGGACCTTCTCTATCCCCGGACCGTTTAAGAGGAGCTTGTATATGATGAAATTTGCAAAGCATCTGTATCTGTCAGAAGGAATGGAAAAAAAGAAAAGCAAGGTCATCCGCCGGCTTCGAGCGGGCCGGCTCCAGGCTCCTGTGTACCTCATTGCACTGTGCGATCATGGACGGGAGCGGATGGAGATCCTCTGCTCTGCCGAGCTGCTCCAGAAGAGCTATCCCACCGGCGAACTGTTCATCGCGGGCATTGCCGGGGACTATGACGACGCGCTGGAGCTTGTGCGCCAGATCACCCAGGAGACCTTTGACGCTCATATGGATACAGACGTCTGCGGTTACATACACTACAGGGAACAGGAAGAGTAATATGCTTCACATTATATTGTTGATCTTAAAAATTGCGGGCATCATATTAGCCGCCATACTGGGCATACTCCTATTAGCGCTCTGTACCGTCCTCTTTGTGCCCTTCTGTTACCGGGGCAGGGCCAGATGGGACGCCGGACAGAAGGATTTCCGGGCGCGGGGGCGGATCACCTGGCTGCTCGGCCTGGTGGAGCTGCGGTTTGCCTTCCGGGATGGAAGAGCCTCTGTGCGGGGTAGAGTCGCCTGGAAGAAGCTGGGCCTGTCCCAAACAGGCGACCGCGGGGAGCAGCCGGATGTACCGGGGCAACGGACGAAAGAGGAGAAGCAGGAGGAGGAGCGGACGGAAGAAAAGCAGGCGGTAAGAGAAGAAAGCAGGGAACGGAAAAAGGAGGAAGACCATGAAAAGGAACGTGAAAAAGATCACCAGAGAGCTGAGGAAACTGAAAAGGCGCCAGAGGCAGCTCCGGCGCCTGAGAAGACAGCTGCGAAGGCTGCGCAGGCGGATAAAGAGGAGCCTGCACAAAGCAGGCTGGAGAAAATACGCCGGCGCTTTCAGAAGATCGCTCAAAAGATAAAATGTACTTTTGACAGGATTTGTGCTAAAATAAATCTGATTACGGAAAAAAAGGAACAGATAGCCGCTTTTTTGAGCGACGAGACCCATAAAAAGGCATTCTGCATTGCGAAAAAGGAATGTATCCGCCTTCTCGGGAGTGTTCTTCCCAGACAATTCAGCCTGTCCGTGCGCTTTGGCTTTAAAGATCCATATCATACAGGGCAGCTGCTGGCAGGTATTGCTGTACTCTATCCCTTCCTGCCCGGAGATGTCCGTGTGGAGCCGGATTTTGAGGAGCGGATCTTCCAGGGGAAGACAAAGCTGCGGGGACGGCTGTATACAGCCAGCCTTGTCTTTGCGGCTCTCCAGCTCATCCGCCGCAGAGCGGTGAGGGAGACCTTCCGGGATATACGGGGATTGCTGCGGGCGGAAGCGTAAGAATACAGGAGGTTAACAAATATGGCTGACAATAATTTTAAAGGGACTGTGGAGGCATTATTTCATGGAATGGACGCGGTCATCTCTTCCAGGACTGTGGTGGGGGATGCCATCCACATCAACGACACGATCATCCTTCCCCTTGTGGACGTATCCTTTGCTGTTGGGGCTGGCGCCTTCAACGGGGACAAGAGCGGTGAGAAGAAGGAGAAGGGAGCAGGCGGACTGGGCGGCAGGATGACTCCCAGCGCCGTCCTTGTCATCCAGAACGGCACTACCAGGCTGGTCAACATCAAGAACCAGGATACCATCACCAAGCTCCTGGATATGGTGCCGGATGTGCTGGACCGCTTTACATCCAAGGGAAGCGGAAGGATGTCAGAGGAGGATCTGAACGACATCCTGGACGGGGCAGAGGAGGAAGAAAAATAGCAGCTCCTGTTCTGTCCGGCTGCAAGGATGCATAGGAATAGAAGGAAGAAGCCTTGCGGGAGGGGCGGTTGCCTATGAAGCGTGTGGCAGGCTTTGCTTTGTTCTGGCTCGCTGTCGGCGTGCTGATCAGCATCTGGCTTCCCAATTTGTTCGTGGAAGTGCTGTGCATCATCCTGTGTCTTCTGGCAGCGTATGAGCTGTTTTTCTGCTGCAGGGACGATAAATGACAAATATTTTTGAAAATCAAAAAGAAATGCTTGCATTTTAAAAATTCTTCTGATAGAATATCATTGTTGCGAGTCTGGAGAACAGACTTATCATGAGCGTTAGGAGGTGCAGTCATGGCGAAATGTGCTATTTGCGAAAAGGGTGCTCACTTTGGAAACAGTGTCAGCCACTCTCATAGAAAGACACCGAAAATGTGGAAATCAAACGTAAAATCTGTACGTGTAAAAACAGAGAGCGGAGCAAAGAGAATGTATGTATGTACTTCTTGCTTAAAATCCGGCAAAGTAGAGCGTGCTTAATCAGCGAGTGAGAAAAGAGGGCTAATTTCCCTGTACAGACATGGGAAGTTAGTCTTTTTTTGTTGTAAAACACTGGAAAACAGAGTATAATACTTTTGTTAAGCAGACTTTTAAGAAAGTATGAAAATAGAACATTGGAGGGAACCATATGAAGGGAAGCATGAGCACAGATCTTGGTATCATTACAGTAAATCCTGAAGTAATCGCAAAATATGCGGGGACTGTTGCCGTCGAGTGCTTCGGCATCGTCGGCATGGCGGCTGTCAACATGAAGGACGGCCTCGTCAGGCTGCTGAAAAAGGACAGCCTCACCCACGGCATCCAGGTCACTATATCGGACGATAACCGGATCACCATCGATTTCCATGTTATCGTGTCCTACGGCGTGAGCATCTCCGCTGTCACGGACAACCTGATCAGCAATGTAAAGTACAGGGTGGAAGAATTTTCCGGCATGCCGGTGGATAAAATCAATATCTACATCGAAGGCGTCAGGGTCATCGATTAGTTAAGGAGGATTTTTAAGTGGCTACAAATTCTATAAGTGTGGATATGCTCGCCAGGATGTTTCTTGCCGGGGCGCAGAATATCGAGGCGAAGAAAGAATATATCAACGAACTCAATGTTTTCCCGGTGCCGGACGGCGACACGGGCACGAACATGTCGCTGACCATCATGGCGGCGGCAAAGGAAGTGACAGCTCTTGCCGACATGGATATGAAGTCCCTTGCAAAGGCCATCTCCTCCGGTTCCCTGCGGGGGGCGAGAGGAAACTCCGGGGTTATCCTGTCCCAGCTTTTGCGGGGCTTTACAAAGGCTCTTCGGGATGAGGAGGAGATCAATGTGCAGAATCTCGCCGCGGCCTGCGAGCGGGCCAAGGACACGGCCTACAAGGCGGTCATGAAGCCGAAGGAGGGGACCATCCTCACCGTTGCCCGGGGCATCTCCGAGAAGGCCAACGAGCTGGCTGAGACCACAGATGACCTGGAGGTCTTCATCCCCGCCCTCATCGAGGAGGGGGACGCGGTCCTGGCGAAGACACCGGACATGCTGCCTGTGCTGAAGGAGGCAGGTGTGGTGGACTCCGGCGGACAGGGACTCATGGAGGTCCTGAAGGGGGCCTACGACGCCTTCCTGGGCAAGGAGATAGACTACAGCGCCCTCGCTTCCGAGGGCGGTGGCACGGCATCAGCCAGACAGCAGAAGGTTTCCGCTGAGTCTGCCGCTGATATCAAGTTTGGTTACTGTACAGAATTTATCATCCTGACAGAAAAAGAGTTTACAGATGAAGATGAGCATGAATTCAAGGCTTATCTGGAGTCCATCGGCGACTCCATCGTCTGTGTGGCCGACGAGGATGTGGTAAAGGTGCATGTCCACACCAACGACCCGGGACTTGCCATCCAGAAGGCTCTCACCTACGGACAGCTCTCCCGCATGAAGATTGACAATATGCGCGAGGAGCACCAGGAAAAGCTGATCCGCGACGCCGAGAAGCTGGCAAAGCAGCAGAAGGAAGAGGAGGAGAAGGCCGCTGCGGCAGAGCCCAGAAAGCCCATGGGATTTATCACCGTCTCCATCGGCGAGGGCTTAAATGAAATCTTCCGCGAGCTGGGCGCCGACTACATCATCGAGGGCGGACAGACCATGAACCCCAGCACAGAGGATATGCTCAACGCTGTGGACCATGTGAATGCGGACACCATTTTCATCCTCCCCAACAACAAGAACATTGTCCTGGCAGCCAACCAGGCCAAGGATCTTGTGAAGGACAAGGAGATCATCGTCATCCCCACCAAGACAGTGCCCCAGGGCATCACAGCCATCATCAGCTTTATGCCTGAGGCCGACGGGAAGGCCAATGAGGAGGCCATGCTGGATGCCATCAGCCATGTGAAGTCCGGACAGGTGACCTACGCTGTCCGCGACACGAAGATTGACGACAAGGAGATCCACGAGGGCGATATCATGGGAATCGGCGATGCCGGCATCATCGCGGTGGGCACCCAGATCGAGGAGACTACCCGAGACATGCTGGAGCAGCTGGTGGACGAGGACTCCGAGCTCATCAGCCTGTACTACGGCGAGGAGATCAAGGAGGAGGACGCCCAGCGGTTTGTGGCGGAGATAGAGGAGAAGTATCCGGATGTGGACGTGGATGCCCACTACGGCGGCCAGCCTATCTACTACTATGTGCTGGCTGTAGAGTAGGATAGTCAGGATACTGTTTGCCGCGACAAAAGATACGGACAGACTGTAAGATAAAGAGAGATAGCAGGCATGGGTTTGCCTGTTATTTCTTTGTCTGGAAATAAGAGCAGGAGAGTGACGTATGAACAGACTGACACCGGTCCACGAGCTGAAGGGGATTGGAGAGAAGACAGAAAAACTTTTTATAAAGCTGGGCATCCACACCGTGGGTGACCTGGTCCAGTATTATCCCAGAGGGTACGACGTGTACGAGGAGGCGGTGCCTGTCAGCGAGCTCGTGGAGGGCAGGGTGCAGACCGTCACCGGGGCCATCTTCGGCAGGGTCCAGGTGTCCGGGAACCGCTCCATGCAGGTGACCACCCTCCATCTGAAGGATATCAGCGGCACCCTGAAGGTGGTCTGGTTCCGCATGCCTTTTCTGCGGAACACGCTGGGAAAGGGCGGAGTCATCACCCTGCGGGGCCTGGTGTCCAGGAAAAAGAGCGGCCTTGTCATGGAGCACCCGGAGATCTTTTATCCATCCTCAAAGTATGAGGAGAAGCTGAATACCATGCAGCCGGTCTATCCGCTGACAGGCGGCCTTTCCAACAACGCGGTCATGAAGGCGGTCCGCCAGGCGCTGGACGGCCTGCCTCTTGAGAGGGAACTGCTGCCGGAGGCGCTGCGGCTCAGGTACAGGCTGGCAGAGTACAACTATGCCCTGCGCGGCATCCATTTTCCCGAGGACAAGGAAGTGTACTTTCACGCCAGGAGCCGGCTCGTGTTCGAGGAATTTGCCCAGTTTATCTGCTCCCTGCGGCTTCTGAAGGAGGAGACAGACCGGGCCCGCAACGATTTTCACATCATGCCCAGTCCTCAGGTGGAGGCCTTCATCCGGGAGCTGCCCTATGAGCTCACCGGGGCCCAGAAGCGGGTCTGGGGGGAGATCCTGGCGGACATGCAGAAGGATTTCTCCATGTCCCGCCTGGTCCAGGGGGACGTGGGCTCCGGCAAGACAGTCATCGCCCTGCTGGCTCTCATGACAGCGGCCCTGAACGGCTTCCAGGGGGCGCTCATGGCCCCCACCGAGGTGCTGGCGAAGCAGCACTACGAGTCCATCACCTCCCTCCTTGAGGAGCACCACATCCCCATCCGGACCGAGCTCCTCACAGGCTCCATGACCGCGAAGGAAAAGCGGGATGCCTACCACCGGATGGAAGACGGGACAGCCCAGATCATCATAGGCACCCACGCTCTCATCCAGAAAAAGGCGGGCTACAAAAATCTGGCCCTGGTGGTCACGGACGAGCAGCACAGGTTCGGGGTAAAGCAGCGGGAGATGCTGGCCCGGAAGGGGCAGATGCCCCATGTCCTTGTCATGAGCGCCACCCCCATTCCCCGTACACTGGCCATCATCCTGTACGGGGATCTGGACATCTCCGTCATCGACGAGCTGCCCTCTGACCGCCTGCCCATCAAGAACTGCGTGGTGGACACAGGATACCGCAAGACCGCCTACCGCTTCATAGAGAAGCAGGTGGAGGAGGGCCGCCAGTGCTACATCATCTGCCCCATGGTGGAGGAGAGCGAACACCTGGAGGTGGAGAATGTGACGGACTACGCGGCCATGCTCCAGGAGGAGCTGGGAGAGGGCATTACCGTGGACTTTCTCCACGGGAAGATGAAGCAGTCCCAGAAGGATGAGATCATGGAGCGCTTTGGCAGCGGAAAGATCCAGGTACTTGTCTCCACCACGGTCATCGAGGTTGGCATCAATGTGCCCAACGCCACCGTCATGATGGTGGAGAACGCAGAGCGCTTCGGCCTGGCTCAGCTCCACCAGCTGCGGGGGCGGGTGGGCCGGGGGAAATACCAGTCCTACTGCATTTTCATGACCGGCTCCCACGACGAGGAGACAAAAAAGAGACTGGACATTTTAAACAGGAGCAACGACGGCTTCAAGATTGCAGCCGAGGACCTGAAGCTCCGCGGCCCCGGTGACCTGTTCGGTATCCGCCAGAGCGGCCTTATGAGCTTTAAGCTGGGGGATGTGTTCCAGGATGCCCGGCTTTTACAGATGGCGAACGAGGCTGTCTCCTCACCGGAGGCCGCCGGCTCCGAATGGTTGAAAAAACTGGAAAACCATGCAGGAAATGCTAGTGTAATATTGTAAATCCTCCATATACTATCGGTGTAACAACAAAACAAAATGTTACAAAAAAGGAGGAGTATAAAAATGACTAATCGTTCATCTAACAAGACAGCAGTGCCTGAGGCAAAGGGTGCATTGGACAAATTCAAATACGAGGTTGCGAGCGAGCTGGGCGTACCGCTCACAGACGGCTACAATGGCGACCTGACTTCCAGACAGAACGGCTCTGTCGGCGGTTATATGGTAAAGAAGATGATCGAGCAGCAGGAGAGACAGATGGCCGGAAAATAAGCTGAAGATCCAGCTCAAAGCGACATCTGAAATAAAGTGTATCAATACCTGCGAAAATTCTGAAATATGAAACCGAAAAGCGTCCGGCAGATTGAAATAATATCTGCCGGGTGCTTTTTGTTTATTCCTGTTGACACAATTATGCACCAGTTAGTATAATTTGGGACGTAATACTTTTTAAAAGTATTACGTCCCAAATGAACAAAAAGGATGTGATTTCATGCGTGTGATCGCCGGGACCGCTCGGAGCCTGCAGCTGAAAACGCTGGACGGGCTTGACACCCGCCCCACAACGGACCGTATAAAGGAGACGCTCTTCAATATACTGGCGCCATACCTCTATGACTGCATTTTTCTGGATCTCTTTGCCGGCAGCGGAGGCATCGGCATCGAGGCCCTGAGCCGGGGTGCCATGGAGGCCGTCTTTGTTGAGAAAAACCCAAAGGCCATGGCCTGCATAAAGGACAATCTGAAGCACACCCGCCTGGAGCGCAGGGCTCTCACCATCTCCTCGGATGTGATGACGGCGCTCTACCGACTGGAGGGCGAGAAACAGTTTGATTATATTTTCATGGACCCGCCTTATAACCAGGGGCTTGAAAAGCAGGTCCTTGCCTACCTGGCGGAATCTGACCTCCTGGCCCACCGGGGCGTGATCATCGTGGAAGCGTCAAAGGAGACCTCCTTTGACTATCTGGACGACCTTGGCTTCCAGGTCATCAAAGAGAAGGTATATAAGACAAACAAGCATGTGTTCATAGAGCCATCGGGGAGGAAAGAGATATGCTAAGAGCGGTTTATCCGGGCAGCTTTGATCCGGTCACATTCGGTCATCTGGATATCATCACAAGATCAGCGAAGCTGGTGGACGAATTAATCGTCGGGGTATTGGTAAATAACGCAAAAAGTCCGTTGTTTTCCGTAGAAGAACGTGTTAAAATACTAGAGAAAACAGTGGAAAATCTTCCAAATGTAAAAGTCATTCCATTTGAGGGACTGCTGGTAGAATTTGTGAGAAAAATGAAAGCGCAGATGGTGGTGCGGGGACTGAGAGCGATCACGGATTTCGAGTACGAACTCCAGATGGCACAGACCAACCACAAGCTGGAGCCGGAGGTGGAGACGATCTTTCTGACCACCAGCCTGGATTATTCTTATCTGAGCTCCAGTACAGTAAAGGAAGTGGCAGCTTTCGGGGGAGACATCTCACAGTTTGTACCTCATATCGTGATAGAGCGGATGCAGGAAAAAATGGATAAAAAAGGAGAGTGTAAATTATGAGCAGCCGTATTGAGCAGATTATCGAAGAGATCGAGGAGTACATCGACAGTTGCAAATTTCAGCCGCTGTCCACCACGAAGATCATTGTGAACAAGGACCAGATAGACGAGCTTCTCCGCGAGCTCCGCATGAAGACTCCGGATGAGATCAAGCGCTATCAGAAGATCATTGCAAATAAAGACGCCATCCTTGCCGATGCGCAGGCCAAGGCAGACAGCATGCTCCAGGAGGCCCAGATACAGACATCCGAGCTTGTCAGCGAGCACGAGATCATGCAGCAGGCTTACGCTCAGGCAAATGAAATCGTCACCGCCGCTACAGAGCAGGCCCAGCAGATACTGGACAACGCTACAAACGATGCCAACGATATCCGCATCGGAGCCATGCAGTACACAGACGACCTTTTGGCAAATGCGGAGAGCATCATCGGCCACACGCTGGACAGCTACACGACAAAATACGACGGACTTGTGAACTCCCTCCAGGAGTGCTACGACATGGTCCGCAACAACCGCTCCGAGCTGGAGATCCCGGATCAGTCCGCAAGAGGACTGGAGGCCGAGTACGGTGCGGCTGAGGAGCCGGAGGAAGAGTACGAAGAGGACGACATGGAGCTGGAGTAGGCGGGGTGAGATTGCCGGTCCCTCCCAGGGCGGTCCGGCTGGACAGCCGCATTCCTACAGCATGCCCCCTCATGACATATACAGAAAGACAAGGCACATACAACTGGTCACCCCTGCGGTGGCCAGTTTTTCTGTGAGATAGACGGAAATCTTCAGCCCTGTCCCCTGGATCATGCTGTAGGTCTGTGCGGACGCGCAGAATCCTCCAAAGGAAGCGAGCGCCATGACCAGCACCCACCTCAGCGGGAAGGACGCCTGCAGGTCCGCCAGCATGGGAACGCCTGCCGTGATCTCCAGAAAGGAAAAGAGACTCACAGACAGGAGCCCTCCGGCCCCGGGAAGCAGGAAGGCCAGCTCCGTAATAACGGAAAAGAGCATGATGTATCCGCCCACCCTGGTGATGGAGTCAAAGCTGTCCATGATACAGGTGTCCAGCACGTCAAAGGAGAAGGGGGCGCTCCTGGATCCGGCAGGACCTTTGAACCTTCCCCGCCGGTCCAGGCCGGGAGCCCATCTCCCCCGGAATATCCGGAAAAAGATACGGCTGCACAGGAGAGGGGAGAGAAAGAGGATAGCCACCGATGGGGCAAACAGGGCCTTCCTTCCGATGTTCTGCATGACCACATAGCTGACAATGAACATTGGGCTTGTGTTGTTGCAAAAAGACAGAAGATAGGCGGCCTCCTCCCGGCATATCTTCCCCTCCCGCAGAAGGTCAGCCGTCACCTTGGCGCCCATGGGATATCCGCAGAGAAATCCCGCAATGACCGCAAATGCCCCGCAGTCCGACACCTTCAGCGCCCTGCCCAGGACGCCTCCCGCCAGCCGGGAAATGCAGTGGACCGCATTTGTCCGCACCATCAGGTTAGCGGCGATCATAAAGGGGAGGAGAGTGGGGAGGACGGTCCGGAACCAGAGCAGGATCCCCTGGCTTGCGCCCTCAAACACAGGGCCCGGAAAGAGGAGCATGACAAAGAAAAGGGCTATGACGGTCAGAGTGAAGAGACGGCGTTTCATGGACAGGCACCTCGTCTTCCAGGGCATGATCTGGTTTATTTTATGGTGCAGCTTGCTTTTTTATGTATTCCGTGACACAATAGAGAAAAACGAATTTACATTCAGATTACACAAAGGAGATAAGACAATGGCAATACTTGACAACCTGGAACCAAAGGCAGTCTTTCATTTTTTTGAGGAGCTGTGCAGTATCCCTCACGGCACATTTGACACAAAGCGGATCAGCGACTACTGCGTCCGCTTCGCAAAGGACCGGGGGCTGGAGGTGATCCAGGATGAGGCAAATAATGTGATCATCCGGAAAAGCGGGACAGAGGGCTATGAGGACAGCGACCCGGTGATCATCCAGGGACATCTGGATATGGTCTGCGACAAGACCGAGGACTCAGACCACGACTTCAAAAAGGACGGGCTGGACCTTTACACAGAGGATGGCTTTGTAAAGGCCAGGAACACGACTCTGGGCGGGGACGACGGGATCGCTGTCGCCATGGCCCTGGCCCTCCTGGACAGCAGGGACATTCCCCATCCGCCCCTGGAGGCCCTCTTTACGACGGACGAGGAGACCGGCATGGGAGGAGCCATGGCCGCGGACCTGACCCTTCTGAAGGGGACAAAGCTCATCAATATCGACTCAGAGGAGGAGGGTTATCTGACCTGCGGATGCGCCGGCGGCGTCACCTGCCGCACTTCCTTTGCACTTGAGTCCCGGCCGGACAAAGGACTCTCAGTAAAGTTGCGGATTTCCGGGCTGAAGGGCGGACACTCCGGGGCGGAGATCCACATGCAGAGGGGCAACGCCCTGAAGCTGATGGGACAGCTCCTCCACAGGCTGGACAGGGACAAAGGGCTGCGCCTTGTAAGCCTTGAGGGTGGAAGCAAGGAGAACGTCATCGCTATGGACTGCACCGCAGTCCTCCTGGCACCTGAAGGCAGCCTGGAGGATATCAAAAAAGAAGCCATGGCCCTGAAGGAGACATGGGACGTGGAATTTATGGGAGACGAGCCGGGACTGAAGGTGACCGTGGAGGAGAACGGAGAGCAGCAGCTTTCCGCCGCCACCCCGGAGCGGACCTCCCAGGTCATTGACTATCTCTATCTCATGCCAAACGGACCCCAGGCCTACAGCCGGGGACTGGCAGGACTTGTGGAGACTTCCCTCAATCCGGGCGTGGCTTCCGCAGAGGGCGGGCTCCTCACTGTCCACACCCTTGTCAGGAGCTCTGTAGACAGCCAGAAACAGGCGCTGGCAGACAGGCTTCGGACCCTGGCAGCTCTGTGTGGCGCAGCTTTTACGACAGACAGCGATTACCCGGGGTGGATGTACAGGGAGCACTCCCCTCTGCGTGATATCATGGTGGATACATACAGGGAGAGGTACGGTGAGGACCCACGGGTCATCACCATCCACGCAGGGCTTGAGTGCGGCCTCTTCCTGGGCAAGCGCCCGGATCTTGACTGTGTTTCCTTCGGCCCTGATATCCCGGATGTCCACTCTGTCCGGGAGAGGCTGGATATCGCCTCCACCGAAAGATGCTACGACTACCTGAAGGCGGTCCTGGCAAAATGCAGGTAGGCAGATACTAAAATAGATCGAGACAGTCATATAGTAATACAAAAAGGAGTTTTGCATTGAGACAGATAAAAGCCGGAAAACTGCTCCTTCTTGTATTACTATTTTCGTTCTTTAGCACTCTGGGAGCCCGCTGTCTGCTGGAGGCAGGGCGGCAGAACACCCTGACAGCAAGGACGGTATCTTCCCCCTCCTACCGGCAGGACTTCTATTCCCCCGAAATGCGCAGGGAACAGGACCTTCTCTCGGAGGAGTGCCGCACCTTCCTGCGGCAGGTGGCGGAGGACAGCGTCTATTTTCCCGTGCCCGCCTCCTCCCTGGACTCCTCCCTCACTGTGTCTTACGTGGACTCCTGGATGTACGAGCGCAGCTACAGGGAGAAGAGCCGCCACGAGGGGACAGATATCATGGCTGCCAGAAATGAGAGAGGGCTCTACCCCATTGTCAGCATATCCGATGGCACCATCACCAACCTTGGCTGGCTGGAGCTGGGCGGCTGGAGGATCGGCATCACATCGCCCCAGGGCGTCTACTACTACTACGCCCACCTGGACTCCTACGCGGACATAGCGGAAGGAGATACTGTGAAGGCGGGCCAGCTGCTGGGCTTTATGGGGGACTCAGGGTACGGCCCGGAGGGGACAAAGGGGGAGTTCGACGTGCACCTCCACCTGGGTATCTACTCCTGGGGCACCGGGGAGGAAATCAGCGTCAATCCCTACTATCTGCTGCGTTCTCTGGAAGACCGGCGGCTGAAATACCAATATTCTTAGCTGGTGTATTCCGCCCATCTGTGTTATACTTTATCAGATGACTACGAGATAAAACGGAGGAAAAACATGAAGCTCCCATCAGAGTTTGAAGAGAAGATGCAGCGCCTTCTTGGCGATGAATTCCCATCCTATATAGCCTGCTACGAAGAGCCCCGGTATTATGGGCTCCGGGTCAACACAAGGAAAATATCCATGGAGGACTTCCGGCGTATCTGCCCCTTTGAGATCCGGCAGGTGCCCTGGATAGAAAACGGCTTTTACTACAACGGGGAGGAGGTGTCCCCGGCCCGGCATCCCTACTATTTTGCCGGCCTTTACTACCTGCAGGAGCCAAGCGCCATGACTCCCGCAAGCCGGCTTCCGGTGGAGCCTGGTGACAGGGTGCTGGACCTGTGCGCGGCTCCCGGTGGAAAGGCCACCGAGCTGGGGGCAAAGCTGCAGGGCAGAGGGCTTTTGGCGGCCAACGACATCAGCAGCTCCCGGGCAAAGGGGCTCTTAAAGAACATCGAGCTCTTCGGCATAGGAAACGTCCTGGTGTCCAGCGAGGAGCCGGGACGCCTGGCAGGATTTTTCCCGGGCTTCTTCGATAAGATCCTCATCGACGCCCCCTGTTCAGGGGAGGGGATGTTCCGCAAGGACAGAAAGATGGTGAAGGCGTGGGAGGAACACGGGCCGGACTTTTTCTCAAAGCTGCAGAAGAATATCATCCTGCAGGCAGCCTCTATGCTGCGGGATGGAGGCATGATGCTCTACTCCACCTGCACCTTTGACCCGTCGGAGAACGAGGAGGTCATCGCCCATCTCCTGCGGGAGCGGCCGGAATTCCACATCTGCCCCATGGAGCCCTACCAGGGCTTCGCCCCGGGCAGACCGGAGTTTGCAGGAGGGTCGGATCCCTCCCTGGCTGACACGGTCCGCATTTTTCCCCACAGGATGCACGGGGAGGGGCACTTCCTGGCTCTCCTTCAGAAGGGGGAGAAGGCCCCGGAAAAAGGCAGGGGAGAGAAGGAGCCGCCAAGGCGCAGGAGCAGAAAGCTGCCTGAGGAGCTGGAAAAGTTTTTAGAGAAACTTAAGATAGATTTAAGTCCGGACAGACTGGATATTCACGGCGAAAGGGTTTATTATATGCCCGAAGGACTTCCTGCTGTCCGGGGAATGCGTTTCCTTCGGACAGGCCTTCTTTTGGGAGAACTCAAGAAAAACCGCTTTGAGCCGAGCCAGGCACTGGCCATGGCACTCTGCCCGGAGGACTTTGACCAGGTCATCAGTCTTCCCTGCAGCGACGAGCGGGTCATCCGCTACCTGAAGGGGGAGACTCTGGATGTGGAGGACCAGGTCCCCACAACGCGGAAGGGCTGGCAGCTCTTCTGTGTGGATGGGTATCCGCTGGGCTGGGGTAAGCTGTCCGGCGGGACACTCAAGAACAAATATCTGCCGGGCTGGAGATGGCAGTCCATATGATGAGACCTATGATGAGATTAGATAAATACCTGGCTGACATGGGCGAGGGCACCCGCCAGGAGGTAAAAAAACAGATTCGCAGAGGGTCTGTCACTGTCAACGGGGAGACCGTCCGTTCCCCGGAACGCAAGGTGTGTGAGGGAGACCTGGTCTGCCTGGAGGGAAGGGAGGTCTCCTATGAGAAGACGGAGTATTTTATGCTCAACAAGCCGGCGGGCGTCGTGTCCGCCACGGAGGACAGAAGGGACCGGACTGTCCTGGACCTGATCGCGGACAGGAAGAGGAAGGACCTTTTTCCTGTGGGGCGCCTTGACAAGGACACGGAGGGGCTTCTCCTCATCACCAACGACGGAGAGCTGTCCCACCGCCTTCTGTCACCCAGACGCCACGTGGACAAAACCTACTACGTGGAGGTGAAGGGCTGCGCGACAGAGGTGACAAAGAGGGCATTCCTGGAGGGAGTGAACATCGGGACAGCGGAAGAGCCTCTTGTCACCATGCCTGCCGATCTGGAGATCCTGGAGGCGGGACAGGACCTGTCCCGGGTCCGCCTCACCATCCGGGAGGGGAAATTCCATCAGGTCAAAAGGATGTTCCAGGCCCAGGACATGGAGGTGCTCTACCTGAAGCGGGAGTCCATGGGGCCCCTGCGGCTGGATGAGAGCCTGGCCCCGGGAGAATACCGCCCCCTTGCCGAGGAAGAGATCAAGAGGTTGAAAGAAGAATGAAACAGGGATTTTTACCGATTTCCAGAAAAGAGATGGAGGACAGAGGCTGGAGCCAGCCGGATTTCGTCTATGTGTCCGGCGACGCCTACGTGGACCACCCCTCCTTTGGCCATGCCATCATCACCAGACTTTTGGAGTCCCTTGGATATAAAGTGTGTATCCTGCCCCAGCCGGACTGGCGGAGGCGGGAGAGCATCATGGAGTTCGGGGAGCCAAGGCTTGCCTTTCTCGTATCAGCGGGGAACATGGACTCCATGGTCAACCATTACACAGTGGCAAAAAAGAGACGCCGCACGGATGCCTTTTCCCCCGGCGGTGTCATGGGGAAACGGCCCGACTACGCCGTGGTGGTGTACTGCAACCTGATCCGCCAGGTGTACAAGCACACCCCTGTCATCGTGGGCGGCATCGAGGCCAGCCTGCGCAGGCTGGCCCACTACGACTACTGGTCTGACACGCTGAAGCGGTCCATCCTGCTGGACTCCGGGGCAGACCTTATCTCCTACGGGATGGGAGAACGGTCCATCGCCGCTGTGGCGGAGGCCCTGGACGCGGGACTTTCCATCCGGGATATCACCTATATTGACGGGACCGTCTGCAAGGTGCGGGACCTTTCCAGCGTATACGACCCGGTAATCCTTCCCTCCTACGAGGAGCTGAAGGAGGACAGGCTGAACTACGCCAGGAGCTTCTACATCCAGTACTGCAACACGGACCCCTTTTCCGGCAGGAGGCTGGTGGAGCCCTACTCGGACCACTGCTTTGTGGTCCAGAACCCGCCCGCAAAGCCTCTGAGCCAGGAGGAGATGGACCAGGTGTACAGCTATCCCTACATGCGCACCTGGCACCCTTCCTACGACGAGGCAGGCGGCATCCCGGCCATCCAGGAGGTGAAGTTCTCCCTTGTGAGCAACAGGGGATGCTTCGGAGGCTGCAGCTTCTGCGCCCTGACTTTTCACCAGGGCCGCATCCTCCAGACAAGGAGCCATGAGTCCCTCCTGGGGGAGGCCCGGCAGATGACAGAGGACCCGGATTTCAAGGGGTATATCCACGACGTGGGAGGCCCCACGGCCAATTTCCGGCAGCCCTCCTGCAAAAAGCAACTCACAAAGGGTGTGTGCAGCAAAAAGCAGTGTCTCTTTCCAGAGCCATGCAAGAACCTGGAGGTGAGCCACAAGGATTACGTAAGATTATTACGGAAACTCAGAGAGGTGCCCGGGGTGAAGAAGGTGTTCATCCGCTCCGGCATCCGCTTTGACTATGTGATGGCGGACAGGGACGACACCTTCCTGCGGGAGCTGTGCCAGTACCACGTCAGCGGCCAGCTCAAGGTAGCGCCGGAGCACATCGCCGACCCGGTACTCCGGAGGATGGGAAAGCCCGAAAACAGCGTGTACCAGGCCTTTGTGAAGAAATACGAGATCATCAACCGGCAGATAGGGAAAAAGCAGTACCTTGTCCCCTACCTGATGTCCTCCCACCCGGGCTCCACCCTGAAGGAGGCCATCGCCCTGGCAGAGTACCTGCGGGACCTGGGAATCATGCCGGAGCAGGTCCAGGATTTTTATCCCACCCCCTCCACCATCTCCAGCTGCATGTACTACACAGGCGTGGACCCGAGGGACATGGGAAAGGTCTATGTGCCGAAAAATCCTCATGAGAAGGCCATGCAGAGGGCCCTCATCCAGTTCAGGGACCCGCGGAACTACGACCTGGTCCTGGAAGCGCTGAAGCGGGAGGGAAGAATGGACCTGGTGGGATTTGACAGGAAATGCCTGATCCGGCCAGGGAAGCCAAAGGAAAAGGATGAGAGCGCGGGCAGAAGCAGGAAGCAGTCCGCCCCGGCCGGCCAGGGGGAGAGAAGAGCCGGAAAAAGGGGAAAGAAAAAGACCATCCGCAATATACATAGAAAGAAGGCCTGACATCATAAAACAGGACACTTTGAGACAAGAAAACAGTATAGATAATTGATAAAGAAGGGATTTATATGAAAACAGCAATCGTGACAGGCGCCTCCTCCGGTCTCGGGAGAGAGTTCGCCAGACAGATACCGAAGTTTTACCGCAGCCTGGATGAGATATGGCTCATCGCGCGCAGCAGCGACAAGCTGGAGCGCCTGGGGGAGGAGCTGACAAGGGAGACCGGCATCTACTGCCGCATCTATGACAGCGACCTCACAAGAGACTACGTTTACTATCACCTGCAGCGGGACCTGGAGGCGCTCAGGCCGGATATCCGGATGCTCGTCAACGCCGCCGGCATAGGCTGCACCGCCCCTGTGATACAGGCGGACCCGGATACCCTGACCGGAATGATCCAGCTGAACTGCATGGCCCTGACCCATCTGACCAGCCTGTGCATCCCCTACATGAACCGGGGAAGCCGCATCGTTAACCTGGCCTCTGCGGCCGCTTTCGCACCCCAGCCCGGGTCCGCGGTCTACGGAGCCACGAAGTCCTACGTGCTCAGCTTCAGCAGGGCCCTTGGCCGGGAGCTGGCAGACAGGATGATCTTTGTCACCGCCGTCTGCCCCGGACCTGTGGAGACGGACTTTTTCCGCACGGCCGGAGAGCCGGCGGGGAAGGCCAGGCAGAAGCTCATGGCCCAGCCCGGGAAAGTAGTCCACAGGGCTCTGGCGGACGTGCGCAGGCGCCGCAGCGTCTCGGTCTACGGAGCGGCCATGAAGGGTGTCAGGACTGCCGCGAAGCTCGCCCCGGACCGATTGACCGACTGGTTTATGGACAAAATGAATACAAGGAGTCTGACTTAAGATGAAAATAGAAAAAGGAACACCTGGCTATCTGAATGCCAGAAAAATACGGCTTTTACTGCTCGCTCTCCTGGAGTTCGCCATAGTGATCGCCCTCCTTGTGCTGGGCTATGTGCAGACCGGCACAAGGCTGAACCTTCTCACCGTGGTGGCCATTGTTGGCTGTCTGCCCGCCTGCAAGGTGCTGGTGGGGCTTATCACCCTTCTCCCCTACAGGACTGCGGACCAGGACAAGGCTTCCGAAATCCGGGAAAAGGCTCCCCTCCTCACCACTGCCTTCGACCTGGTCATCACCAGCCGGGAGAAGATCATGCCTGTGGAGGCAGTGGTCATCTCCGGGAATACTGTATGCGGCTATGCCCCCAGCAGGAAGACTGTGCCAGAGGAGGCAGCCCGGCACATAAAGAACATCCTGGAGGAGAACCGCCTGTCTAAGATCACGGTGAAGATATTCCCTGATTACAAGCCCTTCCTGACAAGGGCTGAGGGGCTGAACAGCATTGCCCAGGTGGAGCAGAGCGAAGGCAGCAGAAGAGAGAAGCAGATCCGCCAGATCCTTCTCAATATTTCCATGTAGGGAAAGGAACGTATGAGGGAAATAAAGATAGAAGAGAACGAGGCAGGGCAGCGCCTCGATAAATTTCTTGCCAAATACATGAAAAAAGCTCCCAGGAGCTTTTTCTACAAGATGATGCGGAAAAAGAACATCGTCCTCAACGGCAAAAAAGCCTTGGGAAATGAGAAGCTGTCCCGGGGGGATGTGGTGCGCCTCTTTCTCTCGGATGAGACCATCGACAGCTTCTCGGACGGGCCGTCGCCCGCCCGTGAGCTGACGGCCGCCGCATCCGGAAAAGAGGACGGCTTTCGGCTGTCCGACAGAAATATCGTCTATGAGGATGACCACATCCTTCTTATAAACAAACCTGCCGGCATCCTGTCCCAGAGGGCGGACAGCAGGGAGCTGTCCATGACCGAGTATGTCATCCGGTACCTGCTGGAGACAGGGCAGCTCTCCGAGGAGGAGCTGCGCACTTTCCGGCCTTCTGTCTGCAACCGGCTGGACAGGAACACGAGCGGTCTCATCGCTGCCGGGAAGAGCCTTGCAGGGCTCCAGGAGCTGAGCCGCCTCTTTAAGGACCGGAGCCTGAAAAAGTATTATCTGTGCCTGGTAAGCGGGCACGTGGAGGAGTCCCTGAGGATACGGGGGTGGCTGCGAAAGGACAGCCGGACGAACAAAGTCGCTGTTTACAGAGAAAAAAGCGGTCCGGAAGACCTGTTCATCGAGACAGAGTACCGGCCGGTATCACTCTGCAGGGAGGCCACCCTCCTGGAGGTACACCTGGTGACCGGCCGCACCCACCAGATCCGGGCCCACCTGGCAGGGACCGGCCATCCAATCATCGGGGATTACAAGTACGGGGACAGGAGAGTCAATGACCGCTTCAAAAAGGCCTACGGCCTGAAAAGCCAGCTCCTCCACGCCCGCCGCATGGTCTTTCCGGAGCTGACGGGTCCCCTTTCCCATCTGTCCGGGAAAGCCTTTGAGGCGCCTCTCCCGGAACCCTTTTCCAGGATACTGAAGGAGGAAGGATAGCAATGGCGACATGGAACACAAGAGGGCTGAGGGGCTCAGAGCTGGAGGATATCATCAACAGGACCAACGAGCGGTATGCGGAAAAAAATATCGCCCTGATCCAGAAGATACCCACCCCCATCACTCCGGTGCGGATGGACAAGGAGCACCGCCAGATCACACTGGCCTACTTTGAACAGCGCAGTACAGTGGACTACATCGGCGTCGTGCAGGGAATCCCGGTGTGCTTTGACGCGAAGGAGTGCGCGGAGGCCACCTTCCCCATCCAGAATATCCATGAGCACCAGGCCGTGTTCATGGAGAGCTTCGAGCGTCAGGGAGGCGTATCCTTTCTCCTCATCTATTTCAGCAGTGAGAGCAGGGCCTACTACATGCGGTTTGAGGAGCTGTTGAAGTTCTGGAACCGGTCCCGGGAGGGAGGGCGCAAGAGCTTCCGCACCGACGAGCTGGACCCACGCTTTTTTCTGGATATGAAGGCGAACGTCTACCTGCCCTATCTTGACCTTATGAACCTGGACCTCTCCCTGAGGGACCAACTTGACAATACATAAAAAAGTGCGTATAATTTCAAAAGAGTTTTAGTGTTTTAGCACAGTAAAGTGCAAGGAGGATTTTCATGAAACAGCTGCTACATACACCGGAGGGAGTCCGTGATATATACAACGTGGAGTGCGGCAAGAAGCTTTCCCTGGAGAGCAGGCTGCACAAGGTACTGCAGCTCTACGGCTATCACGACATCCAGACACCTACTTTCGAGTATTTTGATGTCTTCCGCAAAGAGATTGGCACAACCCCCTCGAGGGAGCTCTACAAGTTCTTTGACAAGGAGGGCAACACCCTTGTGCTCAGGCCGGATATCACCCCGTCGGTCGCCCGCGCGGCGGCCACCCTCTTCGGGGACGAGGACCTGCCCATCCGCCTCTGCTACACAGGGAACACCTTTGTCAACCACTCCAGCTATCAGGGGCGGATGCGGGAGAACACCCAGATGGGGGCGGAGCTGATCGGCGTGGACACGGTGGAGGCTGACGCCGAGATGCTGGCCATGGTCGTGGACTGCCTGTCCTCCATCGGTCTGCGAGAATTCCAGGTCAGCGTGGGGAACGTAGATTTCTTCCAGAGCCTCATTGAGGATGCCTCCCTTGACCCGGAGTCAGAGATGCGGGTGCGGGAGCTCATTAATAACAGGAATTATTTTGGCGTGGAGGAATATCTGGACAGCATCCAGGTGAGAAGGAGCGCAAAAGAGGCGCTCTCCGGGCTGGGTGACCTGTTCGGTGGCGTGGAGGTCCTGGCCCAGGCCCGGAACATCGCTCCCAACTCCAAGGCCATCATGGCTCTGCGGCGGCTGGAGCAGATTTACGATATACTGACGATATACGGGGCAGAAAAATACATCAGCTTTGACCTGAGCATGAGCGGCACCTACGGTTACTACACGGGCATCATCTTCCGGGGCTATACCTTCGGGACAGGGGATGCCATCGTGAAGGGCGGACGGTACGACCACCTTCTGGAAAAATTTGGAAAGGAGTCCCCGTCCATCGGATTTGCCCTTGTCATTGATGAGCTGATGAAAGCGCTCACGAGACAGCATGTGCGCATCACCTACTCCAGAAAGAACACACTCATCCTCTATGACAGGGGGATGGAGAAATCTGCCATTGAGCTGGCAAAGGAATTCCGGGACAAATTCAAGAATGCGGAGCTTCTTTGCCGTGAGCCCGGCAAGACGCTGGATGACTATAAAAGATACGGAAAAGACTACTATGCCGGAAGCCTGATATATATCCAGGCAGACAGACAGATCCTGATGATCAACCTTGTCACAGGAGAGGAGAAGGTCGTAGGCAGTAAGGAACAGGAGCAGTAATTATGAGATATCTGACATTTGCCCTGGGTAAGGGCAGGCTTGCGAAGCATACACTGGAGCTTTTTGAAAAGATCGGCATCACCTGCGAGGAGATGAAAGACGAGAGCTCCAGAAAACTCATTTTCACAAACGAGGAGCTGAAGCTCCGGTTTTTCCTGTCAAAGGGGCCCGATGTGCCCACCTACGTGGAGTACGGGGCGGCGGACATCGGGATCGTCGGCAGGGACACTATCCTGGAGGAGGGGCGCAAGGTCCACGAGGTCATGGACCTGGGCTACGGCGCCTGCCGGATGTGCGTCTGCGGTCCGAAGAAGGCGGCCCCCCTGCTGGACCACCACGAACTCATCCGGGTGGCCACAAAATACCCCAATATCGCCAAGGATTATTTCTATAACACAAAGCACCAGACCGTGGAGATCATCAAGCTTAACGGCTCCATCGAACTTGCGCCTATCGTGGGCCTTTCAGAGGTGATCGTGGACATCGTGGAGACAGGCTCCACCCTCCGCGAAAACGGCCTGACCGTGCTGGAGGAGGTGTGCCCCATCTCCGCCAGGATGATCGTAAATCCTGTCAGCATGCGGATGGAGAGCGACAGGATAAGAGACCTCATCACCCGCCTGCGGACGGTGATATAAAGACAGATTAGAAGGAAGGATCGTGCATATGAGGATACAGAAGCTGGACAGCCACACAAGGAGGAATCTGCTGGAGGACCTGCTGAAGAGGAGCCCGAACCAGTACGGCTCCTACGAGGAGGGTGTGGCCCGCATCCTGGAGGATGTGAAGACCAAGGGCGACGCAGCCCTGTTTGAGTACACTGCGAAATTCGACCATGCGGATATCCATGAGCAGAACATCCGCGTGACAGAAGAGGAGATCAGAGAGGCCTACGAGCTGGCCGGTGAGGAGCTCGTCTCCATCATCCGCAAGGCCCTCGTCAACATACGGAGCTACCATGAGAAGCAGCGCCAGTACAGCTGGTTTGACAGCAGGCCGGACGGCACCATCCTCGGCCAGAAGGTCACAGCCCTGCAGAGAGTGGGCGTCTATGTGCCCGGCGGGAAGGCCGCCTATCCCTCCTCCGTGCTGATGAACATTGTGCCTGCAAAGGTGGCGGGAGTGGAGGAGATCGTCATGGTGACCCCACCCGGCAAAGACGGAAGAGTCAATCCAAACACCCTGGTGGCCGCCAACGAGGCGGGGGCAGATGTGATCTACAAGGTGGGCGGGGCCCAGGCTGTAGGCGCTCTGGCCTATGGGACCAGGTGCATTCCCAAGGTGGACAAGATCGTGGGACCGGGAAACATTTACGTGGCCCTGGCGAAAAAGGCTGTCTACGGCCACGTCAGCATTGACGCTATCGCAGGCCCCAGTGAGATACTTGTCATTGCCGATGACAGTGCCAACCCAAGATATGTGGCGGCGGACCTCCTGTCCCAGGCTGAACACGACGAGCTGGCCAGCGCCATCCTCGTCACCACCAGCGAGGAGCTTGCGCGGCAGGTCTCCAGGGAGGTGGACGGATTCCTTAAGGAGCTCTCCAGGAGCGACATCATACAGAAGTCCCTGGACAACTACGGCTATATCCTTGTGACAGAAAGTATGGACGAGGCCATCGACATTGCCAATGAGATCGCCTCAGAGCACCTGGAGATACAGACACGGAACCCCTACGACGTGATGACAAAGATCCGCAACGCGGGCGCCATTTTTATAGGCGAGTACGCAAGCGAGCCCCTGGGAGACTACTTTGCGGGCCCCAACCACGTGCTCCCCACCAACGGCACAGCCCGGTTTTTCTCGCCTCTGTCAGTGGATGATTTTATCAAGAAATCCAGCATCATCGGTTACTCAAGGGAGGCGCTTGAAAAAATACACACGGATATTGAGGCATTTGCGCGGGCTGAGCACCTGACGGCACATGCCAATTCCATCAAAGTCCGTTTTGAAGACAAGGAGGCGTAACAGGAGACATGGACAGAAAAGCAGCTATCAGAAGAACGACGAAAGAGACAGACATAGAAGTGTCCCTCTGCCTGGACGGGACCGGAAAGACAGACATACAGACCGGCATCGGTTTCCTTGACCACATGCTGGACGGCTTCGCCCGCCACGGGCTCTTTGACCTGACTGTAAAGGCCGCGGGTGACCTGGACGTGGACTGCCACCACACGGTGGAGGACACCGGCATTGTCCTTGGCAGCGCCATCCTGGAGGCCCTCGGAGGAAAGGAAGGCATCAAAAGGTACGGCAGCTTCCTGCTTCCCATGGACGAGACCCTCATCCTGTGCGCCATCGATTTGTCCGGCCGTCCCTATCTGAACTATGACGCCGCCTTTACCTCAGAGCGCATCGGAGACCTGGACACAGAGATGGTGCGGGAATTTTTCTACGCTGTCTCCTACAGTGCCAGGATGAACCTGCACCTGAAGGTGCTGGACGGCGTAAACAACCACCATATCGCCGAGGCCCTCTTCAAGGGCTTTGGCAGGGCCCTGGATATGGCTGTATCGGCAGAGCCCCGCATTGAGGGAGCCTGGACCACAAAGGGCACATTATAGGAAAGGAAGAGGGAAGAGAAATGAGTTATAAAAGACTGATACCCTGTATCTTTATCGACTCCGGCAAGGCAGTTCGCTGGTTCGACGACCACACGGTACTGAGCGACGATGTCATTTCCCTTGCCAGATATTACAGCGAGCACGGAGCGGACGAGCTCCTTGTATTTGACCTGTCAGACTCTGATGAGGACCATGACGAGGCCATTGACCTTATGAAGAAGATCAACCGTGTCATCCATATTCCCATGGTGGCGGGAGGCAATGTAAAGCGGCAGGAGGATATAAAGAAGATCCTCTACACAGGCGCCAAGCGGGCCATGCTGAATTTCTCAAAGGCGGACAACCAGAAGCTCATTGAGGACGTGTCAAAACGATTCGGGAAAGAAAAGATTGCCGTTTCCCTGAACGATTTTGACGCCCTCTTCAAGCATCAGCACCTCATCAACGAGTACGCCAGCGAGCTTGTGTTCATGCACCGTCTGGACCTGAACTCCGTGATAAACGTGACTGATATTCCCTGCGTGGTCGTGACCGATACCATGGAGGAGAAGGAGCTCTTCAAGATCCTGAAGTGCTCCGGTGTGCGCGGCCTGTCAGGCAAGTATGTGAGCCAGACTGACATGGATTTTGCGGACTTCAAGGAAAAATGCGAGGAGGAGCAGATCCAGATGACCTCCTTCGAGAGCATGATGGATTTCTCTGAATTCAAGACAGACGACAGAGGGCTTATCCCGGTCATCGTACAGCACTATAAGACCCAGGAGGTGCTGATGCTGGCCTATATGAACGAGGAGGCCTTTGACCAGACCATCAAGACCGGCCGGATGACCTACTACAGCAGGAGCCGGCAGTGTCTCTGGGTAAAGGGAGAGACGAGCGGCCACTTCCAGTATGTCCATTCCCTGACGATCGACTGTGACAAGGATACACTCCTGGCCAAGGTAGACCAGGTGGGGGCCGCCTGCCACACCGGCAATCCGACCTGCTTTTTCCAGCCCCTGGTAGGGTCGGATTACGACGAGACCAATCCTCTCCAGGTATTTGAGAGCGTCTACAGCACCATCGTGGACAGAAGGGACCACCCCAAGGAGGGCTCCTACACAAACTACCTCTTCGAGAAGGGCATTGACAAGATACTCAAGAAGGTGGGGGAGGAGGCCACGGAGATCATCATCGCGGCCAAGAATCCAAACCCGGAGGAGGTCAAGTACGAGATGGCTGATTTCCTCTATCACGCTATGGTCCTCATGGTAGAGAGGGGTGTCAGCTGGGAGGACATCGTAAAGGAGCTGGCAGACAGATAGACAAAAAAAGAAATCCTCATGGAGCGGCTGCTCCACGAGGATTTCTTTTTGACTCTGTCTGTTTTCTGAGCGGTCAGGGCATCTGGATGGGCGCTGCCTTTTCCTTTGCCTGCCCGATATGCTCCAGCAGCCTGTCCAGCTTCTCCTCCATGCTCTCCATCTCCTCTCTGCCCACATTGTAATTGAGGAAGAGGTTTTCGAGTGCCTCCGCAAATTCAGCGCCTTTTTTTGAAATCTCGATAAACTTGACAAAATTACTGCTGCGCTCTGCATTGCGGAACTTGGAAAGGTCCTTCTCGATAAATTCAGCGATCTCCGCCGTGTTGGCGTATTTCCCCTGGACCATGGCATAGGGGCGCATCCTCTGAAGGAAATATTTGTCCCCCCGGGTGATGTTGAATACATAGGACACGAGAAGTCCGCCCTCCAGCTTAAAGTCGACAATGTACATATTGCTGTTTACAAATGTGATATTCGAGGCGCCCATCTGTCTGAGCTGCCAGTCGATGATATCTCCGCTTACTGTGTTCTTGTTCATATGAGCCTCTCCTTCCTTTTGTCCGGCCGAACGCTTATGCAAAACGGAGCAGCAGGTAGACCATGCTGATCACGATGGAGATAAGCATCAGCGGAAATCCTACTTTCGTGTACTGCATGAAGGTGATCGGATACCCGTTCTTTGCGCTGACCCCTGCCAGGACTACATTGGCGCTGGCACCGATGAGGGTACCGTTTCCTCCCAGGCAGGCGCCCAGAGAGAGAGCCCACCACAGCGGGGCCACATCCACGCCGCTGCTCTCCATTGTGAGTATCAGCGGAATGAGGGTCGCCACAAACGGAATGTTGTCCAGAAAGGACGAGATGATGGCCGATACCCACAGGATGATGATGATACCCAGAGCCTGATTGTCTCCGACAAAGCTGATCATCACCTCCGCCATGGAAGAGATGACGCCGGATTTCTGCAGTCCGCCTACGACTACAAAGAGCCCGATGAAGAAGAGTATCGTGGACCACTCTACGCCGAGGATGATCTCCTCCGCATCCTGCTTTCCGAAAACGAGCATAAAGCCGGCGGCAAAGAGAGCTACCGTGGCGGACTCGACCTGGAGCTGTGAGTGGAACACAAAACCGATCACTACAACTACAGTCATTATAACACTTTTTATCAGCAGTGGCTTATCTTTAATGGAACGGTCCTCATCCAGCTCCATGACCTTCTGCATATTTTCCCTCACCACGCTGATGCGGCTCCTGTACATGAAATAGTAGATGAGAACGGTGACCGCCATGATGATGACGATGACACTTCCCGTATTTATCACGAAGTCCATAAAGCTCAGGCCCGCCGCACTTCCGATCATGATGTTGGGCGGGTCACCGATGAGGGTGGCAGTACCGCCGATATTGGACGCCATGATCTGGGACAGAAGATAAGGTATGGGATTGACCTCCAGCATCTGCGTGATGGCAATGGTCATAGGGCCTATCAGGAGCACCGTCGTCACGTTGTCCAGAAAGGCGGACAGCAGCGCCGTGATGACGGCAAAGACCACCATGATGGCCATGGGCCTGCCCTTTGTCAGCTTCGCTGCCTTGATGGCTACATACTCAAACAGGCCGGAATTCTTGACAACAGCCACAAAGAGCATCATTCCGACCAGCACGCCGATCGTGTTGATATCCACATAGGACGTGGCCTCGTCAATGGACAGCACGTGGAAGAGCAGGAGAACGACAGCTCCGGCCATCGCGGCCACCGAGCGGTGCACTTTTTCAGATATGATCGCAGCCATGACAAAAAGAAAGACAAGGACTGAGATCACTGCCTCTGTATTCATCTTTTGTTACCTCCTAGTAAATGTTCAGAGAATATCTTACACTCATTTTTCTTTTTTGTAAATATAATTTGTGTATATTTTTTGTCGTTGTCAAACATTTAACGTAATTGTTTTTATATTATCATTTTTGTGTAAATCCTTGCATTTTTCAGCCGCAGTGCTATAATAATTTACATGGAAGCATAGCTCAGCCGGGATGAGCGTTCGCCTCACACGCGAGAGGTCATGGGTTCGATCCCCATTGCTTCCATTTTTTTTGGCTTAAATACGGGCTTTGTGGCACTTTTGAGATGATACAAGTGCGTGACAGATCAAAAACAGTCATTATCCCCGTCCCTTCTGCATACATATAGAATGATCCGTAATGCGGAAGGAAAGAAGAGCAGATGCAGATGGATAGAAGTGATACCGAAAAGAGAAGACGGCAGCTCCTTGCCCAGACAAGAAGTCTGTACAGCGAAAGGAACTCTGCCCCGGCTGTCCATCCAAGATACCGCAGTGCCTACAACAGCATTTACGGAGACAGGGAGGACGAAGAACCTGCCAGCACCTTCGGCCTCCGCGTGGTTTTCTGCTGCCTGCTCTTTATCGGCTTTGTCATGATGGACAATTATGACCTCAAAGTGGCGGATGTCAGCAGCAGCCAGATCACGGAGGCTGTGAAGGACGGGGCGGACGTGCAGGCCGTATGGCAGGAGCTCCAGAGCTTTGCCGGCCAGGAGGATGCTCCGTAACGGAGCGCCTCCCCCAGAGGGACTAGATAAAGAGCTCGTTCCCCTTGCGGACAGAGCAGATCTCTTTCAGGCCCGCGGCAAGTCCGGCCACCTTCTGTGTCCCGCCTGTGGGGCTGAAAACAATCTGTAAAATCTCCATAAAACATTCCTCCTTTGATCCAGATGCCCTCTGCACAGTAAAGGGTACTGTAATCGATTATATAGACGCGGGCGGTGCGGTGTCAACTTTGCGCTGCCTGTTCCTGAGGCGGATCATATATGGCGGATCATGGACGGGCATGGAGGGAATCGGAAAAATATAGCTCATTGCAGAGGCCATTAAGGAGACAACTACTATCTTTCCCTCCCGTTTTTCAGGAAACGGGAGGCTTTTTATTTACAGATCATAAATAAAATTTGAAAATCTTTCCGTAATACGTTAAACTACTAATGTTTACAAGGTACAGCAGACCTTTATGAAAGCACAGGAAACAGGAGTATATATGAGAAAATTAGCGTTAGATGATGAAATATTATTGAAGATCGAAAAACCTGCCCGCTACATAGGCGGGGAGGTGAACTCGGTGATGAAGGACAGGGATGAGATAGATATCCGTTTCGCCATGTGTTTCCCGGATGTGTACGAAATCGGGATGTCCCATCTGGGTATACAGATCCTCTACGACATGTTCAACCGGATGGAGGGCGTGTGGTGCGAGCGGGTATACTCCCCGTGGACGGACCTGGACGCTGTCATGAGAGAGGAGCACATCCCTCTTTTTGCCCTGGAGTCCCAGGACCCCATAAAGGACTTTGATTTCCTGGGCGTCACCATCCAGTATGAGATGTGCTACACAAACATCCTGCAGGTGCTGGACCTCTCCGGCATCCCCCTTCTTTCATCCGAAAGAGGGGAGGACTGCCCCATCGTCATCGGAGGCGGCCCCTGCGCCTACAACCCGGAGCCTCTGGCGGACTTTTTTGACCTGTTCTATATCGGTGAGGGGGAGACCGTCTACCGGGAGCTTCTGGATGTCTACCGCAGGAACAGAAGAGAGGGCGGCACCCGCAGAGACTTCCTTGTAAGGGCGGCCCGGATCGAGGGGATCTACGTCCCCTCCCTCTACTCCGCCACATACAAGGAGGACGGCACCATCGCCTCCTTTGAGCCCACAGAGCCGGGAGTGCCCGCCGTGGTCAGAAAGCAGGTGGTCATGGACATGTCAAAGACCACCTACCCGGAACGGCCTATTGTCCCCTTCATCAAGGTGACTCAGGACCGGGTGGTGCTGGAGATCCAGAGAGGATGCATCCGGGGCTGCCGCTTCTGCCAGGCCGGCATGCTGTACCGGCCCACCAGAGAGAGGGACGTGGAGACCCTGAAGGAGTACGCCCGCCTCATGCTGGAAAATACCGGCCACGAGGAGATTTCCCTGAGTTCCCTGAGCTCCAGCGACTACAGCCAGCTGGAGGAGCTGGTCAATTTCCTCATCGACGAATGCAGTGCAAAAGGCATCAATATCTCCCTTCCCTCCCTGCGTATTGACGCCTTCTCCCTGGATGTCATGAGTAAGGTCCAGGACGTGAAGAAGAGCAGCCTGACCTTTGCCCCTGAGGCGGGCTCCCAGCGGATGCGTGACGTGATCAACAAGGGACTGACGGAGGAGGATATCCTGACCGGCGCCGGGCAGGCATTTGAAGGCGGCTGGAACAAAGTGAAGCTCTACTTCATGCTGGGACTTCCCACGGAAGAGAAAGAGGACATGGAGGCCATCGCCGTCCTGGCGGACAAGGTGGCCCGGCGGTACTACGAAATCCCCAAGGACCGGCGCAACGGGAAGTGCCAGATCACAGCCAGCTCCTCCTTCTTTATTCCCAAGCCCTTTACCCCCTTCCAGTGGGCACGCATGTACAGCAACGAGGAGTATATCGCGAGGGCTGCCATCGTAAAGCATGCATTCCAGGATCAGCTCAACAGAAAAAGCCTTAAGTACAACTGGCACGATGCGGAAGTCACCGTACTGGAGGGCGTGCTGGCAAGGGGCGACAGGAGAGTGGGCCATGCCATACTGGAAGCCTACAGGTCCGGCTGTATCTACGACGCCTGGAGCGAGAATTTTGACTATGAAAAGTGGCTGGAGGCCTTTGAAAAGACAGGCGTGGACATAGCATTTTATAATGAGAGGGAGAGAGGCGCGGACGAGATCTTCCCCTGGGACTTTATCGATATCGGCGTGACAAAGCAGTTCCTGCGAAGAGAGTGGGAGAGAGCCATGAAGGGCGAAGTCACACCGAACTGCCGGCAGCAGTGTTCCGGCTGCGGCGTAGCAAAATGGAAAGGAGGGGTCTGCATTGAAGGTAAGAATTAAATTCCGCAAGTACGGCATCCTGCGTTTCATCGGCCATCTCGATGTCATGCGCTACTTCCAGAAGGCCATGAGAAGGGCCTGCATCCCCATCGCCTTCACAGGCGGCTACAGCCCCCATATGATCATGTCCTTTGCCCAGCCCCTTGGCATCGGCCTGACAAGCGACGGGGAATATATGGACATCGAGCTGACAGAGTCCATCCCCTCAGACAGAGCGGTGGAAGCCTTGAATGCAGTCATGACAGAGGGCATGGAGGTCGTCAGCTTCCGGCAGATCAGCGATGACAAAAAAAGCAGCGGCATGACCATTGTGGCCGCCGCAGACTATCTTGTCACAGTCAGGGGCACGGACACGGTTGCCGCATTCTGGCGGGAAAAGCTGGAAGACTTCCTTGCGCAGCCCTCTGTACTTGTGATGAAAAAGACAAAACGCAGCGAGAAGGAAATGGACATACGTCCGCTGATCTACCAGGCTGCCGTCACGGAGAACGGGCTTTTCTTAAAACTGGCTGCCGGAAGCGCGGACAACCTGAAGCCGGACCTGGTGATGGATGCCTTCTACGACTGGGCGGGCATGTCCCGGGAACCTCTTCATTTCCACCGACTTGAACTGTTCGCCCGGACAGAGGACGGCTTTATCACTCTGGAGGACGCAGGACACGCCATCCGGTAGAGCTTCCGGCCTTCCGCCGCGCTCTGCCGGAAACAGGCGTTGCACAATCGCCTGCCAGGGTGGTATGATAGAACAGGAATGAAGGAGAGAACCATGAGCAAAAAAGAATTAAAGACCAACGCCATGCGCATCCTGGACCGTGCCGGCGTCCCCTACACGTACCAGACCTACGAGTGCGGGGAGTTCACGGACGGGATCCACGTGGCAGATCAGCTCGGCCTGCCCCATGAGCAGGTCTACAAGACTCTCGTGACTGTGGGAAAGACAGGCGCACATTACGTGTTCGTCATCCCCATTGCAGAGGAGATTGATTTTAAAAAGGCCGCCAGGGCCGTGGGTGAGAAATCCGTGGAGCTCCTCCACTTAAAGGACCTGACAAAGGTGACCGGATACGTCCGGGGCGGCTGTACATCCATCGGCATGAAAAAGCAGTTCCCGACTGTGATCCAGGAGGATGCGGAAGAACTGGACTACATCTATATAAGCGGCGGGAAGCTGGGCATGCAGCTCCGTCTTTCCCCTCAGGACCTGCAAAGGGTAACAGGAGCCTCCTTTGGGGATGTCACGGCAAAGGAGGAGGCATAATGAGAGACCGATCAGCTTTTATGGAGGAGGACACGCAGGCCGTCATCTTTGACCTGGGCAACGTGCTCCTCGGATATGACTGGAAGCCCTACCTTTCCTCCCTTGGATATGACGAGGAGACAACGGAGCTCCTGGCTGATGCTGTTTTCCGCAGTGAGGACTGGGAGAGGGGAGACAAGGGGGGCATCACCTCACAGGAATGGGAGCAGCTTTTTGTTGATAACGCTCCCGACTACGAGGCACAGATCCGCAGGGTGTACAGCGGGATAGAACACACCATCTTCCCCCTCCCCTACACAGACAGACTGGTGCGCTTTCTGAAAAGCCAGGGACTGAAGCTCTACTACCTGTCCAACTATTCTGAGCACCTGCATCAGAAGACCAGGCAGTATATGGGATTTCTGGAGGAGTTTGACGGGGGCATCTTTTCCTACGAGGTGCGCTGCATCAAGCCTGAGGAGAAGATTTACCGCCTTCTTCTTGAAAAATACGACATCGTCCCGGAGAGGGCTGTCTTTTTTGACGACAGGCGGGTCAATACAGAGGCGGCATCCCGCCTGGGTATCAGGAGCGTGGTATTTGAGCCGGACATGGCCTATCACATACTGGACAGATAGGTGACGCCGGATACAGAAGCATACGATTACGGAGGATTGACAGATGAAAAAAGTAGTAAAATTCGGCGGGAGCTCCCTGGCGAGCGCGGCACAGTTCAAGAAAGCAGGCCACATCATTCGCCAGGATGAGTCCCGCAGATACGTGGTCCCCTCAGCGCCGGGCAAGCGCCATCCGAAGGACACAAAGGTGACAGACATGCTTTACAGCTGCTATCTCCTTGCCCTGCGCGAGGAGGACGAGGAGGAGCAGTTCGAGAAGCTTATCCAGGACATCAAGGCAAGGTATGACGAGATCATCCTCGGCCTGGACCTGTCGCTGGACCTGACAGCGGAGTTCCAGGTCATCCGCGAGAACTTCACACGCAAGATCGGCAGAGATTACGCTGCCTCCAGGGGGGAATACCTGAACGGCATCGTCATGGCGGAGTACCTGGGCTGCGAATTTATCGACGCTGCCGACGTCATCTTCTTCCAGGAGTCCGGCGACCTTGACACAGAAAAGACAGGACGGGTCCTCTCCGAGCGGCTGGCCGGCTGTGAGCGGGCGGTCATCCCGGGATTTTACGGTTCTCTTCCCGACGGAAGGATCAAGACCTTCTCAAGGGGCGGCTCCGATATCACGGGCTCTATTGTCGCACGGGCGGTGCACGCCGACATGTACGAGAACTGGACGGATGTGTCCGGCTTTCTCGTGGCGGACCCCCGGGTCGTGAAGAACCCAAAGGCCATCGATGTCATCACATACAGGGAGCTGAGGGAGCTGTCCTACATGGGCGCCTCGGTCCTCCACGAGGACGCCATCTTCCCGGTACGCAAGGAGGGTATCCCCATCAATATCCGCAACACGAATGCCCCCGAGGACAAGGGCACGCTGATCGTGGAGGCCACCTGCAGAACGCCCCGGTTTACCATCACCGGCATTGCCGGGAAAAGGGATTTCGCCTCCATCACAGTGGAAAAGGCCATGATGAACTCCCAGGTTGGCTTCTGCCACAAGGTGCTGGGCGTATTTGCGGACAATCATATCTCGATCGAGCACATGCCCTCCGGCATTGACACCATGACTATCTTTGTCCATCAGGACGAGTTTGAGGAAAAGGAGCAGGAGGTCATCGCAGGCATCCACAGGGCCGTGGAGCCGGATTTCGTGGAGCTTGAGTCCGACCTGGCCCTGATCGCTGTTGTGGGAAGGGGCATGCGGGCCACGAGGGGAACCTCTGGCCGGATTTTTTCCGCCCTGGCCCACGCCAATGTCAATGTAAAAATGATCGACCAGGGCTCCAGTGAGCTGAACATCATCATCGGCGTGCGAAATCACGATTTTGAGGCCGCTGTCCGGGCCATATACGATATTTTTGTCACAACACAGATTTAAGAATACACAAGGAGTGTTAAAGGATAAAATGAAACACGCAAGCAGCAACATTCTGTTTTTCCTTAAGCCGAAGGCGGAGACTGCCTACATATATGATTACCACACAGTCCGGCAGGCTCTGGAGATCATGGAGTACCACAAGTACTCCTCCATTCCCATCCTGAGCCGGGACGGGAAGTATGTGGGCTCCATCACAGAGGGAGACCTTCTGTGGGGGCTGAAAAAGCTGGACCTGTTCAACCTCAAGGAGGCCGAGAACATCAGCATCATGAAGGTGGACCGCCGTCTGGACTACCAGTGCGTGACAGCCAAGTCCAAGATGGAGGACCTGATCGGGAGAGCCATGGAGCAGAATTTTGTTCCCGTAGTAGACGACCAGGAAAACTTTATCGGTATCATCACCCGGAAGGATATTATCGGCTACTGTTACAATGAGCTCAAAAAGATGGAGGCGAAATGCAGTGATTGATTTCCACACACATATTTTCCCGGAGAAGATCGCGGACAGGACCCTGGCCTTCCTTGCGTCCAGATGCCATATCGACCCCTTTACGAACGGGACGGCCCCCGGGCTGACGGCTTCCACAAGGGAGGCAGGACTGGAGCTGTCCGTCGTCCTCCCCGTAGTGACAAAGCCGTCCCAGTTTGACTCCATCAACCGCTTTGCGCTCCAGATGCAGGACCCGGAGGACGGACTCCTCTCCTTTGGAGGCATCCACCCGGACAACGGGGACTACAAAGAAAAGCTGCGCTATATCAGGGCTGCAGGTATGAAGGGCATAAAGCTCCACCCGGACTACCAGGGCGTTATGATCGATGACATCCGGTATAAGCGCATCATCAGCTACGCCACCGAGCTGGGGCTGCTCATCAGCGTCCATGCAGGGTTTGACCCGGGCTACCCGGACTGCGTCCACTGTCCGCCAAGGCTGGCGAGGGACATGATACATGATGTACAGCCCGACAGGCTGATCCTGGCCCACATGGGCGGCTACAGGAGATGGGACGAGGTGGAAGAGTACCTGGTGGGAGAGCCTGTCTGGTTCGACACAGCCGCTGTCCTGGGGGAAATCCCTGATGACCAGTTCGTCCGCATTGTCAGGCGCCAGGGTGCGGACCGCATCCTCTTTGGCACCGACTCTCCCTGGGCGGGGCAGAAGGAGTACGTCCGGTATCTGAGAGACCTTCCTCTCACAGAGGAGGAAAAGCTGAAGATCCTCCGCCTCAACGCCCTGGACCTTCTCGGGCTGTCCGGGGAGCAGCAGAAGGAGCCGGAAGACAGGCAGAGTCTCTGATGGAAAACAGATATTGTATTTTATAAAAAAAGTACGTATAATTATAAATTATGGTATGGCACAGGCCAATCTGCCTTTTGACCACAACATCGCAGTATTAAAGAAAAGTGAGGTAAAAGTATATGAGCAGTCTCATGACACCAGAGGGATATACGTCTCCTCTCACCATACGCGAGACAGAAGTCGCGATCAAAGAAGTAAAGGATTTTTTTGAGAGAGCCCTTGCGAAATCCCTTCATCTGACCCGGGTCTCAGCACCCCTTTTTGTAAAGCCCTCCACAGGGCTCAACGACAACCTGAACGGCGTGGAGCGCCCTGTATCCTTTGGCATTAAAGAGCAGGATGACGATGTGGCCGAGATCGTACACTCCCTTGCCAAATGGAAGCGCTACGCCCTGAAAAGGTACGGCTTCCACTCCGGCGAAGGCCTCTACACAGATATGAATGCTATCCGCCGGGACGAGGACACAGACAACATCCACTCCATCTATGTGGACCAGTGGGACTGGGAGAAGGTCATCTCAAAGGAGGAGCGCAACACAGAGACGCTCCAGTACACGGTGCGCAAGGTGTATGAGGCCCTGAAGGAGACCGAGCAGTATATTTCCAGGCGGTACAATTACATAGACCCCATCCTGCCCGAGGAGATCACCTTCATCACCTCCCAGGAGCTGGAGGACCTGTATCCCGGCATGACCGCTAAGGAGCGGGAGAGAGCCTTCGCCAAAGAGAAGAAGGCCATCTTTGTATCCCAGATCGGAAAGGTGCTTGCCTCCGGCGAAAAGCATGACGGCCGCGCGCCGGACTACGATGACTGGGAGCTGAACGGAGACATCATCGTCTACTATCCCGTGCTTGACATTGCCCTGGAGCTCTCCTCCATGGGTGTGAGAGTAGACGAGGAAGCGCTGCGCCGTCAGCTTGCGGAGGCAGGCTGCGAGGAGAGAGCAGGACTTCCCTTCCAGAAGTCCCTTCTTGCCGGAGAGCTTCCCTACACGATCGGCGGCGGCATCGGTCAGTCCCGCATCTGCATGTTCTGCCTGCGCAAGGCACACATCGGCGAGGTCCAGTCCTCACTGTGGCCGGATGATACCATGGAGGCCGCGGAGGAGGCAGGTATCCATCTTCTGTAGAAAAATCATTTATTTTTGGGAAAAATCATTGATTTTCCCATTCCTTTATGCTAGACTATACTAGTGTGCCGCACAGCGAGGTTCTATAAGTGCGCTCCGAACCGGAGAGCCGCCGAAGCTGGCGAGTAATGATAATAGGAGGTGCCATATGTACGCAATCATAGCAACAGGTGGTAAACAGTACAAAGTAGCAGAAGGCGATATCATTAAAGTAGAAAAACTTGGTGTGGAAGCTGGAGAGACTTATACATTTGACCAGGTGCTTGCAGTGAGCGATAATGGACTTAAGGTCGGAAATCCTACTGTAGAAGGCGCGACTGTTGAGGCTTCCGTTGTAGAGAACGGAAAGGCCAAGAAGGTCATCGTTTACAAGTATAAGAGAAAAACTGGGTATCATAAGAAAAACGGTCACAGACAGCAGTACACAGCAGTTAAGATCGAGAAGATCAACGCGTAAGTATCCGGTGACAGCCTTATGATCCGGGTGACGATTTATCAGAACGAAAAGAAGGAATGTGCAGGGTTTCTGGCAAAGGGACATGCAGGCTTCAGCGAGGCCGGACAGGATATTGTCTGCGCTGCAGCGTCCGTGCTGATGATCAACACAGTGAACGCGATCGAAGCCTTCACGGACGAGAAGACATCCCTTGTATCCGACGATATGGAGGGGCTCATTGATTTCCGTCTTGTGGAGCACCCCGGCAGAGAGGCCGCACTTCTGTTGAAGGCCATGATCCTCGGGCTTGAGGAGATGGCAGAGGACAGCAACTATTCGGAATACATTCAGGTAAGATTTGAGGAGGTGTAACGACCATGATGAAATTAAATCTTCAGTTTTTTGCTCATAAAAAAGGTGTAGGTTCTACAAAGAACGGACGTGACTCCGAGTCCAAGAGATTAGGTGCGAAGAGAGCGGACGGACAGTTCGTAAAAGCCGGCAACATCCTTTACAGACAGCGTGGAACGAAGATCCATCCAGGTGTCAACGTAGGACGCGGCGGAGACGACACTTTATTTGCATTGGTAGATGGTGTTGTCAGATTTGAAAGAAAAGGAAGAGATAAGAAACAGGTTTCTATCTATCCAGTAGCACAGTAATCAGCGAAGGTAAGACCCTGCCGTATATTGTAAACGGCAGGGCTCTTTTTTACAGAGGCGACGAGCCAAAGTCCGGGCCTGCCCGGGACCTTGGCGACCGCTTACGATCCCGGAATGTGCTTTTTGGCACTTACGGCGATGCATAAGGAGATTGACGACATGTTTGCAGACAGAGCAAAAATATTTATCCGCTCCGGCAAGGGCGGCGACGGCCATGTGAGCTTCCGCAGGGAGCTGTATGTGCCCAACGGCGGCCCGGACGGCGGTGACGGCGGACGGGGCGGTGACGTGATCTTTGAGGTGGATGAAGGCCTCAACACCCTCCAGGACTTCCGCCACAAGAGAAAATACGCGGCAAAGGATGGAGAGCCGGGCGGCAAGAGGAGATGCCACGGCGCCGACGCGGATGACATCGTACTGAGAGTGCCTGAGGGCACTGTGATCAAAGAGGCACAGTCCGGCAAGGTCATTGCGGACATGTCCGGCGACAACCGCAGGCAGGTCATCTTAAAAGGCGGGCGGGGCGGCCTCGGGAACCAGCATTTTGCCACAGCCACTATGCAGATCCCCAAGTATGCCCAGCCCGGGCAGCCGGCCCAGGAGCTGTGGGTGAACCTGGAGCTGAAGGTGATCGCGGACGTAGGACTTGTGGGATTCCCCAACGTGGGAAAATCCACCTTCCTGTCCAGAGTCACCAACGCAAAGCCCAAGATCGCCAACTATCACTTCACGACCCTGAGCCCAAATCTGGGCGTGGTGGACGTGCCCGGCGCCAAGGGCTTTGTCATCGCGGACATCCCGGGGCTCATCGAGGGAGCTTCTGAGGGAGTGGGACTTGGCCATGAATTCCTCCGGCATATCGAGAGGACCAAGCTCATCATCCATGTGGTGGATGCGGCCGGCACAGAAGGCCGCGACCCGGTGGAGGATATCCGCAAGATCAATGCGGAGCTCCACGCCTACAACCCGGAGATCGCGGGGAGGCCGCAGCTCATCGCCGCCAACAAGATAGACGCCATCTTTCAGGAGGAGGGCCAGGAGAGCCCTGTGGAGCGCCTGAAGAGGGAATTTGAGCCCCAGGGCATCCCTGTGTTCCCCATCTCCGGCGTGACGGGCGAGGGCATACAGGAGCTTCTCTACGAGGTGTCCAGGCGTCTGGATGATCTGGATGCCGAGCCGGTCATCTTCCAGCAGGAATATTTCCCGGAGGATGAGCTTATCTACGAGGACCTCCCCTACACAGTGGAGAAAGAGGACGACGCCTACGTCGTGGAAGGGCCCAAGATAGAGAAGATGCTGGGCTACACCAACCTGGACTCCGAGAAGGGATTCCAGTTTTTCCAGAAGTTCCTCAAGGATACCGGCATACTGGAGGAGCTGGAGGCCAAGGGCATCCAGGAGGGGGATACTGTCCGCATGTACGGACTTCAGTTTGACTATTATAAATAAAATTTCCATACAAAGAGAAGGATAGGAGAGAAGCAAATGACGACAAAGCAGCGCGCTTATTTAAAGAGCCTTGCCATGACCATGGACCCCATCTTCCAGATAGGGAAGAACAGCATGACGCCAGAGCTCACAAGAGCAGTGGATGAGGCGCTGGAGGCCCGTGAGCTCATCAAGGTGAGTGTTCTCCAGAACTGCGCAGATGACCCCAGAGAACTTGCAGCTATGCTGGCGGAGCGCACCCGCTCCCAGGTCGTGCAGGTCATCGGCAAGAAGATCGTCCTCTACCGTGAGGGCAAAAAAGAAAAGAAGAAAATCCAGCTTCCATAGCTCAAAGGAGGAGCCTTATGAAGATAGGGATCATGGGGGGGACCTTTGACCCGGTCCACAACGGTCATCTGACCCTGGCGGAGTACGCCTGCCAGGACTTTCATCTGGACCAGGTCTGGTTCATGCCCAACGGGAACCCTCCCCACAAGGACAATAAAAATATTGTCTCCACGCCCCGGGAGAGGGCCCGTATGGTCTCTCTGGCCATCAGCGGATACAGAAATTTCCGCCTGGAGGACTATGAGCTCAGGCGAAAGGACGTGAGCTGTTCCTACCGGACAATGGAACACTTCAGAGAGCTGTACCCACAGCACCACTTTTATTTCATTATCGGTGCGGACTCCCTGTTCTCCATCGAGCAGTGGGTCCATGTGGAGCGGCTCTTCCCCACCTGCACCATCCTTGCCGCCTACCGGGACGACAAGAGCAGCAGGGAGGTCATGGGACGTCAGATCCGTATGCTCACCGGGAAGTACGGCGCGGACATCCGGCTCCTGAACACGCCCCTTGTGGATGTGTCTTCCCACGAGCTGCGCCGCATGCTGAAGGACAGGGAAGATGTGGGCGGCCTCATGCCCAAGGCGGTGCTGGACTATATTTACAGGAACCGGCTATACACGTCATAAGATCAAAAAAGTTTTCTGAAGGAAGTGTGTGTCATGAATGAAACTATCGATGTTATGCGCAGGAAAGTAAAAAAATATCTGGACAAGAGCCGTTACAACCATACCCTGGGCGTCATGTACACCGCAGGCGCTCTCGCCATGCGCTACGGAACGGATATGGACCGGGCACTGACAGCCGGACTCCTGCACGACTGCGCCAAATGTATCCCCAATGATAAAAAGCTCCGCATGTGCCGGAAAAACCACATTTTCATCACACCTGCCGAGCAGGCAAATCCTTCCCTCCTCCACGCCAAGCTGGGGGCCTACCTGGCTGCGACGAAATACCATATAGGGGACAGGACCATTTTAAATGCCATCGCGTGCCACACCACCGGAAAGCCTGAGATGAGCCTGTTGGACAAGATCATCTACATTGCGGACTATATCGAGCCAAACCGGGCGGAGCTCCCCAATATGGGGGAGGCCAGGAGACTGGCCTTTGAGGATATCGACGAGTGCCTCTACCTGCTCCTTCGGGACTCCCTGGTCTATCTCCAGACAAAGGGGCTGCCCGTGGACCCGGCTACAGAGAAGACCTACAATTACTATAAAAAGTATCTCGGAAAAAAGGAGGAAGAAAGCCTATGAACCATGCAGACAAAATGGCGCTCACCGCTTACCGGGCGCTGGACGAGAAGAAGGGGCGGGATATCCGTATCATCAGGATAGCAGACATCTCGGTCATTGCCGACTATTTCGTCATTGTGGACGGCGGCAGCTCCAGCCAGGTGAACGCCCTTGTGGACAACGTGGAGGAGAAGATGCACCTGGCCGGATACGCCATTAAGCAGCGGGAGGGCCGGGACGGCACCTGGGTGCTCCTGGACTACGGCGATGTGATCGTCCACGTCTTTGACAGCGAGAACCGCTCCTTCTACAATCTGGAGCACATTTGGAGCGATGGGCAGGAGATGGACCCTGAAGCTCTCCAGGCGTAACAGGAAATGCAGAGACAAAAGAGACAGGGAGGGGAATAAATGGCTGTCAGGATCGGCATTATCGAAGATGATCAGGCTCTGCGGGAGGGGCTGAAGCTGGTCTTTGAGCTGGACGGATGGGAGGTTGTCTGCGCTGCCACTGCAAAGGAGGGAGGACGGCTCGCAGAGAAAGGCGGGTGCGACCTTGTCGTGCTGGACTGCAATCTCCCGGACGGAAGCGGCTTTGACATGCTGCGGGGACTGCGGGAAAAGGAAGCTCCTCCTGTGCTCATGCTGACCGCAAGGAGCGGAGAGATCGACGAGCTGCAGGCCCTGGAGCTGGGGGTGGAGGATTTCATGCGAAAGCCCTTCTCCCTGGCTGTGCTGAAGGCCCGCGCACGCAGGATCCTCCGCAGAAGAGAGGCCCCCTCCCTCCTGTCCTCCGGGGACATCACGGTGGATATGGGGAGCAGGGAGGTTCGCAAAAATGGAGAGGTTCTCTCCCTGAGCGCCCTGGAGACCCGGCTTCTCGTCCTCCTCATGGAGCACAGCGGACAGATACTCTCCAGGGAGCAGATCCTGGAGGCCGTGTGGGACAGGGATGGAAATTATGTGGATGAAAACACCCTGGCTGTCACAGTCCGCAGACTCCGCCTTAAAATCGAGGAGGATCCCTCATCCCCCAGAAGGATCCGGACCATCCACGGCATGGGGTACATCTGGAAGGAGGGAGCGGTATGACAAGGGAACAGACCCTGCTGGCTCTGTGCCTTCTGCTTCTGGCTGCGGCCCTGGCCGCCCTCCTGGGACTGCTCCGCTTCCGGAGGCAGTTCTTTCTCCTGTACCGGGAGGTGCAGCTCTGCCAGAGGGCCCTCCTTGCGGATCAGCCCCTGCCGGAGGCCTCCTGTCAGGAGAGAGCGCCGTCTGCTGTCCGGGATGATTTTGCCCGCATCGCAAAAAAATTCCGGCGGGAGAGACTGGAGGCGAGAGAGGACAGGGACGCGGTCCGGGAGCTGACATCCAATCTTTCCCACCAGCTTAAGACCCCTCTTGCCAATATCCGTCTCTACCAGGAGCTGCTGAAGTCCCCGGAGCTTCCACGGGACAGAAGGCAGTGCCTGGAGAGCCGACTGGAGGAGCAGACAGACCGGCTGGACCGGCTTCTTGCTGCCCTCTTTAAGATGATGGATCTGGAGAGGGGCGCGGCCGCCCCAAACCCTGCTAATATCCCTGTCCTTCCCGCTGTCACGCGGGCGGTGGAATCCGTCCTCCCAAGGGCGGACCAGAAGCAGATCCACATCCAGATGGAGCCTTTCCCGGATGTGCCCCTCCTCCACGATCCCGCCTGGACGGAGGAGGTCTTTGTCAACATCCTGGAAAACGCTGTAAAATATGCGCCGGATGGCTCTGTCATCACCCTGTCCATGGAGTGCTTTGAGACCTACGAGGCTGTCCGCGTCCAGGACCAGGGACCCGGGATCCCCAAAGAGGAGTACACAAAAATCTTCCAGAAATTTTACCGGGGCAGCTCCTCGTCCGGGAAGGAGGGCTGGGGCATCGGCCTCTATCTTGCCAGACTCCTTGTGGAAAGGGAGCACGGGTATATCACCGTCTCCTCCCATCCGGGTGAGGGCAGTACCTTTTCTGTATTTTTGCCGATTATGACAGAGGTGTAAGAATTTTCCTCTCCGCCTGTAAGATATCTGTAAGGAGAGGCAGTTATAATGGGAGCCAGAAAGGATAAGAAAATGGAAGCAGTAAAGGTGACATGTTTGAAAAAGGCATTTCCCGGTCCCCTCGGACCGGAAGAAATGGAAGATGTGCTAAAAGGGGTGTCCTTTACTCTGAAGGAGGGATCCTTTACCGCCCTCACCGGCAGCTCCGGATCAGGAAAGACCACCCTCCTCCATCTGCTCGCCGGCTTTTTAACAGCGGACAGCGGAACCATCTGTCTCCTTGGCAGACAGCTCCAGGGCATGTCCCCCAAGGAAGCTGCCATCTTCCGCCGAAGGCATGTCAGCATGGTCTTTCAGGAGGCGGCTCTCATCCCCTCCCTGACAGTGGAGGAGAACATCGTCCTTCCCCTCGTTATGGACACAGGGAGACTTCTGGACCAGGACCGGCTTGTCAGGATCCTGGACGCCCTTGCCCTGTCCGGGAAGCTGGGAAGATACCCGGCAGAGCTGTCCGGCGGCGAGAGGCAGAGGTGCGTGTTTGCCAGAGCCCTCTTTTCTGACGCAGAGCTGATCCTTGCGGATGAGCCGGCCGCCAGGCTGGACACGAGACAGTCTCTGGAGCTCATGGGCGCTCTGAAGGAGTGCGCCCACACCTGGCACAGGACTGTCCTCATGGCCACCCACAACCTGGACCTGGCTCAGATCTGCGACAGAGAACTGGAAATCAGGGACGGTGTCATCCATTTTCTTTAGGTGCGCGATATGAAGATCATATGGAAAGTTCTGACAAAAGAGATCCGGCAGAGGCCGGGGCGTTTCCTCGTACTTGCAGCGGGCATGACACTGGCTGTCTTCCTCATCACAGCCACGACCGTCTTCTCCACATCCTGCCTCCAGGCGATGATCCGGCAGGAGAAGAGAGAGAACGGTCCCTACGAGGCCATCTTTCACCATCTGACAGAAGAGCAGGCCAGCGCTCTCTCCGGCAGCTCCTGCGTCCGGCAGGTCTGGACACTGGAAAGCTGCCCGGAAGAGACGGCTGCAAGCGCCTCGGCAAAGAGCTCTGACTCGGATCAAGTGGACCGGGTGTGCTGCGGCGTCTCCTTCCGGCGTATTTCCCTTGCCATTTTCGAAAATTCCCAGAAGGTGGGAGAGGAGATTGGGATGGACGCCCTGCCGCTGGAGGAGCAGCCTGTGCTCTACGCCCGCGCCAATCACATGGTCACATCTGCCTATGATATCACCTTCAACAATAAACTCCTGGGCTACTATGGCGTCAACGCCTCCGGGACGGCTGCCGGCTCCGCCTGGGCCATCCTTCTTCTGGACTTTGTCATCGCGCTTTTCGGCGCCGCACTCCTGTACTATGTATCCCTCTCCGGCATGGAGGAAAAGCTGAAGATCACAGGACTTCTGGACGGCATCGGCATATCAGAAGGGCAGAAGCTGTGCTTTGCCTTTGGAGAAAACCTGCTGGCCGGATGCGTGGCCATCCCCGCCGGCATCCTCCTTGGCATAGCAGCCCTGGCCTTCTCCATCCGCTGGCTGGGAGACAGGCTTTTCCCTGTAGAAGATATGGAAATTTCTGTCAATCCGCTGCTGCTTTTGGCTGTTCTTTCGGGGACTGTCCTGCTCGCCCTGTCCTCCGCACAGGGACTCTATGACCGGCTCAGAAAGGAGTCTGTCCTCAACCTGATCTCCGGCTACGACAACGAGGAGGAGATCAACCGGACAGCGGTCCTCCTTGGGGTCAGGCGGCATTTTTTCAAGGCTGAGACGCTCCTTGCCGTCAAAAATGTCATCATGTACCACAAAAATTACTGTGTCTCCTCCGTCCTCCTTGTGATCGCGCTGTGCGTGCTCCTCAACGGGACCATGTATGTGGAGGGCCTGACCTCCCCTCCTGCCACAGCCGGTCAGTCGCTGCCCCCGGTATCTCTCTGGGCCTCAGCAAAGGGCGGGGATGGAGCTGCCTTCCAGGAGGCAGCTGAAGCTTTGGGGGAGATAGAGGGCATTGATACGGTCTCCGTTGTAAAGGAAGCAAAAGAGTACTCCGCCCTTGCGGGGATGGACCTATCGGAGATAGAGGACTATCTGTCAGAAATCCACGGGACGAACGCCCTCTTACGTATTCAGAGCTATGAAGAATTTGGAGAGTCACTGGAAACTATGCTGGAGGACAGCTGTCTACGCAGAGTGGTCCGGGTCATCGGTGTGGACGACAGTACTTTCCGGCGGCTTCTGGGAGACGGAGCGGAAGGAACCGAGAATGGAGCTGTACCTGAAAATAAGGGCGCCGTACTGGAAAGCAATGACTGGAGCATGGAAGAGGGAGATGACAGCGAATTCCCTCTGTTCATCCAAGGAGAGAGAAGCAACCTCCCGATTCTTCGCACTATCAGTAAAGCAGATCGTCCGATCCTGTTTCCGGATCAGCTTGTCACAGCGGACAGCCTGGAAGATGCGCCCCTGTCCTTCACTGACGGAGACGCTATCCTGTACATTCCCCTCCAGACCTTTGACGAGCTGATGGCGGACTATCAGGACACCTCCCTCTCCCTGGAGATCATCCTGTCCCGGGACAGAGGAGCAAGAAGAAATCTGACAGAGATTCTCTATCCGGACAATGCGGCCAGCAGGATGAAGGAGGACAGTCAGGTCATAAACAGTATCAGGAAGCATCTGGAGGGGATCGAGCTGGAAAGCCTTACCGTTTACAGCTTTGCCGGGGAGTACCAGGAGTCCTTTTTCATCGGGGGAAAGGGCGCTCACGTCCTCCTCGTGGCTGCCCTGGTGAGCACAGTCTGGATCGCCTCCATCCTGATCACCCTGCAGAGAGACGTAGCCTGCATCCGGAGGCGGAAGAGAGAGTTTGCCCTCCTTCAGTCCATCGGCATGCCCACAGGGCGGATCTTCAAAATGGTCTTTCTGGAGCACCTGACCTTTGCCTTTGCAGGGGTGCTGGCAGGCATACCTTTAAGTCTCTTTATCCTCTCCGGTCTGTACACGGACGGCGGCGCGCCTCAGATGCGCTCCCCTCTGGATGTGTCGGCACAGCTTGTGGGCGTGCAGCTCATCCTGACGGCGTTCGTTGTGCTGGTTCCATTCCTGTATACGGTAAGAGAGCTGAGGCGAATGGATATGATCGATGTCATACGGAAGGAGGAAGCATGATATGGATAAAAGCTGGATCATCAGAGCGGAACAGATCCGGAAGACCTACGGAAGCGGGGACACGGCCGTCCGCGCGCTGAGGGAAACGTCTCTTCAGATCAGAAAAGGACAGTTTACCGCCATCCTGGGTCCCTCAGGCTGCGGGAAATCCACCCTTCTCCACGTGCTGGGCGGCATTGACGAGCCTGACAGCGGGAGAGTGTGGGTGAGCGGCAGGGAGCTCTACAGTATGAAAAAAGGGGAGAGGTCCATCTTTCGCAGGCGGAGGATCGGAATGGTCTACCAGTCCATCTACCTGCTCCCCAGCCTGAACGTGGAGGAGAACATAGCCCTTCCCCTTCTTCTGGATGGAAAGTCACTCTCCGCCCAGCGACTGCAGGAGCTTCTGGCCGTCACCGGGCTTACAAAAAAGAGGGCAGCTCTTCCCTGTCAGCTCTCCGGAGGACAGCAGCAGAGGGCGGCCATCGCGCGGGCTGCAGCCCCTGCCCCGGCAGTCATCCTGGCGGACGAGCCCACCGGAAATCTGGACATCAGAAACCGGGACGCCATCATGCGTCTCTTCCGGCGACTGAATACAGAACAGCACTCCACCATCGTCATGGTGACCCACGATGAGGCGCTGGCCAGGCAGTGCGACCGGGTTCTGTATATGGAGGACGGGAGAGTACTGCGGGATACGCTGGTCAGAAAAGGAGAAACATAAGAGCCCGGATAGATTTTACATTAAATAGCGGATCACGCGACAGGAAACCATGGAGTTGCAGCTGTGACTTCATGGTTTCTTTCTAGGCAGGTCTGCAGCAGGGATTGAAGATCGCACAGATCGCCAAAAGCATTGGAAAGGATCGATCTACTGTCGGCAGAGAGATCAAAGCACACAGGAGACTGCGAACCTTCTGGGCCTTGAAAAGATCCCATCCGATTCCATAACCCTTACACCGGCTTTGTTTAAGAAGTAAACCGGAATGCATGAAAAAGAGAGGAGCAGTTTTACTATTGGCCTTAACACTTGCAGCGGGAACAGCAGGCTGCGGCGCACAGTCAGAAGAGCCGGCTGACAGCAGCCAGGACAGCGGATCTGTCCGGAAAGCAGGTCTACCTGTTCTGTTCCCACGGCACCGGGGGCCTGGCGGACAGTGTGGATATCATAACTGAGGCAGCCCCGGAAGCAGATATCTCTGAAAATATTTTCGACTGCTACGAGGAGGATGCACCGTCCTCTGAGGAAGCCATCCGGCAGTGGGCGGGAGAACTTGGATACAGCTAAACCGTACAAATGAAAAGCGCAGAAAGATAAAATCGGGGAGCGAGGCCTTTTGTAACTGGCCTCGCTCCCCGATTTATGAGAAATAAAAGCTATCCGAAAAACCGGAACACACCGATTACCTTTCCGAGAATTTGAACGTCCGTCACGATAATGGGATCCATGAAATCGTTCTCCGGCTGCAGGCGGATGACGCCTTCCTCCCTGTAGAACGTCTTGACTGTCGCCCCATCCTCGATCAGAGCGACGACCATATCCCCGTTGGACGCCGTGTGGCACTCCTCGACCAGCACATAGTCGCCGTCGAGAATTCCCGCGTTGATCATGCTTTCTCCTTTGACAGTCAGCATGAACGTATGATTGTTTGGAAGCATCTCCACCGGAATGGGGAAGTAGTTCTCAATGTTCTCCTGGGCCAGGATAGGCTCGCCGGCCGCCACGCGTCCCAGAAGGGGCACATTGGTCACCTCACGCCTGGTGAGATTGAAGGTGTCGTCCAAAATCTCAATGGCCCTCGGCTTGGTGGGATCTCTTCTGATATACCCGTTCTTCTCCAGAGTCTCCAGGTGGGCGTGTACGGAGGAGGTGGACTTCAGATGGACCGCCTCGCATATGTCCCGGACTGAGGGCGGAAATCCCCGCTTCAGGATCTGATCCTTGATAAATTCTAAAATCTCTTTCTGCTTTGGGCTGATCTTTCCCTGCGACATGTAGCTTTCCCCCTTGTAATATGTACAATCAAAAATTAACTAATAACATTCTAACATATGCCCCCGCAAAAGGCAAACAAATGTTTAGAAAATATGTTCGATTTTTTTGCCTGGAACTATTGACAAACAAATGTTCGCATACTATAATCAGAAGCATAGAAAGAACGTTCGTTCGATAAGGACAGGTGCGCATTGTCTGTACAGAACACAGCAAAGAGGATTGTATAATATTTAATTAATAAGAAGAGGGGAATATGAGATGAACGCACACAGATTACATGCAGCAAGCAAGAGAAGAAGAGTAGTATACAGGGAAAAGTTTATTCTGGTCACAGCGGCCATCCTTCTCGCAGTCCTCTGCAGCATATTCGCAGTCAGAGGCATGCGGTTTGTACAGGCGCAGGACAGCTCTGAAGCAGAACATACAGATAGATACTACAAGAGCATTGAGCTCAAGTCCGGCGACACACTGTGGGATATTGCCGAGACATACGCCGATGCGTGCGGCCTTTCCATACCGGAGTATGTGCAGGAACTGAAGGACATCAATGGGCTTAAGGGGGACCTTATCCATGACGGACATCACCTCACCATTGTGTACTGTGACAATGTGTACAGATAAACTATAGTATCCCGGAAATAAAAGGAAATAATATATATCCGTAATACATTCTGTTGATATATGGTCATATGATATATAGATATATAAAATATAGCGATATATAGGCTTTCTAAAGCTTTATATATAATTATACACTCACCCAGGGACGGTATCTCAAAGGCGCTTCCTTTCATGTCGGAAGAAGCGGATGGATACCGTCTATTTTTTTATATATGGTCAGTCACAGGCGATGTGATCGATATATACGAAATACATACCAGAATATATCTATACGTAAAATACCGATTTTTCCAAAAGATATGGACAAATATGCCGGAATGCCGTATACTTTCTGTGTGGGTTTATAAATAAACAGGTAAAAGGGGGTTTTTCTATCATGTCAGATACAAAGACTTATCACGAGCAGACAGTCATTGACTACACGCTGCGTCTCAGGGAAATACTGAAAACCCTGCCTCCATTTGCGAAGGATTTCTTCCGGGCCATCGAGCCTCACGCATCCATCCGCACACGGATGAACTATGCGTATGACATCCGCGTCTTTTTTCATTTTCTGATGGAGAACAATCCGGTCTATAAGAATTACACAATGGACCAGTTCAAGGTCTCTGACCTGGAAAACCTGGAGCCGGTGGATATTGAGGAATACATGGAATATCTGAAGGTATACCGCCGCGACGACGACGAACTGATGACCAACGGGGAAAAGGGCCTTGCCAGGAAAATGTCCGCCCTGCGGAGCTTTTACGCCTATTATCACAAGCACCAGTATATCAGCAGCAATCCGACGCTCCTTGTGGAAATGCCAAAGCAGCATGAAAAGGCGATCATCCGCCTTGACCCGGACGAGGTTGCCCTCCTGCTCGATCATGTCGAGTCATGCGGAGACCGGCTGACCGGACAGGCAAAGGTATACTATGAAAAGACAAAAGAAAGGGATCTGGCTATCCTGACCCTTCTTCTCGGGACCGGTATACGTGTCTCTGAGTGCGTGGGCCTGGACCTGCAGGACGTGGACTTTAAGAACAATGGCATCACCATTACCAGAAAGGGTGGCAACCAGATGGTCGTCTACTTTGGCCCTGAGGTGGAAACGGCGCTGAGGACCTACATGGAGGGAAGCCGCAATGCCGCCACTCCCCTCCCCGGCCACGAGAACGCCCTCTTCCTCTCCACCCAAAGGCGGCGCATGGGTGTCCAGGCCGTGGAGAACATGGTGAAGAAATACGCCCGCCAGGTGACGCCGAACAAAAAGATCACGCCCCACAAGCTGCGAAGCACCTACGGCACATCCCTCTACAAGGAGACCGGCGACATCTATCTTGTGGCCGACGTACTGGGACACAAGGACGTGAACACCACCAAGAAGCACTACGCGGCCATCGACGAGAACAGACGCCGCCAGGCAGCCTCCGCTGTCCGCCTCCGGGAAAAATAGGTTTTAATCCCCATAAAATTTTTATGGAAATCCACCCCGGATTGTCCGGCAACATACGGACTATCCGGCGGATTTCGCAAGACAAGAGAAAGGAATTACTTACCATTATGAAATTACAGCAGCTTTTGAGCTACACGAGAAAGGCAGTAGACGAATACCAGATGATCGACGAGGGGGACCACATTGCTGTGGGCATATCCGGCGGGAAGGACAGCCTCACCCTCCTCTACGCCCTCCACGGCCTCCGGCGGTTTTACCCCGCTCATTTTGAGCTCAGCGCCGTCACCGTGGACCTGGGCTATGAAAAAAGCGATTTCACCCCGGTAAAGGAGCTCTGCCAGGAGCTGGATGTCCCCTACCGCATTGTAAAGACAGACATCGCTCACATCCTCTTTGAGGAGCGCAGGGAGAGCAATCCCTGTTCCCTCTGCGCCAAGATGCGAAAGGGGGCCCTCAACCAGGCCGTAAAGGAGATGGGCTGCAACAAGGTTGCCTACGCCCACCACCGGGATGACATCATTGAGACCATGCTCCTCTCCCTCATCTTTGAGGGGCGTTTCTACTCCTTCTCACCCCGCACTTACCTGGACCAGATGGACCTGACCGTGATCCGCCCCATCATGTTCGTGGACGAGGCGGATGTGATCGGCTTTAAGAACAAGTATGATCTTCCTGTGGTGAAGAGCCGCTGTCCCATCGACGGCTACACGAAGCGCCAGTACGCCAAAGAGCTGGTGCGCCAGCTGAACCAGGAGCACCCCGGCGCAAAGCAGAGGATGTTCACCGCCATCCTGAATGGGAATATCAAAGGCTGGCCGGAGCGTATCATCCATACGCGGTAGTCCCATAACTGCATACAGAGAAAAGAAAAACTCTATGGGGAAGGGAAACCCTCCACATAGAGTTTTTTCTTTAAATTTTATCTTTAGATTTTTATTTTGGAATATCAGCATCCGGTTTCCTGGCTTTCTCTCCTACAGCTTCTTCTCCCGGTCGCTCTCCTTGATAGCCACAAGCTGCTTGATGGCCTCCGCCGTGCCCTCAATGCCCAGCACGGAGCTGTCCAGGCAGATATCGTAGCTCTCTGCGTCTGACCACTTTTTGTTTGTATAGTAGTTGTAGTAGCTGGAGCGCTGCTTGTCTGTCTTCTGTATCATCTCTTTTGCCTTGGCGTCCGTCAGGTTGTAGATCCTGGCGATCCTGCGTATCCTTGCCTCCATCTTCGCGTGTATAAAGACGGTCAGCACATTGTCAAACTCCTCAAGTGCATAGTCCGCGCAGCGTCCGACCAGGATGCAGGGCCCCTCGCTGGCGATCTTCTTGATGGCGTCAAACTGGGCCAGAAAGACCTTGTGGTTGATCGGCATATCTGTATAGCTCCCTGAAGAGTATCCAAGGGAATATGTGTCCATGACAAGAGAATACAGAAAACTGTTGGTGGGCTTCTCATCGTGGGCCTCGAACAGCTCCTCGCAGATGCCGCTCTCCTTAGCCGCCCGGTTCAGCATCTCCTTGTCGTACAGCTTGATACCGAAGTCATCGGCAATCTTATATCCGATCTCACGACCCGCGCTTCCAAATTCTCTTCCTATGGTAATAATTGTATTTGTCTTTTCCATACTACCCCACGCTCCTTCTTGTTGATCCTGTCAGTACATACTTTGAGATAAGTACTAATGTATGGATGCTCTTTTATTTATTAAGCATTATACAACAATTTGGTGGAAATGTATAGAATTTTATGAAAATTATTGTCTATTTTTTCCAAGTCTCACTAATAATTGCACAAAATATTCAGGCAGAGGCGCCTCCACCTCCAGGTATCCTCCCGTCCTGGGATGGGTGATGCCAAGAATCCTGGCGTGGAGCGTCTGCCCCTGGAGATCCTTGAAGGGGCATTTCGCAGGGCCGTATACCGTATCGCCAAGCAGGGGATGGCCGATGGAAGCCATGTGGACGCGTATCTGGTGAGTCCGCCCCGTCTCCAGCTCACACTGGATGTAGGTGTAGTCCCCGAACCGCTCCAGGACTTTGTAGTGGGTCACAGCCCTGCGCCCGTTCTTCGCCCTTGTGCTCATCTTTTTCCGGTCCGTGGGATGCCTGCCGATGGGGGCGTCCACAGTTCCCTCGTCCTGCTTTATATTGCCGTGGACAATGGCCGCGTAGATCCGTCGGATGGAGTGGTCCTTCAGCTGCTCAGACAGGCTCTGGTGGGCGCTGTCGTTCTTGCACACCACAAGGGAGCCGGTGGTGTCCATGTCTATGCGGTGGACGATGCCTGGCCGGATGACGCCGTTGATGCCGGACAGATTGTCGCCACAGTGGAACATGAGGGCGTTGACGAGAGTGCCGCTGTAGTGCCCCGGGGCCGGGTGGACCACCATGCCCTTTGGCTTGTTCACGATGATGATATCCTCATCCTCATATAGAACATCCAGAGGAAGGTCCTCAGCGGCGATTTCCGGATCTTTTACCTCGGGTACGGTCACTTTTATGCTGTCATCAAAACAAAGCCTGTAATTTGCTTTTACAGGCTTTCCGTTGACTTCTATGAGATTGTCTTTGATCAGCTTCTGGATATGTGAGCGGGACAGTTCCGGCATCTCCGAAGAGAGATATCTGTCTATCCTCTCGCCCTCGTCATTTTCGACTGTGAAAAATGTATTCAAGGTCCTCCTCCTTATAGTACAGCAGCAGGAGCACTGCCAGAAGTACGGCGGACACGGTCACGAATATATCCGCCACGTTGAAGACAGGGAAATCGATGAGCTCAAAGTAAAAGAAATCCACTACATATCCCTGTCCTACCCGGTCGATGAGATTGCCCAGCGCCCCGGAGACGATGAGTACCGCACAGACACGCAGGGGAAGGAATTTCCTCCCGGCGGGCATGCGCCTGTAGACAAGGAGTACCGCCACAAGTATGACTGCCGTGATAATGTAGAAGAACCACTGCTGGCCCTGCAGCACACCGAAGGCCGCCCCCCGGTTCTCCAGATAGGTCAGCCGGAAGACGCCGGGTATCAGGTCCACCCCGTCCGTTCCCTGAAGATGCAGGACAGCCATATACTTGCTCCACTGGTCCAGTATCACACCTGCCGCAATGACGATAAAGGCAGTTAAATAATGTTTTGCTGTTTTTTTATGCACAGATGCCATTTCCCCTGTATGCCTCCGCTGTTTTCTAAATATATTTTCCGACCTGGATATACTGGCGGCCCTTCTTTGTCTCCGAGAGAATGCCCTGGTACACCAGCTTTCCCATGCCCCTGACAGAGATGATGTCCTCCTCCTTCAGGCGGTACCCGTTGGAGGTGGTCAGCCTCCCGTTGACAAACACCTTGCCGCCCTCGATGAGTCCGGTGAGCCGGCTCCTGGACATGGGAAAGGCCACGGACAGCACTGTGTCCAGCCGCACTGATGCCACCGTCCCCTTGATCATCTCAAGGCGGGGCGTGAAGGAGAAGGCGGTCTCATCTATCTTCTCTGTCTTCACCACTGTGTGGCGTACCCTGGTGAGTTCATGGCAGATAAAATCCGCCATGGCGTCCGTCACAAAGACATGGCAGACGCCGTCCTCCACCAGCAGGTCTCCCAGGCAGCTCCTCTCTATCCCCAGGTGCAGTATCCCACCCAGGAAGTCTCTGTGGGAGAGGTCCTCGGCAAATTTTCTGTTGGCCGGGCTGATCCTGAGTACGGATATGGGATACCGGTACTCATAATAAAGAGCATCAGGCAGAAATGCAACCATCTGACGCTCCGCAGGCTCATAACCCCCATAGGTCTCATACCTGGCGGGAAAGAGATTTCTGGGGGTCGTGTGCAGTATATTCAGTTCATTCAAATTCAAAAAATCCGAAAAGGTGACAATATCCCTTCTGTATGAAAGATCAGACAGTTCGATGAGACGCTTCTGAAGCATCATTTCCTCTTTGTTCATGTCTCGTCCGGCGTCCTCTAAAATCTCGTGCGCATGGATGACGCGTCAAAGGATGTGCCCAGAAGGTCCTGCAGGTCCCCGGAAATATCTACATTTGTCGGCGTCACAAGGAATATGTAATTGGAAATCTTCTGCAGATTGCCGTTGATAGCAAAGGTAGCGCCGGATGTAAAGTCGATGATCCGCTGGGCCACCTCCAGGTCCAGGCCCTCCAGGTTCAGTATCACAGTGCGGCCGCTCAGCAGCGTCTCTGTTATCTCTCTCGCATCCTCCACAGAAGATGGCTTGATCACGCACACTTCCATATTCGGTGCCTGCCTTCTTGAGGAGGGCTGGCGCATAGGCGTTACCTTGCTGCTCCCGCCTGACTGATGAGCGGGATGGGAAGCTCTGGAGGGCGTCTGCCTTGCAGGTCTCTCATCATAATCGTCATCATAGTCATCGTAATCATCCCGGTCGCGGCTGCTGTCTTTTCCTCTATTGAACCTTGAGAGAAGTCCGCTTTTCTTTGAAGCCCTGTCGTCGTAGTCATCCTCCTCGTAGTCGTCATCGTCAAAGAAATCGTCGTTCTCGTAATCGTCATCGTCATCGCTCAATTTCATAATGTCAAGAAACTTATCTAATACTCCCATTTTTTCAAATTCTCCTATCTTACGTTTATCTCAGAGCATAATCGCGCGCACCGAACAGTCCTGTCCCGACCCGTACCATCGTCGCGCCCTCTTCGACCGCCACCTCATAATCATTGGTCATGCCCATCGAGAGAATACTCATAGTAACATTATCAACGTTTTTGCCTCCTATGTCAACAGATAAGTTGCGCAAACGGCGAAAATATGGGCGATTTTCTTCCGGATTTTCCACAAAAGGAGCAATTGTCATTAATCCACACACTTTTATGTGGGAAAATTTGGCAATCTCATCCACCACCTGCTCCACTTCATCCACCTTCAGGCCGAATTTGCTCTCCTCCTCGGCCACGTTCACCTCCAACAGGATGTTGGCTGTCAGGTCATGCTTGGCTGCCTCCTTCTCTATGGTCTCCGCGAGCCGCACTGAGTCCACCGAGTGGATGAGGTCCACCTTGTCTATGATATATTTGACCTTGTTCCTCTGGAGATGTCCGATCATATGCCAGTGTATATCCTTTGGCAGGGCCTCGTACTTCTCCACGATCTCCTGCACCTTGTTCTCCCCGAAGACCCGCGTGCCGAGGTCGTAAGCCTCCCGCAGCAGCTCCACAGGCTTGGTCTTGCTCACAGCGATGAGGGTCACATCCCCCGGATCCCTGCCCGCTCTCCCGCATGCTCTCCGGATGTTCTCTTCCACCTGTCTGAAATTCTCCCGCAGCATTACCGCATCACTCCCTTTAAAATATGATCTCATTTTCATGGATGTCGCTGCCGTCCAGCGCTATATGGTCATAGTTTGCAAGTCCGTAATCGTTGCCGGACTGCACGATATAATACTCCTCATTCTCGCAGAGGATTTCCACCTGGGTAAACTCCGCATAGCCCTTGTTTATATTGAAGACTCCCTGCAGTGTCCCTTTCTCTCCGAGGGTGCAGGTCTCGCTGGAATCAGGCTTTACAAGGACTGTCCCCTCTTTAAAGGCGTCCGCGTCAAGATAGACCAGCCCGGTCTCATTGTCCCGGTAATAGACCTCCGCCGCCTCAAAGGTGGTGGTATTTTCATCCGTCTGCACGAGGACGCCGTTCTGGCTTGAATCGCCGCCCTGGGTGATATAGTCCTGGGGCACCGTGTAAAACTCCTTCTCCACCACGGAGGATTTTGGTATCTTGAGGCCTGACTCATCCTCCAGCACCAGCTGGATGTCCAGGAACCGCTCTCCCGCATACCGCACCATGGACTCGTTGAAAGTGATATAGCCCAGGTTCACATCCTCATCCTCTGTGTTGTAGATGGAAAGGCTGCCGCTGGCCGTCTCGCCGTCTTTGGAAAAGCGGACCTGCACCGTGGCGGTCTCGGCCAGCTCCTGCGCCATATCCGCATCCAGGACGATGACAAGGGACCAGGACTCATCTGTCACCAGCTTGTAGGCCGCATCCCCCGCCTTCACCTTTGCGTTGTCCGACAGCTCCGTGCTCTTATAGTCCGCCCGGGACAGCATGTCCGCTGTCACCTGGTCCGCCGTGAGCCCCTCGTATCCGTCCACAGAGTAGACGATGACGCCATCGTCAGCCGCCGGGTAGGCGGTGACACCCTCCGCGCCGCTCTGGATCAGGGCCGCAAGCTGGGACTGCCTGCTCTGTGAGGAGCTGCTGGAGAGGATATTCTCCACAGAGTCCTTGAAAGTATAGACCTCCTCAAAGCGGCTGTCCTGGAAGCTGTCGCTGAAGCTCTGTGTCTGCTGGAGGATCATCTGCTGTTCCTCCGAGGAGACGGACTGCTCCTGCTCCGCATCCTCCTGTCCGGAGGATGAGAAATCCAGCTTCTCCGAAGAGATACTGTACACATTTGTCTTCCTTCCCACCTTGCTCCCCTCCGGGACAAAATAGTTGATGTAGCCGTCCGCCTCTGCGTTCACCACTGTCTCCTGGCGCAGGACGAGCCCTGTGTAGGCTGTATCCCTGAAAATAGAGCCCTCCCGGACCTCGTAGGCAGTGACATGCTTCGCCGTGGCGTAGGTGAGGACTGTCACGACAAGATAGATGAGGATAACTCCAAAGATCACGATCCCTATATTAAAATTCCATTTTTTCCGGTAAACCTGAATATTTCCCTGTGCTTTTCCAGACAAAATGATGCCTCCTGTGTCATTTCCTTAATGCTGCTCCGCCAAGATAGTGAAAATATTTCCCCTGCCAGGCGTCCCTTTCCCTCATCCTCCGCTCTGCCTCGTCCCGCAGCTTCCACCAGCTGGTCCCCCAGTTGCAGAAGACCGCGTCCTCCTCCGGGATACGGCTAAAAAGCCGCTCCACGGCAATATCCGGGCTCAAGTAAGACAGAAAAGCGATGAGCCGGTCTATATACTCCTCTTTTGAACATAAGGATATTGTACCATTTTCGTAGGCTTCACACAACACTGTGTTTTTGGCGATATAGAGGGAATGTATCTTGACCGTGTCCACGCCCAGGGCCGACAGCACCTTGGCCGTCTCCACCGCGTCCTCCATCCCGTCTCCCGGATAATTCAATATGACATGGGCGCATATCCGGAAGCCATAGGCCCGTATCTGCATGACCGCGTCTATGAACTCCGCGAGAGTGTGCCCCCGGTTCATCTTCTTCAGCGTGTGGTAGTTGACTGTCTGGAGCCCCAGTTCCACACAGATGTCTGTCCCCCTCCTTCCGCGAAGGCTCCGGAGCACCTCGAGATACTCCCGGGAGACGCAGTCCGGCCTGGTGGAGATATCGATCTCCACAATATCTCTCTCGCACGCGGCCTCCTCCACATAGGCAGTGAAATCCTCCAGCGGGAGGAACGTGTTGGTATAATTCTGAAAGTAGGCGATAAATTTGCGGGCTTTGTATTTCCTTTCAACCTTCTCCCTTGTCCTCCGGAGCTGCTCCCTCACCGGCAGCTCCGGAGGGAGGGCCTCAAATCCTGTGCCGGCCGCCGCGCAGAAGGTGCATCCCCCTGCTCCGCCGGCCCGGTTCGGACAGGTGACCGGAAGATTGACCGGCAGTTTGTAAACTTTTTCTCCGTATATTTTTTTCAGATATTCCGAATAGGGAAAGTATGATTTTTTTTCTGTCATGAATTGCAAAAAACCTTTCAGGGTATACTAGCATCATCTGATGAATAAAGGAGGGACTTTCATGAAATGGCTTGACAATATTTCACTGGCACTCGTTATCATCGGTGCTGTCAACTGGCTTCTGGTAGGTATTTTCTGCTTTGACCTTGTGGCCTTTCTCTTTGGCAACCTGACCTGGCTTTCGAGGATCATCTACACACTGGTAGGACTCTGCGGTCTGTACGCCATCAGTTTTTTCGGGAGAATACGAAACGCGTCCGATGCAGATATCTGAACCATGGACAGCACCTGATGAAAACACGGTGTCCGATAAAATACACAAGAGGGGTATCCTGGTATACAGTACCGGATGCCCCTCCTTATCAAGCGCCAGGCGCTTTCTTATTTATTCACCCGATTCGTCATCCCCGCTTCCCAGGGACGGGATCTGGTCGATCATGGCTGTCATATCCTGGTAGAGAAGCGGCTTGTCCTCCGCTCCCATGACAATGGAGATGTAGTAGTCTCCGTCGGCCGCCTGATCGAGAAGGACGAGACAGTTCCCGGCCTCCCCTGTGTAGCCTGTCTTACCGCCGATGACTGTGGCCCCCGTGGGTAGAGCAGCCGCCCCTCTCGCGTAGAAGCTGGTGGGCTCCCAGGTGACAGACCTGACTGCTCCGTCGGCGCCGGTGATCTGCGCCGTGTAGGAGTCAGCGCTGATGATCTCCACAAATTCATCGTACTTGACAGCTTCGTTAAAGATGAGATACATATCGTAAGCCGTGGTGTAGTGATCCTCGTCGTGGAGGCCGTTCGGCGTCACAAAATGAGTCCCGGTGGCCATCAGGCTCTGGGCCTCCTCATTGACCATCTCCATAAAATTTTCCTCTGTACCGCCCACATACTCCGCGATAGCCACCGCGCTGTCATTGCCGGAGGGGAGCATGAGCCCGTAGAGGAGGTCCCGCAGGGTGAGCTGGTCCCCGGTCTGAAGGCCGGCGATGGAAGCGTCCCAGGAAAAGCTGGAAGCCGCGCCCGCGCTGCTGACCGTGACGACATCATCCAGACTGCTGTTTTTTATAGCGACCAGGGCTGTCAGTATCTTGGTGGTGCTGGCCGGATAAAGCCTTGTAAAGAGGTCCTGCCCGTAGACCACCTCCCCGTCCGTGACATTGAAAAGCCCCGCCGCGTGGAGGGAGCTGTCCCCCTCAAAGCCCTCCAGGGACACGTCCCCGCCTGTCACACACAAGTCCTCCGCAAAGAGCTCCGCCTCATATAAACTTTTGTTGTAGTTTTCCTTCTCATAGGTCAGCACCGCGTCGTCCGCCCCGCAGCCTGTCAGTCCCAGCAGGAAGGCAGAAAGGCTCCCTGCCAGTATGAGTTTCTTACCTGTACATTTCACGCCAATCCAAATCTCCTCTGTCAATCGCAAGAACAATGATCTCAGCCGTGGCGAGATTCGTCGCCATGGGGATATTGTGCATATCGCACAAACGTATCACGTCGTTCACCTCGGGCTCGTGAGGCTTGGGACTCTGTGGGTCCCGAAGAAAGATAAGAGCGTCTATGTCGTTTTGGGCGATCTGCGCTCCTAGCTGCTGTTTCCCGCCCAGTGGTCCCGCCAGGTATTTATGGACCGAAAGGTTGGTCACCTCCTCGATGAGACGCCCGGTGGTCCCGGTGGCAAACAGATTGTGCTTGCTCAGTATCCCCCGGTAGGCGATGCAGAAATTCTGCATCAGCGTCTTTTTGGAGTCGTGTGCGATCAGACCGATATTCATACAATGCATCCTCCTCATTAAAGTGTAGTTAGTTTATCCTGATATTTCTTCGGCTGCAGTCCCACGTTGAGCACCAGTCCTATGCCAAGGTACATGCTCCCGAGAGACGTAAGGCCGTAGCTGACAAAAGGCAGCGGTATGCCTGTGTTTGGGATGATCTGGGTGGCAACCCCTATATTGATGAAGGTCTGTATCCCTATGAGGGAGCCGACCCCGCAGCATATGATCTTCCCCGTTGTATCCTGCGCCCGTATCCCTATCAGTATACATTGTATCACTATAAGCAGGAGCAATGCAATAAAAATACAGCATCCCACAAAGCCTAATTCCTCCCCCACGATGGCGAAGATAAAGTCCGTCTGGGGCTCCAGGATAAAGTTTCCGTTCTTCACCGATGTAGTGGAATTGTTGTTGAGTCCCTTTCCCGTGAGCTGCCCCGATCCGATGGCGATGACCGAGTTGTTCTGCTGGTAGGCCTCGTCGCTGGAGTACTCCTCCGGATTCAGCCATGCCAGGATACGCCTCTGCTGGTACTCGTCCAGTATCTGCTGATCCGGCTGCACCACTATGCTCAGCAGGATGATGGCCACAGGCACGGTGACAAGGAGCACCATGCCGATAAACTTGTAGGACAGGCCGCCCACATACATGAGCATGCAGAAGAGGGCCGCCGTACAGATGGTGGTGGACAGGTTCGGCTCCTCGTAGATGAGGACAAGAGGGATGAGGATGAGGATCACTGCCTTCAGGATGGTCCGTCTGCTGCTTAAGTCCTCCTCGTGCTTCATGATGAACCTGGCAAAAAAGATTATGAGGAATATCTTCGCAAGCTCCGAGGGCTGAAAATTGGTAAAGCCGAGGTTGATCCACCGTCTCGCGCCGTTCACCACCTCTCCCACGCCGGGTATCAGCACCAGGCCCAGCATCCCCACGGACAGGATGTAGAATATCCAGTAAAAATTGGCGATCCACACATAATCGATCAGGGAGGCGATGATCATAAGGACCACGGACCCTGCAAGTCCTATGAGCTGGCGGCCCTGGTAGGCCTCGTTGGCGCTGCCGATGACGAGGACTCCCAGGAAGGAAATAGCCAGCACGAGTATGACAAGGGTAAATTTATAATCTTTCAGTCGGTAAGGTTTTGTTATTTTTAAAAATTTCACTGCTCTTCTCCTGTAAGTCTGATATGTACGTGCGTCCTGCTGTAGGAGACGTCAAATTCCTCGGGTGTGATCTCAATATATTTGGAAAGAACCTGGAAGAGCTCGCGCGTGATCCTCTCGCACGCCTCCGGCTTGCATTTCATGCGGTCTGACACCACCAGGACCTTGAGCCTGTCCTTTGCGATCCGCACAGAAGAACGTCTTCCCATACTCCCGATGCCTCCTTAATTTTTATGAAAGATATGCGTCAGTCTGGACCATAGCCCGCTTCCGGCCTCCAGGTCGAGAAAGGGGACCTCCTCCCCTGTGATACGCCTGCATATATTCCGGTAGGCCTCCCCCGCTCTCGACTCCATGGATATGACGGGCTCTCCCTGGTTGGTCCCGATGACCACCTGCTCATCGTCCGGAATGGCACCTATCAGCGGCACAGAGAGGATCTCTGTCACATCGTCCACGGACATCATATCTCCTCTCTTCACCATATCCATACGGATGCGGTTGATGATGAGTTCTATCTTCCCTATCTTCTCCGCCTCCAGCAGTCCCACGATGCGGTCCGCATCCCTGATGGCCGACACCTCCGGCGTGGTCACCACCACGGCCCTGTCCGCGCCCGCTATGGCATTCTGGAATCCCTGCTCGATCCCTGCCGGGCAGTCCAGAAGGATGTAGTCGTATGTCTCCTTCAGCTCCGAGGTGAGCTTTTTCATCTGCCCCGGTGACACAGCCGTCTTGTCCTTCGTCTGGGCAGACGGGAGCAGGTACAGATTTTCATACCGCTTGTCCCGGATGAGCGCCTGCTTCAGCCTGCACTTTCCCTCTATGACATCCACAAGGTTGTACACGATAAAATTTTCCAGTCCCATGACAACATCCAGGTTCCGCAGCCCCAGATCCGTGTCGATGATGATGACCTTCTTATCCAGCATTGAAAGACCTGCCCCGATATTTGCGGTGGTGGTCGTCTTCCCCACACCGCCTTTTCCAGATGTGATCACTATAACTTCGCCCATGAATAACTTCCTCCTATCACTGGTTTCACATTTCTGCCGCCTATGCGGAGCTTTTGCGGTTCCATGGAAAGGGCAGCCACAAAGACGTCTGTCCTGCCGGCAGCGCCGGCCTGGGCGCTGCCATACAGGCCGCCGACCACCACGATGCTCCCCTTGGAAACAACGGTGGCCCCCTCCTCCACATCTCCCACGATCACGATGCTGGTCTCTGACTCCAGCACCTGATTCCTCTTCAGTGTCCCCCTGTAGAAACGGCCGTCCTGCCCGGGCATTTCGGCCTGCGTCTGTTCTACGGCGCTTCTGTATATTTTTTCGTTCTTCTCATCGTGATCCAGTATACACAGGATCTGTATCCCTGCGGAGCCGGAAATCACCTCGACCATCCTGCGCTCCTGCTCCTTTGTCAGAATACGGTTCTCAAGGCTGACCGCCATCTCGCCTCCCGCAAAGAAGCGGGCGGCCGCCCGGAATTTGTTCCCGGTCTCCTCCAGCAGCTCCTCAAAGGGCACTCTATCGTCCAGATAGACCGCCAGACCGTATTTGCTGCCCTTGATCATGACATGGTCTTTCAAAATATGCTATCATCTCCCAGCCCTGTTTGTTTAGTCTCCTGAAGTATTGACTGTGATCTCGGCAGCCTGACCTGTGATGAGCTGCGCGGAGTCTGTTATCTGATAGTAGTACTGGAATATATTGCTGCCCACCTCCGAAGCGTAGGTGGAGCTGTAGCCGTTGGCGATACGGATGGCCATGGCTATCTCCGGGTTATCGCTGGGGGCAAAGCCCACAAACAGTCCATGGTCCGCATGGGTCGTGCTCTGCTGGGCGGTACCGGTCTTTCCGGACACGCTCATCGAGCTTGCATTGATGGCTGTGAACACAGAGCTGTTCTGGACCACGCCCTCCATGCCGGCGTGGACTGCATCCCAGGTAGAGGAGGATACGCCCTCGATGGTCCTTGCCTCCCCGTTCTGGAACTCTTCCACCACCTCGCCGTCCACATTCTCCACCCGGTCCAGGAGGGTCAGCTCATAGAGCGTGCCCTTGTTGGCCACGGCCGTGATGTAGCGGGCCAGCTGGCTGGTGGTGTAGTTGTTGGTACCCTGTCCCATAGCGGAGCGGACGGAGTCCTCGTCGGAAACCTTCGGGTCCATCTCCGGTATCTCCAGGCCGCTGGTCTCGTTAAGGCCAAACAGCTCCGCGTACTTCGCAAGCCTCTCCAGACCGTACTCGCTGGAGTAGGTCCCGTCAGTCTGCATGCCAAGCTGGTACCCGATATTATTGAAGAACTCGTTACAGGAGTTGGTGATGCCGCTGACCACATTCATCGTGCCATGCCCTGCCGGGTATACCCAGCAGTGTACCTCCGGGCTGATCACATCAAAATTACCGTCACAGTACACGGTCGTACTCGTGTCGATGGCCCCCTCTGTCAGGCCCGCCACCGCCACAAGTGGCTTGTAGGTGGAACCGGGAGCCGTCGTCTCCTGTGTCGCGCTGTTGTAGAAGGGCTGAGAGGTACTGGTGTTCAGCTCATTATAGTATTCGCTGTCCATGGTGTTGGCCAGCCGGTTGTTGTCGTATCCCGGGTAGGAGACGCAGGCCAGCACATCCCCGCTGTCCGTGTCCGTGATGACCACAGAGCCTCTGCAGGGCTCCAGGCCCAGCTGTCCCGGCGTGATCTCCAGGGACTGTATCTTGCTGCGCAGGAAATCGTAAGCCCCGGTGGCACCTGACGCCAGATTGTTGTACTGGGTCTCGTCCATGGGGAGCACGCCCTGCTCGTACAGGATCATGCACAGCTCCCGCCCTGTCACAGTCCCGGCTTTTATCATATACTGGTATATGAGCTTGTCAAAATCCGTACTGCTGCTGAGCCTGTCCGTCACATAGGATATCATGGCGCTGTACACCTCCGAGGAGTCCGAGTAGTTCCCCTCCGAGGAGAGATAGGCCTGCAGCTTGGAGGCATCCACCCAGTTCTGGGAGATGGCGTAATTGAGGTAGGTGTAAATGTTGATGGTCTCCTCATTCCTCCACTGCTGATAGGTCTCGTCATCCGTGTCAATGGCATCGCTCATGATGACACCATTCTCCCCGGTCAGCACCTCGTTCACCACATGGGACAGGTAGGCCTGCCACTCCCTGGACATATCCCTGTAGGCGGAGGCGTTCCCATCCTGCATGATGGAAGTAAGCTGGGAGAGCACCTGCTCCTTGTAGGGAGCGAATTTCCCGTACACGGACTGCTCGGCAGCCCCGGCTCCCTCCGCTGAAAAGTGGCTCATATCCACGATATCATTGTCTATAAAAGCATTGTAGGCGTCGCCGCTTGCCACGATGACATCCGCCGCGTCCTCCGACTGGGTCCTGTCGTAATCAAGGATGTCCTGCATCCGGGACAGGAGGATGCCTGCCAGCTCCTGCTCCAGGATGTCGTAGGCCGCCTTCTGGAGGTTCGCGTCAATGGTCAGGTACACGTCATTCCCCGCCTTTGGCTCCGTCTCCCCGACCGTGTCGATGACCCGGCCCACGCTGTTCACGTAGAGCTTCACTTCACCCTTGTCCCCCTGGAGCGTGCTGTCCAGCACCTGCTCCAGACCGGATTTACCCACCGTGTCTGTCAGGTCGTACTGCTCCTTTTCCTCCTCGCCGAGGGCATTGTACTCCTCCTGGGATATCTGGCCCGTGTATCCGATCAGATTGGCAAAGTATTTGCTGTCTGTATACCGCCGCAGTGACTCCTCCGCGATATCCACGCCCTGGAGCTCGTTCAGGTGCTCCATGATCTCCGCCACCGTCTCGTCGCTCACATCCTCCGCCACGGTAGTGGGGATATATTTCTGGAAGCTGTTGAGGCCGATGGCGTAGCGGATATTCACCATCTTGAGGACCTGGGACCTGTCCAGCGCATCCTGGTCGATGCCGTAGCCATAGGTCTCATCGGTGCAGAGATAATCGATGATCTCGGCGGCAGACATGTTCCTCTGCTCGTCGTCCAGACTGTCGATATAGCTCTCACCGAATACATCCGCCACAAACCGGAGCCGCTGTGTCTCATCGGTCATGGAGAACTGATACTCATTGTTTGCGTCCAGCACGATACTGAAATCGCTGATGACCGAGTCCCCGTTTCCCTCCACAATCTCTATGATCCTGGTGATCTCCTCGTTGAGAGCCTCGTTCTTCTCGGCCGTGGTGTTGTACACGCCGTTGTCCTCTATGGTGACCGAGTAGGCCAGCTCATTGTAGGCCAGGAGATTCCCGTTTCTGTCGTAGATGTTTCCCCTGGTCCCCTGTATGGTCCTGGTCTTCTGTATCTGGATAGTATAATCCTCAAGATAGGACTGTCCATTCACAATCTGGAGCTGGAAAAGCCGTCCCACCAGAATGGAAAACATGACACAGAAGATGATGATGGACACAACTGCCCGTCTCTGGAACAGTTCGTAAATTCCTGATTTTATGCGTTCCCAAATACTAAACAAACCTGCTTGCACTCCTTTGTTCTTCGGCCTCTAGTTTACGGTTCACGTGTAGTATGACCTGATACAGGACGATCGTCACCAGGATGGTGTAGACCAGCTCCGGCATGATCACATGTGTCAGGTAATATCCGAAATGGAAATCCCCCCGCATCATAAACAGGCAGACATAGACGGTCAGGCCGTAGGCCAGCTCGCTCCCGGCGATCAGTCCAAGCGGGAGCTTGATATCCTCATCGAAAAAGAGTCTCTTAAAGCTGCCGTTGAGATACCCGATCACGGTTAATATCAGTGTGTAGAATCCCAGCACGCTGCCCCAGCATACATCCATCAGAAGGCCGCAGGAAAACCCTACCGCCATCCCTGTCTTCCTCCCCCTCATAAACCCGAAGGCCGAGGTCAGGACGATCATCAGGTTGGGCCTCACGGAGGCAAACTGAAGCTTGGAAAAAACGGTGGACTGCAGGAGGAAACACACGATGATAAAGCAGGCCGTGATGATCTTTCTCTTCATAGGCTACTCTCCTCCGTCCTCCGACCCGTCCGCCTCCGTCAGCTCCGCCTTTGTGGTGGTGATGACAAGCACCTCCTGCAGATTGCTGAAATCCACGGCAGGGGTGATATAGCCCGAGCGGGTCAGATTGTTTGAGTCCACATTGATCTCCGATATATATCCGATAAACAGTCCCTGGAGATAGGTGGAGCTGATATGGGAAGTCACCACCTGCTCTCCCACCTGTATCTCATTGTCGTTGTTTGGCAGATTTTCAAAACGGATCCGCCCGTCCTCCATCAATGTAAGGTCTCCCCTCACAACACACAGGTCCGAGGTGGACAGCACCATGCCGCTGATATTGCTCTCATCGTCTATGACCGCGCGGACCTGGGCATAGTTGGGCCCCACCTCCGTCACGATACCGGCCAGGCCGCTCCCGGCCAGGACGTTCATATCCTTGCGTATCCCGTCCTCACTGCCTTTATCTATGGTGAAGGAACTGAACCAGTTGGTCCCGTTGTTCGCAATCACATGGGCGCCCACCTTCTCGTAGTCGCCGTAATTCTGGTCCAGCTTGTAGAGCTCCTGGAGCCGTTCCAGCTCGTACTGCTCCTGGCTCAGCCTTGTATTGTCTATGGTGAGCTGGTCCACTCGCTCCTGGAGCTGCTCGTTCTCCTTTCTCAGGTCGCTGAGGGTTGCGAAATTATCTGTCAGGTCGCTCATCCACGTCCCCACATAGCTGATGCCCCGCTGCATGGGTACGATAGTGTAGTTCGCGATCCAGCTCAAGGGGCCGCCCCCGTCCATGAAGCGCTCCGCACCCAGGAGGATGCCGCACACGACCACCAGTATCAGGAGCACATATTTACTTGGAAGGGTATTTTGATTTTTGATCTTCATGCTATCTCATCCACCTATAATTTTCATCCAGCATGGAATATGCCAGTTTTTTCAGTTCCCTGGACTGAATGATCTGCTTCAGCCCCGTCACGGCACAGATATCCGGGTCAATGGCTGTCCGCACCCGGATGCCTGTCATCTCCTCCATATAGACCTCCAGGCCCGGCAGATTGGCCAGGCCGCCGGTGAGAAAGATACCGTTCTTGTAGATGGCCTTGCGCACCTCCGGCGGGGTCCTGTCAAGGAGTGACTCGATGCCCCGGACACACTCCTCGAGGGGCTCCTTCACAGCGGCCCGCACCAGGCTGATAGATATCTCCCGCTGCTGCGGCACCCCGGTGATAAGATCCCGGCCCGCCACAGTCATGGAGGCTGTATTGTCATCGCTGAAGACGCCAAACCTCTTGCGGAGCATCTCCGCCGTGACCCTGCCGATCAGGAAGTCATGATTATAGCGGACAAGCTGGGCCACCGCGTGGTCCAGGGTAATGCCTCCCACCTTGAGGAGACGGTTCAGCACGATGCCTCCCCCTGCCAGCACGGACAGCTCCGTGGTCTCTCCTCCCAGGTTGACGATGAAGAGTCCCTTTGTATTCTGCACATCCAGGTTCAGCCCCACCGCGTCGGCAATCCCCCTCTCCACGATGTTGACCTCGCGCGCTCTGGCAGTGGAGTGGATCACCAGGTCAAAAAAGGCTTTTTTCTCCACCTCCGTCACGTCTGTGGGGACAGCGATCACATACTCCGCTCCTCTGGCGAAGCCCCTGTCCTTCTTGAGAAGCCCCTGCAGCAGATACTGCATGTGGTCAAACCTGGAGATGACCCCGTGCTTCATGGGAAACACCACCTGGATGTTGGCCGGTGCCTTCTCGTACATCTCAAAAGCCTCGTCGCCCACGGCAAACACCTCTTTTTTGTTCGCTATGGCAATGACATCCTTCTCCTTCCAGATGGTATCCTTCTTTTTATCATATACTTTGATCTCATAGGAGCCGAGATCAAGCCCGTATATATTTCGTGCCATTTGACCTTATCCTTTCGTGTATAGCAGCCCCTCTTCCCGGAAACTGATATAACAATTATTCCCAATAATGATATGATCTAACAATTCTATCCCGATCAATTCTCCCGCCTGCCGGATGCGCTCCGTAGTGGCGACATCCGCCCTGCTGGGCGCCGGGTCTCCGCTGGGGTGGTTGTGCAGGAGGATGATGGACACTGCCTCTGTCCGGAGCGCCTCCACAAAAATTTCTCTTGGGTTGACCAGGGAGGCGTTGACCGTGCCCTTGTAGACATCCCTCTCCCCCAGCAGCGCGGATTTTGTGTTCAGCATCAGGAGCTTCATATGCTCCTGGCCGAGATGACGCATGTCCTCCATATAATACCTGGCCACTGACGCGGGGGATGAGAAATTCAGCCCCCTGCCTGCCGTCTCCTTGGCCAGTCTCCTGGACAGCTCCACAAGACAGATGAGCTGGATGGATTTCACCCGGCCCACTCCTCTTATCTTCTGAAATCTTTCCCGCGTAAATCCGTGCAGTGCGTCGAGGCTGCCGCCTCCTGCCGCCAGGATGCGGCGGCACAGTTCCAGGACATTCTCTCCCTTTGTGCCGGTCCTAAGAAGGACTGCCAGCAGCTCCGCGTCGCTTAGGTTTTTCTCTCCCAGGCGCTCACATTTTTCATAGGGGCGCTCAGACTCCAGGAGACTTTTCATTGTATTCGTACTTTTCTGAGTCATCTTTTGCAGACACCTATAACACTCCCAAAGAGCCCATGTTACAGGAAGCGATAGATTATGATCGCCAGAACCATTCCGATAATACTGGCTATCGTGATCCTGACAGACAGACCGAAGGTAAGGACAAGTATGCCCAGATCCAGGACAACCGGTTCGTCCAGTCCGAAGGTCTGCCCGTAATTCAGCCAGCTCAAAGCCCCTGTATCCTGTGCCAGCATGCCGATAAAACCTCCTAGGACGATCCCTGCCAGAATAAGCAGAAATAAGGCCCAGGAATTTTTACTGCCTGCTCCTCTCATATGTACTCCACCTCACATCATTCTTAAGTTTTCTTTCAAAAACTCAATATATTCTACCATATTTCAAAAAAAGTGTATAGCCTCATTCCATTAAAAATTTCTTAATCATTCGCCTCTTTGTCGAAGGGCCGGTATTTTCTGGCGACTGCCTCAGCCACCTTCACGCCGTCCATAGCGGCCGACATAATGCCACCCGCATAGCCAGCTCCCTCCCCGCAGGGATAGAGTCCCGCAACCCGGCTCTCCAGCGTCTCATCCCGAAGGATGCGCACCGGGGAGGAGGTGCGGCTCTCCACGCCGGAGAGGACCGCGTCCTCCCGGTCGTAGCCGGGAAGTTTTTTCCCGAACTCCCGTATGCCTCTTGCTATGGCGTCGCCTATCTCCTCCGGAAAAATGCCCCGCACATCTCCGAAGCAGTACTCCCCCTTGATCTGGGGCTGTACCTCTCCTGTGTGGTCTGACACCTTTCCCCTGCAGAAATCCCCGTAGAGCTGGACGGGCACTTTCCCCTGTCCGGCCTGCCAGGCTCTCTCCTCCAGTCTCCTCTGGAACTCCACGCCCGCCAGGGGGCCATCCCCGCCGAAATCCTCGGGTGTCACAGTGACAATGACGGCGCTGTTTGCGTTCTGTCCGGCGCGGTCGTGGTAGCTCATGCCGTTCACAGCCAGCCTTCTCTCCTCGGAGGACGCGTTCACCACATAGCCTCCGGGACACATGCAGAAGGTGTAGACCCCACGCCCATCCGGCAGCTGGCATGTCAGCTTGTAGGCAGCGGCAGGCAGGCCCTCCGGCCGCTCTGCCCCCTCTCTCATCCCATACTGATCCCTGTCGATCATGGCCTGGGGATGCTCCGCCCGTACGCCCACCGCAAAGGCTTTTGCCTCCATGGGGACACCCGCTTCCCGCAGCATGGCAAAGGTGTCCCGGGCGCTGTGCCCCACAGCCAGGATGAGGGCCTGGGTCATCTCACTCTTCGTCTCCCCGGACAGAGTATCCCTGAGCCCCAGGGACAGGATCCCCTCCTTCCCCGGGACCGGCTCAAGGGACACCAGCTGGGTGTGGAAACAGACCTGTCCGCCCAGCCTGATGATATCCTCCCGCATCCGGCTCACCACCCGCACCAGAAGGTCGGTCCCGATATGGGGCCTGGCGTCCCAGACGATCTCCTCCGGGGCACCGTGGTCCCGCAGGATCTCCAGCACCTTCCTGTTTCTCCCGTATTTATCCTTTACGAGGGTGTTCAGCTTCCCGTCGGAGAAGGTGCCGGCTCCCCCCTCTCCAAACTGGACATTGGAGCGCGTGTCCAGAACGCCGGTCTCCCAGAATTTCTCCACGTCCCTGATCCGCTGCCGCGCCTCCATCCCTCTTTCCACCACAAGGGGACGGTAGCCGTGGAGGGCCAGCATGTAGGCGGCAAAAATGCCCGCAGGGCCAAAGCCGGCCACCACCGGGCGGCAGCGCAGCTCCTCCTCTCCCGGCTCCGGAAAGCGGTAGGACCTCTCACCTGCCTGCTGGATGTTCCTGTCCCGGTTCCGCCTCAGGAGAGTCTTTTCGCCCTTTACGGCAACATCCACCGTGTACACATAGAAAAGCTCCGGCTTTCGCCGGGCGTCCAGGGACCTTCTCACGATCCTGTAGGAGAACTCCTGGCCGGGCGAAAGCCGCAGCATTTTCCTTATCTTTTCCCCAAGCTCTGCCCGGGTATGCGCTGTGCGCAGTTTCATCTGTTGGATCCGTATCATGGCCGTCTCCCGTCCCTTCTCTTATCCTCTCTTTTTTCTGCCGCCTCCGCGGCACTGCTTCCCGAAAGCCAGCCTGTGGCCCAGGCCCACTGCAGGTTGTAGCCGCCGCACATGCCGTCAACGTCCAGCAGCTCTCCGGCAAGGAAGAGCCCCGGAGTCAGGCGGGACTCCATCGTCTCCCCGCAGACCTCCTCCAGCGGGACGCCGCCGGCGCACACCTGTGCCTGATCAAAGGAGTTGGTGTCTGTGATGTCCATCCGCAGGCTCTTGCATACGCCTGCAAGCCTGGACAGGGCATCCCCGTCCACATCCCTCATCTTCTCCTTCCAGCGGATGCGGCTCCCGCTCAGCAGCACAGGGGCCAGCTTCCTGTGGAACAGCCCGTGGAGGAACTCCTCCGCCGTGTTGTCCGCAAAGACGGGCCAGCGCTCCTCCAGGAGCCGGCGGACCTCCTCCCGGCTCATGTCCGGCAGGAAATCAAGCCGGGCGTACACTTGCTTTTTCCGGTCCAGGGCTCTGGCTGCAAAGCGGCTCACCTGGAAGACCGGTATGCCTGAGAGGCCGTAGTCCGTAAACTGCACCTCCCCCGTGTCGGAGGCGGCCTCCTCCCCCTCCACATAGAGACTGACCCGGGCCTCCACACGGACGCCTGAAAGCTTTCCTGTAAAGCCGGCATCCGACCGGAGCTGCACCAGAGCCGGGAGGGGGCGGACCAGGGTATGTCCCAGCTTTTTTGCCAGTGCATAGCCGCTGCCATCGCTCCCCAGGGCCGGCGCCGCCTTTCCGCCAGTAGCCAGGATGAGCGCGTCACCCGCGCAGGAGGCGCGCGTCCCGTCTGCCCCGACAAGGCCGAGCCGGAAGCCCTCCGCCCCCGCCTCGGCCCTCTCCACGGTCACTCCGGTGCGGACCTCCACTCCCAGCCGTTTCAGCTCCATGGCCAGGGCCTCCCGCACCGCGGCGGCCTGGTCGCAGACCGGGTAGACCAGGGTGCCCCTGGCCTTTGTCATCAGTCCCAGCTCCGCAAAAAAGCGCAGCGTATCCTCCGGGCCGAAGGCCGCGAGGACCTGCTCGATGGTCCCCCGGTCCCCGCCCCGGAAATACACTGCCTCCATGTCCATATTCGTGAGATTGCACCGGCCGTTCCCCGTGGAGAGTATCTTCTTTCCGGGCATCTCCTTTTTCTCCAGTATCGTCACCCGGGCGCCCCGCCTGGCCGCCGCTATGGCGGCAGTCATGCCGGACGCCCCGCCTCCGGCGATCAGTATCCTCATAGCCTCACCAGCCCCTTCCGCACCAGGTATTCCAGTGACATCAGGATGCCCAGCTTTGCGTGGGGCCAGGTGAGGCCTCCCTGAAAGTAGACAGCGTAGGGCGGCTTGATGGGAGCGTCCGCGGAAAGTTCGATGGAGGACCCCTGTACAAAGGCTCCCGCTGCCATGATCACATCGCTGTCGTATCCCGGCATGGCCCAGGGCTCCGGTGTCACATAGGAGTCCACCGGTGCCGCCGCCTGGATCCCCTGGCAGAAGGCGATGACCCCCTCCGGCGTACCCAGCTCCACGGCCTGGATGATGTCGTGGCGGCTCTCCCTCCCGTCAGGCACCACTCTGAAGCCGCATGCCTCATAGATATTGGCCGCCAGGATGGCCCCCTTCAGGGCGCTGGCCACCACGGTGGGCGCAAGGAAAAGGCCCTGGTAGAAGGACTGCATGACGCCGAGAGAAGCGCCCACCTCCCGGCCAAGGCCGGGAGATGTAAGGCGGCAGGCACAGTTCTCGATGAGCTCCTCTCTGCCCGCAATGTACCCGCCGATGGGCGCCAGTCCGCCGCCCGGATTCTTGATGAGGGAGCCCACCACCATGTCGGCCCCCACATCGCTGGGCTCCGTCAGCTCCACGAACTCTCCGTAGCAGTTGTCCACCATACAGATGAGGTCCGGACGCAGCTTCTTCACAAAGGCGATCAGCTCACCTATCTGTGCCACAGAAAAGCTGGGCCGGGTCTGATACCCCTTGGACCGCTGGATAGTGACCATCCTTGTCCTCTCGTTGATAGCCTTCTCGATATTTTCATAGTCAAAGGTGCCGTCCTCCAGCAGGTCCACCTGCCGGTAGGTCACACCGTACTCGGCCAGGGATCCCCGTGAGGGGCGGATGCCGATGACCTCCTCCAGTGTATCGTAGGGCTTTCCCGCAGGCGAGAGGAGCTCGTCCCCGGGCCGCAGATTGGCAGCCAGCGCCACGGAGAGGGCGTGGGTCCCGCATGCGATCTGGGGACGCACCAGGGCGCTCTGGGTATGGAACACGCCGGCGTACACCTTTTCCAGCGTCTCCCTTCCCAGGTCGTCGTAGCCGTAGCCGCTCGTGTAGTGGAAGCAGCCCTCACTGACCCGGTTCTCCTGCATGGCCCGGATCACCTTCATCTGATTGTACTCCGCCGTCCTGTCAATAGACGCAAACCGCTCCGCCAGCTTCTCCTCCATCTGTCTGCCAAACCTGTATACTGTTTCGGATATTCCCATCTGCTCATACATCCGGGTCATCTGTTCATCCTGCATTGTCTTACTCCTTTTTCACCTTTCTACCTGTGCTCGCCTCTTGTCATAGCCGCCATGATGCGGGTCTTCATCCGGGCACACTGGGCATCGAACTCCGGGTTGATGGACGGGATCTCCCTCATCACGTCCGCCGCCTCCCGGTATTTATACATATCATATAAAAGGCCTGCCCTGTTCAGGTTGAACATGGCCTTCTCCCCCTTTGTCTTCGCAAGGGGCTCCAGAGCCATCAGCTCCTTATATGTCTTCTCCGAATTTTTGCTGTACGAATAGAGCTCCATGAGAGGATTCATCCTCTTTAAAAATCTGGAGCCTCCGAATAGTCCTTTAAACATATCCCTTCTACTCCCTCCGTTATATAGGAAAGCATTGCCTCCACTATCTTTTTCTCATCGTAGTCATACGAGGGCTTGTCGATCCAGATCACCTCTTTCTCCCTCTTAAACCAGGTGATCTGGCGCTTGGCAAAATGCCTCGTGTCCCTTTTGATCCTGTAGACAGCCTCCTCCAGGCTGCATCTGCCCTCCAGGTGATCCAGTATCTCCTTGTAGCCCAGTCCCTGCATGGATACCATGCCGGAGCGCAGCCCCATCTCCTTCAGGCGGCGGACCTCCTCCACAAGGCCCTCCTCCATCATCTGGTCCACTCTTCTGTCGATGCGCCCGTACAGCCTGCTCCGCTCATCGTTCAGTACGAAGTACCGGAAATCATAAGGGGAGCTGCGCTGTCTCTCCCGCTCATTGTGCTCCGAAATCTTCCCGCCTGTCTGGTGATAGAATTCCAGAGCCCGGATCACCCGCTTCACATTGTTCGGGTGGATGGCCTTTGCAGACTCCTCGTCCACCTCTGCCAGACGGGCGTGGAGTGCGGCCGGCCCCTTCTCCCTGGCAAAGGCCTCCAGCTCCCCGCGCAGGACATTGTCCTCCCCTCCCTCTGTAAAATCAATATCGTAGAGGAGCGCCTGGATATAAAACCCTGTTCCGCCCACCACGATGGGAATATGGCCGTTTGCCCGTATCTTCTCCACCGCCTCCCTGGCCATGGACTGAAAGCGGACCACGTTGAACTCCTGGTCCGGCTCCAGCACATCCACCAGATAGTGGGGCACTCCCCCCATCTCCTCGGGGCGTATCTTGGCGGAGCCGATATCCATATGGCGGTACACCTGCATAGAATCAGCGGATATGATCTCGCCTCCAATCCTCTTTGCCAGGGTGATGGATGCTTTTGTCTTGCCCACAGCAGTGGGGCCTGTCAACACGATAAGTGGCTCTTTCATCACACGATCCTCTTGAATTTCTTTTCCAGCTCGCGCCTGCTCATGGCGATGATGGTCGGCCTTCCGTGAGGACAGTGGTAGGGGTTCTCGAGCCGGAGCAGCTCACCGATGAGAGCCTCCACCTCCCTGGCGGAAAGCCTCATATTTCCCTTCACCGCCGCCTTGCAGGACATGGACGCGATCTTCTCGTCAATGATATCAGGTGCCAGTCCAGTATAAAGCTCATCCGATAAGCTGTCAATCATCTCCATGAGAAGATCCCTCTTCGCAATGCCAAAAAGATTGTCCGGCACAGCCCGCACTGCATAGGAGTCCTGCCCGAACTCCTCTATCTCAAACCCCACCCTTGTAAACTGGTCCATGTATGTATTGAGGAGCTGGGCCTCCTGCATGGTCAGGCTCAGGATGATGGGGGGACTGATGACCTGGGAGGTAAAATCCCTCGTCTTCATCCCCGCCAGCGTCTTTTCATACAGGACTCTCTCGTGGGCGGCATGCTGGTCGATGATGTAGAGATTGTCCCCGAACTCCACCAGCCAGTAGGTCTCAAACACCTGTCCTATGATCCGATACCTGGAGGCAGCCTGAGGACTCAGAAGCTTCTCCTCGAAAAGGTTGAGCTGTTTTGGAGTGTACTCTGTTTTTCCTTCATGCTCTCCCGGAATTTCCGGAGTACACTCTGTTTTTTCGGTCTCCACCCGGTAGCCTGCAGCCTCCCTGATCCGGTCGCGGGCCTCCTCCGGTCTGTGTATCTGCCCCTGCTCCCGCACCTCCGCGGCAGCAGCCTGCTGGTGATAGGAGAGAACTCGCTCTCTCATCTTCTTCATAAAATAGTCCAGGTCCTTTTGCGGCTCCCGGCCCGTCCGGGCCTGCGCTGCCTGCCCCGCATTTTCAGGCTCACTTCCAAAGAGCGTACTCTGTTTTTCTCTCTTTGGCTCATCCGTGCTGCCGTATGCGCTCTGTTTTTTATAGAGCATGCTCTGTTTTTGCACATTCTCTGCCGTGTTCTGAGCGATCGTCTTTTCTGTCGCCGGCACCCCTCCCCCGTTTTCCGGGACCTGCCTCTCCGGGATGGCCTCCGGCGGCTCTGGCACGGCCACCTGCGGAATCAGCTCCTCGTGGTGGAGCGACCGTGACACAGCCTCGCAGACGCTGCCGTATATCTCCTGCTGGTTCTGGAAGCGCACCTCCATCTTGGTGGGATGCACATTTACATCCACGATCTCCGTGTCCACCTGGATGTGGAGCACAGTGAAGGGATACTTGTGCTGCATCTGGAAGTCCTTGTAGGCATCCTCAATGGCCTTCGAGATAATGCTGCTCTTCACATATCTTCCATTGATAAAGTAGTTTTCAAAGTTCCTGTTCCCCCTGGAGACAAGCGGTTCCCCGATACAGCCGGTTATTCGGATGCCCCGCCCCTCAAGATCCACCTCCAGCAGATGGGAGGCGATCTCTCTCCCGTACACGTGATAGATCACATCCCGCAGGCTGCCGTTTCCGGAGGTGTGCAGCCTGGACTGGCCGTTGTTGCGGAACTGGAAGGAAATCTCCGGGTGGGACAGGGACAGCCTGGTGACCAGATCCCCCACATGGCTTGCCTCCGTCATGGGGGTCTTTAAGAATTTCCGCCTGGCGGGGGTATTGTAGAAGAGCTGCCGCACAAGGAAGGTGGTGCCGTCCGGCGCTCCCGTCTCCTCCGGGTGTCCCCCTTTGCCTCCCTCGATCCTGTAGGAGGCCCCGAAGGTGCTGCCCTTTGTCTTGGTGATCAGTTCCACCTGTGCCACGGCCGCAATACTGGAGAGAGCCTCTCCCCTGAAGCCAAGGGAGGAGATGTGGGACAGGTCCTCCGCCGAGCGTATCTTGCTCGTGGAGTGGCGCAGGAAGGCCGCCGGAATGTCCTCCATCTCAATGCCGCAGCCGTTGTCCGTTACCCGGATAAAGGAAATCCCCCCGTCCCGTATCTCCACCGTGATGGAGGTGGCTCCCGCGTCGATGGCGTTCTCCAGAAGCTCCTTCACAATGGAGGCCGGCCGCTCGATCACCTCGCCGGCTGCTATCTTGTCTATGGTTACCTGGTCTAAAACCTGTATTCTGCTCATATTACCACCTGTTTTTCAATTTATTCTGAAGCTGGTACAGCGTGTTCAGGGCGTCGATGGGCGTGAGATGGCTGACGTCCAGATTCTTGATCTCCTCCAGTACATCGTCGTCCCTGACCGTGTCGAAAAGGGACATCTGTGCCATATCCACCTCGTCGTACTTCTTTGTCTTTTTCTTTGTTTCTTTGCCCCCTGACGCGATATCCTTGACCCTTGTGGTGATGTCCGCGTAGGACAGCTCCTCCGCGATCTCCTTGGCCCGCTCGATGACAGGGTCCGGTACACCGGCCAGCTTGGCCACCTGGATGCCGTAACTCCTGTCCGCGCCGCCCTTCACGATCTTGCGCAGGAACACAATGTCGTCTCCTTTTTCCTTCACCGCGATGCAGTAGTTGTGGACGTTGTCTATCTTGCCCTCCAGCTCTGTCAGCTCGTGATAGTGGGTGGCAAATAGGGTCTTCGCTCCCAGCAGCCGGGTGTTGCTGATGTGCTCCACCACCGCCCAGGCGATACTCAGGCCGTCGAAGGTGCTGGTGCCCCGGCCGATCTCATCCAGGATGAGAAGGCTGTGCCGGGTGGCGTTCCGCAGGATGTTGGCCACCTCCGTCATCTCCACCATAAAGGTGCTCTGGCCGGAGGCCAGGTCATCTGAAGCTCCCACTCTCGTGAAGATCCTGTCCACGATGCCGATATCCGCGCTGGCTGCGGGCACAAAGGAACCCACCTGGGCCATCAGCACGATGAGGGCAGTCTGGCGCATGTAGGTGGATTTACCCGCCATGTTGGGCCCGGTGATGATGGAAATCCGGTCCTTCCTGTCATCCAGATATGTATCGTTGGCAATGAACATATCGTTGGGTATCATCTGCTCCACCACCGGATGCCGGCCGTCCTTGATGTTGATGACGCCCTTCTCGTTTATCTTTGGCCGGACGTACCGGTTCCTCTCCGCCACCACAGCCAGGGAGGCCAGCATATCCAGCTGTGCCACCGCCTTTGCCGTGTTCTGGATGCGCACCACTTCTTGTCCTATAGTGTCCCTGACTTCGCAGTACAGCTCATACTCCAGGGCGTACAGCTTGTCCTCCGCCCCAAGGATCGTGTCTTCCAGCTCCTTGAGGCGTGGTGTGATATAGCGCTCCGCGTTGGCCAGCGTCTGCTTTCTTGTATAGTAATCCGGCACCAGGTCCTTAAAGGAGTTGGTCACCTCCAGGTAGTAGCCGAACACTTTGTTGTACTTGATCCGCAGGTTCTTGATGCCTGTCTTCTCCCGCTCTTCTTCCTCCAGCTTTGCCAGCCAGTCCTTCCCCTCGGTCTTGGCATTGCGCAGGCGGTCCACCTCCTCGCTGTAGCCCTCCCGGATGATGCCGCCCTCCTTCATGGCAAGGGGCGGGTCCTCGCAGATGGCCCTCCCTATCAGGCCGCAGATGTCCTCCAGGGCGTCCATCTCCCCCAGGATCTCCCTCAGGAGAGGTGACCTCATCTCTTCCAGGATGCACCGGATGTGGGGCAGCATGGACAGGGAGCTGTGGAAGGCGGTCAGGTCCCTCGGGTTGGCTGACTTGTAGGTGATCTTGCTCAGGAGCCGCTCCAGGTCATAGACCGGGGTCAGGTACTCCCGCATCTCCTCCCGGCAGATAGCATTATCCAGAAGCTCCTCCACCGCGTCCAGCCGCATCTCGATCTGCCTCTTGTCTATGAGGGGCTGCTCCAGCTGCTTTCGCAGCATCCTGGCACCCATGGCGGTCTTTGTCTTGTCCAGCACCCACAGGAGGGAGCCCCTCTTCTGCTTCTCCCGCAGCGTCTCGCTGAGTTCCAGGTTCCTCCTTGTGGAGCTGTCCAGTACCATATATTTTCCTGTCACATACCGGGTCAGATGGGAGAGCTGGACCAGGTCCGTCTTCTGGGTCTCCTTCAAATAGACAAGGAGGGCTCCGGCACCGATGACACCGCAGTCAAAATCTCCGATGCCAAGTCCCTCCATGGAGCTCACCTTAAAGTGTTCCTTCAGGGTCCGGCGGCAGATGGCATCGTCAAAATACCAGGAGTCCAGGGCATAGATGGTGATGCCCAGCCGCCCCTTCAGGTCATCCAGGTCCATGCCGCTCATATAGAACGCCTCATTGCATATCAGCTCCGAGGGCATCAGGTGGGTGATCTCGTCAAAGAGCTGGCCGCTGTCACCGATTTCTGTCACAAAATACTCTCCCGTAGTCACATCCGCCACAGAGACTCCGTAGCTGTCCCCGATGTAGGCCACGCACATGATGTAATTATTTTTCGTCTCGTCAAGGGCCTGCGGATCCACTGTGGTCCCCGGGGTGACGATGCGCACCACCTCCCTCTTGACCAGCCCCTTTGCCGTGGCCGGGTCCTCCATCTGCTCACAGATGGCCACCTTGTATCCTTTCGCCACCAGGCGGCTCAGATAGCTGTCCACCGCGTGGTAAGGCACGCCGCACATGGGCGCCCTCTCCTCCAGTCCGCAGTTCTTCCCTGTCAGAGTGATCTCCAGCTCCCGGGACGCGGTGATGGCGTCGTCGAAAAACATCTCGTAAAAATCTCCCAATCTATAAAACAGGATGCAGTCGCTGTATTGCTCCTTGGTCTCCACGTACTGCTGCATCATTGGGGTTAATTCAGCCATGTAAGTTCTCCTTTGCTGTTCTTGTCTTTTGTCTGGATGCCCGCAGGCATACATAGTTAAGTATAGCATATTTTCCTGTCAAATTAAATCAGGAAAAAATGCGGTTTTTTCTCTCCAAAAAATTTCCAGAGGATATTTCCTCCCAGATAGATCCCCAGGCCAGCCAGCGCGCCAAAGAGGAGCATAAAGGGTACGCATATCTGTCCGAAGAGCTGCAGGGGCATCCCCGTGTAGTCCCACACATGCCAGTCCATCCACTTGTTCACGATGATCCCGGTGATGAATTCACAGGAGGTGATAAAGACCATGCACCGAAGGAGCTGCACCCACAGAGGGTCCCTCCACTCCCTGACGCTCCCCTGCCACGCGCAGAAGCACATGCATATGCCGCCCAATACAAACATGCTCCAGTGGGAGAAGCCCCTGAACACCACCTCAAAGCTGAAATACAGGCAGCCTCCCACAAGCCACAGCAGCAGATATTCACAGATTTTCTTTCCGTATCCTCTCATAAAAAACGCCCTCACTGTATAGTCTCCTATATAGTGTGAGCGTTTCTCCATCAAAATATAAATAGTCATAGCTGGCATTTTACACCATATGCCCAAGATAATAAAATCCTCTGCACTCGTCAAGGCGCACCTGCACAAGCTTTCCGGTGAGCGCCTCCTCCCCCGGAAAATGGACAAGCAGATTGTTGCTCATCCGGCCGGTCATGAGGGACGGATCGTGGTCGTTTACAGACTCCACCAGCACCTCCTGGACAGTGCCCTGGTGAACGGCGCACACCTCGGAAGCAATCTCCTGTACCTCTTTCAGGAGCCTGTCAAACCGGTCCTTCACCACATCCTGGGGAACCTGCTCCTCCATGGCCGCCGCGGGCGTCCCTGTCCTCTTTGAGTAGATAAAAGTAAAGGCGCTGTCATACCTCACTTTCCGCACCACATCCAGCGTCTCCTGGAAATCCTCCTCCGTCTCTCCCGGAAATCCCACAATAATATCCGTTGTAAGAGAGATGTCCGGCACAGCGGCCCGTATCTTCTCCACAAGCGCCAGATACTGCTCCTTTGTGTACCGCCGGTTCATTTTCTGCAGGATGCGGCTGCTCCCGGACTGCACCGGGAGATGGAGATGACGGCATATCTTCCCGGACCTGCCCATCACCTCAATGAGCTCGTCGGAGAGGTCCTTCGGGTGGGAGGTCATAAAGCGTATCCTCTCGATGCCCTCCACCTTCTCCACCTCCTCAAGGAGCCGGGCAAAGGTCATGGGGTGCTCCAGCGTCTTTCCGTAGGAGTTCACGTTCTGTCCAAGGAGCATGACCTCCACCACGCCGTCCGCCGCCAGGCGCTCCACCTCCCGGATGATAGCCTTCGGGTCCCGGCTCCGCTCCCGTCCCCGGACATAGGGGACGATGCAGTAGCTGCAGAAATTATTGCAGCCGAACATGATGTTGACCCCGGACTTGAAGGGATATTTCCTGGCCACAGGCAGGTCCTCCACGATCTTGTCCGTGTCTTTCCATATGTCGATGACCATCCGGTCCGACTCCATCCGCGCCGCGATCAGCTCGGCGAATTTGTAGATATTGTGGGTGCCGAATATGATGTCCACAAAGTGGTAGCTTTTCTTCAGCTTCTCCACAACCTGGGGCTCCTGCATCATGCAGCCGCACAGGGCGATCATCATGTGGGGGTTGGACTTTTTCGCATGTCCAAGCTGTCCCAGCCTGCCGTACACTCTCTGGTTGGCGTTCTCACGCACGGTACAGGTGTTGTAGATGACGAAATCCGCCTTCTCCTCGTCCGGCTCCTCCACATAGCCCACCTTCTTCAAAATCCCCTCCAGCTTCTCCGAGTCCCTGGCGTTCATCTGACAGCCGAAGGTAGTAACATGGAAGGTGAGAGGCCGGCCTGCTCTGGCTGACGCCTCCTCTATATAGCCTCTGGCCTTCTCTATAAAATAGTACTGCCGCTCCGGCTCATGAGCAGGCGGTCCATCTACATTTTCGCTGAATGCTCTGTTCCACTTTTCATTCTCTGCCATTAAACCTATCACCTCATACATATTCAAAAGACTATTTACTCAAATCTCATTTCGCCGTTGAAGATTATAGCATGCAGTATGGCCGGAGGCAACAGGAAATCTTATATCACACTTATATAAACTGATTTCTGGCTCTGTCGTATTCGTAATCAATCCCTTCCAGGATCTTGGTGATCTCCGCTTTGTCCACCTGCATGTCATCGCAGAGGTCATCCAGATCTCTGTAAAAATCTCTCAGCTTTGTGTTCACCACGCCCAACATCAGCACCGGGTCTCCCGGAAGTTTTCTCATCATCTGTCCTGCATCTCCTTTTTCGCTGTTGTAATGACCCGTCTGTCGGTGACGATCACCCGGGCCCGCCTGTCGTGTGGCTCATGGGGGATTTCTTCCAGCACCTGGAAATCGAAGGCCAGGGCCATGGTCCGAAGCCCCGGGTGGGCCTCCATGTACCTGTCGTAGTAGCCTTTCCCATAGCCGATCCTGTACCCCTTCAGGTCAAAGGCACTGCCCGGAAGGATCATCAGCCCCTCCCGGCCATCCGCCGTTTCACACCTCTCCGGGTCAGGCTCCCTCACGCCGAAGTTCCCGGGAGCTGTCTCCTCCAGAGAACGGATGTAGAAAAAGCCCATCTCTTCCCCGCGGGTCCTGGGGACAGCCACCGACTTTCCCAGCTCCCAGGCCCTCTCCATAATGGCCGCCGTCCCGGCCTCCCCCCGGAAATCCACATAGCAGTAGATGTGTTCCGCCTCCTGGAACCAGGGGTGGGACACGGTGTTCTGAAAGACAGCCTCTGTTCTCTCCAGCCACTCCTGCCGTCCCAGCCTCTCACGCAGGCCCAGGAGCTGTCTTCTAATTTCCTTTTTTCTGTCCATACTTTTTCCCCAGGTCGGTAATGGAACCGTCCTTCTCCTGTATGGAAATATTGTTGAGCTGTCCCCGGAGGTTCTCCCTCACGGACGCGATATACTCCTGCCGCAGGAGCTGCTGCTCCTTTTTCTCCTCGTCCGTAAGCCCCTCCGCCCTGGACTTGTGGTAGAGCTCATTGATCCTTTTTATCTTCTTTTCATCCATATCTTCTTCCTCTGTATATTCTGTATTATTTTAAGCCTGGCCGCTCCTAGCTGGTATAGTTTTCAAGAAAACTGTACAGGAGCTCCGTGCTCTCAATATATTTTCCGTTTTTTATCTCATTTTGCAAAGTGGCGGGGAGGGATGAGACCTCGATGCTTGTGTACTCATAGGCAGTCCTTTTATCGCTCAGGAATACCACCACATAGCCGTTGACCTCCATCAGATAGTAAGCGTCCTCCTTGAACGCATCCCCCTCCGTGGTCACAGCCTGGCCGCTCTGCTCCGTCTCCGTTTCCTCCTCATCCCGGACGGAGAGGGCCACCTCCTCCCGGGCCCGCTCCACTGCCCGCTCATATGTGAAATGGTAGGCTGCGGCCAGCGCGATAAAAGCCGCCAGGGCGGCAGTGAAAAAACCGATACTCAACCTTTTCTTCATAAGGACAACTCCTTTTTTAGTAAAGTATCGGCACTTTTTCACGATTTATACAATACTTAGCGATATCTGCCCCTGATCAGATGCAGCTTCCTGCAGATGCTGACGAGGGTGGCTCCTCTGGGAGCAGCCAGCAGCTCCTCCTCCGTGACACCGCCGAGCCCCACCAGGCTTACCCCGTACACAGCAACCGCCGCGATCACCGCAAGCACGGTGGCCGGCATCTCGCCGATGAACAGCACCCCGAGAAGGTGTACAAGGAGAGCGACGATACTCATGATCACCGCCGCGATCGCGGGGATCACAAAGGCCTGCCTCTGCTCCTGCACGTACCCGCAGGTCTCCCGCAGGTCATGGGCATTCAGGATGCAGATGGATGCCGCAAATATGATCTTGCTGACAGGGATAGAGTAGATCCCCCACTTAAAGACGACAAGCATGATAAACAGGGCCGCCACGTGGATCACCAGGGAAACAGCCGCATTCTTCACAGGCTTTCCCATCTCGTCCAGTCCCTGCAGGGCCGCGTTTGTCACAGTGGACAGGCAGAAAAACACCACGGAGATGCCTCCGATCCGCAGCATGAGAGCCGGGATAGCGTTGTCCTGGGTAAAGTACAGAAGGTCCAGGAGCGGCCCCGCCAGAGCGATAAACCCGGCTGCGCAGGGTATGGCTATCAGCATATTGAACCGTGACACCATATTGATCTTGTTGTGTATCTGTCTGCGGTTTCCGGTCTGGATGGTGGCAACCAGACTGGGGATAAAGGACGAGGCCAGGGCGCTGGACACGCTCAGCGGGATGTTGGTCATAGTGTCATACTGTCCGTTCAGCATGCCCAGGAGGGAGGAGTACTCCCTCTCCGCCATCCCCTGGGCGGACATGATATTGGAGAACATGGTCTGGTCCACAATGTTGCTGATGTTGTAGACCGTGGCACTCAGGATCACAGGCGCGATCGTGAAGAGCAGGACCTTGTACACCTGCCCTCTGCTCTCCAGCCTCCTTGTGCGGTCTCTCCTCATCTGCTTTTTCAGCCTTGTCTTGTAGGCGGCAAACACGAACAGCAGGAACAGGAGCGCTGTCAATGCGCCGATGACTGTCCCCAGCGTTCCGCCGGCAGCGGCAAAGGCCGCTCCGTACATCTCCTTCTCCTCGCCGCTCGCCATGGCCCGCCCGGTCTGCATGAGAAGGTAGGCGCCCACAACACTGACAATGGCATTGATGAGCTGCTCCATCACCTGGGAGACAGCCGTGGGTATCATCGTCCCGTAGCCCTGGAAAAATCCCCGCAGGACTCCAAGGAACGCAACGATCAGGATACAGGGCGCCAGCACCCGGAGAGCATAGACGCTCATCCCCATCTTCAGTATATCCGTGGAGATAAATCCGGCACCAAAAAACACGATGGCAGTCACCACTCCACCGGCCACCAGCGCAAACACCATAGCCCCCTGGAAGACACGGTAGGCATTTTTGTACTGCCCCGTAGATACCCTGGCTGACACCAGCTTGGATACCGCCATGGGAAGGCTGTAGGAGGTGAGCATCAGAGCCAGGCTGTACACCTGGAAGACAACACCGTAGTAGCCGTTCCCCTCGCTGCCCATGATATTGGTCAGGGGGATGCGGTAGGCGAGCCCCACCACCTTTGTGATCATGGCAGCGGCGGCCAGTATCGTTCCCTGAGCCAAAAAATTGGTTCCCTTTTTCTTAGACATAATATTGCTCCATATCTCTTCTTATCGTAAAATCCGGAGTTTTTCCAGTATATCCCTCTGTTTCTGTTCCATAACGAGGCGTTCCTCCTCCCCGATATGGTCGTATCCTGTTAAGTGTAACACAGAATGGGCGATTAAGAAAGCAAATTCTCTCTGGACCGAGTGGCCGTAGGCCTGCGCCTGCTCCAGCACCTTGTCCTTGGAGATCACGATATCCCCCAGGACAAGCTCCCCGCTCTCGGGGTCGAAGCAGTCCTCTCTGTCTTCCAGGAAATCAAAGTCTCCCGGCTCCGCGTACTCCACCATTGGGAAAGAGAGCACGTCCGTGGGCCTGTCTATCCCACGGAACTGCCGGTTCATCTCATGGATCTGTTCATTTGTGGTGAGGAGCAGGTTCACCTGCGCCTCGTAGGGGCACCCCACATAGTCCAGGGCAGCCTCGATAACCTTGCCAGCCAGCTCTTCACAGGGAAGGGGCAGTCTCACCGCCCCTTCCTCCTCAAAATAAAGTGACATTTATTTTCTCCTTCTGTCTCTTCCTCTGCTCTTTTTAGACTCCGCCTTTGACTCGTACTCCTCGTAGGCCTTGACGATCCTCTGCACCAGGGGATGGCGCACCACGTCCCTGCTGGTCAGATGGCAGATGCTGATATCATCGATATTCTTCACCACGTTGACGGCCACATCCAGTCCCGACGTCTGCCCGGAGGGAAGGTCCTTCTGGGTAGCGTCCCCGGTGATGACCACCTTAGAACCGAAGCCGATGCGGGTCAGAAACATTTTCATCTGGGCGGGCGTGGTGTTCTGGGCCTCATCCAGTATGATAAAGGCATTGTCCAGGGTACGGCCCCTCATATAGGCAAGGGGGGCCACCTCGATGAGCCCTTTCTCCGAATTCTTCAGGAAGCTCTCTGCTCCCATGATCTGGTACAATGCGTCATAGAGCGGGCGCAGGTAGGGGTCTATCTTGCTCTGCAGATCCCCCGGCAGAAAGCCCAGCTTCTCCCCTGCCTCGATGGCCGGCCGGGTCAGGATGATCCTCCCCACTTCGTTGTTCTTAAAGGCCGTGATGGCCATGGCCATAGCCAGATAGGTCTTTCCTGTCCCCGCAGGGCCAAGGCCGAAGACGATCATCTTCTGCCGGATGGCGTCCACATATTTTTTCTGTCCCAGGGTCTTGGGCTTGATGGGCTTTCCCTGGAGCGTGTGGCATATCATGTCCCGGTCAATCTCCAGCACCCGGTCCTCCTGGTCCTCCATGGCAAGAGAGAGTGTGTAGTCCACGTTCTGCTCCCGGATCTCATTGCCCCTCCTGGCAAGCTCTGTCAGCTGGAGAAGGACGCTCTTCGCCTTCTCGGCCTGCTGTGCATCTCCCAGTATCTTCACCGTATCACCTCTCGGTATCAGGGTCACGCGGAGGGCGCGCTCGATCTTCTTTGCATAGCTGTCAAACTGGCCGAACACATGCATCTGGTATTCAGCCGGAATGTCCATGGTCAGTTCATTCATTCCCATTTGTCTGGTCTTCCCTTTCTGTCTGGCCTGCCGCCGAAGGCTCGGGGAGTATCTGCGTGGGGGCTTCCCCCTCCACAGGTCCGCGGACAGTCAGTGTCCCCCGGGCGCAGGCCGCATTTTGCTCTGTGTATATTTTAACATCATTCTCTGTAATTTCCAGTCCCTTTTTTTCCATGTCCTGACAGGCCCTCTCAAACCGGCTGCTGAGTGACCGCTGGAGCTCTCCGTCCGTATAGCTCTCTGTGCTGACCCGACAGGGCACTGCCGTCCTCTTTCCGAAAAAGACCGGGAGGGAGATAATCCCTCCCAGAGAGAGCCGGCTTGCCTCTACGTAGTATTCATACTCCCGGTAGCTGTTCTTCAGGCCTCCAAAGGTCAGGGTCCAGTCTCCCGCCTGCAGGAAAAATTCCTCCTGAAGCCTTATGCTTCCCCTGTCATACTCGTAGGACCGCACCTCGTACTCTCTTGACATCGTGTCCTCGTAGGCTATCTGATATTCTCCCGTGATGTCCGCCTGGGCCTGACAGTATCTGTACCCTGTCACCTCGCCCGCATCGTTTTTCAGGTCCACTCTGCCGCTCACCAGGATATCTCCCTTCTTCACCCGGGCTCCCTCCCGCACGAGAGGTGTCCCTTTTCTGGTGACCATGGACACGATCGTGCAGTCCTCCCGGGCTGTCAGGTCCGTCCCTCCTTCGTCCCCCTCATCTGCGGGCAGCTCCGCGGACAGGTGGCTGTTCTCCTTGACCTGTATGACCAGCTTTGTCCCCTGGACCGAGGCGGAGACCCACACCAGGTCGCTGTAGGCTGCCCGAAGGTCTCTGGCGATCTCCTCACAGTCCACGCTCCCGGCGGACATCCCACAGTGGACATCCGCTGACCTCAGGAAGGAGAGGAGGGTCTCGTCTGTCCTCCTTGAGTTGCCCCTGATATCTATCTCCCATATAAAAAGGGAGAGGACATACACGAGGACCGCAGCCAGAAGAGCACCTGCAAAGAACATCTTCCGCTTCCGGTATCTGTGTAAAAAAAAAGGAAGGCCATACCGTCTCCTGACCCTCACCTTTGTCCCTGTTTTTCTTGAAAGCGCCCTTATCCTTCTGAAATCCCTGACCGTCATGTACATCTCGTAGGCGCCGCCGACAGAGCGAAGCCCCCACAGATCGATCCCCCGGTGGCTGCAGGCGTTGAGAAAACGCTCCGGCGAATACCCCTCCACCCGGATCAGAAGATACCCCTTTACATATCGGACTATGGACCAGAACAAGCACACATCCTCCCATCTGTCATTTATATTCAATACTGCTGATAAGCCCGGTGACCTTCATCTCTGTGTTTGTGTAATACTCTATCGCCAGCCGCTTTCCCGTCAGGCATATCTGGCCGCTCCTTGTGTTGACGCGGATCAGCTCCTGGGTGTACTCCTGTATGCCACGGTAGTTCTCCAGGCGGATTTCCTGCCTGCCCGTGGCGGTCAGGACCGGAAGGGACAGGACCAACTCCCTCGGCACCTCGGCGGCTCCGGCTATGCGACCGCGGAGCAGCATATCCTCATCCTTCTGCTCTCTCTTCATGCTGAAATGCCCCACACAGCTTTATACCTAATCTATGCGGGGCATCCCTGCTCTATGCATGCCTCCGGTCCACCGGCAGCTCACGTCAGATTTTCTCAAAGTCGGCAGCGCCGTGCTTGCAGACCGGACAGATAAAGTCCGCCGGCAGCTCCTCACCCTCGTAGATATATCCGCATATCTTGCATCTCCACCCCTTCTTCTGCTCCTTAGCAGGTGCAGGTTTGATGCTGGAGTGATAGTATGCGTAGGTGGCCGAGGGCGACCCGTCCAGCACCTCCCCATCCGTCACATCCGCCAGGAACAGTGTGTGGGTGCCAAGGTCCATGGTATCCACTACCTTTGCACAGAGATAGGCATTGGTCCCCTCTGTGATGTAGTACACCCCGTTTGCGGAACGCTCTGCCGCACCGTAGTCCGCGAACTTGTCCACGTCTCTTCCGCTCTGGAAGCCAAAATGCTTAAAGATGTCAAAGGACGCCTTCTCCGACAGGATGGACACGTTGAACACTCCTGTCCGCAGGATCATATCGTGGGTATAATTTCCTTTGTTCACAGCCAGCGTTATGCGGTTTGGCGTTGTCGTCACCTGCCCCGCCGTGTTGGTGATGCAGCCGTTATCCTTCTCTCCCTCCCTTGCGGTCACCACAAAAAGTCCATAGCTCAATTTAAACATCGCAGTCATATCCATCTTTCTTCCTCCCTTTTCTATGCACGCTATAAGATCAATATTTATTTCCGTATTCTTCCGCTCTCCACATTGGGCTCTATCCAGCTCTTTCTCGCGTACTCCCAGAGAGTCTCCGAGCCGGCGTGGGTGCATTCGTTCCTGCCAAGTATCTGTGACAGCTCCACCTGATGCTCCACCCAGGCCTTTCCGTCAGTGGCGGCGTTGAGCATCATGGGCTGGAGGTTGTCCATACAGCGGGCAAATCTTGCCTCCGGCGTGGCGCAGGCCTCAAACTCCTGCCACAGTTCCTTCAGCTTCTCACCCTGGTCGGCAGGCAGCAGGCCGTAGATCCTCTCCGCAGCCTTTCTCTCCCTGTCTTTCTGCGTCTTTTTCGCCTCCTCATCGTAAGCGTAGGTGTCTCCCGCATCAATCTCCACGATGTCGTGGATAAGGAGCATGGTAACTGTCTTCAGCACGTCGATCTCCTCGTTGGCGTACTCCACAAGGAGAAGGGTCATGACAGCCATATGCCAGGCGTGCTCCGCATCGTTCTCTTTCCTCTCCCCGTCCGTCAGATAGGTCTGTCTTCCTATAAATTTTTCCCTGTCGATCTCTCTGATAAAAGAGAACTGTTTTTCTAACCTTTCCCGCTCCATGGCTGACCTCCTCCTTTTTGTCACTGGGCGTCCTGCCGGGCCGTGTATTCGCGGGCCGCGATCTGGGCCCCGTTCATGTCCAGATACCGCACGACCACCGTAGGCTGCTCCACGTCAACGACATCCTGCAGCGAGTCCGCCACAGACTGGATGGCTTCCGCCTGCTTATCCAGCTCCTGCTCCATCAGGGGCCTCATCTCCTCTGTCATGGCAAGCGTCTTGTAGGTGTACTCATAGATCAGGCGGTTGCCCTCACCTCTCACTGCAAACCCTATTTCGTCCGTGTTGTATTCGGCCAGCGAGCTGCCCAGCAGATTCTGTACCAGATCCGAGGCCACATACTCCTCCATATTGTCGTACAGATAGTAGGGCTCCCGCTCTGCCGCTGCACGGGCCTCCTCAGCCTCCCTCTCAGCCTCCAGCGCCGCTTCCCTCTCCTTTTCTTCCAGACGTTTTTCCTCCTCTGCCTTTGCCTTCGCCTCATCGTCCGCTCCGCAGCCGGCGGAAGCGCAGGCCAGCGTGCAGGCCAGCAGCGCCCAGAGGAACTTTCCCCTGATCCTCCTCATCTGTGATCCCTCCTCATAAAGGTATTTGTATTCATCTTAAATCAGCAGAGATATGTTGTCAATAAACTATGTGCCCGTCATCTTAATATTCGGAATTTTTCTTCGTTCTTTTCATTGCCGGGCGTATATGCTAGACTATTCAGGAACATTCTTAAACGAGAAAGGGAAACAACTTATGGATACAAACGAATTTATACAGCGTCCTGTCCGGGAGCTCTTCTTCCACTATCTGGTCCCGGCCATCTGCGGCACTATGGTCACTTCCATCTACGTGCTGGCTGATACCATCATTATAGGAAAACGCCTGGGAGAGACAGCCCTCGCGGCTCTCAACATCGCTCTTCCCATCTACAATGTATTTTTTGGTCTTGGGCTCCTCTGCGGTGTCGGAGGTTCTGTGCTCATGTCCATCTGCCGCGGGAAGGGGAAAAAAGAGGAGGGCAACATGTGCTTCACTGCCGCCTTTCTCCTCAACATATGTATGTTTCTTGTCTGTCTCGTCCTCTGCACTGTTTTTATGGAGGACCTGGCCCTGTTCCTGGGAGGGACAGAGGAGACGATGCCCTATATCATGGACTATATCCCTTATATCATCTGGGGAATGGGGACCTATTTCTTCTCCTCTTTTCTGCAGACCTTTATCCGGAATGACGGCGCGCCCAGACTTTCAATGTGCGGAGTCATTGCAGGCGGCGTGACAAACATCATCCTGGACATTGTCTTTGTCTTTCCCATGGACATGGGCATGGCAGGGGCGGCTCTGGCGACCGTCATAGGCTCCACCCTGACTGTCCTCATCCTGTGCACGCATTTTCTCACAGGCAGGAACCAGCTCCGCTTTACGCTGAAGGGCTTCCGGCCTGTGTTTGTAGGCAGGATCTTTGCAAACGGCTTTACCAGCTTTGTCATCGAAGCGGCTTCCGGGTTCACGATCTTCTTCTTCAACCTGCAGCTCATCCGCTATCTGGGCAACACCGGCGTTACCGTGTACGGCATCATCAGCAACACAGCCCTTGTCGTGATCTGTCTCTGTAAGGGGATTGAACAGGCAGCCCAGCCCATCCTCTCCATCAACCACGGAGCCGGCCTTAAGGAGAGGATACAGAAGGTACAGTCCCTGTCCCTGCGCACCTCCCTCGTGATCTGTGCAGTCCCCGTGCTCCTGGGGCTTGCCGTACCTGATCTTTTCACCTACATCTTCCTGGATCCCGGACCGGAAATCCTGAAGCTGGCCGCCCCGGCGGTGCGGATCTACTTTACCGGTTTCCTGTTTCTGGGTGTCAACATGGTGTTCATCTGCTACTTCCAGTCTGTGGCAAGGTCCGGAAAGTCGCTCCTTCTCTGCCTCATGAGGGGATGCGTCCTCGTTATCGCCTTTGCGTACATCCTCCCCCTCCTTTTCGGCAGCACCGGGATCTGGCTCGCTTTCCCGGCGGCAGAGCTTGTCACGATGGCGACAGGAATCTGCATTTACCGGAAGGAGCTTCAAAAAAAATAGGGCCGCGGCCCTATTTTTCTTCGAACATATAGAGTTCATGGAGAGCCCGCGTCGCGCAGATATATTTTGCCTGCGTCAGGAGCGGGTTCTCTTTTTTGCTGTCCCATACCGTAAACACCTGATCAAACTCCAGGCCCTTTGCGAGATAGAAGGTGGTGACGGTAAGTCCCGGCTTAAAGGAGCTGCTGTCCCTGTCAATATAAGACGTCTCCACCCCTCTCTTCTCCAGCAGCCTGCTGATATCCCACGCCTCCTCCTCGGTCATAGCCAGCACGGCGGCTGTCTCAAAGCCGTCCTCTCCCTGCAGCCTCAGGCAGCGCTCCACCTCGTCCAGCAGCCGGTCAAGACTGTCAAACGACTTCTCCTCCACCTCTTTCCCGTGGCGCTCCAGGAGCCCCGGCACTTCACTTCCATGTATAGCGGCAGCGTAGGTGGCAATTTCCACAGTATTCCTGTAGCTTTTGTCCATGACGATTTTCCGCACTTTCCTTCCGAATACTTTTGGCAGGAAGGGAAGCACATCCTGCACATGGTCGTCCATAGTCTGGAACTTGTCTCCCAGTATAGTCATGCTGCAGGAGAAAAGCTCTGCCAGGATCAGGTACTGGATATAGGAGTAATCCTGCATCTCATCTATGACAAGGTGCTTTACACTCCTGTGGGCTCCCCTGCCCATAAGCCTGTACTTGAGATACAGCATGGGGAACACGTCCTCGTACTCCAGCACCCTCTTTTCACAGGGCACATCCGGCAGGCGGGGATAGCCGCAGTCCTCCATGAGCCAGTTGTAAATGACATAGATATCCTTCGTCACATACATGCGGTCGAATTTCTCCTGGATATACTCCCTCTCCTCGTCGGAGAGATCCCTGTCCCTGAGAGTCTCAAATTCGTCCACAAAGTATTCCATCACCGCGTCCATCCGCTTTAAAAGAGGGATGTCCTGGAATTTAAAATAGAACAGCTGGATGAGTTCATCTTCCGTCTTCCTAAGGCCTTTGAACTCGATGTCCTTAAAGTCCATCAGGCTGTCCTCCAGAAGGGCGAGAAAGCCCTCCATCCGGGCGGCCATCACCTCCGACTGCTTCTCTTTATAAATCCGCTCCCTCTCCTCATCGGGGAACTTCATGGCCCGCTCCAGGTGATGCCACCGGTCCTCACAGTCGGAGGCCGTGCCCTTCAGCTCCTTGTAGGCAAACAGGTCAAAGCTCATCTCCTGCACCGGCTCCTCTCCCAGCTCCGGAAGAATGTGGGAGATATAGTCCGCAAAAACGCTGTTGGGCGACAGGATCAGCACATCTGAGGATTTCAGATTTTCCCTGTCGTGATACAGAAGGTAAGCGATACGGTGGAGAGCCACGGAAGTCTTTCCGCTTCCCGCCACACCCTGGATGGCCAGTATCTTGTCCTTTGTGTTGCGGATGATGGCGTTCTGCTCCCGCTGGATGGTGCTGACAATATTTTTCAGCTTCACATCCCCGTTTGTCCCAAGCTCTGCCTTCAGTATCTCGTCGTCTATCTTCGTGTCGCTCTCAAAGGCGTAGACCAGCTTTCCCTTTCGGATCTTGTACTGCCTCTTCGCGGTGATCTCTCCCTCCATGACACCGGCCGGCGCCTGGTAGGAGGCAGGCCCTCTGTCATAGTCGTAGAAGAGTCCGCTGACCGGTGCCCTCCAGTCGTAGATGAGAGGTGTCATGCCCGCGTCCTCGGCAAAGTTCCCTATCCCGATGTAGAAGACCTCAGCCTCATCCTCTCCCTCGTAGACAAAGTCCACCCTCCCAAAAAAGGGAGAGTCCAGCATCCTACGGAACCGTCTCCTCTTCAGGAGGAGCTCATTGTTGGCGTTTGTCTGGCTCAGGAGGGCCTGCTGGTTGTCGTAGTCCTCATACCCGTACTGGTCCATCTCCGCGTAGTTTTCCCAGTAGTAGTCGTGCATGCTCTCAATATCTTTCTGGCCCGCCAGGATAGACTGGTCCAGCTTCTCTATTCTCTTTTTCAGCTTTTGTGTTACTTCCTCAAGAAAAGAAATACCTTCTGTGTAGTGTTCGTTTCTGTTCATTACTCCTCTTCTCCGTAAATGGCTGCCATCTCCTCCTGTATATCCTTCTCGCATGACTTCATGGCCAGGAGCGTCTTCTCAAACAGTTCATTCAGCTCCCATCCGAGCATCTCAGCCCCTTTCCGGATGATATCCCTGGAGCAGCCGGCAGCAAACCGCTTGTCTTTAAATTTCTTCTTAACGCTGGACACCTCCATGTCCGACACGCTCTTTGAGGGGCGCATCAGGGCCGCCGCCCAGATCAGTCCTGTCAGCTCGTCCGCCGCAAAGAGGACCTTCTCCATCTCGCAGGAGGGCTCCTCCTCCGAGCAGATGCCGTATCCGTGGGAGCACACAGAGTGGATCATGTCCTCCCCAACTCCCGCCTTTCGCAGAAGCTCCGGCGCCTTCCGGCAGTGCTCCTCCGGGTAGAGCTCAAAATCGATATCGTGGAGAAGCCCCGTGATCCCCCAGTACTCCTCCTCGTCGCCGTATCCCAGCTCCCGGGAATACCAGCGCATCACCTTCTCCACCGTCAGACCGTGCTGGATGTGGAAGGGTTCCTTGTTATATGTCTTCAGAAGCTCCAGAGCTTCCTCTCTTGTCAGATTGCTCTTCATTGCTCTTGCCTGCCTTTCTTCTGTGTAGTCTGGTGAGTTTGCATTCTATTATACCAGATGCCGGCGTTAGTATCCAGATGTATATTTTCAGAAGGCCCTTCACCGTGGGACAGAGTTTTATCGTACAAAAATCCCCGGAAAGCTCCGGGGATTATATTGTCTATAGATTTTTCTCTTTTACATATGCTTTTAGGGACAAAGGAAAATTTCCTTTTTCTTCAAGGATTTCGATGATCCCCCTCAAATCTCAAAGTCCTCCGACTTCATATTGCTGTAGTAACGGCCCTTCTCCGCCGTGAATTTGAGCACACAGTAATCCGGGTCTGTCACGCCCTCCTTGTAGAACAGCGTGTCTCCCTCCAGCCAGAGCCGCTCCTTCACCTCCGGGTCCTCCAGCACCTCCACTGTGCCGGACAGGCTGACACCCCTGAAATAGCGCCTGTCCATGAAGTAGATGCTGGCCTTCGGGTTATCCCGGAAGCATTTCACCTTGTTGGAGGATGTGTTAGTGGAAAACCAGAAGGTCCTGATTCCCTCCCTCTGCCTTGGCTTCAGCATGGCCTTTGTCACTGGAAAGCCCTCACCGTCAACGTAGCTTATAAAACAGTTGCCCGCCTTGTCCGCCATATTCCCTATCGTCTTTTCTGCATCCCTCATCATCTTTCTTCTCCTTTCCACACCATCTCATACTCTTTCTCTCCGGTCCCTTCATCAAACCCTTCCTCCCGGATGCGGAACCCGTTCCTCAGATAAAACTTCACGGCCCTCTCATTCTTCTGATATACCCGGAGGGTGAGAGCACTGCGGCCTTTCTTTGCGAGATCCAGCAGGGCGGTGCCGATACCGCCTGAGCGCTTTTCACCTCTCACAAAGATGCCCTCTATATAGTCCCCGTTCAGACCTATAAATCCGTCCGGGCAGCCCGCCTCCTCCTCGTACACATAGAGGGCAGCGCCTGGCAGCAGGTCTCTCACAAGCTTTTGACTGTCCTTCCAGTACTGCTCCGGGATAAAGCTGTGAGCCTGCAGATTGCCCGCAAGCCAGAGCTCCATGACCGTTTCCAGGTCCTTCTCCTCAAATTTTCTGACCATCCTCTCCCCGGCACTCCTTCCCAATAAAAAAGTCCTCTCTGATACCACATTATACTGTATCAGAGAGGATTGCTCAACTACTCTATAAGTATTTCTACCCCAACACCTATATACCCTTATACCATTCTGCCTTTACAGGGCTTCCCGGTAGATCCGGGCCACTTCCTCCTCTGTGAACACCCTGGGGTGGTTCTGGAGGCCGGCCGCAGAGACCTTGAAGGCATTTTTGGTCATCCATTCCACATCCTCCGGAAGGACGCCCTCCGCCGCCAGGGTGGTCCGCAGGTCCAGACGGCAAAGGAGCGCCTCGATGACATCCACGCAGTCCTTTTCATCCCTGCCTCCCAGACATTCTGAAATGACGGCAAAGGCCTCCGGAGCCGCCTCTATGGTGCGCCTGTAGATGACCGGAGTGAGGGCTGCCAGGCCTCTGCCGTGGGTGATATTGCGCATGCCGCTGGCCGGATGCTCCAGTCCGTGGGGCGCGGTCACTCCGGCCTGGTTAATGGCCATGCCGCCGTATGTGCTGGCAAGACAGACAGCGCTCCAGGCAGCCATGTCCATGGCAGCCAGGTCTGTGAGGCCCTTTTTCTTCTCTTCGTAGATCTTCACCAGATTTCCGCCGATGAGCCGGATGCCCTCCAGCGCCATGATCTCCGTGATAGGATCGCAGATTTTGCTCATATAGGCCTCCATGCAGTGACACAGGGCGTCAAATCCGACGGATGCCAGAACGCGGGCCGGCATGGTTGTCATCAGCTCCGGGTCAACGATGGACGCCCTGGCGATGACTGCGTTGTCCCGCAGAGACTTTTTATCCCTGGTCCCGTCGTCTGTGAGCACGGCAAAGCAGTTTCCCTCGCTGCCTGTTCCGCAGGTGGTTGGCACAAGGACAAGGGGCAGGGCCCCGCTTCCCTTCTTTGTGCCGTAGATATAATCAAAGACAGGGCCCTCGTTGCAGGCCGAGAAGGCCACCGCCTTGCTGCAGTCCATGATGCTTCCCCCTCCCAGCCCCACGACCACATCGCATCCCTTCTCCCGGGCAATGGCAGCCCCTCTCATGGCAGTGGATGCAAGAGGATTGGGCTCCGCCTCATCGAATACCGTCACTTCTATCCCCTCTTTTTCCAGCAGTGCCTTTGCCCGGTCCAGCAGCCCGGATTTCTTTGTGCTGCCTCTTCCCGTCACGACCATGGCCCTTTTCCCGTATCTTGCGGCCTCCTCTCCCAGTACTTCTGTCTTCCCGGGTCCGAAGATCAGATTGACCGGGAGATAATGGCCAAATGTTGTCATCATGATAGCTCTCCTTCCTTTCTGTGTTCCCTTCTGGAAAATGCGAAAACAAAAAAGGAGCCGTGATGTCAATCTCTCACAGCTCCCTTGCCATATTTCCGTATTCATTTCTCAATGAACCTATTATGATAGCTTTTCTTCCATCTGTCAAGACTCCGTCCTAAAAATCTTCCCTGTCACTTCGCCGCGGAGAAGGCGGCCGCCTCCTCCACCCAGCCCAGCAGCTCCCCGTCGATCTCCTCCTCACGGGATACGAGGACATGGTGGGTCCACCGGTTTGGGTAGGGCTCTGTCGCAATGTCGATGCGGGGAGACTCTTTTTTGTATGCCAGCCCAAAAGTGACCACAATGTAAACTGGCGGCCTCTCCTTTGCCTTTCTTACTTTTGCAAAGGAGACACAGGCAAAGACATGCCTGTTGCTGTAGGTGATCTGGGTCTTCTGCACTTTGATGCGCACATCCTCCACCCGGGAGAGGACCTCTCTTTCAAACTTCTGATACAGGGGAAGGGCCTCCGGCATCTGGTCAAAAAACCGCAGCAATTTGTCATCCATTTTTATCTCTCCTGCTCCATCTCTTACTTCAGAAATGTCTTGTAGTCCTCATAGTTCTTCGCCAGAAGTTCCGGCGTGTTCAGGCCGTAGGGACATTTGCTCATGCACTGGCCGCAGTGGAGGCAGTTCTCGATCAGCTTCATCTTCTCCTGCCACTCCTCGGAAAGCCATCCCTCCTGGGGCGCGCGCCGGAGCATCAGGCTCATCCTGGCACAATTGTTTATCTCGATGCCTGCGGGACAGGGCATGCAGTAGCCGCAGCCCCTGCAGAAATCACCGGAGAGCTGCTCCTTGTCCTTCTCGATCTCCGCAAGCAGGTCCCCGTCAAGCTGCGGCGGACAGACCTGATAGGAGAGGAACTCGTCCAGCTCCGACTCTCTCTGCACACCCCAGATCGGCGCCACATGGGCGAACTGAGGCTGGGCCATAAAGGCGTAGGCACAGGCCGAATTGTGGATCAGTCCCCCGGCCAGGCCCTTCATGGCGATAAAGCCCATATCCGCCTTCTTACACTCCTCCACGATCTCCATATCCGCATCTGCCGCCAGGTAGGAGAAGGGGAACTGCAGCGTCTCATAGAGCCCTGACTGGATGGCCTCCTTCGCCACAGCTATCCGGTGGTTGGTGATGCCGATGTGCCGGATCTTTCCCTGCTTTTTCGCCTCCAGTGCCGCATCGTAAAGACTGGACTCATCCCCCGGCTTCGGACAGAAGGCAGGGTTGTGGAACTGGTAGATATCTATGTAGTCTGTCTTCAGCTTTGTAAGGCTCTCCTCCAGGTCCTTCCACATATCCTCAGCTGTCTGGGCCGCCGTCTTCGTGCTGATGACGATCCTGTCCCTTGTGTACTCAAAGGCTGCTCCCAGCTTTTCCTCGCTGTCCGAGTAGGCCCTTGCAGTGTCAAAATAGTTGACTCCGTTGTAGAAGGCCTTCTGCAAAAGATAGACAGCCTCCTTCTTGCTGATGCGCTGGATAGGCAGCGCCCCGAAACCGTTCTTGTTTACCTCGATCCCCGTCTTTCCCAAGATCACTTTGTCCATGCTCTGTTTCCTCCGTTTCATTTTGTATTTTCAACTCTTGCTGTCTTTTTATTTCCTGCCTGTCCCGGCATATTTTCTGTCTATTCCGGCGCTGTCCCCCTTCTGGTCCAGGCTGCGCACGGCCCAGGCAATGAACATGCCCCCGGCCAGATTCCCTGCCGTGACAAGGGCCAGCACCTTCAGGGCCTCCAGACCGTCTATCCCGTACTGGAGCCAGCAGCAGGACAGATAGAACATGTCCGCTACGATATGCTCAAACCCGCAGAACACAAAGGCTGTGATAAAGAGCCACACATAAAATATCTGGGCAAAAGAGCCCTTTTCGTACCTGGCGCCAATGAGCACTGCAAAGGCCACAAAGAACCCGCAGAACACAGCCAGGATAAAGAGGCTCAAGGGGGAGTCCGCAAGCTTCGTCTCGCTGATCCTGGTCAGGGGCTCCCGGATGGTCTCCTTAAATCTCGTGCCCTGCACGGCGGCAGCTGCGATCAGCGTCCCTATGCCGTTCCCCGCCCAGGCCACAGCCACATCTCCCCAGTGGTATCTCCTGTCATACACCATCAGGGGGCACACCCTCGTCACCAGCATGTTGTGGAGATTGAGGACAAGGAGGATGCCCACCGCAAAAAACAGGCTTCCCACCAGTGTATTTGGGATCGCAAGATAGGTCATGGCTCCCATGGAGATAAAAACGCCTGCCATGACACTGCTCATCCATTTTTCTTTCATCGTATTTTCCTCTTCTGTTCTCTTTTTTCCGTCAGCTCTCTTTTCAGCCAGTTCCTATCCAAGGAGGATATCCCTGAGCTTTTTCATGTCTATCTCCTCCAGGACATGGTCTGCCGCGGGGAGGGGTTCCCTGGGGGAAATCTCCGTCCGCACGTAGACCGTGGCAAGCCCGGCCCGCTTCGCCCCCTCTATGTCGCACAGGCCGTCATTTCCCGTCATGACCGCCGTCTGCCTTGGAATGTCAAAAGCTGTGAGGAGGGACTCGTAAAAAGCCAGGTCCGGCTTCTTGCAGCCCTGCTCCGAGGAGATGAAAATGCCGTCAAAAAAGGGAGTGAGTCCCAGGGCCTGCATCTCATACTCCGTAAAAATCTTCTGGGCGTTGGACAGAAGGTATATCTTCTTCCCATGTTCCCGCAGAGCCTGGAGCATCTCCTTTGTTCCCTCATAGAGCCGCAGACGGTCCATGGAAAGGATGCGGAAAAACTGTCCCGCATGTCTCACAAGGGGCTCATCTGCCTGCACGCCTTTTGCGCGGAACAGAGCCTCAAAGACATCCTCGATCTGTATCTCCGGGAACGCCTCGTGGGCATCTTTTCTGACTCCTCGTTTTCCTGCGCTCAGCTCTTCTGTCAGCCTGCCGTATGCCTCCCGCAGCTCCCCGGGCGTGTAGAAAGCTCCGTAAAACGCATAGAAGAGAGCCAGTTTTTCCCACAGTTCTTCTTTCTTTTCGTCTGTGTGTATATCCACCAGCGTACCATACAGGTCAAAAATACAGGTCTCGTACATCTTAAGGCTCCTCTCGTTTTGTCTTATTTATTATACCCTCAATTCATGGGATAGACAATATCACTCTCACGCAATTATCTTTTTTCCCGGATCCGCTGCCTAGCTTTCCATGGACACTGTCATATCCCGGATCTCTTCCCGTGAGACAGCGCTGCTCCCAAAGGGCCGCATGGCAAGCGCCATAAGCTTCATAGGATTATCATCTGCCGCAATGCGGTTTGATCCGATCTTTCCGCAGCGCAGACAGCGGTGTATGATGGCCCACTCTCCATTCTTTCTGACCCACACGCCTATGGGCTCCATCCGGCCGTGACAGTCTGATGCCCGGTCTCCCGGCTCCCTGTCCAGGTGCAGACTGTACAGACAGTTGGGACAGTGATTTCTGTGGCTGCTTCCAGCTCCCGCAGGCACGACCGGCCACCCGCACACCTTGCACGTAAAAGGATCCATACAGGGATGCGTCCGGAAATATTTCTTGTCATATTTTCGCTTTTTATTTTCTCTGTTCATTTTTCTTTTCTCCTTCTCTTCTTCTGAGCTCTCCTCGTCCGCCCATGATCCTTGTCAGCTCTTCCAGCCTCTCAATGGGAAAAGGCGGTGAGGACAGAGGTCTGGAGGCAATGGCCATCACTTTTATGAGATTGTCTTTCTCCGACATCTCCACAGTGGTCATCTCTCCGCAAAACCGGCATCTCTCCACGATCTCCCAGGCATCGTTCTCTCTCACCCAGATCCCCACCGGCTCCAGTATACCGCCGCATGGCTCTCCCTCCTCGTCTGCACTGTGTATGCCCGACAGGCAGTTGGGACAGTGATCCGGCCAGGGTTCTTTGTCTTTTAGGTCTGATGTCCAGCCACAGCAGAGACATCTGTATTCTTTTTCTTCTTTCATGATCTTTCTCCTCTGATCTTATATTCTGCATCTTTTATGACCACAAAAAAAGGACAACCCTTCCATCCGGGTTATCCGCATATCTGTCCTGTTCTGTATCAGACTTTACAAATATATACAGTCCTCTCCCTATGCAAAAAGATGCGGTATCCCACATATTCCCACAGTAAATAGAACTGCCTTTTGATCAAAAGCCAGCCTGATGCCACTATCCGCAGACAGATACAACAAATAAACCCATCTCCATAATATAGATGAGACAAGATCCGTTGTCCTTTTTATTAGCGAATAGCCGACATCAAGCCACCTCCCTTATTTTGCTTTTTCCATCATAGCACAGCGCTCCTCCACGCACAAGCCCTGATTTTTCTTATTTTCCTCCCGGAAATCATAGATTGATCATATTTTCCCTGTAAAATAATAAAAGACATTTTTAACGAAACGAGGTAAGAGTACACAATGAAAAAAGAAAATCGAAAAATGGCACAGCAGCGCAGAGCACAGGAACGCCGCAAAAAAGAACGCATACGCAAGCTCAAAAAATTCCTCACCATAGCAGTTCCCTGTCTTGCCGTCATCCTTCTCATTGCAGCCATAGCCCTCTCTTCCCGCTCATCCGGGGACGACTCATCTTCCGGCACAACCGCAGAAGACACCTCCGGCACAGACACAGCGGACACCAGCAGCGATGAGACGGGCAGCACCTCCTACTCAACTGACACATCACTCACTGTAGAGAGTGGCGACACAGTCAACATTGACTATGTAGGAACGGTGGACGGTGTGGAATTTGAAGGCGGAAGCACAGACGGCGCAGGCACAGACCTGGTGATCGGCTCCGGTTCCTACATTGACGGCTTTGAAGACCAGCTCATAGACGCCCATCCGGGCGACACAGTGGAAGTCAATGTCACCTTCCCTGAGGACTACGGCGTAGAGGATCTGAACGGAAAGGCTGCTGGTATAACCGGTAGATTGTTTCCGGCAGATACCGTTTAAAATATTTATTCTGCTTGCCGCAGGAGACCGAATAGTCTGTCCTGCTCCCTATATACCACCCCAGCATAACTCCAAGCATATGGTGGGGCTGCGCATAATAGATCGCCATGGCAAAGGGAAGTTCATCCCGGAAGATCCCCTTTGCCACATCACAAAGAGACCAGAAAAATTCATTGCAGCATCCCCGGAATTGCTCCGCTCCGGGCTTTCGGACATAAAAGTCCTCATCTGTCGGTGGTGGCAGCTTGGGAAGACATCCTGTTTTATCCAGAATCGGGAGAAAAAGCTTGTTTCTGTTGCTCCCTTCCCGCATGGCCTCCACTGTCTCGACGCCGATATCAATACGGTTGCCATCTTCAAATATGAGCAGCCAGGAATAAGTCCTGTCATAGTGGCTGCGCAGTCCAAAACGGTCGCCGTATCCAAACACATCATCCTGCTCCTGCTTCAGAATGACTTTACCGAAGGGATCCATCCACGACAGATCCGCGCGGAAACTTTCCGTCTCCGTCACCACATACATAATATCAAAATCCTGGTAAATGTCCCTGGGAACATTGGGGTTTGCCCTTGATCCCTTCAGATACGCCGCCAGCACACGATCATCGGACCTGGCAGTGTTGATGATGATCTGAAACATTTCTTTCTCTGTGCGCATATGCTCTTTCCCCACTTACAGTTCATCCTCCAGCAGCAGGATCTGTGTAACATCCTCCAGCCCTGCCGGACTTGTTTCTTCCACCCCGCCTTTGAAGGTCACCGAGATGCGGTCCCCCGGCTCCAGGTCCTCCAGACCTATGTCAGTGTGTCTCCACATGATTTCTGTGTCTTCATCCACGCTCAAACGGAAGTCTCCCCTGAAATTGATATCATTTTCCTCTATTCCCCTGACAGTCATATAACTGTCTCCCAGATCCGCGATCGTCGCATAGAATGTCTGGCCGCCGGATGCGGACAATCCCTTAAAATATCCAATACCTAAAAACAGTACCGACGCAAGCAGACTGCATATGACGCAGACAAAAACGGGCACTTTCTTCTCTTTCATAGTCATTTCCCTTTCTTCACAATGATCTTATCCGGAGTGGTATGCCTCAAAGTATCTGACCATCCTCTCCTATTATACCATCCCATCATTTCCCTGTCATTTTCTTTATTGTCCGCATAAAAATCTCTCCTTCTGACAGCAGTAGAAGGAGGCTCATCATGAGTAAATATATTCCTGGTAACCAAAAACAGCTTACCCTTGAAAACCGTATCTATATCGAAAACGAACTAAATAAGGGCTCTTCCTTTAAGGATATTGCCAGGTTCGCTGACAGGAAATACCGGGAAAAACTCCGGGATCCCAGAACAGGGATCAACATGACCAAACAAGAGCTTCGCCAAAAGGACCAGATCATTTCCCCTCTGACCGACCAGGGACTCTTTACGGCAAGGAACATAAATCTGAAGCGGAAAGTCCATTTCAAGCCAAGAAAGTGCCATAAAATACAGATCACGGACAGGGCAGTCTTTGCCAACCGATCCTATTGCGACTTCTGTTCCCTTTCCCTCACGGACTATGTCCAAATGGATACGGTCCATTCTTCCAGGGAATCCAAAAAAACCCTGCTGACCTTGTTTTTCACCAAAGAAAAGCTCTTCCTTGCGTGAACGGAATACAGCGTTCCAGCATTTATTACTGCGACCCGATGCAGAGTGGACAGAAGGGCGGATCGGAACAAGCACCATTTTGAACGAAAAACAGGCGTGCGGCCTTGAAAAGTCTATGGTTTTTGAGGATCAGATCGTTAAATGCGAGTTTAGCCCGCATAAAAAAGCTGCGCCCTGTGGCTTTTTATCCCCCAAGGCGCATGTTATAAATTGTTTACTTTATTTTTTTCTTTCGGCTGTAAAGGGCAGCGCTGGTCAGCGCTGTGCTGGCTGCCAGCAAAGCCATGAGCCAAAGGGCGATATTGCTGACATCACCGGTCCGCGGGATGTCTGACGCCCCCGCTGCAGGGATTTTCACCGCAGCCTTTGCATAGCCGCATACCGAACACTCTTCATATTTGGAACCATCCTGGGACGCTGTCGCTTCTTTATCCGTCACCCATTTGTAGGTGTGGGCGGCCTCATTCATTTTGTCTCCGCAATATACGCATTCCTTCCAGTGGCCGGTTCCGTCTGATTTCCATTCTGTCCCAGCTTTATGACCGGTCGCAGGGATATTTCCATATTCGTCAAGGTCCGCAATTTCCACTGTACCGGCTTCGTCCTCGAAATGCTTCCCGCAGACTCTGCAGGTGTAGTAGGCCTCCTTGCCCGGTGTCGTGCAGGCAGCCTCCACCTTGTCGGTCTTCTGCATAGTGTGGCCTGTTGCCGGAATGACCGTGATATTGCCTTTGGTATCGCAGCGCTCACAGTGCTGGGATTTGCTCCCCTCTGTTGTGCAGGCAGCCGCCGTATCTATCGTCCAATCGGAACTATACTTGTGATCGCCGTAGTAATCCTCACAGATGTTGACCAGTACCTCATTCGTGCTGCCGCCTTCCACACCGGATGAAATGGCGCCTATGCCGGCGGCGGTCAGACCGCTGTTCTTCTCACTGTTAAAGGAACATTCTGCAAATGTGCCGCCCACATAATTGCCCACAAAGCCGCCGGCTTTAAAATCTGAGGAGGCGGAGATCACCTCACCCGCCGCATGGCTGCTGCTGGCCTCGGCATTGTCACTTTCCCCGATAAATCCGCCGATATTCGGCTTCCAGCCATCGACAGTACTGGATACATTTCCGAAAGCAACACAGTTATCAAATTTCCCGTACTCTGCGTAACCGGCAAAGCCGCCCAGGTTCCAGTCAGAGCCTGTAATATCCACATCTGCGGCACAATGCTTATAAACGGACTGTGTAGCTTCTGAATAGTCTGCTGCCGTAGTATATCCGACAAAGCCTCCCAGCGCCCACAAGCCGGAAACCGTTCCGGATGCCTCACAGTTTTCAAAGACAGAGTCACCGCTGTTGCCTATGAATCCGCCGCTGTTGCTGGCTCCTGCAATAGAAATATGTTCCGCTTTACAGTCTGTTGCTTTTACTCCGTCGCCGTATCCGATCATTCCGCCAACATTGTTAAAGCCATCGGTACTTTCTATCTCAATATCACCGGAAACGGTTATGTTTTCAAATACAATCTGCTGACCCGAATTGGCCAGAGCATATCCTGCAAGAATGCCTGCCCTTAATTCCATAAGTCCGTCTTCATCGGCATAGATGCTGGCATCTGAAATGATCAGATTTTTCGCGCCCACGGTACCTCCTCTGACATTCCGGATATCTCCAAAGAAACCGGCGGCATTTTTATCTGTTCTCTCATCCACAATAAGACCGCTGATCGTCTGATTGTTCCCATCGACAAATCCCTCAAACCAACTGTAGGTAGATGCTCCACTTAATTCCCATTTATGAATGCCTATGGGGATCCAGCGATGACTGCTCAGATCGATGTTTCCGGTAAGTTCAAAAAACGTTCCCTGGTAGTGGTTTCCTTCGCTTACATCTTTTGACAGCTTAGCTAACTGCTCCGCAGTAGCGATCTGATAAGGATCCGCTTCCGTCCCTGTGCCGCCTGCAAAGTCTGCTGCGGCATAGTCCGTCCATACGGTGTCAGGAACACTGCCAGCTGCAAAGGCTTCCGCCGGCATCAGTCCGGCCAACAGCACCAGCGACAGCAGCGCTGCGGATACCCTCTTGAATAATTTTAATCTCATGATCATTCCTCCTTAAGATGCCCTCTGTCTATGTCTGATTTTACCATTTTAAAAAGTACAGGGCTATTACCCGTTTTTCACCTCAAAATGGGTAATAGCCCTGTTACTGTAAGCTTTCTTTTTATTTGAGCATGTATTTTTTTAGATCTTTTCTGCTCTCGATATGTAACTTCTTCATAGCCTGGGAGATGTGATGCTTCACTGTATTTACGGAAATATTCATATGCTCCCCGATCTCGGGATTCGTCCAGCCCCGCGCCGCCAGCATGGCTGTCGCAAACTCAGTCGTGGTCAGGTTGTCAGCCACATCGTGCCCTGTCTCCGGATTATGTATCTTTCTCCATCCGGAGGAAAATCCATAGGTGATCGCGATGATACGCTTAAAATCCTCCGGCCACCTCTGCTTGACTACTGCCTCCAGCATTCCGCCCAGCAGTCCGTGGTGCTCACCAAAGCCTTCGATCAGGTCATCCGGACGCGCCAGCTCCCATGCGGCTAACAGGTGTTCTTCTGCTTTATCGGGCTGCTTTAGGCTCATATGGTCCATGACAGCCGCCAGATGAAGATAGATGGCCGGGATCGGATATTGCTCCCCGCCCATAGTCAGTGCCGCTTCTATGATGCCGATACTGTGTTCATATTTTTTCTGGAGATAGAGATAGTGCGCCTGCACATACAGCGCAAACGCCCTCAGTCCTGCAGGAAGCAGAGGCATGAACTCCCGCGTGTCCGGCAGCTCCTCCGGCAGCGGAAGATGAAGCAGGACTGCCGCTGCCGCTGAAATAAACCCTTCGATCGACCTGGCATGAGGAGTTCTCTCTGTATCCGCTTTCAGTGTGTCCTTTATCTCTTCCAGCCCATATCGGGCACGCTGTATCTGCCCGACAGACAGATTGGAATATGCGTAGATCAGGCAGGCAGAGAGGCGGAGCTCCGGGTCCCCACAGGTCAGATACATCTCTGTCTCCTGCGCGGCTTCACGCGGATGCCCGCTGAAATAGTGATATTCCGCAAATGCAATATCCTTTTTCGGTCCCTTTTTCATCCCTCGGATATATTCCAGGCACTTGCCCGGCACAAAGGCTGTGTTCATCAATGGCATAAGATTTGGAAATGCCTGTTCTGCTTGTCCCGTCAAGTCTTCCCTCCGCACAAGGTCTTTGGATGAGGCGCACAGACACCTCCCCTCTTTTGCAGCTTCGCACACCGTCCTATCCTCCATTTTGTATCTCCTTTATTACGAACAATTTTGTCCCTGTTCGTAGATTTTATCATAAGAAAGCCGGGGATGTATCACGATATCCCGCATGAACTAAAGACAGACTGCCCCGGTCAAAAGCAGACACTATAAATAAGACGTTTTTCTCTTCATATCTGTTATCAGCTCCGGGTTGTCCTTCTTCATTTTTTCTATCAGAAGAGAAATATGACTGCTGTCTTCTCTGATCGCATCCAGCTCTGACTCCGTTATCCCCACGAGCTGGATAAATTCCACTTTGCCGTGGAGTGTGTCCAGCGTCTGGGCAGAGGTATCGTTCACGATCAGAAGTGCCGTTATGAGCGAATCTGTCCCCACGTGGAGAGGAGTTCCGTTTCCGGGCACGCATTCGCCCGCTTCAAAAAATCTTTCGGTCGTGTATGTATACCGCGCAAGATTTGACAGCATATCCAGTGCCCACAGGCAATCCTCCGCGCTGTTTTCTTTCAGCTTTATCGTCATCTCATAGCCCCATCTGCTGTACTCCTCTCCAAGGGCCTCTTCATTTGCGTAGAGCTCACTCATTCCGTATGTGACTATATGCTGATAGCCCTTCTGCGATTGATAAACAGAATATCCGTCAAGATAGTTATCGCCTCCGAAAATTGCTCTTGCGTGGATATTTGTACCGTAGTGGGCAGGCTCCTGTCCGGGGTACAGCCGGTCAAACTCTCTGTCGATGGCATCCCAGCCAGGGGCCCAGTCATCCTCCCTCTCCATTCTCTCCACATATTCCTCTCTCGTCATTTTGCAGCACCTCCCTCATTTCCTGGTAGTGATCTTTTCTGCGTCAACATGCCGCATGAGATATGCGTCCATATCCTCAATGCCTGTCATGCTCTGACCTAGCGACACACGCTTACCCCCTGTATAAAACCTGACCCTTTGTATCATCTCCCAGCCGGAATCCATCTTGACCCTCCGGACAACCCTTGTTATGTCGGACGCGGGAAACCGCCGGATCCTTCCGGCCGCAGGTCTGACAGTTACGACATCCCCCTCGGCCGTGATCCGGAATCTGCATATCCGGAAGGCCCAGACAAGGAACGGACTGGCCAGCAGAATGGTCACAATCCCCATCCCTGTGGTAAATCTCAGACTTGCCACATCCAGCGCAGCTATGAGCAGAGTGGGAAAAAGCAGGGACACGACGGCCACGGCCACAATGACCAGGTACGTTTTGGAGCAGTACACTTCCGTTTTCAGCCCAAGCTCGTCTTCAAACATCACCTGGCCATCAGAGCTGAAAAAGAGTATCCTGGTGCCGGTGTCCTTCCCATATCGGGTTGCCTGATAGATCAGGTCGATCCTGTCCTGCTCTGTCGCCTCACCACTGTGCCGGACCCATTCAACCGAGTCAGCCAACGCGCAAAATTCTCCCAAGCAGACCTCCCCGTCAAATCTTGCGATATTCCCGGCATCATCCTCGATCTGTACGTAGCATTTTGTTCCTGTAACCTTCATTTTTCGGCGCCCTCTCTTGTGGTGCGGCTCTCCATCATACGGCCAAGCATATTTTATGTCTTCATTATACGCTCAGACTATTAAAAACACAATATCTCATACTCCGTTTAATACAACTCTTTCAGAAGTACCGCACACAGGGCCGACGCCGCACAGAACACAAGAATGAGATACCACAGATTTTCAAGGCAGATTCCATGGTCCAGCATCAAGCGGTATCCCCAGGAAGCGGGAAAGATGCGCCCTATAGCTTTGAGAAAGCCGGGCAACAGGTCGGCAGGGAACATGATCCCCGAGAGCATGATGGATGGCAAAAACACAAGCTGCGCTGTCATCGTCAGCTTCGCCTGGTTTTTTACGGCCAGTCCCAACACACTTCCAATACCCAGCGACACGATGATGTATATGGCAAGGGCAGGAAAGAAAGACAGAAGCTGTTCCGGCAAAGACGCCTCAAACAGTATGGGGGCAAGCAGTAAGATAATGGCACAGCTGAGCATCAAGTGTACAAATGCAGATAGAAACATTGTGACAAGGCCCAAATACAGAGGTACTCCATTTGCCTTATAAACCTTTTTCACATCACTCCCGTAAGTTTCTGCCAGTGATGGCGGCACCCCGATAAACGCCCCCATGGAAACGCTCATCACGATCATCGACTGTATCAGTGTGCCTCTCATTTCAGGCATGACAGAAGTAAAAATGCCGCCCATCAGCAGAAAGAAAATAAGCGGGACGATATAGCAGGTTACCAACAAAGATCTGCTGCGTATATCCAGTTTCCACTGTAATGCCGCGCCATATAAAAAGCCGTTCATTTAAGCGTCCCTCCTTGCCAGTTCGATAAAATGCTGTTCCAGCGTGCCACGATCCACTTTGATATCCGATACATGGATTTTTTTCTGCTTTAATCCACCCAGCAGGGTGATCAGAGTGTCTTCGATATTGTCAGTCTCAAAAATATTTTCTCCCTGCTGCGTCCTGATATGGATAAAATATTTTCTTCCCACCTTATCGGTCAGCTCCGAAGCTGTGCCGCAAAAGACGATCGTTCCATTGTTCAAGATGGCAATGCGGTCACATAAGGTTTCTACCTCCGCCATATCGTGGCTTGCAAGAACGATTGTTTTTCCGCGTGCCCTGAGATTTCGGATCTGTTCGTGGAGCGACAGTCTTCCCTCCACGTCAAGCCCCGCGGTTGGCTCATCGAGGAAAATGACATCAGGGTCGCCGACAAGGGCAAGGGCCAGATGTAACCGCCTTTTCTGCCCTGTGGATAATTGCAGGTACTGCTTCTTTTCCATCTGCTGGATGCCAAGACCGTCAAGCATGGCCTGGTCGATTTTTGTTCTATTCCATTTCGCAAACAGCTTGACAGCCTCCATCGGCCTGATGTGGGCCGGCAGGGAGGATGACTGCAGCTGGATGCCCGTTTTCCCGTTTATAGTGACCGCGCCGCTGTCATAGCTCCGCAGGCCTTCGATACATTCAAGTGCAGTCGTTTTCCCTGCCCCGTTTACGCCGAGGAGAGCAAAAATCTCTCCTTTTTCAATCTGAATATCGAGACCTTTAAGGACCATATGGCTGCCGTAGCTTTTCGTTAATCCGCGGACCTGTATTGCATCTTTCACGATTCCACCTCCTCAAAGGGATTGGTTCCAAGTCTTGAGAAATAGACCTGCAAAGCCGGCTCTAAATAATCGTTTACGATTTTTTGCCTTTCTTCCCAGGCGTTTGTGGCTGTATCGATGCTGCCGACCTCCATCAATTTCGGGAGCATGCTCATATCACCATTTGTAAACTCCACAATGAGGCCCCAGTATTCTTTTACAACCTGCTGGCATTTTTCACTCTCAGGCGGTACATTTTCTTCTTGAAGCTGTACGATCTCGTCACTCAGGCGGTTAAATCTGTCCATGAAATCCAGGCCGCTTTCTTTATCAAATTGTCTGCGTATGTGGTCCAGCGTATCGTCGTCAAAACGCTTGATGAGATAATAAGAGTCGTTCTCCATTTGCAGATTGACTATAATATCCGCATACTTCTTAAAGTTGACCGTCTGCATTTGCAACACCTCTGTTTTCAGCTGTTCTATTGCTGACAGAGAAGCCTGGAGCCGGCCTATTTTCTGGCGTATATCCTCTGCCTGCTCTGTAAGGGCATTTGCAACATCAGCCGGTGTTTCCAAAGAAATCAGCCGCCCCTTTATATCGTCCAGAGAAAATCCCAGTGATTTCAAGGATATGATCTGATGGAGCTTGACCAGGTCCTTATCAGTATAAAGCCTGCGTCCACCTTCGCTCTCTGCCGATGGGGAAAGCAGTCCTTCCTTATCATAGTATTGCAGAGTACGGACGGTAACGCCCATTTTCTTTGCAACTTGGCCAACAGTCATAAACCCTTGCGGGATTGCCCTGTATCTTGCCATGATCTTCCACCTCCTGACACCTATTATAAATTATTACGCAGCGTCACAAACAAGGTCTTTTTAAAAAATTTCGGGGCTGTCGCACTAAGTGATTAGTGCGATGGCCTCTTTTCTTTTCCAAAATAAACCAAATGCCGGGCTAAACAAAGCCCGGCAAAAGGTGTAAAATATAGTTATGGAAAAATTAAATA
>NZ_NFLQ01000058.1 GCF_002160985.1 Lachnoclostridium sp. An118 | reverse complement strand
GCGGTCCGAACCCCGGGGTGCACGCACCCCGGTTTGGGCTCTCCCGGTTTCGCTCGCCGCTACTCCCGGGATCGATGTTTCTTTCTCTTCCTCCGGCTACTTAGATGTTTCAGTTCACCGGGTTCCCCTCCATACGTTATGGATTGGCGTATGGATACATGAGGTTTGCTCATGTGGGTTTCCCCATTCAGAAATCTCCGGATCAATGGATATTTGCTCCTCCCCGAAGCTTTTCGCAGCTTATCACGTCTTTCATCGGCTCTTAGTGCCAAGGCATCCACCCTGCGCTCTTTCATGCATAACCAACTTGCCAAATAGCTTTGAAAGCATCCTGACGGGACTGATCTTTCGTGAAAGCTTGCTTTCATAAGAAAGATCATGTTTCGGCAGTGATATTTGCGAAGCAAATGTCACCGAGAGGATCTCTGATCCTCGAGGGGCTTTCATTGCTATGGCCACACATGTATAGCGTTACATGCGTTGGTTCAGGTCAATTTTTT
>NZ_NFLQ01000057.1 GCF_002160985.1 Lachnoclostridium sp. An118 | reverse complement strand
AGAGCCCAAACCGGGGTGCGTGCACCCCGGGGTTCGGACCGCGGGATTGATTTACCGAGAGTAGCAGAATGGTTTTGGGAAAGCCAGCCAGAGAGGGTGAAAGCCCCGTAAGCGAAACTCGAAGTAACATGGCGGTATCCAGAGTAGGTCGAGACACGTGGAACCTTGACTGAACGAGCGGGGACCACCCCGTAAGGCTAAATACTCCTTAGTGACCGATAGCGCATAGTACTGTGAAGGAAAGGTGAAAAGAACCCCGGGAGGGGAGTGAAAGAGAACCTGAAACCCTGTGTTTACAAGCTGTGGAAGAACTTTACATGTTCAACCGCGTACTTTTTGTAGAACGGTCCGGCGAGTTACGCTGGCTGGCGAGGTTAAGGACTTTAGGTCCGGAGCCGAAGGGAAACCAAGTCTTAATAGGGCGGTAAGTCAGTCGGAGTAGACCCGAAACCGGGTGATCTATCCATGTCCAGGTTGAAGTTGCCGTAAAAGGCAATGGAGGAC
>NZ_NFLQ01000056.1 GCF_002160985.1 Lachnoclostridium sp. An118 | reverse complement strand
ATAGGGATAAAAGTATATAGGCCGGGACGCAAAAAAAGTACAAATGTTCGATTTCACATCTGTACTCTTTTCACAGCTGTATGATAGTTTTTCCCTTACTCTCCCGTATACCACACCGGGCAGCCGACAATCTCTCCTCCCGCCGTGTAAAGGATCCCATTTTCACTGTAATAATCCGGATTTCCGGCTTCCACTTCTATGTACATCAGATTCGGCAGGCCATCCAATGCTCCCGGGGCAATGTATCGGATATTGGCGGGAATATAGATTTCCGTGATCTGGTCGGCCACGTCTGCAAGAGCTCCCGCCTCGATCCCTGTACATGCGGGAATGCCGGGCAGAGCCAGAAGCCCATCTACAACGGCCAGCCCTGAAGTGCAGGCAAGGATATGTCCCTCATCATCAGACACAAATCCTTCCAGCTCTCTCCAGCCTGCGTACAATTCCAGAATATCCGTCCCCGCTTCCACTCCTTCAAAGGGCCTGGTGCATGCCGTATCCAGATACCAGCCATCGAACACTTTGCCCGGCCTCTGGGGAACACT
>NZ_NFLQ01000055.1 GCF_002160985.1 Lachnoclostridium sp. An118 | reverse complement strand
TCGCCCTCTCAGGTCGGCTACTGATCGTCGGCTTGGTGCGCCGTTACCGCACCAACTACCTAATCAGACGCGGGCCCATCTCACACCACCGGAGTTTTTACCCCTGCACCATGCGGTGCTGTGGTCTTATGCGGTATTAGCAGTCATTTCTAACTGTTATCCCCCTGTGTGAGGCAGGTTGCCCACGCGTTACTCACCCGTCCGCCGCTCAGTCACAGACCTCCTCATTCCGAAGAAATCAAAAGTAAGTGCTTCGCTCGACTTGCATGTGTTAAGCACGCCGCCAGCGTTCATCCTGAGCCAGGATCAAACTCTCGCATAAAGGACTTAGGCTTGGTCTTTTCAAGCCTTAGTCCGCTTGCGCTCCTCGACGACTTAGCGAACCCCTAAGGGTGAGCTTAGTGTCGCAGGAGCTTCCTTTCGTTCAATCTCGGTCAGGAAAACTACTAGCTTTCCTATCCCGTTATTTACTGTTGGCATCAGATCTTCGCTTTCGCTCGATCTGATTTCCGTTCTGAATATTTCTCTTAGAAATTTTCAGGGTCGTTGTCTATTGTTCAGTTATCAAGGTTCTTTTTGTTTTTTGCTGTCTCTCGCGAGTCAG
>NZ_NFLQ01000054.1 GCF_002160985.1 Lachnoclostridium sp. An118 | reverse complement strand
CGATGCGCCCGGGGGAAACACCCGTACCCATCCCGAACACGATGGTTAAGCCCCGGGAGGCCGATGGTACTGCACTGGAGACGGTGTGGGAGAGCAGGTGGCCGCCAGCACTAAAAAAAAGAAAAGGCAGATCCGCTGCCGAAGATCATATAGATACAGGCACAGATGAGCAACAACTTATCGCCGCCAACCCGGTCAGCAGGGCAGTGCTGTTATGATAGCTGGTTTTACCAGTGATCAGATACGCAAAAGAGATTTTGAGTATGTGATGACTGATAAAACATCAGTCAAGGAAGTGCTTACATTGCACCTCAAGAACTTCGTTCTTTCGGTCGCGTGCAGGCACGCAATAAAACAAAATATTTTAAAGCTTATGGAAGCAAGCTTCCAACGCATAAAATATTTGTTTTGCAATGTACCTTGAAAACCGCATATGAGAAATTGATGAAAATATCAAGACATCCGAGGTATAAGTGAACACTTCACGAGTGCGGAAGCAGGAGTGTTAGTGTGAACTTAGTCCGACGTAAGTCGGACATCATCATGAATGATGATACCACTTTGAAGAAAACAAAGTAAAAAATTGACCTGAACCAACGCATGTAACGCTATA
>NZ_NFLQ01000053.1 GCF_002160985.1 Lachnoclostridium sp. An118 | reverse complement strand
TTTCGGCAGTGATATTTGCGAAGCAAATGTCACCGAGAGGATCTCTGATCCTCGAGGGGCTTTCATTGCTATGGCCACACATGTATAGCGTTACATGCGTTGGTTCAGGTCAATTTTTTTACTTTGTTTTCTTCAAAGTGGTATCATCATTAATAATGATGTCCGACTTGCGTCGGACTAAGTTCACACTAACACTCCTGCTTCCGCACTCGTGAAGTGTTCACTTATACCTCGGATGTCTTGATATTTTCATCAATTTCTCATATGCGGTTTTCAAGGTACATTGCGAATGATCCGGATTTTTCCTTCTCATCCAATGGAGAATACGAGATTCGAACTCGTGACCTCCTGCTTGCAAGGCAGGCGCTCTCCCAACTGAGCTAATCCCCCGGATGGGCTTAAGTGGACTCGAACCACCGACCTCACGCTTATCAGGCGTGCGCTCTAACCGGCTGAGCTATAAGCCCGTCTCAAAAGTGTTTCCGCCACTTTCTCCCGTCCTTCCGGACTTCTTTTTTCTTTTTAATGCTGGCGGCCACCTGCTCTCCCACACCGTCTCCAGTGCAGTACCATCGGCCTCCCGGGGCTTAACCATCGTGTTCGGGATGGGTACGGGTGTTTCCCCCGGGCGCATCGCCACCAGCA
>NZ_NFLQ01000052.1 GCF_002160985.1 Lachnoclostridium sp. An118 | reverse complement strand
TGTCAAGGCGGCGCTCCTGCCGCCTGGCATATATCAAGTGTACCGCACAGCGGATGCGGCGCATCTTTCTATTCGGAGCCTGATTTCCAGGCATGACCCGACCATTGCACAACTGAACAGAGCAGGAGATGAGGGCCGTGCCTCTGACATCCGGACCGGATATGCCAAAAAGACAGACGTGTCTTCTTTCCTGCACAGCTTTACAGGAAAGGAGAAGACTGTGACGAAGAAAAATGACAATTTTATCATGCTTCCCACCGTGGACGTGTGCTTTAAGGGGCTGATGTACAATCCCAAGGTGAGAAAGGGCTTTATCGCCGCCCTGCTGGGGGCGGACCCGGCGGCTGTCCGGGAGACGGTGCTGCTCCCCACAGCGCTGCGGCAGGAATACCCGGACGAGAAGCTGGGCATCCTGGATGTCCGCACCCTGATGGAGGACGGAGCCCAGATCAATATGGAGATGCAGGCTTACCCGTTCGGGGAGTGGGACGCCAGGTCCCTGTTCTACCTGAGTAAAATGTACGCAGAGCAGATCGGGAGGGGTGACCCCTACACGAAGCTGAAAAAGTGTATCCATGTGAGCATACTGGATTTTATCCGCTTTGCGGATGATGAGAAATGCCACCGGACCATCCGCCTGTGTGATGAGCAGACGGGGAAAAA
>NZ_NFLQ01000051.1 GCF_002160985.1 Lachnoclostridium sp. An118 | reverse complement strand
TGACCGTCATAGCCCCGTGGGAATAAACCGCGGAGTGAGGGAAGTCCCCTTCTCCGGTAATCTGATTCTCACCTTTCAGCACAAGGGTAAAGTTCTCTTCCTGCGCCCATACAGCGCCGTAGCCGCTGGATGTCAGCTGGGCGTTATCCAGTGTCAAGGTGTTGGCCGCCGGATCATAGTACGCCGTGGCGCCGTCACCGTCGGCATCACCCAGAATGTCGCTGGCGTTGGCGCTGGTGACGGTGATGCCGTTCACCTTTACCGCATACGTCTGTACCCCGGATGTTTCTACTTCAGCCTTGCACACCGTACAAACCCCGTTTGCTATCTGATGCACTCCGTACTGGTCTTTTTCGGCGCAGCCCTCTGCCGTGCAGGCTTTCCAGTGATGTGTGCCGTCGCTGGTCCAGTCTTCCGCCCAGACATGCTCGTATTGCACCTTATCCTCAGGCCAGCCGTTTGCCGCCGTGTAGCCGTCAGCTCCGCAAGGCACATGAATGGCGGTGAGGGCGGCGCACTTGCCGAATACGTTATCTGCCCCCAGCTCGGGGGCCGTATTACCCGTAAAGGTCACGCTGCTCAGGCTTGTGCAATTGTAGAAGGCAAATTCTCCGATAGAGGTTACGCTGTCTAGAATCGCTACGCTCGTCAAGGTATTATTATTATAGAACGCCCTCTCACCGATAGCAGTGACCGGCTTGCCGTTTATTTTGAACCCGATTGTGCGATTTGCGCTCCCCCATGCGGAGCCCGTTATGGTCACACTGTCGCCGTTGTCTTCATAGGTCAGACCACTGGTTGTGGTGCCTCCCGCCGCAAACACGGTCATTGGCAGCATCCCCAGCAGCATGCACAGGGAAAGCAGCAACGCCGTCAGTTTCCTTTTTGCTTGCATTTGGTTTCTCCTCCTTGTCAAACAAGATTGCTTATCCTTTGGTATGTACCAAAGGATAGAAGGGATATCCCTTCTTGAAAAAATACCGGCTGCGCCGGGGCGGGCTGTGGGTTTTGCACGAAGCCCGCCCGCAGGCGCTTTTGCCGGTTTTGTTTTATCTCTCAGCCTTATTTCCCGGCCGCCGCCTTTTTCCGCCTGTAGAACAGCATCCCCAGCACGCCGCCGCAGGAAGCCAGCATCAGGCCGATCCACAGCGCCATATCGCTGCTGTCCCCAGTCTGGGGGCTTTCTGTTTGCCCAGAAGGCTTGCCCTGCTGTTCGGGCTTGGC
>NZ_NFLQ01000050.1 GCF_002160985.1 Lachnoclostridium sp. An118 | reverse complement strand
GCCAAGCCCGAACAGCAGGGCAAGCCTTCTGGGCAAACAGAAAGCCCCCAGACTGGGGACAGCAGCGATATGGCGCTGTGGATCGGCCTGATGCTGGCTTCCTGCGGCGGCGTGCTGGGAATGCTGTTCTACAGGCGGAAAAAGGCGGCGGCCGGGAAATAAGGCTGAGTAATAAACAAAACCGGCAAAAGCGCCTGCGGGCGGGCTTCGTGCAAAATCCACAGCCCGCCCCGGCGCAGCCGGTATCCTTTTCAAGAAGGAATATCCCTTCTATCCTTTGGTACATACCAAAGGATAAGCAATCTTGTTTGACAAGGAGGAGAAACCAAATGCAAGCAAAAAGAAAACTGGCGGCGTTGCTGCTTTCCCTGTGCATGGTGTTGGGAATGCTGCCCATGACCGTGTTTGCGGCGGGAGGCACCACAACCAGTGGTCTGACCTATGAAGACAACGGCGACAGTGTGACCATAACCGGATATACAGGAAACGAAGCGAGCGTCGTAATTCCGAACGAGATAGAGGGAAAGCCGGTCACTGCCATCGGTGAGAGGGCGTTCTTTAAAAATAATACCTTGACGAGCGTAGCGATTCCAGACAGCGTAACCGGTATCGGAGATTACGCGTTTTACGAAAGCGGTTTGGAAAACATAAATATTCCTGCCGGGGTGACAACGATTGGAATGGGCGCGTTTGAGCTTTGCAAAAGCCTGAGCAGCGTGACTTTTGCGGAGGGAAGCCGACTTTCTTCCATTGGGGACTCTGCGTTTTACATGACATGGTCTTTGACGAGCATTGAAATCCCTGACGGCGTAACCGGCATCGGAGATTACGCGTTTTACGAAAGCGGTTTGGAAAACATAAATATTCCTGCCGGAGTGACAATGATTGGAATGGGCGCGTTTGAGGAGTGCTTCAATCTTAGCGGCGTAACCTTTGAAAAAGATAGCAAGCTCACCGAAATTGAGAGCGGTACATTCTTCGGCTGCGGCAAGCTGACGAGTATAGAAATCCCGGCAGGCGTAACTTCCATTGGATTCATGGCTTTTACTCTTTGCAGTGATTTGACAAGCGTGACCTTTGAGGAGGGAAGCCAGCTTTCTTCAATCAGGGGATGCGCATTTTATTGGTGTATGGGATTGACCGATATAACGATTCCGTCCGGCGTTACCTCCATCGGAAGTGGAGCGTTTAATATATGTGAAAAGTTAGGCAGCATAACCTTTACGGGTAATACGGCCCCCGAGCTGGAGGCAGATGACGTATTCGACGAGTGCGCCGCCCTCACCGCCATTCATGTGCCTTGCGGAGCTGACGGCTACACGGCGGCAAACGGCTGGCCTGAGGATAAGGTGCAATACGAGCATGTCTGGGCGGAAGACTGGACCAGC
>NZ_NFLQ01000005.1 GCF_002160985.1 Lachnoclostridium sp. An118 | reverse complement strand
AAAGTCCAGCTAAGAAATGTCAAGAGGTGATATAAAAAAAGTTAAATTTGTTACAACAGAGCAAAAAAGGCAACCTTAACAGACCATTCCCCGATATAGGAGTGGTCAGGAACTAAATATCCAGAGTACCGTGTTACTTATGCAGCCTTTCTTCCCTTGTCAGGATACTCTTCGGCAAAACGCCTGCAGTGCTCCTCTGGCGTGATGATCTCAAAAGGTCTGTTATCCCGGAGCATGGCGAAGATGATGTTACAGATCTTATGCATGACAGCGCCCATTGCTACTGGCTTTTTCTTGCCGGAGCACTTCCGGGTGTAATAGGCGTAAATCACGGGATTCACAGGTGAGCCGCTCCCTTTAGCAACCTTTATGTTGTTGAGTGCGGCTATGTGAAGGACCCGCCTGGCAAGGCTGGGGCCACGCTTGGACATATGGACCTTATCGCCAGAGAGTTTTCCGGATTGCTTGACAGCGGGGTCAAGCCCAAAGTAGGCGTAAAGCTTTTTCGGAGAAGAAAACAGGTTGAAATCCCCCATCTCCGCGATCAGGACGACCGCACTGAGAAAGCCGATCCCAGGCAGGGACTGCAGAAGGCAGATCTGGTTGTAGATCAGAGTATCCTGCAGTTTCTCTACTGTCTCATGGAGCGCTTTCAGGAGTGCGTCCAGATGCTTCTGGTATTCGTAATAAGCATCGATATAAAGGCGGATGCGGATGGCATTGCTGGGGAGAGCCCGGCCAAAAACAGCGGCATCCTGTGCGGCAGCGATGATGGCATCATACTTACGCAAAGCATAAGCCTGGCCAAAACGTGCAGTATTGCGGATGATATCCACAATGTCGTCCTTGGGAGCGGCAAGCATGTCCTGCGCAAGAGGATAAGAGCTTAACAGCTTTAAGGAAGACTGGATGGTGATCTTGCTGAAGACCTTAGCGTAAGCAGGGAAAGATACTTTCAGTTCTGCGGTGAGCTTCAGGACGACAGCGGACTGGAGGTCCTTGAAATAATAGTAATCACGGACCAGGTTTCTCAGATCGACGACGGAGTCATGCGGAATGATGGAAGTCTTGAGAGAAACGTTGAGGCCGAGAAGAGCAGCCTTTTTTGAATCGAATTTGTCATTATGCAGTTTCCTTATGTTGATATTTGTGCTATTCTTAGTGATGATAGGATTAATGACGGAGCAGTCAAATCCCTTATCACGAAGGAAGCACAGGAGTGGGATGTGGTAGATCCCGGTAGACTCAAGGAAGCAGCGGCTTTTAAGAGAATACGTCTCTTGTGCTTCCTTTATTTTTGAGACAGCGAGCTCTCTGGAGGTGGGATCAGAATGGGTGATCTTAAAGGGTTTCCCGACAAGAGAACCATTGGGGAGAGCGATCGACATCCAGGTACAATCAGCGCCAACATCAAGGCCAACAGAGAGGAAAGAAGAGACGCTGTCAATAAAAGCAAGAAATCTTTGGTAATGCATGATAAACATCCTTTCCGGCAGGCATCCATTTCCAAAAGGTGGATACACAACCTAGCGGCTTATACAGGTATAGCCTGAGGCTTCCCAACCAGCCAAACCATAAATCACCACCGAATGGACAGACAGACTTTCTGAGAGGTTTCCCCGGCGGAAGGCCGGGTCCCAAGGAGGAGTCGTCAAAAGCCCTGCCTCAGTGATTATACCTCGGGATCTGACAAAGTGCATGAAGAAAGCCTCAGACACGGTAAGGAAACAATAACATCTGATGGAGAGGGAAGCCCTCCTTCAGTTATTCATTTAGACTTTGTAACTATTAACCCGTAGTCATTATTGACTACACCATTATTATACTAGGAGGAGAAGGAATGAAGACACTTTATATAGAATGTAACATGGGAGCAGCCGGGGACATGCTCATGGCGGCCCTTTACGAACTGCTGGATGACAGACAGGCATTTCTGGACAGGATGAACAGGCTGGGACTTCCCGGTGTCCGCCTGGAGGCGCGGAAGGGTGCCGCCTGCGGTATCGCCGGGACCCACATGGCAGTGACCGTGTACGGGGAGGAGGAGACAGAGCCGGAGGGGCCGGACGCTCATGAGCACGGCCATCTGCATGTCCATGACCATGAGCACGGTCATGGCAGTCATCATACTCACGACCATGCTCACACGCATCATCACCATCACGCCACCCCGGGACATATCGGGGAACTCATCAGCAGCCTGGACCTTCCGGAGCAGGTGAAGGAGAACGCGAAGGCTGTGTACCGCATCATCGCCCGGGCGGAGGCGAAGGCCCACGGCTGCCCGGAGGGGGATGTCCACTTCCACGAAGTGGGAGCCCTGGACGCGGTGGCGGATGTGACAGGCGTCTGCTACGCCATGTATCTTCTGGGGGCGGAGAAGGTCATCGTCTCCCCCGTCCATGTGGGAAGCGGGACGGTCCGCTGCGCCCACGGCGTGATGCCGGTACCGGCGCCGGCCACGGCCAACATCCTGGAGGGCGTCCCCGTCTACGGCGGCGCTGTGAGAGGAGAGCTCTGCACGCCCACCGGGGCGGCCCTCCTGAAATACTTTGCCGGGGAGTTCGGCCCCATGCCCCTCATGAAGGGGAGCCGTACCGGCATCGGCATTGGCACAAAGACCTTTGACCAGGCCAACTGTGTCCGCGCTTTCCTGGGAGAGTCGCTGGAGGAGACAGGCCGCGTCCGGACTGCACCGGAGCAGGGAGACGGCGTCATCACAGAGCTTGTCTGCAATATCGACGACATGACGCCGGAGGCCCTGGGATTTGCCTGCGCAAGGCTGATAGAGGAGGGGGCGCTGGACGCCTACACCATCCCCGGGACTATGAAAAAGGGACGGCCCGGCCATGTGCTGACCGTGCTGTGCGATCCCATGGATGAGGAGGAGATGGCCCGGCATGTCCTTGAGGAGACCACCACCAACGGACTGCGCGCCCGCCGCTGTACAAAGTACTTCCTGCAGCCAGGGATAAAGACCGTGCAGACCCCATGGGGCGAAGTGCGGGTGAAGACGGCGGAGGGACACGGTGTATCCCACGCGAAACCGGAGTACGACGATGTGGCTTCCCTGGCCCGGGAAAACGGAGTGCCCTATGAGAGGGTGTACCGGGATGCCCTGGGACAGCTGGCTGAGCCGACTGAAAAGTAGAGGATGCATGAAACACAGAAAAGGGAGTGACAGACATATGAAAAAGCGACTGATTTCCAGTTTCCTTGCCCTGGCGCTGGCGGCGGGGCTGCTGGCCGGGTGCGGCGGCAGCGGAGAGTCCTCTGAGCAGGGGGCCAGCTCCGGCAGAGACACGGACTCCGTGGTCATCGCCATGGGCCCCACCTCTGAGCCGGAGGCGGGATTTGACCCGGCCTACGGCTGGGGAGCCGGGGAGCATGTCCACGAGCCGCTGATCCAGAGCACCCTCACCGTGACCAACACAGACCTGACCATCGGGTATGACCTGGCCACAGAGTATTCCGTCAGCGAGGACGGGCTGACCTGGACCGTGAAGATACGGGACGACGTGTCCTTTACGGACGGGGAGCCGCTGACAGCGGAGGATGTGGCATTTACATACAATACAGTGAAGGAGGCCAGCTCCGTTAATGACTTTACTATGCTGGACCATGCGGAGGCGGCGGATGACACCATGGTCCTCTTCCACATGAGCCGGCCCTTCTCCATCTGGCCCTACACCATGGCCATCGTGGGGATCGTGCCGGAGCACGCCTACGACAGCGAGACTTACGGGGCCAACCCCATCGGGTCCGGACGGTATATGCTGAAGCAGTGGGACAGGGGACAGCAGGTGATCCTGGAGGCCAACCCGGACTATTACGGCGAGGCGCCCAAAATGCAGCAGGTCACTATCCTCTTTATGGAGGAGGACGCGGCCTTTCTGGCTGCCCAGGCCGGGGAGGTGGACGTGGCCTACACCTCTGCCACCTACTCGGACCAGGAGGTGAACGGCTACAGCCTGGCCTCCTACGCCAGCGTGGACAACAGAGGCTTTAACCTTCCGGCTGTGGAGGAGACAACGGACGAGGAGGGGCGGACCGTGGGAAATGATCTCACAGCGGATGTTCTTGTGCGCCGTGCTATTAATATCGGTGTGGACCGCCAGGAGATGATCGACAACGTGCTGAACGGCTACGGGAGCCCTGCCTACAGCGTCTGCGACCAGCTTCCCTGGTACAATGAGGCCTCCCAGGTGGAGTATGACCCTCAGGGAGCGGCAGACCTGCTTGACCAGGCGGGCTGGGTCATGGGGGACGACGGCGTCCGGGAGAAGGGCGGGCAGAAGGCTGAGCTCCACCTGCTCTACTCCACCGGGGACTCTGTGCGTCAGGCCCTGACAGCGGATTTCGCGGATCAGATGGAGGAGCTGGGGATTTCCTGCACCACTGAGGGAGTGGGCTGGGATACGGCCTACGACAGGGCCCTTTCCCAGCCTCTTCTGTGGGGCTGGGGTGCCCACACGCCCATGGAGCTCTACAACATTTACCACACCATAGAGGGCACAGGCTCCGCCCAGTACTCCCCCTACGGAAACGCCGCTGTGGACAGCTACATGGATCAGGCCCTTGCCAGCAGCGACCTGGAGAGCTCCTATGAGCTGTGGCAGAAGGCCCAGTGGGACGGCACTACAGGGGTGACCCAGGAGGGGGACATTCCCTGGGTGTGGCTGGTCAACATCGACCACCTCTACTGGGTGAGGGACGGACTTACTGTGGCGGAGCAGAAGATCCATCCCCACGGGCACGGCTGGTCTCTGGTCAACAACGTGGACCAGTGGACCTGGTCCGAGGACCCGGCCGGAGAGTAAAAGAGGCGAGGGGACGAAGGGATATACGAGAACGAAAGGACTGATCATTTTGAGACACCGCCTACTGTTTACGGCGAAAAAATTACTGCGGATGGGACTTCTGCTGCTGGGAGTCAGCATTGTCACATTTCTCCTGATGAGCGCCTCCCCCCTGGATCCTCTGCAGACCAACGTGGGGCAGGCGGCCCTCGGCACCATGAGCCAGGAGCAGGTGGAGCGTCTGGAGGCCTACTGGGGCATGGACACGCCTCCCCTGGAGCGATATGCGGGGTGGCTTACAGACCTGCTCTGCGGGGATATGGGGACCTCCCTTCTCTACCGGCAGCCGGTGACTTCTGTCATATGGCAGCGGCTGTCCAGCTCCCTTCTCCTCCTTCTGTCCGCCTGGGTCATCTCAGGCGTGCTGGGGCTGCTCCTGGGCGTGGCGGCGGGCGTGTGGAGAGGGCGCTGGCCGGACAAACTGATACGGGGCTGGTGTCTGCTCCTCTCCAGCTCGCCCGCCTTCTGGCTGGCCATCCTTCTCCTTTTGGTCTTTTCTGTGTGGCTCGGCTGGCTGCCGGCCGGGCTTTCTGTGCCCATCGGCATGGAGAGCAGCCTGGTGACGGCCGGAGACAGGCTGCGGCACGCCATTCTCCCCGCAGTCACCCTGAGCATCACAGGGGTGTCTAACATCGCCCTCCACACAAGGGAGAAAATGGTGGATGTGCTGGAGTCGGACTATATCCTCTTTGCCAGAGCCAGAGGGGAGTCCATGGGCTCCATCGTGTGGCGCCACGGGCTGCGGGGGATATCCCTGCCCGCCATCACGCTCCAGTTCGGGTCCGTCAGCGAGATCATAGGCGGGTCCGTCCTGGTGGAGCAGGTGTTCTCCTACCCGGGCCTGGGCCAGGCTGCGGTGACGGCGGGGCTTGGCAGCGACCTGCCCCTTCTGATGGGCATCACACTCATCACATCGGCCATCGTGTTTGGCGGCAATCTGGCGGCGGACCTCCTCTACGGCGCGGTGGACCCGAAGATAAGAAGGAGGGCGGCAAAATGACGGAAAGACACTGGAACCGAAGGGCAGGCACTCTCCTTTTCCTTGTCCTGGCCATCCTTGTCCTGGCGGGGATCACGGCAGCGGGTATCTTCCTGGAAGAGGAGGCGGCTGTGACAGATTTCTCCCGGACCAATCTGGCTCCGGGGGCGGAGTTCTGGTTCGGGACAGACTGGATGGGGAGAGACATGTTTGCCAGGACCATTGCAGGGCTCTCCCTGAGTATACGGATCGGCCTTCTGACAGCGGCGGTGAGCGCGGCTGCGGCGCTGGTGCTGGGAACGATGGCCGCCACCCTGGGGAGAAGGGCGGACAGTGCCATCTCCTGGTGCATAGACCTTGTCATGGGGATCCCCCACATCCTCCTCGTGATGCTCATCTCCATCGCCTGCGGCCGGGGCTTTGCCGGCGTCGTGGCAGGCGTGTCCCTGAGCCACTGGCCCTCTCTGGCCAGGGTGATACGGGGGGAAGTGCTGCAGCTGAAGAACGCTCCTTACATCCTGGTGGAGGAGAAGCTGGGAGTGTCAAAGCTGCAGGTGGCGTGCCGGCACATGCTCCCCCATCTGTTCCCCCAGTTCCTCACAGGGCTGATCCTTCTCTTTCCCCACGCTATCCTCCACGAGGCCAGCGTCACCTTTCTGGGCTTTGGCCTCTCCTCGGAGCAGCCCGCCATCGGCGTGATCCTGTCGGAGAGCATGCAGTACCTGACCACCGGGAGATGGTGGCTGGCTCTCTTTCCGGGGCTCTCTCTTGTGCTGGTGGTAGTCCTCTTTGCCCTGCTGGGGGAGAGGGCACGGTATCTGCTGGACCCGGCCAGCGCACACGAATAGAAGGAGGCGAGAGGATGGAAAAGGAAAGACAGAACAAAAAGCCTATACTGGAGGTGCACCATGTGTCCATCTGGTTCACCCGGTATGACCAGGGCATCCGGAGGAGCAGCCTGCCTGTGATCCGAGATCTGAGCCTGACGGTGGAGCCGGGGGAAGTGGTGGCCGTGGTGGGAGCCAGCGGGTCAGGAAAAAGCCTTCTGGCCCACGGTATCCTGGGCATCCTCCCATACAACAGCCATATGGAGGGAGAAATCCTCTACGGCGGAGAGCCTCTGACGAAGGAGCGGGCGGAAAAGCTGCGGGGAAACGGCCTGGCCCTCATCCCCCAGGGCGTTACCTACCTGGACCCCCTCATGAAGGTGGGGGCCCAGCTCACCAGGGGGAGGAAGGATGAAAAGACAAAGGAGCGATGCCGGCAGGTGCTGGAAAAATACGGCCTTGGCCCTGAGACGGCAGACCTCTATCCCTTTGAGCTGTCCGGGGGTATGGCGAGAAGGGTGCTGATCGCCTCCGCTGTTATGGACGAGCCAAGGCTCATTATCGCGGACGAGCCCACGCCGGGGCTGGATGCCCGGGCGGCCGGCCGTATCCTGGGACACTTCCGGGAGCTGGCGGAGACCGGTGCGGGGATGCTCTTTATCACCCACGACCTGGAGCTGGCCCTCACCATCGCGGACCGGGTGGTGGTGTTCTACGCAGGGGAGACCATCGAGGAGGCCAGGGCGGAGGACTTTCAGGATGAGGGGAGACTCAGGCATCCCTTTACAAGGGCGCTCTTTCGCGCTATGCCCTCCCACGGCTTCGCCCCCATCCGGGGAAGCCAGCCCTACCCGGGCACAGTCTCATCCGGCTGCCCCTTTGCCGGGCAGTGTGAGGCCGGCCGGAAGGAGTGCGGCGAGGCGGACCGCATTCCCGTACAGCGGGTCAGAGGCGGTCTGGTGCGGTGCCTGTATCCGGAAAAGGAGGAGACAGTATGACGCTGGAAGCAAGAGACGTGACATTTTATTACAGAGGGAAAAAGAAATCGCCGGTGCTGGACCACTTCAGCCTGTATATAAACTCCGGTGAGCGGGTGGGACTTAAAGCTCCCAGCGGCAGGGGAAAGACCACCCTGTGCCGCCTCCTGGCAGGGTATGAGCGGCCGGTGAAGGGGGAGATTCTGCTGGACGGGAAGCCCTTGGGAGCCTACAGGGGGGCCTGCCCGGTACAGATGGTCTGGCAGCATCCGGAGACTGTGGTAGACCCGCTGCTGCGGCTGGGAACTACGCTTTCGGAGGCGGGGGATGTGGAGGAAAGGCTGAGGGAGGCGCTGCATATTGAGGAGGGATGGATGGACCGTTTTCCCTCGGAGCTGTCCGGCGGGGAGCTGCAGAGGTTCTGTCTGGCAAGGGCTCTCCATCCGGGAGTGAGATTCCTCCTCTGCGATGAGATATCCGCCATGCTGGACCTGGTGACCCAGGCCCAGATCTGGCAGTTTCTCCTTGAGGAGACGAAGAGGCGTTCCCTGGGACTTCTGGTGGTGAGCCACGATGACAGCCTGCTGGACCAGGTGTGCACCCGGATCGTGGAGCTGCCCTTCCCCTCCTGGCGCATTTTTTAGAGCGTATTTTTGCGCTTTTTATGGGACGGGAGAACGGGTCAGCCTTGACTTTCCGGCGTGTTTGTGGTAATTTTGAATGGCTGAAAAAGTCCCCCCTGGATGGGACAGAGCGGACACAAAAAACAGGATTTACGGAGATTTACCGCCGGGTAACGTCTTATTTATTCCAGTAGGCCTTAGTTGGAATAAGTAGGACGTTTTTTCTGTGTCTGACTTCAGCGGAGATAAAAGCGATCACATAGGAGGTATAGGAATATGGCATGGGTTTATCTGGTTATCGCAGGTGTTATGGAGGTGTTCTGGTCCACCTGTCTGAAGCTCTCGGAAGGATTTACGGTGCTGAAGTTTACGGTGCTGACCATTGTGGGGATGGTGGTCAGCTTTCTCTTTCTGTCGCAGGCCACAAAGACGCTGCCCCTGGGCACGTCCTACGCTATCTGGACAGGCATAGGCGCCCTGGGGGCAGTGGTGGCGGGAGTCATTCTTTTTAAGGAGTCCATCACTCCCGCAAGGTGCTTCTTCATCCTTCTGCTCCTTGTGGGGATCATGGGGCTGAAGGCCACATCCGGCCACTAAAGGAACCGCAGCAGGAAGAGCCCGGCCAGGCTGGCCAGTCCCGCGACGACAAGGGAGATTTCCTGCCCTGCCAGGGAAAGCAGAAGGGGGGAGACAAGGGAGGCGATGCTATAGCCGATCATGGCCGCCCCGTAGTTGGTCCCCTGGTACTTTGTGCCGAAGCGGTCGGATACGACTACGGGGAAGACGCTCACCACGCCGCCGTACACGAGGCAGACTGCGGAAGAGAGAGCTGTGAAGAGTGCGCCTCTGGCAAAGACCAGCCCAAAGGCAGAGACAGTGCACAGAAGGTACGTGGCCGCAAGTACCCTGCGGCGCCCGGTGCGGTCGGAGAGCCAGGGGAGGGCGAAGCGCCCCGCAACGTTAGCCGCGGAGGCGACAACCACGCCCAGGAGGGCGGCGGTGTCTGTCAGACCCCGCTCCATCCCCAGGGATTTCATCACCGGGTTCACCAGGGCGTAGGCCGGGACGGCCAGGGCGTACACAAGGCTGATGATATAGAAGGAGCGGGTGCGCATCATCTCCAGGGGCGTGTACTGCCTGGAGTCAGTTTCCAAAGAGGCCTGTGAGGCCTGGTGCGCGCATATCCTGGCCCCGCTTTCCTCCGGCTCCCGCAGGAAAAAGATGCCCAGGCAGAGGACGGCGTAGATGAAAGTGACCCAGAGCATGGCGGTCCGATAGCCAAAGGAGGCCAGGAGCCGGTCGCACAGGGGATTCATGAGGATGCCGGAGAGACCTACCATGCCGATGGTGATGCCGGAGACCATGCCCCGGCGCTCCGGGAACCAGGCCTGGGGCACGGCGGTGAGCATGGCAAAGGCGCAGCCCGAGCCAAAGCCTCCCAGGGCCCCGTATCCCAGACTGATCAGCCAGGGCATGCTGTGGGGAGCTGTGGCGGCCAGGAAAAAGCCGGCGCACATGATAAGGCTTCCGAGAAAGGCGGTCATCCGGGCACCCGCCCTGTGCTGGAGATATCCGCCTGCCATGTTCCCTGCGGCGAAGATGCCGATGATGAGTGTAAAGGGCAGGCTGGAGGCGGCAGTGGAAAGGCCGTACTCCTCCTTGACATAGGGCTGGAAGACAGTCCATATGTAAGGATTTCCATGGACAAAATTGACGATGGCGGCAGCCGCCAGGATGAGCCATCGGTTCGTTGATCTTTTCATAATGCGCCTCCTCTCATCAGTGCATCTTTGTTCTCACTCTTCATTATAATCTTTAACTTTTCCGACGTACAGACGAAATCTGGACGTATCCTTTGACTTTCACTCAAAAAAGTCCAAACAGACAAAAATAATCACAAAATTTTTAAAAATTACCTGTAAAAATTAAAAAATTGAAAATCCAGACTAATTATTTCCTAAAGAAACAGGAGGGGTGTGTGCTATAGTAAAGGCACAAAGATTGAAGGAGGATTTTATTATGAAACTGAAAAAAGTATTGGCGGCAGTGTTGGCCTGCGCAATGACATTCAGCCTTGCAGCCTGCGGAAGCTCATCTGAAGAAGGAGGATCCGGCGATGCTGCAAGAAAACGCTGCCCCTTGTCATTTCAGCAATGGGTTCATCTTATACGCCGGATTATGGTATGATGATGGTGGCCGTTCTGATCATGACCATCCCCACGGCACTGATCTTCTTCTTCATGCAGAAGCAGTTTGTGGCCGGAATGACAGGATCTGTGAAGGGCTAACTTAGGAGAGGAGCAATAAAGTTATGACAGCAAAAGAGGCAAAGACTTCCTGGCTTGCAGATCCGGAAGTATTCGCAGTAAACCGGGTGGAAGCGCACTCGGATCATCTGTACTATGAAAAGGAAGAAGAGATCGCTCTGGCGGGGGATATGCCCCTCAGACAGAGCTTGAACGGGACATGGTATTTTTCCTATGCCACCTGTCCCGATATGAGGATCAAGGATTTTTACAGGGAGGACTTTGACTGCCGCAGCTTTGATCATATCCAGGTGCCGGGCCATATCCAGACCCAGGGCTATGACAGGAACCAGTACATCAACACCATGTATCCCTGGGACGGGCAGGAGGAGATGCGCCCGCCCCAGGTGTCACAGCGGTATAATCCGGTGGGGAGCTATGTGAAATACTTCCGTGTGGACGAACATTTAAAAGGAAAGCAGACGTTTCTTTCCTTCCAGGGTGTGGAGACGGCCTTCTATGTGTGGGTCAACGGCGTCTTTGCCGGGTACAGCGAGGACAGCTTCACACCGGCGGAATTTGACATTACCGGCTATCTGAAAGAAGGAGAGAACAAGCTGGCTGTGGAGGTGTACAAAAGAAGCAGCGCAAGCTGGCTGGAGGACCAGGATTTCTTCCGCTTTTCCGGCATCTTCCGGGACGTGTATCTCTACGCTGTGCCAAAGATGCATGTGAGGGATTTCTTTGTGAAGGCAGAGCTGGACGACACGTACACAGAGGGCTGTCTGCGGGTGGATATGAAGCTGGCAGGGGAGCCGGGGGGCAGGGTGTCTCTTAAGCTGTGTGACAGAGAGGGAAATAAGGTGGCCGAGGGCTCCTGCCAGGCGGACAGGGAAGTCTCTCTTACGTGCGGCGCAGGAAAGGTGAGATGCTGGAGCGCCGAGGACCCTTACCTGTACACACTGCGCATTTACCTGGAGGACCAGGAAGGAAATATAGCCGAGGTGGTGCCCGAAGGGGTGGGCTTCCGGAGATTTGAGATGATTGACAAAGTCATGTGTCTCAACGGAAAGCGAATCCTTTTCCGGGGTGTGAACCGCCACGAATTCAATGCCAGAAGAGGACGCGCTGTGACAGAGGAAGATATGCTGTGGGACATCCGCTTTATGAAGCGGCACAATCTGAACGCGGTGCGCACCTCCCATTATCCAAACCAGACGCTGTGGTACCGTCTGTGCGACAGGTACGGCATCTATCTCATCGACGAGACTGATCTGGAGAGCCACGGCTCCTGGCAGAAACTGGGCCAGTGCGAACCGTCCTGGAACGTGCCGGGAGATAAGGAAGAGTGGAAAGCCTGCGTCCTGGACCGGGCAAACTCCATGTTCCAGAGAGATAAGAACCATCCCAGCGTGCTGATCTGGTCCTGCGGAAATGAGTCTTACGCAGGCACCTGTATTGAGGCCATGTCGGATTTCTTCCACAGGGAGGACCCGGGCAGGCTGGTGCACTATGAGGGCGTGTTCTGGAACAGGGCCTTTGACCATATCAGCGATATGGAAAGCCGCATGTACGCAAAGCCCCAGGAGATACGGGAATATCTGGAAAAGGATCCGAAGAAGCCCTATATAAGCTGCGAGTACATGCACGCCATGGGCAACTCCTGCGGCGGCATGAAGCTGTACACAGACCTGGAGAGGGAGTTTGATCTGTACCAGGGAGGATTTATCTGGGATTACATCGACCAGTCCCTGTACAGGATCAACGAGCAGGGGGAGGAAGTGCTGACCTACGGCGGCGACCACGACGACCGGGCTACGGACTATGAGTTCTGCGGAAACGGCCTTGTGTTCGCAGACAGGAAAGAGTCTCCCAAGGCCCAGGAAGTGAAAGCGCTCTATTCCAATGTAAAACTGACGCCCACTGAAGAAGGCGTCACTGTGCGCAACGAGAACCTGTTTATCACCACAGGCGGATATACATTCAGATACCGTCTGCTAAGAGACGGCGTCTGCCTGTTTGAAAAGACCCGCAGCGATATTGCCATCCCTGCCCGGAGCGAAGCATTTGTGGAGCTGGATTATCCGGAGGCAGAAGAGCCAGGAGAGTATATCTTTGAAGTGCAGATGCTTCTTTCAGAAGACACACTGTGGGCCAAGGCAGGCTATGAGATCTGCTTTGGCCAGCATGTGAAAAAAGTGGAAGAAGAAAAGAAAGAGAAAAAAGTTTCCATGGAGATCATACACGGCGATGTGAATATCGGCGTAAGAGGCGAAGGATTTACCGTCATGTTCTCCAAAGCGGAAGGGGGCATCGCCTCCCTGTGCTACGACGGGAAGGAGTATATCACAAGAACGCCGAAACTGACATACTGGCGGGCCCTCACGGACAATGACAGGGGCGCGAAGCTTGGATCTGCCTGTGCTCCGTGGATGACGGCGGGGCTGTTCCCGAAACTTACCGGCGGGGATATGCAGGAGGAGAAGGACAAAGTAAGTATTACCTTTGAGTACACTCTGCCTGTAGTGCCTGTGACAAAAAGCTTTGTCACCTACACCGTGACAGGGGACGGCGTGATCCACGTCCACCTTCTTTACAGAGGGGAAAAGGGACTGCCCCATCTTCCGGCTTTTGGTATGGACTTCCGTCTCAAAGAGAGGTATCATAATGTAAGATATTATGGATATGGACCGGAGGAAAATTACATTGACCGCAGGGAGGGCGCGAAGCTGGGCGTCTACGAAAGTACCGCGGCGGACAATGTATCGCCCTATCTTGTGCCCCAGGAATGCGGCAATCACACAGGGGTCAGATGGGTGGAAGTGACAGACGACGAAGGGGCGGGCCTTCGCTTCCAGGCGGAGGAAGGATCCTTTGAAAACAGTGTGCTGCCCTGGAGCGCTTATGAGCTGGAGGCTGCCACCCACCAGGAAGAGCTGCCGCCTGTGCACTACACATGGGTGCGGATACTGGCAGCCCAGATGGGCGTGGGAGGAGACGACAGCTGGGGAGCTCCTGTACATGATCAGTTCCTTATTTCCTCTGACAGTAATCTGGAGCTGCGTTTTGCCATCAGAAAATCTTAGAGGAGTGAGCCGGGGCGCGTGCTTAAATTGTAGACATTGAAGACGACGGCGTCGGCATGACCACGGAGAAGCTCATGGATATCCGGGGGAAAAACGGGCAGAAGACAGAGCATTTCACAGGCATCGGGGTCAACAATGTGGATAACCGGATCAAGATGATCTACGGGATGGACTACGGCATCAATATTGTCAGCCAGGAGAACGAGGGAACGAAGATCACCATCTTATTGCCTTTGAGAGACTAAAAAGCCGGAGGAGTTTTGTATGGAAGACGCACATGTATTGCAGTTAAAAAACAGAAAATTTTCGGATCTGTATCTTTGCTTCTGCGGCTACGCCCGGTGCCTGCCCCTGCACAGCTTCGGCCCTGCGGTCAGACCCAATTATATTCTCCACTATATCATAAAAGGGAAGGGGCGGTTCACGGTGGGAAATGAGGAGTACCGGCTCCGCGGGGGACAGGGCTTTCTCATTGAGCCGGAAGTACTGACATTTTACGAGGCGGATAAAGAAGATCCCTGGACATATGTGTGGATCGGATTTTCCGGGGATCGGGCAGGAGAGTACCTGCGGGATCTGGGCCTTGGCAGCGAACATCCTGTCTACCAGTGTTCCAGCGGAGAGAAGCTGGAGAAGATTGTCCAGACCATGCTGGAGAACAAGAATTACACAGTGGCAAATGAGTATCTGCTGGAAGGGCTGCTCTACCAGTTTTTCTCTGTGCTGGCAGAAAATATAGAGATCGGGGAGGGGCGGAAGGAAAAAGATGACAACCTCTATATCCGCAAGGCGGTGGAGTATATCCAGAACCACTATTCCTACCCGGTGCAGGTGGGGGAGATCGCCGACTATGTGGGCATTAACAGGAGCTATCTCTGCACCCTCTTTAAAGAACATCTTCACTTGTCGCCCAAAGAGTATCTGACCAGCTTCCGCATCACAAGGGCCGCCCAGCTTCTGGAGATCACCGAACTGTCCATAGAGAGTGTGGCCATGTCCTGCGGCTACCAGGATGCGCTGGGATTTTCCAAGATCTTCAAGGCCAGGATGGGGGTGACGCCCTCTGCCTACAGAAAGAAAAATGAAGAGCGCCAGTTAACATTCTGACTGTTTTTTATCACGTAATAACCTGTTGCGGGAGCTCCCTTTTCTATATAATGGTGGAAGCAGTAAAGCGAAGAGGCAAAAGACTTTTCAGACAGGAGGCAGAAGAGAGATGAGTATGGTATGGAGAGAAGAGAACAGGACATTTCATCTTTATAATGAAGAGATCAGTTATATTATGCAGGTGCTTCCCAGCGGACATCTGGGACAGCTCTATTTTGGAAAAAGGGTACATGACAGGGAGGATTTTTCCTATCTGCTGGAGAGCCTGCCCAGGCCCATGGCATCCTGCGTGTTTGAAGGCAACAAGGCGTTTTCCCTTGAACATATCAAGCAGGAGTATCCTTCTTACGGAACAGGGGATTACCGCGCCCCGGCAGTGGAGGTTCTGCAGGAGGACGGAAGCAGGATCTCGGATTTTATCTATAAAGAACACAGGGTAATGAAAGGAAAGCTGTCTCTGGAAGGACTTCCGGCCACCTACACGGAGGCTGATGATGAGGCGGAGACACTGGTTGTGGCGCTGGAGGATGGAATGACAGGGCTTGGCCTGGAGCTGTCCTACACCATCTTTGCAAAAGGAGGCATCCTGGCCCGAAGTGCCAGATTTGTGAACAGAGGGGAGAAGGATCTGCATCTGACGACAGCCATGAGCCTTTGCATGGATCTGCCGGACCACGACTACGAGTGGATGCAGTTCTCCGGCGCCTGGGCAAGAGAGAGACATACCCGGGTGAGAAAGCTGGAGTACGGTGTGCAGTCTGTGGGCAGCAGAAGAGGACACTCCTCCCACGAGCATAATCCATTTGTTATACTGAAGCGTCCCCATGCGGATGAATTCCAGGGGGAGGCCATAGGCTTCAGCCTTGTGTACAGCGGCAATTTCCTGGCCCAGGCGGAAGTGGGGGCCCACGACACCACAAGAGTGCTCCTGGGGATCCACCCGGACGGCTTTGACTGGAAGCTGGAGCCCGGGAAGACTTTCCAGACACCGGAGGCGGTGCTGATCTACACGGACCGGGGGCTTAACGATCTGAGCCAGACCTTCCACCGTCTGTATCAGAAAAGGCTGGCCAGGGGATACTGGAGGGACCGGGAGCGCCCCATCCTTATCAACAACTGGGAAGCCACCTACTTTGACTTTACAGAGGAGAAGATCCTGGAGATTGCCGGAAAGGCAAAGGCGTGCGGCGTGGAGATGTTCGTCCTGGACGACGGCTGGTTCGGCGCGCGGTGCAGCGACCGGGCAGGTCTTGGTGACTGGACACCCAACACAGAAAGGCTGCCGGAGGGGATCACGGGCCTGGCGCAGAAGATCGAGGATATGGGAATGAAGTTCGGTCTCTGGTTTGAGCCGGAGATGGTGAACAAAGACTCAGATCTCTACCGGGCCCACCCGGACTGGATCCTCCATGTGCCGGGAAGAGCCACTTCTCACGGCAGATACCAGTATGTGCTGGATTTCTCCCGGGAAGAAGTGGTGGACTGCATTTACAATATGATGAGAAAGATCCTGTCAGAGGCAAAGATTTCCTATATTAAATGGGACATGAACCGGAGCATTACAGAGTGCTTCTCTGTGGCGCTTCCGGCGGACCGGCAGGGGGAAGTGTTCCACCGGTATATTCTCGGCGTGTACAGCCTGTACGAAAGGCTGACAAGGGAGTTCCCCCATGTTCTTTTCGAGTCCTGCGCAAGCGGCGGGGCCAGGTTCGACCCGGGGATGCTGTACTACGCGCCCCAGGCATGGACAAGCGATGACACAGATGCGGTAGAGAGGCTGAAGATCCAGTACGGCAGCTCCTACTGCTATCCGGTGAGCAGCATGGGCAGTCATGTGTCCACCATCCCCAACCATCAGACAGGCAGGACGGCGCCCCTTCACACAAGAGCCAATGTGGCCTTTTTCGGAACATTTGGCTACGAGCTGGATCTGAATACGCTGACGGATGAGGAGCAGGAGGCGGTGAAGGAACAGATCCGATTTATGAAAAAATACAGACGGCTTCTCCAGTTCGGTACCTTCTACAGGCTGGAAAGTCCTTTTGAGGGAAATGTCACCGCCTGGATGGCGGTAAGCCCGGACAAAAAGGAGGCTGTGGCAGGCTGGTACAGGACGCTCTCCGGCGCCAACCTGGCTTACACAAGGCTTCCGCTCAAAGGGCTGGACCCGGAGGCTAGATATGAGGTCCAGGTAAGAAAAGAGACAGAGAAGCCGTACGGAAGCTTTTACGGCGATGAGCTGATGAACATCGGCCTTATCACGACAGACGGAACTGCCGGGGAGGTGACAGACCGGGAGCAGGCGCCCCAGGACTTTGACTCCAGGCTGTTCCTTTTGAAGGCGGAGGAGTAAAATTTGAAAAAGGAAGTATTCCCCATTGTTTTGTGGATTACTTCCTTTTTTGATGTTACTTTTTCAAAAATTCAGTCGGCGTGATCGCCGGAACAGAGGAACCGGCAAAATCTTTGATATTCCTTGTGAGAATATAGCTTGCACCGTTCCGCTCCGCCACAGCGTCTACAACGGCATCTTCAAAGTCGGGCATAGAGCGCATGAGTGCGGTATGAATATCTACACTCTGTACATCAGCAAATGTGACAAGTTGAGAAAGCTGTTCAATCCGATCCTTTGCCTTTTGAGCGGACTGAAACGCTTTGCGGAGTATATAGAAAATATCTGTGGCAGCAGATGCGGAGATGAGACATTCCACATCATTTTCTATGGCCTTGCGGAACGCCTGGTAGGAGTCTGCGAAAAACGGTTCTCGTCTTTGGATAATATCCATAATGACATTGGTATCAATCAGTATTCTCATTGTCTGGCCAACCGCTCCTCTCGTATAGTATCTTCATCCATTGTCTGACTTTCTGGAATAATTCCCACAAGATCATCAAGAAGAGCCAGTTTATTGACAGCGGGGCTTGTAAGGCGGGCAATATTTTTGCCGTTCTTGGTAATAAAAATATCCTGGGACGCCGCTATTTCCAGATATTTTCCAAGGTTGGTCTTAAATTCGGTTGCAGTAATGATCATACAAATTCCTCCCTTCGAGGTGTGGTTTATATATTGTTATTATACACAAATCATACGAAAATATCAATACAATATCGTACGATATTATATGTTCGATGCGGATAATGTTTAAGGATCAACTACTCCATTTTCTCCTGCTGTTCGTACCGCCACGCCCTGGGGGATACGCCGTACACGTTTTTAAATGCCCTTGAGAAATGCAGCTGGTTCGGATAGCCCACCGCGTTTCCGATGTCCGCAATAGACAGGGACGTCATCTTCAGAAGTTCCCCCGCCTTGGACATGCGGTAGGAGATCAAAAACTCCTGGGGAGATATCCCTACGGTGTCCCGGAAGATCTTTCCAAAGTAGCTCCGGTTCAGATTACAGAAAGCGGCAATGTCCTCCACTGAGATATCATTCTGGAAATTCTGCTCAATGAAAGAGAGGGCTTCCTTAATATAGAAGTCCCGCATCCTGTTCCCCTGGGTCTGGATGGGGGAGGCGTTGGACTTTGCCAGATAGTCCAGAAAGAGGTACAGATGGCCGATCAGATGTAAGGGGGACTCCTGGGAATGGTTGGCGATGTAGAGCATCTCATCCGTCATCTGTTGTGCAATGTCTTTGTGCCGGGGCCGGTAGATGGGTGTGTTCATGGTGAGCCCGGCAGTCTCGATGAACTCCTTTACTTTCAGCCCGTCAAATTCAAGCCAGGTGTACTCCCAGGGGAGTTCGCTGTCAGCGATGTAAGTGCAGATCTGGTGCGGGAAGAGCATAAATCCCTGGCCGCTCTTGACGTTGTACGTGACGGACTCCCGTCGGGAGTTTTCCGCGGTCAGAGTGCCGGTCCCGGATATGACATAGTGGAACAGATAGTGGTTCCTGGCAGCAGGCCCGAAGGAGTGGGCCGGGTCACACTGTTCCCACCCATACTGGTAAAGCCCCAGGTCTATAAAGTTCTCGCTTGGAAAGATGGAGTACAGTACATTGCTCATACATTCACCTCCTGCAGCATTTTTTCGGTATCTTTCGTATCTGACATCATTATATACCAAAATGCTAGATGACATCAATATATAGGGCGAAAACAAGTATAAAGGCATAAAACAAAAAAAACAGCGGTATTTATAGACGCATATTGATATGTTAAAATGAAGCTACCGTAAAAAAGAAAGCATAAAGGAAGAAAGGAGATATGAAAATGAGAGGAAAAAGTGCAAGATATCTCAGTGCGGCGCTGGTCCTGGTCATGACCGGCGGGCTGATGCTGTCGGGCTGCTCGGGAAGCGGCGAGTCCAGCGGGAAGACTGAGATCGAGATCCTGCAGTACAAGCCGGAGGCGGCTACCTACTTTGACCAGGTGGAAGAACAGTTCAATGCCACCCACGACGATATCCATCTGACCATCGACTCCCCTAACGATGCGTCTACCATCATGAGGACAAGGTTTATCCGGGAAGACTACCCGGATATCATCGGTATCGGCGGTGATATCAACTATTCATACTATGTGGATGCGGAGATCCTGGCTGATGTATCGGACTACGAAGGCATGCAGAACATCAAGGAGTCCTACATAGACATTGCGGAAGCCCTGGAGATCGTTCCCACAGACGGTACCTACATCGTGCCCTATGTGGCCAATGCGGCAGGCATTCTCTACAACAGGGATATGTTTGAGGAGCACGGCTGGGAGATCCCCACTAACTGGGACGAGCTGATGAGCCTGTGCGAGGAGATAGAGGCGGAGGGCATCCTTCCCTTCTACTTCGGCTTCCGTGACACCTGGACATGTCTGGCGCCCTGGAACGGTATCGCGGTGGACTTAGCTCCCGCTGACCTGTGCAAGCAGGTGAACAAAGGAGAGGCGAACTTTACAGAAGGCTACGCAGAGGCTGCTGAGAAATATATCCAGCTTATGGAGTACGGCCCGGAGGACCCGGTGGCATACGGCTACAACGACGCATGTACAGCCTTTGCAAGAGGCGAGTCCGCCATGTACCCCATCGGAAGCTACGCGGTTCCCCAGATCCTTTCTGTCAATCCGGATATGAACATTGACTCCTTCGTTATGCCTGCCAGCGACTCTTCAGACGGCAACACGCTGAACTCCGGTATCGACCTTGGCTTCTGCGTGACAGCGGACTGCCCCAACAAGGAGGCTGCCTATGAAGTCCTTGACTTCCTGCTGGAGGATGAGAACATCCAGGCCTATGTGGATGACCAGAATGCCATTCCCTGCCGCGAGGGAGACTTTGAGCTGGCCCCCTACGTGGACGGCATGACCGAGTACATAGAGTCCGGCAACATGACCGACTACCAGGACCACTACTATCCGTCGGAGATGGCTGCGGACGCGATCCTTCAGACCTATGTGATCGACAAGGATACAGACGCCTTCCTGGCACGATTCGATAAGGACTGGCAGCGGTACAACCGCGACATCATCCGCGAAGTACAGGAGTACGAAGAAAACGGCGGCAATGAGTAGTAGGAAAGGAGTGGGGATACAATGAAAAATGAGAGAAAACGCACCTTCCTGTTGATAACGATACCGATCCTGGCATTATTTGTGTGCTTTAACACCATCCCTCTGATCCGGGGCGTTATCTACAGCTTTACGAACTTTAAAGGCTTTGGGACCTACGACTGGGTAGGCCTTCGGAATTACATGGACCTGTTCACGGACTCACGTGTGGGCGGCTCCTACCTGTTTACATTTAAGCTGGCCATCTGTGCCACCATCATCACCAATGTGATCAGTCTGATCCTGGCCCTGGGGCTGAACAGCAAGATCCGGGCAAAAGGATTTTTCCGGGCAGCCTACTTCCTGCCAAACGTGCTTGGCGCCCTGGTAGTAGGTTATGTGTTCCAGTATCTGTTCACCTACATCCTTCCGGCTCTCGGCGAGATGATCGGAAGCGAGACCTTGAGCTCCAGCCTTCTCTCCAACGAGAGCACGGCCTGGTTTGCCATTGTCATCGTGTGCTGCTGGCAGAATATAGCCATGAACACCATCATCTACATCTCCGGTCTGCAGACCGTGCCGGAGGATGTGTACGAGGCAGGCTCCCTGGACGGAGCTACGGGATGGAAGCAGTTCAGACATCTGACCTTCCCGCTGATCATCCCCTTCTTCACCATCAACATGGTGCTGTGCGTGAAGAACTTCCTCATGGTATTTGACCAGATCATGGCCATGACACAGGGAGGACCTGCACAGAGCACAGAGTCCATTTCATTCTTGATCTACAACAATGGTATGAAGGGCGGAAGCTTCGGTTACCAGAGCGCTAACGCCGTCATCTTCTTCATCGTGATCGTGGCTATCTCCGCGGCACAGATGAGCATCTCCAGCAGGAAGGAGGAGCAGTTATAATGAATAAAAAAGTAGATAAAGTCAAGACAAACTGGCCGGTCGTGGTCCTTCTCATCCTGGGACTGAGCACCATCGTGTTCCCGCTGTACATGGCTGTCGTGATCGCATTTAAGCAGCCCTCTGAGATGACCAACAGCATCTCCGGCATCCTCTCCCTCCCGGAGAGCTGGAGTCTTTCCAACTTTGCCCAGGCCATGGAGGTGACAGACTTCTGGAGATCCCTTGGAAACAGTGTCCTCATCACAGTTGTGACCGTGGTGCTTTCCATCCTTCTCCACTCTATGATGGGATACGCCATCGGCCGGAACCGCGCCCACAGCAAATTTTATAAATTCGTGTACCTCTTCATTGTAAGCGGTATGTTCGTACCTTTCGCTATCCTGATGATGCCTCTGGCAAAACAGACAGCGGAGCTGGGACTTGCAAACTGGGCTGGTGTTATCATCCTGTATGTGGTATTCTATATGCCTATGAACGTGCTCCTGTACTCAGGGTACCTGGTGAACATTCCCATTGCCCTGGAGGAGGCGGCCAGGGTGGACGGTGCCAGCACATGGCGCACCTACTGGAAAGTCATCTTCCCCATCATGAAGCCTATGCACGCTACAGTGGCCATCATCACAGCACTGGCTGTATGGAACGATGTGATGACACCACTTGTCATCATGTCCGGTACAGGGCAGAACACACTGCCTCTGGCACAGCTGAATTTCCAGACGCAGTTTGGTACAAACTACAACCTGGCATTTGCATCTTATCTGCTGGCGCTGATCCCGATCCTTATCTTCTACGTGATCTGCCAGAAACAGATCATCAACGGTGTTGTAAATGGTGCTGTAAAATAAATACATTCAGATACACCATACAGATGGATGTATCTGCCGCAGAGCGGGTCTGTGTACCGGAAGGTATATGTACCCGCTCTTGCGGTACTTGATAATTCACAGAGCAGGAGAGACAAAATGAGCATTATTTATGATGAAAAGTATAAGACCATCACATTACACACAAGAAATACCACGTATCAGATGCAGGTAGACCGGTACGGCTTCCTTCTGCACCTGTACTACGGAAAGACAGCGGAAGGGTGCATGGATTATCTGCTGACCTATTATGACCGGGGATTTTCAGGAAACCCCTATGAGGCGGAAACGGACAGGACCTACTCCATGGACGCGCTGCCCCAGGAGTTCCCGTCCCTGGGAACCGGGGACTACCGCACGCCGGCCTGCATCATCAAAAACACGGACCGCACTTATGCCAGTGATTTCCGGTATGTAAGCCATACCATCAAAGAAGGAAAGTACTCCCTTCCCGGCCTTCCGGCTGTGTACGCGGACACGGACGAGGCCCAGACCCTGGAGGTGGTGCTGGCAGATCCGGTGACAGGGGTGCAGGCGGTGCTTCTCTACGGCGTGCTGCCCCAGTATGATGTGATCACAAGAAGTGTGAAGATTGTCAATGCCAGCAAAGGGCATATCTCTGTCAAGAAGCTGGCGCCGGCCTGCCTGGACCTTGTGGGCGGAGAGTATGATTTTATTACATTTTACGGCCGCCATGCCATGGAGAGAAACTGCCAGCGGATGCCTGTGGGACACGGCGTGGCAAAGATCGGAAGCCTTCGGGGAACTTCCAGCCACCAGTACAACCCGGCGGTGATTCTGGCGGAGCATGACGCCACGGAAGACGCAGGAAGCTGCTACGCCATGACGTTTGTCTACAGCGGAGGATTTCAGAGTGAGGCAGGACAGGACCAGTATTACCAGACCCGTCTGCTCATGGGAATGAGCGAGGAGCAGTTTGCCTACCCGCTGAACCCGGGAGAGCAGTTCCAGTCTCCGGAGGTGATCTTAAGCTACTCCTCCGAAGGGCTTTCAAAGCTGTCCCAGAATATGCACCGCTGTATCCGTTCCCATCTGTGCAGAGGAAAATACAAGGAGACCGTGCGTCCTATTCTCCTCAACAGCTGGGAGGCCTCCTACTTTGACTTTACAGGGGACAGCCTTCTTGCGCTGGCGCGGCAGGCAGCGGACTTAGGGATCGAGATGTTCGTCCTGGACGACGGCTGGTTTGGAAAGAGAGACAGCGACATGCGGGGCCTGGGAGACTGGGTTGTCAACGAGGAAAAGCTGGGCTGCACGCTTGGGGAACTCATTGAAAAGATCAACGGCATGGGACTGAAATTCGGTATCTGGATCGAGCCGGAGATGGTCAACGAGGACAGCGACCTCTACCGGGAGCACCCGGACTGGGCATTCGTCATACCGGGACGCCGCCCCAACCGCTCCAGATACCAGCTTGTCCTGGATTTCTCCAGAAAAGAAGTGGTGGATTACATCTACGAGAAGATCTGCGCTGTCCTGGACCAGGGCAATGTGGAATATGTGAAATGGGATATGAACCGGAGCCTTGCGGACATCTATTCCGCCACGGCGGACAGCCAGGGGCGGGTGCTCCACGACTATGTGCTGGGACTCTATGATTTCCTGGAGAGGCTGGTGGACCGGTATCCGGATATTCTCATCGAGGGATGCAGCGGAGGCGGCGGACGTTTTGACGCGGGCATGCTGTACTATACGCCTCAGATCTGGTGCAGCGACAATACAGATCCCATTGACCGCCTGGAGATCCAGTACGGCACCTCCTTCATTTACCCGGCTTCCTCTGTGGGAGCCCATGTGTCCGCCTCGCCCAACCATCAGACAGGGCGTCTCACATCCATGAGGACCAGGGGCATGGTGGCCATGGCAGGCACCTTCGGCTACGAGCTGAACCTAAATGAACTGAGTGCGGAGGACAAAGAGGAGATCCGCCGCCAGATCGCGGAGTATAAAAAGTATGCGGCTCTTGTGCAGAGAGGAGACTACTACCGACTCACCAATCCCCAGACTGACAACCAGGGGGCCTGGGAGTTTGTGTCCGAAGACCGGAAGGAAGCTCTCGTGCAGGTAGTGGGCATCCGGAAACATGCCAACATGACTGTGGACTACATCAAAGTCAGAGGGCTGAAAGAGAACACCATGTACCGTGATACAGAGACCGGCATGCTGTATAACAGCACGGCCCTTCGGGAAGTGGGTGTGCCAAAGCCGGTGCTAGAAGGAGAGTACCAGGCGTACCAGTGGCATTTTGTATGTGAAGACTAAAATGATTGTGATCGGGGGATAAGACAGATGGCAGGAAAAACAGCGAAAAAAAGAAAACCCGCAGGAAAGGCGGCGGCCGACCGGATTTTTGCGGAGAGGCTTGGCCGGCATCACGATGAGCTGCGGTGGCTGTACATGGAGCTGTACGGCAACGACGACATGTTTGCCGAGCTCTGCGACCAGATGAAATGGTACTATGACCAGAGAAACGACAAACTGAAGAAGCTGGACGCCCGGCGGGAGGCGGAAGGCGCATGGTACCGGAAGAGAGACATGCTGGGCATGATGATGTACATTGACAACTTTGCCGGAACTATAAAAGGGGTGGAGGAGAAACTCTCCTACCTGGAGAAGTGCCATGTGAATTACGTGCATCTGATGCCCTTCCTGGACTCCCCGAAAGGGAGATCAGACGGAGGCTACGCCGTGGCGGACTTCCGGAAGGTGAAGCCGGAGCTTGGGACCATGGAGGATCTGGCCCGCCTGGCGGGAAAATGCCATGAAAAAGGGATCAGCCTGTGCATGGATTTTGTCATGAACCACACCTCCGAGGATCACGAGTGGGCCAGGAAAGCCCGCCAGGGAGACGGAGAGTACATGAGCCGGTATTTCTTCTACGCCGATCCGGCCATCCCGCGGGAGTATGAGAAGACGGTGCCCCAGGTGTTTCCCACCACAGCGCCGGGTAATTTTACCTATCTGCCGGAGATGGGACATTATGTGATGACGACGTTTTACCCCTACCAGTGGGATCTGAACTACAGCAACCCCAGGGTATTCAACGAGATGATGTACAATTTCCTCTACCTGGCCAACCAGGGCATGGACATCATCCGCATCGACGCAGTGCCCTATATCTGGAAGCAGCTGGGGACCAATTGCCGGAACCTGCCCCAGGTCCACACCATTGTCCGCATGATGCGCATGATCGGCGAGATCGTGTGCCCGGGGATCGTGCTCCTGGGAGAAGTGGTCATGGAGCCAAAAGAGGTGGCTCCCTATTTCGGCACAGTGGAGAAGCCGGAGTGCCACATGCTCTACAATGTGACCACCATGGCCACTACCTGGCACACGGTGGCTACAAGGGATATCCGCCTTCTTCGCAGGCAGATGGACGTGGTCTGCTCTCTCCCGAGAGAGTACACATTTCTCAACTACCTGCGGTGTCACGACGACATCGGCTGGGGGCTGGACTATGCCTCCCTGCGTGAGTGGGGCATGGAGGAAGTGTCCCACAAGAAATATCTGAATGACTATTTCCAGGGAAAGACAGAGGGAAGCGTAAGCCGGGGCGAGCTGTACAACGAGGACCCGGTTACCGGGGACGCCAGGTTCTGCGCCACCACGGCGTCCATGTGCGGTGTGGAGAGCGCGGGATTTGAACAGGACCAGGAGAAAATGGCCTGCGCCATCCGCAAGGATCTCATGCTCCACGCCTACATGTTTACCCAGTCCGGCATCCCCATGCTCTACAGCGGGGACGAGATCGGCCAGGTGAACGACTACGCCTACAAGGAGGACCCGGACAAGGCGCCCGACTCCAGATATATCCACAGGGGAAAATTCTGCTGGGATCTGACAGAGCGCATCAAAGACGGGTCCAGCGTACAGGGCCGGATTTTCGCAGGACTGGAAGAGCTGGAGAAGATCCGAAGGACAGAAGCCGTGTTTGGCGCGGATGCAGAGGTGTACACAAAGGATTACAGCGATAACTCCATCCTCTGGATCGTGCGCAGGGCTGGAGATGAGGAACTTCACGCTGTGTTTAATTTCAGCGATGAGGGACGCACCATCTGGATGCCGGAAAAAGCGCAGTACACAAACCTTGTGACAGGCGTCACACAGGAAACAGAAACAGTGGAACTGTCCGGGTGGGATTTTGTGTGGATGAAGAGATAGAAAACAGTGAAAAACAGCGCCCGCGGGAATTATACTTCCTGCGAGGCGCTGTTTTTGCAGTATAAGAGGGTACTCTGCCCCCCAGAAATCCATGGTCAGCTTTGTTTCTTTGCATGGACCGATTTCGTGTACTCCCTGGGGGTGCAGCCCATAAACTTGCGGAACAGCTTTGTGTAGTAGGAGGGGCTGGAGAACCCGCACTGCAGGGAGATGTCCGTGATGCTGTCCTTCCCCTGGACGAGAAGGGGAATGCTCTGCCGGATGCGGTAGTGGAGGAGGTAGTCAAAGAGAGGCTGGTTCATGTTCCGCTTGAACAGGCGGCAGCACTCGCTCTTGCACATGTTGACGCAGCCGGAGATATCCTCCAGAGAGATGTGTTCCATATAATGTCCGTGTATGAAGGTGACGATGCGGCGCAGCCGCTCCAGCTCCCGCACATCCCCGGAGGAGGGGCGTGCATCCAGGTCCAGGTGGTCAAAAAGCAGGATCCAGATCTGGTAGAGCTCCGTGAGGAGCCGCAGCTCGTAGGAGCGTGGCGGCTCCTGCCAGAGCTGCCGGATCGTGTCCAGATGGGAGAGGACCTCCCTCTCCCAGGGCACCTCCCTGGAGAAGGAGGCGGAGGGGAGAAGCGGGTTTTCTGTCACGGGCTGGATGAACTTGGTCTGCAGAAGGCTGGCCTCGTAGCCGTACAGAAGGGAAGGGTTGACGGTGACCGACAGATAGGTGCAGTCATGGCTGTCCGCGTGGCGGCCTGTGTGCAGCATGTTGGCGTTGCAGAAGACGCCCTCCCCCTTTTTCAGGTGATAGGTGCGGTCATTGACCTGGTACAGGATTTCGCCCGTAAGGATCAGGGTAAACTCAATCTCCGGGTGCCAGTGGCAGGCAAAGCTGCCCATCTCATAGGCATCCAGCCGCTCAGGGCTGACAAGCACGGGGAAAGCGTAGTCCCCGTGGGACTTGATCTCCCGCCCGTCGCTGCGCAGTGTGATCTGCATGTTCCTTCCTCCTACTATTTTTACAGTTATTTCGCGGTTTTCTTCAGCATTTTCTCGTGCATCACAAACATCAGTACAAGGATGGCAAGCAGATAGAAGGGAAACAGGGAAATGCTGATGTGGTTTGCCATCAGTCCAAAGACAGGCGGCATGAGGCAGGTGCCCACGTAGGCGGAAGCCATCTGGACGCCGATGAGTGCCTGGGACCGGTCTGCTCCGAAGCGCTCCGGTGTGGAGTGGATGACACAGGGGTACACAGGCGCACAGCCAAGGCCCACGATGATCAGCCCTGCCAGGGACGTGTTTCCGCCCAGGGGCAGGAGGATAGTCAGCACGCCTGCAAGGATCAGGATCAGACCCAGCCGGATCATCCGGGTATCGTTAAAGCGCATGGTGAGAAAGCCGCTGGCCCCCCTTCCCACGGTGATGCCGATGTAGAAGAGGCTGGCGTAGAAAGCGGCGGTCTCGGAGGAGATGCCTTCGTGGAGCATAAGGTAGCTGGCTGCCCAGAGCCCTGCCGTCTGCTCCAGGGCGCAGTAGCAGAAGAAGGTCACCATGACTTCTTTTGCCCCGGGGATGGCGGCGATCTGCTTTAAGGACAAGGGCTTTGCCGGGGCGGTCTGTCCGGAGTCCTCCGGGGCATGTCCCCGGGAGGCCTCACTGTCCGTTCCGGTCTGCCGGTCCTTCCACAGAGGAAGGCTGAGGAGCAGGATGGCCGTGAGGATGACCTGCAGGATGCCGACATACCGGTAGCCGGTGTTCCAGGGGGCGCCGCCGGAGAGTACAAGGCCCATGATGTAGGGGCCTGCGGAGGCTCCCACACCCCACATGCAGTGGAGCCAGCTCATGTGTGTGCTGGAGTAGTGGAGAGCTACATAGTTGTTGAGGGCGGCGTCCACGCTGCCCGCACCCAGGCCGTAGGGAATGGCCCACAGGCACAGAAGGATGAAGGAGTGGCTGAAGGAGAAGCCGAACAGGGCGGCCGCTGTCATGGCCACACTGATAGCTGTCACCTTTCCGGGCCCCAGGCGCAGGGTCAGCCGGTCGCTCTGGAGGCTGGAGATGATGGTGCCTGCCGCGATGATCATGGAAATGATGCCGGCGTAGGACACCGGCACCTGGAATTCCTGGTACATGGAGGGCCAGGCGGACCCAAGGAGTCCGTCGGGAAGGCCCAGGCTTATAAATGCAAGGTAAATGATCGCTAAGAGCAGATGAAACATATGTCGATAGTCCTTTCCTGTGACCCCTCATATCTTACCCCGCCGTCTGCCGTCACGTCAATAGCGGACAGGTGTGAGGGATCCTCGTAGTCTTTTCCGTAGCCGTCATCATCGTAGAGTGTGTAGCAGCATGTATCCGCAGGGTAAGCGATGACATGCAGGCGGGATGCGTCCAGTTCTTCCACATTTTTTGCCGCCTCTGCCAGAGGAAGGAGATGGCCTTTGCGGACGAAGAAGATCAGTTCCTCTTCCGCCACAGGTACATAGTGGTGTCCGGCAGCCATTTTCTGACAGCGGAAATCCTCCGGCCCGGAGGTGGTCACGCAGAGCATGTCCTCCGGCAGGTAGACGTAGCGGCCTGTGGCATTCTGCTGATAGACGGGGGCCAGCATAAGACTCTCGCCAAGGAGGATCTGGTCCTCCACCTGGGCAGCTAAAGCGTCATCCGGGTAGGCGAAGGACAGGGGCTGAAAGAGCATGTCGTCGTTGAGAGCCGCTTTCATGTACTCGCTGTACAGGTAGGGCAGCAGGCAGTAGCGGAGCCCTATGATCTGTCCCAGCGCCTTCGCGTTTGAGAAGCGGTAAGCCTCCTGCTCCCTTGTGCCCATGGCGGAGTGGTTCCGCATGAGCGGGGTGAAGATGCCGAACTGGAGCCAGCGCATCACCAGATCCTCCGTGGTGTCCGCCCCGAAGCCTGCCAGGTCCGCCCCTGTGTAGAGGAAGCCGCACATGCTAAGGGAAGGCATCATTTTCACGTTCATGAGCAGATGGGACCACCAGGACAGGTTGTCTCCCTGCCAGATGCCGCCGTAGCGGTGCATGCCGATGTAGGAGGAGCGGGAGAACATAAGGATCCTCTTGTCCGGCTCCAGCTCCTCAAAGGCCTCCCCGGCTGCCCGGGTCATGTTGTAGCCGTACAGGTTGTGGACTTTGTCGTGGCGCACTCTGGGAAGGCCGCCGCCCGGCTGGTGGTAGAAGCTCCGGTAATCCTCCGGGTTGTTTGCCAGGGTGTTCACAAGGCCCAGCAGGTGATCGTTCTTGTCCAGATCCAGGTTCTGCCCCTTCATGGAGGCCACCTCGTCAAATACTTTGTTCAGACGTTTCTCGGAGTAGAAGATGGCGGGCTCGTTCATGTCGTTCCAGAAGCCGTCGATGCCCTGGTCCAGAAGGAATTTGTATTTCAGACCAAACCATCTCCTGGCCGCCGGGTTCAGCATATCCGGGAAATGCGCCCGTCCCGGCCACACAGCTCCCACAAAGTCGGTGCCGTCCTCCTCCTTGCAGAAGTAGCCGGCCGCTTTTCCTTCCTCGTAGACAGAGTAGCCATCCTCGATCTTGACGCCGGCGTCGATGATGGGGACCAGGTGGATGCCCTCCTTTTTCATGTCCGCAGCCAGGGCGGGCAGATCCGGGAATTTCTCTTCTGACACAGTGAAGTCCTCGTATCGCTCCATGTAGTCGATGTCCAGATAGATGGCGTCCAGGGGAATGCCGGCCTCCTGGTACTTTGCGGCCACCTCCCGCACATCCGCCTCGTTTTTGTACCCCCAGCGGCTCTGGCCGTAGCCGAAGGCCCACTTCGGCGGGATGTAGCTTCTGCCGATCAGCTGGCGGAAGCTGCGGACGATAGAGGGGAGAAGGCCGTCCTCCTCCTGGATGACGTAGATATCCAGGTCCCAGTCCTCCGGGGTGATGCGCAGGGTGTCCTTCTGCGTGTAGCCGATGTCAAAGGTGAGGCGCCCGGGATAGTCGATGAAGATCCCGAAGGGCTCACTGCCGCCTATGAGAAGGAAGTTGTGTGCTCCGTAGAGGGAGTGGGTGGTCTCCAGGTGGTGGGGATCATCGGTGCAGTTGCTCGTGTAGAGCCAGCCTCTCTTGTTGATGCCCCGCACCTGCTCGCCAAGGCCGTACACCGGGGCGCCCTTCTCCATGGTGAGGACGAGACTTCCATCTTCCATGGAAAAACAGGGGAGCGTTCCCTGGGAGGCGGGGATGTCCTTTACGACTGCCTCTGTGGGGAATGGGTTTCCAAAAGTATATTTGCGGATCATGCGTAGTTCTCCTTTCAGTTCCGTTTGTAGTATGCTACTATTATATAAGTGAAAAGCAGGATTTACTTGCATATTCCTAGCAGTTTTTGACACAATCCTGCCATGGAGGAAAAGATATGGAGGAAAAAAGACAGTATCTTGAGAAGCGCCATCACGGGACAAGCCTGTTCCCGGCAGATTACTATCACTGCGTGTACCCGGCAGGGCTGGCCGGCCTTCCGGTCCACTGGCACGAGGAGTTTGAGATCACGCGGGTGCAGCGGGGGAGCTGCACCTATCTTATCAACCTGGAGCCCTGCCAGGTGAAAGAAGGGGACTTCCTTTTTCTCCCCTCAGGTATGCTCCACGGGATACCGGAGGGAAAGACAAGGCTGCTGGAGACAGACAGCTTTGTCTTCCACCCCGCTATGCTGGGGGGCAGGACGGACGCCTGCGGTGTGAAGTACATTGCGCCTGTGGAGAAGGGGGAGATCTGTTTCCCGGCGGTGGTGCGGGCGGAGGACACAGGCCGGGAGTTTTCTGAAAGGCTGGAGAGCCTGGTCGGCCGGCTGAGGAGGAGCTTTGTCGAAAAGGAGGAGGGCTATGAGCTGGAGGTGAAGGCCGGGCTTCTGGAAATCCTGCTCCTTCTGTACAGGCAGGTCCCGTTTGAGAGGAAGAGACAGGAGAACCGGGAGGTCATTGAGAAGCTCCGGGCGGTCCTCCAGTACATAAAGGAAAACTATCAGCACCCACTGAGCGTGGCCGAGCTGGCAGAGGTCTGCCACCTCAGCGAGTACTATTTTATGCGCTTTTTCAAACAGCATATGAACATGACCTGCGTGGAGTATATCAATCAGTACCGGATGGAGATCGCCGCGGGCAGACTGTCCGAGGGCCGGTCCAGTATTACGGACATTGCCCTGGACGCGGGCTTTAATAATCTTTCCTATTTTAACCGCGTGTTCCGCCGGAGCTTCGGGATGACACCCAAAGCCTACAGGCAAGCGCTGTCACAAAGGTCAGCGTCTGGGCAAGAGGGATGCTCAGCCACACGCCGGTAAGACCGGCCAGCCGCGGCAGAAAAAGAAGGAGAAGGAAGAGGAACGCCGGCTCCGCATACACCAGGATGTAGGACAGGAACGTTTTTTCCGTGGCATAGAAGGCGGAGGTGGTGACCCGCACAAAGGCCAGAAAGACGAGGCTTATAAGGAAGCAGGGCAGGACCTGTCCGGCCTCCGCGCGTACCTGGTCCGAGGCGCCGAAGAGCCCTCCGATCTGATAGCGGGTCAGGAAGATGAGGAGCATGCAGGCGGCCGCGATGAGGACTCCGCTCAGGTAGGCCAGGCTGCAGACCTTCTTCATGCTTTTTGCCTGGTCTTCTCCGTAGTACCTGCTGATGAGAGGCTGGCAGCCGTCTCCCACACCCTGGAGCAGCAGGTACACGATGACAATGACGTACACGATGCAGGCGTAGCAGGCAGCTGCCTTCTCCCCGCCGTAGTCCATGAGAAAACGGTTCATGAGGATGATGGTGATGTTGGGGGAGAAGGTGATCCCGAAGGGGGACAGCCCGATCTTCACAATGCCTCCGAGGAGTCCGCCCGCCCTTCCGGAGGAGAAGACAGAGCGGAGCAGGTGGAAGGATACGCCCCTGCGCAGGAAAAAGAGGAGTCCGCCCGCCATGGTCACCGCCTGCCCGATGAGGGTAGCCAGGGCCGCACCGTCCACGCCCAGGTGCAGGACCCACACAAAGGCGTAGTCCAGCACAATGTTTGTGAGAAAGCCCGCCACCATGATCATCATGGCGTAGAAGGCGCCGCCCATGTTGCGGATGAGGGACACAAGCCCTGTGCCGAAGATCTGGAACACAGACCCAAGGACGATGATGCGCAGGTAGGAGTTCCCCAGGTCCAGGATATGCCCGGAGGCCCCCAGCGCCGCCAGGACAGACGGGGAGGCCAGGTAAAAGACCAGGGTGGAGATGAGGGAGGCGGCCAGGAGAAGGAGTACAGTGCCGTCTGTGTATCTCTCCGCCTCCTCCCTTTTCCCGGCTGCCAGCCGGATGGAATAGTGTACGGCGCCGCCCATCCCGATGCCGGTGCCGGCAGCCTGCAGGAGGGCCACTACCGGGTAGGCGATGTTGATGGTGGTCAGTCCCACATCGCCGATGCTGTTCCCCACAAAGAAGCCGTCTACGATACAGTAGACACCCGACAGGGCGAAGGCCAGGAGTGAGGGGATGACATGGCTGAAAAATTCTCTATAAAGCTTCATGCTTTTGTTCCATTCCTTTCTTAAAATACTGACAGAACAGCTCCATGCCGCCGATCATGGCGTCCACGAGGGCGGGGTCCATCTGTTCTATGATAAAAAGCTCCAGCTTTTTCAGGCTTCCGAGGGTTTCCGCACAGAATTCCCGCCCTTGTTCTGTGAGATGTATGGCCTTGCTGCGCCGGTCCTCCTCAAGCGGGACAAGCTCCAGCAGGCCCTGCTTTTCAAAATCCTTCAGTATCGTGTTGACTGTCTGCTTGGGGAGGGCCCACTCCCGGCAGATGCTCTTCTGGGTACAGGTCCCGCGCCTTCTGTCTGCGACCGCTATCAGTACAGTCAGGCTGTTGTAGGTGAGACCGTGGAGCCGCGCCCATCTCTCGTACAGAATGGTCGTCTCCTGCCAGAGATTATAATATTTTTCCAGAGATTTCCTGTTTTTTGTCATAGCGTCCTCTCTTCCTGCAAGTTCATATTAAAACGGATTTAGTCCGAAAACGGACAAAAAATATTATAGTCCGAACTCGGATTTCATGTCAAGAGGAAACGGCGCGGGCAGGAAACAGGATTTACGAACGACTCTGGTCATGCTACAATAGAGGCGGCCGCAGAGCCGGGAAAGGCCCGTGCTGCCGCGGAAAAGTCAAGAGGAGAAAGAAGAATGGAGAGAGCAGTTTTATTTTTCGATATAGACGGCACCCTGCTCAGCGAGGTGACCAGGACCATACCGGAGAGTGCCGTGCACGCTCTGGAGGAGGCCAGGAGGAAGGGACATCTGGTCTTTATCAATACCGGCCGGACAGCCTGCTCTGTGCCGCCGGAGATACGCAGGCTCCCGGTGGACGGCATCCTTTGCGGGTGCGGCATCTATGCGGAGTACAGAGGACAGGTGATCTTCGAGGAGCACCTGGATGCGAAGGCCGCTGCTTCTATTGTGGAGATGGCGGAAAAGTGCAGGGTGGATGCCCTGTACGAGGGGATGGAGGACGTGTACTTCTCCTCCAGGATATCCCGGTTTGACAGCCTGGAGAACACCAGGAGATACATGAAGAACAGAGGGCTGGGAGTAGAGAGGTATATCGAGCAGAGCGGCTGTCCCTACGACAAGATCTTTGCCTACACGGACCGGGAGAGCAAAAAGGAAGAATTTTTTGATTTCCTCACGGACTATATGGAGATACTGGACCGGGGGGATAACACCTACGAGTGCATCGTGAAGGGGTATTCCAAGGGAACCATCATCGACTATATCCTGCACTATTTTAATCTGGGGCGGGAGCGCTCCTATGTCTTCGGGGACAGCAGCAACGACCTGGCCATGTTCCGGTACGCTGCTCACGGAATTGCCATGGGGAAACACGACAAAGTGCTGGATCCGTACACGGAATATGTGGCTCCGAAAGTGGAGGAGGAAGGCATCTGGCAGGCCATGAAGCATCTGGGGCTGATTGATTAGTGAAAAACGCAATATTTTTATAGTTTCAGCAACTATCCTTATAGTTTTTGGTGAGAAATCCAACTATAATTATAGAAAAACAGTAGAAAGGTGTATGTGGAAATGAAAGAGAAAGTATTGAGCGTTTTCAAAGAAAAATACGGCGACGGCGGGGATATCCGTCTGTATTTCGCGCCGGGCCGTGTCAACCTCATCGGGGAACATACGGACTACAACGGGGGACATGTTTTTCCCTGCGCGCTGACCATCGGTACATACGGCGCGGCAAGAAAGCGGGAGGACCGGAAGATCCGCTTCTACTCTATGAACTTCAGGGATCTGGGAGTCATCGAGACCAGCCTTGACGAGCTTACACCGGACAAGAAAGCCGGATGGACCAACTACCCGAAGGGAGTGATGTGGGCCTTCAGGGGAAGAGGGTACGAGATGGACTGTGGTCTGGACGTAGTCATCTACGGCGATATCCCCAACGGCTCCGGGCTTTCTTCATCAGCCTCCCTGGAAGTGCTGACAGGCACCATGCTGAAGGACCTGTACGGCTTCCCGGTATCCATGGTGGAGATCGCGCAGATCGGACAGTATTCTGAAAACAATTTCAATGGATGCAACTGCGGGATCATGGACCAGTTTGCCAGCGCCATGGGGAAGAAGGACCATGCCATTTTCCTGGACACCAATACGCTGCAGTACGAGTACGCGCCTGTGAAGCTGGAGGACGCAAAGATCGTCATCACCAACAGCAAGGTGAAGCACAGCCTGGTGGACTCTGCCTACAATGACAGAAGAAACGAGTGTGAGAGGGCTCTGGCAGATCTTAAGAAAGTGACGGATATCAGCGCCCTGGGAGACCTGACCGAGGAGGCCTTTGAGGCTCACAAGGACGCCATCCAGGAGGAAGTCTGCCGGAAGCGGGCCAAGCATGCGGTGTACGAGAACCAGAGGACCATCCACGCAGAGGCGGCGCTGAAAGAGGGAAATGTGGAGCAGTTCGGAAAGTATATGAACCAGTCTCACATTTCTCTTCGGGACGACTATGAGGTGTCCTGCCAGGAGATCGACGTGCTGGTGGATCTGGCATGGAGCGTGCCCGGCGTCATCGGCTCACGTATCACAGGAGGCGGATTTGGCGGCTGTACAGTCAGCATTGTGAAAAATGACGCGGTAGACACATTTATCGACACAGTGAAAAAGGGCTACAAGGACAAATGCCACAAAACGGCAGAGTTCTACGTAGTTGAGGTCGGCGACGGGGCGCACCGGCTGGCATAGTGAGGGCGGATGCCCTGTATTCAGGAGGAAAAGGGAATGTTATATAAGAATATAAAGAAGCTTGTGGAGTACGGTGTTCAGACCGGTCTTACGCCGGAGTGTGAGAGGACCTACACCACCAACCTGCTTCTGGAGATTTTCAAAGAAGATGACTATGAGGACGTGTCCATAGAAGGCGAGGAGCTGGACCTGGAGCAGATCTTAAAAGCGCTTCTTGACGAGGCTGTGGCAAGGGGACTTGTGGAGGACAGCGTGGTGTTCCGCGACCTCTTTGACACGAAGCTGATGAACTGCCTTCTGCCCAGACCTGCCCAGGTACAGAAGACTTTCTGGGAAGAATATGAGAGATCCCCGGAGGCTGCGACAGAATTTTTCTACAGATTCAGCCAGGACAGCGACTACATCCGCCGTTACCGGGTGAAGAAGGATATGAAGTGGAAAGTGGACTCACCCTACGGTGAGATCGACATTACCATCAACCTGTCCAAGCCGGAGAAGGATCCCAAGGCCATCGCGGCGGCAGGGGCGGCAAAGGCAAGCAGCTATCCCAAGTGCCAGCTCTGCATGGAGAACGAGGGCTACGCCGGGCGGGCAAACCATCCGGCCAGGGAGACCCACCGCATTATCCCCATTACCATCAATGACAGCAGATGGGGATTTCAGTATTCTCCCTATGTGTACTACAATGAGCACTGCATCGTGTTCAACGGTCAGCACGTGCCCATGAAGATCGACCGGGCTGCTTTTGTGAAGCTGTTTGACTTCGTGAAGCAGTTCCCCCACTACTTCCTGGGTTCCAATGCGGACCTTCCTATTGTGGGCGGCTCTATCCTGAGCCACGACCATTTCCAGGGCGGAAACTACACATTTGCCATGGCAAAGGCTCCCGTAGAGATCCCGGTGACCATCCCCGGCTACGAGGATGTGGAGGCTGGCATCGTGAAGTGGCCCCTCTCCGTGCTCCGTATCCGCCACGCAGATGAGAAGCGACTCATCGACCTGGCAGACCACGTGCTGCAGGCATGGAGAGGATACACGGACGAGGATGCCTTCATCTACGCGGAGACAGACGGCACACCCCACAACACCATCACTCCCATCGCCAGAAAGAAGGGAGACATCTACGAGCTGGATCTGACCCTGCGGAACAATATCACCACAGAGGAGCATCCCCTGGGCGTGTACCATCCCCATGCACAGTACCACAATATCAAGAAGGAGAACATCGGCCTTATCGAGGTCATGGGTCTGGCAGTCCTTCCCTCCAGGCTGAAGGAGGAGCTGGAGATCCTGGCGGACTATATCGTGGAGGGCAAAGACATCCGCTCCAACGAGAAGATCGCCAAGCATGCCGACTGGACAGACTCCTTCCTGCCGAAATACGACAGCATCACAAAGGACAATGTGATGGATATTCTGAAGGAGGAGACAGGCATCGTCTTCACCCACGTGCTGGAGGACGCAGGCGTCTACAAGTGCACGGAGGAAGGCCGCAGGGCGTTCATGAGGTTCATTGAGACGCTGTAGGCATAGCGGTACAGAGCTATACAGCTGGTTTATTTGATATGGATGACAGTATAACACCAGTCAGAAATGGCTGGTGGTTTTTTATGTCCTTGTGCAATATATATGAATAAGAATGGACTTTGTGCATACGTACAATATACGTATGATTTAAGTGTAGAAATCTTGACAGACCGAGATTTTGTACGTATAATATACGTATAGAATACGTATTGATAAAAAGGGAGACACATGTAGATGAAACGCAGAGAGCTGGTGAAGCTGCTCGAAGACAATGGATGGTATGTAAAAAGAAATGGTGGCTTAAATAACCCCTTCTTCTTAAATGTTGCATATCATTAACAGTCAGCTTTTTGAGAGACCAGGAGGAGTGAACGATGCTAATTAAAGAGAGAAAGGCATACCCGATTGTGATATCAAAAGAAAGTGATGGATTTTTCTATGTGGAAATCCCGGATTTTGATATTGCAACTCAGGGTGAAAGCATTGCGGATGCTATGGAAATGGCGAGGGATGCCATCGGACTTATGGGAATTGATTTCATGGATGATGGGAAGGAAATTCCGGAACCAGGTTCGAAAGAAGTAATAGCAGATAAAGATGATATTGTTACGCTTGTAGACGTTGATTTTATGGAGTACAGAAAAAAAGTAGACAATAAAGCAGTCAAAAAGAATTGTACCATTCCGTATTGGCTGAATGTAGAAGCGGAGAAAGCCGGGATCAATTATTCCAAATTGCTTCAGGAAGCTATTATGCAGGTTTTGGGAATATCAAAAAAGGTCTATTAGTAATTTTAAAACACAGGGCTCTCTGAGAAAAGGTTCTCAGGGAGCTTTTTCGCTGCAAGAAATGTAGAAAGACAACAAATATTCGGTGTAAAAAATGTAATAAAATACAAAATATTCGTTGTATTTTTTGCGAACCCGGGGTATCCTATAACTATAAGTACGCGAGTTTGAGGAGGTGTGCATATGTACAGGACAGCAATAAAACAACTTTACAGATGGAAAGAAGGCAGGAACCGTAAACCGCTGATCATCCAGGGGGCAAGACAGGTTGGCAAGACGTGGTTGATGAAGCAGTTTGGAACAGAAGCCTATAAGGATATGGTATATATAAATTTTGACTCTAACTCCAGAATGGCTGCCCTCTTTGAGTCTGATCTGAATACGGATCGTCTGATCATGGGGCTTGAGCTGTATGCCGGAAGGAAGATCGATCCGGACAATACACTTCTTATATTTGACGAGGTGCAGGAGGTGCCAAGGGCCCTCTCTTCCCTTAAATATTTTTATGAAGACGCGCCGCAGTACCATATTGTCTGTGCTGGCTCGCTGCTCGGGATCGCTCTCCATGAGGGTACATCTTTCCCGGTGGGAAAGGTGGATTTTCTGAGTCTCTATCCATTATCGTTTAAAGAGTTTCTGACAGCTGTGGTGGGAGAACAGTTTGCAGGGCTTCTGGATAATCAAGATTATGCCATGATCACTTCCTTTAGGCAGACATTTGCAGATGCACTCAGACAGTACTTTTATGTAGGAGGAATGCCGGAAGCGGTTCAGAACTTTGCGCAGGAGAAGGATTTTAATGAGGTGAGGAAGATCCAGAAGCGCATACTGGCAGCCTATGAGCAGGACTTTTCCAAACATGCGCCAATTGAGATTGTCCCCAGGATCCGAATGATATGGGACAGTATTCCCTCCCAGCTTGCCAGAGAAAACAAAAAATTTGTATATGGCCTTGTGCGGGAAGGAGCACGCGCAAAGGACTATGAGACCGCTATTATGTGGCTTTGTGATTGCGGGCTTGTCCATAGAGTCGGCCGTGTAAAAGGGGCGGGTATTCCTCTGAAAGCATATGAAGATCTAAAGGCATTTAAGCTTTTTGTCGTTGATGTGGGACTTCTGGGATGTATGGCCGGACTGCGCCAGGGAACTCTGCTTGATGGAAATGATCTGTTTACTGAGTTCAAGGGAGCGCTGACTGAGCAGTATGTATGTCAGCAGCTAAAGACAATAGAGGATCTGGGGATCTATTACTACACAAATGACCGTGGATCATGTGAGGTGGATTTTATCATCGATAACGGAGAGACGGCTGTACCTGTGGAGGTGAAGGCGGAGGTGAATTTGAAAGCCAAGAGCCTGAAGACCTTCCGTGACAGGTTTCATCCTGTGATTTCCGTCCGTACATCCATGGCGGACTATAAGAAAGAGGACTGGCTCATCAATCTTCCTCTATATGCCATAGAGGAAATTTATAAATGTATCCGGAAAATATGAAAACAAACCTTTAGATAATATTTAACGAATTTTAAGATTTCTTTCCACGAATTATCACAAATTAAGTTTAGACTTGTCTGGAGATAAGGCGAGGGCCCCGCGGAGAGGGGCGCTGCGGAAAGGAGTCTTTTTTTATGCTTGAAGAACAAAAACCACTTATCAGTATCATCGTACCATGTTTCAACGAAGAAGAAGTTCTCCCTATCTACATAAAGGAAATGGAGAGTATCATTGGCGGGATGAAGACGGCCCGGGTGGAGATCATCTTTGTGGACGATGGTTCCACGGACGGCACGGCAGAGATGCTGCGGCAGTTCCACAGCAGGCGGCAGAATTACCGTTATCTTTCCTTTTCCCGGAATTTTGGCAAGGAGGCGGCCATGTACGCCGGCATGCAGGCGGCTCTCGGGGATTATGTGGCTGTCATGGATGCGGATCTGCAGGATCCTCCCGAGTATATCCCTCTTATGTTCCAGACGCTGAAGAAAGGAGAGTACGACTGCGTCGCCACCCGGCGGGAGGACCGGAAAGGGGAGAAAAGGTTCCGTTCCTTTCTGTCCGCTTCTTTTTATAAATGTATCAACAGACTCTCAAAGGTAAAGATTGAGGAGGGCGCCAGGGACTTCCGGATGATGAACCGGAAGATGACGGACGCCCTTCTGTCCCTGGGCGAGAAGAACCGTTTTTCCAAAGGGCTTTTCGGCTGGGTGGGATTTAAGACAAAGTGGCTTCCCTACCACAACGTGGAGCGGGCGGCCGGCGACACAAAGTGGTCCGTGGCAAAGCTTTTCCGGTATTCCCTGGACGGCATACTGGGTTTTTCTACCATCCCTCTGTCCGTGGCTTCCTACGGAGGCATTTTTTTCTGCGGCCTGGCTTTTGTCATGATCGTTTTTCTCGTGATCAAAAATCTGATCTGGCATGACCCGGTGGCAGGGTGGCCTGCCATGATGTGCGCCATCATTTTCATAGGCGGTATCCAGCTTCTGTGCATGGGCATCATGGGCCAGTATCTGGCGCGGGCTTACACGGAGATCAAAGACAGACCAATCTATATCTTAAGGAGTTCCAGTGATGAAGAAGATGAAAAGCAGCAGGAAAATTTTGTTTCCATTGATACTTACAGTTATACCGGTCCTTCTCACTCTGATGAAGATAAGCGGAGGGTATCTGGCGGGATCTGAGACCGACTGGCTCTCCCAGCACATTGTGTTTCCCGAGTATTTCCGGCAGAAATTTTATGAGACCGGCAACCTCTGGCCGGATTTTGCCATGGAGCTGGGCGGCGGGCAGAATATATGGAATTTTGCCTACTACGGACTCTACAATCCCCTGTATCTGCTGTCCTTTCTCCTGCCCTTTGTAAAAATGTCCGACTACGTGCAGGCGGTCATGGCGCTGACCTGGATCGCAGACGGCCTGCTGTGCTACATCTGGCTGAAGAACGACCACTTCCGTCGGGAGGACAGTTTTTTTGCAGCCCTTCTCCTCGTGCTTTCGGGTCCTGTGGTATTCCATACTTCCATGCAGATCATGTTTGTCAGCTATATGCCCTTCCTGCTTCTGACGCTCCTAGGCTATGACAGGTACGTAAGCACAGGAAAATACAGCCTTCTGACCGCGGGTGTGCTTCTCATGGCTCTCACCAGCTTTTACTTTGCGGTGGGAGGTGTGGCGGCGCTTCTAATCTATGGACTGTGCGGCTGGAAGAAGGAGTGGGCTTCCTCCCCTGGGGTCCTTGTCCGGTCTTTGTGGAAACAGTTCTATCCTGCCTTCTTCGGGGGACTTCTGTCATTTTTCTACCTGGTGCCGGTGTGTTTTGCCATGCTGGGTGGAAGGAGCGATGACAGCAGCTATGCGTTGTCGGATCTTATTACGCCGGAAGTAAGTCTCTTTAAAGTTCTCTACTCACCTTACGGCATGGGGCTGACGGCCATGGCGGTGGTGGTCCTGTGCGTCAGCCTGTTTTACTGCCGGTGCAGGGAAAAATACATGGCCATGTGCCTGGGACTTCTTCTCCTCTTCCCGCTGGCGTCTTACATTCTGAACGGCGGGCTGTATATGAGAGCCAAGGCTTTCATCCCCTTCCTGCCGCTGCTTTGTTATCTGGCGGCGGCCTTCTTCGGGTATTTCCGCCGGGGCATTATCGCCAGGTGGAAGCTGCTCTCTGGCTATGCGCTGGCTGTCTGCATTCTGGTATGGGGAAGCATGGGAAATGGTGTCGCAGACGGGGCAAGGGCAGTGCTCTACGTGGATCTTCTGGTATGTGGCCTTTTGTTCCTGGCAGGCGTAAAACTCTGGCGCAGAGCTGTGTGCACAGGCCTTGCGGCGGTTATGCTCTGCGCCTCCTGCGTACAGATTGCCTTCTCAAAGGACAGTCTGGTAAAGGCGGACTGGATGAAGGAATTTTCAAGCGGAGACATGGCGGAGGCGGCACAGAAGATCCGCAGTGAGGACAGCGGACTCTACCGGATGGAGGTCCGGGGCACGAGGGAGCAGGAGAAGGCGGCAGACAACCAGGTGATGGCCGAAGGGCAGAACCTGACGACCCTGTATTCCTCCGTGGGCAACACTGCCTATGAGACATTCCGGGAGGAAATCCTGCATCTGGCCCGCCCGGCCAGAAACGGGCTGATGCAGGAGTCCACGGAAAATCCGGTCTTTCTGCGGCTTATGGGGGTGAAGTATCTCCTGGTGCGGGAGGGAAATGAAACAGAGATCCCGGAGGGCTACGAGAAGACAGGCCAGGTGGGGACGGTGGAGATCTATCAAAATGAAAGCACGGCTCCTGTGGGCTATGTGACAGACCAGGTGATCTCCAAAGAAACCTTTGCGGAACTGTCCTGGCCGGAGCAGTCCCTGGCCCTTCTGACCCTGGCGGCGGCCGGGGAGGAGGATACGGCAGACTTTCAGCCGCAGGTCCGGGAGGCGGATCTTGGTTCTCTGGAAGGAGAATATGAGGTGGATTCCGGCGGGGAGACAAAAGACTTTGCGCTGGAGGACAGACAGGAGACAGACCAGTATCTTTTTCTCAGTTTTAAAGTAAAGAATAACAGGTCCCGCCGGGACGTGAGCATTTCGGTGAACGGGGAGACGAACAAGCAGAGTGCTTCGCAGGGCTATGCCTATGACAATGAAAACCAGGTTTTCTATTATATGTGTCCCCTGGAGGAGGGGCAGACATCTGTGGAAATTGCATTTGGCGAAGGAAGTTATGAGATATCGGATGCCCAGGCCTGGTACGGAAGCGCTGACGACGCCGGGAGCGGCCAGGCAGAGTATGTGGATGCGGGCCTGGAGCTGACGGCGGACGGGGACGGGCTGACAGGAAGCTATACGACGGAGAAGGACGGCTGGCTGATCACCTCCCTCCCCTATGACCAGCATTTCACTGTATATATAGATGGGAAGGAGGTTCCGGCCAGCCAGGTCAACGGTGGATTCCTGGGAGCGGAAACAGAGGCGGGAAGCCACCAGGTGGAGATACGATATGACGCGCCGGGAAAGGCGGCGGGACTGGCGGTGTCCCTGGCGGCGGCGCTCTTTCTGGGGGCGGACGCACTGCGGAAAAAATATATGCGGGGCACACCCAGGAAAAAAGTGCAAACCGGGAGCTGATATGGTAAAATTGTCTCCGGAGGAATGAGACAATGAAGGAAGATGAAAACAAAAAAGATATCTCCGCTACTCTCAGGAGGGCAGAACGGTTCCGGGTCATCCTCATCGGGGAGGGCATCATCGTGGGCGGCCTTGCCGGCATGGTGGTGCTCCTCTACCGGCTGCTGCTGGAAAACGCAGGAAGGTGGATGCAGTGGATCCTGGATTTTATAGACGGGCGGCCGCTTTGGGTTTTTCTGTGGTTTGCCGCGCTGGCTGTGCTGGCCTTTGTCGTGGCCGGTCTGGTCACTATTGAGCCGCTCATATCCGGCAGCGGGATTCCCCAGCTTGAGGGGGAGATGGTCGGTAAGATCGACCAGGTATGGTGGAAGGTCCTTCCGGCCAAATTTGTGGGGGGCTTTCTGTGCATCCTGGGCGGACTCGCCCTGGGAAGGGAGGGCCCGTCCATCCAGCTGGGAGCCATGGTGGGAAAGGGAGCTTCCAGATATCTGGACCGGGGGAAGACGGAGGAGCGCTATCTTCTTACATGCGGAGCCAGCGCCGGACTTGCGGCCGCATTCCATGCGCCCCTGGCAGGCGTCATGTTTTCGCTGGAGGAGGTACACAGGAATTTCTCGGCCGCTGTCCTCCTGTCAGTCATGTCCGCGTCTCTGACAGCGGACTTTCTCTGCACGGCTGTGCTGGGGACGGACTCTGTGTTCCAGTTCACGCTGACAGAGGCGCTGCCGCCGGAGTATTATGGGCTCCTGGTCCTGCTGGGAGTGGTGCTGGGCTTCCTGGGCGTGTTTTACAACTGGTTTACTCTCTGGGTACAGTCTCTGTACAACCGCCTGACCGGGCTCCCGACAGCGGGGAAAATACTGATCCCCTTCCTTATCGCGGGGGTGCTGGGGCTTGTGGCGCCGGAGCTTCTGGGAACAGGGCACAGTCTGGTGGATGAGCTGACAGCCGGAGGCATGGCTGTGGGGACGATGGCCTTTCTGCTGGCGGGCAGATTCCTTTTTTCAGCTGTCTGCTTTGGTTCCGGGGCTCCGGGAGGCATCTTTTTCCCGCTGCTGATCCTGGGAGCCTTTATCGGAGGCATCTTTACGTGTGCGGGACATGCCCTTTTCGGGATTGACATGATGTACCTGAACAATTTTGTGCTCCTCGCCATGGCAGGGTACTTTACCGCCATTGTGCGGGCGCCGCTGACCGGGATCATCCTCATCTTCGAGATGACCGGGACGGTGAGCCAGCTGTTCTCCCTGGCCGTGGTATCCATATGTGCCTATATCGTGGCGACCCTGATGCGCTCGGAGCCCATTTATGAAAGCCTTCTTGCCGGACTCCTGAAGAGGAGAGGCGAAATCCCGGCAGAAGGAGGAGAAAAGGTGCTCAGAGAGTTTGTCGTGAGCCAGGGCTCCCTGGCCGCGGGGAAGAAGGTGCGTGAGCTGGAGTGGCCCCGGGAGAGTCTCCTTGTGGCTGTAAAAAGAGGAGACAATGAACTGATACCCAAGGGAAGCACCCGGCTGCTTCCGGGGGACAGCCTGGTCGTTATGGCCGACGAATATGACAGCCCTGATATCATGGGACAGATGGAACGGATCTGCGGGGAGCCGATATAGAAAATAAAGAAAAATTCTCCATTGACAATATCAATACTGTCACAGCATTGAGGTCAGTGGAGAAATTTTTTTTGACTTGTTTTTAAACTGCATACATAGAAGTATCTCTTCGGTGCATGTTAAAAGAAAAGGCTTTCTAATAAAATGAATGTACGAGCGCCGGAGGTAGGAAGATGGATTACAAAATGCTTGGGAAGAGGCTGAAAGAAATACGGAAAATGCGGAATATGTCCCAGCAGGACCTGTCTTATGAGATTGAGTATTCCATCCCGCATATCAGTCATGTGGAAAACGGCAGTACAAAGGCGAGCCTGGATTTTATCGTGAAAGCGGCCAATGCCCTGCATACAACGACGGACCATCTTCTGTGTGACAGCCTGGAAGATCCGGGCGGCATTTACCGCAGCGAGATATCGGACGAGCTGGAGCAGCTTGACAGTACCCGGCTCAGGATCATCCGGCGTATGATACGGGATATGAGAGAAAATCTGGAGGAAAATATGTGAGAAGATGAGAGCGGTGGAGAGCAGCGTTGGAATAAGGATACGGCGATTCCGGCTTGAAAAGAACATGACACAGGACCAGCTGGCGGCAAAGATAGGGGTGGACAGGACATCCCTTTCTTCATATGAGCACAGCAAAAGGATGCCGGATATCTTTGTGCTCTGCCGCATGGCAGACATCTTTGAGGTCAGCCTGGACGATCTGGTGGGGAGAAAATTCTGACCTGTCCGGGGAAAAGTTTTCCCGCAGCCGGATGCAAAAAGTCCCGCAATGTGTTATACTCTAGGAAAGTATCGGCGAAAACAGACAAGGAGGGCGGGGTTATGTTGTTTGGGGAACGATGCAGTCTGTGCGGCGGAAGGCTGGACAGTCACAGGGTATGTACAGAATGCGGCCTTGACAATAATAAATCAGAAAAGCATTATCATGTAAACCGGAGCAGCTGTGACGGGCAGCCTCTCACTCACGTACATGGGTCCCGGTATTACAGCGGGAATACGGGCGGCTCTCCACAGACCCAGGCCAGGGCTGCGCAGTCCGGAGGCACGGCCGGGCAGACGGAAGCCAGGAGGAGCGTACCCGGGCAGGCAGTGGAGAGAGAAGGAAGGCGGAAGAAAAAGGAGCGGACCTATAATACATATATAGAAGAGGAAAAGAGAAGACGCAAGAGCAGGGTGGGAAAGGCTGTTGTATTTGTTGTTGTCATTATCCTCCTTGTGTCTGTCGTGCCGCCCATCCTGAGCCAGTTTCTGAGTGGGAGCGGGCAGGAGGCACCCTTCTTTGAGGATTATGATTATGACTACACATATGAGGACTATGAATACGATCCCTACGCCTATGTGACCAGGGAGCTTTCAGCGGATGGAGAGACCTATTCGGAGCAGCTTGCGCAGGGGAATTATATAGTCGGCACCCATATACCGGAAGGCACCTACATTGTGGAGGGGGATGGGGAATCCTTTTTCTCCCTGACTGTGGAGGATAAGGAAAACAGTATCTATATGTATGAGTCCGTGGACGAGGAAACAGTCAAGGTGGAGGATGTCCGTCTCTACGCGGGGGCGGAGGTCTCCGTGTCCGGTGAGGGATACCTGAGGTTCTCGGCGGATAATGCCCAGACAGGGCAGATGAGCAGCCAGCCCAATCCGCTGACTGAGAGCGTCCGCATCGGCGCGGAAGAGACCATGACGGCAGGTGGGGATTTCCCGGCGGGCGTGTATGATGTGAAGGCTGTCAGCGGCTATGGCTCCCCGGATATCACGATCTACGATACAGACGGGACTGAGCTCACCACGGTCTATCTCTGGATTTCAGACAGCTCGGATACGGAGAATGTATACCGGAATATGATACTGCCTCAGGGTGCCGTGATCGCAAATATGGACGAAGCTCTGGAGCTGGAGCTGATACCAAGTGAAACGATCGCATCTGAGGATTATCTGAGCTATTACACATATGACTAGAAGACTGACTGGAAGACGATCGCGAAAGTGATGGAGACAGGATGGAAGGCGCCCCGCCGCCGGGTCAACCTACGGCGTGGATGCCTTCTTTTGTGCCGTGAAGGAGGAGAGGCTCCGGCATAGGAGAAAGAACAGCGGAAGCTGGTAAGAGAAGGAGAAAAATATGACAAACACAGACAGAGCGGCAAAGAGAGACTGGTGGAACTCAAAGACAGGGTTTATCCTGGCATGCGTCGGCTCAGCGGTCGGGATGGGGAATATCTGGCTTTTTCCGTACAGGATGGCAGCCTACGGAGGCTCCTTTCTGGTCGTATATCTGATCTTTGATGTGCTGCTGGGCTTTTCCGGCGTGGTAGGGGAGATGAGCTTTGGGCGGGCCGTGCGCTCGGGCCCTGTGGAGGCCTTCGGCACGGCCTGCGCGTCAAGAGGTGAGAACAGGCGGAATCTCGGGCGAGCCATAGGCGCGGTCCCCATGCTGGGAGCGCTGGCCCTGGCCATAGGCTACTCCGTAGTAGTGGGCTGGATCGTAAAGTATATGACAGGGAGCGTCACAGGCTCTGCCCTGGCGCCCGGAAGTGTGGACGAATTCGGGGCTGTATTCGGACAGATGGCCAGTGCCTTTGGCAATAATCTGTGGCTTATCCTTGTCCTTGTGGTGACATTTATCATCATGGCGGCGGGCATCAGCAGCGGCATTGAGAAGGCCAACAAGATCATGATCCCGGTCTTTTACGTGCTTTTTATCGGTCTGGCAGTCTACGTGGCTCTTCAGCCCGGGGCGGCGGACGGTTACAGGTGGATGTTCACCATCCGGCCGGAGGCCTTTAAGGACCCCATGCTGTATGTGTTTGCCCTGGGGCAGTCCTTCTTCTCTCTGTCTCTGGCGGGCAACGGGACCATCATTTACGGCTCTTACTTGTCGGACAAGGAGGACACGGTGAGCTCCGCCATCACGGTGGCGATCTGCGACACCTGCGCAGCCATGCTGGCGGCCCTGGTCATCATTCCCGCCATGGCCACTACGGGGGCTGTGCTCTCCGAGAGCGGGCCGGGCCTGATGTTCATCTCTCTGCCCCACCTGTTCTCCAACATGCCCGGAGGGCAGATCGTCATGTTCATCTTTTTCCTGGCGGCCCTGTTTGCCGGGATGACTTCCCTTGTCAATCTCTATGAGGCGCCGGTGGCCACGCTCCAGGACAACCTGAAGTTTGGGCGGGCAAAGGCTGTCATTGTCATTGCGGCGGTGGGAGCGGCAGTCTCCCTGTGTATCCAGGGGATCGTCTCCCAGTGGATGGACTTTGTGTCCATCTACATCTGCCCTCTGGGAGCCGGGCTTGCAGGAATCATGTTCGCCTGGGTATGGGGCAGGAGAGCGGTGGAGGAAGCTGTGTCCACGGGGAGGAAGCATCCCATCGGAAAATGGTATTATCCTCTCTACAAATATGTGTTCTGTATTCTCACCATCGCCGTGTTTGTCCTGGGGGCGCTCAACGGGGGGATCGGCTAGGGGCTCCCGCCCCTTCAGCCCCCCTGTTTTTTTACGGGTTTTAATTTAATCAAATCTTATAAAATGATTAAATTAAAAATGGGCGGGAGCATGTTGGGTTACAGATTTGATGATATAATCAGGATGTAGAGAGGGGGGACAGAAGGTGGAAAAGGATACTTATGAAAAAAAGTGCCGCAGTCTGCTCACGCCGGACATCGTGCTCCTGCTTACCGAAATTTATGAGTGCAGGGGCAGACAATCGTTCCTGGAAAAAGAGGGGGCGGATGTCCTTGTATACCTGGAGGCAGATGCCAGGGTCAGGAGCATAGACGCCTCATGCAGGCTGTCAGGGGCTGCGGTATCCAGGGGGCGCCTGAAAAAGCTGGCTCAGAATAAGACGATCCCTGTGACGGAAGGGGAGAAGGAGGCGGCGGGGTACAGGGATGCGCTTGAGATGATCCGCAATGACTACAGGTATCTGCAGATGGGCCTTCCTCTGCTGACAGAGTTCCAGAAAAAGCTGGCTACGAGACAGGGAAAGGGGCCGCGGGACAGCCGGAGGATGTCGGATATAGAGGAGGACTGCCGGATATATGAGGATTTGCTCAATGCGGGCGGGACGGAGCCGCTTTTGCTGACTTCCGTATTCCTTTTTGACTTTCTGGCCGCCCGCCCCTTTCGGAGAGGGAACCGGCGTCTTTTCTGCCTCCTCGCCCGGCTGCTGCTGTATCGTTCCGGACACCATGTGATCAGCTACACATGCCTGGAAGAGGGCCTTCTGGGGCTGGCGGAATCGCCCGGAAGCCTGCATGGGGCGGTGACAGGCTTCCTCTGCGCGCTGCGGGAGACATACAGAGAGTTCTCTCTGAGGACAGCCCCTCTTTGCAGTGGAGTATCCAAAAAAGAGAGGGTGCGTGAGGCTGTCAGGAATCATCCCGGCAGCATCACCAAGTCCGAGCTGATGGAAGCATGTCCGGACATCAGTCAGATCACGATCCAGAGAGCTCTCAAGGAGCTCCAGGAACAAAACGAGATCCTGAAGATCAGCGGCGGACGCTATACGTCGTACAAATGGAACGAAGAGAGGTGACAGAAATGCTCGAAAAGACCAGGATGGAAGAACTCGATGACCTGATACGTCTTTTAGAGGGAAGCGGACTGGGCAGAGGCATGGAGATGCTGGACCAGATCGCCTGCCTGCTTCTGATCCGGGATCTGGAAAGAAAGGCTGACGGGACTTTGTGCAGGGACATTTTCCCGGAGGAGATAAGCGCGGGCGGGCGCCGTGTACCCGGCGCTCATCTGCGGTGGAGTGTCTTCCGGATGTTTCCGGAGGAGGAACAGTACCGGACGGTGCGTGACTGGGCCTTCCCGTTTATGAAAGGCATTCTGGAGTCCCGCGATCCCTCGTGTATGCGGGGGGCGGTCTTCAAAATCGCCGGCCCCGCTCTGCTTGCCAGGATTTTGGGGCTGCTGGACGAGCTGGAAGGACTCACCAAAGAGAGCTTTGAATATCTGCTTGAGAAGCTCTGTGCAGGAAGCGGTCTTTGCGCCCGGGTCCCTGCGCCTGTCGTTCAGCTGATGACTGGTCTGACACGGCCCGGGCCGGAAGACAGCATCTGCGATCCCGCCTGCCGCATCCCGGAGCTTTTGCTGGCGGCTGCGGAACAATGTGAAAAGGAAGGGAAAAGGCCGGCTCACATTCTGAAGGGCTATGATATGGACCCGGTGCTGACCCGTGTTGGAAACGCGTATCTAAACAGATGCGGCACTGCGGCTGTCTCTCTTTCCTGTCTGGACAGCCTCTCAGAGCAGAATACAGACAGGAGCTGCTGCAGCCTGATCCTGTCTGTGCCGCCTTTTCGGGGTATGACAGATTACGATATGGTTTCCCCGGACCTCCAGAAGGGGTTCAGGTCAAAGAGGACCGAACTTCTTTTCCCGGAGCTTTTTCTTCGGATGCTGCGGCCGGGAGGAAGGTGCGCCTGTCTCGTGAGCCCGGATGTGCTGTCAGGATCCTCACGGTCCCACAGGGCGCTGCGAAAGGAGATCGTGGAGGAAAACAGGCTGGAGGCTGTGATAGGCCTCCCGGCCGGTGTCTTTTTGCCCTTCACGGGGATCCGGACCGCGCTGCTTGTCTTTTCCAGGTGCAGGGATGCCGGTGATAGAACGGACTTTGTCTGGTTCTTCGAGCTGGAGGCTGTAGGGATGAGCCTGGATGGGAGAAGGACCCTCGCCGGCGAGAACGGTATTCCGGCTGTGATCAGGAAGTTCCACTGCCGGGAGCAGGAAGAAGACCGTGACAGGTCCGGCAAGTCGTTTTTGGTAGACAGGGAAGAGCTGGCGGCCAACGGGTACGATCTGTCTTTTGGCCGCTACCGGGAAAGTCCTGTGCCCCCGGCGGACTATGAGGAGGCGGAAAAGCTGCTTGCAGAGCTGAAACAAATGGAGAAGAAGGTCTCTGCACAGATCAGAAAGCTGGAGAAGATGCTTGGAAAACAGTAAATGCAGAAAGGATGGATGAATATGAAACAGTACACAGACAGCGACAAACTGTTCCGCTCGGACATGCTGCGCAGATACCCGGGAAGGAACACAAGGATTTACCGGGACTACGCCTATGAACCGGACGTGGAAGGCGCCTTCCATACAGCGGAGGAAATCGACGAGTATCTGAAGGATTATATCGAGGAGGCCATTGCGAGCTGCATGACAGAGGAATAAATTCTTATAAACTTCCCTTTTCAGATAGTACATCCGTCCCTCCAGGTGTTATAATAGCACTATATAAGCAGAGACATGCCGGTCTGTGTTAGGAGGATACATATATGTCAGAGTTCGTGTCCCTGAGGGATGTAAAAAAAATCTATCACATGGGTGAGATCGACATCGCGGCGGCGAACGGCATCACATTTGACATCAGAAAAGGGGAGTTTGCCGTGGTGGTAGGGCCCAGCGGCGCAGGAAAGACGACGGTCCTGAATATCCTGGGGGGGATGGACACAGCCACCAGCGGGGAAGTGTGGATAGACGGGCAGGATATCACGAAGTACAAAGGGAAGGAGCTGACTGCATACCGCAGGGACGATATAGGATTTGTCTTCCAGTTCTACAATCTGATCCCCAACCTGACAGCCCTGGAGAATGTGGAGCTGGCTCTCCAGATCTGCAAAGACCCGCTGGACGCGAGAGAGGTCATGGAGCATGTGGGCCTGGGCGAGAGGCTGGATAACTTCCCGGCCCAGCTCTCGGGAGGAGAGCAGCAGAGGGTCTCCATCGCCCGGGCGCTGGCGAAAAATCCCAAGCTTCTCCTGTGCGACGAGCCTACGGGTGCGCTGGATTACAACACGGGAAAAGCCATCCTGAAGCTCCTGCAGGATACCTGTCGTCAGAGGGGGATGACAGTGATCCTGATCACGCACAATTCCGCCATCGCGCCGATGGCAGACAGGATCATAAGGATCAAGAACGGCAGGGCGGAGAGCATAGAGACCAACCCGCATCCGGTGCCGGTCGAGACGATAGAATGGTAGGGGTTGTATGAAGAAAAACATGTTGCGCAAGGATTTCTTTATGGAAATCAGAAAATCCTGGGGACGATTTATCTCCATCTTTCTCATAGTGGCGCTTGGAGTTGCCTTCTATGCGGGCATCCGCGCCTCGGAGCCTTCCATGCGCATCTCCGGGGATGCCTATTTTGACAAAGAGCATCTCATGGACATCAAGGTCATGGGGACCATGGGGCTGACGGAGGAGGATGTGGAGGCCATAGAGGATGTGGACGGTATCGAGCTGGCGGAGGGTACCTACAGCATGGACGCCCTTTGCAATACAGGCGACACGGAGCAGGTGGTCCATGTCATGGCCATGCAGGAACACTTTAATGATGTCCAGGTGAGCGAGGGCCGCCTTCCGGAGAAAGAGGGGGAGTGCCTCATGGATGAGGAGTTCGCCCTGGCATCCGGGTACGGAGTGGGGGATACCATCACTCTGTCTTCAGGAGATGAGGACCCGCTGGAGGACAGCCTGACAACGGATGTCTTTGAGGTCGTCGGCATAGGGAACAGCCCTCTCTATATTTCCTTCGGGAGGGGAAGCAGCACCATAGGAAACGGTGAGGTCAGCGGCTTTATCGCTGTGGATCCGGACTCTTTCTGTATGGATGTCTATTCGGAAATCTGCGTGCGGGTGACGGACGCGGAGCAGGAGATCGCCTACACGGACGGATATACCTCTCTGACAGACGCGGCCGTGGACGCCCTGGAGAAGATTGAGGATGAGAGGTGCCAGGCCCGGCGGCAGGAGATCGTGGACGAGGCGGAGGGGGAGCTTGCCGATGCCCAGGCCACAGTGGACGAGGAGAGCCAGACGCTGGCTGACGCCCGGAGTGAGCTCGAGGAGGGGCGGAGCCAGGCTGCCCGGGAGCTTGCCGATGCCAGGCAGGCCCTGGAGGACGCCCAGGCCCAATTGGACGCGGCCCGGCAGCAGATCGCCGATGGGGAGGCCCAGCTTGCCGCGGGCAAGGAGGAGCTGAGCACCCAGCAGGCGGCGCTGGACAGCGGCAGGGAGCAGTATGAGAGCGGTATGGCCCAGCTGGAACAGCAGCAGGCGCAGCTGGACGCGTCGGAGGTGCAGTACCTTGCCCAGTATGCCCAGCAGATGCCCCTCATAGAGCAGGGAAAACAGGAAATTGCGGCGGGGAAGGAGCTGTTGACAACGTCCATTTCCCAGATGGAGACGCTGGCGGATCATCTTTCTTCTCTTAGGGAGGAGCTTGCGGAAATAAACAATGCTCTGACAGAGGGAAATAAAAAGTATGAGGAATACAGCGCTATCTCAGACAGCGAGAGAACGGAGGAGCAGAAGCAGTTTTTAGAGGACTGGCCTGAGGAGGCCAAGAAGCTCCAAGCGCAGGAGACTGAGAAGACACAGAGCATTACATACGCCGAGGCCGCGGAAGAAGAGGCCCTTGACGCCCTCGCAGAACAGGGAGAGGATTTTTCCTACGAGAGTGCGGAGGAGGCAGTGGCCGGGCTGCAGGGGAAAATGCAGGAACTCCTCGCCCGGGAGCAGACCCTCCTGGCCGGAGAGCAGGAGCTCCTCGCCTACGGGCAGCAGATCGAGGACGGCAAGGCGCAGCTGGCCGCCGCCCGTCAGACACTGGAGGACTCCAAACAGCAGATTGACGCCGGACAGGCCCAGATCGACGCGGCGTGGGCTCTCATAAACAGTCAGGAAAGCCAGCTCGCCAGCGGAAAGGCGGACCTGGCGGCGGGAGAGCAGGAGATTGCCTCCGGCTGGTCGGAATACGAGCAGGGAGCTGCCCAGGCGGCTCAGGAGATCGCTGACGGGGAGGCGCAGATCGCCGACGGCGAGAGGCAGCTGGAGGAGGCGCAAAATGATATTGCGGAGGCCCAGGCGGAAATCGACAAGATTGAAAATCCTCAGTGGTATGTCCAGGACCGCGGCAGCGCCCTCATCGAGTATGACGGGTACGGGGACAATGCGGACCGGATGCGGGCTATCGGGCAGGTGTTCCCGGCAGTCTTCTTCCTGGTGGCGGCTCTCATCAGCCTGACTGCCATGACCAGGATGGTGGAGGAGCAGAGGATACAGATCGGCACGCTGAAGGCCCTTGGATACAGCAAGCTCTCCATTGCCGGGAAATACATAGCCTACGCTCTGACAGCCACCCTGGGAGGGAGCGTGCTGGGCGTCCTGTTCGGTGAGAAGGTGTTCCCCTGGATCATCATCTATGCGTACAAGATCATGTATCAGCACATACCGGACATCCTCATGCCCTATCACCTGAGCTATGCCGTGCAGGCCACGCTGATCGCCGTGCTGTGCACCCTGGCGGCAACCATTTTCTCCTGCTACAGGGAGCTTGCCTCCGTGCCGGCCCAGCTCATGCGGCCGCCTGCACCGAAGCAGGGGCAGCGCATCCTTCTGGAGCGGGTGAAGATCATATGGAAGCATCTGAATTTTTCCTGGAAATCTTCTATCCGGAATCTGGTGCGGTACAAGAAGCGTTTCTTCATGACTGTGTTTGGCATCGGAGGCTGTATGGCCCTGATGGTGGTGGGCTTCGGACTGAAGGACTGTATCTTTGTCATACCGGAGCTGCAGTACAACAGCATCCAGACCTACGATGCGGCGGTGTACTTTGACGCGGGGATTTCCCGGGAGGACAAGGAGGAGATAGCGGCCCTTTTCAGGGATGAGTCAGCAGTCAGCGGGGAGCTGATGGTGCGCATGCAGAACCTGGAAGTGACAGCGGGAGATACTTCCATGGAAATCTATCTGACAGTGCCTGAAAATCTGGAAAACGTAGGCGATTTCCTGGATTTCCACAGCCGGACAAAGCCGGAGACCTACTCCCTGGAGAAGGAGCAGGTGATCCTGACCGAGAAGGCGGCAAGCGACCTTGGCGTGGAGGTGGGAGATACAGTCACTCTGGAGGACGACGGCATGGGTGTGAAGGAAGTGACCATAGACGCCATCTGCGAGAATTATATGGGACACTACCTGTACCTCTCGCCGGACTACTACAGGGAGCTGTTCGGGAAAGAGGCCGCCTCCAACGGCGTGCTGTTTAAGATGAAAGAGGGGCAGACAGACCAGATCGAGGCAGTGGGCGGCAGGCTACTTGGAGACAGCAATGTGCTGAACGTGAGCTATACCTCCAGTATAGAGGACCGCCTTGACGATATGCTGCAGAGTCTGAACCTGGTCATTGTGGTGCTGATCATCTCGGCGGGCATGCTGGCCTTTATCGTTCTCTACAACCTGAACACCATCAACATCACGGAGAGAAAGAGGGAGCTGGCAACCATCAAGGTGCTGGGCTTTTACGACACGGAGGTGGCTGCCTATGTGTACAGGGAAAATGTCCTGCTCACCCTCATTGGCGCGGTGGCGGGCATGGCCCTTGGCTGGGTGCTGCTGCAGTTTGTCATTGTCACTGTGGAGGTGGACGACGTCATGTTCGGCAGGGTGCTGGATCTTACCAGCTATCTGTACAGTTTCCTGTTCACGCTCGGCTTTTCCATGTTCGTCAACTGGGTCATGTACTTCAAGCTGAAGAAGATAGACATGGTAGAGTCTCTGAAGAGCGTGGAGTAGACATGAAAAGCAAAGTTTATAGAAGGTTTATGGATTTTATAAAGTTATTAGCACTCATTTGCGATGAGTGCTAATTTTATATTGACATTTGCGCTCCCGGGTATTATCATAACATGCAGAGGGTGCGGGTCAGATCCCGCACAAAACAGATTGAGATTTAAGGAGTGATATAAATGGCAGCAAAAAAAGGAAGTCTGTCTATCAGCAGCGAAAATATTTTTCCTATTATCAAGAAATGGGTCTATTCAGACCACGATATCTTTGTCCGTGAGATGATCTCCAACGGATGCGACGCTATCACCAAGCTGAAAAAGCTGGACATGATGGGAGAGTATCAGCTTCCGGATGACTACAAGGCCCGGATCCGTGTGATCGTCAGCCCGGAGGACAAGACACTGAAATTCATCGACAACGGTGTGGGTATGACGGCCGGCGAGGTGGAGGAGTACATCACCCAGATCGCTTTCTCCGGAGCCACAGAGTTCCTGGAGAAATACAAGGACAAGACGACAGAGGATGACATGATCGGTCACTTCGGTCTTGGCTTCTACTCCGCTTTCATGGTGGCGGACGAAGTACACATCGACACACTTTCCTACCAGGAGGGGGCAGCTCCTGTGCACTGGACAAGCGACGGCGGCACAGAGTATGAGATGTCCGACGGAGACCGGCAGGAAGTGGGGACGGAGATCACCCTGTTCTTAAATGAGGACAGCCTCCAGTTTGCCAACGAGTACAAAGTGCGTGAAGTGCTGGAGAAGTACTGCTCCTTTATGCCGGTGGAGATCTTCCTTGAGAAGGCCAATGCAGAGCAGGAGTATGAGACCATCGATGAGGCGGACCTTCGGGACGACGATGTGGTCGTAGAGCACATCCACGAGGATGCAAAGATGGAGGAGAAGGAGAACGAGAACGGGGAGAAGGAGATGGTGGAAGTATCTCCTGCCAGAGACAGGGTGAAGATCAACAAGCGTCCTGTTCCGGTCAACGACACCCAGCCTCTGTGGACAAAGCATCCAAATGAGTGCACAAAGGAAGATTATATAGAGTTTTACCGGAAGGTATTCCTGGACTACAAGGAGCCTCTGTTCTGGATCCACCTGAATATGGATTACCCGTTCAACCTGAAGGGTATCCTGTACTTCCCCAAGATCAACACAGAGTACGACTCCATCGAGGGAACCATCAAGCTGTACAACAACCAGGTGTTCATCGCGGACAACATCAAGGAAGTCATTCCGGAGTTCCTGATGGTGTTAAAGGGAGTCATCGACTGTCCGGATTTGCCGCTGAACGTATCAAGAAGCGCGCTCCAGAACGATGGATTTGTAAACAAGATCGCAGACTACATTTCCAAGAAGGTTGCCGACAAGCTGAGCGGCATGTGCAAGACCGACAAGGAGAACTACGAGAAATACTGGGATGACATCAGCCCCTTCATCAAGTTCGGCTGCCTGAAGGACGAGAAATTCTGCGACAAGATGATGGACTACATCCTCTTCAAGAACCTGGATCACAAATACATGACGCTGAAAGAGTGCGTGGAGGCAAACGGCGGTAAGCTCATCGACCCCAAGGAGGAAAAAGAGGAGCCAAAGGAGGGCGAGGAGAAGAAGGAAGAGCCCAAGACCACCATCTACTATGTATCTGACGAGCAGCAGCAGAGCCAGTACATTAACATGTTTAAAAACCAGGGGCAGGATGCGGTGATCCTGAATCACAACATCGACTCTCCGTTCATCACCCAGCTTGAGCAGAGAAATCCGAACCTGCAGTTCCAGCGCATTGATGCGGACATTACGGACAGTGCAAAAGAGGAAGTGAAAGAAGAAGACAAAGAGGCTTTCCAGAAGACAACGGACGCTCTTGTGGAGACATTCCGCAAAGTTATGGAAAATGACAAGCTGGACGTGAAAGTGGAGAAACTGAAAGACGACAAGGTGGCTTCCATGATCACCCTGTCCGAGCAGAGCCGCCGTATGCAGGAGATGATGAGAATGTACGGCATGGCAGGCATGGATGCATCCATGTTTGGCGGCGAGATCACACTGACGCTGAACGCCAACCATCCTCTTGTACAGTTTGTGGCAGAGCACGGAGACAATGAGAACACACCTGTCATCTGCAGACAGCTCTACGACATGGCCATGCTGGCACACAAGCCTCTGACACCGGAGGAGATGACAGCCTTTGTACAGAGGAGCAACGAGATCATGCTGCTGCTGACAAAATAAAAAGTATAGAAAATAAGTATGACCGGGTATTTTATTTAAGTATTTGCGGTTCTCGTATCGGGGAATTATAATAAAATATAGTTCCCTGATACTTTTTATACAGGATGACTGAAATGAAGAGAAGGAGAGTGGACAAAGATGATCTACAGAGATTACAAAGATTTAAAGCTGTCTGCCCTGGGCATGGGCTGCATGCGCCTGCCGGTCATTGACGGCGATGACGCGAAGGTAGACGAGGCCGCCACAGCCGATATGGTACAGTATGCCATGGACCACGGCGTAAACTATTACGATACTGCCTGGGGATACCACAACGGCACCTCCGAGCTGGTGATGGGCCGCGTTCTCTCCAAATACCCAAGGGAGAGCTTTTACCTGGCTGATAAATTCCCGGGCTACGACCTCTCCAACATGGACAAGGTGGAGGAAATCTTTGAGGAGCAGCTGAAGAAGTGCCAGACAGAGTATTTTGATTTCTACCTTTTCCACAATGTGTGCGAGATGAACATAGACGCTTACCTGGATGAGTCCCACGGCATCCACAAATATCTCATGGAGCAGAAGAAAAACGGACGTATCCGCCATCTGGGATTTTCCGCCCACGGAAACTACGACGTGATGAAGCGTTTCCTTGAGAAGTACGGAAAAGACATGGAATTCTGCCAGATCCAGCTCAACTATCTGGACTGGACATTCCAGGACGCAAAGGGCAAGATGGAGCTCCTGAAGGAGTATGACATCCCTGTGTGGGTGATGGAGCCGCTGCGCGGCGGTTCCCTCGCAAAGATAAACGAGGAGGCCGCAAAGAAGCTGGAGGCGCTCCGCCCGGAGGAGAGCATCCCGGCATGGGCGTTCCGGTTCCTGCAGAGCATGCCTGAGGTGAAGGTGACTCTGTCCGGCATGTCAAACGCACAGCAGCTGATAGAGAATATCGCCACCTTTGAGGAGGATAAGCCGCTGAATAAAGAGGAGATGGATACCCTTCTTGGCATTGCCGACGACATGGTGAAGAAGATCGTCCTTCCGTGTACAGCCTGCCACTACTGCGTGAGCCACTGTCCCCAAGAGCTGGATATCCCGAGGATCCTGGAGCTCTACAACGAGCACTGCTTCACAGGCGGCGGATTTATCGCGCCCATGGTGGTGTCGACGCTCCCGGAGGACAAGAGACCTTCCGCCTGCATCGGCTGCAGGAGCTGCGAGGCAGTCTGTCCCCAGCAGATCAAGATCTCAGAGGCAATGGCTGATTTCACCGAGAGGCTGAAGGGATAGAGAGACCGGAAAGGATAGCTGGAAAATGATACATAAGGGCTGCGCGGATGAGAGCGCAGTCCTTTTTTAAAGCCCTGTTCAGAGCTCAGACTCGAAGGGAATGTGGAGGTCTGCGAAGAAGGCCTGTGCCCACTTGTCCCAGGTCTGCTCAAGAGATTTGTCCAGTGTGAACTTTGAAACAGACACCCCTGTGGTGCAGGAAAGGCGGGAGCCGTCAAAGCGGAAATTCAGGAAGAGTCCCTGGATCTCCTGGGGCGTGAAGTCCAGCCTGTGCTCCTCCAGGAAGGCGGGAATGTCGTCGCCGGACAGGGAGAAGATGAACCGGAAGCCAAGAGGGGTGCGCTTTCCTTTTATGAGAGAAAAGCAGTAGGGTCTGATGTCCTTCCAGAAGGCGTAGGACTGCTGCGGGAGCTCCTCGAAAAAGTCTTTCTGCATATAGCCGTCCATGGTAAATTTCCCAAAGGTCGTGATCTCTCCCTCGATGAAAAAGAAGTGGTCAAACGCTTCCGACAGAAGCAGGGAGGACATACATTTTTTCGTGTCCAGCGTTAAGATGATCATAGAAAAAATCCTTTCTGAGTGTGAATAGCATTATATCTATTTTAGTATATTTTCCGTCTTTTTACAAACACTGATTTTTGATCTCCGGGTGTTCCAAGGGGCTGGAAAGCATGGTATAATAGGAACACTTGGCGAGGTTCTTTCGAGCCCAGTGTGAATATATACCTGCGCTCAGGGCGCGGGAGAAAAGGCAGGAAGGCAGGAGGATACATGGAGGAGATCCGTCTTAATAAATATATGAGCGAGGCAGGCATCTGCTCCCGCAGGGAGGCGGACCGCCTCATCGAAAAGGGCCAGGTGCTGGTGGACGGGGTCCCGGCCCTGCGAGGCATGAAGGTGCGGCCGGGCCAGAGGGTGCAGGTGGGAGACCGGGTCATCGGCGGGAAGGATGAGAAGGTCATCCTGGCTGTCTACAAGCCGGTGGGTATCATCTGCACAGAGGACAGAAGGACAAAGAACAACATTGTCCGCTTCCTCAAATACCCCGTCCGGGTCACCTACGCGGGAAGGCTGGACAAGGACTCGGAGGGCCTCCTCCTCATGACCAACGACGGGGACCTCATCAACCGCATCATGCGGGGCAGGAACCTTCACGAAAAAGAGTACAGGGTCACCGTAGACCGGGAGGTCACGGATGATTTTATAGAGAAAATGAGTGCCGGCGTCCACATTGTGGACGAGGAGAAGGGGCTGGACGCGGTGACAAGGCCCTGCACAGTCCGAAGGGAGGGGAAATACACCTTCAGCATCATCCTCACCCAGGGGCTGAACCGGCAGATCCGGAGGATGTGCCGGGCCTGCGGCTGCCGCGTGCGGACGCTGAAGCGGGTGCGTATCATGAATATCAGGCTGGGGGATCTGAGACCCGGCGAATACCGGAAGGTGACAGGGGAGGAGCTGGAGACACTGCGGGCTCTGGCCGGAGGCCCCACAAAAAAGCAGACAGGAGAAGCAATACATGTGCGAGGCAGGAAATAGAAAAATGGATACAGCAAAGAAGAAGCAGAGGATGCAGGAGCTGGTGGAGCTTTTGGACCGGGCAGGGAGAGCCTACTACCAGGAGTCCCGGGAGATCATGAGCAACTACGAGTACGATGCACTCTACGATGAGCTGACACAGCTGGAGAGGGAGCTCCATGTCACCCTGGCAGGCAGCCCCACCATCCATGTGGGATACGAGGTGGTCAGCGAGCTGCCAAAGGAGAGGCATGAGAGCCCTATGCTCTCCCTTGACAAGACCAAGGATGTGGGGGAGCTGCGGGCCTTTGCGGGGGACCACGACGTGGTCATGTCCTGGAAGATGGACGGCCTTACCATTGTCCTTACCTACCAGGGCGGTAATCTCACAAAGGCCGTCACCCGGGGAAACGGGGAGGTGGGAGAAGTGATCACCGGAAATGCCCGGGTGTTCAAGAACATTCCTCTTCGCATTCCCTACCAGGGCGAGCTTATCCTGCGGGGGGAGGCGGTCATCGGCTACAGGGATTTCGAGCGCATCAATGAGGAAATCCCGGATGCGGACGCCAGGTACAAAAATCCCCGGAATCTGTGCAGCGGCTCTGTGCGCCAGCTGAGCAGCGAGGTCACGGCCAGGAGGAACGTGCGTTTCTACGCCTTTTCTCTTGTCCGGGCGGAGGATGTGGACTTCCACAACTCCAGGGCCTTTCAGCTGGACTGGCTGAAGGAGCAGGGCTTCGAGGTGGTGGAGCACTACGTGGTGGCTCCGGCGGATATAGAGGCGGAAGTTATTAAATTTTCAGAAAGAATAGCGCAAAACGATTTTCCCTCAGATGGTCTTGTGCTAATATATGATGATATAAGGTACGGTGAGTCCCTGGGGAGGACGGCAAAATTCCCGAGAGACTCCTATGCGTTCAAGTGGGCGGACGAGACCCGGGAGACGACTCTGCGGGAGATCGAGTGGAGCCCATCGAGGACCGGCCTTATCAATCCGGTGGCCATCTTCGATCCGGTTGAGCTGGAGGGAACTACCGTGAGCCGCGCCAGTGTCCACAATATCAGCATCATGGAAGAGCTGGAGCTTGGCGTCGGAGACAGGATTGAAGTGTACAAGGCAAATATGATCATCCCTCAGATTGCCAGGAATCTTACCCGCAGCGGTGTCAGGGACATCCCCGGGGTCTGTCCGGTGTGCGGAGGCGCGACCGAGATACGGCAGGAGGGCAGCGCAAAGACGCTGTACTGCACCAACCCGTCCTGTCAGGCAAAGCAGATAAAGTCCTACGCCCTGTTCGTGAGCCGGGATGCCATGAATATAGAGGGGCTCTCCGAGGCCACCCTTGAAAAATTTATTGCCAGAGGATTTATCCAGACCTACGGCGATCTGTTCCATCTGGACCGGCACAGGGAGGAAATACAGGAGATGGAGGGCTTCGGGGAGAAATCCTGCCAGAATCTGATCGAGAGCGCGGAGAGGGCCAGAGAGACCACCCTTCCCCGTCTGCTCTACAGCCTGGGCATCCCGGGCATCGGGGTGGCGGTCGCCAAGGTGATCTGCCGGGAAATGAAGGTCTCACCGGAGGCCCTTCCGGACCTCACCGAGGAGGAGCTCAGTGCAGCGCCCGGCGTGGGCGGTGTCATCGCAAAGGCCTATGTGGATTACTTTGAGGACGAGACCCACCGGCAGGTGTACAGAGAGCTCCTGAGAGAGGTGCATATTGAGCAGGAGACGGCGGATGAGGGAGGAAGGACCCTGGAGGGCACTACCTTTGTCATTACCGGGAGCGTGGAGCACTTCGCGAACAGGAGTGAGCTGAAGAGTCTCATCGAGAGCAAAGGCGGAAAGGTGACAGGCTCTGTCACCTCAAAGACCAGCTACCTCATCAACAACGACGCTGCCTCCACATCCTCCAAGAACAGGAAAGCAAAGGAGCTGGGCGTGCCCATACTGACGGAGGAACAGTTCCTTCAGATGCTGGAATAGGGAGTGCCCGTGCATTATATATAGAAAGGATGTAACATGTCAGAGAACGAGAACAACAGAAATGAAAACGAGATAGAAAAAGTGGAAGACAAGGACGTGCATGTGGAAGAGAAAAAGAAGGACGACGGGTACGAGAAGTTCTGCTTTATCTGCCACAGGCCCGAGAGTGTGACGGGAAAGCTCATCGACCTCCCCAACAATATTTCCGTGTGTTCGGACTGCATGCAGAAGAGTTTTGACGCCATGACAAGCGGTCAGATCGACTACAGCAAACTGATGAACATACCGGGTGTCCAGATCTTTAACATGTCCGACCTGGAAAACGCGGCCCCCCGCCAGCAGAAGGTCAAGAAGAAAAAGGAGGGGGAGGAGAAGAAGCCCCTCATAGACATCAACCACATTCCCGCACCCCACAAGATAAAGGCCAGGCTGGACGAGTACGTGGTGGGGCAGGAGTACGCAAAAAAGGTGATTTCCGTGGCTGTCTACAACCACTACAAGCGTGTGGCCACTGACACCATGGATGACATAGAGATCGAGAAATCCAATATTCTCATGATCGGGCCCACCGGTTCGGGAAAAACCTACATGGTGAAGACCCTGGCCCGGCTGCTGGATGTGCCGCTGGCCATCACAGACGCCACCTCCCTCACCGAGGCCGGCTACATCGGGGATGACATTGAGAGCGTTGTGTCCAAGCTCCTGGCCGCCGCGGACAATGATGTGGAGAAAGCGGAGCAGGGCATCATCTTTATCGATGAGATCGACAAGATCGCCAAGAAGAAGAACACAAACCAGCGGGATGTGAGCGGCGAGTCCGTCCAGCAGGGAATGCTCAAGCTCCTGGAGGGCAGTGAAGTGGAAGTGCCGGTAGGGGCCAACAGCAAGAACGCCATGGTGCCTCTGACCACGGTCAACACCAGGAACATCCTCTTTATCTGTGGCGGCGCGTTCCCGGATCTGGACAACATCATCAAGGAGAGGCTGACCAAACAGTCTTCCATCGGTTTTAACGCGGACCTGAAGGATAAATACGACAACGATAAGGACCTCCTCTCCAGGGTCTCCACAGAGGACCTGCGGAGCTTTGGGATGATACCCGAGTTCCTGGGACGTCTTCCCATCATCTGTACCCTCAGAGGGCTGGATGAAGATATGCTGGTCAAGATACTGAAGGAGCCAAAAAACGCCATCCTCAAGCAGTACCAGAAGCTGCTGGCCCTGGATGAAGTGAAGCTGGATTTTGACGAGGGCGCACTCCGTGCCATTGCCAGAAAGGCTATGAAGAAGGATACCGGAGCCAGGGCTCTGCGGGCCATCATCGAGGACTTTATGCTGGATATCATGTACGAGATCCCCAAGGATGACAGCATCGGCCAGGTGACCATCACCGAAAGCTACATAGAGGGGACCGGGGGACCGGTCATCACCCTGAGGGGACAGGAGCCCCTGCGTCTGGAGGGATAAGACAGTCTTTCGCCTCATATACTGATCACAAAGGTATATGAGGTGTTTTCTATATGGCGGAAAAGCAGCTCTGCCGTCAGAGGATACTCTCGGAGGAGTACCGGGATTTCATCATCCAGTCCGGGGGCAGCCGGATTGCCTTCACAGTGCCGGAGGAACAGCTCTGCCGTCAGGGGACCCGGGCCGGGTACGATGTGGTCTATGTGGAGCAGGTCCTGGCCAATCCTCTGGATTTCGGCAGCTTTACCTACAGCTCCATTCCCCAGTGCTACACCCTCCTGGACATGGAAGCTATGGGACAGGCGGGCATCACTCCGGTGCAGAACTATCCCACCCTGGAGCTGATGGGAGAGAATGTGATGATCGGATTTGTCGACACAGGCATTGACTATACGCATCCTGTGTTCCGGGAGCTGGACGGGAGGACCCGTATCGAGGCGATCTGGGACCAGACTGTGCAGGAGGGGACGGAGCCTCCCGGCTTTCTCTACGGGAGCGAGTATACGAGAGAGGATATAGACAGGGCCCTGGGAGCAGAGGACCCTTTTTCCATCGTGCCAAGCCGGGACGAGAACGGACATGGCACCTACGTGGCCAGCCTGGCGGCGGGGAGTGCGGATGAGGAGAACCGGTTCCTGGGGGCAGCCCCCGGTGCGGCCATCGGGGTCGTCAAGCTGAAGGGAGCAAAGCGGTATCTGAGGGATTTCTACTATATAGCGGAAAACGCAGACTGCTACCAGGAAAACGATATTATGCTGGGCATACAATATCTGGTGGACCTGGCGGAGAGGAGGGGGCTGCCCCTGATCCTGTGCATTGCCCTTGGAAGCTCCATGGGAGGGCACAACGGCACAACCCCTCTGGCGGTGATGCTGGAATACTATTCCAACAGTCTCAACAAGGGAGTGGTGGTGGGGGCCGGCAACGAGGCATCGCAGAGGCACCACTTTTACGGCGTGCTGGAGAGCGGAGACGACCAGGAGGAGGTGGAGATCCGGGTGGGGGAAAATGTGCGGGGGTTTGTCGCAGAGCTGTGGACAGATATCCCCAATATCCTCACGGTGTCCCTTGTGTCTCCCTCCGGGGAGGTGCGGGAGAGGATCCCCATCATCCAGGGGGGCAGCTCCCAGTTCCGGTTTGTCTTCGAGGGGACTCTTGTGACGGTGGATTACCGGCTCCTGGTGGAGAGGAACGACTCCCAGCTCATTTTCCTGCGGTTCGGGGCGCCGGCCCCCGGCATATGGAAAATTTTGGTGGAGCCGGTGCAGCTGGCGGGAGGCGCCTTTCACGTGTGGCTCCCTGTGCAGGAGTTCCTGGACGGGGAGGTGTTTTTTCTCCGGTCTGATCCGGATATCACCCTCACATCCCCGTCTGCGGTGCGCTCGGCCATCACGGCGGCTTTCTACGATGGAAGGGAGAATAGTGTTGATATTCATTCCGGCAGAGGATATACTAGAACTGACAAGATAAAACCGGACCTGGCAGCCCCGGGAGTGGATGTAAAGGGGGCGCTGCCGGGCGGCAGATTCACTGTCCGGTCCGGTTCCAGCGGTGCGGCGGCCATCACAGCCGGAGCCGCGGCGCTCCTGATGGAGTGGATCCTGTACTACACAGGCAGCAGGGGAGCGGACACCCTCCAGCTCAAGAACCTGCTGATCCTCGGGGCGCGCCAGAGACCGGGGGAGGAGTACCCCAACAGAGAGTGGGGGTACGGAACCCTGGATCTGTACAGGACGCTGGACCGTTTGAGACAGATCTGAGGCAAAGGAGAGATGAAACATGGCAGATTTTTTTGATGGATTCGGGAAAAGAGTGGCAGATGTGGCAAGTGACCTGGGCAAAAAGGCGGGAGACACGATAGAGGTCCAGAAGCTGAAAAGCGAGATACGCTTTTTGAAAAGAGGAAACCAGAGGGATTTCGTTGATATCGGGAAAGCCATATATGAAAAATTTACCAAAAATGAGATACAGGATATGGATATGATCGCTCTTTGTGAAGCCATTGAAAAGCGGGATGAGCAGATTGAAAAGTATGAGGAGCAGATCGTGCGCATCAAAGAGGAAATGTAATGATATTTTGTACCATTGCGGCCGCGGCTGCGGCTCTGGACCTTAGGGTCAAGCAGTATGTCCTGGACAATGTGACCGGGGGTGAGGACCGGGAGATGGCGGGCGGCCGCCTGGTCCTCCGAAAGGTCTACAACCGGGGCGCTGCTTTTAATTTGCTGGAGAAATCTCCCCGTTTCGTGATGAAGCTCTCAGCCCTGCTGGGAGCTGTCCTTCTTGTGCGAGACGCATTTCTGCTGAGGACAAAAGGACACACAGTGGAGAAGACGGGGATGATGCTCCTCACAGGAGGTGCTCTCAGCAATCTTTATGACCGCGTGATGCGGGGAAAGGTAGTGGATTATCTTGCCTTTAAGAGCAGATGGAAGAGACTTTCCAGACTGACCCTTAATCTGGGCGATGTATGTATTGCAGCAGGGACACTGCTGGCAGCTTTGTCCAGAAGAAAATAACCATAGCAGAAGAGGAAGACAGACATGATACATAACAGGACAGACAAAAACCAAAGGTCTGCGGATGGCAGCAGGGGGATGAAGGAACAGAGGGAAAGACAAAAAACGAGGAGGCTCATACTCGGGACAGCCATCCTGATCTTGGCTGCCGGCATTGCGGGAGGCTTTGCCATGGCCCACAGCTCCCGGGAGAAGGCCCGGGAGGAGCAGCAGAGGGAACAGCAGCTCCGGGAGGAGCAGGAGGCCCGGGAAGAAGAGGAGCAGCTGACGCCGGAGGAGGAGAAGGCCAGGGAGATTGCCGAAGTAAAAGAGCAGGCGAGAGCGGAGGGCTGCCCGGAGGAGATCATCGGCCTCATTGACCAGAACGAGGAGACCCTGGATTTTGTGCGGGACTATGCCGAGAATAAGGACAATCCTGTGCCGGAGACGGTGGAGGCATCTACAGGGAACGGAGCCATTCCCCACTATCTCCAGTGGGACGAGCGGTGGGGCTACAGTTCCTACGGCACCAGTACGATCGCCTCCAGCGGGTGCGGCCCTACCTGCATGTCCATGGTCATTGTGGGACTTACCGGGGATACCACGGCCACGCCATACCGTCTTGCGAAATACAGCGAGGAGAACGGCTTCATAGACGGGGAGAACAATACCTACTGGGCGTTCCTGGACAGTGCGGCCCGCCAGTGGGGACTGAGCTGTCAGGAGGGGATGATGGACGAGGAGACCCTCGCCGCCCGGCTGCAGGCGGGACACCCTGTGATCTGCAGCATGCTGCCGGGAGATTTCACGGACGGGGGACATTTCATCGTGCTCACCGGCTATGAGAACGGCCAGGTGACGGTCAACGACCCCTTCAGCATCAGCAACACGGAGAAGACCTGGAACTACAGCGATATCTCCGGCCAGATCAAGGAGATGTGGACGGTCTCCAGAGGATGATGAAAAAATATTTGAAAGGGAGCGGACAGATGATGTTCCGCTCCCTTTCTGTATGGCCATTCCGTATGAGCCAGAAATAGAATGACAGGGGAATATTCAGGGTGTTATAATAGGCTAAATAGATTGATGATTTGGAAGTTGTCGAGCAGAAAATTGGAAGTTGTAAGGGTGATTAAAATGATTTCAAGAAGCTTTCGAGTGTTTGGAACGAAAAAAGATTTAGAAAATATATTCAATGAATTTCAAAAAAACAATATAGTAAACTATTATCGATGCGGTAAAAGCGATAGCAATAAAATAACAGACATTACTAAAACAGATAATTTTGGCTTTTCTCTTAATGGAAGTCATATAGGAAATCAGTATCTTGTTATAAAAAGCGATAAAATAGTACGACTTGATAATTATAAACATATAAATCAAAAGTCAAATGAAACAAGTATTGTTATTGATTTGGGTGGATTATATGCTGAGAATACTATTTTGCCTACAACGGTATCTACAATTTGGTATGATAATGAAAGTAGCAAAAAAATATACAACAATTTAAAAAGCATTATAAAAAGATATTCTGTTAGCATGATCAATGGATATATGATATTAAAAAATGCTTATGATAAAAAAGAGCAATTAAGATTTGTGACTATAAGTGCTCAAAGCCCAAAAGAATATGATTTAAAACTATAATTCCAAGTTGACTAAATTATAGTTTTTCAAGAAGTCGAACAAGACGACAAATCGAAGTTTGTGGAGGGAATGGCAATGAAGAAAAAAATAACATTATTATTAAGTTCATTGCTTGTATTTGCTATAATTGCAATTCTTATATTCGTAATATACAGGTCTTCTGAATCATATAGAAAAGACCAAGCTACAGGGAATATAACACAGTGGGATTGCTCAGTATCTTGTGCAGAATCCTCTGACGAGTATGTAATAACTTATTCTGATGTAAAGGTTATATCCCAAACAGGAGCACTGACGATTCAGAATAGAAATGATTTTGATATTGTTGTTCACTTACTAAGCGCGGGAGAGAAGGAAATTGTTTCTGATAACATTCCCGCAGGTGGCAGCTGTTCTTTTCTGAAAGTAACCGATAAAGAATATACAGTGGGTGTTCATGCCGAAGTAGATGAAAATACGGAAATAAAGGTATTTGTGTATGACGGTAAAAGTACGGAACCGTACGCAATATATTAGGCGATTAATAGACAAATACCAGTTATAGAGTTGAGAAAATCGCAAAAGATATGAAACTTGATTTGAGATGGGACGCCTAAAATGTTATTTGTTTCAAATGAATACAGAGGACAAGGAGTAGGAAAACAGTTACTACAATATGGTATTGAAAATTATGCAATAGGTGAACTGGTTGTATAGGGGAATCCATATCCATTATTGTATATGAAAAGAAATTGACAAATCCCTATTTGTATGACGAGCGATAAACTGGAATTTAAGGAGAAAAATGGAAAATAAAAAGATATTACTTGATAATATTGACAAAATTCATACAACTGAAATGGGAGTTGGTAGAATAAAAAGAAATCTAAAAATAGATACAGATGATGTTGTTGAGTATTGCAAAAATAAGATGCTAGATAAAAAATGCAATATATACAAACGAGGTAAAAATTGGTATTGTGAAGTTGAAAATATCAAAATCACTATCAATTCAGATAGTTATACAATTATCACGGCACATATTGTTAAGTAAATCCTAAGTTGCTGAACAGGAAATTAAAAATTGAAAGTGAGGATATTATGGGAATTTTTACTAGGTTGGGGTAGACGGTTGAAAAATTCAGAAATTAGCACTCGAGTGTTGACAGTGCTGATAAAAAGTGTTATATTCCTAATAGAACAGGAAAACCAGGTGCCTGAGAGGGCGCCTTTTCAGTGAAAGGCAAGGAGGGACCTTTATGAATATAAATAAATTTACACAGAAATCCCTGCAGGCGGTCCAGGACTGCGAGAAGACAGCAATGGAGTACGGCAACCAGGAAATCGAGCAGGAGCATCTTCTCTATGCTCTGCTGACCCAGGATGACAGCCTGATCTTAAAGATGATGGAGAAAATGGGCCTGGATAAAAATCTGGTCGTGGACCGGGTGGAGCAGGCCATAGCAAAGCGGCCCAAGGTGCAGGGCGGCCAGCCCTATGTGGGACAGTACCTGAACAAGGCACTCATAAGCGCCGAGGACGAGATGAAGCAGATGGGCGATGAGTACGTCTCTGTGGAGCATCTCTTCCTGGCACTTCTGAAGCATCCCAGCCGGGAGATAAAGCAGCTCTTCCGTGAGCTGGGCATTTCCAGGGAGGGCTTTTTGCAGGCTCTCTCCACAGTGAGAGGCAACCAGAAGGTGACAAGCGACAATCCGGAGGCCACCTACGATACCCTGAACAAATACGGAACAGACCTGGTGGACCGTGCCAGGGACCAGAAGTTGGACCCTGTCATCGGGCGTGACAGCGAGATCCGCAATGTGGTCCGGATCCTTTCCAGGAAGACAAAGAACAACCCGGTTCTGATCGGTGAGCCCGGCGTCGGCAAGACAGCCGTCGTGGAGGGATTGGCCCAGAGGATTGTGAGCGGCGACGTGCCGGAGGCTCTGAAGGACAAGACGATCTTCTCCCTGGACATGGGCGCCCTGGTGGCCGGTGCGAAATACAGAGGAGAATTTGAGGAGCGTCTGAAAGCCGTTCTTGAGGAGGTCAAGAACAGCGACGGTAAAATTATCCTCTTTATCGATGAGCTCCACACCATCGTGGGAGCCGGAAAGACAGACGGCGCCATGGATGCCGGCAATATGCTGAAGCCCATGCTGGCCAGAGGAGAGCTCCATTGCATTGGAGCCACTACGCTGGATGAGTACAGACAGTATATAGAGAAGGACGCGGCTCTTGAGAGACGTTTCCAGCCGGTCATGGTCGATGAGCCCACAGTGGAGGACGCCATTTCCATCCTCCGCGGGCTGAAGGAGAGGTACGAGGTCTTCCACGGCGTGAAGATCACAGACGGCGCCCTTGTGGCGGCAGCCACCCTCTCCCACAGATACATCTCAGACAGGTTCCTGCCGGACAAGGCCATTGACCTGGTGGATGAGGCCTGCGCCATGATCAAGACAGAGCTTGACTCCATGCCGGCAGAGCTGGATGAGATGCGCAGGAAAGTGATGCAGCTTGAGATCGAGGAGGCTGCCCTTAAGAAAGAGGACGACCGGTTGAGCCAGGACCGCCTGGCGCATCTGCAGCAGGAGCTGGCAGAGCTGCGGGCTGAGTTTGCCACAAGGAAAGCCCAGTGGGACAACGAGAAGGTCAGCGTGGAGAGAGTGCAGAAGCTGAGGGAGCAGATTGAGCAGATACGGGGCGACATCCAGAAGGCACAGCAGTCCTACGACCTGGAGAAGGCGGCGGAGCTGCAGTACGGGAAGCTGCCGGAGCTCCAGAAGATGCTGGAGGCCGAGGAGGCGAAGGTCAAAGACGAGGATCTCTCCCTTGTACATGAGAGCGTGACAGAGGATGAGATCGCTAAGATCGTCTCCAAGTGGACCGGCATTCCGGTGGCAAAGCTGAACGAGAGTGAGAGGAGCAAGACCCTGCACCTGGCCGACGAGCTGCACAAGCGTGTGGTAGGGCAGGACGAGGCTGTAGAGCTGGTGACAGAGGCCATCATCCGGTCCAAGGCCGGGATCAAGGACCCGACAAGACCCATCGGCTCCTTCCTCTTCCTTGGACCCACGGGCGTGGGTAAGACAGAGCTGGCAAAGGCGCTTGCCCAGAGCCTGTTTGACGATGAGAACAATATGGTCCGCATCGATATGAGTGAGTATATGGAGAAATATTCCGTGTCCAGGCTCATCGGAGCTCCTCCGGGATATGTGGGGTACGATGAGGGCGGACAGCTCACAGAGGCGGTCAGGAGAAAGCCCTACTCCGTGGTCCTTTTTGACGAGGTGGAGAAGGCCCACCCGGATGTGTTCAACGTGCTCCTCCAGGTGCTGGATGACGGCCGTATCACAGACTCCCAGGGGCGGACCGTGGACTTCAAGAACACCATTCTCATTATGACATCCAATATCGGTTCAGCCTACCTGCTGGAAGGGATTGACGAGAACGGAAACATCAGCGAGGCAAGCCAGAAGGCGGTGACGGACGACCTGCGGGCCCATTTCCGCCCAGAGTTCCTGAACCGTCTGGACGAGATCATCATGTTCAAGCCTCTGACAAAGGACAACATTTACCACATCATCGACCTGCTGGTGGCGGACGTGAACCGCAGGCTGAGAGAGAAGGAGGTCGGCATTGAGCTGACAGAGGCTGCCAAGGCCCGCATCGTGGAGGGCGGATACGAGCCCATGTACGGCGCAAGACCGCTGAAGCGGTATCTGCAGAAAAATGTGGAGACAACGGCCGCAAGGCTGATGCTTGAGGGCAATGTGGGCAGCGGCGACACGATCCTCATAGATGACCAGGATGGAAAACTGACGGCCAGGGTAAAAGAGGGACTGACAGCTGTATAGTAGTCCGCAATATCCAGAAATGAAACACACAGGGGAGGCGCTTTACAGAGGCGTCGCCCCTTTTTTCGTGTATTTATTGACATTTGCGGCGGGCCGGATACAATGAAAGAAGAAATCCGCGGATCCGGGGGGAGAGGAGGAAAGCCTATGTCCCGCATCATATTCCATATCGATGTCAATTCGGCGTACCTGAGCTGGACTGCTGTAGAGCAGCTGAAAAGCGGCGCCGCGCTTGATATCAGGACCATTCCCGCCATCATAGGCGGGGACCGGAAATCCAGACACGGCGTAGTGCTGGCCAAATCTATCCCGGCAAAAAAGTACGGGATACACACCGGAGAGCCGGTGGCAAATGCCCTGCGGAAGTGTCCGGACATCCACATGGAGCCGCCGGACCATGCCCTGTATCACGAGTACAGCAGAAGGCTGATGGAGTTCCTGCACACCTATACGCCGGACATTGAGCAGGTCAGCGTGGACGAGTGCTACCTGGATTTCACCGGCATCGCCCACAGGTATCACTCCTATGTGTCCGCGGCCTTTGAGATCAAGGACAGGGTGCGGGAGAAATTCGGATTTACAGTCAATATAGGTATCTCCTCCAACAAGCTGCTGGCCAAGATGGCCTCGGACTTTGAGAAGCCGGACAGGGTCCACACCCTTTTCCCGGAAGAGATTAAGGTGAAGATGTGGCCCCTCCCTGTACGGGAGCTGTACATGGCCGGCGGTTCCAGCGTGGAGACGCTGAAAAAGCTGGGCATCCGCACCATCGGAGAATTGGCTCAGGCGGACCCTAAGATACTGGAGCTGCATCTGAAAAGCCACGGCAGGATGCTGTGGAATTTTGCCAACGGGATCGATGACTCCCCCGTGGTCACCTGGAAGACAGAGGCGAAGGGCATCGGCAACTCCACCACCTTGCCTGCGGACGTGACAGAGCGGGAGGAGGCAGCGAAGATCCTCCTCGGACTGGCCGAGAGCGTGGGCGGAAGGCTGCGAAAAGCCGGTCAGAAGGCAGGAATGGTCAGTGTGGAGATCAAGTACGCCACCTTTGAGACCAGCTCCCACCAGAAGCAGCTCTTCGGGGAGACGGCAAGCGATACGGTGCTCTACCAGGCGGCCATGGAGCTCTTTGACGAGCTGTGGGACGGCCGGCCTATCCGCCTTCTTGGCATCCGCACCTCCAAGCTGGTGAGGGAGGATGAGCCCTGGCAGATGAGCATCTTTGACCTGCCCCAGGCGCCGGTGAAAAACAGCGGGAAGGCCGGGAGCGTGCCGGGTGAGGAGACGGCAGAAGCCGGAAAGCAGGAGAGGAGCTCCGCAAATGCTCTGAAGCAGGAAAAGCTGTCAAGGGCCCTGGATGAAATCCGACAGAAGTTTGGAGAGGACGCGGTGATGAGAGGCAGCTTCCTCAAAAGATCGGAAGATGATACATCCGATTGACAGACCTGCGGAAGACCGATATAATGAATAAGTAAAAGAGCAGCAGCGAATTATATTTTTATAGTTTGCAGCTGCTTTTTTGTTGTGACATATCGTGTGAGAAAGGAAGATAGAATAAATGAAAAGCATCAACTGGAAAGAGATAGGCATGGACATATTGATAGATATCGCAGCGGGTATGGTCATTGCCATAGGAATCTATAACTTTGCCCTGTATGCCAATTTCCCGGTGGCGGGATTTTCCGGCATGGCTATTATCCTGTATCACCTCCTGGGCATTCCGGTGGGCGCGGGGACTATAATACTGAATGTGCCGGTGGCGATCTTCTGCTATAAATTCCTGGGAAGGACTTTCTTCCTGAAGTCAGTGAAATCCATGGTCATCTCTTCATTTCTGATGGACTATGTGTCCCCTCTTCTTCCTGTGTATGAGGGAGACCGGCTTCTGGCCGCTCTTTGCATGGGCGTGCTGACAGGCATCGGGTACGCGCTGATCTTTATGAGAGGCTCCTCCACCGGAGGACAGGATTTTATCAGTGTGGCGATCCGGAAGGTCAAGCCCCACATGACACTGGGCGTCATCACGTTTGTGCTGGATATGCTGACTATCCTGCTGGGAAGCGTGATCGTGTTCAAGGACGTGGACGGTTTTATATACGGACTTATCGTGACCTATCTCATGGCCACGGTCATGGACCGTATCATGTACGGTATCGATGAGGGCAAGATGACCCTCATTGTCACGGACAAGGGTAAAGAGGTGGCCGGAAAGATCGACGAATACCTGGACAGAGGCTCCACCATCATCAGGGGGACCGGAAGCTACACGGGGCAGGAGAAGGACGTTGTCATGTGCGCCAGCAACAACAAGGAAATGTACACCATCAAGAGACTGGCCAGAAAGGTGGACCCCAAATCCTTCACTATTATCATGGAGTCAAACGAGGTCGTGGGAGAGGGCTTCAAGGAAGAGCTGGAGGAGTTGTAAACGGGATCCCTGTAAACGGAGGTCGAAAGGGGCACAAAAGGGCCATATAAAAGGGGCGCATTACTTGACAAGTCAGGGTGCTCCTGCGTTATAATATGCTGGTATAAATCTGTACGGAGAGAAGGTCAGAAAGCATGGAATTTAAAGAGAAAACATTCATTCCCGTCCTCCTTGGCGGGGATATCAATACCTACAGCGTGGCGCGGGCTTTTTACGAGCAGTACCAGGTGAAATCCTATGTCTTTGGAAAGTATCAGACAGGACCCAGCTTCAACAGCCAGATCACAGTCTATGAGGGAAATCCGAAGATTGACACAGACGACTATTTCCTGGAGAGGATCAGCCGCTTTGCCGGGGAGCATAAGGACAAGAAAATCCTGCTCATCGGCTGCGGGGACAGCTATGTGGCGCTGGCAAGCCGGCATAAAAATAAGCTGCCGGACAATGTCATTGCCCCCTACATCGACTTCGATCTGATGGACAGCCTGCAGCAGAAGGAGCGGTTTTACCAGCTCTGCGAGAAGCACGGCGTGGACTATCCAAAGACCATCGTGTACAAAAAGGAGATGGGCCTTGAATTTGCCTGCGACTTCCCCTACCCGGTGATCCTGAAGCCGTCCAACAGCATCGCCTACTGGGAGCATCCCTTCCCCACACAGAACAAGATCTACAAGCCGGGCAGCAGGAAGGAGCTGGAGGAAATCATCACCCAGATTTATGATGCGGGATATGACGACGACCTGATCATCCAGGACATGATCCCGGGAAATGACGAGTACATGCGGGTCCTTACATCCTACTCTGACCGGAACGGGAAGGTGAAGATGATGTGCCTGGGACATGTGCTCCTTGAGGAACACACTCCCCACGGCCTGGGCAACCATGCGGTCATCATCACAGAGCCAAACCAGGAGCTCATGGGAAGGGTGAAAAACCTTCTGGAGGACCTCCACTATGTGGGATTTTCCAATTTTGATATCAAGTACGACAGAAGGGACGGCACCTACCGCTTCTTTGAGATCAACACGAGACAGGGGCGCAGCAACTACTACGTGACAGGCTCCGGCTTTAATGTAGCGAAATATTTTGTAGAGGACTATATCTACAACCGGGAGCTTCCCTACGAGGAGGCCACAGAGGAGCATCTCTGGATGACCGTGCCCAAGGGCGTTGCCTACAAGCACGTGAAGGACCCTGCCATGGTGGCAAAGATGAAGAAGCTCGTAAAAGAAGGGAAAATGGTCAATCCTGTCTTCATGCGGGGGGATCTGAAGCCCATGCGCTTTCTGCGGATGCTGAAGACCCACTGGAAACAGTACGGCTATTTCAATAAATATTACCAGTAAAGCTGTGGAAAATAAGGGGAAAGCCAATGGAAGAAGGAAGAGGAAAACAGATACTCGGCGTGATCGGAGGCATGGGGCCGGAGGCCACCAGCTACTTTTATGAGAATGTCATCGCCCACACAAAGGCGCAGAGGGACCAGGATCATCTGAATATGGTCATCCTCAGCCATGCGGATATACCGGACCGGACGGAGGCCATCAAGAGCGGGGACAGCGAAAAGCTGGTCCATATGCTGCAGGAGGACGCAAGAACGCTGGAAAAGCTGGGGGCGGCCAACATAGCCATCACCTGCAATACGTCCCACTATTACTATGACCAGATACAGAAGGCCGTGTCCGTACCTATCATCAATATGATACACGAGAGCGTGGCCTATGCGGTGCGGGAGCTGCCGGAGGTGAAGCGGATCGGCATTATGGGGACAGACGGTACCATTGGTTCCAGGATTTATCACAGGGAGTGCAGAAAGCTCGGAGTGACACCGGTAAAGCCCTCGCCGGAGAGGCAGAAGGACGTGATGTCCCTCATCTACGACGACATCAAGAGCGGAAAGCGGGGAGACCGGGCAAAATTCGACAGGGTCATGAGCGAGTTCATGAGGAAAAACTGCGATGCAGTGATCCTGGCCTGCACGGAGCTGTCTGTATTTAAGGGAAAGCACGAGATACCCACCATATGCCTGGATGCCATGGATGTGCTGGTGCGGGAGGCCATCCTGCGCTCGGGGGCGGAGTATCAATAGAAATCAGTCATACATAAGAAAATCATTGAGGGAGATTGTTTGAAATGGGAAAAATGCAGTATTATACCGTGAAGGAATATGTGGAGCTGCTTGAGAAAAGGGGGATGCTCCTGGAAGCAGACGTGGATAGAGCGACGGACCATGTGATCCGCAACCTCACCTACAACTCAAAGGAGGCCGGAGCCGACACTATGTTCATCTGCAAGGGGGCGGCCTTCAAGCTGGCCTACCTGCGGGAGGCAGTGGATAGGGGAGCGGTCTGCTATATCAGTGAGAAGACCTTCGACCTGGAGCGGCAGGTGCCGTACATTCTTGTAAAAGATATCAGGGAGGCCATGTCCGTCCTGGCCAACTTCTTCTACAACCGTCCCTGGGAGGACCTGGTGGTGACAGGCATTGGCGGGACAAAGGGAAAATCCACCTCCGCCTACTATATGAAGGCAGTGGTGGACGACTATATGGCGGCTCAGGGGAAAAAGGAGAGCGCCGTCATTTCCTCCATTGACATCTACGATGGCAAGAGCCTGGTGGAGTCCCACATCACAACACCGGAGGCGGTAGAGCTGCAGCAGCACCTGAGAAATGCGCTGGACTGCGGCATTGAGTACGCGGAGATGGAAGTCTCCTCCCAGGCGCTGAAATACCACCGGGTGGACGACATGCGGTTTGACGCGGCCATCTTCCTCAATATCTCGGAGGACCACATCAGCCCCATTGAACACGAAGACTTTGAAGACTATTTCACATCCAAAATGCGGATGTTCGCCAAGGCGGACCGGGCTTTTGTCAACCTGGACGCAGATCACATTGAGCGTATCCTGACATACGCCAAAGACGCGAAAGAGTATTTTACCTTCAGCACGAAGAACCCGGAGGCAGATTTCTACGCCTACAATATCCGAAAAGACGGGCACGAGACGCTGTTCTCTGTGAAATGCGCAGATTTTGACGAGGAGTTTGTCCTCACCATGCCAGGACTTTTCAATGTGGAAAACGCCCTGGGCGTCATAGCGGCGGCCACAAAGCTGGGCATCCCCCGGGAGTATATCCACTCCGGTCTTGAGAGGGCCAGGTCCAGCGGGCGCATGGAGCTCTATGCAAGCAGGGATAAGACAAAGATCGCGATCGTGGACTACGCCCACAACAAGCTGAGCTTTGAGAAGCTGTTCTCCTCCATGAAGGAGGAGTACCCGGATTACGGCATTGTCTCCATTTTCGGCTGTCCTGGCAAGAAGGCGCTGATCCGACGCCGGGACCTGGGCACTGTGGCGGGCCAGTACGCAAAGAAGGTCTACCTTGTAGCGGAGGACCCGGGATACGAACCGGTGGCTGACATATCTGCCGATATCGCCCAGTACGTAAAGGCCCAGAACTGTCCATATGAGATGATCGAGGACCGGGGCGAGGCCATAAAAGATGCCATCGAGAGCTCTGAGGGAAAGACTCTCTTCCTCATCACCGGAAAGGGCGCTGAGACAAGGCAGAAGTACGGAAGCGATTATCTGGACTGCCCCTCCGATGTGGACTATGTGAAGAAGTATCTGGCAGAGTACGATGAGAGAGCAGAGAAATAGTAAATAGTAAGCAATAAGTGAGGGCAGGAGTTTCCTGCCCTCAAGTCATATCTTACGTCTGTTTTGCCAGCTCCTGCACTGTCTCAGGGGCCACCTCCAGCTCCCCGGCAATGGCCTCTATGGATCTGCCCTTTGCCAGCTTCTTCTGGATCAGTTCCCGGAGCAGGTCTCTTCTGCCATCCTGGTAGCCGTCTTCGTACCCCTCCTGGTGCATGGCCTTTTCATATTTCTCCTGGTCAAATGTCTCCAGAACCATCTGGATCACCTCCGCTTTTTGCTCCAACAGGATATCCCTCAGCGCATTGTTTTCAATGCATGTATCCACCGCCTCTGCCACTGCCTCCCTGAGGGGAAGCGGACGCTCCAGGTTCTCCCGGACTGTGGCTACGAAGATGGCGTACTCCTTCAGACGGCGGCACTTCTCCATCAAAGCCCTGTTGTGCCCGTAGTTGATATTCAGCATCACGGTCTCGCACTCCAGGGCGCCGGGGTCTGAGTAGTCCGTCCCGTTGACGGCGTTGTACAGGTCCAGAAGGTCGGCGGGCCGCTGGAAAATAAAGCGGAACAGCCGGTCCTTGTACTGTCTGTCAGCTTGGGGATATTCTTCTGTGTTGATCAAATCCATTTTCAAATGCTACACCTCCATTATAGACATAAAAACCGAAAGCTGCAACCTTTTATGAGCTCATATAAAAGGGAATGTAGGGCGGAACCCGCCGCTTGAGTAAAAGAATGTCATTTTGCAATGACACAGGGGAAAAAGAATTTCCCGTTGAATGGTTTACATTACACCTGACATAAAGCACCCTGACAATAGGAAGCAGATAAAATTAAAGAAATCTTAAGACCGCCTCATTGCATGACAGAGTGTGCTTTTATATAATGAGGGCAGGAGGTGGGAGACATGGCAAATGAGGAGAAGAAGGATTTCAACGCAATGCTGCACAGGGAAACGGATATGCCCAAAATGCATATCGTCACGGATGAAGCCACCATAAAGAAATACGGCGGGGAGAGGATGTATTTTGCGCCTCCGGTCACCTATGACGAGATCATGAAGAAGGTTCCCTTTGGAAAAGTCATCACGGTCGGTGCTGTCAGGGATTACCTGGCAGGAAAGAACAACGCTGACTTTACGGATCCCATCACAGCCGGGATCTTCGTGTCCATCGCAGCCTGGGCCAGCCATCAGCGCCATGAAGACAAGACACCTTACTGGCGGACCCTGAAGGCAAATGGGGAGCTGAACGCAAAATATCCCGGAGGCATTGATGCCCAGAAAGAGAAGCTGGAAGCGGAGGGGCATACCATTGTCGAGAGGGGAAGAAAGAACATCAGATACTATGTGAAGGACTATGAGAAGGTCCTCTTTGACCTTAACCAGGCGCCGGAAGATGGCGGAGAATGATCGAGTGCTGTGGAAAGAGAAGGGGATGGAACACTGCGGGGAATGCCCGAATATGCCCTGCCAAAAGCTGAGAGAGCTGTTCGATGACCCGGAGCATGGCGATAGCGGAGCAAGACTTCGCAACCTGGATAACTGGAAAGCCGGAAACTACGTTTACGAGAGATTGAATAATGCAGCACAGGAAAAGGCGAAAAAACTGATCAGGGACCTGCCGGACTCTGTCTGCATGAGGAAAGAACTGGAAAAAAGAGACAGGAGAAACAGGATATGAAACGGGAACTGGGAATAGCAAGATGCGGCCTTGCCTGCTGTCTTTGCGGGGAGAATACGAGCTGCCACGGCTGCAATTCAGGAGAGTGTCCGGATAAGGACTGGTGTGAGAACAGGAAATGCACTTTGGAGAAGCGTGTTTCTCACTGCTCTGAGTGTGACCTGGACTGCAAAAAGGGACTGCTTGGAAAAATCAAGCCCTATGGTTTTACGCTGTTCATCAGGCGATACGGCATGGAAGAATTGCTGGACTGCCTTGAGCGAAATGAAAAAAACGGGATTGTGTACCACCGGGAAGGCATACTCGGGGATTACGATGACTTTGAGGACGTGGAAGAGCTGATCCATTTTATTAAAACGGGAGAGCGGTAAATTTTGAGAGAGATGATAAGGAACAAAGTGGAGGAATACCTGGCCAGGGAGTACTGGTGCAGTCCGTCCAGGCTGCGTGCGGGAGGCACCGTCTACACCGTTCATGGGGCAGCTGACCGGCCCTATATTAAGATCATGGCGTACAGAGACACGGTAGTTGTCTGCACGTCAAAGGACCTGGCCGGGCGGGTGAGGGACTTGGTGGAGAACAAAAGCAGGGATGAGATTTTTTCGCTGAGGGGTCTGCAGGGATTTGACAATTCTCTGGCCTTTGACGACAGGGGCCATACGCCCACGAAAGCTGCCTGTCTTGCAAGAAATGTCGATATGATCACAGGTGTATCCGGGGCGGCGCCGGTGTCACCGGAGGGCCTGTGGGAAGTGGGAGTGGATGTCCTGCCTGAATACAGAAATTCCGGAATGGGGACATACCTGGTGACAAAGCTGACCGGTGAGCTCCTGGAGCGGGATGTAGTTCCCTTTTATTCAGCTTCGGTTACCAACATAGGTTCTCAGATGGTGGCGGCAAGATGCGGATACATCCCTGCATGGGTGGATACCTATGGAACTGTTCTGGATGGGAGCTCGCCGTATGGTGAACTGCTGCATATTTGAGTCGGAGGTGATAGCAGTATTATGAGTCCTACATTTGAATTTGACGGAGAAAAATACAAAAAGGCGTCCAGGCACCAGAAGGAGTGGGGCAGCTGTCAGAGCTGGTGCCAGATGGAAAAGTTGTGGGAATAGACGCGTCTGCGGGAATGATCGCCGCGGCGCAGAGCAGGTCAAAACCGAACCTGACATTTGTGCAGATGGATATGAATGACATGGATTTTCAAAATGAGTTTGACGTCATTTTTTCCAATGCGGCGCTCCACTGGGTCAAGGACCACGGCAGACTCCTTAAAAATTCATTCAGGGCATTAAAAGATGGCGGCCACCTCCTGTGGGATTTTGCAGGGGACGGAAACTGTTCCAACTTCTTTGATGTCATCCGCAAAGAAATGGAAAGCGAAGAGTATGGGCAGTATTTTAAAGAGTTTGAGTGGCCCTGGTATATGCCATCCAGGGAGGATTACGCAAAGATAGTGGCCGCCTTCGGCTTTTCTTCCTGTAATATTTCGGAGGTCAACAGAGACAGGTTTTTCTCCGATGCGGATGAGATGATCAGGTGGATAGACCAGCCCAGCATCGTGCCTTTTGTCAGGGCTCTTCCCGAGGGAGTAAGGGAAAAGTTTCGCGATGAGGTTGTCAGGGCTATGCTGGACAGGACACTGCAGGCAGACGGGACCTGCTTTGAAACCTTCCGCCGCATCCATGTGAGGGCGGATAAGTGATGGGATACTGAGAAAAAGGAGGTGTCTTATGGAAGAGGAGAAAAGCTTTGCCGCATTCCTGCGCGGCATCAACATAAGCGGCAAAAACAAGATCCCAATGACAGAGCTGAAGAAAGGCTTTGAAAAGCTGGGACTTGAGGGAGTGAAGACATACCTGAACAGCGGGAACGTGGTTTTCTCCAGCGAGGAGGACGATACAGACAGGCTGGCAGGGCAGATTGAAGGGATGGTGCAAGATGAGTTTGGGCTTGAAGTCCCGGTGTTTGTCATTTCCAGTGAGGAGCTGGAGGACATCCTGCAGCACGCGCCTGACTGGTGGGACGATGAAAATAAAGACATCTATGATAACCTTATTTTTATCCTGCCGCCGCTTACATTTACGGATGTGCTCCGTGAGATCGGGGAGCCGAAAGAAGGCCTGGAGAGGGTCATGGATTACAAAAACGCCGTCTTCTGGTCCTTTGTGCGAAAGGATTACCAAAAGACAAACTGGTGGTCCAAAACGGCAAGCTCTGACATTGCCGGAAAACTGACGATCAGAACGGCCAATACAGTCAGGAAGACAGCCGGGGCATTTTCCCGGTAAATCGGCAAGCAGTATAGTATATGGCATGGAGGGACAGGTTATGGGAACATCTGACAAGGGAAATGATTTTATTAAAATAGAAGTTGAAAAGTTGATCGAGTGGAATGAACCCAACGGAGAGGGATGTATCGTATCCGATAAAATAACGAAGGAAGGTTTTAAAGTCGGATATATGTATCGTGAACAACCTGTCGGGGAAAATCCAGACAGCGGCTGGAGATTTATGGCTGGCAATGAAGATGATGAATATATGGCAAATCCCGGCAATCATCATATTTTTGCGATCAATACGATCTGTAACTATGACAGAGATATCATTCCCTATCTGCACTCTGCGACAGGCAGCACGTATATAAGAGTGGATGGCCACAGGTTTGAGATTGACGATGGAGAGAAACCCATATTTATCGATAAGCAGAACAGATAAACCGAAATTTTGGAGGGCGATATGAAAGAATATACCTATGTCACTTTGAGACAAAAGCCCGAACTAAAAGAAGAGGCTGCGGCATGGTTCCATGACAAATGGGGAGTGCCGCAGGAAGCTTATCTTGAATGTATGGAAGCCTATCTTGACAATGAAACCGAATATGGCTGGTATCTCTGCCTGGACAGCGGACAAATTGTGGGCGGCCTTGGAGTCATTGAAAATGATTTTCATGACAGGAAAGACCTTACGCCCAATGTATGTGCGGTGTATACGGAGAAGGAGTATCGCTGTCAGGGGATCGCGGGGCGATTACTTGACATAGTTGTGAAGGATATGAAGTCTAAGGGGATAACCCCGCTTTATCTGGTCACAGACCACACAACCTTCTATGAGAGGTATGGCTGGGAATTTTTATGTATGGTCCGGGATGAGGACGGACCCAATCTGATAAGAATGTATATCCACAGATGATTTTCCATCTGTGAGGCGATAGGAGAGATCATGAAAAAAATCAGTTTGTTCATAGCGATGAGCCTTGATGGCTATATCGCAGACGGGAAGGGCAGTGTTGACTGGCTGACCGGTCAGGGCAATGGGGATGAGAGCATTGACGCATATTCTGAATTTGTGAAAGATATTGATACGGTGATAATGGGCTGGAATACCTACCATCAGATTGTCACGGAGCTCTCGCCAAATGAGTGGGTTTATAACGACCTTACAACCTATGTTGTGACGCACCGTTCCAAAGCATCCTCTGATAAAATCCGCTTTACCAGTAAGAATCCCACCCTGCTGCTAAAAAGGCTGCGGGAAGAAAGCGGAAAAGGGATCTGGATATGCGGAGGGGCAAATCTGGTCCAGCAGTTGGTCAGAGAAGATATGATCGATCGCTATCATATTACTGTTATCCCAACAATTCTTGGCTCAGGCATTCGGCTTTTTGAAAAGGCTGACCGTGAAATCAAGCTGAGGCTGCTCAGAACACGGTCGTATGATGGTATGACGGATTTAGTCTATATAAAAAGATGAATTGCTATTTGAGGAGGGATAGAATGGTTAAGGTGAAAAAGGACGGATTTGTTGTCATTGGAAAAGAGGGTTCAACATCAGACGGTGAGGGATTTGGCAAAGGCTTGTATCTGGCGGGAGTGGAATGCGTGGACCATGCAGAAGCTCCTGATGGATGGACCAAGTGGACAATACCGGGTTATGAGTATATAGTTGTTGAAAACCATAGTGGAGCGTTTGAGGAAACCCTCGGACAAATGAAGGAGGAGGGTGTCCCTCTGGTCGGAGCAGTTCACGACTATACTGACCCGGCAACAGGAAAGAGTTATCTGTATTTTCCGATGAGGGAAGTTTAACCTTGATTTTGGGGAACGGATCGCATATAATATCATTATAAAATCGGCAAAAATGATAAAAATTGCCGGATTAATAACGGTGGTGAGAAGATGGATCAGGAAACTGTACTGAAGAATTTTTTCCCAGGGAAGACTTTTACAAAAAGCCAGTTCAGGAAAGCAGTCCATGCATTAAATCCAGAATATGCGGAATCCTCTATCAATTGGCTCCTGGAAAAACTAAAAAAAGAAAATCAGATCATAGCAGTTGGACAGGGAAAATATGAGCGAATGTCGGATATGGCAGAGAAGAACCAATATGGTTACACTCACTCTAAAGAATACCGGGACATTGAAAGAAAGATTACAAAAGAATATCCTCTGGTAGAATTCCAGATGTGGGAATTGATACAGTTTAACGAATTTGTGAACCATCAGATTGCAAAGAACCTGATTGTGGTGGAAGTGGAAAATATGCTTGAGGAGACAGTGTTTGATACTCTGCATAGGGAATATCCTTATGTACTCTATTCACCTCAGATGGAATACTATTATCGGCATAAAGGGGAAGAAAACACGGTTGTTGTATTAAAACTGATTTCGGAAGCGCCAAAGCCCCGGGAAGGACATAGCAGCCGGCTGGAGAAGCTTCTTGTGGATCTCTTTACAAGCAAGTTTACCGGCTATCTTATTGAAAAAAGTGAGTATCCGGCCATCATGGAAGACGCCTTCCACAAATATTATCTGGATACGACCAAGATGTTCCGTTATGCAAGGCGGCGCAATGTAGAAACAAAGATGAAAGCATTTATCCGTCAGGAAACGAATGTACAACTGACGCCAGGAGAATAAAAGAAACGAGATGCTGACAAGAGAAAATTATGAGATAGAGCATATACGAGAGCTGCGCAGTAAATATAAAAAAGATCCTGGGCTTCTGGAACGAGTCTTATATGCGTTTGGACTGTTGGAGGCTATTGCACAGGTAGGTATGCCATTTGTATTTAAGGGCGGAAGTTGTCTGATGCTGATGACAGATCAGCCCCGGCGGCTTTCAACTGACATAGATATCCTGGTAGAGCCGGGAACGGATATTGACCGGTATATCATGGAAGCGGCAAAGATTTTCCCGTTTAAAACCTATGAGGAACAGAAACGATTGGGGAAAAACCATATTGAAAAGAGACACTTTAAGTTTGTGTATGACTCGCCGCTTCGCAATACAGAATTTTATATCCTGCTGGATGTGGTTTTTGCAGAGAGTCCCTACCTGGTAACAATATAGAGAGGTATTGAAAGTTCCCTGCTCTGGAATGAAGGAGCGCCGGTATCTGTTACAATCCCCAGTCCGGAATGTATCCTTGGGGATAAACTGACAGCCTTTGCTCCGCATACCACGGGCGTTCCTCTTGGTGTCAATAAAGAGCTGGAAATAATCAAACAGCTCTATGATGTGACAACGCTGACGGAGGTCCTCTCTGATCAGGAGGCACTTAAAAAAACATATGACAAAGCAGTGGCAGAAGAACTTGCGTATCGGGGCCTAGAGTTGAGAGGGGAAGATGTGCTGCGTGACACGATTCGGGCAGCCGCATGTATTATTGGAAAAGGCAGTGTAGATAAAGAAGAGTACCCTCTGTATCTTCGAGGCATCCAGGCGTTGGACAGCCATGTGATGGACCAAAGATACAGTGGTGAAATTGCCGCTCACCAGGCCTGCAAGACGATGTATCTGGCTGCTTGTCTGCTTATGAAACAGCCCTTCCGGGAAATCGAAAATCCGGAGAAATACATAGCGGCGAGTATTGGACAGAGCAAGTATAAAAAATTCAGCTATATGAAGAAACAGAAATTGGGATCCTTTGGATATCTGGTAGAGGCCGTGAGATTGTTGGAAGAGTAAGACGGGCAATTCGATTATGTTGGAAAAACATTTAACCTTATAAGGAGGATGTATGAAGTTAAGTCATTCGGTAAGCGGTGCTGTTAGACAATTTTCATATTGGATCGCAAATGGGACAGTGGGTTATCCATTATTAGAAGGAATAGATTATTTTAGTGAATTTAAAGAAAGCCCAAGTTTATTAGAAACAGTATATGCAATATTTATGAATAACCTTGAACTTGATGAAAATGGAGAGGTCCTAAATGCAAAATATGCAGAACACAGGGCTGCACAATATATTAAACAGTGGTGCGTAAAAGAATACATTGCTGAACCCACATTTGAAGGCTCAGAGGAAATAGAGTTATATTGACAACTCCTGATCTGTGAGGAGATTACGATTGAGAGGAAAAATGCCAGGACAACATAACAAAATCATAAATGCAGCAGCTAAGAAAATACTTGCCCCCGAAGGACTCTTCAGAGTGGGGGCTTCCAGAAGATGGATTGATGATAACGGGTATTTTGTAATACAGGTAGAATTTCAGCCCAGTGCATATGACAGAGGTTCATATCTGAATGTTGGGATCAGTTTCTTATGGGAAGCCAGTAAAGGCTTAAACGATACACTGGCGTTTAATATCGGTTATCGTGTAGATAAGGCGGGATATGCTTCGTATAGAGGCAATGATGCCGCCTATGAGGAAAAAATGGAACACTTTGCTGAAGCTGCCTTGGAAAAAGTGAGGGAATACCGCCTTTTCCGCGATATGGGTTATGCAAAAGAACAGATGGAAAGTCAGCTAAATGACATGCCGGGACACAGAGTGTTCTGGGAAGTCTATGAATTGGCTATGCTCTGCTTTCTAAAAAGAGATTTTGAGGAGGGAAAAGAATACTTTGGTCGTTTTCTTCAGATACTCAAGGACTCCTTTTATGTAGGAAAACTGTATATTGAATGGCATGAAGAATTATATGATCATTGTATCAAACATCTTTGTCCTGAACTGAAATCCGAAGAAACGGCATATAAAATGGTGTGCGAAATGATCGCACGCAGAAGAGATTTCTTCGCCAGTAAGCCTTCATATAAGAAATTGAAGAAAGAATTTACCTTGTGAGATAATATCATAAAAACGAGAATGCGGGAATACCTGATATTGCGATGCAGGAGCGGTGATTTCATAATGAAAAAAATCAATATATTTACAATAGTTTCACTTATTATTTGTATATCTGCATTATCCGGCTGTGCAAGGGACATCAATTATATTGTCGATAATGAGCCATGCGTAAAAGGTGTTGTTTCTCAAATAAGCGAAACCTATATTGTGATCAGCGTAAATGAGGATGATGAGCTGTATAAAAGTTATAAAAATATAGAAGTTTCGCGAAATGTCGAGAGAAAAGACGGCGCTTTTGGCGGTGAAATTGGCGATGAAGTAGCGGTATATTATGACGGTAGTGTAGAAGAAACAGACCCGGCAAGGATAAATCAAGTCTATGCCATTCTTTATGTTGGCGACAGTAAATAGCTGAAAAATACGGTGTGAGGTCTAAAAATAGGGGATTATTTGATAAAATGAAAAAGAAAAAGGAGCAGACCGATGCCGCACAAAGCAGTAAGAACAGGTTTGTTGGTTTTGTTCTCATGTCAAATGCAAATCAGGATTTGTACGGGTGATAAAATAAAATGAGTTCAAGAAGCTTTAGAGTGTTTGGAACGAAAAAAGATTTAGAAAACATATTCAGAGAATTCCAAAAGAACAATATGATAAAATATTATCGGTGTGGCAAAAGCGATAGCGATAAGATAACAGATATTACTAAAATCGACAACTTTGGCATTTCTCTTAGTGGGCGTCATATAGGAAATCAATATCTTGTTATAGAAGATGATGAAACAGTGAGACTTGATAAATATAAACATATAAATCAAAAATTAAATGAAACAAGTATTGTTATCGATCTGGGTGGATCATATGATGAAAATACTATTTTGCCTACAACTGTATCTACAATTTGGTATGATGAAAGCAGCAAAAGAGTATACAACAATTTAAAGAGTATCATGAAGAGATATGCTGTTAGCATAGTCAACGGATATATGATATTAAAAAATGCTTATGATAAAAAAGAGCAATTAAGATTTGCAACTATAAGTGTTCAAAGTCCAGGAGAATATGATTTAAAAGTATGAGCCTAAGCTGCAGAATTCTGATTTGACTGTTCTATACCTTACACTAAAAACGGTTTGCAAGCGTTTTGTGGATAGTGGATTTAGAGTGGATTTATAGCCGTTGAAATAGTATGGCTTTTAAATAAGCAGGTTGAGTTTGGAGAATGAAATAAGAAAAAAGGATAGAAATTGGAATTTGTAGGGGGACATAATTTGAAAAAATTAGGAATGTTTTTGCTCACCTTATTATTAGTGTGTGTATCCTTATCCGGTTGTTCTGAATTAGTTGAATTAACGAAGGATACGTACGGTGAGAATAATCCTTTAAGTGGGAAGAACACAGATGAACGCATTATAATGTGTCTCGAGGAAGAATATCCAGAACATGATTTTGTGGTTGTGGAATCGTTTAATAAAGAAAATGATTCAGGAAAATTTGAAGATAAAAACGGAATAGAGTTCACGGTACACGGTCTGATCTATGATAATACATATCATTTTGGATGTAGAAACGACTATTTAAAAGTTCTGTTGGAGAGTCAGGATTACCTAAATAAAGTAAGTGATATTGCCAAAGAATATGGATTCAATGTTGATTATTCGGAGGAAACCATAGGCATTGAGGGCGATGAAAACACTGATAGCTCTGATTCGATAGATAGAATTTCTGAAATGGTAAAAAAGATTCTAAATAGTGTTGATACTCCGCAAATTATGTATCCCAAAGAAGCTGGAAGTTTCTCGACTGGGGAAATTAACTACTATAGTATCCCCTGTTGGGGGCAATTAACTTGTCTATATCACATGCAAGGACATACAGCGGTAATGACATTTCGTTTTGGAGATGAAAGCATAACAGAAGAAAAAATTCGAGGTATAGTAACAGCGGCAATAGAGCAGACCAAAAAAAATATCGAAGAAGATGAAATAAACAAATCCTAATTTGTATAGAGCAACATAAATAGATGAAATTATTAGTTGCTGCGGTATATATGATTGCTGCGAAAATAAGCAGAAGTTGAAGTGTTGTGGAAAATGCGAGAAACTTCCCTACGATAGATTTGGAAATGTAAGGCCCGCATGGCTGTCCCCAAAAGCCTGCAGTCCTATATCATGGAAAAGGGTCCTTGATTTCTGGAGTATAGGAGACAAAGAGAAGATTTTCAGACTAAGGTAGAAATGGAGGGAGACAGATATGGCAGTGTTCTGGATCATGGGAGGGTTGTTTCTGGTGGTGGGGCTTATAGTCTCTGTTCCCAGATACATTAGGTTTATAAAATACAAGGGCCAGACAACAGGCAGAGTCATCAAGATTGAAACGGACGGACAGAGTACAAGAGCTGTGTTTGAGTATCATGTATGCGGAAGAAGCTATACGCAAAACACAGGCTGGACTTCAAACGGGATTTTTGTTGAGGGAAATGAATGCAGTGTTATTTACAATTTGAAAAAGCCGGAAGCTTCGTACATCAAAAAGAGCGGACAGCTTATCCAGTGCGTAGTCGGAACGATGTTCGTGATCGTTGGGGCGGCCTCCATTTTTGCAGGGACACTTTTAAATGGTATTTTGTAGCCTGGAGTAGATCGCTCCTCTAATCGCGGCGTCAGTACCACGTCGGACCGTAATGTTGAGATCCAGAGAATGGGTCTGTTTAATGGAAAAACGAAAATGGCATGATGAGGAGAGATGAAAATGAAATTGAAAAATCCTATGCTGGTGGTAACAGATATCGACAGGTCGGTTGAGTTCTATAAAAAAGTTTTCGGCCTTCATGTCATTATGGACTTTGGAGCCAATAAGACTCTGACCGGCGGCCTGGCCCTGCAGACAGCTGATACATATAAGGATTTTATCGGCACAACGGAAATCTCGTTTGGCGGCAACAACTTTGAACTTTATTTTGAAGAGGATGATTTTGAGAAATTTGTCGATAAGCTGAAGGAATGTGATGTGGAGTATGTCCACCCGGTCACAGAACACCCCTGGGGCCAGCGTGTTGTCCGCTTCTATGACCCGGACAGGCATATCATAGAGGTTGGGGAGAACCTGAAAGCAGTATGCCGGCGCTTCCTGGATAGCGGAATGACACCGGAGCAGACGGCAGAGCGCATGGATGTGCCGATGAAATTCGTAAACGCCTGTATGAGATAAAAATTTTAGCGGAGGAGACAGATGGAATACATAGTAGACGACAGGAAGCTTACGGCTTTTACTTCCTAAGTATCAGAAAAAGGGGATAGGCAGCAGGCTTCTTGAGTTGGCCCGGGAGAACACTCCCAGCATGCTGTTTTTTGGAGCTCAGCCAGGGGTGGAAGGATTTTATGAGAAGAATGGCTGCCAAAAAAGTCTGCAGTCCTACATCATAGAAAAAAGGCCGTAAATTCTGGGGGGGGGGGGATTATGAAAGGATTTGTACGTAAAAATCAGCTTTTGTCACTCTGCGGTCTGAACTGCGGGCTGTGTCCCATGTTCATCGGGAAATACTGTGGCGGCTGCGGCAACGGAAATCAATCCTGCGGGATAGCCAGGTGCAGCCTGGAGCAGGGCAAGATTGAATACTGCTATGAGTGTGAGAAATATCCCTGCGATAGGTATCTGCATATTGATGAGTACGACTCCTTTATCACCCACAGGAGGCAGAAGCTGGATTTGGAGAGAGCCAGAAATATAGGGATAGAGGCTTATAATCTGGAACAGGAGGAAAAGGCCAGGATACTGGAAGACCTTCTTGCCCACTATAATGATGGGCGAAGGAAGACCTTTTTCTGCCTGGCTGTCAATCTGCTGGAGCTGCCGGAGCTGCGGGAAGCCCTGTTGCAGATTAAAGAAGAGGCAGACCTGGATGAACTGTCGGATAAGGAGAAAAGCCGGCACGCCGCAGATGTACTGGAAAGGATAGTGGCTGAGCAAAAGATTGAGCTGCGGCTTCGAAAGAAAGGCTGCCAATCATGAGACGCCGACAGAGGCAAAACAATTGAATTAAAGGAGAGGCTCAGCGAAGTAAAATAGTCGAAGTAAAGTGGCGATATAAAGTAATGACAGGGAACTGTATTTAAGAAGCGCAGGCAGCCGCCGGACTGCCTGCGCTTCTCATATAAAAGATGAAAAGGGCCTGCCTGCCGGACAGCCCCGGCAGCCTTTGTCATGACGCTGTCACGCCGCCGTCACAGCCATCATCCCCAGGGCCGCCACGCCGAAAATGGCGTAGATGAGATTGATGACCACGCAGATCTTCATCAGCGTGTTCTGTGCCCGGTATTTTGAGTAACATATGAGAGTGAAAATACCGGAAAATATCATGAAAATCGCATAGCATGCTATGATCATGCCGGCGGCCGGGATCTCCAGCGCCCAGGGCTGGGTGCGGAGGGGGAAGATGGTCCATGGGATAAAGACCATGATGGTGCAGAGGGCAGTCAGGATGGCCGCCTTTGTCGGGTCTGTCTTGGGTGTGCGCATAAAAATATCACTCCTTTTGCGTTCTTGTTTTCATTTTTCTTATTTTCTCTCCCTGTGTCCGAAGGCCAGACAGGCGATGAGCAGGCACAGGATAGAAATGCCTGCCGCCGCAGGGACCCAGGGGACCAGGTCGATGGCGCTGTCCGGATCTGTGGACAGCTTCATGTAGTTTGACGTGACCACATAGAAGGGATAGCAGGGCGGGTAAAGGAACCATAGCTTCGTGTTCATCAGGAGAACGGAGGGGACCATGGTGGCCAGCCCCAGTCCGATGGAGAACACTGGTGTGGTCAGGCAGACGGACATCAGCCAGTACAGAGCCATCATGGGCAGGGAGGAGAGGAAGAGGGTACCCGATATCCGCAGCACCATGCCGGTCTGGGCCATCAGGCCGGCGCCCACGTAGGAGGAGGCGATGCGGGCGCAGAGGAAGTAGAGCCCTGTCATGGCCGCTGCCTGGATAAAGGCCAGGAGCACAAGGACAAGGAATTTGGCAAGGCACAGGAGCCTGGGATTTATGGGAAGCGCCAGCATTTTCAGGAGCCCCTTGTTTTTCTGCTCCAGCTGCTGCAAAAGAACGGTGCACACGATGATGCTGGCGGGAAAGATGAACCAGGCAAAGCCCATAAAGCTCTGGATGAAAAAGTTGTTCTCCGGCGTGATGCCCGCCATCACAGGGGTGAGGCTCTTGTCCGCATTGATGATATTGGGGACCCAAAGGATCACCAGGGGGACAAAGAGAAGGGGCAGGATAAAAGAGCGCCGTATTTTTTTGAGCTCGGCAGCAGTGAGTGCAAATAGATTCATAGTGAGTACCTCCTTATTCGGATAAACATGCAGGCGGCAAGGGCGAGGAGCAGAAGCTCCGCACCCGATGCGGCGGCGTAGGCGGCCCAGCCGCTCCCCGCATCGGCCAGTGTCTTAAAGGGCGTGACAAAGGGAACAAGCGTGAGAGGGAAGGGGCCCTCCGGCAGGACGGTTCCCATGGACATGAAGATGACGCCGATGCCAAGGCTCACCCACATACTCTGGCAGGCGGACGCCACCAGCAGCATAAAGAGCAGGGTGGGAAGTGTGAGGAGAGTGGCAAATCCCATGTTTTTTAAAAGCTCCGGGAGAAAACCGTCTGTCATCCTAAACCAATGCATGGTGCAGAAGGCGTAGGAAGCGCTCTCCAGGACCAGGAGAAAGAAAAATCCCAGGGCCAGGAGGAGAGACTTCCCGAAAAACAGGGACTCTCCTTTGAGGGGCAGGGTCAGCATCCTGCGGATGGCGTGGTCCGCGTATTCTGTATGGTACATCAGGCAGGCTCCGCAGATGATGAGTATCTGGTTCAGCATGGTCACCATCTGCAGGTTGGCATTAAGGAGGATGGACAGGGGCGAGCCCTCCAGGGAGGTGAAAAGCTCTGTCCGGAATCCTGTGTTGGCTATGGGCACGAGGGCCGCCACCAGGCCTCCCACAAAAAAGGATGTAAAAAATCCTGTGGATTTCAGTTTTTTCAGTTCTATACCGATCGTCATCACATAGGCCTCCGTTTCCTGTTGTCTTCGTCCACCAGAGCCAGGAAGGTCTCCTCCAGGTTATCGGAGGGAAGCCCCTTCATGGCCGCCGTCTCCCGCAGTTCTTCCATGCTGCCTTCAAAGAGGAGATGGCCCCGGTTTAAAATCCCCACGTCGTCCGCCATGAGCTCGATCTCCGGCAGGAGGTGGGAGGAGACGAGGACCGTGCAGCCGATCTTCTCGGGCAGGGACCGGATGAGCGTGCGTATCTCGTGGATGCCCACCGGGTCCAGCCCGTTGGTGGGCTCGTCGAGGATGAGGAGGGGCGGCCGGCCGATGAGGGCTCCCGCAAGGCCCAGCCGCTGCTTCATGCCCAGGGAGTATTTCTTTGCCGGGCGGTCCCCGAACCGGGTCAGACCTGTCAGCTCCAGGGCGTCGTCCACAGCGGAGGGCTTAAGTCCCAGGATGCGGCGGATCAGGTCGAGGTTTTCCCGGCCCGTCAGATTGCCGTAGAAGGAGGGTTCCTCGATGAGGGAGCCGGTCCTTCGCAGGATCTCCATCCGGTCCCTGGGGTAGGCCATCCCATCGATGGTGAATGTGCCGACAGTGGGGCGCACAAGCCCCAGGAACATTTTCATGGTGGTGGACTTCCCGGCCCCGTTGGGGCCCAGAAATCCGTATACAGTCCCCTTCCTTATATGAAGGTTCAGCCGGTAGACGGCTGTGAAATTTCCGTATGTCTTTGTCAGTTCGTGTGTCTCGATGATCGGTTTCATAGCTTTGTGTGCCTCCTTTGTCTTTCTGGCTCTATTGTACCGGGCCATCCTTACAGGCACATTTCCCCTGCCTTACATTTACCTTACAAAGAGAGGAGAGATGGAGTGAGAGCGGGGAAATATGGTATAATAACCACAGCGTGGTTATTATACCTGCGCATAGAGCGGTTTCTGCGGAACCGCAGAAATCCGCTGCGCATCTGCCGCAATCTGAGGAAAGGAAACAAAAGGCTATGGACACAGAATATCTGAAAGGAAAGCGCATCCTCCTTGTGGACGACGAGGAGGAACTGCTGGACATGGTTTGTTCTATTTTAATGGAGGAGGGATACCGCCACATCCAAAGGGCCGGGACCGTGAGGGAAGCCCTGGAGGCGGCTGCGGATCTTCAGCCGGAGCTGGCTATCCTGGATGTGATGCTGCCTGACGGGGACGGATTTTCTCTCTTTGAGAAGCTGAAGCAGATGGGAGATTATCCGGTGCTCTTCCTCACAGCCCGGGGTGAGGATGAAGATAAATTTAAGGGCCTGGGACTTGGAGCCGACGATTACATGGTAAAACCCTTCCTGCCAAAGGAGCTGACCCTGCGGGTGGGCGTGATATTGAGGAGGAGCTATAAAAATGAGACGCCCCTTGTCCGCCTTGCCGGAAGCCAGATTGATTTTCAGAGGGCGGAGGTGCTGAAGGAGGGAGAGCACATTCCCCTGACCGCCAAGGAGTTTGAGATACTCTCTGCCCTGTGCAGGAATGCAGGGAAGATCGTCACCATTGACTCTCTGTGTGAGGCGGCCTGGGGAGACAACCCCTTCGGTTACGAGAACTCCCTGATGGCCCACATCCGGCGGATCAGGGAAAAGATTGAAAAAGACCCCTCCCACCCGGCTTCCCTCGTCACGGTGAAGGGCCTGGGATACAAACTGATGGTGGAGGGGAAATAGATGAAAAACGCACTGAAGCTCCTGCGCCGGCTGGTGGTGGGCATGTTCCTCGTCTGTCTGCTCCTGCCGGTGCTGGATTTGATCATCCTTTTTTCTTTTACCGTGAAATATGCCGGCAACGGTTCCCCCTACACCATGGCGGAGGAGGTGGCGTCGGGGCTTTCCGAGACGGAGAGCGGCTATGCCCTCTCTCCCCAGCTGCAGGAGAGCCTTGCAGAGGCGGGGGCCTGGGCCATGCTCATCCAGAGCGGCACCGGACAGGTAGTCTGGCACACGGAGGATCTGCCGGCTGAGATCCCCCTCTCCTACAGTGCCTCGGACATTGCCTCCCTCACAAGGGGATATGTGCAGGACTATCCCACCTTCCCGGCCAGCCGGGGCGGGGATGTGGTGGTGGCGGGCTATCCGAAGGAATCCTTCTGGAAACACATGTATCCGTCCTGGGACAGAGGGCTTATCGAGATCCTCCCTCCTCTTGCAGCGGTCATTATCCTGGCAGATATCGGGGTGGTCATTCTTATTTATCTGGTGACGGACATGAAACTTCTGAAATCCGTGGGCCCCATTGTGGATGGCATTGAAAAGCTGTCAAAAGGGCGGACAGCCTACATCAGAAAAAAAGGTCTTCTCTCCGAGATCGCCCAGAGCGTGAACAAGACCTCCGAGATCCTGCAGGCAAGGAACCGGGAGCTTCGGAAAAAAGAGACGGCACGGGCCAACTGGATCGCCGGCGTGTCCCACGATATCCGCACCCCCCTTTCCATGGTCATGGGCTACGCCGCCCAGCTTGCGGACAGCCCTCATCTGTCCGGGGAAGAGAGAAAAAAGGCGCAGGTGATCTGCAGCCAGAGCCAGCGGATGAAAAATCTCATCAACGATCTGAATCTGGCCTCCAAGCTGGAGTACAATATGCAGCCCGTGGACAGGGAGAGCGTCAGCCTGGTATCTCTCATGCGAAGGACGGTGGTAGATTTCCTGAACATGGATGCAGAGGGGAAATATCCCATGGAATGGCTGACAGGGAAGGACGTGCCGGCCTGCTTTGTGTACGCCGACGCTGCCCTCCTTTCCCGGGCGGCAGGTAATCTGATCCAGAACAGCATGAACCACAATCCGGAAGGGTGTACCATCTACGTGACTGTGGAACAGCAGGAGACGACCTGCTCGGTCACCATAGAGGACGACGGGGCGGGCGTCACGGAGGAGAAGCTGGAGGAGCTGGACAACGCGCCCCACTACATGATGTGCGATGAAAATGTGACCGGCCAGCGCCACGGCCTGGGGCTTCTCATTGTCCGTCAGATCGCTCAGGTCCACGGCGGCAGGATGGATGTCGGACACAGCGAAAAGGGGGGCTTTGCCGTCCGGGTGGAGCTGCCCCTGGCAGCGGAAAGAGGATAAGGATTGATTATTGCGCTTGGCACTTTATCATGATAAAATGAATTTTAAGACTAACAGAAGGAAAAAGGAGGCATACGATCATGGGTATGACAATGACACAGAAAATACTTGCCGCCCATGCGGGGCTGGACCATGTGGAAGCAGGCCAGCTCATTATGGCGGACCTGGACGTAGTCATGGCGAATGATATCACAGGGCCAATGGCGATCCCGGTGTTCCGGCAGATGGCGGATAAGGTATATGACAAGGAGAAAGTGGTTCTCGTTCCGGACCATTTCACACCCAATAAAGATATCAAATCCGCGGAGAATGCAAAGGCTCTGCGGGAGTTTGCAAAGGAGCAGGAGCTGACACATTACTATGAAGTGGGCCAGATGGGCATCGAGCATGCCATCCTGCCGGAGAAAGGCATCGTGGTGGCGGGTGAGTGTATCATCGGCGCGGACTCCCACACCTGCACATACGGAGCTCTGGGCGCATTTTCCACAGGCATGGGTACAACAGATGTTGCCACAGGCATGGCCACAGGGCAGATCTGGTTCAAGGTGCCCGGCGCCATCAAGTTCGTGCTGACAGGGAAACCGTCCAGGTACGTCAGCGGAAAAGACATCATCATCCATATTATCGGCAAGATCGGCGTGGACGGAGCCCTCTACAAATCCATGGAATTTACAGGGGACGGCATTGCAAACCTCTCCATGGACGACCGTTTCACCATGGCCAACATGGCCATCGAGGCAGGTGCCAAGAACGGCATTTTCCCGGTGGACGCTCTGGCGGAGGGCTACATCAGGGAGCACTCTGACAAGGAGTATAAGATTTACGAGGCGGACGAGGATGCAGTGTACGAGGACGTGGTGGAGATCGACCTCTCGGAGGTCCGTCCTACAGTTGCCTTCCCGCATCTTCCAGGGAATGCAAAGACCATCGATGAAATCGAGGCTATGGAGCCTATCAAGATCGACCAGGTGGTCATCGGCTCCTGCACAAACGGACGGATGGAGGACATGCGCAGGGCGGCGGCTATCCTGAAGGGACACAAGGTCCACCCGGACGTGCGCGTCATGGTCATCCCTGCCACCCAGAAGATCTACAAGCAGTGTATCAAAGAAGGGCTTGTGGATATCTTTATTGATGCGGGCTGCTCCTTTAATACACCCAGCTGCGGCCCCTGCATGGGAGGACACATGGGTGTCCTGGCGGCAGGAGAGAAGTGCGTCTCCACTACAAACCGGAACTTTGTCGGAAGGATGGGACATGTGGACTCCCTCATCTACCTGGCATCCCCGGAGACCGCGGCGGCAAGCGCCATTGCGGGCTACATTGCCAATCCAGAGAAAGCAGGTGAAAACTAATGAAAGCAGAAGGAAGAGTTTTTAAATACGGAGACAACGTGGATACAGACGTCATTATCCCGGCCAGATACCTGAATTCCTTTGATCCTCAGGAGCTGGCCAGCCATGCCATGGCGGACATTGACCCGGAATTTGTAAATAAGGTACAGCCGGGCGATCTGATCGTGGCGAACAAAAACTTTGGCTGTGGCTCCTCCAGGGAGCACGCGCCCCTGTGCCTTAAGACGGCGGGCGTGAGCTGCGTCATAGCGGAGACCTTTGCCCGGATCTTCTACAGGAACGCCATCAACATCGGCCTTCCCATCATCGAATGCCCCGAGGCGGCAAGGAACATTGAGGACGGAGACCAGGTGGAAGTGGACTTTGACAGCGGAATGATTTACAACCGGACAAAGGGTATCCAGTTCCAGGGACAGCCGTTCCCGGAATTCATGCAGAAGATCATTGCGGCGGGCGGCCTTGTAAATTATACAAACCAGAATAGAAAATAAATATATAGAAGGAAATCAGTATTGTTATGGAAAACAAAGGAAGAGCGTCTGCCCTTTTGCCAATCGTAGTATTCCTTGTGATCTTTCTTGGCTCGGGCATCGTGACGGGGGATTTTTATTCCATGCCCACCATTGTGGCCTTTCTCATCGCCCTGTGTGTGGCCTTTCTGCAGAACAGGAAGGTCAGCTTTGATGAGAAGATGCACATCATCGCCCAGGGAGTGGGAGATGACAATATCATCACTATGAGCCTTATCTTTCTCTGCGCCGGCGGATTTTCAGGCGCCGTGACTGCGGCAGGGGGCGTGGAGAGCACGGTAAATTTAGGACTTTCCATTTTGCCTCCCAGTGTGGCAGTGGCAGGACTTTTTGTCATCGGCTGCTTTATCTCCGTGTCCATGGGTACATCCATGGGGACTATTGCGGCCCTGGCGCCCATCGCCGTGGGCATCAGCGAGAAGACCGGATTTTCCATGGCCATCTGCATCGGCGCGGTAGTATGTGGGGCCATGTTTGGGGATAACCTGTCCATGATATCGGATACGACCATTGCGGCAGTGAAGACCCAGGGGTGTGAGATGAAGGACAAGTTCCGGGAGAATTTTCTCATCGTGCTGCCGGCTGCCATCCTCACGGTGATCATCTTTCTGCTTATCACAAGAGGCGGCGGCACGGCACAGCTGGGTGACCTTACTTTCAACATCTGGAGAGTGGTCCCCTATGTGCTTGTCCTGGTGGGTGCGCTCATAGGTATCAATGTGTACGTGGTGCTGATCGGCGGCACCATTCTCTCCGTGGCAGTGGGGATCGCCACGGGAAGCCTTGCCTGGGACCAGATTTTCCTGGCTATTGGCGGGAACACCACCATTAACGGTCAGGAGATAAGCGGTGTCATGGGCATGTATGATATCACGGTCATCTCCATCATCGTGGCCTGCATCGTGTCTCTTGTGAAGGAGTACGGCGGCATCCATTTCATCCTCCAGTGGATACACAGGAGGATAAAGGGGGAGAAGGGGGCGGAGCTTGGCATTGCCGGGCTGGCTCTCCTTGTGGACGCCTGCACGGCCAACAACACGGTGGCCATTGTCATGGCGGGGCCCATCGCGAAGGAGATCAGCGAGGAGTACGGGGTCTCTCCCAGGAGGTCCGCTTCCCTGCTGGATATATTTACCTCTGTGGGACAGGGGCTGATCCCCTACGGAGCCCAGCTGCTCTCGGCAGCTTCTCTGACAGCGCTGACACCATACGACATTATCCCGTATCTCTACTATCCTATACTGATGGCAGTGAGTGCGGTCCTGTTTATCCTGCTCCGGAGCAGGAAGGAAGCATAGAGCAATCCCTTTCTCGGCAGAGGAAGAGGTAGAAAGGTGAAGAACATGAATTTACAGTACATGAGCACGAGAAACCCGAAGATAACGGCCACAGCCTCCCAGGCGGTCCTGAAGGGCCTGGCGGACGACGGCGGACTCTTTGTCCCTGAGCGCATCCCGGCTCTCCCTGTTTCCTTAGGTGAGCTGAAGGGGATGACCTATCAGGAGACAGCCTACGCGGTGATGAAGGAATTCCTCACAGATTACACGGAGGAGGAGCTGAAGGCCTGCATCGCCAGGGCTTACGACAGCAAATTTGACACCCGGGAGATCGCCCCCATCGCAAAGGTGGACGACACCTACTATCTGGAGCTGTTCCACGGCCCCACCATCGCCTTCAAGGATATGGCCCTCTCCATCCTGCCTCATCTGATGACCACGGCGGCAAAGAAGAACGGGGCGGAGGGAGAGATCGTCATCCTTACCGCTACCTCCGGGGATACGGGGAAGGCTGCCATGGCCGGATTTGCGGACGTGGAGGGGACCCGCATCATCGTCTTCTACCCCAAGGGAGGCGTGAGCCGGGTGCAGGAGCTGCAGATGGTGACCCAGAAGGGGGACAATGTGGATGTGGTGGCTATCCACGGCAACTTTGACGACGCCCAGAGCGGGGTGAAGGAACTCTTTGGAAACAGGGAGCTGGCAGAGAAGCTGGCGGCAGAAGGCTACCAGTTCTCCTCCGCAAATTCCATCAATATCGGACGCCTGGTGCCCCAGGTCGTGTACTATGTGTACGCTTACGGCAGGCTCCTCGAGAACGGGGAGATCCAGGAGGGGGAGCAGGTCAACATCACTGTCCCTACCGGCAATTTCGGCAATATACTGGCGGCCTGCTACGCAAAGCATATGGGGCTGCCTGTGGGAAAGCTGATCTGTGCCTCCAACGAGAACAAGGTGCTCTTTGACTTCTTCCAGACCGGGACCTACGATAAGAACCGGGAGTTCATGCTGACCACATCTCCCTCTATGGACATCCTTATCTCCAGTAATCTGGAGAGGCTCATCTACCAGATATGCGGGCGGGACGGAGAGACGGACGCGGAGCTGATGAGACAGCTTCAGACAGAGGGGAAATATACGATCACCGAGGAGATGAGAGAGCGGCTTTCTGATTTCGCGGCAGGATACGCCACGGAAGAAGAGACGGCTGAGACCATCCGGGAGATATATGAAAAGACAGGCTACGTGATGGATACCCACACGGCGGTGGCAGCCCACGTGTGCGAGCAGTATAAGAAAGCTTCTGGTGACACCACAAAATGCCTGGTGGCCTCCACGGCAAGTCCGTACAAGTTCGTGAAGAGCGTGCTCACAGCTATTGACGGGGACGCGTACTCTCAGAAGGCGGAGCTGGAGCTGCTGCCGGAGCTGGAGCGCGTATCCGGCGTGGATATGCCAAGGGCCATAAGGGAAATCCTGGATGCGCAGGTCCGGCATGGCCGGGAGTGTGATGCGGACAGGATGCAGGAGACGGTGGAAGAAATCCTGGGCATCAGGTAGCAGTTTTTGTGAAACACAGGGAAGGACAGAGATATATGAACAGTATGGGAAGTTTTTTTGGTATCGTGGGGATTGGCGCGGGCATCTACTGCATATACGGGTATCTGCTGATGGTCAGGAGGCGCCAGATCCCAAAGGGGATCATGCTCCCAAAGGACGAGGACCCGAAGAAGTGCAGGGATGTGGAGGCTTACATTAAGATGACCTCCACACAGCTCCTTCTGGTTGGCCTCCTTCTTATAGTCTACGGGGGGATGGAGCTTGTGAACACCTATGTGGTCTCTATCACCATGCCGATTTTTGCAGTCATTGTCCTCGTTATGGCGGCTCTGGTGTGGTTTGCGATCCGGACAAAAAAGGCCAACAATACATATTTCTGAAATGTCTGACATTTGGCGGGATATGGGGGATGTGTACGTAAAAAGCGGGATGCAAAAAAGGTGTCCGAATGAGAGCACTTCCGGGAAGCCGGAACTGTGGGACAGTCTCCCCTGTCCCGGCCAAAAGGGCCGCAAAGCAGGCGTCTGCCCTCTGATAAATGATCGGAGGCCCGACTGCCGGAGTGTATCGGGCGGAGAGAGGCAGAAGGGATATTTGTGGAAAAAATGAAGAAAAGCAGATGGGGAGCAGAAGGGGGAAACTTCTTTTGGGAGAGGTGAAAATGCAGGATTGAAATATAAATCCTGCATTTTTTTATGAAAAATGCAGGAATAATTTTGGGGAAAAGGGAAAAATAAAAGATTTGAATTAATAAAATTCATGTCTTTGTTACTCTCTTAACATTTAGTGGTTGATTTTTTATACCGTTTCCTGTATAATGTTGGCATATCGGGGCTGCCGGATCACAGGCAGCTATATACTATAGAAAGAAAGAGGTTGAGCGTAACATGGCAAATATCGATTTAACTAAGTACGGTATCACCGGAACAACTGAGATTGTTCACAATCCTTCCTTTGAGATGCTTTTTGAAGAGGAGACAAACCCGAACCTGGAAGGCTTTGACAAAGGCCAGGTCAGCGAGCTGGGTGCAGTCAATGTTATGACTGGTATCTACACAGGCCGTTCTCCTAAAGACAAATACATTGTTATGGATGAGAATTCCAAGGACACTGTATGGTGGACATCTGACGAGTATCCGAACGACAACCATCCGGCCACGCAGGAAGCGTGGGATGCTGTGAAGGAAATCGCTAAGAAAGAGCTCTCCGGAAAGAGGCTTTTCGTTGTTGACGCTTTCTGCGGCGCAAACAAGGATACACGGATGGCTATCCGCTTTATCATGGAAGTGGCATGGCAGGCTCACTTCGTTACAAATATGTTCATCCGCCCCACAGCAGAGGAGCTGGAGAGCTTTGAGCCGGACTTCATTGTCTACAATGCTTCCAAGGCCAAGGTCGAGAACTACAAAGAGCTGGGCTTAAGGTCTGAGACAGCTGCTATGTTCAACATCACAAGCCGCGAGCAGGTGATCGTGAACACATGGTACGGCGGAGAGATGAAGAAGGGTATGTTCTCCATGATGAACTACTATCTGCCGCTGAAGGGCATCGCTTCCATGCACTGCTCTGCAAACACAGATATGAACGGCGAGAACACAGCTATCTTCTTCGGACTTTCCGGAACAGGTAAGACAACACTGTCCACAGATCCCAAGAGACTTCTCATCGGTGACGACGAGCACGGCTGGGATGACAACGGCGTGTTCAACTTCGAGGGCGGATGCTACGCAAAAGTTATCGACCTGGACAAAGACTCCGAGCCGGATATCTACAATGCCATCAAGAGAAACGCTCTTCTTGAGAACGTGACACTGGATGCAGAGGGACACATTGACTTTACAGACAAGAGCGTGACAGAGAACACACGTGTGTCCTACCCGATCGATCACATTGAGAAGATCGTTCGCCCGGTTTCCGCAGCTCCGGCAGCAAAGAACGTGATCTTCCTGTCCGCTGACGCTTTCGGAGTACTTCCTCCGGTATCTGTCCTGACAGCTGAGCAGACAGAGTACTACTTCCTGTCCGGTTTCACAGCAAAACTTGCAGGAACAGAGCGCGGCATCACAGAGCCTACACCGACCTTCTCCGCATGCTTCGGACAGGCATTCCTTGAGCTGCATCCGACAAAATACGCAGAGGAGCTTGTTAAGAGGATGAAAGCCAGCGGAGCAAAGGCTTACCTGGTAAACACAGGCTGGAACGGAACAGGAAAACGTATCTCCATCAAGGATACACGCGGCATCATTGACGCTATCCTGGACGGCTCTATCCTGACAGCGCCCACAAAGAAGATCCCTTACTTCAACTTTGAGGTTCCGACAGAGCTTCCGGGAGTAGACCCTGCCATCCTGGATCCCCGCGACACATACGCTGACGCTTCCGAGTGGGATGCAAAGGCAAAGGACCTGGCGCAGAGATTTATCAAGAACTTCAAGAAATACGAGAGCAACGAGCTTGGAAAGGCTCTTGTTGCAGCTGGTCCTCAGATCGAAGAGTAATCAGAAATGTAAATATGACTCCCCGGTTTATGCCGGGGAGTTTTTCACTTTGTGCATCTGCCGGCGGTCGGTCCTTTCCTGTTACCGGAATGGAAACACGGAAAAACCAGAGCGGTGCTGTCCACAGGGCTGCCGATGCTGTATAGTGGAGGCAGAAAGAAACAGCCGGAGAGGCAAGGAGGAGAGGACGGATGATGGCGTTAGGAGATAATATCAGAAGGCTACGGGAGGAGAGAGGGATGACACAGCAGCAGATGGCAGATAAGCTGTACGTGTCCAGGCAGACTGTGTGCCGCTGGGAGAACGGCTCCAGATGCCCGGACCTGATCACGGCGAAGAAGATTGCCACGGAGTTCGGGGTGAGCCTGGACGCGCTCATATCCGATGACGATATGGAGGACCTGGAACGGATCTCCGGGGCGGGCAAGTTCATAAAATACAAGAGAAAAGTGAAGCTTCAGGAATACCAGAGGAAGATACTGGAATTTCTCCAGGTGCTGGGAGGCGTGTACCTGTCCATCTCCCTTATCCTGCGGGTCCGCTTTGACATGCGGATGCCTGTCTGGAGCGTCGTGCTGGGCGTGTGCCTGGTGGCGGGGGCCTTTGCCCTGAACCGCAGGCTGGTGAGGCGGATGGAGGACCTGTGAGCAGTTGGCGGGTTGAATGGAAAGAGAGGGAAACGGTTGTCCCGGCGGACCGCATGGAGTATACTCTTTCTATGAGAAGACGAAAAGGAGGCTGTATATGCGGTTGAAAAATGTACTCATCACAGTGCAGGACACGAAGCGGGCTAAAACGTTTTATAAAGACCTGTTTGGTCTGGATGTGATACTGGACGGGGATGCGAATGTGATGCTGACGGAAGGGCTCGTGCTCCAGGACCGAAAGGTGTGGGAGGACAGCCTGGGAGAGAAGGCGGCGTCTTACAGCAGTGCCTCGGAGCTTTATTTTGAGGAGACGGACCTGGAGGGCTTTGCAGGAAAGCTGCAGGCATACGAAGAGGTGATACGCTACACAGACAGGCTGCGGGAGCTGCCGGGAGGACAGAAAATGCTCCGGTTCTATGATCCCGACGGCAATCTGATCGAAGTGCGGACGCCGGCCGGAATATCTGCGGAAAAGGAGACGTAAGAGATGAGTCTGATCGCAGTGATTGACGACGATGAATATATAGGCGATATGCTGAAGAGGGCGCTTGTGAGTGAGGGCTACCAGGTGGTGCGGGCTTACTCGGGAACAGAGGCCCTTCTTCTCTTTGAAAAAAACAGGCCGGATCTGGTGCTGCTGGATCTGATGATGCCCGGGCTTGCCGGGGAGGAAGTGCTGAAAAAGATTGAGGGGATACCGGTGATCGTAGTCAGCGCCAGGGCGGATGTGGAAGACAAGGTGGATCTTCTCCTTGGAGGTGCGGTGGACTATGTGACCAAGCCTTTTGATATAAGAGAGCTCCTGGCCAGAATCGCCGTGCACCTGCGGCGGGCTGAGAAACAGGACGGGGCGGAAGGCGGGCAGGTGCTGGTGTTCCGTGATCTTAAGGTGGACACGGCAGCGTACCGCGTGTGGGCGGGGGAGGAGGAGCTGCATCTGACGCCCACTGAGTTCGCCATTTTAAGGCAGCTTATGATGCACCCATCCCAGGTGATCACAAAGGCCAGGCTTCTGGATGCCATCAGCATGGACACGCCGGACTGTACGGAAGGGTCTCTCAAGATCCATATCAGTCATCTCAGACGGAAATTAAAGAGAGATACGGACAGAGATTATATAGAGGCAGTGTGGGGGATCGGATTTAAGATGCATAAGGAACAGGAGGAATGTTAACTGTTTCTTTACCGTTTCCTTAACCGGAAACATACCGGCCCTGTGCTATCATAGTTTCAGAGCTCGAAAGAGCTGTCAGATGAAAGAACCGGAGGAAAGCATATGTATCTGCTAGGCGTGGCCTGTATCCTTCTTCTGCTTGTCTGCGGGGGAATGGGACTGAAGATTTATTTTATGAGAAAAGCGGCGGACGAGATCCGCCGCCAGTGCGCCCTGCGCCTTGAGGAGGATACCAATGTGGGCATTGATATCAGCAGCCGGGATGGGAAAATGCTGGCTCTGGCCGCGGATCTTGACAGGCAGATGAAAAAACTGAGGAGAACCCGGCTTAAGTATGAAGAGGGAGATGCAGAGCTGAAGAGGGCAGTCACCAATATTTCCCACGACCTGCGCACGCCCCTCACAGCCTTAAGCGGATACATGCAGCTTCTGGAAAAGGAGGAAGTACCGCCCCGGGTGCGGGAGTATCTGGATATTATGGATGACCGGATCCTGGCCATGATAAGGCTGACAGAGGAGCTGTTCCAGTATTCGGTCATTGTCTCCCCGGACAAAAGAAAGGAGAGGGAGGCGGTCTGTCTGGGGGATGTGCTGACGGAATCCATTGCCGGGTTTTACGGCGTTCTGGTGGAGAAGAAGATCACGCCGCAGATCCATATCCCGGAGGAGAAGGTAGTTGTCCTTGCCAGCCGGGATGCACTTTCCCGTGTCTTTGGAAATATCATCAGCAATGCTGTGAAATACAGTGACGGCGATCTTCGGATCACTCTGTACCCGGAGGGGCGGGTGACCTTTGTAAACCATGCCGGACGTCTGGACGAGGTGGAGGCGGCAAAACTGTTTGAACGGTTTTACACAGTGGAGAGCGGCAGAGAGAGCACGGGCCTGGGACTTTCCATTGCCCGCACCCTGACGGAGCAGATGGGAGGATCTATAGGGGCTTACAGGGAAGACGGAGAATTTGTGATCTGGGTCTCCTTTTTACAGACGGAGGAGAGAAAAGGAAAATCTGTGTAAAGAGCAGGTAAATACAGGAAGTATATTATGGTTGAAAAGATGGAGACAATAGAGTATAATGTCTTTAGGAAACCTGGGATGCACGACAATTCCTGTAATTTTGAACCTACAAAACTTTAAACGGGACTCTTATTATCTCTGTAATATGTCAGGCCTCCGAACTTGCAGTGGAAGACAGAAAAACAGATGCGGACGCCCACCTGGCTGCGGCTAGGAGTCAAAATACAGGAACCGGCATTTTGGGGATGTACAAAAGATGAAAGGCAGCTGCGTATATGCAGCTGTCTTTTTTCATACATTTAAGAAAAAGGCGGGAAAGGGACAGCTTTGAGAAGAAGAAAAAGAACGGGAAGAGTCTATGGGAGATATCTGGCGGCCATTTTTATCTGGCTGCTCCTCATAACCGGACTTGCCCACATGGTAACCCGGGAGGAGGGAGGCTTTGGGGGCACGGACACAGAGAGCAGGCTTGACGTGCCGGACGGGAAACTGCCGGAGCCGACCTCGGGGAGCTCCATCCGTGTGCTCCTCATGACAACAGGCTACAGCGGCGAGATACACAGCGAGGTGAGGGTCTCCTCGGACGCGGGGCTGCGGGTGAGCTGCGGCGGAGAGAGCATTGAGTGGAACAGGGCGGATACATACCAGATCCTCCCGGATGACGCCCGGTTCCAGAAGGGCAATATACGGGTTGAGCCCCTGGAGGAGGGGGGACAGATGCGGCTGGAGAGCATAGAGAGGGGCTGCGGCACGCCCTCCTACGCAGGGACTCTGGAGCTGCGGGCGGTCTCCGGCGGCATGGCAGTCATCAATGAGCTGCCTGTGGAGACCTATCTGTGCGGCGTGGTGCCCAGCGAGATGCCTGCCTCCTATGAGCTGGAGGCCCTGAAGGCACAGGCAGTGTGTGCCAGGAGCTACGCCTTCCGGCAGATGACCTCCTACGGGTATCCGGAGTACGAGGCCCATGTCAATGACAGCACGGATTTCCAGGTATACAACAACAGCGAACGGCAGGAGAACAGTACCCGGGCCGTGGCTGAGACAGAGGGACAGGTTGTCAGGTATAAAGGGGAGATAGCCACCACATACTACTATTCAACCTCCTGCGGCAGGACCACCAGCCTGGAGGCCTGGGGGACGGACCCGGGCGACAGCGGCGGGTACCTCCAGAGTGTGGAGGTGCGCGGGGACAGCGGGGATTACGAGAAGGACCTGCCCTGGTACAGGTGGACGGCCCAGGTGCCGGTCCAGACCCTGTCCGCCCTTGTCAGTGCCAATACAGGGGTGAGTGTGGGCACTCTCTCCAGCGTGGAGGTGACAAAGCGGGGCCCCGGGGATGTGGCCCTCCAGATCGTGGCTTCCGGGGACGCGGGCAGCGTCACGGTGGACACGGAGAACAAGATACGCGGGGCCCTGGGAGGGAGCGGCTACACCATCACGAAAAACGATGGCAGCACCAGCCAGAGCACAGCCCTGCTGCCCAGCGCCTTCTTTACTATAGAGAAGAGCGGTGACACCTTTGTCATCAGCGGCGGCGGCTTCGGGCACGGCATCGGCATGAGCCAGAACGGCGCCAATGAGATGGCAAAGCAGGGGGCGGATTACCGGGAAATCCTGCAGATGTTCTATAAGGATGTGGAGATCAGCTGAGGGACAGGTGGAGGCGCGGCGGAGAAATCCGCTTGAATATTTTGTGGTCAGATGGTATGATTTCCCTATAAAATGGCAGGAGAACCGCTGGCTGCCTGCAGTAAGACAGCGGGGGAGGAATATGATCAGGAAGATTTTTCACAAGGCAATCGATGTATCTGAGGAAGTGGGGAAGGACCATGTGGGGGCTTATGCTGCCCAGTCGGCTTACTTTTTTATGCTCTGTATGATCCCTATCATCCTTCTGCTCCTTACCCTGGTGCAGTTTACGCCGGTCACGAAGGCGGATGTTATGACCGCTGTGGTACAGGTATTTCCCTCCTCCGTGGACTCCCTGATCGTGTCCATCGTCAACCAGGTCTACAACCAGTCCATGGGCATCATCCCCGTGACCGCGCTGGTGGCTCTCTGGTCTGCCGGGAAGGGCGTGCTGGCCATGACCAGCGGGCTGAACTGTATCTACAGGTGCCAGGAGACAAGGAATTATGTTTTTCTGAGGATACGCTCCACCATCTACACGGTACTTTTTATCGTGGTCATCCTGCTGCTCCTGATCGTGTCCGTCTTTGGAAATACGCTGAATATTTTTATCACGAGCCATGTGAGATTCCTGAAGCCCGTGGCGGACTGGCTGATCCAGAGGCGCGCGGTCATCACGCCGGTGGTGATGATGGGATTTTCCCTTCTCATCTACAAGTTCCTTCCCAACAGAAAGGCTACCTTCCGCAGACAGATCCCGGGCTCCGTGTTTACAGCTCTGGCCTGGATGGTCATTTCCTGGGTGTTCTCCGTGTACGTGGATATTTTTCAGGGGTTTTCCGATATGTACGGGAGCCTCACCACTATCGTGCTCATCATGCTCTGGCTTTACTGCTGTATGTACAGTATCCTGCTGGGAGGGGAGCTGAACAAGCTGGCGGCTGACAAAATGTTTTCCTGATGTCCGGGGAAAACCTTGACATCCCGTTTTCTTGTGTTAAAATGTAGGGAGCGATCATAATATCGAAAAGGCTTTGACCGTGTAAGTAGAGACTCATTTTCCGGCAGAGAGGGGAGATCGCTGGCTGAAAGTTTCCCCGGGTTCAGATGAGGATTGAATTTCCCACGTGAGCCGCGTGTCTGAACAGGGCCGCCAGGCGGTCAGTAGGATGCGCCGTTTCGTGCACGTTACGCATGATCGAGAGTCTGTCGCGTGAAGCGCGGCGGGAAGCAGGGTGGTACCGCGGGTTTGTATGTCTCGTCCCTTTTCAGGGAGGAGGCTTTTTTTATTTGATCGGGAACGAAGTCCTCATTGAATATAAACGTCCCTGTGTTACATTTCATAAAGAAAAGGAGAAAAATGATGAAAGAGAAACTGCAAAGCATTAAAGAAGAAGCGATCCGCCAGATTGAAGCTTCCGATGTGCCTGAAAAGCTCAACGAAGTGCGTGTGAAGTTCCTGGGCAAAAAAGGGGAGCTGACCGCTGTCCTCAAGGCCATGAAGGATGTGGCGCCGGAAGAACGGCCCAAGGTGGGACAGATGGTCAACGAGACCAGGGCGGCCATCGAGGAGCTCCTGGAGGAGACCAAGAAGAACATGGAGAGAAAGATCCGCGAGGAGAGGCTGAAGCAGGAGGTCATCGACGTCACGCTCCCATCAAAGAAAAATATGGTGGGCCACAGCCACCCCAACACCATCGCCCAGGAGGAAGTGGAACGCATCTTCATCGGCATGGGCTATGAGGTGGTAGAGGGGCCTGAGATCGAGTACGACCTCTACAATTTTGAGAAGCTGAATATCCCTGCGGACCATCCGGCCAAGGATGAGCAGGATACCTTCTACATCAACAAGGACATTGTGCTTCGGACACAGACATCCCCTGTGCAGGCCCGCGTCATGGAAGAGGGCAGGCTCCCCATTCGTATGATCTCACCGGGACGTGTGTTCCGCTCCGACGAGGTAGATGCCACCCACTCCCCATCCTTCTATCAGATCGAGGGACTGGTAGTGGATAAGAAGATTTCTTTCGCTGACCTGAAGGGAACACTGGAAGTGTTCGCCAAGGAGCTGTTCGGGCCGGAGACGAAGACCAAATTCCGTCCCCATCACTTCCCCTTCACAGAGCCAAGCGCCGAGATGGATGTGACCTGCTTTAAGTGCGGCGGAAAGGGATGCCGTTTCTGTAAGGGCTCCGGCTGGATCGAGATCCTGGGCTGCGGCATGGTGCATCCTCACGTATTCGAGATGTGCGGCATTGACCCGGAGGAGTACACGGGCTTTGCCTTCGGCGTGGGCCTGGAGCGTATCGCCCTGCTGAAGTACGAGATTGACGATATGCGGCTTCTGTACGAGAATGATATCCGATTCCTGAAACAATTCTAGTACAATAGACACAATGACGCACCAGTTGGTGTCATTCCGGACGTAATACTTTTGAAAAGTATTACGTCACCTGTTAAACTATTAACGTAAAGGAGAATACAATGAATACATCATTATCATGGATAAAAGCATACGTGCCGGATCTGGATGTCACTGCGCAGGAGTACACGGACGCAATGACCCTTTCCGGGACAAAGGTAGAGAATTATGAGGAGCTGGATGCGGACCTGGACAAGATCGTGGTGGGTCAGATTGACAAGATAGAGAAGCATCCGGACGCGGACAAGCTGATCGTGTGCCAGGTAAATGTGGGCACAGAGTCCATCCAGATCGTGACGGGGGCTCCCAATGTGAAGGAGGGAGACAAGGTGCCGGTTGTCCTGGCAGGCGGCCGCGTGGCAGGCGGCCACGAGCCGGGAAGCCGTGTGGCGGGCGGCATCAAGATCAAGAAGGGGAAGCTGAGAGGCATTGAGAGCAACGGTATGATGTGCTCCATCGAGGAGCTGGGCTCCAGCCGCGATATGTACCCGGACGCACCGGAGAACGGCATCTACATCCTGCCCCAGGACACAGAGGTGGGAGCGGACGTTGTGAAGCTGCTGGGCCTTGACGATGTGGTCTTTGAGTACGAGATCACATCAAACCGGGTGGACTGCTACAGCGTTGTCGGCATTGCCAGAGAGGCGGCTGCCACATTCCGCAAGACATTTTGCCCGCCGCAGGTGACGCCTACAGGAAATGACGAGGATGTAAATGACTATATCAAGGTGACAGTGAAGGACACAGATCTGTGCCCCAGATACTGTGCCAGAGTCGTGAAAAATATCAAGATCGGCCCCTCACCCAAGTGGATGCAGAGAAGGCTCGCCTCTGTGGGCATCCGTCCCATCAACAACCTGGTGGATATCACCAACTATGTGATGGAGGAGTACGGGCAGCCCATGCACGCCTACGACCTGGACACCATTGCAGGCCATGAGATCATTGTGAAGCGCGCGGAGGAGGGCGAGAAATTTACCACCCTGGACGGTCAGGAGAGGCAGATGGACCCCTCTGTGCTGATGATATGTGACGGCGAGAAATCTGTGGGTATCGCCGGTATCATGGGCGGCGAGAACTCCATGATCACTGACGATGTGAAGACTATGCTCTTCGAGGCTGCCTGCTTTGACGGTACAAACATCCGCAAATCCAGCAAGAAAGTCGGCCTGCGCACAGACGCTTCCGGCAAGTTTGAAAAGGGCCTTGATCCAAACAATGCCCAGGCGGCCATTGACCGCGCCTGCCAGCTGGTGGAAGAGCTGGGCGCCGGAGAAGTGGTCGGCGGCATGGTAGATGTGTACGGGAAGAAAAAAGAGCCTGTGCGTGTTCCCTTTGACGCAGACGAGATCAACGCTCTCCTGGGGACAGATATTTCCAGGGAGGACATGCTCTCCTACTTCCGCATGATCGACCTGGAGTACGATGAGAAGACAAACGAAGTGATCGCGCCCACCTTCCGGCACGACCTGTTCCGTCTTGCGGACCTGGCGGAGGAAGTGGCGAGATTCTACGGGTATGACAATATCCCCACCACGCTTCCGAAGGGTGAGGCCACAACAGGCAAGCTCTCCTTCAAGCTGCGCATCGAGGAGGTGGCAAGAAGTGTGGCAGAGTACTGCGGCTTCAGCCAGGGAATGAATTATTCATTTGAGAGCCCCAAGGTGTTCGACAAGCTGCTGCTCCCCGCGGACGCGCCGGAGAGAAGGGCCATCAGCATCATGAATCCCCTGGGCGAGGACTACAGCATCATGAGGACTCTGTCCTTAAACGGCATGCTCACATCTCTTGCCACAAACTACAACCGCAGAAACAAGAATGTAAGGCTCTACGAGCTTGGCAATATCTATCTTCCCAAGGAGCTGCCCCTGACAGAGCTGCCCGAGGAGAGGATGCAGTTCACTCTCGGCATGTACGGAGAGGGAGACTTCTTCAGCATGAAGGGTGTTGTGGAGGAGTTCCTGGAGAAGGCAGGCCTTAACCAGAAGGAGGTCTATGACCCGAAGGCAGGAAAAACCTTCCTTCATCCGGGCCGCCAGGCAAATATCATCTACGACGGGGCCGTGATCGGCTACCTGGGCGAGGTTCACCCGGATGTGGCTGACATCTACGGCATCGGCGAGAGGGCCTACGTGGCTGTCATCGACATGCCGGAGGTCGTATCCCGGGCAAACTTTGACAGGAAGTACGAAGGAATTGCCAGATTCCCGGCTGTGACCAGGGACATCAGCATGGTGATGCCCAAGGAGATCATGGTAGGACAGGTGGAGAAGGTCATTGAGGACAAGGGCGGACAGTACCTGGAGAGCTATGCTCTCTTCGACCTCTACGAGGGAGCCCAGATCAAAGAGGGACATAAATCTGTTGCCTACTCCATCGTGTTCCGGGCAAAGGACAGGACTCTCGAGGAGGCGGACGTGTCCAAGGCCATGGACGCTATCCTGGGCGCTCTCGAGGAGATGGGGATCGAGCTGCGCAAGTAGACCTGTAGGAATAGAGACCGCGTATATAGCTTCATAAAAGAGCTGTCGCAGACAGAGAAGATGTGATACGATACAGGGGGACCGATCCGGCTCCCTGTATCGCTATGTTACGCACTGTACCGCGGAGAAAGGAAGAATAGATATATGGAAATGAGACGACAGGATTTCAGCTTCAATCTGCCCCAGGAGCTCATTGCCCAGGACCCGCTGAAGGACCGGGCCAGCTCCAGGCTCCTTGTGCTGGACAAGGAGACCGGGGAGACATCTCACCATGTGTTCCGGGAAATCAAGGACTACCTGCACCCAGGGGACTGTCTTGTCATCAATGACACAAAGGTCATCCCCGCCAGGCTGATCGGGTCCAAGATTGGAACGGACGCAAAGATAGAAATTTTATTGTTGAAAAGAAAAGAGGATAATGTCTGGGAGACGCTGGTGAAGCCGGGGAAAAAGGCGAAGCCGGGTGCCAGGATCAGCTTTGGAGAGGGTCTTCTGATAGGAGAGGTCATTGATGTGGTGGAGGAGGGCAACCGTCTTGTGCGGTTTACCTACGACGGCATCTTTGAGGAGATACTGGACCAGCTGGGACAGATGCCCCTGCCTCCCTATATCACTCACCAGCTGGAGGACAAGAACCGCTACCAGACAGTCTACGCAAAGCACAGCGGGTCGGCGGCAGCCCCCACGGCAGGACTGCACTTTACGCCGGAGCTTTTGCAGGAGATAGAGGGCGAGGGAGTGGACATTGCCAGCGTCACCCTTCACGTGGGACTTGGCACCTTCCGGCCGGTGAAGGTGGACAATATCCTGGAGCACCACATGCACTCGGAATTCTATCAGATAGAGGAGAGCGAGGCTGAGAAGATCAACCGGGCAAAGGAGAAGGGCGGCCGTGTCATCTGCGTGGGGACCACCAGCTGCCGGACCATCGAGTCCGCGGCAGATGAAAACGGGCACCTGCGGGCCGGGAGCGGCTGGACCGATATCTTCATCTATCCGGGCTACAAATTCAAGCTGTTGGACTGCCTGATCACCAACTTCCACCTGCCTGAGTCCACCCTGCTGATGCTGGTCTCCGCCCTGGCGGGGAGGGAGCATGTGCTGGCCGCCTATGAGGAGGCGGTGAGGGAGAGATACAGATTTTTCTCCTTCGGCGACGCCATGTTCATTAAATAAAAATGTATAAATTATTTATGGGAAATACAGAAGAGAAGACCCCGGAGTCTGGTGCACTCCGGGGTTTTCGGTTGTCTTACTGCATGGACTATTTATTTCCCTTTGCCTATTGGCATTATAGCATATGACTCCCTGCGGAAAATTTGCCGGATTTTTTCAAAAAAATGTACCAAAATCATTCAAAATAGTGTATATTACGAAAGTAGCATTTTTAATGCCGGAGGGACAAAAGTATGTTTGAAATGAAAGTGAGATTTACGGAGGCGGAAGAAATCAAGAGCTTCTGTGCCTTATGCCAGAAAATGACATCGGACATTGATCTTGTGAGTTTGGAGAATCCCTACGACAGGATTGACGGAAAATCCATTATCGGTCTGATGACTCTGGAGCTTGACGTGCCGCTTCTCCTGCAGGTCAGCGGGGATGACGAGGAGTCGGCGGCTGAAATATTCTCAGGATTTGCGGCAGAGAGGTAGTGGCATCTCAAACATCTGCTTTATTATTTTCGTAGATAAGGGCGTCTGCGCAGGTACCGCCATGGCGGCGGGAACCGGTCCGCAGGCGCCTTTTTAAAGTCACGCCCTCATTTCCAGCATTTATCCTGATATCTGCAATGACTTTGGCGCCGCCGGGGGGTATAATAGATATGTAAGCACAGCGGAATGGGTCATTTTATTTCAGCAGACAGGAGGCGGCAAAATGTCGGTGACAGCCGGGAAGCCGGGCCGCCGGATCGCGGTGGTGGGGAGCGGGCGGCAGTGTATCTTCAGCATGTATACACGGGAAATTGTTAGGATTGTCCGCTCTGTAGGGGGAAATGTGCTATACTGGTTAACAGTACCCGGAAGCATCCGGAAAGGGAGAATGAAAAAGAGAGGAAGACAGCCATGAGGCAGGAGAGGTTTAAAATGGAAAGAGAGGGTCTTGTGGAGGAGGGCCAGGAGGTGGAGATCAGCGAGAGGAGTCCCAGCACAGGGCGCTACACTTATCTCGTGGAGCCATCTGTGGCTATGTCCGGCATTTACCGGACGAACGAGAGGATAAAGGCGAGAAAAGGCAGGATTGCCAGGATAGAGCACACGCAGAAAGGCTTTTATCTTGTGGTGGAAGTAGAAGGATAGAAGGAGGAGTTTAGTATGGAAAGAAAAATACCCACACTCGGAAGGGAAGAGCTGGAGGAGTTCAGACAGAGGACAAAGGATTTCTATGAAGGGAAGATAACAAAAAATGATTACAAGGGTTACTCGGGAAGGTACGGAAGCTACGCCCAGAAGGGAGGAAAGTGCAGCATGATCCGTCTGCGTATGGCGGGAGGACGGCTCACGAAGGACAAGCTTTTATATATCGCACAGAGTATAGAGAAATATCATGTCAGGAGGGCACATCTGACAACCTGCCAGACTATCCAGCTCCACGACCTGGATGCGGATGCGGTCTGCGGTATCATGGAGGGGGCTGTGGAGCACGGGATCATCACTCTGGGAGGAGGAGGGGATTTCCCGAGAAACGTGATGGCGCCGCCTCTGTCCGGGACAGAGAGAGGGGAGTATTTTGACGTGCTTCCCTACGCCGGAAAGGCGGAAGAATTTCTCCTGTCCTTCCTGGATGCAAAGAAAATGCCCAGGAAGCTTAAGGTCTGCTTTTCCAGCAGCCCGGCCAACGTGACTCACGCCACCTTCCGGGACCTGGGATTCGTGGCCAGGCCGGACGGAAAATTTGACGTGTACAGCGCGGGTGGCCTGGGCAACCAGCCGAAGCTCGGACTTTTGATGGCGGAGGCAGTGGACCCGTCCCGCATCCTCTACTATATCCTGGCTATGCGGGAGCTGTTCCTGGAGCAGGGCAACTATGAGCAGAGAGGGAAGGCCCGCACCCGCTACATGAGAGACAAGCTGGGGGATGAGGGCTACAGGCAGGCGTTCCTGGAAAAGCTGGCCCGGGCGGAGGCCGGGGAGGACCTGACTATCCGGGTGGAGGCTGAGGAGGTGGCCAAGGAGCCGGATGGGACGAGAGTGTCCGGCAGCCGCATCCTGGAACAGAAGCAGGAGGGCCTTTATTCTGTCCTCTATCACCCCCTGGGCGGGTGTCCCGACCCGGCCATCTTTGGCAGGCTTTACGATGTCATCAAAGACATGGAGAAGGTGGAGCTGCGCATTGCGCCGGATGAGACGCTCTATGTCATCAACCTGACCGGCTCTGAGGCGGAGCAGGTGCTGGAGGTGACAGAGGATGGGGCGCAGACGCCCTTTGAGGCCTCCGTGGCCTGCATCGGTGCCTCTGTCTGCCAGGCGGGCGTGCGGGACTCCCAGAGTCTGCTCGGGGCAGCGGTGGAGGCGGTGCGCAAGGCCAAGCTTCCGGCATCTGCCCTTCCCAGGATCCACATCTCCGGCTGTCCGTCGTCCTGCGGCACTCACCAGATCGGGCAGATCGGGTTCCGTGGCGGCGTCAAGATGATAGATAAGACACCGCAGCCGGCCTTTGAGGTGTTCTTCTTCGGCTGCGACAGACAGGGGGAGGAGCGGCTTGGCCAGGCGGCAGGGACTATGCTGCAGGAGGACATCCCCGCCTTCCTTGTGGAGGTGGGAAGAGAAGCGGCGGCCTCCGGGCTCTCCTTTGCCGAATGGGAGGCGGGGAACAAAGACAGGCTGCTTGAGATTGCCGGGAAATATACGGCGTAGAAGGACAACAAAGGAGGATGTTTATGGATGAGGGAGTAAATGTGGGACTTTTTGCGTTCCTTACACTGGCGGTCCCGGGGCTGCTCTTTATGCTGGCGGGGATACTGACCCTTGTGCTGGAAAAGAGGAAGAAGGGACGCTGCACAGCCATGACAATGGGGACCATAGTCCGGTACAGCTTTGCAAACCGAACGCCGAGCCCTGTGGCGTCCTACACGGTGGGGGGCGTATCCTACGAGAAAAAGCGCAGGTTCCGTGGCGTGGTGGAGGTTCGCAGGAAGCTTTCCCCAAAGGACTGGACAGAGGAGAGCCAGAGCTGCTATATCAGTGAGAACGATGTGCTCCACATCCGGGGCGGCGCTGTGCTGAACCTGCGGGCCATGGCCGAGAGCCTGTACCCCATGGGCTCCTCCATCCCGGTGTGGTACGACCCGGAGGAGCCCCGGAGAGCCTATGTGGAGAGGGTCCCGGCCAAGGGCTCCATCGTGGGCTGGGTCTTTATCTGGGTCGGACTGGGATTGGCGGCCCTTGGCACTCTCATGTCCTTTGTGCTGTGACACGGGAAATGCGGTTGACGGACAGGCCCAAACAGTATAGAATAGAACATGTTATTTTAAAGATAAGACAGGGAATGCGGTGAGAATCCGCAGCAGCTCACTCTACTGTGAGGGATGACGAAACCCGATATATGCCACTGCCCGGGCCGGAGGGAAAACCGCCGGCCTGCGGGTGGGAAGGCGGGGGAGTAGGCTTTAGTTCCGAGCCAGGATACCTGTGAATACAGAACGTGATCTTTCGGTGAGGATTTAAGATCGCACCCTGGTGATGGCAGGGCCCGGGAGGGCCTGCTTTGTGTGCGGGAGATTGCGCGTCATGCGCAGTCTCATTTGTTTAGTGGGGAAGCTTTTGCCCACGGATACAGAGGGAGTGAGAGAATGGGACTTCGATTTCCGGTATTTCTCGATATCGAGGACAAGAAAATACTGCTGGTGGGAGCCGGGCAGGTGGCGGTCCGCCGGATACGCACCCTTCTCCTGTTCGGGGCGGATATCACGGTGGTGGCCCGGGAGATCCCCGAAGGACAGAGGCGGGAGATGGAAGGCTTCCTGGAGACGGGGAAGGTGCGTCTGAGGCGGAAACGTCTTGAAAAGGCGGACATCACGCCGGAGTTTCTCCTTGTCATCTGCGCTGCCGGCGACCCGGAGGCGGACGGCATCGCAAAGGAGAGCTGCCGGGAGCTGGGCATCCCGGTGAACATCGCCTCTGACCGGAGCTTGAGCGATTTTTATTTCCCGGCTGTGGTGACCGGGGAGGATCTGTCGGTGGGGATTGCCGGGGACGGGCAGGATCACGGAAGGACGGCCCGGGCGGCGGCCCTGATACGCAGGTGCCTGGCGGGGGAGGAAGAGACAAAAAAGGACAAAGGAGACAGGACATGAGGCTCGCAGTGGGAAGCAGACAGAGCCGTCTGGCCGTGCGGCAGGCGCAGATCGTCATGGAAGAATTGAAGAAACATCACCCGGAGGCCAGGATAAGCCTGGTCACCATGAAGACGACCGGGGACCGCATCCTGGACAGGACACTGGACCAGATCGGAGGAAAGGGGCTCTTCATCAAGGAGCTGGACCTGGCCCTGCAGGAGGGGCGGATAGACCTGGCTGTCCACAGCCTGAAGGACATGCCCATGGAGCCCCCGGAGGATTATCCGGTCCTGGCCTGCACCAGGCGGGAGGACCCACGGGATGTGCTTGTGCTGCGCAAAGGGCTTGAGGGCCTGAAGGAGGACAGTGTCATCGGCTGCTCCAGCCTGCGCAGGAAGCTGCAGCTTGGAGCTCTGTACCCGGAGGCGCAGATAAAAAATATCCGGGGCAATGTGCTGACCCGGCTGGAGAAGCTGGACGCGGGGGAGTACGACGCCCTGGTGCTGGCGGCCGCCGGTCTCATCCGCCTTGGCCTTGAGGAGCGCATCAGCCGCTTCTTCAGCGTGGAGGAAATCCTCCCCTCGGCCGGGCAGGGCATCATGGCTGTCCAGGGAAGAGAGTCACTGAGGGCGGCTGTGGCCTGCACAAATGACAGGGAGGCGGTACTGGAGGCTGCTGTGGAGCGGGCCTTTGTCCGGGAGCTGGAGGGTGGATGCTCCTCCCCGGTGGCGGCCCATGCCAGAGTCTTGGGAGACACCTGTGTCTTGAGGGGGCTGTACTATGACGAGCAGTCCGGCGGATACAGCATCGGGGAAAAGAGCTTTTGTATAGAAGAAAATGATCCGGCCCGGGCGGCCCGGATGGGAAGGGAGCTTGCTCATGAGCTTAGAGAGAGATACGCAGAAAAGCTGTAGGACCGGGAAGGTCTACCTTGTGGGGGCCGGCCCCTCGGATGTGGAGCTCATCACCGTGAAGGGAAAGCGCCTCCTTGAGGAGGCGGAGGTGATCGTGTACGACAGGCTGGTGGGAAACGGTGTCCTCATGTGGGGCAGTAAAAATGCACGGTATATCGATGTGGGGAAGCGTTCCGGACACCACCCCATCCCGCAGGAGGAAATCAACCAGATACTTGTGAGAGAAGCCCGGAAGGGCCAGAATGTAGTGCGGCTGAAGGGGGGCGACCCTCTCGTCTTCGGCAGAGGCGGCGAGGAGGCAGCAGTCCTTGAGAAGGCCGGCATTCCCTTTGAGATCGTGCCCGGCATCACCTCCGCCATCGGCGTGCCCTCCTACCTGGGCATCCCTGTGACTCACCGGGACCTGGCCTCCTCCGTCCACATCGTGACGGCCCACAAAAAGGACGGGAGCCTGCCGGACATCCACTACCGTTCCCTGGCCGAGGGGGGCGGGACCATTGTGTTCCTCATGGGAGTGAGCACCCTGGGAAGCGTCATGGAGGGGCTCCTGGGGGAGGGCATGTCCCCGGATATGCCGGCCGCCGTGCTGGAGAGAGGGACCACCGCTGCCCAGAGAAAGATCGTCGGCACGGTGGGGACCATAGCCGGGAAGGCAGCCCGGGCAAAGGTCCAGTCCCCGGCCATCATCCTGGTGGGCTATGTGGCCGCTTTCCGGCATATGGACTGGTATGAGTGCCGTCCTCTGGCTGGGCGGAAGATACTTGTCACAAGACCCAGAGAGCGCAGCTCCCGCCTGGCCGCCATGCTCCGGGAGGAGGGGGCGGAGGTGCTGGAGCTGCCAACTATCCGCATTGCGCCTGTGACAGAGGGGGAACCCCTGTCCCGCGCTCTGGCCGGGGTGGAGGACTTTTCCTGGATCGTCTTCACAAGCCCCTCCGGTGTCCGGGTGTTCCGGGAGGAGTTAAGGAAGAGAAGAAAGGATGTCCGCAGCCTGGCCCACCTGAAGATCGCAGCCATCGGCGAGGGGACTGCGGGAGAGCTGGAAGCGTGGGGCTTTTGCCCGGACCTGATGCCGGAGCAGTACGACGGAGACCACCTGGGGGAGGCGCTGGCAGCCAGCGTGCAGGCCGGGGAAAAGGTGCTCATCCCCCGGGCCAGAGCAGGCAATCAGGAGCTGGTGAGAAGACTTGAGGATGCGGGCGCGCGGGTGACGGACCTGCCCATCTACGATACAGAGTACGAATCCTTTCCCTGGATGGACTGTGAGAGAGAATTTGAGACGGGAAGCTGCTGGGCCATGTTCACAAGCGCTTCCACTGTCCGCGGCTTTGTGAGGGCTGCGGGGGGGCTGGACCTGTCAAAGGTGACTGCCCTGTGCATCGGGGAGATGACGGCAGGGGAGGCGAAGCGGGCAGGCATGAGGACCTTCACGGCAGCCCGGGCCACCCTCCGGGACCTGGTGGACCTGGCACTGCAGATGGCGGTGGAGGAGAGAGAAGATGGAGAAGGACAGAGTAAGCCGGATGGAGAAAAATAAAAAGGGCCTGCGCAGGGGGTGGACCACCGGAACCTGCGCCCAGGCGGCGGCTGCGGCGGCCGCTGAGGCTCTCCTGGCAGGGGGGCTTCCCCGGGAGAGGGAGGGCTGGACCGTCACGGTCCATCTGCCGGAGGGGCAGCCCTTCACCCTGCCGGTGCAGTCCGGCAGGGAGGAGAAGAGGGACGGCGAAGGACGGCTCACCGCCGTGACCTGCGCTGTAAAAAAGGACAGCGGGGACGACCCGGATGTGACCGACGGCGTCACCGTCTGTGCCACGGTGTCCCTCCTTCCGGAGGACCGGATCGAGATCGAAGGGGGAGAGGGCGTCGGGAGAGTGACCAAGGCGGGGCTTGCCCAGCCTGTGGGCAGCGCGGCCATCAACCCTGTCCCCCGGGAGATGATACGAAGAGAGCTGGGCCGCCTGAAGGAGGCGGCAGGCTGGGAGGGAGGCTTCCGGGTCCTTGTGGAAATCCCCGGCGGGGAGGAGCTGGCCCGGCGGACCTTCAACCCCAGGATCGGCATTGTGGGAGGACTCTCTGTCCTTGGCACCAGCGGCATCGTGGAGCCTATGAGCGAGAAGGCTCTCATCGACACCATCGAGGTGGAGATCAAAGTAAAGCTGGCGGAGGGGAGACGCTGCCTCATCGCCGCGCCGGGCAATTACGGCCTGGATTTCCTCCGGGAGAAATGGGGCATCCTGCCCCGGGATACCGTCAAGTGCAGCAACTACATCGGCGAGACCATCGACCTGGCCGCAGAGCAGGGGGCGGAGGGGCTCCTCTTTGTGGGACACATCGGCAAGCTGGTGAAGGTGGCCGGGGGCATCATGAACACCCACTCCCACCAGGGTGACTGCCGGATGGAGCTTCTGGCGGCGGCGGCCCTGCGTGCCGGGCTCCCCGGGGAGAGAGCGGCGGCGCTGCTTGGCTGCAACACCACGGAGGATGCCCTGCAGGCACTCTCTGCCAGGGAGCGGGGCCAGGTGACGGGCAGCCTTCTTGAGAAGATACACGAGTATCTGAACATCCGCGCCGAAAGCTGCGCAGGCCGGGGTATGAAGACGGGGGCCATCCTCTTTTCCAACGTGTACGGCCTGCTGGGGATGACCCGGTACGGGGAGGAGCTGCTGGAAGAAATCCGGAAAAATGACACAGAAATATAGGAGAGGAACAGCTATGGAAGGAATTTTGTACGGCGTCGGGGTGGGCCCCGGCGACCCTGAGCTTATGACTCTGCAGGCGGTGCGCGTCATCCGGGAGTGTGACCTGATCTTGGCGCCGGGAAAGGAGCCAAGGGAGACAGTGGCCTGGCAGATTGCGGCGGGAGCTGTGCCGGAGCTGGAGGAAAAGGAGGCTGTGGGGATACACATGCCTATGACAAAAGACCCGGACACTCTGAAGAAAGCCCACGGGGAGGCAGCGGAGCGTATCATACAGGAGCTTGCGAAGGGGAGGAGGGCGGCCTTTCTCACCCTGGGAGACCCCTGCATCTACTCCACCTACCTGTACGTCCACAAAAAGGTGCGAAGCGCCGGCTGCCGGGCGGAGATCATCAGCGGCATCCCCTCCTTTATCGCTGCCTCGGCAGCCGTGGGGGAGGGGCTTGTGGAGAACGCCCAGATGCTCCACCTGATCCCGGCCTCCTACCAGTCAGAGGAGGCGGCAGGGCTTCCCGGCACAAAGGTGATGATGAAGGCGGGAAAGGCTGCCGCCAGAGTGCGGGATGAGCTGCTGGCCCGGGGAGAGAAGGGCTGGGCTGTGGAGAGATGCGGGATGGAGGGGGAGAGGATTTTTCACTCCCTGGATGAAATTCCCGACGATCTGAGTTATTATTCTATTATAGTGGCAAAAGAGGCAGGTGAATAGCAGATGGTACATTTCGTGGGAGCAGGTCCCGGAGACCCGGACCTGATCACAGTAAAGGGAAGAAGGCTTCTGGAGGGCGCGCAGACAGTGATATACGCGGGCTCCCTGGTCAATCCGGCCCTTCTGTCCCTGTGTCCTGAGGGCTGCAGGATCTACGACAGCGCCCGGATGACCCTGGAGGAGGTGGTCCGGGTGATGGAAGAGTGCCATGAGGCGGGGCGGGACGTAGTCCGGCTCCACACGGGAGACCCAAGCCTCTACGGGGCCATCAGGGAGCAGATGGACCGGCTGGAGGAGCTGTCCATCCCCTATGAGGTGTGTCCCGGTGTCAGCTCCTTTTCCGGGGCGGCGGCGGCCCTGGGGCTTGAGTACACTCTGCCGGGCATTTCCCAGAGCGTGGTCATCACCCGCATGGAGGGGCGCACGCCGGTGCCGGAGAGGGAGAAGATACAGTCCTTTGCGGCCCACCAGTCCACTATGGTCCTGTTCCTCAGCACAGGCCTTCTGGAGGAGCTGGCCAAGGCCCTGGTGGAGGGCGGCTATCCGCCGGACACTCCGGCCGCCATCGTGTACAAGGCCACCTGGCCGGATGAGAAGAAGGTGCTCTGCCAGGTGTCAGAGCTGGCGGAGGCGGCCCGGCGGGAAGGGATCCGGAAGACTGCTCTCATCATCGTAGGGAGAGTGCTCTCAGGGGAGGCCTACCAGCGGTCCTGCCTGTATGACCCCGCCTTCACCACAGAGTTCCGGAAAGGAAAGGGACAAAAGGAAGATGGAAGATAGGGCTCTTCTTGTGTGCTACACAGACCGGGGAAAAGAGAAGATGGAGGAGATACGCGGCCTGCTGGAGAGGTCGGGGCGCACGGTCCTTTCGCTGGAGCGGCCAAAGGGCGGGGCTTTCCTTCAGGAGTACTGGCAGCAGGTCCGGGAGATCGTCTTCATCGGCGCGGCGGGCATCGCGGTGCGGCTCATGGCCCCCTGTATCCGGGATAAATTCACAGACCCCGCCGTGCTGGTGCTGGACGAGGGGGGACGGTTCGTCATCCCCCTCCTCTCCGGGCACGTGGGAGGTGCCAACGACCTGGCCCGCTTTCTGGCCCGGGCCACGGGGGCGGAGGCGGTCATCACCACGGCAACGGACGTGAACGGGCGCTTCGCGGTGGACGTGTTTGCAAAAAAGTGCGGCCTTGTGCTGACAGACAGGACAAAGGCAAAGGACATTTCGGCCCGCATCCTGAAGGGGGAGAAGGTAGGATTTTACAGCGAGTTCCCGGTCCTTGGCAGGGTGCCGGAGGAGCTGACGCCGGTGGAGAGCCGGCAAAAGCTGGGCCTTTTTCCCGCAGCCATCGCGGTGGAGGAGAGGGCGGGAGGGGAGGACGGTGACCATGTCCTCAGCCTCCTGCCTGCCAACCTGACCGCAGGGATGGGCTGCAAAAAGGGCGTCCCCCGGCAGGAGCTGGAGGATTTCCTTGTTGGAAGGCTGGAAGCCCTGGGCTTATGTCCCGGTCAGGTGCGGCGACTTGCCAGCATTGACCGGAAGGCGGGGGAGCCGGGCCTTGTGGAGCTGGCGGAAAAGTGGCAGATCCCCTATGAGACCTGGACAGCCGGGCAGCTGGGGACGGTCACTGCAGTCACAGGCGAGTCCTCCTTTGTGGAAGAGACTGTGGGCGTTGGAAATGTATGCGAGCGGGCCGCCATCCTTGGCAGCGGCGGAGGGCGGCTCGTGCTGGAGAAGACAGCTGGGCAGGGCATGACGCTGGCCCTGGCGGCGGAAGATTGGAGTGTGGATTTTGACAAAGCTGTATGTGATCGGCCTGGGGCCGGGAAGCTATGAAGATATGACCATGCGGGCGGCGCGGGTCCTTGCGTCCTGCGATGTGATCGCGGGCTACACCGTGTATGTGGACCTCATAAGGGACTACTATCCGGAGAAGGAATTCCTCACCACTCCCATGAGGAAGGAGGAGGAGAGGTGCCGCCTGGCTCTGGAGATGGCGGCGGCCGGAAAGACCACGGCCATGGTGTGCAGCGGGGATGCCGGCGTCTACGGCATGGCGGGCCTTATCTACTCTATGGGGAAGGATTACCCCCAGGTGGAGGTGGAGGTAGTGCCCGGGGTGACGGCAGCCCTCTCGGGTGCAGCCCTTCTTGGCGCGCCTCTGATCCACGATTTTGCGCTCATCAGCCTGAGCGACCTCCTGACGCCCTGGGAGAAGATCGAGAGGAGGCTGCGCAGCGCGGCCCAGGCGGATTTTGTCATCTGCCTTTACAATCCATCCAGCAGGAAACGGGCGGACTATCTGAAAAAGGCCTGCCGCATCATAGAGGAGTATCAGAGCGGCGATACGGTCTGCGGCTATGCGGCCAACATCGGCCGGGAGGGGGAGACGTATCATATCTGTACCCTGAGGGAGCTGGAAGATGCCCGGACGGATATGTTTACAACAGTGTTCATCGGAAACTCACAGACAAAGGCATTCAAAGGACACATGATCACACCAAGAGGGTATGAAAATGGCTAGTATTTTAGTTTTTGCAGGTACGACAGAGGGGAGAAGGATTGCGGAATACCTCCGGGGACATGCGCCGGAGGTGTATGTGTGCACGGCTACCGAGTATGGCAGGGAGCTTGTGGAAGACGGGGAAAACATCCATGTCCTGGCAGGAAGGCTGGACGTGGCAGGTATGGGCGAGCTGGCAAGAGGATGTCAGGCGGAGCTTGTCATCGATGCCACCCACCCTTTTGCCATGGAGGTGTCAAAGAACATCCGGACTATGTGTGAGAAGGAGGACATTCCCTGTGTGCGGGTGCTCCGGGAAGGAGCCGCCGGCGGCGAGAATGCCGTGTGGGTGAAGAATATCCGGGACGCAGCCGCCTACCTGGCAGACAAGAAGGGCAATATCCTGATCACTACAGGCAGCAAGGAGCTGGACCCCTATACCCGCATCCCGGATTACAGGAGGCGATGCTTCCTGCGGGTGCTCTCCACAAAGGAGGCGGTGGAGCACGCGGTGGCGAAGGGATTTGAGGGGAAGCACCTCATTGCCATGCAGGGGCCCTTCTCGGAAGGGATGAACGAGCAGCTCCTCGTCCACGTGAAGGCCCGCTATCTGGTGACAAAGGACTCCGGCAAGATCGGCGGCTTTCAGGAGAAGATGGAGGCGGCCAGGAAGGCGGGGGCAGTTCCCATTGTCATTGGCAGGCCCCAGGAGAGAGGGCTTCCCCTGAAGGAGGTCTTCCTTATGCTGGCGGAGAAGTACGGCTTCCGCGATCCCAGGAAAATCGTCCTTATCGGCGTGGGGCCTGGGGATGGGAAATGTCTCACCGGGGAGGCCCGGGAGGCCATGGAGAGCGCCGACGTGCTGATAGGGGCGGAGCGGATGCTGAAGGCAGCGGAGAATATCCCGGTGGAGCACTATGAGGAGTACCGTGCGGAGAAGATACACGAATTTATCCAGATGAACTCCAGGTACCGCCGGATCGCCATCCTTCTCTCCGGCGACACCGGATTTTACAGTGGAGCGGCCGGATTAAAGGAGGAGCTTAAGGAGTACGATGTGACGGTCCTTCCGGGTATCTCCTCCGTCTCCTGTATGGCGGCCCGCATCGGCGTCGGCATGGAGGGCGTGCCGCTCCTGAGCATCCACGGGAGAAGCTGCAACTACCTGGACTACCTCCGGGAATCCGGCCGGGTCTTCCTGCTGGTGAGCAGCGGAAAAGAGGTGCAGTCCGTGCTGACGAGGCTGTGCAGATACGGCTGGGGAAGGGCCAGGGTGTATGTGGGCAGCCGCCTCTCCTATCCGGGGGAGAGGATCGTACAGGGGCTGGCAGAGCGGCTGGCAAAGAGCGGGACGGAGTGGGACGGGCTGAGTGTGGTCTACATGGAGCTGCCCCGCTCCCGCCGTCCGGAGCCATCGGACGGAAGGGACGGAGATTTTGTCCGGGGGAAGGTGCCCATGACCAAGAGCGAGGTGCGAAGCGTGATACTCTCCAGGATGACCCCTGCAAAGGACGCGGTCATCTACGACGTGGGAGCCGGCACCGGGGCGGTGTCCATCCAGCTCGCCAAAAGAGCCATAGACGGCATGGTGTACGCGGTGGAGAAAAATGAGGAGGGGCTCTCCCTCATACACAAGAACATGCTCCGCTTCCATGTGTCCAACATCCGCCCTGTCCACGGGGAGGCGCCGGAAATCCTCCGGGACCTTCCTGCCCCGGACCTGGCATTTGTCGGAGGAAGCGGAGGAAATCTGCGCCGGATACTGGCTGCCATCTGGGAGAAAAACCCGGGTGCCAGGGTGGTGGTGTCAGCCATCACCATCAACACGGTAGCAGAGTGCATGGCCTGCATGCAGGCGTTTGAAAGCCATCCGGCTGAGATCTTGCAGGTACAGGTGTCTAAGGGGAAAAAGGCCGGGGATTACCAGATGATGGAGGGCCAGAACCCGGTCTACATCGTTACATTTGAAGGAGAGGGACAGCAATGAGGAAAAAAGCGCCCAGACTTGTCATCGCCGCTCCCTCCAGCGGCAGCGGCAAGACGCTGGTGACATGCGGGCTTTTGTCAGCCCTGAAAAAGGAGGGGCGCCGGGCGGCGGCCTTCAAGTGCGGCCCGGATTACATAGACCCTATGTTCCACGAGACAGTCCTGGGGACCCCCTCCAAGAACCTGGACACCTTTTTCGCTGGGGAGGAGCTGACCCGGCAGCTCTTCCTGGAGGATGTAAGTCCGGCTGACCTCTCCGTTGTGGAGGGCGTCATGGGACTCTATGACGGCCTGGGAGGAGTCACGACCCGGGCCAGCACCTGGGACGTGGCCCGAGCTCTGGAGGCGCCGGTCATCCTGGTGGTGGACGGGGCAAGGTCCAGCGTGTCTGTCCTGGCTCTTATCCGTGGCTTTATGGACTTTATGGAGGACAGGCGGATACGGGGCGTGATATTCAACCGGGTGTCCCCTATGCGCTACCCCGCCCTGAAGACTATGACAGAGGAGCGGCTGGGCCTTGCTGTCTGCGGCTATCTTCCAAAGCTGGAGGGGATCACTATGGAGAGCCGCCATCTGGGGCTTGTCATGCCTCAGGAGATAGAGGGGCTGAAGGAGCAGATGGACCGGCTGGGACAGACCTGCCAGGAGACGCTGGACCTGGAGCTGCTGGAGAAGATAGGGGCGGAGGCGCCGGCCCTGGAGGAGAGAAGAGAGCGCCTCTTCCCGGACCTGCATTTGCAGAGAGAAACATCCCCAAAGGGACCAGTCATCGCAGTGGCCAGGGACCCGGCCTTTTCCTTCTATTACAAGGACAATCTGCGGCTCCTTGAAAAGCTGGGAGCCAGGCTCATCCCCTTTTCTCCCATGAAAGATGAAGGGGTCCCCGGGGAGGCGGACGCCCTCCTGCTGGGAGGCGGCTACCCGGAGCTCCACGGCGGGGAGCTGGCGGAGAATGTCTCCATGAGGCACTCCATAAAGACCCGCATTCAGTCGGGGATGCCCTGCCTGGCGGAGTGTGGGGGCTTTCTCTATCTTCTGGAGGAGCTGGAAGACCGGGAGGGAAGGGGCCACCGGATGGCCGGCCTCCTTCCCGGAAAGAGCCGCTATACGGGAAAGCTCTCCAGGTTCGGCTATGTCACCCTGACCCCGGCGGAGGACGGGAAAGCTGCGGCATCAGAAGAGAGCGGGGAGGTCCTTGTGCATGGGGAGAGCATCCGCGGACACGAGTTCCACTACATGGACACAGCGGACACAGGGGAGGCTCTCCTTGCCAGAAAGCCGGTCACAGGCAGGAGCTGGACCTGCGGACAAATGGGGGAGGGCTTCTATGCGGGCTTCCCTCACCTGTATCTGTATTCCTGTGTGGAGATGGCCGGAAGATTTGTCAGAAAGGCGGAAGAATATGGAAACAAGAGACAGTGAGATAAAGATACCGGGAAAGGAGGACATCCCCTCCCCCGACAGGGCGGCTATGGAGAAATGCCAAAGCAGGTGGCTCTCCATCGCCAAGCCTCTCTTCGGACTTGGCACCCTGGAGGATGCCGTCACGCAGATGGCGGGTATGACGGGCACGGCGGATGTGTCTATTGACAAAAAGGGACTCATCGTCATGTGCGCGGACAACGGCGTGGTGGAGGAGGGCATCTCCCAGACTGACAGCAGCGTCACCGCGGTGGTGACGGACAACTTTTCCAGGGGCCTCACCTCCGCCTGCATCATGAGCCGGGCGGCCGGGGTGGATGTGTTCCCCATAGATATCGGCGTGGCGACTGACACGAAGGTGTACACCGACAAGATAGCCTACGGCACAAAGAACATGTTGAAGGAGCCGGCCATGACCCGGGAGGAGGCGGAGGGCTCCATCCTTGCCGGCATCCGGGCGGCAAAAAGGCTGAAAAAAGAGGGCTACCAGATCCTCCTCACCGGGGAGATGGGCATCGGCAACACTACCACCAGCAGCGCCGTGGCCTCTGTCCTCCTGGGGGAGGACCCGGAGAGGCTCTCCGGCAGGGGGGCCGGCCTGTCGGATGCGGGGCTTCAGAGAAAGCGCGAGGTGATCCGCCGGGCCATTGGACTGTGGAAGCCGGACCCGGCAGACCCCATAGACGTTCTTGCCAAGGTGGGAGGTTTTGACATCGGAGGCCTGGCAGGCGTCTTCCTGGGCGGCGCCATGGAGCGCCTGCCGGTGGTGATGGACGGATTTATCTCCGCGGCGGCGGCCCTTCTGGCCTGCCGCATCGCCCCAGGGACGGAGCGCTTTATCCTGCCCTCCCACATGTCCGGGGAGCCGGGCATGGGGCGGATATTAAAAGAGCTTGGGAAGGAGGCCTTCATCGGCTGTCACATGAAGCTGGGAGAGGGGACCGGCGCGGTGGCCCTGATGCCCCTCCTGGACATGACCCTGGAGGTCTACCGGAAGATGCCGGATTTTGACGGCATCCAGATCGAGGCTTACAAGCCCTTGGGCGGGGAAGCATAGAAAAGAGAGGAGACAAGCGATGCTGTACATGATTTTTGGAGGGAGCGGCAGCGGAAAATCCGCCTACGCGGAGGACCTGGCTGTGAAGCTGTGCCCCGAAGAAAAGGTCTACCTGGCCACTCTGACGGACATTGACGAGGAGATGGAGCGGAGGATACAGGACCACAGGAGGATGCGGGAGGGAAAGAACTTCCGCACAGTGGAGCAGGGACTGTCCCTGGAGACTCTGGACCTGTCCGGGGAGCGGCTGGTCCTCCTGGAGTGCATGACCAATCTGCTGGCCAATGAGCTGTACAGCCCTAATGCTAAGCATCCGCAGGATACAGCCACCTACATCATGGAGGGCATCCGGCATCTGAAGGGCCAGGCGGAGGACCTCATCGTCATCGCCCAGGACGCCTTCTCGGAGGTGCCCATGGACCCGGAGATGCGCAGGTATGTAAAGGAGTCCGGCCGGGTGAACCAGCTGCTGGCAAAGGAGGCGGACGTGGTGGTGGAAGTGAAGTTCGGCCTGCCCCTGGTGCTCAAGGGCGGCGAGCTGCTAAGCGAGGTGGAGAGCCGATGAAACAGGTCAACAGCTTTCTCATCGCCTTCAGCATGTACTCCCGCATCCCGGTGCCCCAGCCGGACTGGGAGCACTCCTCCATGGACTATGTCATGTGCTATTTTCCCTTTGTGGGAACAGTCCTGGGGGCTCTTGCCTGGCTCTGCTTTGAAGGGGGCCTCTTCCTGGGACTGTCCCCCCTCCTCCTGGGGGCTGTCCTGACGGCCCTGCCCCTGTGGGTCTCAGGGGGCATCCACATGGACGGGTACATGGACACGAGGGACGCCCTGGCCTCCTGCGGGGATAAGGAGAAGAAGCTGGCCATCTTAAAGGACAGCCACACAGGGGCCTTCGCGGTCATGGGCTGCGGTCTCTACCTGATCCTCTCCTTTGGCGCCTGGTGCGCCCTGGAGCCGGGGCCCGGGCTCTCATGTGTCTGCCTGGGCTACATGGTCAGCCGGACCTTGAGCGGCCTGTCGGTGCTCTGCTTTCCGAAGGCTAAGAAGAGCGGCTCCTACGTGGCCATGTTCGCCCGGAGGGCTAGCAAGCGGCGGGCAGTCCTCTTCCTCGCCCTTCTCCTCGTCCTGGAGGGGGGCCTTCTTCTGTGGCTTGGAGGCTGGAGAGGAGGGCTTTCGGCGGCAGCGGCGGCGGCCGTCTTTGGATGGTACTATCACATGAGCAGAAAACAATTCGGAGGGATCACCGGAGACCTGGCGGGATATTTTGTGCAGCTTTGCGAGCTGGTCATCCTGCTGGCCATGGCGGTGACAGGGTAGAACAGATGAAGATCACACTGGTCCGTCACGGACAGACAGAAGGAAACAAAGTACACAGGTTTATCGGGGGCGGGACGGACGAGCCGGTGTCCCGGGAGGGGCTGGAGGCGCTGCAAAATCGGACCTACCCCCAGCCGGAGCACATTTTTTCCAGCCCCATGCTGCGCTGCGTGCAGACGGCGCAGACTATCTTCCGGGGACGCACCCCGGAGGTGGTGGAGGGTTTCCGGGAGTGCGACTTTGGCATCCTGGAGGGGAAGACCCACGAGGAGCTGCTGGGAGATCCGGCCTACGACGCCTTCATCGGCAGGTCAGGGGCGGACACCTTCCCCGGCGGGGAGAGCATCCCCGGCTTTAACGCCCGGTGCCTGGAGGCGCTGCGGGAGACAGTGGAGACCAGCAGAAAGAGGGGCTATGGCTCCATCGCCTGCTGCGTCCACGGGGGCGTCATCATGGCGGTCCTCTCCCAGGTCATAGAGGGCAGCAGCTACTATGGCTGGAATGTGGAGAACGGAGAGGGATACATACTGGAGATTGACGAGAACAAATGGAAGGACGGACAGCTGGATGGTACAGTCACTGGCGGCATTGATCATCGGATCTATAGTTGATTTTATCCTGGGGGACCCAAGGGAGCTCTGGCACCCGGTGCAGGGCATAGGCTGGGTCATCAGCAGGCTGGAGAAAATCCTCCGGCGGCTCTTCCCGGCAGGCAGGAGGGGGGAGAGATGGGCGGGGGCCGTCCTTGTGGTCCTGACCCTTCTTGTCTCTGTGGGTGTGCCGGCCCTGCTCCTCTTCTTTTTGTCTCTTGTCCATCCCCTTCTCTCTTTCCTCCTCTCCTGCATCTTCTGCTGGCAGCTGCTGGCGGCAAGATCTCTGAGGACAGAGAGCCTGAAGGTGGAGGAGGCTCTGGAGAAGGAGGGGCTGGAGGCCGGCCGGCGGGCCGTCTCCATGATCGTGGGGAGAGACACCCGGGACCTGACCGAGGAGGGGGTCATCAAGGCGGCTGTGGAGACGGTGGCGGAGAACACCTCCGACGGCGTCACGGCCCCCCTGTTTTACATGATACTGGCAGGCCCTCTGGGGGGATTTGCCTACAAGGCGGTGAACACCATGGACTCCATGGTGGGCTATAAGAATGAGAAATACCGGTATTTCGGCACCTGCGCCGCCAGACTGGACGATGCGGCTAACTTTATCCCGGCCCGCCTGAGCGCTCTCTTTATGACCGCCGCCGCCTTCCTTGCCGGGTACGACGGGAAGAACGCGTGGCGGATATTGAAGCGGGACAGGAAGAAACACAAGAGCCCCAACGCGGCCCACACGGAGGCGGTCATGGCAGGGGCCCTGGATGTGCAGCTGGCGGGGGATGCCTGGTATTTTGGGAAGCTTGTCAGAAAGCCCTTTATCGGCGACGGGATACGGCCCATAGAGCGGCAGGATATCAGGCGGGCCTGCCGCCTGGAGTATGCCACCGCCCTTCTCCAGCTCCTTGTCCTTGGAGCCCTGAAGGCGGCGGTCCTTTTTATGCTGTAGAAGACTGAGGTGGATGAGATGGAAGACCACGGCGGAAATATTTACGACAAAGACATACGGATCGACTTTTCTGTCAATGTAAATCCTTTCGGCATGCCGGAGGCGGTCAAAAGAGCGGCCGTCCGGGGAGTGGAGGAGTCCTTCCGCTACCCGGATCCCCGGCAGAGGGAGCTCAGGCAGGCCCTCTCTGACGCCTTTTGCATACCGGCGGAGCGGATCGTGGCCGGCAGCGGGGCGGCGGAGCTTATCTGGGGGATCACGGCGGCCCTGCAGCCGGGGAAGGCTCTCGTATGCGCTCCCTCCTTCGGGGAGTACGAGGGAGCCCTCCTGGCCCGGGGCTGCCAGGTGGAGCGGTTTTATCTGCGGGGAGAGAACGACTGGCTGGCGACCCGGGAGCTGGTCCGCAGGGCCGGGGAGGAGCCGGGGCTTGAGATGCTTTTTCTCTGTCATCCAAACAATCCCACCGGCAGGCTTGCCCCGGCAGAGATATTAAAGGGGCTGGCCCATGTCTGCCATGAGAGGAAGATCACCCTGGTGGTGGATGAGTGCTTCCTGGACCTGACCCGGGAGGGGGAGGCGGCCTCCGCCCTGGCGCTCCAGGGAGACTGCCCGGAGCTCCTTGTGCTGCGGGCCTTCACGAAGATGTATGCCATGCCCGGGCTGCGGCTTGGATGGCTGGCAGCAGGCGGGGAGGAGACGGCGGAGAGCATCCGCCGGATGCTGCCCCCCTGGAACGTGTCCTGGCCGGCCCAGATGGCAGGCTGCGCGGCCCTGGAGGAGCAGGAATTTGCCCGAAAGTCAGCCGACCTCCTTCTGGAAGAGCGGGAGTGGCTGTCCGGACAGCTCCGAAAGCTGGGCTTTCGCGTCTGGCCCTCCGACACCACCTTTCTCCTGTTTGAGGGGCCGGAGGACCTGCAGGAGGCCTGCCTTAAGGAGGGAATCTATATCCGGGACGGCGCCAGCTTTCCCGGCCTTTGGGCGGGGACATGGCGGATTGGCGTAAGGACCAGGGAGGAGAACCTGGTCCTCCTGGAGGTCCTCCGGGAAATCATGAAAGAGAGGAAGATGGACAGATGGCAAAAGTGATCATGATACAGGGGACCATGTCCGGGGCAGGCAAGAGCCTCCTCACAGCGGGGCTGTGCCGGATACTGAAGGAGGACGGGCTGCGCGTCGCCCCCTTCAAGTCCCAGAATATGGCCCTCAACTCCTACATCACGGCGGAGGGGCTGGAGATGGGGAGAGCCCAGGTAGTCCAGGCGGAGGCCGCCGGGACAGAGCCCTCTGTCCTTATGAACCCGATCCTCCTAAAGCCCACCACGGACACAGGCTCCCAGGTCATCGTCATGGGGAAGGTGCTGGGAAACATGAGCGCCCGGGAGTATTTTGCCTACAAAAGGGAGCTGGTCCCGGTCATCCTGGAGGCGTACCGGAAGCTGGCTGACCAGTACGATGTCATCGTGGTGGAAGGTGCCGGCAGCCCGGCAGAGATCAACCTGAAGGAAAATGACATTGTGAACATGGGCCTGGCCCGGATGCTGGAGGCTCCCGTGCTTTTGGCCGGAGACATTGACAGAGGGGGCGTCTTTGCTCAGCTCTACGGCACGGCCGCCCTTCTGGAAGAGGAGGAGAGAGCCCGTATCAAAGGGCTTGTCATCAACAAATTCCGGGGGGACAAGACCATCCTGGAGCCGGGCATTGCCATGCTGGAGGAGAAGACCCGCATCCCGGTGGTGGGCGTTGTGCCTATGATACAGGCGGATATCGAGGAGGAGGACAGCATTTCCGAGAGGCTGCGGGAGGACGGGGAAAAAGCAAAGCCCGGGATTCTGGATATTGCCGTCATCCGGCTCCCCAGGATTTCCAACTACACAGACATGGCGCCTCTGGAGAGCCGGCCCTGTGCCGGTGTCCGCTACGTTTCCGGCGCGCGGCAGCTGAAGGAGCCGGACCTTGTCATCCTGCCCGGGAGTAAGAATACCATGGAGGACCTGCGGTGGCTGCGGATGTCCGGACTGGAGGCCTCCATCCTGAAGCTGGCCGGAAAGGGGGTGCCTGTCTTTGGCATCTGCGGCGGTTACCAGATGATGGGGGAGGAGCTCGAGGATCCCTGCGGAGTGGAAGCCGGCGGCTCCATGCGGGGGATGGGGCTCCTTCCGATGCGGACCGTCTTTGGACGCTCCAAGGTGACCACCCGGACGGAGGGGCAGACGGAGCAGCTGGAGGGCTTCTGGAAAGCGCTCTCCGGGCGAAGCTACGAGGGATATGAGATCCATATGGGAGATACAGAGACCTCGCCAGAGCTGGCGGAGGTGCAGGTCATGGCCAGAAGGGGGGACCGGGTCCTGGGCATCTGCCGTGGCAATGCGGCTGGGACCTACATCCACGGCATCTTTGACAGCCGGGAGATGTCCGATGCCATCCTTGAGAAGCTGGCGGCAGCGAAGGGCATCACCCTGGAGGCTGTGGGGGAAGGAACAGATTTCAGGACCTATAAGGAGAGCCAGTACAGACTGCTGGCAAAAGAGCTGCGGGCCTCTCTCGATATGGAGGCGGTGTACCGTATCATCGGTGAGGGGCTGTAGTGAATACACAGAGAAGGAGACAGAAGAGCTATGACAGAGAAGCTGGAGCAGGTGCTGCCGGGAGACATTGAGAAAAGGAGCTTTGAGATCATCACCCAGGAACTGGGGGACAGGACCTTTGACCCCCTGGAGGAGCCTGTCATAAAGAGATGCATCCACACAAGTGCGGATTTCGATTATGCGGACAATCTGGTCTTCTCCCCGGGGGCTGTGAGAAAGGCGCTGGAGGCCATCCGGTCCGGAGCCCTCATCGTCACGGACACAAATATGGGAAAGGCTGGAGTCAGCAAGAAGACCCTTGCCTCCTTCGGCGGGGAGGTCCTCTGCTTCATGGCCGACCCCGATGTGGCGGAGGCCGCAAAGAGAGAGGGGACTACCCGGGCAGTGGCCAGCATGAGGAAGGCGGCGGCCCTCTCAAGGGAGACGGAGCGCCCCCTCATCCTGGCGGTTGGGAACGCCCCCACCGCCCTTGTGGAGATATGCAGCCTCATGGACGCGGGGGAGCTGTCCCCTGCCCTGGTGATCGGCGTGCCGGTGGGATTTGTCAACGTGGTGGCAGCCAAGGAGCTGCTCCTGGAAAGAGACGTGCCATCCATCGTGGCGAAAGGAAGAAAGGGCGGCAGCAATATTGCCGCCGCCATCTGCAACGCCATCCTGTACATGGCGCGGGATGGTGTAAAATAGAAATCAGAGAAGGGCCTGAAGGGCGTGGCGGACGTAGAGGTCACAGATGCCGTCGTACTCTCCCAGGCCTTTTAAAATGCAGCAGGTCTCGTACCCCTCCGCTTTGAAGATGCTGTCCCAGGAGTCCTCGTCCTCCCCGGCCAGGTCGTTGCACGCGTGGTCCCCTGCCACCAGCATGAAGGGCGTCAGGTACACCCGCCGGATGTCCTTTTCTCTCAGCTGGGACAGCACGGCCCGGGCGTCAGGGAAGGCCTCCACCGTGCCCACGTACACGCCCGGGTGCCCGGCCTGCTTGAAGGCGTAGTCCAGGGCGGCATAGAGAGTGTTGGCATAGTGGGTGCTGCCGTGTCCCATAAAGACCAGGGCCTCCTGGTCTGAGAGGGAGGGAAGTTCTCCCATCAGGGCCTCTATGACTGCAAACTGGTCCTCTGTGCTGGAGATGAGGGGAGCGCCGATAGAAATCCTGTCAAACTGGTCCGCAAAGCTCTGCACGTCCTCCTTCATCTGGTCATTCTCAATGCCGTTCATGATGTGGGTGGGTTGGACGAGGAGGTCCCTGACCCCGTCCTCCAGAGCCGCCTGGACTGCCTCCTTCACGCTGGGGATGAGGAGCTGGTCCCGCTCCCGCAGCTTCCTGCGTATCATGCCGCTTGTGTAGGCGTGGTAGAAGGTCCTGTCCCGGAAGGCCGCGGACAGAAGGCTCTCTATATGTTCGATATTTTTCTTTCTTGTCTCCGGATAGCTGGTGCCAAAGCTGACAACCAGGAGTCCTCTGTGTTCCATGTCTATTCTCCTTATGTTTTTATACAAGTGTACCTGATCTTTGCGAAGTGTGTCTGACATTTATACAGTGTGTCTGATATAGTCGGTGAGCTGGTCAAGATGCTTCGGGGCGGGAAGGTCCGCCCCCAGAAGTCCCGCCGCCTGCAGGCTCTCAAAGACCTTTATAACGCCGGGTAGATCCAGGCTGGCCCGGGCCAGCAGCTCCCGGTCTGTCAGGACGGAGGCGGGAGCTCCCTGGGCCAGCACCTGTCCCTCGCTGAAGAGGATGACCTCATCTGCCCACTCCAGGGCAAAGTCCGTGTCGTGGGTGGCGATGACGACAGTCAGGGGGCCGGAGGGGGAGCTGTCCTTTTCCAGGTCCCGTATCATGTCGCGGATGATGTGGACATGGCTGGGGTCCAGGGCGGCAAAGGGCTCGTCCAGGATGAGGAGCTCCGGGTGCATGACAAGGATGTCCGCCAGAGCCACCTGCTTTTTCTGACCGCCGCTTAAGGCGTGGGCGGGGCGGTGGCGGAAGGGAGTGATGCCCAGCCGCCGGATGACCGCCTCCACCTCCCTGGCGGCCTCCTCCCTGGGAAGTCCCAGGTTGAGAGGACCAAAGGAAATCTCCTGGTACACGCTGGCGCAGAAGAGCTGCATGTCCGGGTCCTGGAACACGATGCCCACCTTCTCCCGCAGAGAGAGGAGGTCCTTCTTCCGGTAGGAGAGGGGCTGGCCATTGTAGTATATCTGACCTTCGTCCGGCCGCAGGATGCCGTTGCAGCAGAGGAAAAAGGTGGATTTCCCCGAGCCGTTGGCGCCCATGACCGCGGTGCGTCTGCCCCGGCGGATGGACAGGGACAGGTCCTTCAAGGAGGGCGTCTCCCCGCTGCCGTAAGAGTATGATACATGTCTCGCTTCAAGAATAAGATCGTTCATAGTCATCCTTTCTGTTCTACAGCCATGCACCTGCTCCCGCGGCTCCGGCTGCGAAGGGAAGCAGGGCCAGCAGGAGGAGCACTGCCTCAAACACTGCTATGGAGAGGATTTCCCGCCCTCTGGGCGGGCGCTGCTCCTCCAGCACCCGGATCTGTCCGTCGTAGCACCGGGCCTCCATGGCATCGTAGAGGGAGCCGGCCTGTCTCATGGCCCGTATAAAGAGCATGGAGGCCAGCATGCCCCGGGACCTGAAGGCTGTCCGCAGGTCCCGGTTCCCCAGCCTGGCGTCCTGGGAGAGGAGCATGGCGGAGGCGTTTTCCAGGAGCAGGAAAATGAACCGGTAGGTGAGCATCATAAGTTCAATGAGAAGGCGGGGCAGCCGGCAGGCCTTCAGCACGCCCAGTATGTCTGTCATGGGTGTATTGAAGGACAGGAAGAAGAGGGCGGACACGCTGGAGAGGGCTGTCAGGATCAGCTGCGCGGCCTGCAGCACTCCCGCCCGGCTCCCGGTCAGATAGAGAGAGCCCACAGGCAGGGCAAAGGCGTCCAGGGGAGTCCGGGAGATATTGACCAGGATGGCTCCTGTGCCAAGGAGCAGAAACGTAAGGGGCAGAGTCATGTATCTCAGCCAGCGCTTTACAGAAATACCGCCCCTTCTCACGGTCAGGTACGTGGAGGCGATAAGGAGGAGAAGGGCCGCCGGGACGGACCGGCTGACAATGCAGAGTATGACAGAAGCCAGGGAAAAGAAACATTTTTCCCCGGCGTTCACATACCGCAGCTTTGACGTGTAGCAGAGCTTATCTATCTCCAGCATGGTCTCTTGCAATCCCTCCGTCTTCTTCCGTTTCTTCCTGCTCCTTCTCATATTTTTTCATCCATTTTTTCCGCTCTACAAGGCGGCCCATGCAGAAGGCGATGATGCCAACGCCGATGCCGGTCTGGACGCAGAAGATGAGGCTCTCTACCTCTCCAGGCAGCTCGCCGCCCAGAAGATTTTCCAGGACAGGAGTGGACCAGGGCTCGTAGGATGCGCCTCTGACTTCCTCCACCATGACGCTGCCTGCGTCGTCGGACCCGCCGAAGGAAGCTCCCTTCCGTGCAAAGAGGGGGACTACGGCGATGAGGACAGCGATAACAAGCAGGATAAGCACGGTTTTTGTATTTTTGCTCATATGTTTCTTCTTCATCCTATTTTACCTCCCTGTAGTAGCCGATCAGCTTCAGCTCCGGCTGTGCGTAGGACTCAAGAGCGATGACGATGACCACTGTGAGTATTCCCTCGATGACAGCAAGAGGCACCTGTGTGGGGGCAAAGACACCCAGAAATTTCAGGGCGGAGGCGGCCACTCCCCCCTGCTGGGACGGATAGGCCAGGGCAAGCTGCAGGCTGGTCACGCAGTAGGTGAAGAGGTCTCCCAGAGCGGCAGCCAGGAAGATGGACACTCTCCGGTTGACCCTCAGCCTGCTGAGGAGTGCGTACAATCCCCAGGCGAGAAAGGGGCCTGCGATGGCCATGGAGAAGGTGTTGGCTCCCAGGGTGGTCAGTCCTCCGTGAGCCAGCAGGATGGCCTGGAAGAGAAGGACGATGACGCCCAGGATGCTGACGCAGGAGGGGCCGAAAAGGATGGCTCCAAGTCCTGTCCCTGTCATGTGGGAGCAGCTCCCGGTGACAGAGGGGATTTTCAGAGAGGAGATCACGAAGATAAAGGCCCCGGACATGGCCAGCAGTATGAGTGCCTTCCGGTTTTCCTGTACGGTCCTTCGGATAGAGAAAAAGCCTGCCAGCACAAAGGGAAGGCATAAAACGCCCCAGGCGATGCAGAAGCCCCCGGGCAGATAGCCCTCCATGATGTGCATGGCGTTTGCCTCCGGCGCCGCCGCAAGGGACAGGGCGAAGACGCCGGCGAGAGCCACCAGCAGTTTTTCGCGGTGTGCCATAGATTTGTTTGTCATATTGTGTTGATCCTCCTTCATTTCATACCGTGTGGGTATCTGTATGTATGCTCCGGCGCTGTGTGCCGGTATCAGATAAATGCCCCTGTCGGGATCGCAACAGGGGCATCAAAAATACAGAAGCAGACCGGACGGCTCTGTCTTCCGTTTCCATACCTCTCATCATACTCCGTGACAGATGGCAGTTCCCTACAAGCAGGCAGGTCTTCTGACTTGGAGATCCGCACAGCCTTTGCCTTCCCATATCCCTGAGTGTGAATGACCCGGACACAGTGGACCATAAAGACTGTTCCCTCCTTACAGCGGCGGGACCGTACAGGACTTGCACCTGTTTCCCTATTATCCCTGCCGTTTCTTTTGTGAGATGGCAGGGCACCTGTATGTATCTGATTTTCTTACCACAGGATAGCACACCTGCAGGGGCAAGTCAATCCCTGCAATCCCCGGCATGTTGGATATATGCCGGGGGCGCAGACAGGACCTCCAGTATATCCGGTATGCTGCGGGAGGCGCAGGGGATCTGCAGATCCGGCTCTCTGATGTCCCAGAGATAGTGGGCATCTGAATTTGAGAGGATGCGGCAGCTCTCCAGATAGGGGTGGTCTCTCCTTAGCTGATGCAGCTTTGTGAGATTGCGGATTTCCGCGCAACGGAAAGTGCTCTCCGGGGGGATAAAGCCCAGGTTGGATAACAGGCTGGTGGAGGATCTGTCCAGGTGGGCCGGAAAGCAGAGGCCGTGGAATCCTGCCACGAGAGCTTCTGTCCGGTAGAAGGGGATGTCTGTAGCATTGATCAGGAGCTTCTCTAAGGTGCCTGTGATCTGATCCTTCTCATCCAGGATCAGCTGTTCTCCGAAAATGTCCGGACGGTTTTTTACGGGAAGAAGATGGAGATACACATACTGGTCGAAATCCATGGCTGCCTCAAGAGTGGGAAACAGACAAACTACATGGACCTCCTCGGAGGTGGTCAGCTCCATGCCCGGGATCAAGGTAATACCCAGATCCTCGGCGTGCCTCATGGCAGCGGGACAGTTCCGGCAGGAATTGTGGTCTGTGAGGGCGATCACATCCAGCCCCTTCACGGCGGCCATGCCGGCGATGTTGGCCGGTGTCATGTCTTTGTCGCCGCAGGGAGAGAGGCAGGAGTGGATGTGAAGGTCGTAGTAGAGCATGCTCACAGCAGGCTATGCACCGCCAGGGCTGCCTCGAAGACGGGCAGCTCTGTGTAAAACACGGTGATCTCTTCTTTTTCGGCGCAGGCCAGGTCCTCCGGTGTGAGGGCAGCTCCCTCTGCCAGGATCACACAGGAGACATCCGTCAGGGAGGCCACTGCCAGTGTATTCCGGTTTCCCATGACAGTGACCCAGGCGCAGCCCTCGGGGGCCTTTCCCATGGCAACGCTGAGCAGGTCGCAGCAGAACACCTTCGTCACTGCCTTATCGGCTCTGCCCCGGTTTTTCAGCTCAAAACAATTTTTTTCGATCAGGTCCCGCACGGCAGTCATCTGTCACACATCCTTTCTCCGCAGCTCCAGAGCCAGCTTGCCGATGGAGTGCTGCAGGTTCTGCAGATCCACAGGACTGATATGTCCGGCAGCCTCCATCTCGGTGGTCAGGTAGGACAGGTCGCCGGAGAGGCTCTGGATATACTCGATAAACTCATAGATACAGTCGTTTCTGGAGGCCTCGCCCCGCACGATATCCTCCGCCAGGGCCCGGCAGGTGGGAGCGCCGCAGGAGCCGCAGTCCAGGCCGGGAAGCTGCTCTGTCAGGTCCTCCACCATACCCATCATCTCAAAGCTTTCGCGGAAATTGCTCCCAAGGCGGAAGACCGGCTCATACTCCACATAATCTTCCCACAGATAGTCCACATCCGGGCAGGCTTCCATATGGGTGCCGGAGACGGGCAGATACCGGTGGAGCCGCTTTGTCTTGGCAGTGGCCACGTAGGGGTTTTCCACAGTCAGAGGTCCGCCCACGCAGCCTCCGTTGCAGGCGTTCAGCTCCACGAACAAAAGGCCGTGGAATTTTTCGTCCTCCAGATCGCTGAGCACCCGCAGTACGTTCATGATGCCGTCAGCTGCCAGGTAATTGTCCGTTATGAGACCGGCCGCCTCACCTCCGCTGTTGCTCCAGCCGATGCCGATGCGGCCGGAGGTGGAGAGGGGGCGCAGCTCCGACTCGTCCTGGGTCATGTGGGACAGGAGGATTGGGTACACATCCTTGATGGCAACTACCTTGTCTATCTGGCTTTTCTCAATGCCCAGGGGAGCCTTGGCGTAAGTGACCTTGGAGGGACAGGGAGAGATGAAGAAGATCCCGATGTCCGAGGAGGGAAGTCCGGTCCTCTCCATGGCAAGCTTTCTGGCAATCTGTGCCGCGATCTCCACCGGGGGCCGGATGGGAAGGAGCCGGGGGATCAGGGTGGGAAAGCGGACCCGGATGATGCGCACGATGGTGGGACAGGCGCTGCTGATAAAGGGAGCCTCGTCTCTGTGCTCTTCTATGTAGGAGCGGGTCATCTCAGACACCAGCTCCGCCGCGGCGCTCACCTCAAAGACATCGTCAAAGCCCATGGAGAGTAGGGCGTTGAGGACAATGTCCACGTTGGTCAGATTGTTGAACTGGGCGTAGAGGGAGGGGGCGGGAAGAGCAACCGTGTATTTATAATCATGCATCTCATCCAGAGAGTCCGACTCCGCGATCTTGGCGTGGTGGGGACAGTACCGGATACACCGGCCGCAGTCCACGCAGAACTGGGGCTTGATGGAGGCCTTTCCGCCGTGTACCCGGATGGCCTGGGTGGGGCAGTATTTGATACAGTTGATGCAGCCTGTGCAGGCATCTTTATCCAGTTTGACAGAATGTATGAATTTATCCAAAAGATGTCCTCCTTTACAGGGCAGATACGCCTACAGATGTATGTCCATAGTCACAGTGGTCCCCACCCCCACCTCTGTGTCGATCTGCATATTGTCTGAATATTTCTTCATGTTGGGCAGACCCATGCCTGCGCCAAAGCCCAGGGAACGGACCTCCTCCGGGGCGGTGGAGTAGCCCAGCTGCATGGCTTTTTCCACATCCGGGATGCCGGGGCCTGTGTCCGCCAGTATGATCCGGATATTGTCGTCAGTGACCATGACCTTGATGGCGCCGCCTCCCGCATGGATGACCATGTTGATCTCCCCCTCGTACATGGCGATGGCAACTCTGCGGATGGCACCGCTGTCCACGCCCATCATCTTGAGCTTATTCTTTACACTGCTGCTGGCCTCGCCGGCGCGGGTGAAATCATCGCCGGGGACCTGATATTCAAATGTCAGACATTCGCTCATGTTTTGATTACCTCCTTGAAGCCGGCAGGGCCGGCATTACAGCCCGCTGCTGTACAGAATGCCGCAGGTTGTATACATTCCTTTTTCTGTGTGCAGGACGCACATCTCCCTTGCTCTTGCCAGATTCAGGATCTCGCTGTCCAGGGGCTTGCCCCGCACAAAGACGATGCAGGACACATCCAGCATTTCGGCAGTGCGGATGACCTGTGGATTGCACAGACCGGTGAGAAGGACGCAGTGTGGATTTGCAAAGGCCAGCACATCGCTCATCATGTCCGAGGCAAAGGCCTCCTCCACCTCATGGTCCAGCATCTGTTCCCCGGACAGGACCTGTGCATCCAGAAGGGCTTTGATTTCTCTGATTACCATGGAAACCTCCTGTGAAAATACTGCAAACAAAGTAAAAAAATATAAAATATGAAACAATGAGTATAATGAGAGTATAGCATCAGAAAATAGTCAAATCAAGGCAATTTGTATAAAATAGATAAAAATTGAAGAACAATATTGTGCATTTTTTAACATATAATGTGAAAAAATAGACGTAGAAAAGTTATAATCACTAAAAAACAGGAGAGATAATTGTAGATATTTAGAAAAGTCTGTGATAGAATGATTGAAGAGTGAAAGACAAAGTAATTTTCAGACAAAAATTGAGAACAAGGAGGTTTACAGATGGTTTCTACGAAGTCGACCGTTCCGTTCCGGGGAACGAAAGAGCAGGAAGAGGCGCTTCTTGCTGTCATCCGCGGCATGAAAGATGAGAAGGGCGCCCTCATGCCTATTCTGCAGAAGGCTCAGGAGATATACGGTTATCTTCCCATAGAAGTGCAGAAGATCATTTCCGATGAGACGGGGATTCCCCTGGAGAAAATCTACGGAGTTGTGACATTTTATTCACAGTTTACTCTAAGCCCCAAGGGCAGATATCAGATTTCTGTCTGTCTTGGCACGGCATGCTACGTGAAGGGCTCCGGAGACATCTACAACAAGCTGATGGAGAAGCTTGGCATTGTGGGCGGGGAGTGTACACCCGACGGAAAATTTTCACTGGATGCGTGCCGCTGTATCGGCGCCTGCGGCCTGGCTCCGGTCATGACCATCAACGATGAGGTCTACGGCAGGCTGAAGGTGGATGATATCGACGACATCCTGGCCAAATACGAATAGCCATGCTGCCGGAGATATCCCTTCATATCCTGGACGTGGCGGAGAATTCCGTCCGGGCAGGCGCGACCCTGGTAAGGATCGAAGTGCTGGCTGACACGGCTGAAAATACCCTCTCCGTTACAATAGCGGACAACGGCTGCGGCATGTCAGAGGAACAGCTTGCAAAAGTGGAAGATCCCTTTTTTACCACCAGGAATACCCGGAAGGTGGGGCTTGGCATTCCCTTTTTCAAGCAGGCGGCCCTGGCCACAGGAGGAAGCTTTTCCATCCGGTCAAAGGAGGGGGAGGGGACAGTGACAAAGGCGGTGTTTGTCCTCGATAGCATCGACAGGATGCCCCTGGGAGATATGACAGCCACCATACATACACTTGTCACCTGCCATGAGGAGATGGATCTTTACTACAGATACGCCCGGGACGGACGCGCATTCACGCTGGATACCCGGGAGATGAGGGAAATACTTGGAAATGTGCCGCTGAGCTCGCCGGAGGTGTCCAGGTTCCTGAAGGAATACCTGGATGAGAACCGGAGGGAGGTGGACAGCGGCAGTGCGTTATAGGAAAAAGAAAGATTGGAGGAAGGATATGAAATCTCTTGAAGAATTACGTGCCATACGAGAGAAGATGCAGGGAAAAGTAGGCTTCCGCTCCGAGGACGCCACCCAGACCAGGGTGGTGGTGGGAATGGCCACCTGCGGCATCGCAAGCGGCGCCCGCCCTGTACTCACGGCCCTTGCTGACGCTGTGCAGGAGGAGGGGCTGAACAATATCAATGTCACCCAGACAGGGTGCATCGGCCTGTGCCAGTATGAGCCCATTGTGGAGGTCATGGAGCCGGGCAGGGAGAAGGTAACTTACGTGAAAATGACACCCGAGAAGGCGATGGAGGTGTTCCGCCTGCACTTAAAAGGCGGCCAGGTGGTGACCAAGTACACCCTCGCCGCAGAGCAGCTCGGAAAAGAGTAGAAGGAGGTTGCAGCTATGTATCGTTCACATGTACTGGTCTGTGGAGGAACCGGATGTACCTCCTCGGGCAGCCAGAAGATCAGAGACAGACTGGAAGAAGAGATAAGAAAGCAGGGACTGGAAAATGAAGTCGGCGTGGTAAAGACAGGCTGCTTCGGCCTGTGCGCTTTGGGTCCCATCATGATCGTGTACCCGGAAGGGGCCTTCTATTCCATGGTAAAAGAAGAGGATATCCCGGAAATCGTGTCCGAACACCTCTTAAAAGGAAGAGTAGTTAAGCGTCTCCTCTATGATGAGACAGTCAAAGGCGCGGAGGTGCTGCCGCTCCAGGAGACAAAATTCTACAAAAAGCAGCATCGTATCGCCCTGCGCAACTGCGGCGTCATCAACCCGGAAAATATTGAGGAGTACATCGGTACCGGCGGATACGAGGCGCTGGGGAAGGTGCTCACAGAGATGAAGCCCCAGGACGTGATCCAGATCCTTCTGGACAGCGGCCTGCGAGGAAGAGGAGGAGCCGGCTTCCCCACGGGACTGAAGTGGAAGTTCGCCGCCGCCAACGAGGCGGACCAGAAATATGTCTGTTGTAACGCCGATGAGGGCGACCCGGGAGCATTCATGGACCGCTCCGTGCTGGAGGGAGACCCCCACGTGGTGCTGGAGGCCATGGCCATCGCGGGCTACGCCATCGGCGCCTCCCAGGGTTACATTTACGTCCGGGCAGAGTACCCCATCGCGGTAGAGAGACTGAACATTGCCATCGGCCAGGCAAGAGAGTACGGGCTTCTCGGCAAAGATATTTTCGGGACAGGGTTTGACTTTGACATTGAACTGCGCCTGGGTGCGGGAGCCTTTGTCTGCGGCGAGGAGACAGCCCTTATGACATCCATCGAGGGCAACAGGGGCGAGCCCCGTCCCCGTCCGCCTTTCCCGGCGCTGAAAGGCCTGTTCCAGAAACCCACCATCTTAAATAACGTAGAGACGCTTGCCAACATTCCCCAGATCATCCTCAACGGACCTGAGTGGTTCGCCTCCATGGGAACCGAGAAGTCCAAGGGCACCAAGGTCTTTGCCCTGGGCGGAAAGGTCAACAATACAGGACTGGTGGAAATCCCCATGGGTACCACCCTGCGGGAGATCGTGGAGGAGATCGGCGGGGGCATCCCCAAGGGAAAGAAATTCAAGGCAGCCCAGACCGGCGGCCCCTCCGGCGGATGTATCCCGGCAGAGCACTTTGACGTGCCTATAGACTATGACAATCTGATCGCCATCGGCTCCATGATGGGATCCGGCGGACTCATCGTCATGGATGAGGACACCTGTATGGTGGACATCGCCAAGTTCTTCCTGGAGTTCACGGTAGATGAATCCTGCGGCAAATGTACACCCTGCCGGGTGGGCACAAGGAGGATGCTGGAAATCCTGGAGAAGATCACAAAGGGACAGGGTACCATGGAGGACCTGGACCGTCTGGAGGAGCTGGCAGAGCATCTGAAATCAGGTTCCCTCTGCGCTCTGGGACAGACAGCACCCAACCCGGTCCTGTCCACCCTGCGGTATTTCCGGGATGAGTACATTGCCCACATTGTAGATAAGAAATGTCCGGCGGGCGTGTGCAAGGACCTCCTGCAGTACCGGATCGATGCGGACAAGTGCCGCGGATGTACGCTCTGTGCCCGCACCTGCCCCAACGAGGCCATCGAGGGCAAGGTGAGAGAGCCTCATGTGATCAACCAGGACAAATGTGTAAAATGCGGCGCCTGCATGGAGAAATGCCGCTTTGGCGCGATCTACAAAGAATAATGGAGGATGGAGAATATGGAGAACATCAACTTAAAGATAAACGGTTTAGAAGTATCCGCTCCGGCTGGTTCCACCATTCTCGAAGCGGCGCACCTGGCGGGGATCCGGATCCCGACCCTGTGCTATCTGAAAGAAATCAATGAAATCGGCGCCTGCCGTATGTGCGTGGTGGAGGTCAAGGGAGCCAAGAACCTGGTGGCGGCCTGTGTCTATCCCATCAATGAAGGGATGGAGGTGTGGACCAACACGCCCAGGCTCATAAAGTCAAGAAGGCGGACCCTGCAGCTCCTGCTTTCCAACCACGACAAAAAATGCCTCTCCTGCGTGCGCAGCGGCAACTGCGAACTGCAGCAGCTCTGCCGGGAGTACGGCGTTGACGATGAAGATTATTTCCAGGGAGAGTCCAACCACTACGAGCTGGACACCTCTGCGGCCCACATGATCCGGGACAACAACAAGTGTATCCTTTGCCGCCGCTGCGTGGCTGTGTGCGAGAAGACCCAGGGTATCGGTGTCATTGGCCCCAACAACAGAGGTTTTGCCACCTTTATCGGCTCAGCCTTTGACATGGGCCTTGGCCAGACCAGCTGCGTCTCCTGCGGACAGTGCATCGCTGTCTGTCCCACGGGCGCTCTCTACGAGAAGGACTACACAGACCAGATACTGGAGGCCATCGCAGATCCCGACAAATATGTGGTGGTGCAGACGGCCCCGTCCGTCAGAGCCGGCCTGGGAGAGGAGTTCGACTACCCCATGGGAACTGACGTGGAAGGAAAGATGGCGGCAGCCCTGCGGCGCATCGGATTTGACAAGGTGTTCGACACGGACTGGGCGGCAGACCTGACCATCATGGAGGAGGCCACAGAGCTTCTGCAGAGGATACAGAATGGCGGCGTGCTGCCTCTCATCACATCCTGCTCACCGGGTTGGATCAAGTACTGCGAGCACTATTTCCCGGATATGACCGAGAATCTGTCGAGCTGCAAGTCGCCCCAGCAGATGTTCGGCGCTATGCTGAAGACCTACTTTGCCGAGAAGGAGGGCATTGACCCGGCAAAGATCGTGTCTGTCAGCGTTATGCCCTGCACGGCCAAGAAGTTTGAGATCGGAAGAGAAGACCAGAGCGCGGCCGGCGTGCCGGATGTGGATATTGCCATCACCACCCGCGAGCTGGCAAGGCTGATACGCCGGTGCGGCATCTCCTTCACAGACCTTCCGGATGAGAAATTTGACGATCCCATGGGAGAGTCCACGGGAGCCGCTGTCATCTTCGGAGCTACCGGCGGCGTCATGGAGGCGGCCCTGCGGACGGCGGTGGAGACCCTCACCGGCGAGGAGCTGGCAAAGCTGGACTTCACGGATGTGCGCGGGACAGAGGGCGTGAAGGAGGCCTCCTACAATGTGGCTGGCATGGATATCAGGGTGGCAGTTGCCTCCGGACTTGCCAACGCCAGAACACTCCTCAACAAGGTGAAATCCGGTGAGGTTCAGTACCACTTCATCGAGATCATGGGCTGTCCCGGCGGCTGTGTCAACGGCGGCGGCCAGCCCCAGGTATCCGGCGAAGTGAGGAATTTCACAGACGTGCGGGCCATCCGCGCCGGCGTCCTGTACCGCAATGACGAGGCCAAGGCTATCCGCAAGTCTCACGAGAACCCGGCCATCAAGAAGCTCTACGAGGAGTATTTAGGAGAGCCGGGCAGCCACAAGGCCCACGAGTATCTGCACACCACCTATGTGAAGAGGACTATTAACGGATAGGGCGATAGGACAGACAAGAGACACCTCCTAATGTGATATAATATAAAGAAGCGGGAAGAGAGCCGGTGCGGTTTTCTTCCCGCTTCACCAGCTTTTCCCAAGGACAGCCCAAAGCAAATGGACAAGAGATGTTTAAGGAAAATTAATAAAAACATAAGCCGGTATTCCTTGACGTATCCGTCAAAAACATATAGTATGAGGTCTCAAACAGGTGATACAGACACATGCTTACAGAGGGAAAAGGAGGCATGCCTATGTTTATATATCAGATCATAGCGATCCACAGCCGTCCCTGGTCAGAGAGGGAGGTCATGTTTTTCGGGAGCGTGATCATCGCCGTGGCGCTCCTGCTCCTGGCGGCGGCAGGGATGCGCAGGATAAAGAAGACCCAGGCGGTGGGAACGCTGGCTGCACTTATCTACACAGTGCTGGTGTTTGGCTCCACCGTATTTACAAGGGGTGTGACAGACCGGCAGTGTGAGCTGACTCTTTTCTGGTCGTGGAGAGAGATGCTGGCGGGCCGGGATATGGCGATGCTGGAGCAGATCCTTTTGAACTGCGTCATGCTCGCCCCGGTGGGATTTCTGCTGCCTGTGGCAGCGGGGCGCAGGGTGAGGCCGGCGGCAGCGCTGGCAGTGGGCCTGCTCTTGTCGGGGACGATCGAAGTGAGCCAGTATATCTTCAGGAGGGGACTTTTTGAGCTGGATGATATCATGCACAACTCACTGGGATGCATGATAGGCTGTGTGGCTGCAAATGCAGTGCTTGCATTCCTTATGAGGAGAAGAAGCGGGGACAGGTGCCCTTATCTGCTCCAAGCTTAAAAGGGATACGAAATACTAGAAAAAACTTATGGAAACTGTCTGAGATGTGTGCTATGATAAATACAAAGCATTATATTTCTGGCAGTTTTTTTCTTTTGCGGCGTCTGCCGTGTCTGCAAGTCTGATAAGAAGATCTAAAAGAAATCTCAATGCTTTTCTTCGCTTTTTACCATGCTGTTCAGCGACAAGAAGGAACTGCTGGGACTCTATAATGCGGTAAGCGGAAAACAGTATAAGGATCCCGGAGCGTTGAACGTCAACACACTGGAGAACGTCATCTACATGGCCATCAAAAATGACCTGTCCTTTGTGATCGACTCCCGGCTCTCCCTGTACGAGCACCAGTCCACCTACAGCCCCAACCTTCCGCTGCGGATGCTTTTGTATCTGGCAGACCTTTACGCGGACCTGACGAAAAGTGAAAACCTGTATGGAAGGAAAAAGGTAATGCTTCCGCCGCCTCAGTTTATCATCTTCTACAACGGGGAAGAGAAACAGCCTGACAGGCGGATACTAAAGCTGTCGGACCTGTACCAGGTGGAGGAAGAAGAGCATAAGCTGGAGCTGGAGGCGGTGGAGTGCACCATCACGGAATGTATCCGGGAGGGGATCCTTGAAGAGTTTTTGAGGAAATATCGAGCGGAGGCAAAGAGGATGAACATATACGAGTATGATCAGGCGAGGCATATAAGGCAGGAGCGAGAAGAGGCCTGGGAGGAAGGCTGGCAGGAAGGCCGGCGGGATATAGCTATCAATATGTCGAAAATGGGTATGACCGTGGAGCAGATTGCCCAGGCTGTTGGAGAAAAGACCGATATAGTGGAGAAGTGGCTGAAGGACGGGGACAGATAAGCGGCTCCCTCGTATTTGCTGGGCAGAGACCGGAAACCAGCAGGGCTTCTTGCAAAAGGGCGGAGCATAAAAGCAGGCAGCTGTCTAAGACCGGACACCGGGAACGGTGAAGGTCAGTGACAGTCGCCTGCTTTTTATCCTGCATTTGTCTCATTGTCTTTTATGCCATTTTTAGAAGAAATCTCTTGTGTAAATCTGCATATATGTCTCAAAAGAGTCTCTTAAGAAATTGCTAAATCTTCTGATCATATCTGGCACCTCCTCTTTATTTTCAATTGCATTATAGTGTGGCAGGGGATATAATTCTTGTCAAAAGAGGAGATAAATCAGCCAAATCTTGCAGGGAGGTTTTGATGCATTTTTTCTACGAGCTAAAAGAAGACCAGATGGAGATCTATGAAAAGGAGTCTGTCCACTATCCGCCCCACATCCACAAGTCCATGGAATGTATCTATGTGACAAGGGGGACGCTGGAGCTGGGCGTGGGGGAGACGCTATGTCACATGGAGACGGGAGATTTCGGGATTGTTTTCCCCAATGTGATCCACCACTACCAGGTGTTCAGCCAGGAGGAGTCCAGGGCCATCTATTTTCTGGTGCCGCCCTCTTTCGCGGGCCGCTTTTCAGAGCAGCTGCTGACCCATCGGCCTCTGGCGCCGGTCATCCCGTTGGAGCGCGTCCATCCGGACATCCCCTATGCACTGGAGCGTCTGCGGGAGATGGACGGTATTCGGGATGAACACCAGAAAGAAACGGGGGAGCAGGAGGAGCCGCAGAAGACTGTGCTGCGGCAGGCCTTCACGCAGGTGATCCTGGCAAGAACGCTGCCTTTTCTGGAGCTGCGAAGGCGAGAAGAGCAGCCGGGACATGATATCGTGTACGACGTAGTGGTCTATATGGCGGAGCACTACGGGGAGGAGGAGCTGTCCCTCACCAGGATGTCCCGGGATCTGGGATACAGCCCCTTTGCCCTATCCCGTGTCTTTTCCCGCATCTTCCACACGAATTTCAACCAGTATCTAAATGAACTGCGGCTGAATCAGGCGCTGGCGCTCCTGCAGAGCGCAGAGGGCTCCATCACGGATATTGCCATGAGTGCGGGATTTACGAGTATGAGGACATTTAACAGAGTGTTCCAGGAGCGGTTCCATATGCCGCCCAGGGAATACAGGAAGAAGCGTCTCTGACGCCTGGAGGGAGGCCTGGCTGCGGCAGAGAGAGCAAGGGATAAGCAGGAGGAAGAAAATGAAAGAATACAAATACATTTTATTTGACCTTGACGGCACGGTGACAGACCCGGGGCTTGGCATCACAGGCTCCGTCATGTACGCCCTGAAGGGCTTTGGGATCGAGGAGACAGACCGGACAAAGCTGTACCGGTTTATCGGGCCGCCCCTTGCGGAGTCCTTCCGGGATTTCTATGGCTTTACGCCGGAGGAGGCAAGGAGAGGGATCTCTCTGTACAGGGAGTACTATAAAGACAGAGGGATTTTCGAGAACAAGGTCTATGACGGCATGGAGGAGCTGCTGGCGGAGCTGAAACGGAGGGGGAAGACGCTGGTGCTGGCCACGTCAAAGCCGGAGCCCTTTGCCCGCGAAATACTGGATCATTTTCATCTGACTTCTTATTTCACCTATGCGGCGGGGGCGACCCTGGACGAGACAAGGGTGAAAAAGGAAGAGGTTATCGCCTATGCGATGGAGTCCTGCGGTATCACAGACCCGGGACAGGTGCTCATGGTGGGAGACCGCCGCCATGATATCGAGGGTGCCAGGGCAAACGGTGTGGACAGCCTGGGCGTCCTCTACGGATATGGCAGCAGGGAGGAGCTTTTGCAGGCCGGGGCAGACTACCTGGCGGAAAAGGTGGAGGATATTCTGAAAATCGTAAAATAAAAGGGCGGAAAAAAAGATGCACGGCCGTATTTGGGAGGTATATCCTCTGCGGAAGGTGCATCTTTTTCTATATGACTATATGGCGGATTTCAGCGGCAGCGCTGCTTTTACCTTCTCCACGCCTGCCCCGATGATAGCCTGGGTCCTGGCGGCGGACTCATCCGCCTCCGCTTTGATGCCGGAAAGGCCGGTGGACTCCTCCAGGGAGGCGGTGTCGTTTACCGGGAGGACTGCGAAGGCAGCGCCGGCGTCAGTCTCATACCGGTATGTCCACATGGGAGTGAAGACTGCGTCTGTGAGAGTGACCTTTCCCTTTTTGTCGCTGGACAGGGTCAGTGTCAGCAGATAGCTGTCCTCCGTCTCGCCGGTGGGCATCTCAGCCTGCATGTATTCGCTGCGCTGGTTGGAGAGAAAATTTCCAACGGCATAGCAGCAGAGCATCTGGTGTTCCCCATCCGAGGAGGTGAGGACATCCACCGGCTGGATCACGTGGGGGTGGCTGCCGATGAGGGTGTCAATGCCCATGTCGCAGAGCCGCTGGGCCATATCCGTCTGCTCCTGGGACTGCTGGGTCTGGTACTCGATGCCCCAGTGCATGTAGGCAATGGTGTACTGGACGCCCTCCTCCTTCATAGCTGCCAGGGAGGCTTCCACCTCGCTGTAGAATGCCTCCGGATTGCCTGGGTCGAAGGAATTGATGAGGGGAGCGATCGTGTCGGAGAGAGGGATGCCGTTGATGGACTTGGATCCGCTCTCGGCCGTGGTCTCGTACACATAGCTGAGAACTCCCACCTTGATGCCATTTACATCGACTACGTTATATTTTTTGTGGTCTGAGTCCGGACGGGTGCCCATGTACTGGAGATTTTTCTGGCTCAGGATCTCCATGGTGCGGGTAAGCCCCGCATCCAGTCCGTCGTACACATGGTTGCTGGCCAGGTTGACCATGTCAAATCCGCCCCCCGCCATTGCGTCGGCCAGCGCATCCGGGGCCTTGAACATGGGGTAGCCGCTGTATCCGGCCTCCTCCCCGGCGAGGGAGGTCTCCATGGTGACAGTGGAGAAATCAGCTGTCTCAAGGAGAGGACGGCAGTGGTCAAAAATAGAAGTGTAATCATAGGTGCCATCTGAAGGATTCAGATACACCCCGGACTCCAGAAAGGGCAGGTGAAAGACGATATCTCCCGCAGCCGTCCAGGTAGCGGTGGACGGCGTGTAGGCCTGTGTCTGGGCGCTGACGGGCTGGGCCTTCGGCTTGGCTGGTGTCTTTTCTCCTGAAGGGAAAAAGACAGACAAAAGAGCGGCGGCCACGATGCCAAGGATGATGGCGGTGAAGACAAATAGAAAGAACTTCTGGTCATTTTTCCTCCGGGAATGTCTCCTGGAGCGCCGCACCTCCTGGGCAGCCTGTTCTCTGGCTTCCTGGACCTGCTGCATTTCCCGGGCCTTTTTTCTGTGATTTTCAAATTCGGACATTTCCTCTGTATAAGGCGGTATTTTGCGCGGAAAATACCGTCTCCCCTCCCTCTTATGTAATACTTATATTGTACGTCCTCTTCTGTATAAAAACAAGCCCTGTATAGGGAGAGATTTCAGCCTTTTTTCGTTGCCCTGCCTGTGTCGGGAATGATATAATATGCATAAATATGAGTGAGAGCATTGCGGGAGGAGGGCAAAAGTGAGAGTTATAGATTTTAAAGATGCAAGCTGCCGCCATTGTTATAAATGTGTGCGGCACTGTGAGGTGAAGGCGATTTCCGTGCAGAATGAGCAGGCCCACATCATGAAGGATCACTGCATCAACTGCGGTCACTGCCTGGAAGTCTGTCCCCAGAACGCCAAAAAATTTGCCAGCGACATAGACAGGGTGAGAGGATACCTGCGCCAGGGAATGAAAGTGATCATCTCCCTTGCCCCCTCCTACCTGGGAGTGCTGGAGTATGACCGGCCGGGGCAGGTTGTCGCGGCTCTCAAAAAGCTGGGATTTTATGCGGTCAGGGAGACGGCGGAAGGGGCGGCCCTTGTGACGGCTGAGTACCAGAAGCTGCTGCAGGCAGGGGAGATGCCCAATATCATCACTACCTGCTGTCCCAGCGTCAACGACCTGATAGAGAAATACTACCCGGAGCTCGTGCCCCTGATGGCTCCGGTGGTGTCCCCCATGATCGCGCACGGACGACTGATACGGCAGATTTACGGGGAGGATGTAAAGGTGGTCTTCCTTGGCCCCTGTATCGCAAAAAAGGCAGAGGCTGTCGGAGACGAGCGGGTGAGCGGAGCGGTGGATGCCATCCTGACCTTTGAGGAAGTGGTACAGTGGTGGAAGATGGCCGGTATCCACGTGTCCGAGTGTGAGGACGAGGCCCTGGCCAATCCCTGCCCTATGGTCAATCAGCTCTATCCGGTCGGCGGGGGCATCATCCACTCTGTGCTGGCTGGACCGGGAGCGCCTCGCGAGGGTCAGGGACGCTACTACAAGGTGGCGGTGGATGGCCTGAACGCCTGCATGGAGCTTTTCGAGGAATTGAAAAAAGGGGAGATAAAGAATTGCTTTTTTGAGGTGAATGTGTGCGAGGGCGGCTGCATCAAGGGACCTGCCTCGGATAAGTGGAACCGTTCTGCTGTGCGGGCCAAGATGGATGTGGAGAGACATGCGGTAAAAAGAGGGCCGGCGGAGGACATTGACGGAGCAAATGTGGATATGCATAAGACCTTTGCGGACCGGCGAGTGGAGGACCCGGTGCCCACGGAGGAGCAGATGGAGGACGTGCTCCGGGCGATGGGGAAATACACGAAGTCAGACGAGCTCAACTGCGGTGCCTGCGGTTATCCCAGCTGCCGCGCCAAGGCCACCGCTGTTTTTCAGAAGAAGGCGGAGATTGGCATGTGCCTTCCCAATGCCGTGGCCCAGGCTGAGTCCATGTCCAATGTTGTCATGGATGTGACGCCCAGCATGATCCTTATCGTGGACAGCCAGATGCGGATAAGAGAGTGCAATAAAAAAGCGCTGAAGCTCCTGGAGGTCTCCAGGGAGGAGGCTCTGGAGCGGTACATATTCGAGTTTATCGAATCGGAGGATATCGACAGGGTGCTGGATACAAGAGAGCCCATCATCCGGAAGAAGGTCCGCCTGGAGCCCAATGGCCTGCCCGTGGTGGAGAGCATTATTTATATAGACCGTCTGGAGTCTGTCCTTGTCACCTACCAGGATGTCTCAAAGGAAGAGAAGGCGAAGGAGCAGCATTACCACCTGAAAATGGAGACTGTGGAGATGGCCCAGAAGGTCATTGACAAGCAGATGATGGTGGCGCAGGAGATTGCGGGGCTCCTGGGAGAGACTACCGCGGAGACCAAGGTGACTCTGTCCAAGCTGAGGGACTCCATTTTGTTTGAAGAGGAAGATTGATATGAGCGTTTGCCTGGATATTTCATGGAAAAGCCTGAATAAGCATAATGAAGAGCTGTGCGGTGACAAGGTGGAGGTGCTGCACACAGAGGATGCGGATATCGTGATACTGGCGGACGGCATGGGGAGCGGCGTGAAGGCCAACATACTGGCCACCCTCACGTCCAAGATACTGGGGACCATGTTTTTGAACGGGGCTGCCATTGAGTCCTGCGTGGAGACCATTGCCCGGACGCTGCCCATCTGCCAGGTGCGTCAGGTGGCCTACGCCACCTTCAGCATCCTCCAGATATTCCACGATGGCAATGCCTATCTTGTGGAATTTGACAATCCTTCCTGCGTCTTTGTGCGGGATAAGACGATCGTGGACTACCCCTATGAGGAGCGTTTCATCGAGGATAAGAAGATACGGGAGTATCGGTTCCAGGTGAAGATCAACGACTGCTTTGTCCTCATGAGTGACGGCGTGATCTACGCCGGGGTGGGGGAACTGCTCAACTTTGGATGGACCTGGAAGGATATGGCCCAGTACACCCTGAAGTGCACAAAAGAGACTCTCTCCGCCTCCCGGCTTGCGGCTATGCTGTCCCAGGCCTGCTATGACCTGTACGGGGAAAAGCCCGGGGACGACACCACGGTGGCCGTGGTCAGGGTCATCGAGAGACAGGTGGTCAACATTTTCACCGGGCCGCCCACCAACAAGGAGGATGATGAGCAGCTGATCTGCGACTTTATGAAGAGCGAAGGAAAAAAGGTGGTCTGCGGCGGGACCAGCGCCAATATCGCTGCCCGCGTCCTGAAAAAGGAGATCGTTACCTCTGTGGACTATGCGGACCCGTCAGTTCCGCCCACGGCCTCCATCGAGGGGCTGGATCTGGTGACAGAGGGAGTGATCACCCTGGGGAAAGCCCTCGGTATCCTGAAGAAATACGAGCAGGAGGAATTTGATGAGGAGTTTTTCAATGAGCTGGATGCGCAAAACGGGGCCTCGAAGCTGGCCAAGCTCATTATCGAGGAATGTACGGACCTGCACCTCTTTGTGGGGAAAGCCCTCAACCCGGCACACCAGAACTCCAACCTGCCCTTTGACCTGAGCGTCAGGATGAATCTGGTGGAGCAGCTGAAGGACTGTGCCCAGAAGCTGGGAAAGACTGTAAAAGTCAAATATTACTAGACAATTGAAACAATGGTACATCAATAATGTCATTGCGGACGTAATACTTTTTAAAAGTATTACGTCCGCAATTGCGTTAGTTGAAATAATTGTAGAACCCGGGGAAGGAAATGTCTACACAATTGGCGTGCCTGATGCGGGTCTCGCCGCCGGCGGCGAGGCCCGCCACGGCGAAGGACATGGCGATGCGGTGGTCCATGTAGCTGTCGAGGACAGCGCCGTGAAGGGGACTGCCGCCACGGACGACCATGCCGTCGTCTGTGGGAGTGACGTCACAGCCCATGGCCCGCAGGTTGGCGGTGACGGTAGCGATGCGGTCGCTCTCCTTTACCTTCAGCTCCGCCGCGTCCCGGATCACGGTGGTCCCCTCGGCAAAGGCGGCCAGGACTGCAGCCATGGGCAGCTCGTCAATGAGGGTGGGGATCAGGCCGCCCTCTATGGTGACGCCGTGGAGGGAGCTGTGCCTTACGAGAAGGTCCGCGGACGGCTCGCCGCCGGCCTGGCGCTCGTTCAGGAGAGTGATATCCCCGCCCATGCTGCGGCAGACGGACAGGAAGCCGGCACGGGTGGGATTGATGCCCACGTTTTTAATGAGCAGGCTGGAGCCCGACACCAGGAGGGCGGCAGCGATAAAGTAGGCGGCGGAGGAGATATCCCCGGGCACTATGATATCCTGGGCATACAGCTCCCTGCAGGGTGCAATGGACGCGGTGGCCGTGCCGTCCTCTTTTATAATAGAAGAAACGTCCGCGCCGAAGCCCTTCAGCATCAGCTCTGTGTGGTTCCTGGACAGGGCGGGCTCGGTCACAGAGGTTGAGGAGTCCGCATAGAGCCCTGCCAGCAGGATGGAAGATTTTACCTGAGCGGAGGCCACCTTTGTGGTGTACTGGATGCCGTGCAGCTGCCCGGGCTCAATGGCGAGGGGGGCGCATCCGTTTCCGTTTACGCTGTGTATCCGAGCTCCCATCCGGGAGAGGGGATCCATGATCCGTTTCATGGGGCGGGTGTTTAAGGAGGTGTCACCGGAGAGGAGGGAGGGGAAATCCTGCCCTGCCAGGATACCGGAGATGAGTCTGGTGGTTGTACCGCTGTTCCCTGTGTCCAATACCGCTGTCCCCGGAAGCACGCCGGCGCGCTGCGGGCCGCCATGCAGACTGCCCGCTCCCTGCAGCCCTTTCGGCCCTTGCAGCCCCCGAAGTCCGTTTCCGTGGACAGTTACCTGTCCTGCGGCTGCCTCCACATCAATCTCCACTCCCAGCCGACGGAAGCAGGCAATAGTGGACAGGCAGTCAGCACCCATGAGGAAATTCCGGATGCGGGTGGTGCCTCTGGCAATAGAGCCAAACATGACAGCCCGGTGGGAGATGGACTTGTCTCCGGGCACGGTGATCTCACCGGTAAGCGGACGCCCGGCCGGGCGGATAAGCCTGCTACTGTCTCTCATAGACGATATACCTGTATTTCTGCAGAAGCTCAGCCGCCTTCCGGGAGGAGGCGTCGTCGTAGAACTCGATCCGCAGAACCCCTTCTTCAAATTCTCTGTTGTGCACGATACCTATATTCTTGATGTTGATGTTGTTGGACGCAAGGATGGTGGCGATGGTGGCAATTCCGCCTGCCTCGTCGATAATGTCGCAGTAAACGGCAAACACCTTCTTGATAGGGCCGGAGGAGCCGCCCGGGATGGAGTTGCGGTAGCTCCTGGAGCTGTCAAAGAGCTGGTACAGTGCCTGGGCGTCCTCGTTGTCCACTGCCGCTTTTGCCTCTGTCAGCATATCAATATAGCGCTGGAGTATGTGGGAAATATTCTCGTGGTTGTTCAGGCAGATATGCTGCCACATGGTGGGGGAGGAGGAGGCAATGCGCGTGATATCCTTGAATCCCCCCGCTGCCAGCTGCTTCATCAGCTCGTCCTTCGTGTCTGTGTCCCTCACCAGGCACACCAGGCTGGCGGCGATGATGTGGGGCAGATGGCTGATGGTGCCGGTGATCTGATCATGCTGCCGGTAGTCCAACACAACGGGGAGGGCCCGCAGACTTTCGATAAATGTCTCAAAAGCCGACACCTTTTCCGGGGCCACTTCCTCCGTGGGGGTAAGAATATAGTAGGCGTTCTCGATGAGCATGGCCTTGGAGTTGGCGTAGCCGCTCTTCTCCGAGCCGGCCATGGGGTGTCCGCCGATAAAATATTTTCCAAGCCCGATCCGTTCCACCTCCCTGTGGATGCTTGTCTTCACACTGCCCACGTCTGTCAGGATGCAGTCATCGTCAAGGAACTGGGAGACCTGCTTTAAGTAGGCGTTGTTGTAGGAGACGGGGGCGCACAGGAAAATACAGCTGCATCCCCGGAAGCTGTCGTCAATGTGGGTGGCTGCCACGTCGATGACCGACTCCTGGGTGGCCAGCGCCAGCGTCTCCTTGTTTTTGTCAAATGCTGTGATGGTGTAGTCGGGGTAGTACTGCCGGATGGCCTTTGCGATGGAGCCGCCTATGAGTCCAAGCCCGATAAAACCGATTTTCTTTTTCTGATCCATGTCCTGTCAAATTCCTCTCTCTATGCTGCAGCCGCGCTGGTTTCCCCTGCCCTGTGGGAAAATGTCCCTTAAATATTCCTTATATAATAAGGTATAAAACAGGGTATAAAAGCGGCCGTCTGGTAAAAATTCTACTACGATTGACAGAAGTTGTCAAAAGAGTGTTGAATTTGTAAAACTTGCATGAAAGAGTTGTAAAATCAGAAAATTTTTAGTACAATATACACATGAGATTTTACAAACGCAAGGAGGCAGCTATATGAAGGTTTACAGAACGGACGAAATCAGAAACGTGGTCCTTTTGGGACATGGGGGAAGCGGAAAGACAAGCCTTGTGGAGGCTATGGCTTACGTCTCCGGTGCTATCAGCCGCATGGGAAAGGTGACGGACGGCAACACCATCAGCGATTTTGATAAAGAGGAGCAGAAACGTAAATTTTCAATCAGTACGACACTGGTGCCCATCGAGTGGGAGAAAGCCAAGATCAATGTCCTGGACACGCCGGGATACTTTGATTTTGTGGGCGAAGTAGAGGAGGCAGTCAGCGCGGCGGACGCGGCGGTCATCGTGGTTTCCGGCAAGGCCGGCGTGGAGGTCGGCACGGAGAAGGCCTGGGAGCTGTGTGACAAGTATAACCTGCCCCGCATGGTCTATGTGACAGAGATGGACGTGGACGATGCCAGCTTCCGCGAGGTCGTGCAGCAGCTCACAGACCGGTACGGCAAGGTGATCGCACCCCACTTCCAGCCCATCCGCGAGAACGAGAAGCTGGTAGGTTATGTCAATGTCATCAAGAACGCCGGACGCCGCTACACAGGCATCGGTCAGAGGGAGGAGTGCGAGATCCCGGACTACTGTAAGCCCAACCTGGAGATTTACAGGGAAAAGCTTCTGGAGGCCGTGGCGGAGACAAGCGAGGAGTTCATGGAGCGGTACTTTGCGGGCGAGGAGTTCTCCGTGGAGGAGATCCGGGCCGCCATGCGCACGGAGGTCATGGACGGGGATATCGTTCCGGTGGCTATGGGCTCCAACATCCAGGCCCAGGGCGTTGCCAACCTTCTGTCCGATATCGTCCGTTTCTTCCCCAGCCCGGACTGCAGGAAATGTGCCGGCCTGAACAGGACGACAAACGAGATATTCGAGGCGGACTACAATTTCTCCGCCGCTAAGAGTGCTTACGTGTTCAAGACCATGGTAGACCCGTTTATCGGAAAATATTCCTTCATTAAAGTATGCTCCGGCGTGCTGAAGGGGGATGACACGCTCTACAACACCGCATCAGACACAGAGGTGAAGCTGGGCAAGATCTACACGATGAACGGCAACAAGCCTGTGGAGGTGAGCGAGATGTTCGCGGGTGACATCGGTGCTATCGCCAAGCTGCCGAACACCCAGACGGGAGATACCCTCTCCTCCAAGACAACCCAGGTTGTGTACAGCAAGACAGACTACTCCAAGCCCTATACATATATGAAGTATGTGGTAAAAAATAAAGGCGATGAGGACAAGGTGTCCCAGGCTCTCCAGAGGATGATGGCCGAGGATGTGACGCTGAAGGCTGTCAACGACAGTGAGAACAGGCAGAGCCTCCTCTACGGCATGGGAGACCAGCACCTGGAGATCACAGCCAGCAAGCTGTTCTCCAGATATAAATGCGAAATCCTCCTGGAGACTCCCAAGGTTGCCTTCCGGGAGACCATCCGAAAGAAATCAGACGTGGATTCCAAGTACAAGAAGCAGACCGGCGGACACGGCCAGTACGGACATGTAAAGATGCGCTTTGAGCCCTCCGGGGATCTGGAAACGCCTTATGAATTCGCAGAGGAGGTTGTGGGAGGCGCTGTGCCGAAAAACTATTTCCCGGCTGTGGAGAAAGGACTCCAGGAGTCCGTGCAGAAGGGGCCGCTGGCCGGCTACCCGGTAGTGGGTGTCAAGGCGGTGCTCTACGACGGCTCCTATCATCCGGTGGATTCCTCTGAGATGGCCTTTAAGACAGCCACCATCCAGGCCTTCAAGAAGGGGTTCCTGGAGGCGGACCCCATCCTTCTCGAGCCCATCGCGTCTGTGAAGGTCACTGTGCCTGACGAGTACACAGGAGATATCATGGGGGACCTGAACAAGAGGAGAGGCCGGGTGCTGGGCATGAACCCGGTCAGCGGCGGACGCCAGGTCATCGAGGCGGATGTGCCCATGACAGGCATGTTCGGCTACTGCACCACCCTCCGCTCCATGACCGGCGGACGTGGCACATACGAGTACGCCTTCGCGCGCTATGAGCAGGCACCTCACGATGTGCAGGAGGCGGAGATCGCCAAGAGGGCAGCGGAGGAATAAGAACACGCTCTTATCTATAGAAGCTTTTCCGCGAAATCATAGATAAAATGCAGGTGTGAAAATAGCACAAAAAGAGGCCGGGGCGGCATACACTTTTTTGTGATGTATGCCGCCCTTTTCATGCCTGTTTCCGTATTGCAGAGCAGATACAAAAGTGCTATAATCCTGTTGCTGTATATCGGAAATGTACAGAAGTTCTAAAGAGAATATGGGAAAAAGAGGTATAAAAAGGTGAAGATAGTTATCATTGGCGACGGAAAGGTAGGGCATAAGCTGTGCGCCCAGTTGTCTGAAGAGGATTATGATATCGTATTGATCGACCAGAACGCGGGAAAGCTGAAAGAGGCGCTGAACCGGATGGATATTTTCTGCATCACAGGTGACGGCGCGAATGTGGAGGTGCAGAAGGAGGCGGACGTGCCTCACGCTGACCTGGTCATTGCCTGTGCATCCACAGACGAGCTCAATATGCTGAGCTGTCTGCTGGCGAAGAGACTGGGGGCAAAGCACACAATTGCGAGGGTCAGAAATCCTGTTTATTACCGTCAGATAGGACTCCTGAAAGAGGACCTGCATCTGAGCATGGCAGTCAATCCGGAGCTGGCTGTGTCCCACGAGATCGCCAGGGTGCTGCTCTTTCCGGACACAAGTAAAGTGGAGACGTTTGTAAAGGGAAGAGTGGAGCTTGTCGAATTCTGCGTGCGCGCTGACAGCAGGCTGAAGGACCTGTCCCTGGCAGATATATACAGAAAATACCAGATCCGTATCCTTGTCTGTGCCGTGCGCAGAGGCAAAGAGGTCTTCATCCCCAACGGTGACACAGTCCTTGAGGAGGGCGACCGCATCCACATTGCAGCCACCCACAGAGAGCTTGAGAACTTCTTCAACGCCCTGGGCAAGAGGACAGGGAAGGTCAAGAACGTCCTCATCTGCGGCGGGGGAGGTGTCAGCTACTACCTGGCCCACCAGCTGCAGCATAGCAGGATGCATGTGAAGATCATCGAAAAGGACTATGCAAGGTGCGAAAAGCTGACAGAGCTCCTCCCCGAAGCAACCATCATCCACGGAGATGCCACCGACCACGACCTTCTCCTGGAGGAGGGGATCGAAAGTGCGGACGCACTGGTGGCGCTGACCGGGATGGATGAGGAGAACATTATCATGGCGCTGTTTGCCAGGACCCAGAACGTGCCGAAGATCGTCGCAAAGGTCAACGAGGATTCCCGGGCGCAGATGGTGGAGGGGCTGGGCATCGACAGCATCGTGTCCGCCAAGAGCGTGACGGCGGATGCCATCCTGAGCTATGTGCGGGCCAGGAGGAAATCCATCAAGAGCGCCAATGTGGAGACCCTGTACCGTCTTGTGGAGGGCAAGGTGGAGGCCCTTGAGTTCCTGATCCGCCAGGAGTGCGAGTACACGGACGTGCCGCTCAAAGAGCTTCCCACAAAGCCGGAGTATCTGATCGCCTGCATCGGGCGGAAGGGAAGGATCATCATTCCCGGAGGAGATGACCGGATACAGGTGGGGGACAGTGTTGTCATTGTCACGACAGAGCGCGGGACAGAGGACTTAAGAGAGATGTTTCGCAGATAGAGGTAGACAGATATGAACAAAAAAATGATTTTACATATCCTTGGAAAAATGATGGGGGTAGAGGCTCTTTTGCTTCTGCTCCCGGCCTTTGTGGGACTGATTTACGGGGAGACCTGTGCGGTCTGGTTTGTTGTCACGGCGGCGGTCCTGTTTGTGTTCTTTCTCCTGACAGGCCTGAAAAAGCCGCAAAATCCAGGGCTTTATGGGAAAGACGGGCTGTTTATCGTGTCCTCGGCCTGGATACTCTGGTCCCTCTTCGGGGCCCTGCCCTTTTTCCTGTCCGGCTCCATACCAAACTATATGGACGCGTTCTTCGAGACTGTGTCCGGATTTACAACGACAGGCTCCACTATCCTGAGGGATGTGGAGGTGCTGCCCCACTGTATGACTTTCTGGCGGAGCTTTACCCACTGGGTGGGAGGCATGGGCGTGCTCGTCTTTGTCATGGTGCTGACGAACCTGGACAAACAGAGCTCCATCCATTTGATGAGAGCCGAGGTGCCCGGGCCGGAGAAGGATAAGCTGGTACCCAAAGCCAGAGAGACGGCCCAGATACTGTACGGCATGTATTTTGTGCTAACGGTGGTCCTCGTCGTTCTTTTGATGCTGGGGGGCATGGATCTTTTTGACTCGCTGCTCCACGCCTTCGGCACAGCGGGCACCGGCGGATTCTCCAACTATGCGGACAGTGTGGGACATTTTGACAGTGCCTACCTGGACGGGGTCATCACTGTGTTTATGATCTTGTTCGGCATCAATTTCAACCTGTACTTTTTCCTGGCCCTCAGGGCTTTCAGGCCGGTCTTCACAAACGAGGAGCTGAGAGCCTACCTGGTGATCATCGGCGGCGCTATCGCGGCCATTACCGCCAACACCTGCCACCTGTACGGCTCCGCCCTGGAGGCATTCCGCTATGCGGCCTTCCAGGTGGCCTCCATCATCACCACCACCGGCTACGCTACGGCGGACTACACCCTCTGGCCCGTGTTCTCCCAGAGTGTCCTCGCGGCTCTGATGATCGTGGGAGCCTGCGCTTCATCCACAGGAGGCGGCATCAAGGTGTCCCGCCTTCTGATCTCCCTGAAGAGCATCTGGAAGGAGGTCAAGCAGATGGCCCATCCCAAGTCTGTCAATGTGGTGCGCCTGAGCGGGAAAAAGCTGGGGGAGGACACGATCCACAACGTGTACATCTACCTGATGGCCTACGGCTTCATTGCCGTTGTTTCCGTCCTGCTCGTGTCCCTGGACAACTTTGACTTTACCACAAATGTAGGTTCTGTCCTGACCACCATTGGAAATGTGGGCCCGGGACTGAACCTGACAGGGCCTGTGGGAAGCTTTGCGGACTACTCCCTGTTCTCAAAATTTGTATTTTGTATTGATATGTTGGCCGGAAGGCTTGAAATATTCCCCTTTTTGATGTTATTCTCATATATGTGGAGAAAGAAATTCTAACTCCCTCAAAAAGGAGGAATTATGAAAAAGAGTAAAAAGATCATTCTGGGTATTGCGCTGGTGCTTCTTGCAGGTATCTACTATTATATTGCGCTGCCGGCAGTCAATATCCATTCTTCGGACACCTGGTTTTTCCTTCTCTTCCTGCTGGTGGTCCTCGCGGTTGCTTATGCCGCGAGAAAACGGCTGGGGAGAGGGGAGATCAGAAAGTCCCGTCCTATGAAGTTTTTCCTTGGACTGATCCTGGGTGTGGGCATCGTATATCTGGCCGGAACACTGCTATCTTCCCCTGTCATCAACGCAAAGAAATATCAGCAGCTTATGACAGTGGAGGAGGGCGATTTTGCGGAAGATATAGAGGAGCTCTCCTTTGACAAGATCCCGCTCCTTGACAAGGATTCAGCGGAAATCCTGGGAGACAGGAAGATGGGGAGCATGGTGGACATGGTCTCCCAGTTTGAGGCGGATGACATCTACAGCCAGATCAACTACCAGGACCGTCCTGTCAGAGTCACACCGCTGAAATACGCCAGCCCCATCAAATGGCTGACGAACAGGTCGGAAGGGATCCCGGCTTACATCCTCATTGACATGGCCAGCCAGAACACGGAGCTTGTAAAGCTGGATGAGGGGATCAAATATTCCACGAGCGAATATTTTAACCGGAATATCTACCGTCATCTGCGGTTTGCTCACCCCACTTATATCTATGGAGAGCTGAGCTTTGAGATCGACGAGGAGGGGGTGCCCTACTGGATCGCCCCGGTGAAAAAATTCAATATCGGCCTTTTTGGCGGGGAGACGGTAGGAAGAGTAGTCCTCTGCAATGCCATCACGGGAGAGACGACCACCTGTGATGTGGAGGATGCGCCTCAGTGGATCGACAGAGTGTACTCGGCTGACCTTCTGGTTGACCTTTTTGACTACTACGGCACACTGAAGCACGGATTTTTCAACAGTATCCTGGGGCAGAGAGACTGTCTGCAGACAACAGAGGGATATAATTATCTTGCGATGGACGATGACGTGTGGATGTACACGGGTGTGACCTCCGTCAACGGTGATCAGTCCAACGTGGGGTTTGTCCTTGCAAACCAGAGGACCATGGAGACCAAGTATTACGAGGTGGAGGGCGCCACCGAGCAGGCAGCCATGGACTCGGCAGAGGGGCAGGTACAAAATCTCAAGTACCAGGCAACCTTCCCGCTGCTGCTGAATATAGCGGATGAGCCCACCTATTTTATTGCCCTGAAGGATGATGCCGGCCTGGTGAAAAAGTATGCCATGGTCAATGTGCAGAAATACCAGATCGTGGCTATAGGCGACAGCGTCAGCCAGTGCCAGGACAATTACCGTGAGCTCCTCGTGAGCAATGGCATTAAAGCAGAAGAGGAGGCGGAGGTGGCTGAGAAGCTGACAGTCACCGGAGTCATAACCCGGATGGCGCAGGTGGTGGTGGACGGAAACTCCCACTACTATGTCATGGTGGAAGGCTCTGATGCTGTATTTGACGTGTCCGTGGCGGACTGCCTGGATATCATCCGGTATCAGGAGGGCGACAGCATCACCCTGGAATACCAGGAGGGCTCGCCGGCCAACACAGTCACGGAGATCAAGCAGTAACAGAGAGGACACGAAGGAGAAAAGAGATGAAAAAAGCACCATGGAGATAAGCATACTGCTGGCAGAGCAGATCGTGGTCCTGTTCCTCATGGGCCTGGTGGGCTTTCTGACAGTGAAATCAGGAAAATTTAAAGAGGAGGACAGCAGGATCATCTCCAATATGGTGGTATATATCTGTTCGCCCTGCGTCATCGTCAATGCGTTTCAGATTGACTTTACAACCGACAAGCTCAAGGGGTTCCTGCTGGCGGTGGGAGCCTGTATCCTTGTGCACGTCATCCTGATCGGCGGGGGGCGGCTCCTTGCAGGCCCGCTGCACTTCAACGGGATAGAAAAGGCCTCCGTGGAGTACAGCAATGCGGGCAATCTGATCGTGCCGCTGGTGGCGGCCGTTCTGGGGGAGGAGTGGGTCTTCTACACGACCGCCTATATCATCGTGCAGACAGTCCTGATCTGGACCCACGGGCAGTCAGTCATATGCCAGGGGCAGGAGAGGGACTGGAAAAAGATACTTCTCAACCCCAACATCATTGCCATTGCCATCGGGCTTATCCTCTTTGCCACAGGCATCCAGCTGCCCTACATTGTGGGTGAGTGTGTCGATGGCTTTGGGAGCATGATCGGTCCGGCCAGCATGCTGGTGGTGGGCATGATCATCGGAAATGTGGACCTGGGATGGGTGTTCCGGCAGAAAAGGCCGTATTTTATCTGCTTTATGCGTCTGGTCTTCTTCCCGGTCATCACCATTGCGGTCTTTGTGTTCAGCGGGGCGGTGCGCCTGCATCAGGATGCGGAGTACATCCTGATGGTCGTGCTCCTGGCGACGAGCGCGCCGGCGGCGGTCATGGTGACCCAGCTGTCACAGATCCACGGGAAGGATGCGAGATATGCCAGTGTGATAAACGTCATGTCCGTGCTCTTCTGTATCGTTACGATGCCTCTGATGGTGCTTCTCTACGAGGCGCTCATCTGAAGGGCTTTGTATAAAAATTGAAAAAACAAAGGATGGAAAAAAGAAATGGGAATTACTGAGGTTTTGCAGCTGCTGGGGGGGCTTGCTCTTTTCCTGTACGGTATGCAGATGATGAGTACCGGTCTGGAGACAGCGGCAGGAAACAAGATGAAGACGATTCTGGAGAAGCTGACATCCAACCGATTTGTGGGTGTCCTGGCGGGAGCCATCATCACGGCGGTGATACAGTCTTCCTCGGCGACAACAGTCATGGTAGTAGGCTTCGTGAATTCAGGACTTATGACGCTGAGACAGGCAGTGTGGGTGATCATGGGTGCCAATATCGGTACCACCATCACAGGGCAGCTCATCGCGCTGGACGTGGGAGCTCTGGCACCGCTTTTTGCCTTTGTCGGTGTGGCCTGTATCATGTTTGTGAAGAAGGAGAAAGTAAAATATATCAGTGAGGTCATTGCCGGGTTCGGCGTACTCTTCATTGGTATGGATATGATGGGAAACGCCATGGTGCCCCTTCAGAGTTCGGAGGTGTTCATCAACTTCATGACCACCTTCTCCAACCCTCTGGCCGGCATAGCCATGGGAGCCGTGTTCACAGCCATCATCCAGTCCTCCTCCGCTTCGGTCGGCATCCTGCAGGCGCTGGCGACAGCGGGGCTGGTTCCGCTCCACAGTGCGGTGTACATCCTGTTTGGACAGAATATCGGAACCTGTATCACGGCGGTGCTGGCCTCCATCGGGACAAGGACAAACGCAAAGCGGACCACCATCATCCACCTGATGTTCAACATCATCGGCACGACTATATTTACTGTCTTCACGCTTGTTACGCCATTTGTTGATATCATGGCCACAACAGCTCCGGACAATCCGGCAGCCCAGATAGCAAACGTGCATACAACCTTCAATATCGTGACGACTATCCTTCTCCTGCCATTTGGAGCCTATATGGCAAGGCTGGCGGAAAGGATCCTGCCGGAGAGCGAGAAGGAGAAGGACGAGGTGAAACGCCTCAAATACATTACGCCCTTTGAGACCAGCTACCAGGTAGGGCAGGCTGCCATCGTGCAGGCCCAGGTAGAGCAGGAGGTGGGCCGTATGACCGGTATGGTGCGCCAGAATATAGAGGACAGCTTTGACTCCCTGCTGACAAGTGATGTGAGCAGGAGTGAGGAGATCAGCGAGAGGGAGGAGTACATTGACTATCTCAATGTGGAGATATCCAGGTACATCGTCCACGTCATGTCCTCCGAGTCGGCAAGCCAGGATCTGAGGAACATCAGCGGCTACTACACGGTAGTGAGCAATCTGGAGCGGATCGGTGACCATGCCATGAACATTGCCGGATATGCTGTGAATCTGAAAAAGTGGAAGCAGACCTTCTCGGAGGATGCCCTGGGCGAGCTGAAGAAGATGCGGGATATATGCCTGAAGACCCTTGATGATATCGGGAATTTTACAAACGGACAGAAGGACCGCATACTGGAGCGCACGGCCCAGAATGAGCAGAAGATCGATGACATGAGAGACGACTACAGAGACAGGCAGGTGAACCGGATGCAGAAGGGGACCTGTCAGGCAGACACAGGCATTATCTACTCAGAGATACTGACAGACTTTGAGAGGATAGGGGACCACGCTCTCAACATCGCTCAGAAATACAATGAAATAGCATAGAAATATAAAAAAGCTTCGGTGCAGTCCTGATACTGTTCCGAAGCTTTTTTGTACGCTCAGAATAAATTCCCCGGCTTTTTTTAGTTTAATACCTTGCAGTCGGTAAGGTCCACCTCTGAAAGCTCGTTCTTGTCTGCGCTGATGCTGACATAGAAGTCAATGCCGCACTGGGAGGAAATCCCCTTCAGCCTCTCTACAAACTTGGGCATGTCGTCGGCTTTGATATGGTCTCTCTTGAGGATGCCGTCGATGAAGATGCACTCCACATCGTGGTTGGCGCTGTACATGCCGTAGAGGAAGCCTATGTACTCGTCAATGTTCGTGATAGCCTCGTAATCGTCCATGCATACAACGCGGATGTCAAACGTCACGCTGCTTGTGTCGCGGTGGCTGTTTTTGATGAATACTACGTTTCCGTTGCATGCCTTGGCCTGCTGATTTGCAAGATCGATCATCTGCTGGGTCTTGCCGCTGCCTTTGGGTCCTGTCAATAAATTTACCATGGGAAACACTCCTTTTTTTATGTATTTGACATACGTATTTTTCTTAACATTTATTATACATGAATTTAATCAGATACACAATATAAATATTTGTATAGATGACAGAGAAAAAAACCCCGGATTTCACACGGCTGTAAAATCCGGGGTTTTGTCTTTAGTTCCAGAAATCTGTCTTGTCCTTCAGCTGAATGTCAGCAGCCTTAAAGACAGGATTTTTTCCTTCTTTTTTCTGCTTGGCATAATCTCTGAGACAGCGGATGGCTGGCTTGCCAAGTATGATGATGACAGGCAGGTTGATAAGTGCAAGGAAGCCCATGATCACGTCTGCCGTGGCCCATGCGACGGAGAACTCCATGAGGGCGCCGCCAAATACAACGACAGTAGCAAAAAGGCGGAAAACAGTCAGCAGTTTTTTTCCCGGCTTTTTGTCGCACAGATAACCGAGGCCCATCTCCGCATAAAAGTAGTTGCCGATGAGTGTGGTGAATGCGAAGAGGAACAGCGCGATAGTGATGAAGGTGGTTCCAAAGCTTCCCAGTGTCTCCGCTGCCGCGGCCTGTACCCAGGGCATTCCCTTCAGCGCGTCGCTTGGTGCAACTCCGGAGCAGAGAAGCATGAAGGAGGTTGCAGAGCAGATCACGATGGTGTCGATGAATACGGAGAGCATCTGTACAAGACCCTGCTTTACAGGGTGGGACACAGAGGCGCTGGCGGCCGCATTGGGGGCGGAACCGACGCCGGCCTCATTGGAGAAAAGTCCTCTCTTGATACCCTGCATGATACATGATCCGGTAAATCCGCCGAAGATGGCCTGAAAGTCAAATGCGCTGCTGAAGATGGAAATGAACATCTGCGGGATCAGGTTGAAGTGGGTTACTACGATAAACAGCGCGACTGCCAGGTAGAAAATACCCATTACCGGAACCAGCACGCCTGTGATCTTTGAGATCTGTGTGCTTCCGCCGAAGATACAGATACAGAAGATGACTGCCAGGATGACGCCGATGATCACCGGTGTGGTGGACTCGTTAAAGAAGCTGTACGTTCTGAAGGAGTCCGCAATGTTGAAAGATGCCACCATGTTGAAACCAACCATGTAGGTGAGGATCAGGAACACGGCAAATACTCCGCCCAGCCAACGCTTTTTCAGAGCAGCCTGGATATAGTAGGCCGGACCTCCGTAGCAGGTGCCGTCCTGTGCCTTCCTCTTATAAATCTGTGCCAGAGTACTCTCGATGAATGCAGATGCACTCCCCAGGATGGCTGTCAGCCACATCCAGAATACTGCGCCCGGGCCGCCGATACAGATGGCGGTGGAGATACCTGCGATATTTCCAGTACCTACCCGTGAAGCGGTAGAAACCATCAGAGCCTGGAACGAGGAAAGTCCGTCGTCATTGTCCTTTGGCTCCATAACAACGCGAATGGATTCGCGCAGCATGCGAAACTGTACGCCTTTTGTTCTGATCGTAAAATAGATGCCTGTCCCAAGAAGCAGCACGATCAGAATGTAGGAGTATAACAGGTCGCTCAAGGTGTTGATAATCTGTGCAAACATGTTTGCCCCTCTCTTTCTTTTGTTCTATTTTTTTATATTTATGTGGTGAAAATGAAGTCTGATATCTGCCGGAAAAGCCTGGAATACAGACAAATGCAGATCTGACGGCAGACTCCTATATCATATCCTATTTTCCGGTGGTTTGTCCAGATAAAAATAGTATGAAATGCAACTTATATGTTTCTGTACTAAGAAAATACAGAGTGAAATCTGGAAAATCCGGGCTGAAAACTTGACAGACGGGCTTCCTATGGTAAAATTAGAAATAGTGTACATTTACGCAAATTATTAGGAGGAATGAACAATGGCAGTACCTTATAATCATAAGGCGATCGAGAAGAAGTGGCGGGAAAACTGGGAAAAGAACCCGGTGAATACCAAAGAAGATAAGAACGGCAATAAGCGTGAAAAATATTACTGTCTGGACATGTTCCCGTATCCTTCCGGAAACGGGCTTCATGTGGGACATTGGAGAGGATATGTGATCTCTGACGTGTGGAGCAGATACAAGCTGCTGCAGGGCTATTATATCATCCATCCCATGGGATGGGATGCCTTCGGGCTTCCGGCTGAGAACTATGCCATCAAGATGGGCGTGCACCCGGCAAAGTCCACGGCTGAGAACATCAAACATATCAAAGAGCAGATCAACCAGATCGCGGCCCTCTACGACTGGGATCTGGAGGTCAATACGACAGATCCGAACTATTATAAGTGGACACAGTGGATCTTTGTGAAGATGTTCAAAGCGGGCCTGGCATATGAGAAGGAATTCCCCATCAACTGGTGCCCATCCTGTAAGACAGGACTTGCAAACGAGGAAGTGGTCAACGGAAAATGTGAGCGCTGCGGTACAGAGGTGACCAAGAAGAACCTCCGCCAGTGGATGCTGAAGATCACAGCCTACGCGGAGCGTCTCCTGAACGATCTGGACAAGCTGGACTGGCCGGAGAAGGTCAAGAAGATGCAGACAGACTGGATCGGCAAATCCTACGGCGCTGAGGTGGACTTCCCGGTGGAGGGAAGAGACGAGAAGATCACCGTCTACACCACCCGCCCCGACACGCTCCACGGCGCCACCTTCATGGTGCTGGCTCCGGAGCATGCTCTGGCGGCTTCCCTTGCCACACCTGAGAACAAGGAGGCTGTGGACAAATACATCTATGAGGCTTCCATGAAGTCCAACGTGGACCGTATGCAGGACAAGGAGAAGACAGGTGTGTTCACAGGAACCTATGCCATCAATCCGCTGAACGGTGCGAAAGTGCCGATCTGGCTCTCTGACTATGTACTGGCAGATTACGGTACCGGAGCCATCATGTGTGTGCCTGCACACGATGACCGTGACTTTGAGTTTGCGAAGAAATTTGATATTCCGATCATCCAGGTTATCTCAAAGGATGGAAAAGAGATTGAGAATATGACAGAGGCCTACACAGAAGCATCCGGCGTTATGATCAACTCCGGCGAGTGGAACGGCATGGAGTCCTCCGTGCTGAAGAAGGAAGGACCTCACATTATAGAAGAAAAAGGTATCGGACGTGCCACAGTGAACTACAAGCTGCGCGACTGGGTATTCTCCCGCCAGCGCTACTGGGGTGAACCGATCCCTATCGTACACTGCCCGGACTGCGGCGCTGTGCCCGTGCCGGAGGAAGAGCTTCCGCTGCAGCTGCCGGATGTAGAGTCCTATGAGCCCACAGGAACAGGCGAGTCACCGCTGGCAGCCATCGACGAGTGGGTGAACTGCAAATGTCCGGTCTGCGGAAAGCCGGCCAGGAGAGAGACAAACACCATGCCCCAGTGGGCAGGCTCCTCCTGGTATTTCCTCCGCTACGTGGACAACCACAATGACAAGGAGCTGGTTTCCAGGGAGAAGGCAGACGCCCTCCTGCCGGTGGATATGTATATCGGCGGCGTGGAGCACGCGGTGCTTCACCTTCTGTACTCCAGATTCTATACAAAATTCCTCTGCGACATCGGCGTGATCGACTTTGACGAGCCCTTTACCAAGCTGTTCAACCAGGGCATGATCACAGGAAAGAACGGCATCAAGATGAGCAAATCCAAGGGAAATGTCGTCTCCCCGGACGACCTTGTCCGCGACTACGGTTGTGACTCCCTGCGTATGTACGAGCTCTTCGTGGGGCCGCCGGAGCTGGATGCAGAGTGGGATGACAGAGGCATTGACGGTGTGTACCGTTTCCTCAAGAAAGTCTGGAACCTGCTTCAGGACAGCAAGGAGAAAGACATCAAGGCTACAAAAGATATGCTCAAGGAGCGCCACAGACTGGTTTACGACGTGACCACACGTCTGGAGAACTTCAGCCTGAACACGGTCATCTCCGCATTTATGGAGCACACCAACAGCCTGGCCGCCATCGCCAAGAAAGAGGGCGGCGTGGACAAGGAGACCCTGGAGACTATGGCAGTGCTTCTGGCGCCCTTCGCACCTCACATGGCAGAGGAGATGTGGGAGGAGCTGGGCCACACAGAGACTGTCTTCCACGCAGGATGGCCATCCTACGATGAGGACGCCATGAAGGACGACGAGGTGGAGATTGCTGTCCAGGTCAACGGAAAGACAAGGGCAGTCGTGGCTCTTCCTGCTGATGTGTCCAAAGAGGACGCCATTGCAAAAGGAAAGGAAGCTGTCCAGGATAAACTGACCGGAAACATTGTGAAAGAGATCTATGTGCCGGGAAGGATCATCAATATTGTGCAGAAATAATTTGAGTAAATATTTAGAGGCATAAAAGTAAACATGGCGCAGGTAATGGAAACATTATCTGCGCTGTTTTTCTTGTGGGGGTGAAAGGCGAGGAGTATAATGAAAAATATAGAAAATGGAATTTGAGGAGGTAGAGTAATGGGATTATTTGATAAGTTAAAAGGGAAAAAGGAGAGCGTCGATTGGAGTGATGCTTATAACGCCACACCAAAATTTTATGGGAAACCTGATGGTAGTCCGTTTGGTGCAATAGCTTTAACTGAGGGCACTAAAACTGTACTTCCTAAAAATCCGCAGTTAGAGTATAAAGTTGATGGAAAGTCGGTAGCGGAGTGGAAATTAGTGCTTGTTAGTACATCTAAAGATACAATTATAGGTGATGCCGATTATTTTGTAGCCTTGAAAAAAGTCGAACAGTATTCTCTGGATACAAATAAAAACGCAATATTGGTTAAAGAACTTTCTTTAGTAGAATTGGAAAGTTTAAAAGAATAAAGGTATCTGCAAATCCTAAGTTGTAGAGCAGAAAATTGGAGAATCAATAGTGTATGTAAAAGAACGAAAGCCTGCCATATGTATTATAATGAAAAAAGAAGCGGAATAACAGAAAAACAGAACAGAGGGTGACGGTATGCTATTGCGAGAAGAAGAGTACAGTCATGCGACGGCGATCCTGTCCGGTATGGAAGAGAAGACCTCTCTTTTTACAGAGCTCGAGCAGTGGCTTGAGGAAACCTACGGCCTGCGGGTTTACGATTATTTTTGCGGGCTGACTAACGCAGGGCGGCCCCGGCTGCGCCTGCTTTTGTGGGACAGGGACTGTGCCGGGAAGATGAAAAAGGGCGCAAACCCGGATGAGCGGAAACAGAGACGCACAGCGGAGAAATTCGCCGCTTTGTGTGTCAGGTATAAGATGCACCCCGCTTACCGAAGACCCGGGGACTTCCTCGTGACCTATGACACGTTCAGGGACGAGATACAAAAGAGGGTGCTCCGGGAGTGTTCCGGGGAGATAAAGAGCATAGAAGCCCCGGATATTTGGCGGGTGGAAATCCTTTTTGACAGTGTGCACGTCTTTTTTGAGACAGATGAACAAAGGGACCGTCACCAGGACGATAGCGTATGCGGCAGTATCAGAAAAAAGCTGGATGCCATCGCAGAACGGCACGATCCCTTTGGGGCATTTGCGGACGGGGTACAGTGCGTGTTCACAAGCCGCCAGACGCTGGATGAAAAGTATGATGGCAGCATGTTCTATTACACAAGATAATGCGTCTGTCCGGAAGGGGACAAGACGGCGCATTGCTTTGGAAGGGGACAGGCCGGTGTGTCAGAGAGAGGAGGGGAAGAGTTTGGAGCGATGTAAGTGGTGCATGTGCAATGAAAAGATGATCCGGTATCACGATGAGGAGTGGGGCGTGCCCCTCCATGACGACAGGAAGCAGTTTGAGTTCCTGATGATGGAGGTCATGCAGTGCGGCCTGAACTGGAACATGATGATACAGAAACGGGAAATTTTCCGGCAGTGCTTTGACGACTTTGACTTTGACAAGGTGGCGGACTACGGGGAGGAGGATGTGGCGCGTATCCTGCAGACAGAGGGCATGATCCGGTCGGAGAGAAAGGTCCGGGCTGTCATACACAACGCCCGTTGCTTTCAGAAGATTCGGCAGGAGGCAGGGTCCTTCAGTGCCTACCTGTGGAACTTTACAGGAGGGAGGACTTACATATATCCCGCCCATCAGACAGAAGGGCTGCCGGCCAGCAATGAGCTCTCCGACAGGGTCAGCCGGGACCTCAAAAAGCGGGGGCTGAAGTACATGGGGCCTGTCACCGTGTACTCCCACCTGCAGGCCTGCGGCATGATAAACGACCACCAGAGAGACTGCTTCCGGTATGGGGAGCTGCTGAAGCTGGCGGATGTGGAGGTGAGGGAGGTGAAAGAAAAGTGAGTGAGATAAGTGGAAAATGTTACCAGAGTCTGTTCTGGCTGCTGATCATATGTACTGTTGCAAGGACCATTTCCAACGGGGAGGGAGATGGAATGCTCTACACGCTGCTGTGGTTTGTGAATGTCCTGGCAACAGCGGTTTATGGAGCTGTCCTGCTGAAGATGGAACATTTCAGCGCTCACTTCAGGATGGCGGGGCTCTGTAAAGCTGCGTCGGCGTCTGTAGGAATCGTATCTTCTGCCGCGTCATATTTTCTGGATGGCAGTCTGTTGGTCACTCTTATCATTTTGGTGGTCATTGTGTCAGCCGTTGTGGATATAGCAGGAGAGTACCAGGAATTTGCGGGACACTCTGAATTTGCGCGTGATAGAGATGTGATACTGAGCGAAAAGTGGCTCAGGCTGCGTCAGTGGTATGTGGGCATGCTGGCAGGATTTGCAGTAGGTACTGTCTGCAGTGCCCTTTTGTTTTTACCGGGAGTGATCGCAATGCTGGCCTGTGGGATTGGCCTGGTTGTAGTGAGTATTTTGAAAATTGTATATGTATATCGGATGGCCGGACTCTGCCAGGACCGGAGCAGAGAGGAGGGGGCTTATGATCACGATTTTTAACAGGGAGAGCCTGTGGATCGGAAGAGACATGAAGCGGTTTAACGAGATGAGAGAGGCACTGGAGAGGGAGAAAATTCCCTACACTTACAGGACGAGGAGCAGCGGAAACCGATGGATGGGTCATGGCACGGTCCGTGGAAGTTTTGGAAGTGTGGGAAGTTCGATCGACCTCATGTACGAGTATGAAATCTTTGTTCTGAGGAAGGACCTGGAGAGGGCCAGGTATTTTGCCAATACATACTAGGAGGCAGTTCCGGATTGTTTCCGAAATAAGCCTGTAGTCTTGCGGCGGATGTCTCCGGAGTGTATGCTTTATAACATCCGGGAGGGGAGACCCCTTCCGGGTGCTTCATTTTCTCTGGAGGTAAAAGCTGCATGGACGACAGGACAAAGAAGAACACGGCAACAGCCATGCTGTCTGTCATTGACTATGTAGTCATGACAGCAGTGATGCTGCTCTGGAACTACCTGGTCACTCCCATTTAAGAGCGGCTACAGCATTACAGAGTGAGGAGGAAAATATGATCGAGATAAAGAGCTGGACAGAACATTTTATCAGGGTGCTGGAGGAGACCTTTGGGGAGCGCCTCTGGTTTGCGGGCCTTCAGGGGAGCAGGGGCCGGGGAGAGGAGACGGAGGGCAGCGACATCGACCTGGTGGTGATACTGGATAGGCTGACGCCTGCTGATGTGCGGACCTACGAGAGGATGCTGGACAGACTGCCGGACCGGGAGCTTGTCTGCGGCTTCCTGTCCGGGAAGGAGGAGCTGCTCAGATGGGAGCCGTCGGACCTCTTTCAGTTTTACTATGATACCAGGCCCATTGTGGGAAGCCTGGATGAGCTGCTGGAGCGGATCGACGACGGGGCGGTGCGTCGGGCGGTAAGGATTGGCGCGTGCAATATTTACCACGGCTGCATCCACAATATGCTCTACGACAGACAGGAGGAGATCCTGAAGGGACTGTACAAGGCGGCCTCCTTTGTGGTGCAGGCCATCTGCTTTTTACAGACGGGGAAATATACGAGGAAACAGAAGGATCTGCTTGACATAGCCGGGAAAGAGGAACAGAATATTGTCAAAACATTCCTGGCGCTGAAGGCAGGCGGAAAGGCGGACCTTGGAGAAATGTCGGACAGGCTGCTTCTGTGGGCCCAGGGGTGGATCAACAGACTGTAAGGAGGATGGACAGATGATAGAGGATAAGGACTATATCATGCGCCTCACCCACGAGATCGCGCGCATGCTCATAAGACTGATATTTGGCAGGGATATCGACAAGGAGGACGAGCTTCCGGTCTCTGTGGAGAGACTGCAGCAGTTTAAAAAGCTGACCGCCATGATAGACGACGGGCAGATCAACGAGGCGGAAAATCAGCTCCTGGACGAGCTGGACCCGGACAGCCAGTCCTACTTTGAGATGGCTCTCCGCTTTTATGAGAAGCTGGGGTGCAAGAGCGAGGAATTCCTGGAGGAGCACGGCTTTACCCAGGATGAGGTGGTGGACGGAATGAAATACATTGTGGATTGCTACGGATACGGGGACCTGTGGGACCCGGTGAGCAGGTGAGAGGATGAAAAAGGTGATCGTGATAGGATGCCCCGGCGCGGGGAAAAGTACCTTTGCCCGGAAGCTGCGGGACAGGACATCGCTGCCTTTGTATTACCTGGATATGATTTGGCACAGGGCTGACGGCACCAACATTTCCAGGGAAGCGTTTGTCAGGCAGGTAAGTGAGATTGTAGGCAGAGAACAGTGGATCATAGACGGCAACTATCTGAATTCCCTGGAAATGAGGCTTCAGGAGTGCGACACGGTTTTTCTCCTGGACTATCCCACGGAGCTCTGCCTGGACGGAGCCAAAGAGCGCATAGGGAAAAAGAGGGAGGACCTGCCCTGGGTGGAGAAAGAGTTTGACCGGGAATTCCGCCAGTGGATCGTGGATTTCCCGGAGGACCAGCTCCCCCGTATCTACGAGATGCTGGAAAAATACAGAGACAGCAGGGATATTTTTGTCTTCAGGAAAAGAGAGGATGCGGACGCGTATCTGGCTTTGCTGGAACAGAGGAAATAAAGGGAAATGAGCAGGAAAACGAAAGGGAAAGGGTTATGGATCTTTTGAGGACAGCCCTTCTTCAGATTGCTCCCTGCGGTTCTCAGGAGGGGAATCTGAAAAAGGGAGTGGAGTACTGTGAAAAAGCAAAAGAGATGGGAGCCCACATCGCCCTTTTCCCGGAGATGTGGAGCTGCGGCTATGATATATGCAGCAGGCCTTTTGAAGAGTGGAAGAAGGAGGCGGTCCCGGCGGACAGCTCCTTCGTCCGGACGTTTGGGGAGCTGGCCAGAGAGCTTTCCATGGCTATCGGCATCACATTTCTGGAAAAATGCGGGTCGGGATGCCGCAATACACTGGCGCTATTTGGTCGGAACGGGGAGAGAGTCCTCACCTACGCAAAAGTGCATACCTGTGAGTTCGGGGCAGAGGCGGACCTGATGCCGGGTGAGGATTTTTATGTGACGGATCTGGATACGCCCCTGGGCCCTGTGAAGACCGGAGCCATGATATGCTATGACCGGGAATTCCCGGAGAGCGCCAGGATCCTGATGCTGAAGGGGGCGGAGCTCATTCTCGTGCCAAACGCCTGCCCCATGGAGATCAACCGGCTCTCCCAGCTCCGGGCCAGGGCCTTCGAGAACATGACAGCCATCTGCACCTGCAATTACCCGGGCACAGTGCCGGACTGCAACGGGGGCTCCACTGTCTTTGACGGGGTGGCGTACCTGCCGGACCTTCCGGGCTCAAGAGACATGTGCATCCTGCAGGCCGGGGTGGAGGAAGGCGTCTTCCTGGCTGACATAGACCTGTCCATGCTCCGCGGCTACAGAGAAAGCGAAGTCCACGGAAACGCCTACCGGCGTCCGGAGAAGTATGGTCTCCTGACAGGCAGAGATATTGAGGAGCCCTTTGACAGGAGTGACCACAAGAGATAGGAGGATACAGAACATGAAGATCGAGATTGGAAAGGAGTTCCCCGGATATTTCAAATCCCTCTACCCGGAGGAGTTCCAGCTTTTCTCCCACTTTGAGACGACCGCCGCCGTCCCTGGCCCGCTCTTTGCCATCACTACGTGGAAGGAGAACGGGAAGCCCAACGTGTGCCTCCATAGCTGGAGCTGCTTTCACGGGGACAAGACCGCCTTTTTCGCGGTCATGGGCAATCTGTACCAGCATACTCACACCTACGCCAACATCCTGCGGGAGAGATGCTTCTGCGTCAATTTCCTGCCCATCAGCTGCTACGGCAGGCTGACAGAGACCATTTTCCATAACGACTACGACAGCGATGAGTTTCAGACAGGAGATTTCATTCTGGAAGAGGCCAGGACCATCCATGCCCCGGTGATCCGGGAGGCGTTTTTGACTATGGAGTGCACTCTGCGGGACGTCCAGGACTTAAGCGGCGCCGGCATGGCCGCCATGGTCATCGGAGAGGTACAGCACATGTCCGTGGAGGAGAACTATGCCCAGGGCTATGCGAAAAGATACGGGAAGGAGGGCTTTATGATGCTTGTGCCCTCGCCCCAGAACCTTGTCACCGGGGAGCCGGATCTGTCGGCCATCGGGACGGTGAAGATTGAGAAATACGATTGAAGAGGCGAGAAAACGTGGAACAGACAGTTGTTGTAAACGGAACAGAGTACACCATCCTTAAGCTTCTGGGGAAAGGGAAGGGCGGCTATTCTTACCTGGCCCTTGCAGGAGGAAGCTACGTGGTATTAAAGCAGATACACCATGAGCCCTGCGGTTACTACCAGTTCGGGGATAAGCTGGAGGCGGAGCTGCGGGACTATGAAAGACTGAGAAATGTGGGGATCCCCATGCCCGAGCTGCTGGATGTGGACCGGGGGGAGGAGCGGATCGTCAAGGAGTTCATAGAGGGAGAGACCGTGTATGACCTCGTGTTAAGAGACAGACTGCCGGAAACCTGCGCGGAGCAGGTCAGGGACATGTGCCGCCGCCTCGGCCCGGCAGGACTCAACATCGATTATTTTCCCACCAACTTTATCTTGCGGGAGGGAGTCTTATATTATATTGATTACGAGTGCAACGACTATATGGAGGAATGGGATTTTGAACACTGGGGCGTCAGATACTGGTCCAGGACGCCGGAGCTCCTGCAGTATGCCAGGGACCACGAAAATGAGTTCCAAAGGCAGCAGCGCTCTTTCTGGGAAGCCTTTGGCGAAGCGAAGAAAATGGTGCTCTCCACTGCCGCGGGGGACAGAGTTTCCTCCAGGATGATGAGCGTTATCCTGATGGAGGGGCTTCTGTATTTTCAGACAGACAGGACCTTCCTCAAATACAGGCAGCTTACAGAGAATAAGAACGCAGCTCTGTGCATGGACAATATACAGATTGAGGGCGTCTGCAGGGAGCTGGGGCATCCCATGGAAAATGAGAGATTTGCCGGGCTGTACGAAAAACATTTTCCTGGCTCCTTTGAGCGGTATTCCGGCCTGAAAAACGAGAGGTTGTTTGTGATGAGCCCGGTCTTCATCAAGAGATGGAGCTACCGGGATGGGCTGCCCTTTGAAGAGGTGTTTGAAGCGGAAGGAGAGAGGTATTCCCTGACGGAATATAAGGGGGAGTGAGAGTGGAGCTGGTCAGCAGCGCTATCCCAAGAAAGCAGACAAAGTAGGAGACATACATGGGATTGCGGGAAAAGCGGTAAATGCCGTCAGTGTTGAGTCCGCTTTTATCCGGCGAGGAGAAGGCCTTTACTGTGAACAGACAGAGGAGCAGCCCCAGAAGGTAGCAGATGAGCCCGACAAGAAAGAGTGGAGACAGCTTCGGTTTTACCGTGAGAAAGAAGGGATAGAGGATAACCCCTGCGTTTGTCAACAGATATATGTAATAAGCTGTTTTTTCGTTTCCCTTCAGGGGCGCAAACATGGCTGCCCTCTGCAGGGAGGTCCTGTCGAGAACTGCCAGGACGACAAATCTGATAAAGAAAAAGGGAAGCAGCAGTATAAATCCGTTCATTTTCTTTCCTCCTGAAAATGTTACAGGCGCAGACCGAGAAGTCTGCGCCTGCGTATTTGTATTGCTGTAAATTTAATCGTTTCTTTTGGCCTCCAGCTTCCAGATATGTCCATCTCTCTGGAAATACAGGCATACCAGGATGCCCGCAAATGCGATCACAAAGAACAGAAAGGCTGCGCCTGACCCCTTTCCTGTGCCAAACAGGAGAGACGGGATGCTGCCCTTATCCTGGTCTGCCATAAAGGGCTCAAAGACCTGGTCTACGAGAACGCCGCCCAGCAGATAGCCCACGGGTATGGTGAAAAACTGCAGAGTATTTCTTGCGGAGTAGACCCGCCCCTGCATCTCCACAGGAATGTGGGTGCGGAAGAGGGCGTCCATGTTGGTGTTCATGACCGGGATAAATAGCCAGCCAAGGATGGCTCCCAGACACCATACAGGAGTGCCCCGGCCAAGAGCCAGCAGAAAGTTTTCCGTGCTCATGGAAAAGAGGAGGGAGAGGCAGATGGCTCTGACCCGGCTCTTTGGGGCTGGCAGGAAGGTGGCGATGACACTGCCGGTTACATTTGCCAGGCCCGTACAGGTGGACACCAGTGCCAGTGCAGCCTGGCTTCCTCCGTCTCTGGAGAGTAGCATAGCGGGGAGGGCGGCGTTGTACACAGAAGCCACCAGATTGATGCAGGCCAGAAAGAGGATAAGATCCAGGATGCCCCGGTTCTCCCTCAGGTAGCGGAGCCCCTGGCCGGCGGTCTGCAGCACAGACGCCTGTTCAGTGTTCCGCTTGGACAGGTCCTGCTCCGGGAGCTTCACAAAGAAGGCCAGGGAGAGGAAAGCTGCCGTGAAGGTGAGAAGATCAAAGGCGATCACTGTGTAAATGCCAAAAGCCGATAGAAGAGCTGTGGCGAAAACCGGTGACAGTATGGTCACAAGGGAGTTGGAAAAGGCCCGCATCCCCGCTGCTTTCTGATATTGTTCTCTGGGAGTCAGAAGGCTCACGGCCACGTCTGAAGCAGGCTGCTGCAGCGTATTTCCGAGGCCGTTTAAGGCGTTGAGCACATAGAGGTGCCACAGCTCCAGGCGCCCGGTCACAAGGAGGACCAGGACGGAAAGCGTGCACAGAGCCGCAAAGCTGTCGCACACCAGCATGGTCAGCTTTTTGTTCCACCGGTCGCTTAAGGCTCCGGCAAAAATACTCAGAAGCACATAGGGGGCGTAGGAACACACAGTCAGAAGGGAGGAGGCAAGGGCTGATCCTTCCTGCTGGTAGGCCCATATGACAAGGGCGTAGCTCGTCATGGAGCTGCCAAGGGCCGAGAACCCCTGGGTGGCCCAGAGAATGATAAAGGTGTGTAATCCGTCAAATAAAGTATTCAGTTTTCGTATCATGACTTTGCTCCTTTTTTCTTTGTTCATAAAACAGATGAAAAGTGCAAAGCCCTTTCCGGACGGCAGTTATTATTTTCTATTTGACAAAGCTCCGCGTCAGTCCCGTCCGGGATCAGACTCTGCACGGAGCAGCTGCAATACAAAGCCTCACGTGGACGCCTCCTCTCTCGCAACGTGCGCATATGTTCATGTATCTGCTATTATACCGGAAACCCTTCCTGATGGCAACGGTGTTGGCATTCCTTCAGCTATAAAAGGCTGTTGTAATGTGGATTCAGTATGTTATACTGAATGAAAGATACAGGCTCATCCACCGAGGAAATACTATACAGTGCGTAGTGACTTGAATGAGATATGAAAAATAAATAGGAAAGCAAATAAGTTCATCCTAAAAATGAGTAGATAAATAATAAGGGAGTTTTTTTATATTATGAAAATAACAGAGCTGTTGGGAGAGGCAACAGAATATGATAAAAAGCAAGCAATTGAAACTAAAAAGCCTAAAAGCTGGCTGAAGACAGTCAGCGCGTTTGCAAATGGCTCAGGAGGTATATTGGTTTTCGGCATAGCAGATAATGATGACATTATTGGTCTTGCGGATATAAAAAGTGCATCAGAGTTTGTCAGCCAGAAAATAAAAGAGAGAATTGAACCCTTGCCAGAAATTTTTATGGAATTGCATAAGTTAGATGGGGATAAGGATATATTAACGGTAAAGGTCATGGAAGGAGAAGAGACACCTTATTATTATAAGGGAGACGGAACTATGGAGGCTTTCGTCCGGATAGGGAATGAAACCGTTACTGCAAATGCGGCTTAATTAAAAAGACTTGTACTCAGGGGAAGGAATTCATCTTACGATTCACTTATTTCATCATATAATTTTAAGGACTATTCTTTCTCTAAATTGCGGGAACGCTACTATGAGTGGAATAGCAGCAGCATGGAAGAAAAAAATTTTGAATCGTTTGGTATTGTTGATAGTAATGGAAAATTGACAAATGCTGGAGCACTGTTGGCTGATAATTGTCCAATTCGCTATTCAAGGCTATTTTGTACCAGATGGAGTGGGCTGGATAAAAGTGGAGGGCGGATTGATGCTTTAGACAGTGCGGAGTTTACTGGAAGCCTGATTATGCTTCTGAATGAAGGATTTAGCTTTGTAAAAAGGAATATGAAAACAGCGTGGAAAAAGACAGCTAATTCAAGGATTGAACTGCCGGACTATTGTGAGAGAAGTGTTTTTGAAAGTATTGTCAATGCTCTTATTCATCGAGATTACCTGATTAATGGAAGTGAAGTTCATATAGACATATTTGATGATCGGCTTGTAGTATATTCTCCAGGCGGAATGCCGGACGGTACGAAAATCCAGGAACGGAATATTGATACTGTTCCATCCACAAGGCGTAATCCGGTATTGGCAGATATATTTAGCCGACTGGGATATATGGAAAGGCAGGGCAGTGGGCTGAATAAGATAAGAAATGCTTATCGGAGTGCGGAGAACTACACACCAGATAAAGAGCCAGTGTTCTATTCTGACCGAGTGGAGTTTACTGTTACATTGAAAAATCTGAATTTTTCAGCTTCAGAAAATGAAGCTAAAAGTGAGGCTAAAAGTGAGGTGAAAAATGAGGCTGAAAATTATAGACTGACAGAATTAGAAGAAAAGCTGTGTGATCTGCTGTTAGAGTATCCTGAACTGACTCAGTCAGAGATTAGAGAAAGACTGAATTTATCAAGAAGTAAAGTCCAAAGAATGATGAGGAAATTAACAGAAAATGGTATAATCATACGAGAAGGATCAAGGAGAAAAGGATACTGGACGATTCATCTTTAAATCCGATTGCTTTATAATAGCAATCAATAGTTAATATTAATCGAATTGTCAGGGACATTCACGTAAAATCTTGCTGTGCTAGCAGAATAAAGGAGAAGATTGAGATGAGGATCAGACAGGAAAAGCCAGAGGATTACGAGGAAGTATATGAACTGGTCAGGGAGGCTTTTGCGTCGGCTGAACATGCGGATGGAAACGAGCAGGACCTGGTGGAGGCGCTTAGAAAAGGAGATGCCTTTATACCGGAGCTTTCCCTTGTGGCGGAGGAGGGCGGCCAGCTGGCAGGGCACATCCTCTTCACAAGGGCCCGTGTGGGAGAGGTGGAGGTCCTCGCCCTGGCGCCACTGTCAGTGCGCCCTGCTTTTCAGAGACAGGGTGTGGGGATAGCTCTGATCGAGGAGGGCCACCGGATTGCCAGAGAGCTGGGCTTTTCCTATTCCATTGTGCTAGGGAGTGAGGAATACTATCCAAGGCTGGGCTACAGGGAGGCGGCCGGATTTGGCGTGGAGGTGCCGGAGGGCATTCCCTCTGCCAATTTTATGGCCATTCAGCTCCTTGAGGGAGCCCCGGCACTTGGCGGCCCTGTGATCTACGCAGAAGAGTTCGGGCTGTGATCATAAAAATCCGGGCGGCATTGACAGATGCCGCCTTTTGTTATACACTACATATTGTTTACAAGTAAACTATAGAGAGGTTAGGGGAAAAACATGCAGAGGACTGTGGAGGCCATGCTTGGCTATTTTAACCAGATCAGGCAGGTGTATGCCAATGAACTGAATAAAAAATTCGAGGAGGAGCGGTTTTCCCCCAATGAGATTTCCGTGCTGATCCTGCTGTCCAACAACCGGACCATCAACACTGCCAGCCAGCTGAAGGTCATCCTGGGGGTCTCCAAAGGGCTGGTGAGCCGGAGCGTGGAGTCCCTGGCCGCCAAGGGCCTGGTGGAGTGCAGGCAGGATGAGCTGGACAGGAGGATACAGAGGATTTATCTGACAGACCGGGCGTCGCCCCTTGTCAGCAGGCTGGAGCGTGAGATAAAAAAAATCAATGAAGTCTTTCTGGAGGGAATTTCCCAGGAGGAGATCGACCAGATGGAGGTGACCATGACGAAAATTCTTGACAGATTTACAGAGAAAGGAGAGAGATAGACGATGAAAATGGAAATGTCGAGGGAAGTGAACCTGGGAGAGGAGCCCATTGGGCGCCTTCTGATGACACTGGCCGTGCCGGCCATCACCTCCCAGCTTGTGAATGCGCTTTACAACATGGTGGACCGGATGTACATCGGACATATACCGGAAATCGGGTCCACGGCTCTGACGGGTGTGGGAGTCTGCTTCCCGCTGATCATGATCATATCCGCCTTCGCCAGTCTGATAGGCATGGGCGGAGCGCCGAGAGCCAGCATCTACATGGGGAAAAAGGACAATAAGACGGCGGAAAAGATCATGGGGAACTGCTTTACTGCTCTGGTCATCATAGCTGTCATCCTGACGGCTGTGGTGCTCCTTTTCCAGGAGCCTCTCCTCTATCTTTTCAGCGCCAGCAGTGAGACCATAGGCTACGCCAAGGAGTATATGAGTATCTACGCTGTGGGCACCATCTTTGTGCAGCTCACGCTGGGCATGAACGCTTTTATCTCTGCCCAGGGATTTTCCAAGATCAGCATGCTCACCGTGGTGATAGGAGCAGTCACCAATATTGTGCTGGACCCGGTGTTCATTTTCCTGTTTGACATGGGCGTGGCGGGAGCGGCCCTGGCCACCATCCTGTCCCAGGCGCTGAGCGCCGTGTGGGCGGTATGGTTCCTGTGCGGGAAGAAGACGGTGCTCAGGCTGAAGAAAGAAAACCTGCGCATCCGCCTGTCTCTCCTCATGCCCTGCGTGGGGCTTGGCGTGGCGCCCTTTGTCATGCAGTCCACAGAGAGCATCCTGCTCCTGTGTTTTAACTCCTCCCTGCTGAAGTATGGCGGGAATCTGGCCGTGGGAGCTATGACCATCCTGTCCAGCGTCATGCAGTTCGCCATGCTGCCCCTGCAGGGACTCACCCAGGGAGGGCAGCCCATCATCAGCTTCAACTACGGTGCGGGAAACATGGCCAGAGTGAAGAAGGCGTTTCAGATACAGACAGTCTGCTGTTTTACCTTTGCCTTTGTGCTGTGGGCGGCGGTGGAGCTTGCGCCGGGGCTGTTTGTGGCGGTCTTTACCAATGATCCTCAGCTTGCGGAGCTCACAAAATGGGCGTTGCGGATATATATGGCCTGTGTGCTGCTGATGGGGATCCAGATATCCTGCCAGCAGTCCTTCATCGCCCTGGGCAATTCCAGGGTCAGCGCCTTCCTTGCCATTTTCCGGAAGATCATCGTGCTCATCCCTCTTATATACATCCTGCCGATGCTCCTGGAGGACAAGGTGTTTGCCGTGTTCCTTGCAGAGCCGGTGGCAGACGCTGTCGCAGTGACGACGACATCGGCCCTGTTCTACAGAGAGTTTAAGAAGCTCACAAAAAAAGAGGAACGCTAGTTCCTCTTGCGCTGGATATGTATATAGTACAGAACGCCAGTCAGGTCCGCCAGAGCCCAGCCGATGGGCACGGACATCCAGATGCCGGTGACTCCCACCGCGGGGATGGCGGACAGGATGTAAGCCAGGGCAACCCGGGTGCCAAGAGAGATGACTGTGAGCACCACGGACATGCCGGGCCGGGCGATGGCCCGGTAGAGTCCGTACAACAGAAAGAGAAGGCCGATGCCAAAGTAGAAAGCTCCCTCAATGTGCAGGTAATGGACGCCGGCGGCGATGATCTCCGTCTCCCTGGCGGACACGAAAATCTGCATCAGGGGTCTGGCAAAGACGCAGACAAGAAGGCTGATGACGAGGCAGAAGAAGAAGGCGCACAGGAAAGCGCTCTTCATTCCCCTGCGGATCCGGTCTTCTTTTTTTGCGCCGTAATTCTGGGCGATAAAGGTGGAAAACGCATTCCCGAAATCCTGCACCGGTATGTAGGCGAAGGAGTCTATCTTCACTGCAGCCGCAAAGGCCGCCATGGTGACAGGACCGAAGCTGTTGACAAGCCCCTGGACCATGAGGATGCCGAAATTCATGACAGACTGCTGGAGGCAGGTGAGAAAGGAGAAGCTGGTAATCTCGTGAAAGATCCCGCGGTCCCACCTTCTGTGCCGCTTCCCGGGCATCATCTCAGGGAAGCGGACCTTTGTGTAGATGGCCAGTCCGATGCCGGACACATACTGGGAGAGGATAGTGGCAAAGGCAGCTCCCGCCACGCCCCAGTAAAAGACAACCACAAACACCAGGTCCAGCACGATGTTCATCACTGCGGACACAGCCAGAAAGAGGAGGGGGACTCTGGAGTTCCCGATGGACCGCAGCAGGCAGGCAAAATAGTTGTAGAGAAATGTCCCCACAATGCCCGCAAATATGACAAGGAGATAGTCCTCCATCAGCCCCGTGATGGAGTCCGGCACACGCAGGAACCAGATGATACCGCGGATGCCGATAAATACTGCCGCGTTCAGCACGAGCGTCACTGCTCCGATAAAGACAAAGGACTGAAAGATACCTGCCTTCATCCGGTCGAAATCCTGCTGTCCGTAGCTGATGGAAAAAGAGGCGCCGCTGCCCATGCACAGGCCCAGGATGATAGAAGTCAGGAATGTCATCAGAGTGTAGGCGCTCCCCACCGCCGCCAGGGCATCCGCCCCGAGAAAGCGGCCCACGATGATAGTGTCCGCGATATTGTAGCACTGCTGCAGGAGATTTCCCGCGATCATGGGCAGTGCGAAGATGAGCAGGCTTTTTGTGATACTGCCTGTCAGAAGCTTGCTTTCCTGCATAAAGTTTTCCTCCCGTATACACTATTCTCTATTATAGAAAGACGAACAGCCTGTGTCAATGGAGCAAAAAAGGGCGGCAGAGGCGGATGACAGTTGACGGTATGGGGAAAAACAGATATGATAAGAAGAAATCATCGGCGGCCCGTGCCGCTCCTGGGAGGTAATCATGGGATTTGATCTGGAAGTGAGCATTCCGGTTTTTACAGTATTTATACAGGGGCTTCTGAGCTTTCTGTCCCCCTGCGTGTTCCCCCTCATTCCGCTCTATATCGGATATCTGTCGGGCGGGACGGGGGTGAAGGACGAGGAGGGAGTCTGGCACTATCCCAGGGGAAGGGTGCTGGTAAACACCGTGTTTTTCGTCCTCGGCATCAGCTTTACATTCTTTCTCCTGGGCTTAGGCGTGTCCGCGGCGGGCAGCTTTTTCAAGGACTATCAGAGTATTTTTGCCAGGGTGGGAGGCATACTTGTCATTGCCCTGGGCCTGTACCAGCTGGGGGTGTTCGGCTCCTCAAAGCTGCTGGGAAATGAACACAGGCTGCCTTTTCATCTGGACCGGATGGCCATGTCCCCTGTGACGGCCCTCCTGATGGGCTTTTCCTTCAGCTTTGCCTGGACGCCCTGCGTGGGGCCGGCTCTCTCCAGCGTGCTCCTCATGACAGCCTCTGCAGGCACAAGGGCAAAGGGCTTTCTTATGATAGGCGTCTACACGCTTGGATTTGTCCTTCCCTTCCTGGCAGTGGGCATTTTTACCACCTCCCTCCTGAAACTTTTCAGGAGACACATGAACATCGTAAAGTATACGGTCAAGCTGGGGGCTGTACTGATGCTCCTCATGGGGCTTATGATGTTTACCGGCAAGATGAATGATATTACGGGCTATCTGTCCGGCGTGGGAAGCGCGGGACAGGAGAGTGTGTCCGATGATGCAGGGAACGTTGGAGACGAGAGCAGTCAGCAGGATGGCTCTGACGGTTCCGGCCGGGAGAGCGGGCAGAGCCAGGAGGATGAAAACGGCGGCGGGAGCGGGGCGGATACTGTGGATTTTGCGCTGACAGACCAGCACGGCACACAGCACAGCATTTCTGATTACAGGGGGAAGGTGATCTTCCTGAATTTCTGGGCCACATGGTGCTCACCCTGCAGGATGGAGATGCCGGATATCCAGGAGCTGTACCAGGAATACGAAGGTATGGGAGAGGAGGCGGAGGTGGTCTTCCTGAGCGTCGCCACGCCGGGCATAGGAGGCGAGGGGACCAGGGAGGAGGTCATCCGATTTATGGAGGAAAATGGCTACACCTATCCGGTACTCATGGATGAGACGGGGGAGGTGAGCGCCATGTTCGGGATCAGTGCCTACCCCACCACCTACATGATCGACCGGGAGGGGAAGGTGTATGGCTATGTCAGCGGGACCTTAAGCCGGGAGAACATGGAGAGCATCATCCGGCAGACCCTGGAGGGTGAGAACTGACAGCGGGATAAAAAGAAAACGTGCGCAAGAGGTTCTGATTGCTCTGTGCGCACGTTTTTTATGTTCATATCCTAATCTTATTTGCTCTCGAGGATCTTGTCAATACTCACCAGCTTGACGCTGAGGACAAAAATTTCTGTGGCGACCTTCAGCTCCTCAGCTGTGGGGTAGGAGGGGGCGATACGGATATTGCTGTCCTGCGGGTCCCTGCCGTAGGGGAAGGTGGCGCCCGCCTCGGTCATGATAAGGCCTGCCTCCTTTGCCTTTGCCACGATCTTCTTTGCACAGCCCGGAAGTGCGTCAAAGGAGATGAAGTAGCCGCCTCTCGGTGACAGCCAGGAGCCGATGCCAAGACCGCCAATCTCTTTTTCCAGAGTGGAAAGAACAGCCTCGAATTTTGGACGCATAATGTCCGCATGTTTTTTCATGTGCTGCACCATGCCGTGGATATCCTTGAAATATCTTGCGTGGCGGAGCTGGTTCACCTTGTCGTGCCCGATGGTCTGGATCTGCATCTGCTCCCGGATTGCCTTCAGGTTGGCAGTGGAAGCCGCAATGGCGGCAATGCCGGAGCCGGGGAAGCTGATCTTGGATGTGGATGAGAATTTGTATACCATATCCGGGTGCCCCTCTTTCTTGCACTCCATGAGGATCTCAATGAGGTAATCCTGCTTGTCATCATATAAATGGTGGATGCCGTATGCGTTGTCCCAGAAGATGCGGAAATCCTCCGCAGCCGGGTTCAGCTTGGCAAAGCGGTGCACGGTCTCGTCAGAGTAGGTGATGCCCTGAGGGTTGGAATATTTTGGAACACACCAGATACCCTTGATGGCCGGGTCTGTGCTCACCAGCTCCTCAACGATATCCATATCCGGACCGGTGGGAGTCATGGGCACATTGACCATCTCAATGCCAAAATATTCTGTGATCTTGAAGTGGCGGTCATAGCCGGGAACGGGGCATAAGAATTTTACCTTGTCCAGCTTGCACCACGGAGTGCTCCCCATTACGCCGTGAGTCATGGAGCGGGCGATGGTGTCGTACATGATATTCAGGCTGGAGTTGCCGAAGATCACGATATTATCCTTCGGAACCTCCATCATATCGGCCAGAAGCTGCTTTGCCTCCCGGATGCCGTCCAGGACGCCGTAGTTGCGGCAGTCCACGCCCTCCTCGCACACAAGGTCAGAGCTGCTGTTCAGGACATCCATCATGCCCATGGACAGGTTCAACTGTTCTGTAGACGGTTTTCCCCGGGACATATCCAGCTTCAGTCCCTGGGACTTTACCTGCTCAAACTCTGCTTCCAGTTCAGATTTGATCTTCAACAGTTCTTCTTTTGACAATTCTTCATATGCTGCCATCCTTGCATCCTCCATCATTTTCTCATTTTTCACTCAATGCTACCATTGTAGCGGTAAACTGAACGTTCGTCAATTGCTTCCTGCAAAAATATTCATTTAATAAGGAAATTTGTAAGAAATATCAATAAAAATGAAATTTTAATGCTTTTTTCATTCATTTTACGAGCGCTTGAGGAGGGAATGGGGGACCCGGCAGACATGGAAAAGATGCGTCCGGCGGAGCAGCAGGCCCCGGTTATGTAGGCGGCGCGCAAAAAGCGGCCTCCGGCCGGAAGCGCGCCGCGGAGAATGGCAGCCTATTTTACAGACGGCTGTGTCAGGATGGAGCGGACATGCTCGATCTCCTGCTGGCTTGCCCTGGCGGCGGGCACATAGTAGCTGCGCTCACGGGCCAGGCCATAGAGCCTTTCCTGTGACATCTCACACGCATTGCGCATCTGCTTTAAGCACTGCTTCAGCTCTTTGTTTTCTGTCTGCGGGATCATCTCGCCAAAGCGGGTGAGTTCTCCGTTTACGCCTGCAAGTGCATCCGCAACCATGGTCTTTTCATTCAACATTGTCTTTCCTCCTTACTGTCATATCCTGCATTCATGCTCTGCGCCGGTCTCCGGGCCGGTGTGGCTCACAGGAAGCGCAGGAGCTCCTGTTTGTTCTTCATGGCGCTGTCCGCGGCATCCTGGAACAGCTTTTTTACTTCCGCGTCCTGAGCCATACCTGCATATTCTGTCATTTTCTGGCAGCTGGTCTCATAGCCGCCAATGAGATGGCGCAGGTTCTGCAGATCGAGAACAGATATTTCTGACATGCTTCCTACCTCCTTTTTGTGTACTGCGATGTTAGTGTTTGGAAAAATTTGAGAAAATATACAGAAATGTGAAGAAATCCTGCCTGCGGACCTTCCTCATGGAGTGCGGGAAAAGACAGGACGGGGACAGCGACATACCAGGAAGCTTTCGCTTTACTTCCCTCCTGCAAGGTGATATATTACAGACAGATATTCAGAATAAGGAAGCAGGAGGAAGAGACAAGATATGAAGGTAGGTATTTTGGGTGCCGGCCGGATCGCCGCCACCATGGCAAGGACACTGAACGGGATGAAGGAGGCAGAGGCTTACGCCGTGGCATCCAGGAGCCTTGAAAAGGCAGAGGCGTTTGCCAGGGCAAACCATGTAGAGAAGGCGTACGGCTCCTATGAGGAGATGCTGGCTGACGAGGAAGTGGAGCTCGTGTATATCGCCACGCCCCATTCCCATCACCTGGAGCATGGGAAGCTGTGTATTTCCTGCGGGAAGCCGGTGCTCTGCGAGAAGTCGTTTACAGCCAACGCGGCCCAGGCCAGAGAGCTGTTGGACTATGCGGCGGAAAAAAAGGTGTTTATCACAGAGGCTATCTGGACCAGGTACATGCCCTCCCGGAAGATGATCAATGACATCATCGCTTCCGGAGAATTGGGGGATATCAAGATGATCAGCGCCAACCTGGGATATGAGCTGACAGATAAGGAGCGGATGCTGAGGCCCGAGCTGGCCGGCGGCGCCCTTCTGGACGTGGGTGTCTATACGCTCAATTTTGCCAGCATGGTCCTGGGGGATGACATCGTCAAAATGACGTCCGAGTGCGTGAAAACTGACACGGGCGTGGACGGGCAGGATGCCATCATCCTCACCTACAGGGACGGAAAGCTTGCCGTACTCCATACAGGCATGTGGGCGGACACGGAGCAGTATGGAATAATCTATGGCACAAAGGGCTACATGATCGCCTGCAATATCAACAATATTGATACAATTCAAATCTACAGCCCGGACAGACACCTTGTGCGGGAGATAAAAGTGCCGGAGCAGATCACAGGCTACGAGTATGAAGTGCTGGCCTGCCGCCGCGCTCTCGCCGCAGGAAAGCTGGAATGTGAGGAGATGCCTCACGCAGAGACTCTGCGTATCATGGAGTGGATGGATGCCCTCCGTGCGGACTGGGGAGTGAAATATCCGTTTGAATAGTGCAAAAGCATGTAAAAGCGGACGTAATACTTTGCAAAAGTATTACGTCCGCTTTTACATATACTGGTGTGTAATTGTGTGCAGACCGGCGTGTCTGAGTGCGTATTTTCTTGACATCCGCGAAAATTGACATTATAATACTTAGGAACCTAAATAAGTAAAAAGCCCGGATCTTCCGGGAGTGCAGGGAGTTTCGAAGCCCTGAAGGGAGAAAGGCGGTGTTTGGTGTGGAAACGGGAAAGATGATCAACCGGATTTCCAACCGGCTCAGGAGGCGCTCCATGGCGGTACAGGAGGCGGTGGGGATCAGTGGCTCTCAGGGAAACATACTGGATTACATCCTGGTGGAGAGCATGAAGCGCAAGGTCTACCAGAAGGATATAGAGAGGGAGTTCGGCCTGAGACCGCCCACCGCATCTGAGGTGCTCAAAGCCCTGGAGAAGAGGGAGCTGATCTGTCGGATCCCGGACGAAGAGGACGGCCGCTGGAAACGGATCGTCTTTACCAGGAAAGCGGAAAAGCTCCACCGCGCGCTGAGACGGGAGATTGAGGAGTCGGAGGCCCTTCTCCTGCAGGGAATCTCACGGGAGGAGCAGGAGACATTTTTGAGGATTGCGGCGAAAATGCTGGAAAACCTGGATGAGCGGTGCGGGTAAAACAGTCAGCGCTGAAAGCTGCAGGTGGAAGGAGAAGCAGATAATGAAGGAAAAGGAACTGGAAAAGGACTGGATGGGGAGCATGAAGGTGTCAGGAGCCGTGGCCAAAATGGCTATCCCCAGCGTCATCAGCAGTCTGGTGACTGTGCTCTACAACATGGCGGACACATTTTTTGTGGGACAGACCGGCGACGCCCTGCAGGTGGCGGCGGTGAGCCTGACCAACCCCATCTTCATCCTTTTTATGGCCTTTGCAAACATGTTCGGCATGGGCGGCAGCGCCGCCGCATCCATGGCCCTCGGGCAGAAAAATGAGAGGAGGGTGCGGCAGGTGTCTTCCTTTGTCACTTACGCCTCACTCATCGTGGGCGTACTTTTCGCAGTGATCCTCCTTGTGTTCACTGGTCCCGTTCTGTCCCTCTTCGGTGCGGACGCTCAGACCTATGAGTACGCAAGAGGCTACACGGTCTACGTGGCTGTGGGGGCACCCTTTATCATCTGGTCCGCCGCCGCCAGCTTTGTGGTCCGGGCGGAGGGCGCCAGCCGGGAGGCCATGGTGGGCAGCATGATCGGGACCATTGCCAACATTGTGCTGGACCCCATTTTCATATCCGGCTTTGGCATGGGCGCGGCCGGGGCGGCCATTGCCACCACCATTGGAAATATCATGGCCAGCGCTTACTACCTGTGGTATTTCCTGCAAAGATCCCGGTCCATGTCCCTGAGTCCCCGGGATTTCTCCTGCCGGGACGGCATACTGAAGGGAGTCTGTGCCACGGGCCTTCCCACGGCCATCTTTTCAGCTCTCATGAGTGTGTCCACCATTGTGCTGAATCAGATCCTTGTGTCCTACGGGAATGCTCCGGTGGCAGCCATCGGCATTGTGTTCAAGGCAAATATGTTCATTACTTTCCTGCAGATGGGTCTGGCAAACGGCGTCCAGCCCCTTCTTGGCTACAGCTACGGGGCGGGCAGCACGGACCGGTTCCGGGAGGTGGAGAGCTTTACGAAGAAATGCTGTGTTGCCGTGGGCGTGGCGGCAACGGCCCTCTTCTTTGTGGCCAGAGAGCCTATCATCCGCCTGTTCATCAGCGACGATGACGTGGTCCGCTACGGGGTGGCGATGCTGGTGGCCTACATGGTCTCAGGCCCCTTTATCGGCCTCCTCTTTGTCAATATGAACTGTATGCAGTCTGTGGAGCATGCCCTGCCGGCCACAGTACTGTCGGTCATGAGACAGGGTGTCCTTCTCATACCGCTCCTCTATCTGCTGGAGGCGGTGGCCGGACTGGACGGCGTGATCTGCGGGCAGGCCATCACAGATTACATTGCAGTGCTCCTCTCCATCATCATCTGGAGAAACATCCGCAAATCTCTGTAAAAATGACCCGCCGCCGTCACTTTTCCGCTCTGACGCCCTGCCTTCTTGCTGCCTCCACAAAGGTCAGGAACAGGCGGCGCATATTGAGGGACCGGGTCATGCACTCGGGATGCCACTGGACCCCCAGGACAAAGGGACGAGAAGGCATTTCCAGTGCCTCGGGGATACCGTCAGGAGCCGTGGCACTCACTGTGAGCCCCTCTCCGGGAGTCAGGATTCCCTGGTGGTGAAAACTGTTGACGGCTGTGGCTTTTCCGAAAATTTCATATAGTATGCTATCTTTTTTAACGGCGATGGTGTGGCAGAGATCGCTGCGCAGGCGGGACCGCTGCATGTGGTTCAGGGACGGCTCCTCCCTGAGAGAGAGGTCCTGAAGAAGTTCTCCGCCGCAGGCGGCGTTCAGCACCTGCATGCCCCGGCAGATGGCGAGGATAGGCTTTGACGTGGCAAGGACATATTTCAGAAAAAGCATCTGGAATATGTCTGTTTTTATGTCTGTCTCCCCGGAGGGAGACAGGGGAGGGCGGTCCAGAAGAAAGGGAGTGATATCCCCTCCGCCGCAGAAGAGAAATCCGTGGCAGCAGGAGGCCATGACCTCCATAAATCCCCTGTCCCCCTCCTCCACGCAGGGCAGAAGGACAGGACAGCCCCCCGCGCGGCACACGGCAGAGATGTAGCTGTCTGTGACAAACTGCCGGTTTCCCGCAAAGCCGCAGGTGACGATTCCGATCACAGGAGTCATACGCTTTCCTCCTCAGAAATACTGTAGTATAGTATATGTGCGAGAGGAGGAGGTAAGACATGAATTTGATCGATCTGCACTGTGACACACTCTGGAAGCTCATGGACCTGGGGGGAGAGGGGGATCTTCTGGAAAATGACGGCTCTGTCAGTATCCGGAAGCTGGAAGAGGAGGGAGCCCTCGCCCAGTTTTTTGCCTGCTTTGTCTATCGGGACGCTATGGAAGGGAACACGCCCGAAGAGCAGTATGAGGCAGGGTACAGGCATGTGCTTGACATGATAGATCACATGTCTCGGCAAGCGGAGCGCTACAGCGGCCGGCTGGAGCTGGCAAAAAAGCCCGAGGACATAGAAATCATCCAAAAAAAGGGAAAAACAGGAGCGGTCCTGACTGTGGAGGAGGGCGGCGTGCTGAACGGCAGCCTGGCACGCCTGGATGAACTGTACAGAAGAGGCGTGCGGCTCATCACTCTCCTCTGGAACTATGAGAACTGCATCGGCGCCCCGGGCAGCCGGGTCCCTTCCAATATGGAGAAAGGGCTGACACCATTTGGCATCCGGGTGGTGGAGAGGATGAATGAGCTGGGCATGATCGTGGATGTCTCTCATGCGGCTGACGGTGTGTTCTGGGATGTTATAAAACGCAGCAGAAGACCTGTGGCGGCCACTCACTCCAACTGCCGCGCCCTGGCGGACCACCCTCGTAACCTGACAGATGAGATGCTGAGAGCTCTGGGAGAGCAGGGGGGCGTGGCAGGCCTTAATTTCTATGGGCCTTTCCTCGGCACGCCGGAGGAGTCACGTCTGGAGGAGATGACGGCCCATGTTCTCCATATGATAGAGACAGGGGGCGAAGACCTTCCCGCCATAGGGACGGATTTTGACGGCTTTGACGGACTGAAAAGGATGGATATCCCCGATACAGGGCACATGGACAGACTGCGGGAGGCGCTGAAAAAGGCGGGGCTGTCGGAGAGGCAGCTGGATAAGGTCTGGTACAAAAACGCACTCAGGGTGTGGAAGGAAAGGTAGAAAACAGATTGACAGGTCAGGAAAGCGGACTTATAATATAGCCAGGATTTGAAACCGGTTTCAAAGCGGATTATGAAAGGAGAGGACATGGGATGAAGCTTGCAGTAGTTGGAAGTATCAATATGGATATGACAGTGACAGCCGAACGGATCCCAATGAAGGGGGAGACACTCCGGGCGAACAGCATTAGCTGCATACCCGGAGGGAAAGGCGCCAACCAGGCGGTGGCCATGGCAAGATTGGGAGCAGAGGTGGAAATGTTTGGCTGTGTGGGAGATGACGACAACGGGAAGCTCCTTTTGAAAAATCTGCAGGGCGCAGGCGTGGGGACCGGGCATATCCGGGTCCTGGAGGGAGTCACCACAGGGCTGGCCATGATCACAGTGGCGGAAAATGATAATACCATTGTAGTTGTTCCGGGGGCAAACGGGAAAGTGGACCAGGCTTATGTGGACAGTGTCAGCGCTGAACTGGAGCAATATGACATGGTGGTGCTCCAGCATGAGATTCCGCTGGAGACAGTCATCTATACCGTGAAAATGTGTCATGAAAAGAAAATCCCGATTGTGCTGAATCCTGCGCCGGCAGCTTCAGTCCCGGAGGAGATCGTGGATATGGTGACCTACCTGACTCCCAATGAGCACGAGGCGGCGCTGATCTTTGGAGCACAGAAGGATATGGAGGGAATGCTCAGAAAATATCCGGAAAAACTGGTCATTACCCAGGGCGCCAGAGGTGTGGTGACATGCTTAAGGAGCGGAGAGCTCCTGCGGGTACCGGCGAGAAAATCAGAGGTGGCAGACACGACAGGAGCCGGAGATACACTGAACGGAGCCTTCTGCGTACGGATCTGCGCAGGCGATGACATACGGAACGCCCTTGTGTACGCCAACACGGCTGCCGGGCTTTCCACAGAAAAGTTCGGCGCCCAGAGCGGGATGCCCTGTTCAGAGGAAGTCGAGAGAGAATTAGGAGGAAGATAGAGCAATATCTGCAGGGGCTCGCCGCAGATGTGGTGGAGTTTATTCCCCATGAGGACCTTCACAGAGTAGAAGAGGGTGTTACTCAGCAGTTTGACAGACTGCCGGCTGGAAAATATAATAAAGACATGAAATGGGTTTCAGACCGGAAGGAGTAACCAGACCATATATGACCAGTATCAGAGAAGTGGCAAAAATAGCAGGTGTGTCTCCGGCCACTGTGTCCAGAGTGATGAACGGCACCGCTAATGTAGATGAGAGGAAAAAGCAGAGAGTGCTGGAGGCGATTGAAAAGACAGGATTCCGGCCTAACGAGCTGGCCCGGGCCCTCTACAAGAAGTCGTCCCGGATGATCGGCGTGATCGTTCCGGATATTGAAAATCCCTTTTTCAGCGAGCTCTCCAAAGCTGCGGAGGAGCAGGCATACAGGACCGGGTATCGGATCCTTCTGTGTAACTCGGACGACGACCCGCAAAAGGAGATGATGAATATCCAGATGCTTGTCCAGATGAAGGCGGACGGGATCATCATCACCACTAACTGCGACAGTACAAGTCAGGTGCTGGAGGACTGTCCCATTCCTGTCGTGGTAGTGGACAGAAAGCTGAAGGGCAAGAGCGGCACGGCCTTTATTGAGGCGGACCACTATAAGGGCGGACGTCTGGCGGCGGAGCACCTGGTGGAGTGTGGGTGCAAAAACATTGTCTGTCTGCGAGGGCCTCTGGCCTGCTCCAGCGGCAGGGAGCGTTACCAGGGCTATCTTGATATATGCGGAAAATATGGTCTTGCGGAACAGTATGTGGACTGCACCTACGATTACGAGGCGGGACGCCGGGCAGCCGCCCGGCTTCTGAGAAGGTTTCCAGATACAGACGGCATCCTTGCCTGTAATGATATGGTGGCCATTTCCGTATACAAAGAGCTTGCGGCATGGGGAAAACGCATACCGGAGGAAATACAGCTGGTCGGGTTTGATGATATAAGGTTCAGCAGAATGTGTACGCCGGAGCTGACCACTGTGTCCCAGCCGATCAGGGAGATGGGCTGTCTGGCAGCAGACATCATCATACGGCATGTGGAGGGAGAGGAGTTCCTGCGGGAGAATGTTTTTGATGTGAAGCTTGTAGAGAGGGACACGACAAGAAAGAAAAAAATAGCAAAAGAAATAAAAAAAGAAATATAAAAGAGGGACTGTCAATGAACTTGATTCAGGGACAGCCTCTTTTTTATTATATAGAACGATACCTGATTTACTGTGCATAGAAGAAATTCGTCCGCTTGATATTTTTCAGATCATCCGCCGTCAGGCGCAGGGAGGAGATGAGCTCTTCGTCCTCCGGCAGCGGCGCATCAGAGACAATGACCTTCATGGCGATGTTCTGATAGAAATAGCTGATGGTCGAGAGAAGCCCCACCTTGTAGGAGCTGTGACGGTTCAGGGAAGACAGGCGGAGGGTGAGCGTGTCAAAGGGAGGCTCTGTGCAGCTCAGGATAAAATCCATGCAGGAGTCCGTGTAGAAGACCCTTCCCTCATAGACATAGTTGGCTTCATAGTAGTTGGATATATCAGCCACATCATAATACATGGTAGTTTTAAAGGACATTTTCTGGTTGACAAGGACTGCCTTCTGCAGCTTATTCTTTTCCCCGTTAAACCAGTAGAGATAGAGGCGTTCTGAAAAGTATTTCTGATATCTTGTCACGTCATTTGGGTCTTCCTTCATGCAGGTATCCGGAAGAAGAGAGGAGATGTCAACATTGAGGATTCTGCAGATATCTACAAGCGTGTCAACGCTGATGAATATTTCTCCTTTTTCGTATTTTGATACAGTTGCTGTACTCTTGTTCAATTTTTCAGCCAGCTCGTTTAAAGTCATGTGCTTTGCACGGCGTCTGGCCCGGAGCTGACGCCCTAAAGTTATATAGAAAGAACCAGAATCCATACGATCATTCCTCCCAGCATTTTGATGAAATTCTTTTTTTACTAAAAATTTTAACATAGAAACGGGAAAATGGACATATATTTTTTGAAAATAAAATAATAAAGAACGGATTTGAAGAAAATATCTACATCTATCTTATATTGAGAAAAATAAATGAAAAAGATGAAAAAATAGATTGAAAATTGCAGAAATGCGGGTAAAGGACATAGAAATTTATTGTTAATTGAATTTTGAGAGGAAGGATTTTCGTTATACGAAAAAAGGTAAATTTGTGAATTTGTTGTCAATTCAAGTATAATCATTATAAAGAAACAGCGCGGCGCACATGAAAATGAGAGATTGAAATGGAGGCGGTATGGATGGCTAAAGAGGCCAAACAAGGGTACAGGAAAAATCTGGGAACGATCCTTCTGCTGGCATTTGCCGGCTCGATCATTTACGGACTCCCATATTTCCGTTCTTACTATTATGACACGTATCAGAGCATGTATGACCTGACGAACACGCAGATGGGACTTCTGGGGAGCGCCTATGGGCTGCTCGGCGTATTTTCCTACGTCATTGGCGGTGTCCTGGCGGACAAGATCAAGGCAAAGAAGCTGCTGATCTTCTCTATGATCGCCACTGGACTTGGTGGACTTTTGCATCTGGTGGTGAGCGATTTCTATGCCCTGGCAGCAATTTACGGACTCTGGGGCGTGACTTCGCTGCTGACCTTCTGGCCGGCTCTTATGAAGATCGTGAGGATCCAGGCGACCGATGAGGAGCAGAGCAGGGCATACGGGATATTTGAGGGAGGCAGAGGTGTATTCAACGCGGCACATCTTGCTGTGGCGACAGCTATCTTCGGTGTATTTGAGGCCAGGACAATGCCCTATATGGGGATTGACGCGATCATCTGGTTTTATTCGCTGGCTCCGCTGATCGTGGGCATCATCTTTATATTCATCCTGAAAGAGCCGGATACGGTGGGAGAGACAGGCTCCTCGCAGCAGGTTTCCTTCAAGCAGATCCTGAGTGTTCTGAAAATGCCTGTTATGTGGCTGATCATCATCATGATCTACACAAGCTATACATTTAATATGTCGTCCTATTATTTCACGCCCTATGCCAGCAATATCATTGGTGTTACGGCCGTGATCGCGGCTATACTGACAGTCATGTCCCAGTATATCCGTCCCTTTGCAGCTACCATCGGCGGCTTTGCCGGTGATAAAGCGGGAAAGAGCAAAACTATGATCGTGGGCTATATCCTCATGGTGGCTGGAGTGGTCATCATGGATATGACGGGAAAAATGAGCTCTGACACCAGGATGATCCTTGTTGTTGCAGCGTGCGTGCTTGTGTACGCGGGCATGTTCTCCAATTTTGGATTGTACTTTTCCTTCATCTCGGAGGCGGGCATCCCCGTAGAGCTGGGAGGTGTGGCGATCGGTATGGCGTCCACCTTCGGATATCTGCCGGAGGTGCTCAGCTACACGATAGCCGGAAAGCTGCTGGATACATATCCGGGCTATCAGGGGTATCACCTGAACCATATGTATATGATCGCAATGGGTATCATCGGGCTGGTCGTGGCAGTGATCTGGACAAAAAAATATGCGAAAAAGCCGGCTGCGGCAAAAAGCGAGGAAAGCTAAATCTATTTTCACACATTTTTTAAAGAGGAGGTTTGTAGATATGGCGAAAGTAGAAGCAAAAGCAAAACGAGTGATGGGGAGAGAGGAATTTCCCTACGAGTGGGATGTGATCGAGAACGAATGGATCACCATGTCAGACGGATGCAGATTATCTGCCCGCATCTGGCACCCGAAGACGGACAAGCCCCTGCCAACAGTGTTTGAGACCCAGCCCTACCGCAAGAGAGACGGCATGAGGGGGCGTGATGAGCCCATGTATGGATTTTTCGCCGGTATGGGGTACAATGTGGTCCGCGTGGACATGCGGGGAGCCGGAGAGTCTGACCAGTGCTTTTACGATGAGTATCTGAAGCAGGAGCAGGACGACGCGGTGGAGTGTATCGAGTGGATCGCAGAGCAGCCCTGGTGCGACGGCAATGTGGGCATGATGGGAAAATCCTGGAGCGGCTTCAACTCCCTGCAGGTGGCGGCAAGACAGCCGAAGGGGCTGAAGGCCATTATCTGCGTGGGCTTTGTGGACGACAGATACACCCAGGACATCCACTACAAAGGCGGATGCCTGCTGAACGACAACTTCTGGTGGGGCAATATCATGCTGGCGTACATGTGCCGTGCCATTGACTCGGAGATCAAGCCGGATACTTGGCGTGAGGAGTCCATCCGGCGCCTGGAGGAGATGCCTCTGTGGCCCGCTAACTGGCTGGAGCATCAGACGAGGGATGACTACTGGAAGCACGGTTCAGTCAGCGTGAACTACGATGATATCAAGGTGCCGGTCTTTGCGCTGGATGGCTGGGCTGACTCCTACACAAACAGCGTGCTCACCCTGATGGAGGGGCTGAGTGTTCCGCGAAAGGCCCTGATCGGACCGTGGGCTCATGTGTTTGCCCATGACGGAGCGCCGCAGCCGGCCATTGATTTCCTGGGAGAGGCCACAAAGTGGTGGGATAAATGGCTCAAAGGCATTGACAATGATACACTGGACTGCCCCATGGTGCAGGTGTGGCTGGAGGACAGCATGAAACCGGAGACTGTACATCCTGTTAGTGACGGGCGCTGGGTGGCGCTGGACAAGTGGCCTTCCTCAGACGTGGAGATGAAGACAATGTCCATGACCTATGGACATCTCCAGGACGAAGAAAACACAAAGGAGGAAGTGGTGGATCTGTGTACCCTTCCCAACCACGGACTCCTGGCCAACGAGTGGATGGGAGCCGGCGTTCCGGGAGAGAGCCCGGCGGATATGAGAGTGGACGATGGGATGGCCATGGTATTTGACTCTGACATATTAAAAGAAGAGGTTGAGATCCTTGGATATCCGGAATTTGAGGTGGAGCTTACCAGCGACAAGCCAAACGCCTTCCTCTACGCAGAACTCTGCGACATCCATCCGGACGGAGCGGCCACGAGAGTGTCCTACGGACTGATGAACCTGACTCATCTGGAGGGCCACGAGAAGGTGGTTTATCTGGAGCCGGGAAAGAAATACAAGGCGAAGGTACAGCTGGATGTGTGCGGACACAATTTCCCTGCAGGACACAGGATCAGGCTTGCCATAGCCAATTCCTTCTGGCCTATGATCTGGCCTTCACCGGAGCTTGCCACGCTGAAGCTGGATCTGTCCACAGCTAAATTTGCCCTGCCTCTGTTCAGGGGAAAGGACGCCAAGGGACCGGATATGGAGGCGAGATGTGCGCCGCTCACACCTATGACAACACTGTCACCTGGACATGTGGACAGGCAGATCACATATGATCTGATCACGGACACATGGACCTCTATCACGGACGGCGTGGGAGGCGTGTTCGGCGAGGGTGTATACCGCTTTGATGATATCGGCACAGTTGTGGAACACAATCTGAAGAGAGAGCTGACTATGAGCAACAAGGATCCGCTGTCAGCAAAGTATACGATTTATCAGAAGATGAAGAACGGCAGGGAAGGATGGCTCACGGACTGCGATATCGTGGTGACCCAGACAGCCGACCTGGAGAATTTCTACATTACCGGCCATATGGACGCCTCCATCAACGGAGAGCATGTGTTCCACAGAGACTACGACTATAAAGTAAAGAGAAACGGTCTCTAAAAACAGAAGACAGGACCGAAAGGGGTGAGGACCATCAAGTATAAAAAAATCAGTTTTCGGGAACTTGTGTTGATGAATGTCTCTGCACTCTACGGGATCAGATGGATTGCCAGATCAACCTCAGACAGCTTTGGCCTGGGGTTGGGGGCAATCCCCATGTGGGTCATTTTCATGCTGGTCTTCTTTATCCCGCAGGCGCTGATGTGTGCGGAGCTGGCCTCGGCTTATCCCACGGACGGAGGGCTGAACGACTGGGTGAAGATTGCCTTTGGAACAAAATACGGCTTCCTTGTATCCTGGATGCACTGGACAGCGCTGATATTCTGGTATGCCTCATTTCTGACCTTCCTTGCCATCAACTTCAGCTATATGATCGGAAGGCCGGAGCTGGCGGACAATAAAGCCTTTGTGCTGATCATGTCACTGGTGGTAATATGGGGCTTGTCCTTTGTCAGCATGAGGGGCATGAAGCTTGGAAAATATTTTACCAGTGTGGGTGCCTTCGGGTCTGTGATACCGACCATATTTCTGATCGGCATGGCGATCCTGGCCATAGTGGTCCTGAAGGTGGCTCCCAGCGCTTCCGAGTACACGGTGGCCACGATGACACCCAAGATGAACATGAATTCGCTTGTTGCCATCTCGGGAATTACTTTTGCCTACACAGGTGCGGAATTCACGGCCAACTTTGTGTCTGACATGAAAAATCCACAGAAGGACTATCCCCGTGCCATCATGATAGCGGCGGGACTGATCTGCGTGCTCTATGTTGTGGGAGCTGTCTGCATGACCATGCTTTTGCCCACATCGGAAATCTTTGCGTACACAGGCACGCTGGACGCGCTGGCCAAGGCCAGTGAACTCCTGGGAGTTCCGCAGATCCTTGTGCAGGTACTGGCGTTCGGGATCGCGCTTTCTGTCCTGGGAGCTCTTGTCCTGTACATTGTACAGCCGGTGAAGATGCTGTTTGGCTATTCGGAGCCTGGGATCTTCTCGGAAAAATTCATGAAGAAAAATCAGTATGATATTCCGGAGAAAGCCATCCTGTTCCAGGCCGTCCTGATCACGGTGCTCCTGGCAGGAGTCAACCTTTTCTCAGCGGTGGAGACTATCTATAATGTGCTTGTCACTATGACAGCGCTGACCTCCCTGTTCCCGTACGTGCTCTTGTTTGCAGCGTACATTAAGATCAAGAGAGAGAAAGAAGATAAGCCGGAACTTTACCAGATGACAAGAAATAAAAAGTGGGGCTGTTTTCTCGGATACTCAGAGCTGGTGATCTGTGGAGTGGCTATCGTGTGCTCTGCGCTGCCAGTGATGGGAACGACAAGTGAGAACATCATTTACGAAATTGAGCTGATTGGCGGGGCGCTGTTTGTTGTGCTGTCAGGCCTTTGGCTCTGGAAACGGTCCGGGTTGAAAAACAAGAAAGTGGGGACGTAATATTTTTCAAAAGTGTTACGTCCGGATTTGAACCAACTGGTGTGTAATTGTGTCACATACGCTTGGCGAAGGCGTCGGTCATTACAGCTATGAGAATTGTAAAAGCAAGAGTCTCTCCGCTATTATGAGGAAAAGCTCTTGCTTTTTTTGACAGATAAAATATGATATGACTGTAATTTGTGAAATAAGTTGATTTCGGATTGACACAATTACACACCAGTTAAATGGATTTGGGACGTAACACTTTTTAAAAGTGTTACGTCCCCTTTTACTATTTGCTCTCGTTCTCTTTTTTCATCTCCTGCATCTTCAATGCGCGTACCTTGAGTGGCAGTCCAAACAGGGTGATGAAGCCGTCGGCGTCATGGTGGTCATACATGTCGCCTGTTGTGAAGCTTGCCAGTGACTCGCTGTACAGGGAGTAGGGGGAGGTGGTGCCGGCCTTGATGATGTTGCCCTTGTAGAGCTTGAATTTGACTTCGCCGGTCACATACTCCTGGGTGGTCTCCACAAATGCCTGGATGGCCTCCCGGAGGGGAGTGAACCATTTGCCCTCGTATACGACCTGGGACAGCTTGTCTCCCATTTCCTTCTTCACTTCTGTTGTGGCGCGGTCCAGGACCAGCTCCTCAAGCTGCTGGTGCGCCTCGTAGAGGATAGTACCGCCGGGAGTCTCGTAGACGCCGCGGGACTTCATGCCAACCACACGGTTCTCCACGATGTCGATGATGCCGATACCGTGCTTGCCGCCCAGCTCGTTCAGCTTGCGGATGATGTCGGAGACCTTCATCTCCACGCCGTTGATGCTCTTTGGAACACCCTTTTCAAATGTCATGGTCACGTACTCCGGCTCGTCCGGTGCCTTCTCCGGAGGTACAGTGAGGACCAGAAGGTCATCGTAGTTTGGCTCGTTGGCCGGATCCTCCAGCTCCAGGCCCTCATGGCTGATGTGCCACAGGTTGCGGTCGCGGCTGTAGCTGTGCTTTGCGTCAAAGGGAAGGTCGATGCCGTGCTGGCGGCAGTACTCAATCTCATCCTCCCTGGACTGCATGGTCCACAGGTCTGTCATCCGCCAGGGCGCGATGATCTTGATGTCCGGAGCCAGAGCCTTGATGGCCAGCTCGAAGCGGATCTGGTCATTTCCTTTTCCTGTAGCACCGTGACAGATGGCGACAGCGCCCTCCTTCCTTGCGATCTCAACGAGACGCTTTGTGATGGCCGGGCGGGCCATAGCTGTACCGATCAGATATTTGTTCTCGTATACTGCGTGAGCCTGCACGCAGGGAACAATATAATTGTCGCAGAAATCATCCACGATATCTTCTATATATAATTTGGAAGCGCCGGACATCTTTGCTCTCTCCTCCAGGCCGTCCAGCTCTTCGCCCTGTCCGCAGTTCACGCAGCAGCAGATAACATCGTATCCGAATGTCTCCTTCAGCCACGGGATGACGGCTGTTGTGTCAAGTCCGCCTGAATAGGCAAGTACCACTTTTTCTTTCATCGTATCTTCCTCCTGAAATGTATTTTCCTTTTTCTGCGCCGCTGTGAGCCGCGCTTAAAACAATCTAAATCGCAAGGTTAACTATACACCATATTTTATAATTATGCAAGTGTAATGCAAAAAAAACAAATTTTAGTGTATATTATACAAAGCTTTTGCGGAAAATCCGACGGCACCGGGAAAAACCGCATAAAAATGAGGGATAAGCGAGAGAGGACGGGAAGGAAAAAGAGCGGATATACAGAGGGGGACAGGAGGAGAGAGAGAAATATTGAGAGAAAAAACTTGCATAATATTCATTATGGATGTATAATCATGCAGTACCGAGACACAGCCGGGAAAAAGTTCCGGCAATCTACTTTACACGGAATGAAAAGTGGTATAAACTTTAACAAGTGTTATTCTATTTTAATAAGAAAGGATATGCGTGAGATGATAAAAGCAGGAATTATCGGTTCCACCGGGTATGCGGGGGCAGAGCTGGTCCGCATTCTGATGGGGCATAAGGATGCCGAGATCGTGTGGTACGGCTCCAGAAGTTATATAGATAAGAAGTACGCAAGTGTGTACCAGAATATGTTCCAGATCGTGGATGCAGTCTGCATGGATGACAATATGGATGAGCTGGCCGCAGCGGCGGACGTGATATTCACGGCAACTCCACAGGGCCTGTGCGCTTCCCTTGTAAATGAGGATATCTTAAGAAAGGCGAAGATCATCGACCTGAGCGCGGATTTCCGCATCAAGGACGTGGCTACCTACGAGAAGTGGTACGGCATAGAGCACAAGAGTCCGGAATTTATAAAAGAGGCCGTTTACGGCCTGTGCGAGATCAACAGGGAGGATGTGAAGAATGCCCGGCTGATCGCCAACCCGGGATGCTATACCACTTGTTCCATCCTGACAGCCTATCCTCTTGCAAAAGAAGGACTCATTGACATGGACACACTGATCATTGACGCCAAGTCCGGTACATCCGGCGCCGGCAGAGGAGCCAAGGTGCCGAACCTCTTCTGCGAGGTCAATGAAAATATGAAGGCTTACGGCGTGGCCTCCCACAGGCACACCCCGGAGATAGAGGAGCAGCTGGGATATGCCTGCGGACACCAGGTGGTGCTGAATTTTACGCCCCATCTCGTGCCCATGAACCGAGGGATCCTTGCCACAGAGTACGCAAAGCTGACAAAGAATGTGACCTATGCGGATGTGAAGGCCGTGTACGAGAAATATTATAAAGATGAGAAATTCATCCGCCTCCTCGATGAGGGCGTCTACCCCGAGACTAAGTGGGTGGAGGGCAGCAATTACGTGGATATCGGCTTTAAGATCGATGAGAGGACCGGCCGCATCATTATGATGGGAGCCATTGACAATCTTGTGAAAGGAGCGGCCGGACAGGCGGTGCAGAACATGAACCTTGCCTTCGGACTGCCGGAGGATGAGGGGCTGGATCTTGTGCCCATGTTCCCGTAGAGGTGAATAGATATGACAATCCGTGAGATGACCATTGACGATTACGAGGAGGTGTACCATCTCTGGAAGCAGATCAAGGGATTTGGCATCCGGAGCATTGATGACTCCAGAGAAGGGGTAGAACGCTTCCTTATGAGAAATCCCACCACCAGCGTGGTGGCGGAAAAGGACGGAAAGATCGTGGGCAGCATTCTGTGCGGACACGACGGCAGGCGGGGATGCCTCTATCACGTGTGTGTGGACGAGGCCTACCGCCGTCACGGCATAGGGAAAGCCATGGTGGTGAAGGCCATGGAGGCACTGAAGGCGGAGCAGATCAACAAAGTCTGTCTCATTGCATTTACAAAAAACGATATCGGAAATGCCTTCTGGAATACCATTGGGTGGACAGAGAGGGAAGACCTCAACTACTATGATTTCGTGCTGAACGATGCCAATATTACGGCGTTCAATGAACAGTAAAGCAATAAAAATATTTTCAGGGGAAGGTGGATAACATGGAGAGAATAGAAGGCGGCGTGACCGCGGCAAAAGGATTTGAGGCAGCCCATGCGGCGGCCGGACTGAAGTACAAGGACCGCACAGATATGGCCCTGATCTACAGCCAGGTGCCCTGCGTGACAGCAGGAACCTTTACCACAAATGTAGTAAAGGCAGCTCCCGTAAAGTGGGACCAGCAGGTGGTAAAGAGTGGAAAGAAATCACAGGCTGTCATTGTAAACTCAGGAATTGCCAACGCCTGCACAGGCGCAGAAGGCTTTGGATACTGCAAAGACACAGCGGACAAGGCCGGGAAGGTCCTTGGCATTGACCCGGAAGGCGTGCTCATCGGCTCTACGGGCGTCATTGGAAAACAGATGCCCATCGAGAAGCTGAAAGCCGGCATCGAGGCCCTGGCCCCGAAGAAAGCTTCCACCCTTGAAGCAGGGACAGAGGCGGCAAAGGCCATTATGACTACAGATACAAAGGAGAAGGAGATCGCCGTCACCATCCAGGTAAAAGACACGACCGTCACCATCGGTGGCATGGCAAAGGGCTCCGGCATGATCCACCCCAACATGTGCACCATGCTCTCTTTCATCACCACAGACGCTGTCATCACAAAGGAAGCGCTCCAGAGTGCCCTGAGCGAGGATGTGCCGGATACATACAATATGATCTCCGTGGACGGGGACACTTCCACCAATGACACGGTCCTTCTTTTGGCCAACGGAATGGCAGAAAACGAGGAGATCACCTGCGGCACGCCGGAATATGAGGAGTTTAAGGCAGCTCTCCACGTGATCAACGAGTACCTGGCAAAGAAGATCGCCGGGGACGGGGAGGGAGCCACCGCTCTCTTTGAGGCCAAGGTCATCGGAGCCGAGAGCAAAGAGCAGGCCAAGGTGCTGGCAAAGGCTATCGTCTGCTCCAACCTGACCAAGACAGCCATCGCGGGCCATGATGCAAACTGGGGAAGGATCCTCTGCGCTATGGGATACTCCGGCGCCCAGTTTGATCCGGAGAAGGTGGATCTGTTCTTTGAGAGCCAGGCAGGAAAGATCCAGATCATAGAGAACGGCACTGCCGTGGACTACAGCGAGGAGGAGGCCACAAAAATCCTCTCCGAGCCGGAAGTGACAGCCATCGCGGACGTGAAGATGGGACAGGAGAGCGCCTCCGCCTGGGGCTGTGACCTGACTCACGGGTACATTGAGATCAATGCAGATTACAGGAGTTAAGAAAAATGGATAACAATATGCAGAAATATCTGGATAAGGCAGAGGTGCTCATCGAGGCCCTCCCCTATATCCAGCGGTTTAACCGTAAAGTTATTGTTGTGAAGTACGGCGGCAGCGCCATGGTGGACGAGACCCTCAAAGAGAGAGTGATCCAGGATGTGACCCTGCTGAAGCTGGTGGGATTTAAGCCCATCATCGTCCACGGCGGCGGAAAGGAGATCAGCCGCTGGGTGGGCAAGGTGGGCATGGAGCCCCGCTTTGTGAACGGTCTGCGGGTGACCGACGAGGCCACCATGGAGCTGGCGGAGATGGTCCTTGGAAAGGTCAATAAGGAGCTGGTCCAGTTCGTGGAGGGACTGGGTGTCCGGGCCATCGGCATCAGCGGCAAGGACGGAGGCCTCCTGCGGGTGACAAAGAAGCTCTCTGACGGGCAGGACATCGGCTTTGTGGGAGATGTGAAGGAAGTGAATGCGGATATCCTCTGGGACCTTCTGGAGAAGGATTTCCTTCCTATTGTGTGCCCTGTAGGGCTGGACGACAAGAACAACACCTACAACATCAACGCGGACGACGCGGCCTGCGCCATCGCCAGGGCCATGCACGCGGAGAAGCTGGCATTTTTGACAGATATAGAGGGCGTGTACAAGGACCCCAGGGATCCGGAGACGCTGATCTCAGAGCTGAAAGTGTCCGAGGCCAGACAGCTGATGGAGGAGGGCTATATCGGAGGCGGTATGCTCCCGAAGCTGAACAACTGTATCGATGCAATTGAAAACGGCGTTTCCAGAGTGCATATCCTGGACGGCAGGATCCCCCACTGCCTCCTGCTGGAGATCTTCACCAACAGAGGTATCGGAACCGCCATCTTAGATGATGAAGGGAGCAGATTTTACGATGACAAATAAATGGATCGATGAGGCGGAACAGTCGCTTCTGCACACCTACAACAGATATCCCATCGTTCTGGAGAGAGGCGAGGGTGTATACCTGTATGACACAGAAGGGAAAAAATACCTGGATTTTGCCGCAGGCATAGCTGTGTGCGGCCTTGGATACGGACATAAAGAGTACACGGAGGCGCTGAAAAACCAGGTGGACACCCTGCTCCACACCTCCAACCTGTACTACAGCAAGCCGGCGGCGGAGGCGGCCGAGAAGCTGACCAGGGCGGCTCAGATGGACCGTGTCTTCTTTACAAACAGTGGAACAGAGGCCATTGAGGGTGCCCTGAAGGCGGCCAGAAAGTACGCCTTCACAGAGGGCTTTGGCCGCTATGAGTTTATCGCCATGGAACACTCCTTCCACGGGCGCACGATGGGCGCAGTGGCTGTGACAGGAAACGAGGCCTACCGGACGCCTTTTGAACCGTTGATAGGGGGCGTGAAATTTGCCCGTTACAATGATCTGGACAGCGTGAAGGAGCAGATGAACGAGCATACCTGCGCGGTGATCATGGAGACTCTCCAGGGAGAGGGAGGCATCTATCCTATTGACCCGGCATTCCTGCAGGGGGTGAGAAAGCTCTGTGATGAGAATCACGTGCTCCTCATCCTGGACGAGATCCAGTGCGGTATGGGACGCACCGGCACCATGTTTGCCTGGCAGGATTACGGCGTAAAGCCGGACATCATGGCCATGGCCAAAGCCATCGGCGGCGGTGTCCCGGTAGGGGCTTTTGCCATGACTGAGAAAGTGGCTGAAAAATCCCTGGCTCCGGGAGACCACGGCACCACCTACGGGGGGAATCCCTTCGTGTGCGCGGCGGTCAGCGCAGTGCTGGACATTTTCGAGAAGGAAAAGATCTGTGACCACGTGAAGAAGGTGGGCGCCTACCTGGAGGCACAGCTGGATGCCCTGGCAGAGCGCAAAGAGTCTGTGGAGATGCGCAGAGGAAAAGGCCTGATGCAGGGACTTGTGCTGAATGTGCCGGTGGGAGAGGTCGTTGTGAAGGCCCAGAAAGAGGGACTTTTAGTCATCACGGCGGGTGGAAATGTACTCCGCATGGTGCCGCCTCTTATCATCACAGAAGAGCATGTGGATGAGATGATCGAAAAGCTGGAAAAAGTACTTTAAAAAGTCTGGCGGAATATACAGGCCGGCTGTGGGAAATACTAACTTCTGATCAACAGGAAGGAAGTGATTTTCTATGGCCGGTTTTTTTATCGCGCTATTATCAGGCGCACTTATGAGCATACAGGGCGTATTCAACACCCAGGTGACCAAGACAACAGGAGAGTATGTGAGCAATGCCTGGGTGCAGTTCTCGGCCCTCGCTGTCTGCCTGGGAGTCTGGTTTTTTGCGGGCAGAGACAGCTTTGGCGCCATTGCCCGGGTGGAGCCTAAGTATATGCTTCTTGGCGGCGTCATCGGAGCGGGGATCACCTGGACAGTCATCCGCAGCATGGAGCAGCTGGGTCCCGCCAAGGCGGCGCTCCTCATTGTCATAGCCCAGCTTATCGTGGCCTATCTCATTGAGCTGGCAGGGCTTTTCGGTGTGGAGAAAGAACCCCTGGAGTGGCGGAAGGTGGGAGGCATGGCGCTGGCCCTGATCGGAGTTGCAATTTTCCAGTGGAAATAGTACAATGATCTTATCTAGGCATAAGAGGGGTGTCCGCAGCTGGAACACGGCTGTAAAGGAGAAAATCATGCGTAGAAGACTGACAGCGGTCCTCTGGGTCCTTGTGATCCTGACCGCCTGTTTGAGTGGATGTAAGAGAGAGAAAGAGAGCTCCGGCATAGAGGAGATCTCTCTGGAAGAGACAGATGAGGAGGATGTTTCAGACGGGGCAGATGAAGAGCCCGAAAAAGAGGAGGATGTCATCTGTGTGTATGTGTGTGGGCAGGTGGCATCTCCGGGAGTCTATGAGCTGCCCGCAGGTGCCCGTGTGTATCAGGCCATAGAGTCCGCAGGCGGCACTCTTGATGGGGCTGTCCCGGAGAGCCTGAACCTGGCCCAGCTGGCGGAGGACGGGCAGAAGGTCTATGTCCCCTCCAGGGAGGAGGCGGCCGCTGTCCCCGGAGAGACGGCGTCCCCTTCCCCGGAGCAGGGAGCAGGAAAAGTGAATCTGAACACCGCCGGCCTGGAGGAACTGATGACTCTCACCGGCATCGGACAGACCCGGGCGGAGGCCATTATCACCTACCGGGAGGAAGAGGGAGGTTTCCGGGCGCCGGAGGACATCATGAACGTGGACGGCATCAAGGAAGGCATCTACGAGAAGCTGAAAGATGAAATTACTGTGTGACGACAGAACAATGAAAAGCTAAGGGAGACATTATGGGTTGGAAAGTATTGGTTGTGGATGATGAAAAGCTGATCGTGAAGGGCATACGGTTCAGCCTGGAGCAGGATGACATGGAAGTGGACTGCGCCTACGATGGGGAGGAGGCTCTGAAGCTGGCCGCTGAAAATACATACGATATCATCCTTCTGGATGTCATGCTGCCCAAGAAGGACGGCTTTGAGGTGTGCAGACAGATCCGGGAGTACTCGGATGTCCCCATCATCATGCTGACTGCCAAGGGGGAGGATATGGACAAGATACTGGGGCTGGAGTACGGCGCCGACGACTACATCACAAAGCCCTTCAATATCCTGGAGGTGAAGGCTAGGATAAAGGCCATCATACGCCGCACCGGCAAAAGGAAGGACCAGAGGGAAGACGGGAGCATTGTGGCCAAGGGGGATATGCGGATAGACTGCGAGAGCCGCAGAGTAGTGATAGGGGACCGGGAGATCAACCTGACTGCAAAGGAGTTTGACCTTCTTGAGCTTCTGGCCACCCACCCGAATAAGGTGTACAGCCGGGAAAACCTGCTGAACCTCGTGTGGGGCTACGAGTATCCGGGTGACGTGCGCACGGTGGATGTACATATCCGAAGACTCAGGGAGAAGATCGAGACGCAGCCCAGCGATCCGAAATATGTGTACACGAAGTGGGGAGTTGGTTACTATTTCAGGGGTTAGATTGTATTTCAGAAATCATTTTTTAAAAAGTCTGAAGTTCCGAATTATCTTTCTTTTTATAGCGGTGGGGATCATTCCCTGCATCGTCTTGAAAGCTGTTATCCTGGAAAGCTATGAAAGCAGGGCGGTTGACGTGCGGACCGCCCAGCTGCAGAACCAGTGCACGATCCTGTGCAACCAGATAGGCGCCGGGGGATATCCTGACGCGGGCCTTTCGGAGGTGCTGGAGAGTGAGCTGGAGCAGCTGTCTGATATTTATAACGGCCGCATCATGCTCATCAACAGCCAGTATCAGATCACAGAGGATACATACGACCTGGACACGGGGAAGATCATCGTGTCTGAGGATGTGATCCAGTGCTTTGAGGGAGAAGGGACAAAGATCTATGACCCGGACAACCAGTATATTGAGGTGACCTCCCCTGTGTTTGCGCCCGGAAGCAGTCAGGTGACAGGCGTCCTGCTGGCCAGTGTGTCGGCGGACTCTGTCCTGGACAGCCTGGATGTTCTGGACAGCACAGCCTGGGTTGCGGTGGGAGTGACGGCCCTTCTGGTGGCTGCCCTCGCCGTCGTACTGGGCTCTGTCATGGTCCGGCCCTTTGCCAGGATCACCTCCTCCATCGAGGCGGTCAGCGAGGGCTATGACAGCAACTATCTCCACGAAAACGCCTACACCGAGACAAGCCTCCTGTCCGAGGCCTTCAACAAGATGCTGGGCCGTCTGAAGACGCTGGACGACTCCAGGCAGGAGTTTGTGGCCAATGTGTCCCACGAGCTGAAGACGCCCATCACATCCATGAAGGTGCTGGCGGATTCATTGCTGGTGCAGGAGGACGCGCCTGTGGAGCTGTACAGGGAATTTATGGCGGACCTGTCGGAGGAGATCGAGCGGGAGGACAAGATCATCAATGACCTTTTGTCCCTTGTGAAGATGGATAAGACCGCCTCCACCCTGGATGTGAAGCAGACCAATATCAATGAGCTGGTGGAGAAGATACTGAAGAGGCTGCGTCCCATCGCGGCTGCGGCCAACATAGAAATGGTCTTTGAGAGCTTCCGCCCGGTAAACGCAGAAGTTGACGAAGTAAAGCTTTCGCTTGCTATTACAAACCTTGTGGAGAATGCGGTAAAGTACAATACAGAAGGGGGCTGGGTCCATGTGTCCCTGAACGCAGACCACAAATTTTTCTATATCGAGGTGGCGGACTCGGGTATCGGCATCCCCCAGGAGGCCCAGGAGCATATCTTCGAGAGGTTTTACCGGGTGGATAAATCCCACTCCAGAGAGATCGGCGGCACCGGGCTCGGACTTGCCATTGCCAGAAATGCCGTGGTCCTTCACAGAGGCGCGGTCAAGGTGTACAGCCAGGTGGGAGAGGGGACCACATTTACGGTGCGGATCCCCCTGAGCTATATCGTCTGAACATCCCGGCAGAGCCCTCTGTGTGGGAAGTACTCTGCCAGGGAAGACAGGAAGGAGGTCCCTGAAGATGAAAAATCTGTATAGTTCCATGAAGAGGGGGGCGGCTCTGTCGGCAGCCTTTCTCCTGACCCTGGGGAATCTCTCCGGATGTGGGAGGGACAGGAGCATCCCGGAACCGGGGGAGGAGTATCTGCTCTATGTGGAACAGGGAGGATCGTCCCTTGTGCCGGTGGCCTGGCAGCCATCCGGAGAAGAGGCCGGGGATACGGTGCAGGAGGCGCTGGATGAGATGAGAACCCCGGAAAACCCGGACGGGTATGTGAGCGCGATCCCCGCGGAGGTGTCTGTGGAGGTGAAGTCCCTGCAGAACGGGAAGCTGGACCTGACCTTTGGCGACTCCTACAGCAGTCTCCCCAAAAAGAGCGAGGTGCTGCTGCGTGCCGCGGTGGTCCAGTCCCTCACTCAGATAGAGGGAGTCAGCCGGGTGCGCTTTTTTATAGGTGACCAGCCTCTCAGGGAGGCGGACGGGACAGAGACAGGCTACATGGGAGCAGATGATTTTGTGCAGAATATCGGCTCAGCTCTGAATTCTTATCAGAAGACAGAACTGACCCTTTATTTTGCGGCTGCTGACGGAAACGGCCTGGCAGTGGAAACGGTAAACGTGAGATACAACAGTAATACATCCCTGCAGAAGCTGATCCTGGAGCAGCTCCTAAAGGGGCCCCGGACACAGGAGAGCCAGGACACGCTGCCGGCGGACGCGATGCTCCTGGGTGTTTCTGTAAAGGATGGCATCTGCTATGTAAATTTTGATGAGGGATTTCTCGCCCAGGACTACCAGGTCTCCCCGGAGCTGGTCGTCTACTCCCTGGTGAACTCCCTTGTGGATAACGGGGACGGGGAGGTCCGGGCCGTGCAGATATCTGTGAACGGAGAGTCAGACATCAGCTTTCGGAACACGGTGGATCTGAGCCGGCCCTTTGAGAGAAATCCGGATCTGGTGGAGGAAACGGAATCACATTGAAAGAAAGGCGATTGTTTATTTTTTGCTCGCTCTTTCTGCTGGCCGCCTTTCTGGCCGTGCACCTGGGCGGAGACCGCTTCCTGGAGGAGCTCCGGAAGCCCCCTGTCCAGGCGGCCTTTAGGGAGGACGATACGGTCCTTGTAGAGGGTCAGGTGTGGAAACAGGAGGAGAGGGCAGAATACCATGTGTTTTATCTGAGAGACAATTCTATCACAAAGTCCGGCCGGACTGTAGAGGAGGCCGGCATTATCTTATACGATCCCGAGAAGACGGATCTTCGGACAGGCAATATCCTGCGCGCCAGTGGACAGCTCTTTTTCTTTGACGAGGCGCGAAATCCCGGTAATTTTGACCAGCAGTTCTATTATCAGAGGCAGAATATCCACGTGGGCCTGTGGGCACAGAGCGTGGAGGTGAAGGACGACTCCTTCTGGCACCTGCGGGACACCCTTGAGAGGTTCCGGGGAGAGTGGAGGAAGGCTCTCCTTGAGGCGGCGGGAGAGAAGGACGGGGGAATCCTGGCGGCCATGATCTTGGGAGACCGGCAGGGCATGGACCCGGAGACAAAGGAGCTCTACCAGGTCAATGGCATTGCCCACATCCTTTCCATATCGGGGCTTCACCTGTCTTTTATCGGCATCGGCTCCTACCAGCTCCTGAGGCGGCGCACAGGCTCCTATCTGGCAGGCGGCCTTCTGGGCATCGGCTTCCTGCTCCTGTATATCCTCATGATCGGCACAGGCGTTGCGGTTCTCCGCTCTCTTGTCATGTTCCTCCTGCGGGTGGGGGCGGACATGGCAGGCAGGGCTTACGACATGATCACCGCTCTGGCCGCGGCGGCAGCTGTGGTCATCCTGTGGCAGCCGCTTGCCTTTTACGACGGGGGATTTCAGATGTCCTTCGGAGCTATCCTGGGGATGTGGATCCTTGGAGAGCTGATGCGGCCATCCGGGAAGGAGCGGCAGGCCGGTAGAGGGAAAGACCGGCGCCCGGAGAAGGAGAAGAGCCTTCCGGTAAGAGCGAAGAAGGGACTTGTGCAGGCGCTGCAGTCCAGTCTGGGCGTGCAGATGATCCTCCTGCCCGTCACTCTGTACCACTATTTTGAGTTTCCACTCTGCTCGGTCTTTTTGAATCTGCTCGTCATCCCCCTCATGTCAGCCCTCCTCTTCCTGGGGATGACAGGCAGCCTTATGTATATGGCGGTGGAGCCGGCCGGGCAGGCACTTGTCTGGATGGGGAGCAGGATACTGGACATCTACGAAGTCAGCTGCCTGGCAGCCCTCTCCCTTCCGGGGAGCCGTCTCGTGACAGGACAGCCGGATATGGGGGCGGTCTGGTTCTATTACCTGACTTTGGGTATCACCATAGTCCTCTGGGTGCTGGCGAAGAAAAAGAAAAGGGCCGGAGGCAGAGAAAGCCCGGCGGAGAGGCGCAGGGCCCTTGTGCCTGTCTTTGCCGGGGCGGCTGTCCTTCTTTTTGCCGGACCTGCCTCCGGCCTGGGAAGCCTTGGACAGGTGGAGATCACCATGCTGGATGTGGGACAGGGAGACAGCAGCTTCATCCGTGCGGACGACGGGACAGCTATCCTCGTGGACGGGGGCAGCAGCGATACGGACCAGGCCGGCAGATACAGGGTCGAGCCGTTTTTGAAGGCGGAGGGCGTGGGGGTGCTGGACTATGTGTTTGTGACCCACGGGGACAGCGACCACATGAACGCAGTGGAGGAGCTGCTCGACAGGCAGGAGACAGGTGTGAAGGTGAGTTGTCTTGTGCTGCCTGTCCCCGGCGTTTGGGATGAGGAGCTGAAGGCTCTGGCGGGGAAGGCAAAAAGCAGGGGTGTTCCTGTCGCGGTCATGGACAGGGGAGGAACTCTGTCCTGCGGCAGCCTTACAGTGACCTGCCTCCAGCCCGGGGAGGAGGATGAGATGGAGCCGGGAAACGGGGCCTCCCTCGTGCTGGATATATCCTGCGGGGACTTTGACATGCTCCTTACAGGGGACGTGGAGGGAGAGGGGGAGGAGGCGCTGGAGCAGAGGCTTAAGAAGACTTACGATGTGCTGAAGACGGCCCATCACGGCTCAAGAAATTCCACATCGGAATCGTTTCTCCAAAAGGCGTCTCCAAGCGCTGCTCTCATCTCGGCTGGCAGGGACAACCGCTACGGGCATCCCCACCAGGAGACGCTGGACCGGCTGCGCCGAGAGAGATGCTCTGTGTACCAGACAGCGCAGAGCGGCTCTGTGACGATAGTGACAGATGGAAGGACCATGCGCATCCGAAGATTCCTGCCATGATCTTTTTGCCTTCCCCATGTCCCGGAGGGCATCTTCTTGAGTTTCCGCAAACTGCAATAAAAAAATAGCTATGTCTACCCAAAGTACCAATCTGCCCATTTTTTGAGAGATTTAGAATGGCAGCACCGAGAGTAGAGGCACTTTTATAAGCCCC
>NZ_NFLQ01000049.1 GCF_002160985.1 Lachnoclostridium sp. An118 | reverse complement strand
GGTGAACTGAAACATCTAAGTAGCCGGAGGAAGAGAAAGAAACATCGATCCCGGGAGTAGCGGCGAGCGAAACCGGGAGAGCCCAAACCGGGGTGCGTGCACCCCGGGGTTCGGACCGCAGGGTTGATTTACCGAGAGTAGCAGAATGGTTTTGGGAAAGCCAGCCAGAGAGGGTGAAAGCCCCGTAAGCGAAACTTGAAGTAACATGGCGGTATCCAGAGTAGGTCGAGACACGTGGAACCTTGACTGAAGGCGCGGGGACCACCCCGTAAGGCTAAATACTCCTTAGTGACCGATAGCGCATAGTACTGTGAAGGAAAGGTGAAAAGGACCCCGGGAGGGGAGTGAAAGAGAACCTGAAACCCTGTGTTTACAAGCTGTGGAAGAACTTTACATGTTCAACCGCGTACTTTTTGTAGAACGGTCCGGCGAGTTACGCTGGCTGGCGAGGTTAAGGACTGAAGGTCCGGAGCCGAAGGGAAACCAAGTCTTAATAGGGCGGTAAGTCAGTCGGAGTAGACCCGAAACCGGGTGATCTATCCATGTCCAGGTTGAAGTTGCCGTAAAAGGCAATGGAGGACCGAACCCACATCCGTTGAAAAGGGTGGGGATGAGGTGTGGATAGGGGAGAAATTCCAATCGAACCCGGAGATAGCTGGTTCTCCTCGAAATAGCTTTAGGGCTAGCCTCGTCCAAGTCTTGCGGAGGTAGAGCACTGAATTTCCTAGGGGGCGTCAAAGCTTACCGAAGAATATCAAACTCCGAATGCCGCGTAGATGGTGGACGGGAGTCAGACTACACGAGATAAGTTGGGTAGTCGAAAGGGAAAGAGCCCAGACCTGCAGCTAAGGTCCCAAAGTGTGTGTTAAGTGGAAAAGGATGTGGGATTTCAAAGACAACCAGGATGTTGGCTTAGAAGCAGCCACACATTAAAAGAGTGCGTAATAGCTCACTGGTCGAGAGGTCCTGCGCCGAAAATGTCCGGGGCTGAAACACACCACCGAAGCTCGGGAATGTAGATGATACATTGGTAGAGGAGCATTGCATACGGGACGAAGCAGTACCGGAAGGAGCTGTGGACTGTATGGAAGAGAGAATGCCGGAATGAGTAGCGAGAGGAAGGTGAGAATCCTTCCGGCCGAATATCCAAGGTTTCCAGAGTAAAGCTGATCTGCTCTGGGTAAGTCGGGACCTAAGGCGAGGCCGAGAGGCGTAGTCGATGGACAACAGGTTGAGATTCCTGTACTACGGTATGACAGAACTGTGGGGACGCAGAAAGAGAGCACTACCGGGAATGGAAAGACCGGGGCAAGCGAGGTAGGAGTCACATAGGCAAATCCGTGTGGCGATCCGAAGACGTGACGCATACCGAACTAAAAGTAGGGAAATGTGTGAGCTGGCTGCCAAGAAAAGCCGCTATCGTTCATACCGTACCCGTACCGTAAACCGACACAGGTGGATGAGGAGAGGATCCTAAGGCCGACGGGAGAAGCATTG
>NZ_NFLQ01000048.1 GCF_002160985.1 Lachnoclostridium sp. An118 | reverse complement strand
CCAAAAATGAAATTTTAAATTCCACCTCTCCTACGGGTAGTAGCGTTTACTTCTGCACAGTTGATATTTACTCTTTCATACATCCATGGTATGGTTATCTCTCCTTCTGACAGCAGTAGAAGGAGGCTCATCATGAGTAAATATATTCCTGGTAACCAAAAACACCTTACCCTTGAAAACCGTATCTATATCGAAAACGAACTGAACAAGGGCACTTCCTTTAAGGATATTGCCAGGTTCTTGTGCAAGGATCCTACCACAATCTCTAAAGAAGTCAGGGCTCACCGTCTCTCAGATTGGTATCACAAAGGTTCTTTCTATAACGCCAAAAATTTCTGTATTCACCGCTATCACTGCAAGAAGACGAACGCCTGTGGAAAGATTGTCCTGTGCGGGATCAAATGCGCATCCTGTCCTACCTGCAACCAAACTTGCAGAGACTTTGAGAAAGAGCGCTGCGTAAGACTTGACCGGGCTCCTTATGTCTGCAACGGCTGTACGAAAAAAATCAATCACTGCACCATTGCACACAAATACTCTTATAACGCCAGATTCGCTGACAGGAAATACCGGGAAAAACTCCGGGATTCCAGAACAGGGATCAACATGACCAAACGGGAGCTTCGCAAAAAGGACCAGATCATTTCCCCACTGATCGAACAGGGACAGTCTCCCTATCATATCCTGGCAAACCATCCGGAGCTGGATATGTCCGTCCGTACCCTGTATTCGTATCTTGACCAGGGACTCTTTACGGCAAGGAACATAGATCTGAAACGGAAAGTTCATTTCAAACCAAGAAAGTGCCATAAAACACAAATCACGGACAGAGCAGTCTTTAGCAACCGATTATATCATGACTTCTGCTCCCTTGCCCTTACAGACTATGTCCAGATGGATACTGTCCATTCTTCCAGGGAATCAAAAAAGACCCTGCTGACCATGTTTTTCACCAAAGAAAAACTCTTCCTTGCTTTTCTGATGAACCGCTGCACGAAAGGTGCTGTCCGTCTTGTTTTTGACCGTCTGGAAAAGCGCATGGGAACCTATGAATTCGCTTCCGTGTTTGAATATATCCTGACGGACCGGGGTTCTGAATTTGGTGATCCGGATGCTTTGGAAACCGGCGTAAACGGAATACAGCGTTCCAGCATTTATTACTGTGACCCGATGCAGAGCGGGCAGAAGGGCGGACTGGAACAGGCACATACGATGCTCCGGATGATTCTGCCAAAAGGAACCTGTTTTGAGTTCCTTACACAATGGGACATAAACCTGATCGTAAACCATATCAATTCCACACCGAGGGAAAGCCTGGGTGGAAGGACGCCATACAGCGTCGCCTTGGAAACACTTGGAGAAGAGGTCTTAAACGCATTTCAGCTTAGGCCGATTGCCCCGGATGAGGTAAATCTGACGCCTAAGCTGATCCGCTTTAACCACTAATCAACTGATCGAAATCTGCTGTCAGACTGGAAGTAAACGTTTCACATTTTTTAGATGTGGCCGGTGGAATTCAGTCTCGCACACTGTTTTTCAGCGGTCCGTTTCCCATACCCAGAAATCAAGTATTTTTCGATGAGTTTAGCTAATTATAGCAGAAAACAGGAGATTTCGCTTAAAAATTTCCTATAAAATCTGCAAAATATAAAGTATGGTGGAATTTACCCCCGCACTGGAATTTAAAATTTCAATTTAGC
>NZ_NFLQ01000046.1 GCF_002160985.1 Lachnoclostridium sp. An118 | reverse complement strand
GGTAGTGTCAAAAACTACCATGCTTTTTATTGTTTAAAGTTACGTTTTACCTTGATCTTTTGGAGGTTTGCAAATAAAAAGAGCATTGACCTCCCTTTTCGTGTATAATGTCATCGACCAAAACAACATCCCCGAAAGGAGCCAATGCTCATGGACATTATACTTTATCTTCTCACCATCATTCAATACCTTTATCAGATGAATTGCTGGTTATTAAATTTTATCTGCAGATACATCCCACTCAAACAGTGGGCGTTTGATGACTCCCATTCCCCGAAATACCAGAAGTTCAAGATCGATGAACTTCCAAGGGTCCAGTTCCACCAGCATGACTGGCACTGGCAACTCCTCATCCCTTACTTCAAGCATCGCTATGATCAAGATATCAGGCCCATCGTCAGGCGCAAACCCTGTGACATCCCCGATGACTGCTGTTGCCCTTCCTGCGGTGCTCCCAAACCTTATCTCTACCGCAACAACGGCAAAGCAGGGCAGCTTAGCTGTAAGGTCTGTAGTACGAACTTCTCTCCCGGAGAAAACCGTTTCTCCAAGCAGTTTACCCTTCGCTGCCCTCACTGCGGCAATTCTCTTGTGGCTAAGAAGGAACGGAAACACTTCATCCTCCATAAATGTGTAAATCCTCACTGCCCTTACTATCTCCACAATCTGAAGAAGGTTGACAAAAAGGATCTGGAGGAGGACTACGGAAAGAATAAATACAAGCTCCATTACATCTACCGACAGTTTACGATAGATTTTTTTCGCATGGACTTAAACTCTCTCCCCAAAGGTGCCTCTTCCCTCAGGTTCAGCAAATATAACGCCCATGTCATGTCCCTGTGCCTGACCCTCCGCGTAAATCTCGGCCTTTCGCTCAGAAAAACTTCCCAGGCTCTTAAAGACCTGTATAACATCAACATCTCTCACCAGCAGATCGCCAACTACTGCAAAACCGCCGCTGTCTGCGTGAAACCCTTTGTAGACCTGTACCCTTACGCAAAAGGATCCGTCTTTACTGCTGACGAGACCTACATCAAGGTACGGGGCATCAAGACCTATGTCTGGCTTATCATGAATGCTGCTACTCGCTCCATCATCGGCTATCAGGTCTCTGACAACCGTGGAGTCGGCCCCTGCATCCTTGCCATGCGCATGGCCTTCCAGGGCTTAAAAAAGCTTCCGGAAAACTTTAAATTCATTGCAGATGGCTACAGCGCCTATCCCCTTGCCGCTATGGAGTTCGCAAAAAAGTTTGGGGAAGCGTTTACTTTCCAGATCACCCAGGTGATCGGCCTTACCAACGATGATGCCGTCTCCACGGATCACCGTCCCTTCAAGCAGATGATCGAACGGCTCAACCGTACTTATAAGGCTTCTTACCGTAAGACAAACGGCTTTGACAGCATCAATGGCGCAGGCTATGATCTTGCTCTCTGGGTAGCTTACTACAACTTTCTCAGGCCGCATAAACATAAGGGCTACCAGGTCCTCAACAAAGTAGGACCCTTAGAGAATGCCGAAAATATGCCCGGCAAGTGGCAGCTTCTCATCTTCCTTGGCCAGCAGACAATCCTGCAGATGCAAAAGTCAGGGAGCGGAGATACAGTCTGTTCCTAGATCCGGAGCCGGAGATAACAACTCAGCCATCCCGGAGGGATTTACCCTTGATGGCACACAAAAGCAATGCTACAATGCTGTGGCCCAGACGGAGAAATCAGCCTGTTCCTGAGTCCTCCGCCGTCGATAAGGCGTTCAGAGCATTGCTTTTGTGTGCTGTCAAGGGTGGCGTGAGCTGCCATCAAACTTCATATCTGCGATTTTCAAGGTTCAATCGGAGCCTATTTTTTAGGCTTCGCTTTTTCATAACTTATTTGACACTACC
>NZ_NFLQ01000045.1 GCF_002160985.1 Lachnoclostridium sp. An118 | reverse complement strand
GGTAGTGTCAAGTAATCTATGAAAAAATAAGTCATAAAAAATAGGCTCAGAAGAACCTTGAAAATTGCAGATATTGATATTGAAAAGCTCTCCGAGGGCTCAGGGCGCTGCCCTGAGAACCCGCAAGGGACCAGTCCCTTGACCCAATAGCGGGCTCTGCCCGCACCTGTCCTCGCCGGAAGGCAGGGAAAGGGCGCGGTTGCCCCTTTCCTGTCAGACAGGATGCTCCGTGGGCTTTTTGTCAACAGACTTTCGCGGCATATCCTCACAGCCGGCGCTGCCGACTGTTCCGGTATTCCACGGTTCTATTGACAACAGCCCCGCTCCCGTGACGCGGCGCTATTTTCCTGCATATGCAGGATTGTCTGCTGACCGAGAAAGATAAGGAGCTGCCATTTTCCTGGCATGTTGTCAGCACCATGGAGAAGTTCCACATCATTGAGCACCCGATAACGGTTGTGCTTATGAGGACGCAGGAAGTTATAATAAGCAACCCAGAGAGCCAGATCATAGTTGGCGCCTTCGATGTTGTCAAAGCCGTTTGTTTTCCGATAGGAAGCTTTATACGTGCGGTTCAGCCGTTCCACGATCTGTTTGAATGGGCGGTTGTCTTTGGATACAGCATCGTCGTTGGTAAGTCCAATGACCTGGGTGATCGTAAAGGTAAAGTCTTTTCCAAACTTCTTTGCAAACTCCATTGCGGCAAGCGGGTAAGCGCTGTAGCCGTCCGCAACGAATTTAAAGTGGTCCGGCAGCTTTTTAAGTCCTTGGAAGGCCATGCGCATGGCGAGGATGCAGGGCCCCACGCCGCGATTGTCAGAAACCTGATAGCCGATGATGGAACGGCAGGCGGCATTCATGATCAGCCAGACAAAGGTTTTCACACCGCGGACTTTGATGTAGGTTTCATCGGCGATGAAAGTGTTCCCTTTTCTGTAGGGATACTGGTCGGTAAAGGGTTTGATGCATACAGCGGCGGTCTTGCAGTAGTTTGCGATCTGCTGATGGGAGATGCGGATGTTATAGAGATCCTTAAGAGCCTGGCTGGTTTTACGAAGTGATAGGCCTAGGTTGATATGGAGGGTCAGGCACAGGGACATGACATGGGCGTTGTGTTTGCTGAACCTGAGAGAAGAAGCATGCTTTGGCAGGGAGTTTAAGTCCATGCGGAAGAAATCTATCGTGAATTCACGGTAGATGTAGTGGAGTTTATATTTATTTTTCCCGTAGTTCTCTTTCAGGTCTTCCTGGTCGACTTTCTTCAGGTTGTGAAGATAGTAGGGACATTTCGGATTGATACATTTATGGATGACGAAATGTTTCCGAGTCTTTATCCTGGAGAGGGAATGACCGCAGTGCGGGCATAACAGGCGGAAGGGAGTTGTTACAAGATCACCGGAAGAGAAGGTCTGTCCGCAGACTTTGCACTGGTACTGGCCGTTGCCGCCGTTGTTATCATAGATAAAGAGATGAGGGGCACCGCACAGGGGGCAGAGGATGTCCTCAGGGACGGACGTTCCGTTTCGCCGCTGGACAGGTTTCAGAGGTTTGCCGTAGCGCCAGAGATAGTATTCAAGGAGGAACTGCCAGTCCTGTTTGATAAAGGTTCTGATACGTGGGAGTTCATCCACTTTGAACTTCTGATATTTGGGAGAGTGGGAGTCGTCAAAAGCCCACTGCTTGAGAGGGATATATCTGCAGATAAAAGTGATTAGCCAGCAATTCATCTGAAAAAGGTGTTGAATGATGGTGAGAAGATAAAGTATAATGTCCATGAGCATTGGCTCCTTTCTGGGGTGTTTTTTTGGCGATAGACATTATACCAGAAAAGGGAGGTCAATGCTCTTTTTATTGAAGATTTCCCTAAAAATCAAGGTTTCTATAGAATTTAGATACAAAAAAACAGGTAGTATTTGACACTACC
>NZ_NFLQ01000044.1 GCF_002160985.1 Lachnoclostridium sp. An118 | reverse complement strand
GATTTGGTCTTTTGCTACTGCCATAAATAAACTCCTTTTCGATAAGAATTGTCATATCTGTAATTCTTACCAAAAAGGAGCCATTTTTTACCAAAGCCACAAAGTTTTTTACACTACCTGGAGTAATTCACTATAATTCACATGCGATTTTTGATAGATTGGAGTTTTTCACTCCAAGGTGCCAGCTCTGCCAGCTGTTCATCGGTCATATCTTTACTTGGTCGATGCTCCAGTAAAAATTTAAGATATCCATAAATATTCAGATCGTGTGCTTTTGCCATCTCAACCATTGTATAGACCACTGCGCTGGCATTCGCTCCGTCAACAGAACTGCTGAACAGCCAGTTCTTGCGTCCTACTGCGAATGGACGAATTGCATTCTCACTGAGATTATTGGTAAAGCTGCACCGCCCGTCTTCCAGATAGGTCTCCGCCGTATCACGCCGGTTGAGAACATAATTAACCGCTTTATCCATCCGGGTGTTCCGGACTGGCTTCTGCTGATCGAGCCACGACCAAAAAGCCTCCAGAACAGGTTTTTCCTTCTCGAGACGCAGCTGCTTCCGCTTTTCATAATCACCGGGATACTTTTTGTTAATGGAGTCCTCAATGGCGAACAACCGGTTGCAGTACTGGACGCCCTGCACTGCCGGCTGGCTGTAGTCATACTGTTTTCCTTTGGGAACGGCGTCGATAAAATATCGACGGATATGCGCCCAACAAGAGCAGCGTCTGATCCCCGGAAGATTGTTGTATCCCTGATATCCATCTGTTTCCAGGTATCCGCTGTAGCCTTCCAGAAACTCCCTCGCATGGCTGCCGCTCCTGGTCGGAGAATAGCCATACAGGATGATCGCCGGAAGCCCGTCCTCGCCGCTTCGGAACAGCCACATGAATGATTGGGTCTGGGCTCGGCGCCCTTCCTCGTTCAATACCTGAACTCGGGTTTCATCTGCCATTGCAAAGCTGCGTTTTAGCAGCTCGCGGTGGAAGTAATCATACATTGGCTGAAAATAGTTCTGTGAACAGTAGATGATCCAGTTAGCAAGAGTGGTCCGGCTGATTTGGGCCCCATACTGCTTCCAGTCTTTCTCCTGCCGGTAAAGGGGAAGCCCGTTGGCATACTTCTGATACATGGTCCATGCAACAGTGGATGCTGAGGCAGGACCTTTCCCAACCAGAGCCGCCGGAATCTGAGACTTTATGATCACAGGCTTTTCCGTATCGCCGAGCCCTTCCTTGCAGGATGGACATCCGTAACTCTGGCTGTAGTATTCGATCACTTTACAGGTGGCAGGAATGAATTCCAGTTCCCGGCGGACATACTCTTCACCGATCAGGACCATCTGTGTGCCGCATACCGGACAGATCTGTTCTTCTTCGGGAAGAGGGATCACTACTTTTTCAACCTTCAGGCCTTTGAAGAGATCCTCGTGGGTTGCCTTCTTTTTACGGGTATGTTCCTTGATCACAGTTTCTGCTTCCAGCAGGGATGGATCCTGTTCCACTTCCGCTTCATCGAAAAGGTTCTGTTGTCCCGGAATATCATCGGATCTTCTTTCGCTGGATGAGCCGAAAAGCTTTTTGGTCAGATAATCCACCTGTTCCTGAAGCGCTTTCTCGTGACTGGATTTTTCGTCAATGTACACGGTAAATCATTAGTACCAGTGTATTTTTTGACCGTCATTTCCGGGCTGAATATTTCCGGATGAATATTCTTGTGCGGGCGTACCGCTGTTCCGGAGGAACGCCACACCGGAATGGCGGCTACAGAATCGTCCGGAATACTCAATAAGGTGTGAAATCCTGATCGTGCTTCATATTTTGAGAAAAGATAAAGTACTGAAGTGAAAAGTTTATTTCCACTTTGAAAAACGGGAAAAGAAAAGTGGCAATTACTCTTACAAAAATGAGTGATTGCTGCTTTTTCTGTTTTATTAAGTAGGAATAAGTGTTACAC
>NZ_NFLQ01000043.1 GCF_002160985.1 Lachnoclostridium sp. An118 | reverse complement strand
TGTTTTTAATGCGGTTGGCGAACCTGCATTAATTATAACATTGGAGGTTTTTCTGTAAGCTGAAGCATCCTTATCCACTTGCATAGCAAGTGGTTTTTTGGTTTTCTAACCCTCCGTTTCTCGGAACCCGAAAAACTCCGGGCCAGAAAACAGGCCCTTGGCCTAACAACAAAAAAAGCCCGTAAACGTGGATTTACGGGCTTTCCAAGCTCCCCCTGTTGGACTCGAACCAACGACAACTCGGTTAACAGCCGAGTGCTCTACCGACTGAGCTAAGGAGGATCATCTGTGATATTTCGCTGTCTTTATCATTTGACAGCGTATATATTTTACATCAAAATCACAGGTATTTCAAGTAGTTTTAACTATTTCTTTCTCCGCAGTGCACAATATAGCTCAGACAAAGGTCCGGATTTTTTCCCAGTCAACAGAGCCTCTTATAGTACAGAGCACTGTCCCCCTCTTTTCCGGATAACTGATTTCCAGATAGCCGTCATATATCCGAAAGACCGTGGAAGCTGCAGTAATGCCCGACATCTCATATCCGACCGGTTCCGGGAGGATTTCATACGTATGTATCAGTCTTTCCACCTGCAGCCTGGAAAGATATTCGGTCAGCCCTTCTATATCTCTGACCTTTCCATCCTCCATTTCGTCTGACATGAGCCATGCCCTGGACAGGCTGTCCTCACAAATCCCCAAAACCTCCGCCGCAGGCGCTCTGTCTGTCGCAATGCTCACCTTTCCCATGGCAAGAACGCTCAGTACCATGACAGAAAACAACAGACCGACCCCCAGCTTCCTTCTCCCTGTCGTCACAATGGCGCGCATGCGATAGCGCAGAGTCCGGGCCGAGGAGGAGAGACAGGTTGTAAAACCGCGGCTTTCCCCGGCTGTCACAAGAAGCAGCTCCGCATATTTCTTCCTTCTGTCCGCATCGTACTTCTCCAGGACGATCTCGTCGCAGGAGAGCTCCAGGTCGTCCTGTGCTTTCCTGACAGCAGCCCACACAAGAGGATGGAACCAGCCCAGTGCTTTGCAGAATTCAAGAAAGCACCTGGTGTGCGTATCTCTCCTCTGCACATGGTGCAGCTCATGAGAAAAGACCATCTCCGCCTCCTCCGCCGTGTAGGAGCGCTCCGGCAGATAGGTGGCTTTCTTCTTCTTTCTCATGCCTATTGTAAGAGGTGTCCCTATCAGGCTGCTGTACCTGAGGTCAACAGGAATATGTACATCGAGTTCACTTCTCATCTTCTCCCAGCTCTCAAGGATCACCGGCTCCTCCACCGGATGCGAGTTCCTTCTCAGGCTCCAGGAAAACCAGATGTGGGAAACTATTTTCATCCCAAAAAGCACCAGAAAGCCTGCTCCCCACAGGGCTATCAGCACTCTCAGGACTGTCCCCGGCACATACAGCACCGCCGGGGGAGGCCCCGGCATCAACAAGTAGACCATATGGGGCTGATAAAACAGGAACACAGGCACCAGCCACAGAACTGCGCATGTCCTGGCCGTGTAACGGCGCCTGAGGAAAGGCAGGAGAAGGAGCAGCCCTGAAAAATAGAGGCTGACGAACACCAGGACATCCACCAACAGACAAAGGCAGTAGTCCAGACCGTCAGAAATACCATAGACGCACATGTAAAGCAGCGGAAACAGGGTTAACATGACCGGAAGAACGATAGGGTCCATCCACACGACTGTATCTTCTCTGTCCTCCATCCAGCTTGACGTTTTCCCATGCTCCGCATTCCAAGACCTTCGAAATCCCCAGGCCAGGATCCCTCCCAGGAAGGCCGCCCAAACAATCCGGTATATGTATAAAATAAGCATGTCAGACATATTACAGCTCCCCTTCCTCTAGCAGCCGTCTCAGCTCCTCCAGCTCCTCCTTCGTAACCCCGCTGTCGCACAGTGCCGTGGCAAAAGAGGCCACTGAGCCGTGGAACAGTCTGTCCAGAAAGGATCTGCTCTCCGCCGCCAGATATTCCTTCTCCTCCACCAGTGGCTCGTACAGATTGGTACGCCCTTCCTTTTTTAAAGATAGAAAGCCCTTTTCGCACAGGCGTGTCAGGAGAGTGAGGATAGTCGTCGGCGCCAACGGATGGGTGTTCTGCAGCGCTTCCTCGATGTACATCCTGGAAACAGGCGCAGGGCTCTCCCATATGATCTGCATGATCTCCAGTTCGCTCTCCGGCAGTCGTTTGACTTCTCCCATTCTCATCATCTACTCCTTCTTTTGCTCCTCAGCCATCTTTTTCTACATCTGTAGAACCATTATATTCTACAGATGTAGAAAAGTCAATAAAAAAAGATGAAGTCACATAGACTCCATCCTGATTTATCTGTCATGTACCTTCAAAACCACATACAAGAAATTCTCTATCTTCCATCTCTTCCTTACCCGAACCTTATTCGGTTATGCCCTCGACCGATTAGTAACAGTCAGCTCCACATGTTACCATGCTTCCACCTCTGCCCTATCTACCTCGTCGTCTTCAAGGGGTCTTACTACTTTCGTAGGGATATCTCATCT
>NZ_NFLQ01000042.1 GCF_002160985.1 Lachnoclostridium sp. An118 | reverse complement strand
GATACCTCCTTTGTTTTTAATGCGGTTGGCGAACCTGCATTAATTATAACATTGGAGGTTTTTCTGTAAGCTGAAGCATCCTTATCCACTTGCATAGCAAGTGGTTTTTTGGTTTTCTATCCCTCCGTTTTTCGGAACCCGAAAAACTCCGGGCCAGAAAACAGGCCCTTGGCCTAACAAAGAAAAACGCTCAGCAAGTAATTTCTTGCTGAGCGTCTTAAAATCATGCTGGAGAGTGACTCCGGTTGTCTATTCTTTTTTCAGGAGACATATTTACCGTCACCGACCTTTATCTTTAACCTTTCAATTTTCAATCAGTTTGCGTGACTGCTTTTTGCGAAAGCGAGAAATGTTCACTTCCAGCATATATTCACATCGAGTTTTTTGAAAACGGGCAGTGACAGTCTTTCGGTCACTGCCCGCTTATCATAATGCTATTTCGGGTTTGTCAATGTTATTTAGTGATCCCTTTCTTTTTTCTCTTGTCTGTAACACCCAACACGGTCAGAACACCACCGCTGGCAAACAGCAGAGCGACCAACAGGAACATATTGCTGTTATCGCCGGTCTGGGGGCTTTCTGTTTTCTCAGAAGGCTTGCCAGGCTGTTCGGGCTTGGCTGGGTCAGTCGGGTCTGTAGGGTCTGTAGGAGTAGTGGGGTCGGTGGGCTTTTCGCTGGTTTCAAACGGTGTGTTGGAGCCAAGGATAGCATACTGGCTCAGATGGGTAGTCTCAAATACCAGGAAGTCACCTTCCACCACTGCATCAAAGCGTTCCAGCGGGTCTCCCAGATATACCGCCTGATAGTATTTGTAGCCCTTAAGCTGATCAGTCATCGGGATTTTAACCGTCATAGGGTTATTCTTAACCTCAACGGTCTTGCCGTCGGCATCTTTAACGGTGATTTGGTAAACAGTAAGTAAGCCGGGAAGCTCCTCTTTTAATTCGGGGTTGCTTTCCAAAACGCTTTCTGTTGCCATAGTGTCGGCATAAAGCTCTGCACCCTCCGGTACGCCGTCGGTCAGGGAGATGGAAACCCCGGTATCGGAATTGGTCAGATCCTTAATTTTTCCTTCATCACCGGGCGTCGGAGTCGGCTCTACCGGGTCTTTAACGGGCACTGACTTGATTACATCGTTGGTGCAGTAGTAGCTATACATGCCGTTCTTCTCAATGACTGTCTTATATCCCTCCGGATAGCCTTCCTGATCCGTGGTAAGATTTCTCATACCCTCAACAGGAGCTGCAATTACAGCTTCTTTTTTATCGCCCCAATGATCCACAATCTCCATCTTGTCGGTAAGTCCCTTGTAAACGGAATACCAAGATGTTCCTACTCCGCCTTCAGGAGGATATTCAATCTTATCCGGACCCCAATAGAAGGTTTCGCCGTCTTTTTGAAGTAAGGTCATGTTCATTGTATTTGAAATTTTTGCGTCAACGGTTTTTTCCTCGGGGTCCTTAGTATAGCCCTCGGGCCATGCTACGCCGGCGGTTTTGCTGACAGCTACCGCGAGATATTCATTTCCACTGGCAAGTCCGTCAACCTTTACAAGCTCAAACACATCAGTTTGACCCTCTGAATACTCATTAGCCTCGAAGAAGTAAATGCCGTAGAGTTTGCCGTCATTGTCCTTTGTGGCAAGCTGCCATGTTCTGTTAGCATAACTTTCTTCATCTTCATAAATAACAGTTGCACCCACTGCATATTCGCCTTCCACGCCGGAGTCAGGGGTCATGGTAAGGGCTGCTTCCAGATTGCCTTGGAAGGGAAGGGTTGAGGAGGTAGTAGATACAAAGGCCGCAGAATAAGTGTTTTCACCTGCGCTCTTATACGCTGTCACAGAAGCGTTTGAGCCGACCTTGAGCAGACCCTGTGTTCCCTCAGCCATAAAGCGGATCGCCGCAGTCTGAGATGTTTTGTTTTCATTGATGGTCAGGGAGCCGTCTCCGGTAATTTCCAGATTGCCGCCCCAGCCGAAGCCGTATACAACCAGTTCGGAGATATGGTTGTCTCCCACCAGATTAAGCTTCAGATCATCACCCATCTCGTTGGCGACAAGGATATTGGTCGGGTTGTTGTAGTTGGTCAGGGTAACGGTGTTGCTCGCCTTATCATAAACAGCACCTGATACATCGTCAATCTGGCCGCTGTTGGCAAAGAGCGTCTGATACCCATCCTCCGAATTACCGAGCCTGAGGTATGCATAACTGTAGTCCCCGGACGAGGGGCCGTTCGCCGCAAACGCCGGCACAGCCATTCCAACAGCCATACAAAGCGTCAGCAGTCCTGCAAGAAGTTTGCGCTTTAGTTTCATGATTGATTTTTCTCCTTTCAAGATAACATTTATGTGAATACACGGGTTTGATCATTCTTTTTGGTGTGTCACCCCCCCTTTTTTTCTCGGTGTTCTATGCCATCCGTTCCCCGGTGCGCCGGTTCAGGCAGCCAGGGCGGAACGAATAACCTTCTTTGCCGCAGTTAAAGTTCTTTATGCTTTGGTGAATACCAAAGCATAAAGAAGGGATATCCCTTCTGCGTTTTCAGCTTTCCTGCGTCTCCCATTTGGCGTAGAGATCCATCGGCGCATAGGGCGCTTCCCTGACAGGGCGCTCTTTCAGCTCTTCAAGGATTTTAAGCCCTGTTACCGGGCCGGCGGTGCAGGCTTTATCCCTGTACCAGCCGGTGAATACCTTCTTGTCAAACAGAGTCACTTATCCTTTGGTGCATACCAAAGGATAGAAGGGATATCCCTTCTTGAAAAAGATACCGGCTGCGCCGGGGCGGGCTGTGGTTTTTGCACGAAGCCCGCCCGCAGGCGCTTTTGCCGGTTTTGTTTTATCTCTCAGCCTTATTTCTCGGCCGCCGCCTTTTTCCGCCTGTAGAGCAACATTCCCAGCACGCCGCCGCAGGAAGCCAGCATCAGGCCGAGCCACAGCGCCATATCGCTGCTGTCCCCGGTCTGCGGGCTTTCTGTTTGCCCAGAAGGCTTGCCCTGCTGTTCGGGCTTGGCTGGATCGGTTGGCTCAGTCGGGTCGGTAGGAGTGGTCGGGTCAGTAGGATCCGTTGGCTCAGTGGGTTCAAC
>NZ_NFLQ01000041.1 GCF_002160985.1 Lachnoclostridium sp. An118 | reverse complement strand
AGATTTAAAGTCATGCTTTTGTAAATCTGAGAACCAGATATGAAGTGAATTACTCCAAGTATCTGCAGTATCTCATAAAAGTTGGAGTCGTACTAGCCGGGTGGTTATTGAGCGCTTACGAATAAGGCAGCGCCTCTCTCTATATGAGAGGATAATTACTTTCCAATTCAGGATTATTGAATAAAGATATGGGGGACATCGTTTTATAAAATAGTTCGAAATCTTGATCAGTCATATAATATATTTCTTTTAATTTCTGATATAAATCTGTTGATGGCACATTATTCATAATATTAAAATTGAAAGTTTGAGGATATTTTCTTTTATATTTCCTTAGTGAAATAATCATTTCTATCAAAAGGTAATTATCATTATCTATATCACCATCATTAAAATAGTAACTAGAAAATATACTGTAAAAATTCAAATAATAAGAATACATTTTAGGATAATCCTTTTTTTCTTTGCATATTTCTGCTAAGAAAAACAAAGTTGTACTATACAAAGTTTTGTTTCCATAATCTACAGATAATATGTCCAGACACTCTTCTGCATATTCTAACGGTGACAATAGAAAATCATATGACTTATTTAATAATAGCTGACACAGAATAAACAAATGCCTTATTTTTATTTCAAAATATGGCATATTTGTACAATTTAATAATTCAGATAAAAATTGCAATTCTTTATTATCTGGTACCGCTTTTTGTAGCAGATCAGCTAATAGGTGCTTTATACATACATTTAATAAAATCGCTTGTTTGTCAGTACTTAAATTGTGAAAATCTACTTTTAAGGCTTTAATTATTTCATAACTATTATTCCAATTTAAGACTATAACACTTGAATTAGTATAGCGAAGTGATGTGCGATAATATATATTTCCCAAAAACATATAACATTCAGCTAAATTTATGGGTGAATTACTATTGTCAATCAAATCCTGAACAGATTTTAAAGCAAGTTCAGTATTATTTATCTTATATAAGCATAAGATATTCATTTTATATAATTCATTTAGATAATATGCTTTTTCTTTTGAAGATATAATATAAATGCTTAAATCTTCAAGTTGGGAACTAATATCTAATGCATCATGTATACGGCGCACATTCATTAAATGTCTAAGATACTCTTTTAATATTTCTATAACACTGTCCGAAAATGGCATATACTTCTCAGGATATTCCTGAATAATTTTTTCTATCTTGTCTTGAAAGATTAAGGCTTTATCAATTCCTAATACTCGTGTTGAATTATCGCAAATCTCTTTCATTACTTTTAGATTGAATTCTGCATTTTCTCCTAAACCTTGAAAAAATAATATTAATACTCTAGTATAAATTTTTTCTAGATTATCACAATCTATATTTGATCGTAATATTTCTTTAGATATTAAATTAAGATCATCCTCTGAAATTTCTTCAGATTCAAATTCCAATAAAAAAATCGCTTCTATATAATTTTTACGGAAAACCGATTTATTTAAAGTTAAAAGAATTTTTGCTATATCCAAATACTGTAATTGATATTTTTGCTGATAATAATGCTTTATTTCTATATGTCTAAATAAATACGTATTCGACTCAGCAGAATATATAATAATACCATGTTTTAATAGAAGATCTATAATGTCACGGTTTTCAGAAATTTTTTCCACTATGGATCGTGATACTTCTTTAACTATAGTAAAAAGACCTGTTAAATCAAAATAGGACTGTGTTAAATTATTTTTTTCAGTTTTTTCTAACAGCAATTCATCTAACTCTTTTATAAAGTAGTCAGAAATAATGTAATTAGTTCCATCTGTCTCAAAGAACTTTGATAAATTATTTAGTATAAAAAAAGATTTTTCAGGATCAAGGATTTCATTATTGTACAAATAAATCAAATAATTTTGTAAGATTAGCGGATTGCATCCAATAGAGCGAATAATTTTATTAGTTACTTTTTTATACTTTCTTTTGTCACCATGTGCAATATTAAGACATTTATGAATATACTCTTCCGCCATTTTATCATCAAAACCCGCAAGTGAATAACTATGGTATTGATTTACTTTCCTACTGCACAAAAGATGCAATAAATCTTTTAATTCTTCAGCTTTGGTACCCTTAATCAGAAAATCTGTATTAATAGATAGCAAAATTGTTGATAAGCAAGTATGCCCAGAAGACAAACGAATTAGTTCCATTATCAATTTAATAGATAGCGAATCATATTTTTGTATATTATCAATTATCAGAAGATATTTTTCTTTCTGCAAAAACCAAAAAATACATTTTGCTATATCTTCAATATTTTTCGAACAATTAAAGTCTTGTTCATAAAGAATCTGTGCTCCCAATTTAAAGGCAAGTGTTTTTGATTTGTTTAAATGAGCAATTGATTTTTTTGTGTTTTTAAAAAATGGAAGCTGAGTAAAGAATGCAAAAATTTCTTGACAAAACAATTTTATGGATATCTTCTTCTTGTCGATGTCGCAATAAAAAGATTTGTTATCATATTGATGAGCCGACTGGAATATTTCCAATAAAAGATTGCTTTTCCCAGTTCCGGTAGATCCCTCAATTAATATAAAATTTAATTTTTGAGCACTCTGAACATTTTGCAATATCACATTCTTGATTTTTTTATAAGATTCTCCTATTAGATCGGTTTGAGCAAGCCATGTTGTATACATTTTCTTTCGAATATGATATGTTTTATTATTTACATATATATCAGGAACTTTATAGCTTTTTTCGTACTTTATAGCTCTTAAATATAATCGTATTATAACCGAAGTGTGTTGTGAAATACTAATTTCTTGACAGTAGTTATTTCTGGCAATTTCAGCATTTAATAATTCAAAATAGCTACACTCCTTAAATTCTGAATAATCAATTTGAACATTCTGTATAGTTCCTGTTTGATTGATTAAAAGAACATCCAAAGGAAACAATTCATACATATTGATGAATACTTTATTATTATTTGTACGAAGTTTTGGGGAAAGATTATATATACAAGAAATGTTACTAATTTCGGGCAAGAGAATATTGGTGTCATAATGAATAGATTTCTCTAATAGTATATAGTCAGAAAACCACTCTTTGTCTTTATATTTAAGTAAAAGTTTTTCTAGTTTTTCATCATCATAAATTTCCACCTCTACCTTAGTACGATATTTGTATTCTGCAATATTCCTATAAAAACGCCTATTAACAGGAGAGTACGAAAAAATTAGTACCTTATTAACTTTTTCGACAAAAGCCATTAATAATGTTTTTGTAATATCGTTATATGATAGCGCAGATGAATACTTTTTACACTCGGCCCATGTTTTCTGATGAGTCAATAAAGTTGAAACAGACTCAAAATCTTTTCCACCATCATTAGTATATTTTGTTTGTTTAAAACTTTCTCCATATTCTTCATAGAGTAGTTTGCATATTAAATTCTCGAATGAAAATCCACTCTTATTTAAAAAATTCTCTGGCTTTATTACTTTCATCTTTATATATCCTTAATTAACGGATAACTGCTAATTATCCTCACTTACTCTCTGTTTCCACAAGTTTTTTTACATCTGTATCGAACTCATCCCCTGTTATTTCTGACACAGTATAGCGTTCATCAAACAGATCGATCAAAT
>NZ_NFLQ01000040.1 GCF_002160985.1 Lachnoclostridium sp. An118 | reverse complement strand
TTTTTCCCCGTCTGCTCATCACACAGGCGGATGGTCCGGTGGCATTTCTCATCATCCGCAAAGCGGATAAAATCCAGTATGCTCACATGGATACACTTTTTCAGCTTCGTGTAGGGGTCGCCCCTCCCGATCTGCTCTGCGTACATTTTACTCAGGTAGAACAGGGACCTGGCGTCCCACTGTCCGAACGGGTAAGCCTGCATCTCCATATTGATCTGAGCCCCGTCTTCCATCAGGGCCCGGACATCCAGGATGCCCAGCTTCTCGTCCGGGTATTCCTGTCGCAGCGCCGTGGGGAGCAGCACCGTCTCCCGGACAGCCGCCGGGTCTGCCCCCAGCAGGGCAGCGATAAAGCCTTTCCGCACTTTGGGATTGTACATCAGTCCCCTAAAACACACATCCACGGTGGGAAGCATGATAAAATTGTCATTTTTCTTCGTCACAATCTTCTCCTTTCCTGCTTGTCTCATGCAGGAAAGAGCTCTGCTTTCATATTAGCATATTTTCCAGAGCCATCAAAGGCGAAGCCCTGTTCCTGCATTATTCCTTTTGTTTACAAATCGGATCTAATGCCTGGAATACAGGCTCCGAAAATAAGATATCTGCTGCTTTGAACATCTGCAGCATGAAGATAGATCTTGCAGGCAGCGTACATTGCCGCCCAACTGATTTTAAAATAACATAATCTGATCGATCATGCAATCCATTTCCCGCTTTTTTCATAATTTTGTTTTCATAAAAAAGCTGCGGAGGTTATACTCCACAGCTTTTTCTTTATGACAGGCCCCTTTTCTAGCAGATCTCTGCTCCTGCCGGCATTTCTTTTTCCGGTGTCATGAGAGCCAGATTGCCGTCTGCATCTTCCGCGCAGAGCAGCATTCCCTCGGAGAGAACGCCAGCCAGTTTCGCAGGTTTCAGGTTCACAAGGACCATGACCTTCTTGCCTACCATCTCCTCAGGCGTGTAGTTGGACTTGATGCCGGACACGATCTGTTTGATCTGGCTGCCCACGCGCACTTTGGAGCAAAGCAGCTTCTTGGACTTCTTCACTGCCTCGCACTCAATGATCTCGCCTACCTGGAACTGCATTTTTCCAAATTCCTCAAAGGTGATCTCCGGTTTGGCCTCTATGTCGATGACTTCTGTCTCCTCTTCTTTTTCCTCCACAGCCGGGTGAAGCTCCTCCACCTTTTTCATGACTTCTTCCAGATCCAGCCTCTGGAAGAGGATCTCCGGCTTCTCTGTCACCTTGCCATCTCCCAGCTGTGCCAGGATCTTCTCTGATGTCTCAGGCATAAAAGGCTCCAGCGCTCTGGCGCCGGCCTTGATGCTCTCGATCAGATTGAAGAGCACTGTCTCCAGGCGGTCTTTCTTCGACTCATCTTTTGCCAGAGCCCAGGGCATAGTCTCATCAATATATTTGTTGCAGCGTTTGAACAGGGTAAAGATTTCTGTGATGGCATCCGCCACGCGGAGGTCTTCCATCTTCTTTTCCACTGCTTTCGGCATATTCTCTGTCACAGCCTTCAGATCTGCGTCTACTTCCTCTGCGGCGCCCTTGTCAGTCACGGTTCCACCGAAATATTTGTTTGTCATGGAAATCGTACGGTTTACCAGGTTTCCAAGGGTGTTTGCCAGATCGGAATTCATCCTCTCCACCATCAGCTCCCAGGAGATCACGCCGTCATTGTCAAAGGGCATCTCATGGAGAACAAAGTAGCGCACTGCATCCACGCCGAAGAAATCCACCAGCTCGTCAGCGTAGAGAACATTTCCTTTGGACTTGCTCATCTTGCCGTCTCCCTGAAGAAGCCATGGATGACCGAACACCTGCTTCGGAAGAGGCAGATCCAGAGCCATAAGGAAGATGGGCCAGTAAATAGTATGGAAACGGATGATATCTTTTCCGATCAGATGAAGATCTGCCGGCCAGTTTTTCTTAAACTGTTCTGTGCTCTCCCCGTCACAGTCATATCCGATCCCTGTGATATAGTTTGTCAGTGCGTCCAGCCACACGTACACTACGTGATCCGGGTCAAAATCCACCGGAATGCCCCATTTGAAGGATGTTCTGGACACGCACAGGTCCTGCAGTCCGGGAAGCAGGAAATTGTTCATCATCTCATTTTTCCTTGACACCGGCTGGATGAACTCCGGATGGGTATTGATATGCTCGATGAGCCGATCTGCATATTTGCTCATTTTAAAGAAGTAGGCCTCTTCTTTTGCCGGCTGCACCTCCCGGCCGCAGTCCGGACATTTGCCGTCCACAAGCTGGGACTCTGTAAAGAAGGACTCGCAGGGTGTGCAGTACATTCCCTCATAATATCCTTTATAGATATCTCCCTGGTCATACAGCTTCTTGAAGATCTTCTGCACCTGTTTTTCATGGTCTGCGTCTGTAGTGCGGATAAATTTGTCGTAGGATGTGTTCATCAGATCCCAGATCCGCTTGATCTCCCCTGCCACATTGTCCACGAATTCCTTTGGCGTAACGCCTGCTTCCTCAGCCTTCAGCTCGATCTTCTGGCCGTGCTCGTCGGTTCCTGTCTGAAAGAACACATCGTATCCCTGGCTTCTTTTGTACCTTGCGATGGCGTCCGCCAGTACGATCTCGTAAGTGTTCCCGATGTGGGGCTTGCCTGATGTGTAGGCAATGGCTGTTGTAATATAATACTTCTGCTTTTCCATTCTCTCTTCTCTCCTTTTCATAAAAAAAGTCTTCCCCAGCTCCCTTACGGAAACCAGAGAAGACGAATAAACCGTGTTACCACTTCTCATTCACTCCTGCCTCACAGCAGAAATCTCGTCAGGTGCCGGCATCTGCTGTCGACATCTCTCCGCTGTAAAGGGCGGTCCCTTCGCAGACTTACATTGAGCACTTAGCGAGGTATTACCGAGCTTAGTGCGAAAGTACACCTGAATGCTTGGCAAGGTTCTTTCGAGCCTAGCATTCATGGTGTTTCTTCTTTTATGCACTTAGCGAGGTATTATCGAGCTTAGTGCGAAAGTACACCTGAATGCCTGGCGAGGTTCTCTCTGTTCGTCTGCGCCGCTCGGAAGCCATCTTCAGCCCGCTTCCGTCCATTTCCTCTCAGCATGTGGAAATCTCTCTGTAAAACTTTCCCGGACCTACTCTCTTCGTCACAGCGTTTCTGTTATGAAAAATAATCTGTCTCAAATCGTAGCATAGGGAAAGAGAAATGTCAAGGCGTCCTGCCTTCTAAAACAGGATATATGCGATACGCATAAAGGATGAGCCGGAGCTCCTACGAGCAGATGCGCAGCTCCCCGTTTTTCTTCTCCACCTCAAACACAAGAGGATGCTTCTCCTTCCAGTCCGGGTCCTTGTCCGCCCTTTCCTTCCATTTATAATAGGCCTTCAGAAATCCCTTGTACACCAGCTCCTCCGCGCTCATCCTGGCCTGCACGGCCTGGTCGTAATCCGGGAACGTGCCCAGGTAGAACCTCTTTCCTTTAAACCCGATGTCCACCCGGTACTTTCCGTTCTTCATCCGGAAGCCGCTGGTGTTGTCGCTCCTGTATTTCCGGTTTTCCAGGATTTCCACACAGGTGCCGTCCACACGGTGGAGCTTGCTCCAGATGATCTTCTGGTTTTCCCTTTTCAGGCACCCGCAGCTCAGGACACTCCCCTGTACAAGGACATCCTCAGGCGCCTCCGTCTCGTTCCCGCAGTCGCAGATGCACCTCCAGTACACAGACCCTTTGCCACTGCGCCGCCCTGTCAGGTCCTCCGCCACGCTTCCCCGCCTGGCTGTCATTTTGGGGATACAGCCACAGTCCTTCACAGTCCCCCGCTTCAGCCGCTTGCTTGAGTTTCCGCAAACTGCAATAAAAAAATAGCTATGTCTACCCAAAGTACCAATCTGCCCATTTTTTGAGAGATTTAGAATGGCAGCACCGAGAGTAGAGGCACTTTTATAAGCCCC
>NZ_NFLQ01000004.1 GCF_002160985.1 Lachnoclostridium sp. An118 | reverse complement strand
TCTCAGGGCAGCGCCCTGAGCCCTCGGAGAGCTTTTCAATATCAATATCTGCAATTTTCAAGGTTCTTCTGAGCCTATTTTTTATGACTTATTTTTTCATAGATTACTTGACACTACCCATATCCATTTATTTGCTTTTCTAATTTGCATTACAACTTAACGGATTACCTATGTATTGCATCCAATTAATCAAATACGATTAACAATAAGAGCGCAGACCTCTTCTTTATTTGGCATAGAACAAATCGCACCTTTCCGAGTTGTAACAATAGATGCGGCAGCATTGGCAAACAACAGCATCTGTTCCAATTGGTCCTTTTCCAGATTATTTAATCCGTTCTCCAATATAAAAGCAAGAACACTGGCACAAAACGTATCCCCTGCCCCTGTAGTATCAACTGTATCTTCGCTGAGAAACGGCTGACCAAAGATTTTTTTATTGGAATAGTATGAAATGCTTCCGTTTTTACCTAATGTCACATTAATCAGTTTTGCCTTGGAATGTTCCCTTATTATCTTTACACCCTGATCGTAATCATTTACTCCAGTGAGCCATTTTATTTCATCGTCAGCAATCTTCAGAATGTCACACTCTCTTATTCCATACCAAATAGCTGCCCTTGCCTGTTCCAAATCAATCCACAATGGTTTTCTTAAATTAGGGTCAAAAGAAATCCATTTACCTATCTCTTTTGCATAAGTAACAGCAGCTTTTGTCGCTGAAGCGGCCGGTTCGTCGGTCAAAGAAAGGGAGCCAAAATGAAAAATACGACAATGTTCAATCAATTCTTTACAAACGTCTTTCTCCTCCAGCATGATGTCAGCCCCTGGTTTTCTATAAAATGAAAAGTCTCTGTCCCCATCTGCCATCGTATGAACAATTGCAAGTGTAGTATTCGCTCCGTTATCATAAATCAAGCCTTCATCAGAAATACCAATCCTTTTGATCGTATTCCCGAGCATTTTCCCAAAGTAGTCGTCTCCCACCTTCCCTATAAAAGCGGTTTTATAGCCCAAACCGGCCAACATTGATAATACATTACATGGCGCTCCTCCTGGATTTGCTTCAAATATCGGATTTCCATTGGAACTGCTGCTATTTTGAATAAAATCAATTAGCAGTTCACCTAATGCAACAACATCATACATGATTGTTCTCTCCCTTTCTTACCTGTATTTCATGCACAATCTTATTATATGTTTTCTTATTTAAACGATAGAAATACAAGACTACAGCCGTTATAATCCAAAGTATCCCCGGAACCGTTGTAAACGAATGCTTAATAACTGACAGTACAGCTGCATTCTGCTGTTGGTTTGCAGCATATCCGAACATACCCAAAATTCCTGCAAGCACGGAAGTTCCAATCGCCATTCCGATTTTGTTTCCCAGTGAAATAAACGCATACTGAAATCCGTCATTTCTAAGCCCTGTCTTCCATTCACCATACTCCACACAGTCCGGAACAATAGCATAGATTGCAGTATTAAAACCCGAAAAGAAAAATTGTGCCAAGCAGGAAAATATATAAAATGGAACAGGGGTTTCTCTGACTGTAAAGAAATACATGCAAAACATGCTAATTCCTGTCAACAGTGCAAAAATGGATGCAGACCGTCCTTTATTATTCGTAAGCCGAAATACAAACGGAAAACATGCTGCACCAATAATGGATGGAAGAATGATAAACATGGAATAGGTGCTAAATAGTGCTTGGTTTCCCTCCACATAGGTAAAATAGTATAATGCATCCGCATTTCTTCCATAAAGTGTCACACCAAACAGAAACTGTCCAGCAAGAGCGATCATATATGGACGATTTTTCATCACAGTTCCTAATTGAACCTTTATGGAAATTTTTTCTTTCTCTGGTACTTCCACCACTTCTTTCGTTTTTGCAAAACAGAAGATATGACATGCTGCAAAAATACATCCATATAAAACAGCAATCAGCAAATATCCTCTTTTATCATTTCCATTACCAAGGGTCTCAATAAGCGGAACCGTCACGATATTGATAATGCCAATCGCAATCATTGCGCTGACAGATCGAAATGTATTGATTTTAGCACGTTCCTCTATATTTTGTGTCATCGCTCCGCACAGCGTACCATAAGGAATATTCACACAAGTATAGCCCAAAACAAGAATACAATAAGTAATTGCCATATAGATAATCTTGGCAGTAGACGACCAATCCGGATGTGCCCAAAATGTCATAATCAATACGATTGCTGTCAATGGTGCCGCAATCAGCAGCCACGGTCTGTATCTTCCCCATTTTGTATGCGTTTTATCACTTAACCCACCAATAACTGGATCATTAATCGCATCCCAAAATCGTGAGAACAACATCAAACCTGCTACGGCTCCCATACCAATCCCAAAAACGTCTGTATAGAAAATCATCAGGAAATTTCCTACAAACATCCAACTGAAATTACATCCTACATCACCCATGCCGTATGCAATCTTACTAATCAACGGCACTTTTACGTTTGTATCTTTCTGATCCATTACAATCCCCCTTTACCACTTATAAATACTGGCTGAACTCTACTTTTTCCCTGTTGGGACCGGTAATTGTAAAAAATCTTACCCCACGTTCCCAAAATGGAAGAAACTGGATTCCCTTTTCCAAAATTGAAAATCCTGCTTTCGTTACCAATTTGTATACATCTTCAATATCTGTAACATTCAGCGCAATATGATCCAACGCACCATTTTCCATCGCTGCATGTTTATTTTCATAAGTCTCAATTACCGTATGACCCAGCTTTAAGAAAGTAACCTTCTCATCTGCTTCCTGGTTCACAGTTTGAAAAACAACCCGAAATCCCAGCAATCTATAAAAATCCTTTGTTTTTTCAATGTCATTTGTAGGGATTCCTATATGCTGTAATCCGGTAATATACTTTTTAAAATCCTTTTCCATCTTTATCTATCCTTTTCAGGCACCTGTTGGATACGACCATGCAGGTGCCATGCCAGCCTTTCCTGCTTTTGACTCTTCTCTTATTCTGCAATACGAATAACAGCCTTTACAATATCAGCTTTGTTATTCACGCTGTAGTCCATTGCTTTCTGCGCTTCATCCAACCTAAATACATCCGTTACAATTCCTTTCAGGTTTACCTTTCCTGCCGCAACCGCATCAATTGCCATCGGATAAATATGGCGGTACCGGAATACGGTCTTAAAGGTCAGTTCTTTGTCCAGCACAAGGCTCATGGGAAGTGTCATCTCGCCGGTCTTGCTATATCCTACAAGAACAATGTTGGAACCTTTTTTAGCCATATGAATTGCCTGCCTTGTTGTAATTTCTGTACCTGCTGTCTCAATTACCAGATCCATACCTGCTCCATCTGTCAGTTCCTTTACCCGTTCCAGGACATCCTCCTTCGCCCCATTGATTACTCCGGTTGCCCCCAGTTCCAATGCTTTCTCAAGACGTTTCTCCATAATGTCCACCACATATACCTCAGATACTCCTCTGGCTTTCAGCGCCATCATGGAAACAAGACCGATGCAGCCTGCACCCATGACAACAGCTTTCTGCCCAAGATGCGCATCTCCCTGGATTGCTGCATGGAATCCCACTGCTAAAGGCTCGATCAAAGCCCCCTCCAATGTACTTACATTGTCCGGCAGTTTGAAGCACAGCTCTGCTTCGTGGGCGACATATTCTTGAAATACGCCATCTACAGGAGGCGTTGCAAAGAACACCACATCCGAACACAGATTGTATCGCCCCGTTTTACAAAATTCACAATGACCGCACGTCTTTCCCGGCTCCAGTGCAACTCTATCTCCAACTTTCAGATGCTTTACATTCTTCCCGACTTCAACAACCGTTCCACCTGGCTCATGTCCCAGTACAAAGGGCGGCTCTACCACATAATCCCCGATTGCCCCTGTTTCGTAATAATGCAGGTCGCTTCCGCAGATACCCACGTATTCCAGTTTTACCAATACCTCGTCATCTTTTACTTTTGGAATCTCCCGTTCTTCAAAACCCATTTTTCCGATTCCCAGCATGACTGCAACTTTCATTTTTCCTTCCATTGTCGCATCCTCCTTTTTTGCTTACTTTTATTTATACTTTATTAAATAGTTTTATTATGTTTTTTATTTTATATCCCCTATACAATTTTGTCAATGCATTCCTATCAATCAAGTGGTATTTCGTCATTATACTCAAAAACACATTCTATATTTTAGTAAAACTGCATCAAAAAAGGAGATTTCATTTCTGAAATCTCCTTTTAAAGCATCGTGTGCTTCCTATATCTGCTTTATAAAATTTTCAATTACTTCAAGTGCTGCTCCCAGTGCAGCTGCCCCAACCTGATATCTGCAGCTATTTACAAATTGCCGATCCTCTGTAAATGTATTCCGCTCTGATACTTTATTCCATATATCCAATAAATAAGGCTCTACATAACTTCCCACATATCCCCCCAGAATAATATCACAGTCAAGAAGCATATGGATGTTATTCAATGCCACAGCCAGATAACCTGTATAGACATCCCATATTTCCGCTGCCCCTTGGTCTTTCTTTTCCAACAGTTCAAAGAACTTTCCTAACTTTCCTTCTGCCGCACCTGACAAAATTGCTGCACTGCAATACGCATCCAGACATCCTTTTTTTCCGCAATAACATATTTTCCCATCAGGGATCACAGTCATATGCCCGACTTCCCCGCATCGGAAATGCTCCCCCTGTACAAGTCCATTACGATCAAAAATTGCTCCTCCAACTGTATTACTTAAAGACAAGTAGAAAAACCGTTTCCGTTCATCGGAACAGATTCCTTCCGCATAAGCTCCTGCATTTGCATCATTTAAAAAACAGCAGGGGTATGCAAAAAAGCTGCTTATGGAACCAAAAGATATCATTTTTACACCAAGGATATGTGAATATGTAATCAACTGTCTGTCTAAATCAACAATTCCAGGGAAAGAAATTCCTATACCCAAAATCCTCTTCCGATCAATCTTGCTTTCCTCCAAAAAAGCTTCCAGTTCATCATTCACCCTGCGATAATACGTCTCCTCATGTGCATAGGGAAGAAAAATACGCATATGTTTTAAAATCTCACCTGTAAGGTTGGTAAGTACAAAACCAATATGATTTTTTGTAATATCCACCCCAACCGCCTGCTTTACATTAACCGCAACCGACAGCGCCTTTGCACGTCTTCCTCCCGTAGACTGCAATTCTCCGGTTTCTTCAATTAATCCCTTCTCAATCAGTTCCTTTGTAATCTGCGTTACAGTGGGAAGGCTCATCTTCATATCATACGAAATCTCCGGATTTGAAACCGTTCCATGCTTGCAGATATAGCGGAAAATGCGATTTCTGTTTTTTTTCTTTACCTCTATGTTTGTTGTCTGCTTTCTTTCCATGTTATACCGCCTATACTTTATTAAAGTGTTTTCTTTAGTATAACACCTCGCCTTCCAAAAAGCAACTTCACCATTTCGACACGGTATACTACTGTTACATCTGGGAAAGTAAAGAACAACAAATACCACCAATCAGATTTAATTAGTATTGAAACGGAAGTTTTACGCTGCCCTGATTACTTCTTGAAAGTTGTTTATACATTGTTTTTATGATAAAATACAGTTATTAATTTTAACCGGAGGTGCTATATGGCTATCAGTTCCAACAATATACAGGTTTATACAACTCTTTCAAAAGAGTTGGTAGCCGAAATCGACAAGGACGCAAAAGAGAATTTCCGCACACGTTCCCAGCAGATTAATATGATCCTGACCGAGTATTATAAAGTCAGAATATTCCCTCATAGCCAGAAAAGGTAAAACACTGATACAGCCTGCAAATGCAGGAAATATCAGTGTTTTCTTTATTTTTCGCTTGTTTTATGAGAACAGGATGCTGACCACACACTCCAGCAGGGTCAGCGCCAAAATAATGTTAATGGCACGGAAATATTTTCGATACCAGGTCTGGATCAGCAGCCCCATGCCTACCCATGTCATGGTAGCGATAGAGCCGATGGTAGCAATGACCAGTTCAAAGCCGCAGAGCACCCAGAATGAAGTGCTGTAATCTGTAACATAGCCCGTCAATGCTGTGATTCCGAAAAGATAGATCTTTACATTGACGAATTGGAGCAGAAAGCCTTTCAAAAACGAGGCGGAGGCTTCCGCATCTTCCTCCGGCAGCTTGCTGACAGCAATGTGAACGGCCAAAAACAGGATATAGACTGCGCCTATGTATTTCATGACGCCCAGAACACCGGGCAGAAAACTGCTCAGCCCGAACACAAAGACAGCGCATAGAATCTGGACGACATAATATCCTGCGAAGATTCCCAGGAACAAAGGCCGTCCCTTTTTATATCCGTAATTTGTCACAGTATTCAGCGCCAGGATATTGCCCGGCCCCGGCGTGAACGCGTTGATCAGAGAAAAAATAAAAAAATTACCTATCACATAGGCAGGCATTCTGCCACCTCCTTCCAATCTAGCATACCACGGAAAGGAGAGCGATAGGTAATATCGATATTCTATGCTATAACATAGGATGAACCTATAAGTAATTGACTGGCGCCGTATCAGACAAAGTCAGGTTTTCAGACGGGAATACAGAAATCCGTACACAGCATTTCTAAATGGCAGTCGGAGATTTACAGCAATATCTCATAGAGAAGGAATTTTTTGGGCGTTCCGATATCAGGATACGTGATCCTGACAGAATCAATATATTGAAAGCCAAGGGACTGATACATTTTCTGAGGAATGTCATTGCCTTCAATGCAGTCTAGACGAATTGCTTTTTGTCCCATTTCTTTTGAAATCTGGATAGCATGTCTGACCAACTGTTTGGAATATCCGCGCCTGCTATATTCAGGAAGAACGCGCAGCGCATGCAGGATCATAACCTCTTCTGTTTTTGTATTTATCTGCCACTGAACAGAATGATATGCCGGATCACAGTTGTGATCGATGATATAAGCAGCGATGATTTTCTCATCTTCTATCCCGACAAACTGCGCTTTCGCTGCGATAGATTCCCGTATCATTTCTTCTGACGGAAAACCGCCTTTGTCTCCCTCGGGCAGAAAATCCTGCTCCCCCAATACACTGCACATCCTGTTATAGAAAGACAGTAATTCCGAAAAATCTTCTTTATTTGCAGTACGAATTTCCATATGTTCTCTCCTCATTCTTCATTTATCTATCAGTAAAGTCAAAAGTTCCGGCAATCCCCGGATCTCATAGTCGGGGAGCGTATCGGATGGATTTGGCTTCTTTGTCCTGTTCAGCTAGCAGGTTTTTAGACCGCTTTTCGCTCCGCCGGCAATATCAGCCTGCAGGCTGTCTCCGACCATCAACACTTCTTCCGGGCGAAAATGAATCCGATGCAAACATTTTGAAAAAAATCGGCTGTCCGGTTTTTCAAAACCCATCTCATCAGAAACGAAGACATCAGAAAAATACGAAAATAATCCGGCGCTTTTCAAACGGGAAAGCTGCATCTGCAGTATCCCGTTCGATGCGGCAAACAGCGGAAAACTCCCGGACAGAGAGCGGAGGACATGGTCAGCGCCCGGCACCAGAGCTGTCTGCGCAGATAAGGTCCGTTGAAACGCCCCAGACCGGAGCGCCGGACCAGAACAGACGGCGCAAAATGAGGGCTATCGAAAATTTTTTAAGGCTTCCACATAAATCCTGCCCAGTTCGGACAGTTCCTTATCCCGGTTGATGACATAGCCAATCCGCATGGTTTCCTGCTCATCCAATGGAAGGGAGACAATGTCGTCCCCCTGCAAATATTTGGGGAAAATGCCGCTGGAGATCGTATATCCATCGACACCGATCATCAGGTTTACAATGGCCGCCCGATCACTGACTTTGATGCTCTTTTCCACTGGCACAGTACTGAACAGTTCTTCCGAAAAATAGGCGGACTCATAATTGCCCTGCACAAAGCTCAGACGGGGATAGGGTTTCAGATCCTCCAGTTTCAGCAACGGGCGCTGCGCCAGGGGATGGCCTCTGCGCAGGAACACATGAGGGGAAGCACAGAGCAGCTCGTAAAATTGCAAATCATATTCTTCCAGCAGTTTCGTCAGAACGCTCTCGTTCTCCTTACTCAGGTAGAGGATGCCTATATCGCTGAATCGGTTGCGCACATCCTCCAGGATCTGGTGGGTCTGCGTTTCATTGAGGATAAATTCAAACCGCTCCTGTCCGAATGTCTGAATCAGCTCCACGAAAGCGTTCGTTGTAAAGGTATAATGCTGGGTGGAAACACAAAACCGCTGCCTGGGCGGCTCATTGTTGATGTATTTTGCTTCCAGCAGCTCCATCTGCTGAACCACCTGACGCGCATATCCCAAAAATTCCATCCCTTCTTTGGTCAGCGCTACACCGGCCCGGCAGCGGGTAAAAATAGTCACGCCCGCTTCTTTCTCTACCTGCCGCACCAATGCGATTTTACAACTGTTTTCTATGTCTTTCATGGCGGTAGATTTATCCTTCCTGAAAATTTCGATTCACCGCGCTGTGCGGTCACTCTATTATTTTGTATCCGGCGGCTTCAAGCGCTTGTATCGCTTTCTCATAATTCTCCTTTTTGACCAGAAGATAGTCCGTATTGTAAGTAGATACTGCAAAAATCGGAATGTTATGATCTGCTAAGATCGCTGCGATTTTAGACAGTATCCCGATCAACGAAAACTCCAAAACGCCTTGAATTCGAAGCGCTTTCCAGCCATCATCACGCCGAATTACATTTGGCGGGACTTCGCTTGTGAGGCAAACAAGAGATTTTTCTTCGTCCGTTTTCCCGATAAAGCTATACTCGGAATCTAAATTTACAAAGGAATAATCTTCTACCTGACATACTGAAAATTCCTGATGGATTTTTTTTATTTCCATCGTAGTGCCTCCTTTCATTTGTCACTGTCTCCATTATACGATAGCTGCTCATCTTAGAGAAGCAGGAATTTATCCGGCGCGGTGGAGTAAGGACGGTGTACATGGCTTTCGGACCGCCGTCACGGGCCTGTGATTGCCTTGCGGTAAATGACAAGGGAAATGATCGCAGTAATCGCTTCCGTGATCCAAAACGCATTCCAGACGCCAACTGCTCCGAAAAACCTGCTGAGTAAAAACGCAGCCGGGATGATGACCACTACATACCGGCAAAGAGAAATCAGTAAGGAGGGCGTGCCTTTCCCCAGCCCCTCCAATGCGCCGGAAGAAGTAACAGAAACCGCCGAGACGATAAATCCGGCCCCGATGATGCGCAAGGCAGTTTCCCCGGCCTGGATCGTCGCTTCCGTGTGGGTAAACAGCCCTATCAGCTGGCCGGGGATCAGCAGACATAGCGCGGTTCCAAGCACCATAATGATACCGCTCATGCACAAAACAATCTGATAAATCTGGCTGACTCGTTTGTGCTCCCCTGCACCGTAGTTATAGCCGATCAGGGGGCGCATCCCCTGCACAATGCCATTCGCCGGAAGATAGATGAAGGTCTGCAATTTGTAATAGATCCCCAAAACCAGAATATACACTTCGGAATAGGCAGCTAAAATCGCATTGAGCGCCGAAATCAAAAGAGACGGAAGTGCAAGATTCAGGGTTGCGGGAATGCCGATAGAATACAGCTTGATGACCATCTTTTTGCTGGGCAAAATGTACTGCCTGCGGATATGCACGCGAATTGGCCGCAAAAGATAGACTACAAGGTAAATCGCCAGTGTCAGAGCCTGTCCGATGCCGGTTGCCAGCGCAGCGCCTTCAATTCCCATTTCCGGGAATGGGCCATAGCCAAAAATCAGAACGGGGTCTAAGACGATGTTTGTGATGCACCCGCACATCAGGCTGATCATGGTTGTCTTCATGTTTCCTACTGCCTGGAACAGTTTCTCAAACGCCATGCTGACGGTAACAATGAGCGTAAAGGCGAACGCAACGATAGAATAGCGGACGCCAAGTTCAATGACCGCTTCGGATGAAGTGAACATCCGCAGGAAAACCGGCATGATGGCGATACAGCAGACTGTCATAACAACGCCATGAATCACGGCAAGCACAAGTCCCTGCGTGGCGGCCTGATCCGTTTTTTCATGATCCCCCGCGCCCAGATAGAAGGCGATCACTGCATTGATCCCAACGCCAAATCCAATTCCGGCAGCATTGATAAAATTTTGAACCGGGTAAACCAACGATAATGCCGTCATAGCCTCCTCGCTGATCTGCGCGACGAAAAAACTGTCCACAATGTTGTAGAGGGAATTGACCAGCATGGATAACACCATAGGCAGGGACATGGATAAAATCAGCGGTAATACCGGCTTTTCTTTCATGAAAGTGTCGTTCATCATTTTTCCTCCCTGGAACACGTTATGAGATATTTTTGCGGCGATGCCATGCCATCATCACAAGAGCAACGAGCAAAGTGGCAGTTTCGGCAACAGGAAATGCAAGCCAGATCCCGTTCAGATGGAACAATTTGTCCAGACACCATAAGGATGGAACAAGGAAAAGCAGTTGCCTGCATAATTGAATTGCCATGCTGGAACCTACTTTTTCTGTGGCCTGAAAATAGGTGGAAATCATAGTAGAAAGACCGCAAAACAGATAGCTTGTCGCCATAATCCGCATAGCGGATATTCCAAAGGAGCGCATGGCTTCCGATGCCGTAAACAATCCCAAAATCTGCGCCGGAAAAAGGATGACAGCCAACGTTCCCAGTATCATCATGCCGGTGACCAAAGCAGTTCCGTATCGGAAAGCGGAATGCAGCCGTTCGCTGCTCCCTGCGCCGTAGTTAAACCGCATGACTGGCAAACAACCCTGGATTAAGCCATTTACCGTCATAACAATCAACTGCTGCACCTTAAAATATGCACCGAAGAATGCGATCGCCGTATCGGAATACGCCACCAGAAACAGATTGACGAAGGTCACCATAAACGAACTGAGGGCGTTCATAATAAAAGATGGCAGGCCAAAGGCAAAAATATGGCCGATCATCTGTTTCTGCAAATGAAAGCCTTCGATCTTTACCTTCACCTTCTGCTTTTTCCCCAGCAGCAGAGCCAACGCCAAAATCATGGACAGCAAATAGCCCGCGACAGTAGCCACTGCAGAGCCAAGGATTCCCATAGCCGGGAAAATGCCAATGCCAAAAATCAGAATGGGGTTGAGCACAAAGTTAACAACGACTCCTGCAATCTGGAACCACATGGGAGCAACCATATTTCCGGTGGCCTGTATCATCTTCTGGATTGCGATATGCACCATATTTGGTATTTGCATAAACGAACATACGCTCATATAGGCGATACTCAACTGATAGATTTCTTCATTACTGGTAAATGCCCAAAAGTAGGGCCTCATAATCAATAACGCAAAGAGATTAAGTAACGCACCGATTCCAAATGCCAGCAGCAAACCGTGCGTGACAACCGTATCCGCATTGTCCTGTTCCTTCTTTCCCAGATATCCGGCAATCAGCACATTCACACCAACGCCAATCCAGATAGAAGCCGCATTCATAAGTGTTGTAATGGGAAACGACAGAGAAACAGCCGTTAGTGCATTCTCACTCAACTGCGCCACAAACGCGCTGTCTATCAGGTTATAGGAATATTGCAGGAACATGGAGATCAGCGGCGGTATCGACATTTGCCAAATGAGCTTTCCAACAGGGGCAACCGCCATTTTATTATTGGTCTGCATACTTTCCCTCCTCTCCACAAAGTATCCGGCGCAAAAACATTGCGCCGGACAGCAGGACATTAAATCCGAACAATATAGTTTTGTTTGCGTGCTGCGGGTTGACCGGCTTCCTGGGCTGGATAACCCAATGCAATCGCCCCGACGCCGCACAAGGTTTCCGGCAGCTTCCACTCCCGCAGGAGAGCCTTGCCTTTTTCGCTGTCAAAAATCTCACGTTCTCGATGTACCCATACGGTTCCAAGGCCAAGGGCATGGGCGGCCAGCATCATATTTTCAAGGACGCAGCTTCCGTCCTCCACAAAGGTGCTTGCACCGCCATCTGCCAAAACCAAAACCACGACAGGCGCGCCATAGTAGGGGTCTGTGCTGCTCCCCATCACTTCGGCGTTTAACTTTGCGATCTCCTGTCTATATTTGGGGTCTGTAATGGCGATAATGGTGGGGGATTGACGTCCGCCACCGGTAGGCGCGTAAGTTCCCGCTTCCAGTACAGCGTCCAACGCCTCGGGAGGGACCGGTTCCGCTTTATAGGCCCTTACGCTGCGGCGCGTCTTGATCAGAGACAAGAAATTGTTTTCCATACAAAAATCATCCTCCATTCTGTCAACATTTCCGGAATGTAGGCATCAAAAAAAACCACATAACTATCATAAGATAGCTGTGTGGCAAAAAGATGACCGAATCCGGAAAAGTCCACTCAAATTTTACGCTCATTATTATAGCGTTCTTTCAGGAGACTGTCAAGCATCAATCATTACGGAATTGTGGCGCCTTGATTTTGTTTTTCCGATAATGATTTGAATAAAAGGCAACATAACAGTAGACATTCGCCGACTCGTAACAATCGGTGCTCAAATTTTAGTAAGTTGAAACCTTCGCATTTCTGTGATAAACTGCTTTTCATAAAGAATAAATTTTTACGATCCAATACACTTAGATTGCGTTGTTCCAACATCATAAACTTTATAGAATAGATTTGTAAAAACAAATATGGAGGTATACATATGGCTATCAGTTCCAATAACATCCAGGTTTATACCACTCTATCCAGAGAGCTTGCTGCTGAGATTGACAAAGATGCGAAAGAAAATTACCGCACACGATCTCAACAGATCAACATGATCCTCACTGAGTATTATAAAGCCAGAACATCTTCTCATAACCGGGAAAAGTAAAACACTGATACAGCCTACAAACGCAGGAAATATCAGTGTTTTCTTTATTCTTCCCTTAATTATAAGGTTCATGGGCCCCGTATGTGTTCCCAAAGCTGACATTTACGGCCAGGGGCATCCGGTATTCCAGAGACCTCCTCACCACGTAGTCTATGCCCGCCATCAGCTCTGTTGTCCTGGGAAACCCCTCCTCTCTGGATACGCCCAGCTTTACGACAAGCAGGCTGCTGCGGGGTGCCACGCCCCTGTAGCGGCTCTCCCCACCCCCGTTTCCCGCTGCGATAGCGGCCACGGAGGTGCCGTGCCCGGAGGTGTCCATGCTGGGAACGATAGCTCTTCTCTCCTCCTCCCCGGGAGCAGCTATGGCCTCGTTGATCTGCTCCCGGGCATACTCTGTTCCCAGGGCATACCCCGGCGGGGGGCCCTCCCCCCGGTCCTGCCGGGGCGCCGCCGACTGGTCCCACAGGGAGAGGATGCGGGTCCGTCCCTCCTCATCCCGGAAATCCGGCAGCATATAGTCGATCCCGGAGTCTATGACAGCCACCAGTATCCCCTGTCCAAAAAGAGAGAGGCGCGTGTCCTGCACCGTATCTATACAGGACACGCGCCTTGCGTCGGCAGTCTGAAAGAACAGCCGCTTTGGCTTTTCGATGTATTCCACCTCTGTCAGCGCAGCCAGGCCGGCCAGCCGGGACTCCGTCACGGTAACAATGGCATACTCATTGAGGAGCTCCGTCACTCCGGATGCCAGCGCTCTTATATTGTCCAGGCTGCCGGAATATTTTACGATCACATCCCACTCCCTCTCGATGGGATCGTACCCAACGTCCAGCTCCAGGGACTTTTCCCTCTCCTCCTGCGTGGTGTCCAGGGCCAGATTCAAAAGATTTTCTATCTTCTGTCCCGCCATCTGCTCTCACTTCCTTCCACTGATTTCTTTTCCTCGATCCCTGTCCCGCGCGTCAGCATCATGCCGCCTGTTTACATGGACTCGATACTGCCATCCGTGTAGGGAGCCAGCGACAGGGGTACGAAGAAGCCCTTCTCGTGCCTGCACAGAGGACACACCTCCGGCGCCTTTGTCCCGCGGTGGATGTGGCCGCAGTTGAGGCACATCCAGGCCCCCTCCTTCGCCAGCTCAAAGTAGGTGTTCGTCTCCATCAGCTCCCGCATTTTCCCGAAACGCTTCGCATGGGTCTTCTCCACCTCGGCGATCTGGTAAAAGGCAGAGGCCGCCTCCAGAAAGCCCTCCTCCTTCGCCTGGTCGCCGAAGGAGCGGTACACGTCTTTATACTCCTCCGTCTCGTTGTGCTCCGCCGCCCGCAGGAGGTCTGTCAGGGAGTCAAAAGTATCCGCGGGAAACCCGCCGCAGATTTCTATGGTCTCCCCCGCGGCCTCCTTCAGCAGCTCATAGTAGCGCTGGGCATGAGCCCTCTCCTGGTCCGCGGTGAAGAGAAAGATCTGTCCCACCGAGTACATGTGGTGCTCCATGGCCATCTCCGCCGCGATGGTGTACCTGTTCCTTGCCTGGCTCTCCCCCGCAAACGCCTTCATCAGATTTTCCTTTGTCCTGCTCTTGCAAAAATCAACTGCCATGATACATACTCCTTTATCTTTTTACATAGAGTATGTACCATGGCAGTTATTTTATACCTGGTATCCCACGCTTCTCCGGCCCGGCTGTCCCTACTGGAAGCCGATCAGCCTTCTGGCCACCAGATAGGCCAGGGAAGATATCTTCCTGCCGGACCTCCCCGGCAGGTTCATGGTCTGTCCCAGTATGCCGTAGCGGATCTTCAGGTAGGTCCTGGCGTCCTTCTTCCTCAGATACAGCCAGAGCTCTTTTTTCTTATCCAGATTCTCCTTCTCCTTGGACCGGATACACAGGATAGAGGAGACCGTCATCATAATGGCCAGGTAGTTGACCATGTATCTCTTAAGCTTCTTGTTGGTTATCTCCTTCATCTGGTACATGTCGATCATCTTCTTCGTCACAAAGATCTGCTGGTCCAGCCGCCGTATCATCACCTTCTCGTTGACCGACTGGTCCTCACGCCCGATATAGTAACGGTAGAAATCCTCATCCATATAGTAGAGCTTTCTCACATGGGGCAGAGGATAATATACATAAATATTATCCACATAGAAAGTGTGCTTCGGCAGCCTGAGCTGGCACAGGAGCAGGAGCTCTGTCCGGTAGATCACGGAGTGCATGAGGATATACTGGTCCAGATGGAAATGGCCGATATCCGTCCAGTGGAATATCTCATCCTGGGGCAGCACATTTCTGTAGTGGATGCACTTTTTGTTGTCCACCCCCTCCTTCTCGTACACGTAGTTGGCGATGAGCATATCCACCTCCTCCCCCTCGTCCTCAAATCTTCTGAGGACCTGCAGGATATTGTGGAGGGACTCCTCCTTCACCCAGTCGTCGCTGTCCACGACCTTAAAATATTTTCCTGTCGCGTTGGCAAGGCCGCAGTTTACCGCGTCTCCGTGTCCGCCGTTTTCTTTGTCGACCACCTTGACAATATCCGGATATTTCTCTGCGTACTCATGTCCTATCTTTGATGTGTCATCGCTGGATCCGTCATTTACAATGATGATCTCCACGTCCTCCCCTCCCGGGAGGATGCTCTCGATCGCATGCGCCATGTAATCCTGAGAATTATAGCACGGGATCGCAAACGAAATGTACTTCATGATTTTCTTCCTCCTGACCATTATAGTATATAGTATTCCTCCCTTTTTTCCAACTTAAACTTTGCAAAATCTTCATCACACAATTGTAAAAGGAAAGGTTTTCCGGTATAGTTATGTATATAAGTGCGGCGGGCCGCCAATCTCTGGAGAGCCCCGTCCGCTGAACAAAAGCTTGGAGGAGAGAACATGAAGAAAAATATCATCGTGGGACAGTCCGGAGGTCCCACCGCAGTCATCAACGGGAGCCTCTACGGCGTTGTGTCCGAGGGAGTAAAAAAGACAGCACAGATAGGCACTGTGTACGGCATGGTCAACGGGATAGAAGGATTTCTCCAGGGGCACTACATGGACCTTGGCGCCCTGGACAAGACCAACGAGCTGGAGCTTGTGCGCACCACGCCGGGCGCCTACCTCGGCTCCTGCCGCTACAAGCTGCCGGAGGACCTGCACGACCCGGTGTACCCGGAGCTGTTCCGCCGCTTTGAGGAGCTGGATATCGGCTACTTTTTCTACATCGGGGGGAACGACTCCATGGATACAGTGAGCAAGCTGTCCCGGTATGCCGGATTCATGAACAGCACCATCCGCTTTATCGGCGTTCCCAAGACCATTGACAACGACCTGGTGGAGACCGACCACACGCCGGGATACGGGAGCGCTGCCAAGTATGTGGCCACCACTGTCCGCGAGATAGCCATCGACGCTTCCGTGTATGACAACAAACAGTCAGTCACCATCGTGGAGATCATGGGCCGCCATGCCGGATGGCTGACAGCCGCCAGCATGCTGGCCAGAAAATTCAAGGGGGACAATCCGGTGCTCATCTACCTGCCGGAGGTTGCCTTTGACCAGGACGCCTTCATAGAGAAGGTGCGGACCTCCCTGGAGACGACCCCCAATCTGGTTGTCTGCATCTCCGAGGGCATCAACGACGGAAAGGGCACCTTCATCTGCGAGTACGCCAGCGAGGTGGGGACGGACACCTTCGGTCACAAGATGCTCACCGGCTCCGGAAAGTATCTGGAGAACCTGGTAAAGGAGCGGCTGGGCGTCAAAGTCCGCTCGGTAGAACTGAACGTCTGCCAGAGGTGCTCCTGCTCACATCTGTCCCGGGTGGACCTGGACGAGGCTGTCAATGCGGGCGTATACGCCGTGCAGGCCGCCCTCGCCGGGGAGAGCGGGAAAATGATCACTTTCATAAGAAACAAAAGTGTGCCCTACGAGCTCTCTTACAGCACGGCAGACGTGAATATCATCTGCAATAAAGAAAAATGTGTCCCTCTCGAATGGATCATTAATGACGGCTCCGACATCAGCGACGCCTTCGTCGACTATGTACGGCCCCTGACCCAGGGCCATGTGGAGCTTCCCACAAAGAACGGCATCCCGCTCTTCGCCTACCGCAAGGCGTAGACAGGGAACAAAAGAAGGAACCGAAGACATGTATGAAAGAAAAGCAGGACAGCATAGCTTTACGGCTACGCTGTCCTGCTTTTCTTTCTGGCTCTGTCCCGCTCCAAGACGGCCTCTGCTTTCATCATCTTCCCAATGGTCCGGCGTACATCCTCCTCTGTCGTCTCCGGGTTAACGATGCACATGCGCAGCACCTTCTTCCCTGTCAGCTCTGTCGTAAAGACCTGGGCGAAGCCGCTACCGGTCATCTCCACGGATATCTCCTGGTTGGTCTCGTCCAGTTCCGCCTCAGTCAGGGAGCCGTCCGCCCTGTAGCGGAAGTTCACGATCCCCAGCCAGGGACCGGACAGAAGCTCCCACTCCGGCGCATTCCTGATGAGCCCCGCCGCCAGCTCTGCCAGCTCGCAGCCGTGGTCCACCACACGCCCCATCTCCTCTGTCCCCATAGTCTGGAGCGTGAGCCACAGCTTCAGGCCCCTGGCCGGCCGCGTCAGCTCCGGTCCCAGATCCCAGGCAGGCAGGATAAAACCTCTGCCCGCCTTTTTATCATATATGATAACCTTTTGACCCTGGCATCATATGTACTCCAGGATGCCCCGGATATCTCTCACCACGGCGTCCGCCCCCGCGGCCCTGTACTTTTCCTCTCCCTCCTTCAGGAGCTTCTCCTTCTCCGCCTCAGGGAGAGACTCATACTCCTCCCTGGACAGTCCCAGGAGGGAGCTTCCCTCCAGGATACCGATGGTAAAGACGCCGGCGTTCTTTCCCTCCCTGATGTCAGAGATGGTATCTCCCGCCTTTATTACCCTGTCCACAGCACTCACCTTCAGCTCCTCCATGTTCCTGAATATCATGTAGGGATGAGGGCGGCCCATGCCGCCGGTGGAGTCGGGGCTGAACCAGCAGTCCGGCTCATATCCCAGCTCCCTTGCTCTGGGGACCACAATGCCCATCATCACATCCGTGTAGCCTGTGGTGGACCCAATCTTGATCCCCTTATCCCTCAAGGCCTGCACTGTCTCCAGCACATAGGGTTTGGGGTCCGAGTACTGGTCCAGTATCTTCAGAAGAGAGGGCTCATAGCTCTCGTACAGCTTGTCCGCGTCCTCGTCCTCGGGCTCCCTCCCGTACAGCTCCTTCCAGGCCGATCTGATCCTGGGCATCTCCAGCATGGTCCTTATGTGGTCCCACTTCAGCATGCCCATGGGCTCCCGCACCTCCTCCATGGTGGGCTCCACGCCCGCGTTTTTAAACACCTCTGTAAAGACCTGGACCGGGGCAAAGCACCCGTAATCGACAGTCGTGCCCGCCCAGTCAAAGATCACCGCTTCTATCCTGCTCATTTGCGTTCTCCTCCGCATTACCTGACTTTGTATATTTTTTTATTTCTTTTTCTTCTTTTAGCTTGCTTTCTTTTCCTTCATCCGGGCAAAGAACTCCTCAAAGATGTCACACAGCTTCAAAATGTCCTCCTCGTATATCTCCCCGATATTGCCGATGCGGAAGGTGTCCGCGTCTGTCACCTTGCCGGGGTAGATGGCGTAGCCTCTCTCCTTGATGAACTCGTACATCTCCTGGAAGGAGAAATTGTGGTGCTCCGGATAGAAGAAGGTGGTGATGATAGGGCCCTGGTGCTCCTCTCCGATGTAGGCCTGAATGCCCATCTCCTTCATCTTGCGTATCAGCAGACGATTGTTGTCATAGTACCTCTTTGACCTGGCGGGGATCCCGCCCTCCTCCTTCAGCTCCTCCATGGCCTTCGCAAAGGCAAGCACTGTGTGCGTAGGAGAGGTAAATCTCCACTTTCCATCCTTTTCCATCGTCTTCCACTGGTCATAGAGGTCAAGAGACAGGCTTCTGGCCTTTCCCGCGCTCTCCATCAGCTTCTGCCTGTTGCAGATGATAAAGGAAAATCCGGGCACTCCCTGGATGCACTTGTTGGCGCTGCTGATGATAAAGTCAATACCCAGCTTCCCGACCTCAATATCCACGCCCCCAAAGCTGGACATGGCATCCACGATCATGGTCTTTCCGGCCGCCTTCACCACCTCTGCCACGGAGGCAATATCGTTGAGGATGCCGGAGGTGGTCTCTGAGTGGACCATGGCCACGTGGGTGATGGCCGGGTCCTCCTCCAACAGCTTCTCTACCCTCTCCGCCGAAGGTATCTTATCGTACTCCTCCTCGTAGAGGGCGTAGCTGATCCGGGCGTGCTCTGCGATATCCACCATCCTCTCCCCGTAGGCGCCGTTGGCCACGATCAGGAGCTTCTCATCGTCCCCCACCACGCTGGTGATGACGGACTCCACGCCAAAGCTGCCGCTGCCCTGCATGAGCACGACCGTGTAATCCTTCTCAGACACGTGGGCAAGCTCAAGGAGCTCCCTGCGTATCTTCTGTGTGATCTGCTTGTAGTCGTCGTCCCATGTGCAGTGGTCTGCCAGCATCTCTCTCTTTACAGTGTCCGTTGTCGTAAGCGGTCCCGGTGTGAGCAGTTTATAGTTTACCATTTCTTATTACCTCTCTCGCATAGTTTTTTATAAGTTTAGTGCCTTACGGCATACAGCTCTCGGAGAGCTTCTGGTGCTCCTCAAGGAGCTGGGCGGTCAGCGGCTCAGGGAACTTCTTCGGATAGGCGGACTGGTTTGCCTCGTCCGTCGTCTCCCCCTCGTAGAGGGCGTTGGGATAGGTCTTCTGCAGCTCCTCCCGGCCGTTCTTTATGATGCACTCCGCCATCTCCATGGCAAGGTCATTGGAGTTTTCCCCTTTATCCACAGCAGCCACCGACTCCGTGAGGGAGAAATTGCCCTCTGTCGGATCCACATAGTCAATAGGCATGCCCTCGTTCTTGTCCGCCACTGCCTGGTGTCTCAGGCCAAATCCCAGGGCCACCTCCCCGGATCGCACCTTCTTGATGGGGCCGGACCCGGAATCCTCAATGTGGGGGCCTGCGTTCTCGTAGATACCGGAGAGCACCTCTGCCGCCCCGTCCTCTCCGTACTCACTGACCACTGCCTGTATCAGGAGCCAGGCTGTGGAAGAGCTCTTGATATCCGTCACGGAAATCTGGTCCTTATAGACAGGGTCCGCCAGGTCTGCGATGCTGTCCGGAACAGGCAGCCCCGCGTCCTCAAGGGCCTGCGTATTGTAAATGACAGCCCCCTCCTGGGATGTGATGGGCCTGTAGAAGGAAGGAGTCTCCTCCAGCGTGGGGCCATCAAATGTGATCTCCTGGAACATCTCATTTGCCTCCTGGGCGCTGTCCAGGTAAAAGGAGCTCATAGTCACAAGGTCCGCCTCTATATCTGCCCCCTCTGCCAGGAGCTTTCCTCCCAGCTCAGAGGTCCCGAAGGTCTGAAATATATATTGTCCCTCATATCCGTTCCCGTCCAGGGCACTCTTCATGGCAGCCACCGCCTCGTCATCTGCGTTGGAGTAGATGACTACCTGGTCCGTATGGTTGGAGCCGTCCTTGCCGGAGCCGGCCACCACATACCCGGTGCCGGCCACCAGGACCAGGGCCACGCAGACAGCCGCCGCTCTCGCCAGCTTCCCGGCAGGCTTTTTGGGTGTACTTGCTCTCTTTGCCGCGCTCCTTCTGTAGGCAGCTACTGTCTGGAAAATGAGCTTTGCCACTATGTTTGTGAAGAGGATGCAAAGGGACAGCACGAAAATCTCGTTAAATTTCGCAAAATGCTGCAGCTCCTTGATCTTCGTCGTGATGACCATGGTCCTGGCTCCGGCAATGAAGATGACTGCGCTGACTGTCACCATAGCGTTCACGAAGTAGTAGCTGAACACCTCCAGGATCGTCGGGAGCGCATTTGGTGTCACGATGCGGAAGATCGTCTTCATCCAGTTATCACCCATGAGCATGGCTGTCGTCTCCCAGGATGCATTCATCTTCTCCAGTGAGTTCTTCATCATCAGATACGGGGTGGAGAAATAGTGCACCACGTTACAGATGATGATGAGCGCAAAGGTGTTCTGCAGGGATGTCCCGGAGAACATCAGGAGGAATGCGATACCTATGACCATACCGGGGATGGTGTTGGTCACAAGGGCAATGCTCTCGATGATCCCCTTGCATTTGGGCGAGATCTTGCTCCTGGCAGTCACAAGCGCCGAGCCGTAGGCCACAATGGAACCGATCACAGCCGTCAGCACCGCCACCAGAAGGGAGTTCCTGAACACGCTGGCCAGCACATTGTCACTGAACACATCCCGCACATGGTCCATTGTAAACGTCATCTGGTAGGGCCATTCGCTGACAAAAGGCACGATAAACACCACAGCAAAGATGATGACGATCATGAGCAGGACGATGCCGCAGCAAACGGCACAGGCAATATCTCTGGCCCTGTTCCTGAAGTTCTCTACGATAGAAATCTTGTTGTATCTGACATTGTACCTCTCCAGATAGTGGAGAAGGAGGATACTTACCACGGAGGGTACCAGCATGACCATAGCCACCACGGCACCGTTGTTGAAGTTGGGCAGGCTTCCCAGCATCTCGTCGTAAAGCACGGAGGCCACCACCTCATACTGTCCGCCCACGGAGGCCGGGATACCGAAATCCGTGAATGCCAGGAAAAAGCACTGTACGAAGGAGGCTGCCAGGGTTCCCAGCAGAGGCCGTATGATGGTGATCCAGAAGGTCTTGGTCCCCCTGTCCCCCATGATGCGGGAGACCACCATGAACTTCTTGTCAATGTATCCCATGGTGTTGTGTATCAGCAGGAAGGATACGGGCAGTGTATAGATCACATAGCCCAGCAGCAGTCCTGCAAATCCGTAGATGTCAAAGAGCTGGTGCCCCAGGAGCCGGGTGATGAGCCCCTGCTTCCCGAAGGAGTAGATGATGGCAAAGCCGTAGGTGATGGTGGGCAGCAGCATGGGCAGCACCGCACCGCCGTGTATCAGCTTTTTCAGAGGCTTCGGAAGGTTGGTATAGTGTACGGTGTAGGCAAGCACAAAGGCAAGCACCGTGGTGACGACAGCACTCAATCCCGCCGATTTAAAGCTGTTCCCCACCGCGGTCCAGAAGCCGTTCTCCGTGAACACGTCCACGTAGTGGACCCAGAAATCCCCTCCCGTGCTCTGGAAGGATTTTAAGAGCAGCAGGATGATGGGCGCTGCCAGGAACCAGATGAACAGGACTGCCACAGCTATGAAAATGATCTTTATCTCTATCTGGGATTTTATCAGTCTCTCAATCTTTTTCTTCATCTGTCCGCCCTCTATGCTGTCGCTTCACACTGGAACAGGGTGAAGATGTTGGTTCTCTTGATCTCGAGCTGATTTAAGATAAATTCCTTTATAAACGGATTGCTGGGCCTGTTGATGATCTCCTCCGGCTTTCCGTACTGGGAAATCTTTCCTTCATTTATAATGAGGACACGGTCAGACAGAGTCAGGGCCTCCTCGGGGTCATGGGTCACGATGATGGTCGTCAGATGATACTCTCTTGCGATGGTCTTGATCCTGTCCTTGATGGACTCCTTGATCACGCCGTCCAGGGCGCTTAAGGGCTCATCCAAGAGGAGGATCTTCGGCTTCATGACCATCGTACGGGCCAGAGCCACCCTCTGTTTCTGTCCTCCGGAGAGCTGTTCTATCTTCTTGTCCAGATGCTCCTTCAGTCCGAGGAGCTCGATCAGGTCATCCACCTCTTCCTGAGTGGAGATCCCCGGCTTGTTCTTCAGTCCGTATGTAATATTCTGATAGGCGTTCAGGTTGGGGAACAGGGCGTAGTCCTGGAACACGATGTTAAATCCTCTCTGCTCCATAGGAACATTTGTCATATCCTCCCCGTTGTAGATGAGCTTTCCGCCATCCACCTCCGTGATGCCCAGTATCAGGTTCAGAAGGGTAGTCTTTCCGCTTCCGGAGGGCCCTAATATAGAAATGATCTCTCCGTCCTGCACATCCAGGCTGATGTCGTTCAGTATGGTCTTTCCGTCAAATGACTTCTTAATGTTCTTCAGTTCCAGCATGATCTTGAAACTCCTTTCTTCTCCCGCGGCGCCTGTTCTTTCGTGCCGGTGTCCTCTGGTTTCGTTCATGTCACGCCCATATTATATGTTCTCCCATTTTTCACCTTCAATCAAATCAGAGTGAACTCTTTGTTAAGGGAATGTAAAACCAAAAAAGAGGCTTGTAGATTTTCTACAAATCCTCTTCCTCTTCACTGTACGCCCTCCGGGTCACGATCTCGTTTGTCTTTTTCAGCTTTTTGGAAAGGACCGGATAGTTCCGGTTCAGCGCTCCCGCATAGAGCATATCCACCAGCGCCAGCTGGGATATCCGGGAGAAGATCGTATCCCCGTAGAAGAACTGTCTGTGGCTGGCACAGAGCAGGATGTCCGCATACTTGGCGATAAGGGCGTTCTCGAAATTGGTCAGCACCAGCGTCCTGGCTCCCGCCTTCTTTGCCGCCCGCATCACCTCCACCGTGTTCCTGGAATATCCGGAGTAGGAGACCCCGATAGCCAGGTCCTTCTTGGTCAGATTGCCCGCGCTCACATTCTGCAGATAGTAATCCGTGTAGGTCCTGCAGTTCAGCCCCAGGTAGGTGAGCTTGGTGAGCAGGTCGTTGACTGTGCACAGGGAGTTCTCCACACCGTATATCACAATGTTGTCCGCTGCCAGGATGGCGTCAACCGCCCGCTCAAACTCCTTTTTGCGGATGCTCTTGAGCGTCTCCTCCAGCATCTGGATGGAGGTGGTGACGATCTTGCCCGGTATCTCCTCCAGCCTGTCCTTGCTTGAAAGGCGGAAGCCGTACAGCCCAAGCTCCTCCTCTCTTCCCTCTGTCCTCTCCCGCATCTCCTCCTGCATCATGGCGTATTTGAACTCCCTGAAGCTCTTGTAGCCCACGGCCTTGGCAAAGCGCACCACCGTGGGCTGGCTGACCTTTGCCTCCCGCGCCAGCTCCTCGATGAGGAGCTCCCCCGCCTTTCCCTGATAGGATAGGATATAGTCGGCCACCTTGCGCTCTGACGGCCGCAGAGCAGCATAGATGTTCTGTATCTTCTGTCTCATCATTTTTCTTTTTTCCTCTCTGTAGAAACTCTACGATTTTACTTCCCTTTTCCGGCTCGCCGGATGCCGCCCCTCCGTCCGCCTTTTGTTATATTTTTCTCAATCTTCGGATTGTACGAAAAAAAATACAATCAGCACAGCTTGCTCCCGTTGGCCACCAGCTTGAACTTGCATCCCAGCCGCTCCGCCGCCCTCCTGCACATGATCATCCGCTGGAGAAATATCTCAAAGTAATCCATCACCGTGCACATGGTATCGTCCAGCTCGATCTCCATGCGTATCACTCTCTTTTCCTTATCTATCGTCAGTGCGGAAGACAGAGCCGCATAGTTCACTCTGTCGTGAATGTCAAAATTTGCGGGAACCGGGTTCTGCACCCGATTCCTCCGCACATCTGTCTTGTCCGCCAGGATCAGGGCCGCGGATACCTCGTCCACCGCTGCCCCCGTGTCCTCATCGTGGTGGCCGATGGCTGTCATCACAGTCATGGCGTCCCCCAGGGGCATCTGTCTTTCCTTTAATATCTGGTAGGCAAGCACCGCCCCGCTGTGGGGATGGTCATGCCGGTTCACGCTGTTTCCGATGTCGTGCATATATCCCGCGATGCGGCCAAGCTCGATCTTGTGCTTCCCATAGCCCAGCTCCTTTAATATCTTTCCCGCCGTGTCCGCCACCTTAGCGGCGTGTTTCCTGGAATGCTCCGTGTATCCCAGCTCATTGAGTATCCCGTTTCCCTGCTCTATCAGGAGACCTATCTCCTCATCACTCCTGATCTGTTTATATGTGACTGACAAACTCTTTTCCTCCAATATTTCTATGTATCTTACAATCGCCGGATGGCGTCCATGGCCAGCTCGGACCTCTCGCACTCCTCCGCCGTCATGGTCACCTGCCAGCACAAGGGACTGCCCTTCATGTGCTCCGAGGCGTAGCTGAGACCGTTGGTCCTCTCGTCCAGGAAGGGCCGGTCTATCTGGTCCGGGTCGCCCAGGAGGATGATCTTGGTATCCTTCCCCGCCCTGGTGATGATGCCCTTTATCTGGTTGGGCGTCATGTTCTGGGCCTCATCTATGATAAGGTAGGTCTTGATGATGGACCGGCCTCTGATATAATTCATGGCCTCTGTCTGTATCAGACCTCTGGCAAAGATTTCCTCTATCTTCCCCTTCAGCTCATCCTCATCCGCGTACCGCTCCTCCTCGTTGGAGTCGATCAGCTGCTCCAGGTTGTCGATGATGGGCCGCATCAGCGGTGAAATCTTCTCCTGCTCATCCCCCGGCAGAAAGCCGATATCCGAGTCGAACTGCGCATTGGGCCTGCACACCAGTATCCGCCTGTACTCCCCTGTGGGATTGTTCAGCACCTTCTCAAGCCCCACTGCCAGGGAGTAGAAGGTCTTGCTGGTGCCCGCCATGCCCTTGACGATGACAAGAGGCGCCGTCTTTGCCGGCTGCATGAGGGCCTCCTGGAGAAAATACTGCCCCGCGTTCCTCGGATGGATGCCGTAGGGTGCGCTCTTTTTGTACTCCAGCTTCCGGATGACTCCGCTTTCCACTCTTCCCAGATGTGTCTTTTTCACGGACTGGTCCGCCCGCAGTATGACAAACTGGTTTTCTGTGAGCTCCGGCGCAAACCGGTTTCCCTCCCCGTCCGTCACGTACACGCACTGGGCCGGGATGCCCTTTTTCTTAAAATCCTTGAAGATCTCCTCAGGCACGTACACCTCGATCCTGCCCTTGTACTGGTTTTCGTTGTCAAACACCTGCTCCGTCGTAAAGTCCTCGGCGGATATCCCAAGGATCTGCGCCTTAATGCGAAGAAGGATGTCCTTGGTCACAAGTACCACCTGCTCCTCGCGGGTGTTCTTAAGGCCCAAGCATACCTTCAGTATCCGGTTGTCCATGACCTCCTCGGACAGCTCAGGCGGAAGCTTCACATCCACATAGTTCCTCTCCACCCGGCAGCTTCCCCCTCCGGGAAGCGGTACACCGGCGAGCAGGTCTCCCCTGTGGCGGAGCTGCTCCAGGAACCGGATAGCCCGCCTGGCGCTCACGCCTCTCTCCCCCTCCGCTTTCTTCAGATGGTCAAGCTCCTCCAGCACAGCCATGGGCAGCACCACCTGGTTGTCCTCAAAGCACTCGGCTGCATAGGGCGCCTGGATCAGGACATTCGTATCAAGCACATAGATCTTTACCATAGAGTATCCCCTTTCCGGATCATATTTATCGATGCCAGGGGCAAAAGGTCTAAGCCCACATGAGCTTGCTCATAAGTGGGTGAAAGACCTTGGGACCCGCCCCGATATGAGCATAAAAGTGGGATGTATATCCCACGATATGCGAATATCGGGTAGGATTGTGAGAGTGCGCAGCACGGAACAATCCGCAGGCATCGTAGCCGGGGGCTTTTGCCCCAACATTGCTTTACCTACAGTATATCGTTCTTTCCTTTTCTCAAGATCAAGGTCTTGTAAAATCTACGTAAAATTTCCTTCGTTCATAATTTGTTCATTTATCATTTAAAAAAGTTTCATTTCTTGAACACCATTTCTTCACAGCTCTGCCTTATACTAAAACCATCAAATAAATCAAGACGCTTCGTAGTAGAAATACTATTGGAATAAACTTTTTCATAATACATGCCGGGGACTGAGAAATCGGTCACCCGGCATCCTCCCGTTTTAGGGGGTTTTTCTGGTGTATCTGTATTTTTTCAGCAGATCACACTAAAAAAGCACAGAGAGTTCCTTCCCTGTGCCATTATTCAATATATTTTTCTAGATGGTTTGACGGCTGATATATTCTGACAGAATTCTGTATACATATTCCGCGTTGTTTATCTGCTCTTCCGTTTCACTTTTACTTGCAATAAACATATCATCGTAATCCGAAGCATTACGGATTGTAAATGCGGAACCTATCATCTTTGATATCTCAATAGGAAATATGCCTTCTTTGATATACCTTCGTCTAAATTCCGCGATCACCCCACTGTGCTTGCTGGAGTCAAAATTATCAAAGACAAGAACTGCTCTCATAGCATGAAATATAGCATAATAGGCGCGGTTATTTGCAATCCTGTAATTGCCTGCATCATAAAGCAAATGAGCCGCCTCCAGATCTTCTCTTGCGCGCTCTATTCGATATTTTGCATAATCCTTCTGTAAAGAATTGTGATCAGGCAATCTTCACACCCTCTCTTTCCACATTTTGATAGAATACCGATACTGAAATATATTTTTGATACAGTTCATAATTCTGGACCACAGGAGCTAATACAACATCATACTCCAGGTCAAGTTTATCAGATATATCCAGAATACGTTTTCTTTCAGAATTGATACTCTCTAAGGGAACATTCAACAGGATCAAAATATCTATATCACTGTCATTTTCAAAATCACCTCGTGCACATGAGCCATATAATATAAGACTTTCCAGTTTTGTCCCATATATCTTTTTTGCTTCCTCTGCAAATTTATCCAGAACTTCTCTGATCTTTTTCTCCGTCATGCTATCACCTTCTTTATGATGCTGGAACTACTCTGTTTTAATCATTATACTTCGTTTTCTGCTATTTTACCATCCTTTTTCCTGCGCCGCTATACCATCATCCGTCATCTCTGATTAAATTCTGCCGCCCATACAAAATTCAGTCCACCCGTTATCTCGTCAAGATAAGAGTCGCCAAGGCTTCCGCCGTTTCTAATCATAGTCAGGTTACTATCTCCTGACCATATCAAAGTTACAGTAATTCCATATGTCGTAAATTCCGCGGTGCTGCTGTCAAGGACCTGCGCTGTCTCTGACAGCAGGACAGCTCCGCCCAGCCATCCCAGGTCAACCTGGACAGACCCATTTCCAAGATCTGTCACCTCCACTCTTCCAGTTTCTATTCCTCCCGGCTGAGTTGTGCTGCAGTACACACCCATCTTTCCTGCGAATGCAGCACTGCCTGTCCCGTTTTTCTCATCCTCAATCCTCTTAATGAGGTCTGCATTGGCGCGTTCGTGATCATTGAGGACAGACGAGTCAAACTGATCCGCAGGGATTGTTCCGTTATACCAGGGCTGGCTGTTAAAGTAATCCGCAAGCTCCTGCATATCGAACATTCTTCCGTGTCTGGCAAATATCTCGTTTCTTCCAAGCAGAAGCTGGTGGGCGTCAAGGGCTCTCACCTCGTCTTCTGTCAGATAGCGCTTATCGCTGTCCGGAAAGATGTAGAGGGAGGCATTGATCTCGTCCTGCATTTCTGCATACTCTTCCTCTGTCAGTGTCCGGTATTCTATCAGCTTTACCAGTCCTTCTTCCAATGCGCATGTAACGCACTCTCTTGTCTCAGATTTTACCCTGGAAAATCCTACATCTCCGCTGTCCTGTAATATATCATATGTATCTGAAAGAAGAGTATCCGCCTCCTCCTTTTCCATATCCATTGTAACGCCATGGAAAGACGGAGCCTCGTCTGCATCTCCTTCTATTATGACCTCACTGACCTTTCCGTTATCATCGTATACGATTGATACAGGACTATCTTCAAGTATTCCTGTATCATCAAATCCATATGCCTCCATCTCTTCCATCGTAGCCCCGATCATGTCCTCCATGTCTACATCTGCCAGGTTTGCAGGCTCCTCCTCAGGCTCCGTTTCCTCCAGGTATTCCCCTGGATCCACACTGGGAGTCGCTGCCGTGGGGATAAGACAGATAACAGCAATAAGGATACTCAGCCCTGCAAGCTTTAAAGCGCTCCTTATCCCAACACTGGCCTTAGAAAGCTGTTTCCCGTTTTTCTCCCTGGGTGAACAGAGGAAAATCTGATAGAAAGCGATCGCTGCTGCCAGGAGGTTCGCCATAATGAGCAGGATCATTGCAAACTCGACTGTGACAGACAGCGGCGTACCGTCCGCACTGCCTGTGAGCGTCGCTGAGAAGTAGAGCGCCAGAAGTACGGCAGCAAATGAGCAGGCCGCGCCGATATAATGCTTTAAATTTCTCTTCTTACTATCCTCTGCCGTATTCTTTTTCCCGAAAGATAAAAGGAACGCTATAAGCGGAAGGAGCAAAAGAGCGCCAAATGAAAGTATGCCTTCCATTTCTTCCGACATATATTCAAATCCAAAGGTAATATCCAATCCGCTCAGTGTAAACAGTTCCCTTCCCGCACAGGAGAACAGATACAGCGGACAGAAAAAGCATACGACAGCCACCAATGATAAAATCTTTATCAGAAGCCTTCCTGTTACCTTTTTGCTTCCAGACGTCAGGTCCGCCTTCTCTTCGCCCGTCTGTACACTCTCCTTTGAAGAGACCGCCTCGCCGTTCTTCTCCGGATCATTTGACCGGTTTACGGCTTTTCCACAATAGGGACATATCTCCCATTCCTCTTTAAGTTCTTTTCCACAATTTCTACAGTACATAATAATCCCTTTCTTTATTCACCCAGAATAATAATAACCCCATCCATATATGGTGTTCCAAACTGATCTTCTCCTCTATAGATCCCTGCCGCATATCCATAGTCACCCGAAATCACATTTCCAACCTGTTCTCCGTTTGCATTATAGGCAGATTTGCCATCATACTTTACTTCAACTCCTCCCTGACCATCCCAAAGCCCAATAATAATGCTGTCCGCCACTATAGAGAAATCTCCTTCCAGCAATATATTTTTTCCAATATATGTGTCCGGGTTTCTGTTCAGTTCTTCCTGTGTTACGCTGATACAACTATTCAGATATTCTTCCAATGTCATCTCACCGGCAGGCTCAGAAGGCTTCTGATCATCTTTCTGCTCCTCCACAACGGCTGTTCCTGATGAAGATGTTGGCTCAGCATCAGTATCCCCACCAGGAACAAATACAGAAGCCAAAATGTACCAAAAGATAATACTTGCTATTATCTCAAATAAAATCTTAGAAGTCGTAACTTTTCCACTTACTGTTTTATAATTAATAGGCCCATATATGAGATATATTGCCAGCACACAGACAGATGCCTCGAAGAAATACTGAATAAATCCCGTAAATATGTGATCCATTTCAATGCCAAGCAGTCGTATGATAACATACAAAATGATCGGAATACATAAAACAGCTCTAACCGGATGAGCTTTAAACAGCGCTTTAACGAATAATAAATCCTTCTCTGTTTCCTCTTCTGTATCTGCTGGTCGCTCAACAGCTTCTTCTACATCTGAAATCTGAATTCCACAGTACGGACAATTCTTCCAACCTTCCTCAATTTCTTTTCCACAATTTTTGCAATACACTTTTTTCTCCCGTTCCATTTATATTACATAATTTTTCTTCTATCGCTTCTTCCTCATTTTCAAATACACTGTCGGTTGATTTCCAACTCTCATCCCCCAAAATGTCTCTGGTAATAAATAGTCTATATGTATATCCCCCTTTCTAAGACTTCGTCCACATTTCATGCGATTATTTGTTTGTAACTAATAATTTTATAGTTATAACTAATTATACTATAACTATAAAATAATTACAATTAAATCATATAACAAAAGGGGTGATGCAAAATGAAGGATATCAACTTTGAAAAAATCGGCCAGAAGCTCAAAAAAATCCGTATATCCAAAGGTCTTACCCAGGAATATATTGCCAATATGGTGGATGTGAACACCAGCCATATCAGCAATATAGAAAACAACCGGGTAAAGGTATCCCTCTCTACCCTTCTCCAGATATGCAACGCCCTCGGCGTCACAGTCGATTACGTCCTTTCCGACGAGTATACAGAGGCCTCCTCCGCTCTGGATCACGAGATCTTATCTGAGCTCCAGGGCTGCAGCGACAGGACAAAGGAGCAGATCCTTCAGATCATCAGGGTTTTGAGATAGATTTGTCTCCGGCAAGGCATTCCGCCATCAGGCCGGCTCCGTACTTAAAGCCTCTGATAAATCCCGCTCTCTCCGCCATGTCTGCGACTGCGAAGAGTTCGTCCCGGTACTCCTCAATCTCTCTCCAGTCCACCTCTTCCTTTTTCCCCTCAAAAAGCTCCATAATCTCTTTGTCTACAACCCGGCGCACTGTATCTCTTCCTTCTGAATTCCGGACACAGGCCTCGTATATTTCCCTGATCCTCTCATCCATAATATCCACAGGCCGGCATGCCGCCTCTCCTCCTTTCTTCACAGCTCCAGTTTACTGCACGCATGTGACATCCTTTGTCATCCTGCCTATAAAAGTGAAAAAATCCGAAGAATCCGCTCTTTTTCCATCTGTCCCACGGGCAGAAAAAAGCACAGGGGTATCCCGCCCTGTGCTTTCCAGGTATCACTGTATTTTCACATATTTTAGAGATTTTTTCTTGAAGCCCCACCTCAAACCTTTTATAATGAGTAGGTTAAGAAATGTAAAATCCAGGAGAAATGTGTGTAAAAAATGAGAAAATTGTCTGTTTTTATAAAAGTCTTCCTTCGGATCCTGTTCACGATACTGGCCGTGCTGCTGGCAGTCCTTGCCACGGTCATCACCTGCAGCCTGAACTGGATGTTCGACACATGGAGCAACCTGACGATGGACGAGCTCATCTACCATCTGACGTCTCCTCTGGAAGGCACAAACGATGCCATGATCAGGGAATATATCGACACATGTATTGTCCCGGCTCTCATCATCCTCCTTGTCCTCCTCGTACTTTTTGCCGCTTCACGCAAAAAGAAGCGCTACTATGCCATCCTGGCAGGGGCCATCGTCCTGTCTGTATCTGTCTGCACCCTGTCGGTCAGAGGAGCCTGGCAGGATCTGGATGTGGGAAACTACGTGGCAGACAGGGGCGCCTACTCCACTTTTATCGATGACAACTATGTAAGTCCGGTGGACGTGGAGATCACCTTCCCCCAGGAGAAGAGAAATCTCATCTACATCTTTCTGGAGTCCATGGAGACCACATACGCCGATACCCAAAGCGGAGGCGCTTTCTCCCGCAATGTGATACCGGAGCTGACCCGGATTGCCCAGGAAAATGAAGACTTTTCCGGAGAGACGGAAGAACTGAACGGCGGATACTCCATGCCCGGCACGACCTGGACCATCGGCGCCATGTTCGCCCAGACCTCGGGGCTTCCCTTGAGCGTCTCTATTGACGGAAATAACATGGACACTCAGACCAGCTTTTTCGCCGGAGCTGTGACACTGGGCGACATCCTGGAAAGCCAGGGCTATTCCCAGACTCTCCTCATCGGCTCCGACGCGGTTTTCGGAGGCCGGGAGCTGTACTTCACCGAACATGGAAACTACGAGATGATGGACTACAAATACGCAGTGCAGAACGGTCTCATCCCGGAGGACTACTATGTATGGTGGGGCTATGAGGATGCAAGACTCTTTGAGTTTGCCAGGCAGAAGGTGACAGAGCTGGCCGCCCAGCCGGAGCCCTTTAACCTCACCATGCTGACCGTGGACACCCACTTTGAGGACGGGTATGTGTGCGAGAGCTGTCCGCAGCTCTACGGCGATGACCAGTATTCCAACGTCATGCGCTGCTCCAGCCGGCAGGTGTCCGCCTTCATCCAGTGGCTCCAGCAGCAGGATTTTTACGAAAATACCACCATTGTCCTCTGCGGCGACCATCCCACCATGGACAGCGACTACTGCGAGGATATCGACAGCGATCACACCCGGAAGACCTACACCGCCTACATCAATGCCGCGGCCCGGAAGGAGACGGAGACGAGACGGGATTTCACCACCTTTGACCAGTTTCCTACCACTCTGGCCGCTCTGGGCGCACAGATCGAGGGCAATCGCCTGGGGCTGGGGACCAATCTTTTCTCCTCTGAGCCCACTCTGACCGAGCGCTTCGGCATTGAAAACGAGGAGACGGAGCTGAAGAAAAATTCCCGGCTCATCGAGGAGCTGGCAAATATCAACTATGACTCCCAGTCACTGATGGAGCGGGAGGGAAGGGTTCCCACAGGCACTGTCTACGCGGACCCCTATCTGCGGGACATCGGGGGCATTCCCGTCACCGTGACAGACCTGGCCAACCTGCCGGACGAAGTACAGAGCGTACAGATCGCGGTCTGGACCAATGAGGACCAGAGCGATGTGCAGTGGATACAGCTGGAGGCGCGGGAAGACGGAAGCTACGGCGCCAACATCAATGTGGCCAACTACGGCTTCAAGCTTGGCGTCTACTACATTGACGCCTATGTGATAGACAGCACCGGCGTTCCCCATTCGATCGGGCAGGCCACAGGCTATGTAGATTAAGGCCAAACATATGAAAAGAGAACCATTTAGCGGGACCCCTGCGGCTCCCGCTTTTTTACGGCGCTGCCCCTTACGGGGTCAGCGCCACTTTCATGACTCCATCCTCCTTCTTTTCAAACAGCCGGTACATTTCCATGGCCTCCGACAGGGGTGCCCGGTGGGTGATGAGACAGTCCCCCTTCAGCCTGCCCTGAGCTGTCAGCTCCAGTATCTCCCTGCAGCTGCAGGCATCCACGCCCCCTGTCTTGAAGATCAGATTTTTTCCGTACATCCGGGGCAGGGGAAGGATCTGGTCCTCCTCGTACATGGCCGCAATGACTACCACAGCGTTGGGCCTTGCCGCCTGCCAGGCAAGCCGGAAGCTGTCCTTTCCTCCCGCCGCCTCAATGACCACATCCGCTCCTCTGCCCTGCGTACACTCCCTCAGAGCGTCCGGCACAGAGACTTTGGACGGGTCCAGGAAGACGTCCGCCAGGCCGTGCCTGCGGGCAAATTCCAGTCTGCTCTCATCTATGTCTGCCGCCACGACCCTGGCAGGACTGTAAAGGGCTGCGCACATCATAGCGCACAGGCCGGCAGGTCCGGCGCCCAGCACAAGGACTGTGTCCCCCGCCTCTATTTCCCCGATCTTTGCCGCCCAGTACCCGGTGGACAGCAGATCCCCGGTAAAAAGAGCCTGCTCGTCTGTCACCTGGTCCGGTATGGGCGTCAGGGCCTGGTCCGCAAAGGGGATGCGCACGTACTCCGTCTGTCCCCCGTCTATCCTGCAGCCCAGCGCCCATCCGCCGTTTTCATCCTCACAGTTGTTGACAAATCCTCTTTTGCAGAAAAAGCATTCCCCGCAGAAGGTCTCCACATTGACCGCCACGCGCTGCCCGGGACGAACATTCCTCACCTTCTGCCCTGTCTCCTCCACGATACCCACAAACTCATGCCCCAGGATGACTCCCGGCACCGCTCTGGGGACCGCTCCATTTCTTATATGAAGGTCGCTTGTGCATATGGTAGTCAGGGTCACCCGGAGGATAGCGTCTGTCTCCTTCTCTATGTTCGGAAGAGGCCGCTCCTCCATGCCGATCTCTCCTTCTCCTCTGTATACGACTGCCTGCATTTTTCTCCCTCCCTGTCTGTTTGAGTCCATTCTATCACACTCCCCTCTTTTTTGCGATACGTCTGACCAGGGCAGCGCAGGGAGGGATAAGGAGCAGCAGAGCGGCAGCTGCCGCGGCCGGGAGCACAGCGTCCCCTGCTCTCTCTCCCGTCGCACCTTCTCTTGTCTCCTCCTCTTCCCGCTTAAAGCCATCCTCCTCCAGTCCCAGGGACTGCCTGGCAGGGGACAGGAGCCGGTCCACCAGCGTCTGCTTTGGTACCACCTGGAACATCACTGCCTCCTCCTTCTCATTTCCCGCTCTGTCCACAGCTGTCACACGGATACTGTATACCTGGTGCTCCTCAAATGTACAGCTGTACTCGTCTGTGTCCGTCTCCAGCGCCTGCCTTTCCCCGTTGATGCGGATCTCCTTTATCCGGTCAGAGCTGTTTCCCAGACGGACTGTGCAGGTCCTGCGCTCTTCATACGCCACGCCGTTTTCCACGCCCTCAAACAGGATTTCCGGCGGCGTGTGGTCGATGACGAACGCCGCCGCTGCCCGGGAACGGTTACCTGCCGCATCCACCGCCTCAGCCTCCAGGAGTCTCCTGCCCTCCTTTTTCACTGTCTGTCCGGGAAGATAAGGAACACCGTCCAGCGTCAGTCTGTAGGTATAGCTGGTAAAATCGGTAAATATCTCCGCCACGGGCCTGTCCCAGCAAAACTCCTTCACCCAGGTACCGTCCATTTCATCCACATAGGCGATCACAGGGTTCTGCTTATCCACGATCACCTGGGCTCTTGCCTCCGACTGCAGCCCCGCCCCATCGACAGCCCTGACCCACAGCCGATAAATGCCATCCTGGCTGAAGACCTGACTCGCCTGTCTCCGTCCGGTCTCCTCATTCCACTCTCCCTCCTCCAGCACGGTCTCCTCCCCCTCCGGGGAAGTCCGGGTCGTCTGCACGCTGCAGGAGGCCAGTCCGTTGTCATCAGCAGCGGAGAAAAGCGCCTGGACATCCCTGCTGGTGATCGAATAGTCCTGCACACCGCTGATTTCCACAGTGGGAGGGGTGTCGTCCACATACACCTGCATATCCCGATATGTCCGGTTTCCGGCCTGGTCACAGGCCACGGCCGACACAGGGATACCCTGGCCGCCCCTGGATGCCTGACGTATCGTGAATGTCCCCATCTCCTGTCCCGTCCGCTCCTGCTCCTGTCCATTTACATAGTATGCAATGTATTTTATCCCGCTTCCCACACTGTTTTCTTCCACTTTGTATCCGACATCAGCCTGATACTGATGCCAGCCTTCTCCCCCTTCCACCCACATGTCCAGGGAGGGCGGGCATGTATCTATTTTAAATATGAGCTCCCTCTCATAGAGGGTTTGGATCTCCTCGTCCGGCGGTGCGTACTCCGTCCAGACCCGGAGCCGGTTCTCCCCCTCACCGAAGGCCTCCGGCTCTATGACAGCCTGACCGCCCGGCTGGCTGATGCGGCCTTCGGTCAAAGCTCCGGCGGCATTTTCCAGAATATAGACCGTCTCCCCTGTCTCCCCCGGATGGAGGATCGTCACCTGGGGTTTCACTGTATAGTACTGCTCTTCCCCGTCCGGCTCCCCATATGAAACCTCATACGGAAGAGGCGGCTTCTCCTGAGTGTCATCTCCATCCCCCTCCGGGGGCTGCTCCTGCTCCGTCTCCTCCTGTCCCTCCTGGTCTGAGTGGTCCGTATCTGCCTTCGTCTGCTCATCCTCGTCTCCGCCTCCCTCAAGGTCATCTGTATCCTCCCTCTCCGCATGTGTTCCCTGACTGTCCTCCCGGGCAAATATCTCCTGCTGCCCGTACAGAGCAGCCAGAAGGAGCACCAGCAGAAGGAGCCGGACTGCTATTTTCCTACCCATACTTCCTCACCCTCCACTTTGATCTCATATTCTTCCTGCAGCTTCTTAAACTCCGGCTCTTCCGCTATCTTTGGGACCTCCCGGAGAAATTTCTGTATCGTCTGGGCACAGACCTGCCTGTCTGTCTCCGGCGAGGCGCACTGCATCCGGATATACTGGATACGAAGGAGCGCAGAGCCTGTCAGCTCCTCCAGGCCTCTCTGACAGTATTCCCAGGCCGCCTCAGCATCCCCGCTCTCTGTGCAGAGGGAGACCAGGCTGCTGTATATCTGCTCCCGCACCCCCTCTTCCTCTTCCAGCTCCAGTATGTACTCGTACTGCTCTGCCGCCTTTTCCGGCTCCTCCGCCGACTCATAGGCTCCGGCCAGCATCCATCTGGCCTCCTTTTCCTTCTCATGGTCCCTGTCCGTCTCCATCCAGTCCTGAAGAGCGAAAAGCTGCTCTCCCAGGCGGATGACCTCCTCCTTGACCCCGTCCTTCTCCAAAAGACCGTAGCCCCGAAGGATGGAGAGATAGTATCTGCCGTCTTCCCTGTCCGGTATCTTCTCCTGCATCTCTTGCAGGAGCGTTCTCAGCTCTTCCGCATCCATGTGGTCCGCTTCCAGCATGCAGGCGGACAGCTCCACGTAATCGTCTGCCAGAGGATTGCCGGGAGCTGCCTCCCGGAACAGTCTCCGGCTCTCCCGGTAGTCCTCAAGCTCCAGAAAATAGAGCATGGCCATGTCAAATTTCATCTGATCCTCCGCCTGCGTCTCCTCTTCTTTCTCCGCCTCTGCCCCCGTCCGGGAGTCCTCCTGCGGGCTGTCCTCCGAACCTTCACCCCGCAGGCTCTCCCCGGAGCTGTCCTGAAGGCTCCTGCCCGGGCTCTCCTTGGCTATCATGACCATTACTGCAGCAAAAGAGACTGCCGCCGCAGCGACGACCATGACCTTTTTTGTCCTTTTTATCTCCTGTCTGTCTCTTGGAAATTGTTCTGATATCTCTTGAACCGAATGATATTGTTTCCTGGATCTGCCTCTCTCCTCCTGACCAGGAGTCTGAATGAGGCACCTGAAAATGATCTTTCGCAGCCTTCGCTTTGTCCGCCCCCTGATGGGCGGGTCTGTCTCCACTGCTGCCAGCATATACTGAAAGGTCCGCCCTATCCCGTATATGTCGTCCGCCAGGCTTTCCCGCTGACAATACTGGTTGTCCGGCATCAGGAAGCTCTCCCGTATGCTCCTCCGCGTCAGCTTCTTCCTGAGCTCCTGCTGTCCCGGTGAGGACAGGTCCAGAAGATGGATCCTCCCGTCCTCCCCTGCTATCATGCTGTAGGGATTTACGTACTGATAACAGGGATTTCCCCTGCACCGATGAAATTTCTCCAGCTCCTCAAGGATCTGAAGCATCCACCCAAGGAGCTGCTCTCTTGGCAGGCTGGGGCGGTATTTCAGACAGGATGCCAGCAGATCGCCTGGCATGCAGTCCGAACTGACATAACACCGCCCCTGGTTTTCCACAAGTTTCAGAATGTCGTATTCTGTCTGCTGTTCCATATACACACCTCCGGCCTGTACTATAACTCTGCGTTGAAAAGGAATTAGTCCGGCGAAGCGCCGAAGAATAAAAAAGCGACCGCTTTTTGAAGCTTATACAGATAGTAGCACAGACCGGGGGAAAACGCAAGACAAAATTATGTGAATTTCAGTCTCATTTTTCAGACCGTGGCGGACAGGCAGCACTCTGTCCTCTCTCCTCTGCCTGCTCCTCCTGGAGCCGGCGCATATGCCCCAGTTCCCTCCCCACAAGGATGACCGTGGTCACAAAGGCGATGGAATCCGCCACAGGCCCTGCGAACATGATGCCGTCCAGCCCGAAAAAGACCGGGAGTATCAGGAGCAGGGGGATGAGGAAGATGACCTGTCTTGTCATGGACAGGAGCAGGCCCTTCACCGGCTTTCCGATAGCAGCAAAGAAGTTGGAAGAGATAAGCTGCACGCCGTTTGCGATGATCATGAACAGGAAAATACGCATGAAGCGCACCGCAAAGGTAAAATACAGCTCATCCCCTGTCCCAAAGAGGGAGATGATCTGCCTGGGGAAAAACTGGAACAGGACAAATCCCACCGCGGAGATAGCCAGGTTGACGCAGATCGCCAGCTTGTAGGTGCCACGCACCCGGTCATACTTTTTTGCCCCGTAGTTGAAGCCGATGACAGGCTGGCTCCCCTGGGATATCCCTATGATAAACGCCAGCAGGATGGCGTTTGTCTTCATGACGATCCCGCAGGCTGCCAGAGGGATGTCCGTCCCGTAGGGGGAGGAGGCTCCGTAATAGGTCAGGGAATTGTTCAGCACGATCTGCACAAATGTGATAGCCACCTGGTTCAGGCTGTTGCTCATACCCAGAGAGGCTGTTGTCAGGCACTCCCGGGGGATAAGGCGTATATCCTCTCTCTTCAGTTCAATGTTCTTAAATTTCCCTATATACCGCACAGCGGCCACAAAGGAGCAGACCTGACCGATGACCGTGGCCCAGGCAGCGCCCGCCACGCCCCAGTGAAAAGCAAAGATGAACAGCGGGTCCAGGATGGTGTTGACCACGGCCCCTATGAGCATGCATGTCATGGAATATTTGGGGCTGCCGTCCGCCCTGGCCAGGTTGCTCATGCCGTTGGTCACGATGAGGAAGGGCATGCCCAGCGCAGTGATCCTTGTATAGTCTACGGCGTAGGGCATCACATCTGTCGTGGCCCCGAAGGCAAGCAGAAGGGGATGCAGGAACAGCTCTATCAGCACCGCATAAACGACTCCGAAGACCACCATCATGCTGATGCCGTTCCCCACCACCCGGCGCGCTTTGTCCTTCTCCCCCGCCCCCAGGTGGAGGGAGAAACGAGAGGCGCTGCCGATACCGATGAGAAGAGCGATGGCAAGACAGATCGTGGTGAGAGGATAGGCCACATTGGTGGCCGCATTTCCCAGATAACCAACCCCCTGTCCTATGAAGATCTGGTCCACGATATTGTAGAGGGAGCTCACCACCATTGCGATGATGCTGGGGATGGCAAAGCTCCGCAAAAGCTCCGGTATGCTCTTGTATCCCAGCGGATTTTCCTGTGTATGTACTGTTTTGTTCATTCTGTCTCTTTTCTCCTTGTCTGTGTTATCCTTCCCTACAGCAGGCTTCATTTTCCCCGGCCAGGCTCACCCTGCTGTCTGCCGCTTCTTTGTCCATGGAAATGACCGCCGCAGCCCTCATGAGCCGGGCTTCTCTCTCGTCGTGGGTCACAAATAGTACAGTCCTTCCCTGACATGCTCCTGCTGTATAGACAATGCTCTTTTTCTTTGTCTCCTCGTCCAGCCCTTTGAAGGGCTCATCCAGGAACAGGATGTCACAGGGAGCCAGCAGCGCCCGGAGCAGGGCGACTCTGCGCTTCATGCCGCCGGACAGCTCATGGGCCGGCTGGCTCTCACATCCCTCCAGTCCCACTCTCCCCATCTCTTCCAGCACCTGCGCCTTTGTCCTGTCCGGACAGGTGAGACGGATGTTGGCCATGACGCTGAGATTTTCACACAGCCTGTCCTCCTGGAAAACAGCGCTCTTTTTCAGGGCTTCCAGCTCACTGTGCCCGCCAAAATCGTCGTCCGGCTTCTCCAGCCCCATAAGGATGCGAAGGAGAGTAGTCTTTCCGCAGCCGGACCTGCCCATGATACAGGTCGTCTTTCCTTCTTCCATGCGGAAGGAGAAATGATCCAGCACCCTGTGTTCTCCGTAGGTTTTACTTATATTTGTGATATCAGGCATATGTTCTCCTTTCTCTTTGTCCGCCGCATGGCTTATCCCATCCTCTCCAGACGCCGGACAAGACAATCCACGGCCTTCAAAAAGCCTTTTTCAAAGAGGACGCTGATGCAGATGATGACCAGGGTCCAGGCAAAAAGTCTGGGAGTATCCAGATAGATCTTCGCATTGTAGAGGTTTTCTCCAATGGAATCCTGGGGGATGCCGATGACCTCCGCCGCCACGCCCGCCTTCCAGCAGAGCCCCAGGGCCAGGGAGCAGCCGGCCCGGAAATAGGGAAGGACCTGGGAGACGTAAATGCTCCGCAGCCTCCTTCCAAACGGGATGTCAAAGACCTGCGCCATCTCCAGGAGCTGCCCGTCCATCTGGCTGATGCCGTCCAGCACGTTCGTGTATATTACCGGGAATACCATGAGGAAGGAGATCAGCACGGACAGATTCCGGGAGGAGACCCAGATAAGGACGAGGATGACAAAGGACGCCACCGGAATGGATTTGATGGTCACCACAAAGGGGAGGAGGAGCTCCCTCAGCCGCACCGATGCCGCCGAGAGCCCCGCAAGAGCCACCCCCAGGACCACAGCCAGCATAAATCCGCCCACGATCCGCAGCATGGAGGAGGCAATGGAGAGCCAGAACTCTCCTGTGACGGCCAGCTCAAAAAGGGTAGAGACAACAGTGACAGGAGATACAAGAAGTATCTCCTGTCCGATGCACATACTGACCGCCTGCCAGATGAGCAGCCAGACAAGGACTGCCCACAGTCTTATCTTATTCCTGGGTGTAGTAGAAATCTTCATCTGGCAGCTGTCCTCCTACAGCTTCCGGGTTCTGCTCATTTAAGACAGCAAGATATCCGGACAGTTTCTCCTGCATCTCGTCCCCTGTGATGCAGACGATGTTGCATGCGGGGATGGCCTTCTGGGCAACCTCCGCTGTGACGATATCATAACTTCCGACAAGCTGGGCTGCCTCTTCCACGTTTTCGTTTACAAACTCAACGGAAGACTTGTATCTCTCCATAAAGTCGGACACTGCCTCCGGATGCTCCTGGACAAACTCTGTCCTTGCGATCACCACACCGGTGAGGAGAGCGCTCGGATTTTCCGCATCCTCCTGGACCTTATCCCACTCTTCTGTCAGGTCCAGAGCAACTCTCAGGTCCGGATCCTTTGTCTGGGCTGTCGTCACAAAGGGCTGAGGGAGCATGGCAATACCGGAGGGATCCTGGGCCAGAGCCGCCACGCACTCCGAGTGCTCACTCTTCCACTCGATCGTCACATCCGCCGCAGGGTCAATGCCGTTCTCCTCCAGGATGTAGTTGAGGGCGTACTCCGGTGTAGCTCCCTTGCCGCTGGCGTAGATCGTCTTACCCTTCAGGTCCGCCGCGGACTGGACTGTATCTCCGTTCTCCACAATATAGAGGACGCCCAGCGTGTTGACGGCAAGGACCTGCACGCCGCCGTCCAGCTTATTATAGAGGACAGAGGACACATTGGCAGGAACTGCCGCAATATCCGTCTCTCCCTGAGAGATAGCCGGTGTCACTTCATCAATAGAAGCCGCAATAGTAAACTGATAATTTTCGTTGTCAATCTTTCCGTTATCCGCATCGTCCATCATCCGGACCATGCCCATGGCTGTAGGCCCCTTGAGGGCTGTCACGTTCACATCCACAGGCTCACTGCTCTGCGCCTCTTCCACTTCACTCTGGGTCTGCTCTTCTCCCTCGCTGTCAGCCGGACTGCTGCCACAGCCCGCCAGCATGGATGCGGTCATGGCAAAGGCCAGCAGGATAGCGCCAAGCTTTTTCGTTCTCTTTTTCATGATTTATGTTCCTCCTTTTGTCGTTCAATGATGTCCAGGAAATATTATAACTCGGCAAAACGAAGGTGTAAAGGCGACAGTACTGTTTTTACGCCTGCATATCCTGCCGCAGCGACTCTTTTCTTTTCTGCAAAAATCCCGCAAATGCAAATTTCAGCATCTGCGGGATTTCATAACAAGCATTAAAGTAATACAAAAGAAAGTTTTTTATTTACAGATTGTAGGGTCTGAACAGATGTCTCGGAATTCCATCCACCATGACAGGAGACACATCTCCCTGGATAAGGGGCCGAACATAAGCCACAAATTCGTCTGTCACGCCTGTTCCCTCCTCGTTGACCCACTCTCTTGGCACCAGCTTCTCGTCATTGGCGATCTTGTGCACGTCCTTCACCTCCGTACCGCACTGGTACGGGTCATCGGACAGTCTCTGGAGAACTACCATTTTCCCGGAGTCCCCTTCATCGGCCGCCTTGACCGCCGCACCGCCTACCTGGTAGGCTTCCAGGATGTCCACTCTGGAGGCCGCATGGGAGGCGGACCTCTGGAGGCTGCTCAGCTCGATAGCCCGGGTCTTGCATCCGATCTCCCCGGCGATAAAGCTTGCGAGATAGGAGGCGGTTCCGGACAGCTGCTTGTGGCCGAATGCATCCACAAAGTCAATACTGCTTCCCAGCTCGCACACATAGGTACCATCGGCCGTCCTGATGCCTTCCGATACTGCCACCACAACAGAGGGCTTCCTGGAGAGGAGCTCCTTTACCTTATCGCTGAAGGCATGAAGGTCAAAGGGAATTTCAGGCAGGTATATCAGGTCCGGTCCCTCACAGTCCTCTCCCCTTGCCAGGGCTGCCGCTCCTGTCAGCCATCCCGCGTTTCTTCCCATTATCTCCACAATGCTCACAAGACCCTTGCTGTACTCCAGGCAGAAGCTGTCCCGGATGATCTCTTTTACAGAGGTTCCGATATATTTGGCAGCGCTTCCATAGCCTGGGGTGTGGTCCGTCAGCGCCAGGTCATTGTCAATGGTCTTCGGGCATCCGATAAAGCGGGTCGGATGTCCGGTCACGATAGCGTAGTCGGAAAGCTTCTTGATCGTGTCCATAGAGTCATTTCCGCCGATGTAGATAAAGGCTTCGATATCCAGCTTGTCAAGGATAGAAAAGATTTTCTCATAGACTCCCTTGTCCTCATGGATCTCCGGCAGCTTAAAGCGGCAGGACCCAAGGAATGCCGCCGGGGTCCTTTTCAGGAGCTCCGCATCCAGCTCCGTGGTGATATATTCTGACAGATCCAGATATCTCTCCTGCAGAAGTCCCTGTATACCGTGAAGCATGCCGTACACTTTATTGGCCCCGCGGTCCTTTGCTGTGCGGTACACACCCGCAAGGCTGGAATTGATGGCAGCCGTGGGGCCGCCAGACTGACCTACGATTACATTTCGTTTCATGTTATGCTACCTCCGTCTTCTATGCCCCGGGTACAGCACATCCCTTTTGTCACAGTATACTGTGACATCACCTATGGCCGCCTCAAGGCTCTTAATATATCTATTTTAGTATATTTGGCCATATATGTCCATAAAAAGAATGCTTTTTTGTTTATTTTTACAATTACTCCTCTTTTGCCCAGTGGTAGGAATAACGGACCGCCCTGTTCCAGCCTCTTATTTTCTTCTCCCGCTCCTCCTCCGGGATGCCGGGCATGAAAATACGGTCAATGGCCCAGTTCTGCAGCACTTCTTCTTTATTCTTCCAGTATCCGACAGCGAGACCGGCCAGGTAGGCAGCTCCCATGGCTGTAGTCTCCACGCATTTCGGCCGGTTCACAGGTGCATTGCTGATGTCAGCCTGGGCCTGCATCAGGAAGTCATTGGCACTGGCGCCTCCGTCCACCTTCAGGGAACTCAGTGTAATCCCGGAATCCGCCTCCATGGCCTTCAACACATCGTTTACCTGGTAGGCCAGGGACTCCAGTGTCGCCCGGATGATATGGTATTTGCTGACTCCTCTCGTAATGCCCACGATGGTCCCTCTGGCATAGGGGTCCCAGTGGGGCGCTCCCAGGCCGGTGAAGGCGGGCACCACATAGCAGCCGTTTGTGTCCGGCACCTTATTGGCCATATACTCGGAATCCTCGGAAGAATCAATCAGGCGCATCTCATCCCTGAGCCACTGGATGGCGGCTCCCGCCACGAAAATGGAACCTTCCAGGGCATAATTTATCTTTCCGTCCAGCCCCCAGGCAATGGTAGTGAGCAGCCCATTGTCAGAGAAGACCGGTTTCTCACCAGTATTCATAAGAAGGAAGCATCCTGTTCCGTAGGTATTCTTGGCCTCGCCGGCCCGGAAGCAGGTCTGTCCAAAGAGAGCTGACTGCTGGTCCCCGGCAGCCCCGCCGATGGGAATGCTACCGCCGAAGTAGGAGGCATCACTCTCTCCGTAAATGCAGCTGGAGGGCTTCACCTCCGGCAGCATAGATGCCGGGATATCCAGAAGCTCCAGTATATCCTCGTCCCACTGAAGGGTGTTGATGTTAAAGAGCATGGTCCGGGACGCGTTGGAGTAGTCTGTCACATGCACCTTGCCCTTTGTCAGCTTCCATATCAGCCAGGTCTCCACTGTGCCAAAGAGGAGTTCTCCCCTTTCAGCCCGCTGTCTCGCACCCTCCACATGATCCAGTATCCATTTTATCTTGGTTGCCGAAAAATAGGCGTCTATCTTGAGCCCGGTCTTCCGCCGTACCATATCCTCCAGACCGTCCGCGATCAGTTTATCACAGAAGCCGGCCGTCCTGCGGCACTGCCACACAATGGCGTTGCAGACGGGCTCCCCTGTCTTTTTGTCCCACACAATGGCAGTCTCCCGCTGGTTGGTGATCCCGATCGCGGCAATGTCCGCCGCCTCGGCCCCTATCTTGCTCATGGCTTCCACTGCCACACCAAGCTGGGTCGACCAGATCTCATCCGCATCGTGCTCCACCCAGCCCGGCTTCGGGAAATACTGCGTAAACTCCTTCTGCGCCACGCTGCGGATATTCCCCTGACGGTCAAATAAAATGCAGCGGTTGCTGGTCGTCCCTGCGTCCAGCGCCATCACAAATTGTTTCATAATTGTCCTCCTTTTTGCAATTCCGGACGTAATACTTTTTAAAAGTATTACGTCCGGAATTGCAGTAATTGGTATGTTATTTTGTATTTACCTCTGAATACTTTCCTTATTGTCTGTTATCCTATTGAATTATCTGCCTGCTTCTGCGTCTTCCCTTGCCAGATAGCGGCGGGTATAAGGGCACACGACAAAGCATTTTCCGCACAAGTCCGCCTCGATCCCGGTGCGCTGCCGCATAAGTTCCACCTGTTTCTTATAGCAGGTATCCTTGTCGAGCAATGTCTCCCGGTCCATGCCTGCACTCCACAGTGTCCCTTTCAAGGCATGTGCAGGACAGTTATCCACACAGGCCCTGCAGGCGCCGCAGCGGGAACTTGTGACCGGCTGTCCGCAGGGAAGAGGAGCGTCTGTGAGAAGCGACGAAAGGCGGATGGCTGACCCGAACGCTTCCGTCACAAGGATACAGCTTTTCCCTATCCATCCGAGCCCCGCTCTCGTGGCCACTGTTTTGTGGGGAAGAGGCGTGATCCAGTTTTCATCCTGGCAGACTCTGTCCGTAGTCTGGGCCCAGGCTTTGAATCCCCGGCTTTTCAGGAAATCCTCTCCGGCCAGCACGATCCTGTTCAGTTTCTGATTTAGGGAATGGTAGGTCTCATAGTATTCCAGCGTGGGGCCGTCCTGGATCTGCCGGACGATCTTTTCCGGAACCGGGACAGCCACAGCCACGCCCACAGGATATGGCGGGGTATGCTCCTGCCGGGACATGATTCCGGTCAGATCCCCGCACCCTGCCAGCGCCGCCCCCTCATCCTCCAGCACAGATTTCAGTTCTTTCCAGAGTGTATCCTCCATGCCCTGTCCCTCCTCACCTTACAGAATTGCAGTACTTAAAAGTATTCACATTACAGCAGGACCTTAAAGCTCTTCTCATCTTCCTCCAGCGGGAGGTCTTTCCCGTCGATCCAGTCAATCTCGATAAAGCTGTCATGGTTCAGGCTGTACAGGAGCTTGTCCACAAGCTGGGGCCTCCCCTGGATCTCCAGCGTCACGGTCCCGTCCATCTCATTTCTCACCCAGCCTGTGAGCCCCAGGGATTGGGCCAGGTATTTAGCTTTATAACGGAAGCCCACTCCCTGCACTCTCCCGCGGAAATTCAATTTCTTTCTGACTCCAGCCATATATTCCTCCTGTTCTCTTTCATCTGAGGTATTATTTTTATTCTAATTCTTTTTCCACAGGCTGACAAGTCCTTCCAGTTATATCCGCATCATCTCCGACATGATGCAGCCGCCCGTCGCCCCGCAGGACAAGATTTCCTCCATCTGACCCGTGCCCATATGTATACCGCCGATGGCCCACACCGGCACATCCACCAGAGCGCAGATTTCCTGCAGAAAGGCGGTTCCCCGGGGAAGCAGCCCTTTTTTACAGTCCGTAAGATAAATATGCCCCGCAGTCAGGCAGGTGGCGCCCAGCCGCAGCGCTTCCTCAGCCTCCCGCACAGAATGGACTGATGTTCCCACATGGGTGAATTCCTTTAAAATTCCTTCTTCCCTGTATCTTTTCAGAAGCGCCAGCGGCAGGTGGATGGCATCCACCCCCGCATACAGCGCGGTTTCCGGGTATGTATGATATACGCAGGGCACCTGGTACTCCCGGCAGACCGCAAGCACCTGTCCGGCCAGGCGGGCGTAATCCTCCTCTTCCAGATCCTTCTCCCGCACGATCACAGCCGTCGGATGTAACTGGCAGACCCGGCGGATCTGCTCCAGGTAGGGCCGTGCGGCCAGATGGCGGTTTGTCACCACCGCCACCCGGGACAGGACGTCCTCATCCGGAAGGCCTCTCTTTGCCATTTCTTTCCTACACATAGATGTACTCCGCCATGACGGGCTGCAGATGGTTGGCCTCCAGAGCCCGGTAGACCTCATCCACGGACCGGCCGTCTGAGATTTCAAACTGCTCGTCCCCCTTGTCCGCGACCTCCTCTCCGTGCTCCCCGATACCGGTGCTGACTCCCGCCGAAATCTTTGTGGCAGCGATCTGCACCAGGTTATCCCGGACTCTGGCACATTCCCGGCTGGAAATGGTGATGCTGGCAAAGGGCATGAAGAGCCGGTAGGCGCACACCACCTGCAGGAGCTGTGCCTCGTGGACATCCATGGGATTGATCCTGTCATTGTTGATGATGGGCCGAAGCCTGGGGCAGGAGAAGGCGATCTCCCCGTGGGGATATTTCTTCTGCAGGAGCCAGGCGTGCATGCCCGTGGCAAACGCGTCCTTCCGGAAGTCATCCAGTCCCAGGAGAGCGGCAAATCCCACCCCTCTCATGCCTCCCAGGAGCGCTCGCTCCTGGGCGTTAAACCGGTAGGGAAAAATCCTCTTGTGCCCCGCCAGATGGAGGGTCTCATACTTATCTGAATCATAGGTCTCCTGGAAGACTGTCACATAGTCCGCCCCGCATGTTTGCAGGTAGGCATACTCGTCCGAGTTCATGGGATAGACCTCCAGGCCGATGACCCGGAAATATTTCCTGGCAATCTGGCAGGCCCTTCCGATATACTCCACTGTGGACTTTTTCCTGCTCTCCCCGGTCAGGAGCAGGATTTCCTGAAGTCCGGTCTTTGCGACAGCCGCAAACTCTCTCTCCATCTCCGCCTCGTCAAGCTGGGCCCTCTTTATCTTGTTGTGGCAGTTGAATCCGCAGTAAATGCAGTAATTTTCACAATAATTTGCGATGTACACCGGCGTGAACATGGCGATGGAATTGCCGAAATGCTTCCTGGTCTCCGCCTGTGCGGCCTGGGCTATCTCCTCCAGGAGCGGCATAGCCGCCGGGGAGAGGAGGGCCTTGAAGTCCTCCAGGGACCGGCTGTCCCTTCCGAGGGCTCTGCGCACGTCGGCCTCTGTGTAGCTGTCATAGTCATAGAGCTCCATCTCGGAGATGACCCTGTCCATCACCTCTGAGCCGATATCCTCCATATCCGGCAGGTAGGTCATATGGTCGATCCGGTTCTCCCTCTGGTGCTCCCGTATCTCATCACTTAAAATGCTTTCATTTACATGGTTTTCTGCACTCATTTCCGCATGCCTCCTTCTGTGTCAGCTGTTAATCTCTCAGATATCCGGTGAGAGGCGATGAAGCGCTCCCTCCCTTTGCCCGGACACCTCCCATCCCTGCAAGGTGGGCGGCCCGTCCCGCCTCCACAGCCAGCTTCATGGCGCCGGCCATGGCCGCGATATCCCCGGATGTAGCAATGGCCGTGTTGGCCATGACGGCGGCGGCCCCCATCTCCATGGCCTCGCAGGCCTGGGAGGGTCTCCCTATCCCGGCATCCACGATGATGGGAAGGTCTATCTCATCGATGAGGATCTGGATAAATTCCTTTGTGCACAGCCCTTTGTTGGACCCGATGGGAGCCCCCAGAGGCATGATACAGGCTGCCCCCGCATCTGCCATATCCCTGGCCATGTTCAGGTCCGGGTACATGTAGGGCATGACGGTAAACCCTTCCCTGGCCAGGATTTCCGTGGCCTTGACCGTCTCATAGTTATCCGGGAGCAGGTATTTGGTGTCCCGCATGATCTCGATCTTGATGAGGTCACTGCCGCAGACCTCCCTTGCCAGGCGGGCAATGCGCACTGCCTCCTGGGCGTTCCTGGCCCCCGAGGTGTTGGGCAGGATGGACACGCCATCCGGTATGTAGTCCAGGATGTTGGCCAGTCCTCCCTCGTTGGCCCGGCGCAGGGCCATGGTGACGATCTGGGCCCCGGCGTGCTCCACCGCCGCCCGGATCAGCTCCAGGGAATATTTCCCCGACCCCAGGATAAACCTGGACGTAAATGTGTGGTCTCCCAACTTCCATGTATCCGTTTTACTATCTGTATGTATCTCCATTTTTTCTCCTTTCCCGCCGCCCTTCAGGAGGCCGGCGCCTTCCTCTTTGTCTCTTCCGGCACAAACCATACAGCCCCTTACCGCTCACCCAGTATGAGCCGCAGCACCATGTTGGCCTGGTGTGCTGCACACAGGGCCACCCTGGGTGCCATGAGCCCCCGTCCGGCGGCCGCCTCGGTAGTCTCATCCCCGCACAGGTAAAAGCGGGAGGAAACCCTCCTTGTGTGGATCGCATTGCCGTCCCCGTATCCGGCCATGCCGCTGGCTGCCACCAGATATGTCCCCGGCAGCTTTTCCAGCACCTCCCGGACAAGCATTGCCTTGTTCCCGGCATCGTCAAAGGCCTCACATATGTACATGTCATCCCGCAGCAGCGCTGCCGCGTTCTCCTCTGTCACGCGCAGGCAGTCCGTCCGCAGCTCAAGCCACGGATTGATGCGCAGCAGGTTTTCCCGGAGCGCCTCTGTCTTGTACATCCCCACCTGGTCAGCAAAATATTGCTGTCTGTTCAGGTTAGTCACATCCACGCGGTCAAAATCAATGAGATGAAGACGTCCCACCCCGATCCTGGCAAGGCTGACTGCTATGTTGGACCCAAGACCGCCAAGGCCTGCCACCGCCACCCGGGCAGCGCTGATGCGGGACTGGACTCCCTCCGTGTGGCGGCCATTGAGGGCCTGACGCATCTCCTCTTCTGTTATCCTGATATCCCCCATTCTCTCTAGCCTCCTCCCACAAAGCTTACGACCTCCAGTGTATCCCTGTCGTTGATAAGGCAGCTTTCATATTCCCTCCTGGGCACGATGGCTCCGTTCTTTTCCACCGCCACCCGGTCCGTCCTGTAGCCCTTCGCCTCCAGGAACGCACTGACAGAAAGTGCGGCAGTAAAGCTCTCCTCCTGCCCGTTTATGCGCACTGTGATCAAAATGGTCCCCTCCTTTCCTCTCCGCAGGCCCCCTGTGCGTGACAGGTGCGGGACTGCCTGCCCGCGGCAGGCTCCCCCTCATTTCCCATAAAAAAGGTTCACGAAAGAATACACCCGCGGTGGTGCACCCCTTCGTGAACCGTCCTTATCCATTCACTGTTCACTCACATGGTCCTGCCCTGTTCTGTTGTCTGTAAATTTCCTGACCTGCCCGCAAAATAAGAAAAGGGAAATGGCATCATGCCATTTCCCGCAGTCTCTCATCTATTTCCCTACGTTGGCATTATCCAAATCAGGTTCCCGGGTCGAAGTTCCCAACTTCCTCTCAGCCTGTCTACAAGCTCCCCCTATGCAATTTACATGTTCCAATATACCCACTTTGCCAGGAAAAGTCAATAGCTTTTCCTCTACTCGGCTTCTATGGCCTCATATCCCTCCGGGATGGTGATGCCCAGCTCCTCACAGATAGCGGGATTGTACTTTTTCGTCACCTGGGCCGCTGTCTCCACCTCCATGGATGCAATGTCTTCTCCCTCTGCCAGTATCTTGTATGCCATCTCGCCGGTCTGGTATCCCAGGTCGTAGTAGCTGATGGAGAGCGTGGCCACGCCGCAGCCGCTGCAGATGCCCTCCTCTCCCGCGATCACCGGGACCTTGGCGGGAAGGCAGATATTGTTGATGATCTGGGTGTTGGACGCCATGGTGTTGTCCGTGGGGATGTAGATGGCATCGCACTCCTCCACCGCGTTTTGAGTCACAGACTGTATCTCGTTGGAGTCGGCAGCTGTGTACTCTTTGTAGGAAATGCCGTCCGCCTCCAGCTCTGCCTCAAAAAGCTCTGCCTGGTACTTGGAGTTGGACTCTGCGGAGCAGTAAAGGATCCCCACTGTCTGCGCCTCCGGCACAAGCTCCAGCAGCATATCCTCCTGCTCTTCGATGGGCGCCAGGTCGCTTGTCCCTGAAATGTTCACTCCCGTGGCTCCTGTCCAGTCATCTATTCCCAGCGCGCTGCCATAATCAGTAACGGAAGTTCCCAGGATCGGGATGTCTGACGTCGCCTGGGCTGCTGTCTGGAGAGGCAGGGTAGCGTTGGCAAGAATTAAATCTACATCAGAAGAAACAAAATTATTGACGATAGTGGAGCACATAGTCTGCTCTCCCTGTGCGTTCTGCACGTCAAACTCTACATTGTCCTCGCCAAACAGCTCCCGGCAGGCATCCTGAAACCCTTCCGTGGCCGCATCCAGAGCCGCATGCTCCATCTGCTGGCAGATTCCTATAGTATATGTACCGCTTCCGCCTGCGTCATCTCCGCTGCTTCCAGAGCTGTCTCCTGAGCTGCTTCCAGAGCTGTCTCCTGAGCTGCTTCCGCAGGCTGCAAGTGCGGCTGTCATGACTGCTGTCAGTAAGATTGCTGTTACCTTTTTTAACTTCATGTCCTTTTCCTCCTGTCGCTTTATCGCTTAAAACTTCTACACTTTATAGCACTAAAGTATTTATGAAATAAATTATACAGAGATACGCAGAAAAGTCAAGCCCTTTTTTATTTTCTTTTCACACGTCCTCTGTATACCCCTTTGCTCCACATGGCAGCGCCGCAAGCTGCACCTCAGCCACAAACCAGTCTTCCTCCATGCGAGCGGCGATATCTCCCTCCATCCTGCGGGCCAGCTCTCTGGCAATGGAGAGGCCCAGGCCCGTGGAGGTCCGGCTCCTTGCCTCATCTGCCTTGTAGAACCTGTCAAACACATGCTCTGTATCAATCTTGTCCGGACAGGACACCTGGTTGGCAAAGGTCATGACAGCCCTGTCCCCCTGCCTCTTGAGCGCAATGCGGATCTTCTTCTCGCCGTGGTCCATCCCGTTCTTAATGAGATTCTGGATGACCCGCCTGAGGGCACGGGGGTCTGCCTCCACACAGATTTCCTCCTCAGGAATGGAAAACTCCGGTCTGATCCCAAGCGCCAGCCATTCCTCGTAGTAGGAAAACAGCGTCTCCTTCAGGATCCGGTTCAGCCGGCAGGCTGTCCTCTCTATTTCATAGCGCCCGCCCTGGAGTTTCGTGTAAGTGAACAGCTCCTCCAGCATCTCCTTCAGACTGCCAATCCTCTCCTGGATGATGCGGATATACCGTTCCTGCTCCTCCGGGTCTCTGGTCTCCCGGAGGAGCTGAAAATACCCGTCCAGGGAGGTGAGAGGCGTGCGGATATCGTGGGACAGGTCCGTGTAGATGCGGGCAATCTCTCCCTCCTTTTCCATGTACTCTCTGTGTTCACTTTTCATCTCCAGCAATAGTTCATTGAGCTCTTCTGCCAGCTCGCCCACCCCGCCGGCCCGGATCTGGGTCGTGATGAGCATATTGCTGTCGTGCTCCCGCAGGAACGCAATCTGGCGGCAGATGTCCTTCATCTGCCGCTGGTATTTCCACAGCACTACCGCCAGGATCACGATACCTGTTATAAGGATAATAGTCAACATCCTGTCTCTCTCCTTCTGTAAATGCTCCTCCTGTTGACTTCTCCTGTCCCCTACACATCCCTCTTCTGGAACACGAGAGCCCCCAGGCCTGCCGACAGGACAAGGAACAGGGCCGCTGTCAGCAGCGCTCCTGTCACGTCTGACGCGGAGGGCGCCAGGGGGAGCATGGCAATCTTTCCCGTGATGGTGTGGGAGATAATGTCAACATCTCCAGCCCCCATCCTGCGCAGCAGTGTCTCCGCCCCACCGTACAGGATGATAGCCAGGTTCTGGCAGAGCAGCACCCCCAGCACCATGCTCAGCACACTGCTCCGTATGATCACTGTAAGGGCACACAGGACCACCATAAAGGCACAGTGCAGTGCTGTCTGCGCTCCCAGATAAGGGAGGAACTCTCCCGGGTCACCCCAGGCCAGGGTTCCAAAAAGCAAGGCATCAGAAATCGCCTCAATGGCCACGAAAAAGAGGATGGTAAACACTGTGTACACCATCACAGCCACCGCCTTGGCCGCCACAAGGGCCGCCCGGCTCCTCACCTGCCCCGCTGTGTTCTTCACATAGCCGCTGCTCATGTCCGCCCCGGAAAACAAAATCGTGAATATAGCAATAAAAAGAGCTATAAATCGCCCCTGTATATTTGCCGCAAACAGGTCAAACACAGTCACCTGCTCTCCAGGTGTGGTGGGGAGAGTGACAGTCATACCCAGGTTGGGCGTCTCCTCCCCGCTCTCATCCGGCGAGGAGGGACTCACCTGCACCATATCCACCGATGCCTCGGCCGCCTTCCTTGTGTCTGCCCGATACTCATCCCGGCTCATGATATTAGTAAAAAGCACGCACCCCGTCAGCACGATGAGGATCACATAGGCGCTCCTTGTGTGGAGCATCCGATATATTTCCATTTTTATCATATTAAGCATCTGCGCCGCCTCCTGTCAGTTTTAAGAAATAGGTCTCCAGCTCCCCGTTTGTGACAGAGATGCCCCGCACAGGGATTCCTGCCTTTGCGAAGGCCATGTTGAGCGCCGCGCTCTCCTCCAGCCTCTCAAAAATGTAGATGTGCTCCCTGTCTGCCACCTGGTATCGTTTTATTCCCAGGCGGTCCATCACCGGAACAGCCCGCTCCGGGTCATCCAGTGTGACCTCCAGCCTCTCGCTGCATTTTTCCATCAGCTCTTCGTTCGTCAACTCCTGGAGAAGAGTCCCGTTGTGGATGATCCCGTAGTCTGTGGCTATCTTGGAGAGCTCCTCCAGGATATGGCTGGAAATGAGGATCGTCATATTCCTTTCCCTGTTCAGCTTCAGCACCGTATCCCGCACCTCCGCGATCCCCTGTGGGTCCAGGCCGTTGATGGGCTCGTCGAGGACCAGCAGGTCCGGCTCTCCCACCAGGGCCAGGGCGATGCCCAGCCTCTGCTTCATGCCCAGGGAGTACCTCTTCACCGGCTTCTTGCCCACGCCCCCAAGGCCCACGATATCCAGAAGCTCCTCCTCGTATCCCCTCTTGTACACGCCAAGGAGCATGCTCTTCATTTTCAGGTTGTCTCTGGCAGACATGCTTCCGTAGAGGCCCGGCCCCTCGATGAGGCAGCCTACCCTGGAGCGTACCCGGCTCAGATCGCGGCCCCTGCACCCGAACAGCTCGATCTCTCCCGCCGTGGGGGAGGCCAGACCGCTGATCATCCGCAGGGTAGTGGTCTTGCCCGCTCCGTTCCTGCCGATAAAACCGTATATCGCCCCCTTCTTTATATGCATGCTCACCTGGTCTACTGCCCTGTGCCTGCCGTACTGTTTTGTCAATGCTCTTGTCTGCAGCAGCATCTCACTCATATTTCTCACTCCTTTTCTCTCGATCTGTCTTACATTCTAAGGACCTTTCCTTAATCCTTCGCAAATAAAATCTAAAGAAAAGGTAAAGCTTACCGGGGCATACGGTAGCCGATACCCCATATAGTCTCAATGTACTCCTCCTGCGTCTCCCTCTTTATCTTCCTGCGGATATTGCTGATGTGCACGTCCAGTGTCTTGGTCTCCCCCATGTAGGGCTCCTCCCAGGCGTACTCAAAAATCTCCTCCTTGCTGTAGACCCGCCCCGGGTGGGACAGGAGGAGTTCCAGGATGGCAAACTCCTGGCGTGTAAACCGGGGCAGCTCTCTTCCCCTCACAAAGACCTTAAAGGTCTCCTTGTCCAGGGTCATCTCCCTGTGGCTCAGAGTGTTCCCGGCAGCCTCGGCTGTCCCCCGCCTGCGCAGCTGCACCTCGATCCTTGCCAGCACCTCCCGTATCTCAAAGGGCTTTGTCACATAGTCGTCCGCCCCGCTCTTTAAGAGGTCCACCTTGTCGTCCAGCCGGTCCTTCGCAGTCAGCACGATGACCGGGATATCCCTCTTTCTGCGTATCTCTTCCAACACCTTCTCCCCCGGCATGCCAGGCAGCATAAGGTCGAGAAGGGCCAGGTCACACTCCTCCATGTCGAGGCGCAAAAGAGCCTCGGTCCCGGAGTATGCCTGGCTGCAGGAGTAGCCGGCTCTCTCCAGCGCCTCCTTTAAAAGTCCGTTGATATTCGCATCGTCATCTATGATCAGTATGTGGTCCATCTTGCCCTGTCTCTCCTTTTCTTCCTGTTCCTTTTAGGAAGGAGATGCCCAGTTTTTCCATCTCTTCCCTAAGCTTTCCGTACCGGCTCCTGCTGACCGGGACGGATGTCCCTCCCTCCAACTTGGCCTCGTAGGTCTGGCCGAAACGGCTGGCGCCTACTGCCTGTATATTGGCAAGAGGCACCAGGAAGGACTGATGGCAGCGGAAGAAATGGTAGTCCAGGAAGATCCGCTCCAGCTCCTCCAGGGTGTGGGAGGTCTGGCAGATTTCCCCGTCCTTCCTGTGGATCTGCACTTTTCTCTTCTCCTTACAGATGTAGAGGATCTGATCTGGCTCCAGGAACAGGTAGTCTGCCCCGCTCCTGACAGCGATCTTCTCTTTTCTCGGCGCGCCCGCCTTTTTCCGCACCTTCTCAAAGGTCCGCTCCATCCGCCGGATATCCACTGGCTTAGTGAGGAAATCCACCGGCTCATACTCGTAGCTCTCCAGGGCAAAATCCGCGTGCCCGGTGAGGAACACATAGGGCAGCCCCGGATGCCTCTCTTCCATGTAGGCCGCCAGGGAAAAGCCGTCCCCGCCAGGCATCTCTATATCCAGAAAGGCCAGCCGGACCGGCTCTGTATCCAGGATCTGCCTGGCCGCCTTGGCGTCCCCGGCAAAGAGGATCTGGGAAGGCTTTGCAAAATGCTCTAAGGCGGCGATGGAGTCCTGCGCCGCCACAGGCTGGTCGTCCACCAGAAGTATCTTTCCCTCAAACATCACGATGCCTCCTTCACTAGTCTAAGCGGGATCTTTGCCACAAAATGGATGACCTGGCCCTCCATGCGGGAGTACACCACGCCCCCGTACCTGGCCGCCAGGGCCTGGATGGAGGCGATGCCGATGCCCTCGTGCCCGCTCTTGGAGGAGGCGCCTGCCTGGTAGGAGGCCATGGGGTCTCCCTGCCGCGCCTCATTGGCCACATTGATGATGCAGAACTCGCCTCTTTTTAGGATCGTCAGATGGATGCCAAATGACCGGTCCGGCAGCCGCTCCGTCTCGTCCAGGGCATTCTGCAGAAGGTTTCCGATGATCTTGTTTGTCTCATAGACATTGGTGGCGATCTGGGACAGGTCGTTCTCCACCGTGATCTCCAGGCGGATGCCCTCCTGCTGGGCCCGGCTCTGGAAGGAGAGGATGAGGGCGCTGACCGCGGCGTCTTTTAGGGGCAGCAGCCGGTTCATGGCCACTGAATCCTGCAAAAGCTCCTCCAGATACTTCTCGCAGGCCTCGTAGTCCTTCCTGAGGAGCAGGCCGTGGAGGGTCTGCACGTGGAAATTGTAGTCGTGTCTCTGAGAGCGGACCACGCTCATGTAGGTCTGCATGTCATCCCGGTACTGCTTTTCCGTGCGCAGGGATTCTCTTTCCTTGCAGGCTGCCGCCACCAGGCAGAAAAGCCGCAGTCCTCCGAAGAAGGCAAAAAGGGCGAGGGCTGCCGTGGGCAGGGAGTTCCTCCCCAGGACAGGGAACGACAGGCACAGGCCAAAGGCCACAAAGAGCAGCGCTCTTCTCCCCGGCCTGTCCCCATCCTGCGTCCCCTCCTTGCAGAAGTACTGCTGCCAGCCTTCCTCCGGGAACTCCCGGGACAAATAGGCCAGGCCTGCGCAGACCCCCAAAAAGGCCATCAGCGCCAGCATCACCCGGAAGAAGGGGGAGAGGTAGGAAATCCCAAGGAGCGCCTCCGCCACCACCCGCAGCATGCCAAAGCAGCCGCAGGAGAGGGAGACAGCGGCCAGGATATCGACCAGGGATTTCTCCTGCTCCGCCCCATGGCGCAGCAGCACCGCCATGTAGGAGGCCAGAAAGAGAAGGCAGGCCACGCTGCCTAGCCGTATCCCTGCGTCCAGGCACCAGGCCAGCCCGCAGACGGCTCCGCCTATAAAAGAAAGTACCAGGCTGCGCCCTGCTCTCTCCCTCTCCCAGCGCAGGGCCGCAAAGCATGACACGGCCCCGCCCAGTCCAAGAAGTGCATAATCGGCGATCAGCATGGTACCTCCTCCTTCGTTTGTGATCGTTGTCTTAAATCTGTTTTAGTATAGCATCCCCTCTGCTACTTTTCAATCGTTTCATCATGGTACAAAAGCTCTGCCAGCTCCCTGTGGATCCTCTCTGTGTCCATGCCGCCTACGGACTGGTGGACCACCTGCCCGTTGTGGAAATAGCGGAAGGCCGGGATGCCCATGATCTTGTATCTCCTGGCCAGTTTCCGGTACACAGACGTGTTCACCTGGATGAAGCGGATGAACGCCATATCGTCCGCCACCTCCCGGTAGTAGGGAGCCGTGCCGACGCAGGCCCCGCAGTTGTCCCCGTAGAAATCCACCATCACGTACTCTGCGCCTTGTACCAGCTGGTCAAAATTTTCCTCTGTCGCTTCTATCACTGCCATCTTCTGCCACTCTCCTTAGACAACTGTATCTTGCGTGTTGCTCATATTCCTTCTGAAATAATTTTAACAATCTTAACACGTCTCCATTTTTCCGCACAACACGACATGTCTATTCGGATGTTTTTGTTGTCTGTTCGGCAGTTTTACAGGTCCCTTCTGCAGGATAAGGCCCCGTCTGCCGCCTCCAGGATCTCCTGGCCGCCTACGATGCACGAGCCTCCTTTTTCACAGATCTCATCCAGGATACGGCTGACCTTCTCTAAATCCTCTTTGGTCGTACAAAGGATCTGCCTGCGGTCCCTTTGGCGCATCTGCCCTGTCACCTGCTCCATGTAATCTTCCGCTGCCTGCATCCCTTTCTGCCTTGCTGTAAGAAGTGGCTCTGTGGCTGCAATGGTGCTGATGATATAGGAGGTCAGCTCCTGCCCGCTGGCGCACAGTTCCCGAAGGGAGGCCCCGGCCTTGTCAAAGGCGGCCAGGGAGGCGGCGGCAGAAGGATCGCGGAAACTGGTAAAGGCCACGTCCCCGCCAGGCGTGATGGCAAGCCGGGTGCCGTAGGCTCCCCCTTTGACCCGGACGGTGTTCCACAGATACCCGTAGGACAGGATGCGGGCTGCCACTGCCATAGCTCCGCTGTACCTGGCCCCGCACTGGGCCAGATGTCCTCCCTTGCCGGCAAAGCCCACCGGGGCCGGGACAAGGATGCCCTCCCTCACCTGCCTTCTCCTGAACCAGGAGGCCGCCTCCGCCGGGGCCTCCCCCTCAGGCAGGCTGGAGGCCAGCCCTGCGATCTTTTCTCCCGGGATCTGTCCTGTGACAGAAAGGACGGCGCGCCTTCTCACGAAGAGCCGTCTGCACAGTTCTTTCAGCCTGCCTGCCAGCTCCGCGCCTCTCTCCTCAAACTGGCTGTCCATCTCCCGCAGCCAGTCCAGCATACTGACGCCCCGCAGCGCCTCCCTGGCCCCGCCTTTCGCCGAGCACCCGGCGGCGATGCGCAGGGAGGCATAGCTGTCACCGTGCATGAGGACGTGCTGTTCCAGAGACAGCCTGAGCTGGCGCAGACGGCCTCTTAGGTAGGCAAGATCACCAAAATCCGTGTCCAGCAGCACTTCCCTTGTCAGTTCCTTTGCCTCCTCCAGCTTTTCCTCCAGGGCTGACACATGGACGGCAAAGCAGGGCTTACACGTTGCCGTCTCCCCTCTTGGCGCGAACACCTCCACACTGGTCTGAAAACGCCCCAGCTCTCCTTCCAGAGACGCCGCAAGCTCCAGGACGGAAAAACGCGCCGTCCTGGTCTGCCCCAGCAGGGTCTGCAGGAAGGAGAGAAGGTGCAGCTCCTCCTCTGTCAGGTCCCCGGCCAGGAAGTACCAGACAAGATGGGCGATGCCTTCTGTCTCCAGAGGATGACAAAGGACCCTGACCCCCGCCTCCTCTGTCACCTGCTGGGGGATGTCCGGCGTCTCTTCCTCTATATCCGCAAGGGACAGCACCGGAAGCGCGGCCAGGTCCTGGGGGCGGTCCGGCCTATTCTGGAAGGCCCTAAGGGCTGCCAGCTTCTGGATGACCTGCTCCCTCTCCTGGCTGCTCCAGCTCTCTTTTATCCTGCGGAAACGCTCTGCCTCCTCCTTTCTCTTCCTCTCTCCCAGCTCCCTGGAGGGGAAAAGCACCACCTGGGCACAGTGTGGGTTCTCCAGGAAATTCTCCCGGATAAACTGCTCAAAATAACCTCCTTCTATCCCTTCCCGCAGGCGCAGGAAGGCGTCCCCCAGGCAGAGATTCTGGGCCGGGTCCCCGCCGTAGAGGCAGCTCTCCAGCATTTTCATGCAGTTGACAAGCCCCTGTGGGAAACCTCCTGTCTCCTTCTCCCGATAGCGGAACTCCATCCGGCTGATGACCGCCTCCAGCCTTCTGTGGTCCAGCCCCTGGGCGGCCAGCTGCTCCAGCACTGTGCGCACGGTATCCCAGATCTCCTGCTCCTGGTCTCCGGCAGCATTTCTCACCACCAGGACGGCAAAGGGCTGCTGGACGCCGTCCACCTTGGAAAATTCCACGTTCTCAGCCAGCCCTCTCTCCAGCAGCGCCTTCTTAAGAGGCGCCTCGTTGGAGCCGCAGAGCATCTCGCAGAGAGCCTGGCAGGCCAGGTCCTTCTCCGGCTCGTCATAGCGCCCGTAGACCCACCCCTTGGCCAGGATCGTCTTCTTTGCGATATCCTCCTCCCCGGTCTCATAGGGAAGCCGCGTCTCATCTGGGTGTACCGGGCTCTGAAGGGGGATGGGATGATCCTCTTGCTGCGGCTCAAAGCCGGACAGCGCCTGCCCGATCTTCTCCAGCACCGGCCCGATCTCCATCTCCCCGTCCAAGAGGAACCATGCGCCTGACGGGTGATAGTATTCCCGGTACTGCGCCTTGTACTCCTCGTAGGTGAGCGCCGGGATGCAGGCAGGGTCCCCGCCGGACTGGAACTGGTAGCAGTTATCCGGGAAGAGGGCCCGGTTCAAGGCGCTGTCGATCAGCGTGTCCGGCGACGCGTACATCCCCTTCATCTCGTTGTACACCACGCCGTTGCAGGAGAGCTCTCCCTCCTGGCTGTCCAGCTCGTAGTGCCAGCCCTCCTGGCGGAAGATCTCCTCCTTCTCCAGGCAGAGCGGATGCAGCACAGCGTCCAGGTACACGTCCACCAGATTGAGGAAATCCTTCTGGTTGCGGCTGCTTACCGGATACATGGTCTTGTCCGGGAAGGTAAAGGCGTTCATAAAGGTCTGCAGGGAGCTTTTGATCATCTCCACAAAGGGCTTGCTCACCGGGTATTTCCGGGATCCGCACAAAAGCGAGTGCTCCAATATGTGGAAGACCCCCGTATCGTCCGACGGCAGCGTCTTGAATGCCGCCGCAAACGTCTTGTTCTCCTCCCCTCGCTCCAGCCACAGAAGCCGGGCGCCGTTTTTCGCAAAGTGCATCTGCCAGAGAACAGCCCCTGTCTGCGGCAGCTCTCTCCTTGTATCTATGACAAAGCCGTGGGCCGCAGCCGCCTGCTCTGTCTTCTGTCTTTTCAAGTCCATCCTTTTTTCTCCTTACTGTGTCATTATTTCTTTCAAACTTCTCTCCATTGTCCAGATGCCGGGAGAAGCTGTCTGCAAAGAGAACTGATTCCCAGAGGGGGTGATATGTCTCCTTGCAGCGCTTGAGTCCCGGCATCTGTCTGCATAAAATAAAAGAAAAATGGACAGCCGTCAATGCAGACTGTCCATTTGGCATCTCTCTTTGTCTATCTGGCAGTTTTCCCGCCTGGTCTATCCCGCTTCCACAGCGCCGGGATCAAAAGAGTGGATCACTCCAGCCCCATCTCCTCCAAAAAGCACTCCACGCTGCCGGCTTTTGCCGCTGCTTTGTGCCATTTGCTGAGAGTCGGCAGATCCTGTTCTTTCATGATCTGCTCCCTGACCTTTTCCGGCACAGGACCGAGCTCTTCCAGAAGCTCTAGCACATCCTCTGCTTTTCCCTCTGCCTTGCTGACTCTCCGGGTCTCCTGCACATCGTATGCCTCAAAATTTTCAAATAGCATATGAAACTCCCTCCGCTCAATACGATCGGTGAATTCCTCCACCTCTCCTTTTGGAACATTCAGCCGCAGCAAAAGGACAGAAATGATCTTCCCGATCAGTTTTAAGACAGTCTCAGGCGCTTTCTGGCTGATATCCTCAAAGTATTCCTCCGGGATATCTTTGAGAGTCTGGAAATCCGCTGCGCTCCGCAGCTTGTCCACCAGCATGATCAGCGACAGCTCATTTCTCTTGTCCAGCAGTTCCTGGTTCGAGTATCCCGACAGGCGCACCACCATATAGCGAAATGACGGGATATATTCTCCAAGCACATCACCCAGATACACTCTCTCCTTAAAATCAGCGGACGCCGTCCATCCACCGGAGCCATCATAAAAGACTACCGGGAGAATAGGTGGATAGCGGAAATCTTTCAGCTTTGTCGCACCTTTCCTCTTCGCCTCCTGCTCCTGGGCGTAATCCGTCCAGATCTGGACAGAATAGCGCAGTGTCCGGAACGACATGTCGTAGTCCACCTTTGACTGATGCTCGATCATGGCGATCACATACACTTCCTCCATACCGGGAACATCTTTTATCCGGATTTTCTTTACAGAGTCAGAGTCTCTGTTCTCCTGCCACATCCACAGAAATCTTTCCGAGATGTCCTCAATATCCTCCGGCTCCACATTTCTTAGTATCCCCACGTCTACATAGTCCTGCAGGAACTGTGCACACAGGACATGGTCGTCAAAGATCAGCTTTGCACTGCTGTCTTTTGGCTTCGTGTTCCGTATTCTGTTGTTTGCGTCCCCCCATTGCTCCTCCTTTCACAGCTTCTCCTGACAGGCAGGGTTGCCGGGAGCACATTCCGGGACATATCTACAGTGCCATTGTATCAACATAACTCAGGAAAAACAAGACAGTTTTTATCCCCTGTATCTCCCGCCTTCTGCCAACTGCCAGGGAGCGTTTCTCTTTTTAATTGGTTGACCTGGTTTCTTTTGGATTTCTGAAAGATGTTTCTGACAGTCAGATACGATCAGATTTCATACAGAATGCTTTTCCAGGCCGGAATGGCCCGAAAGGATTACATATAGTATATGGCAAGCCGCCCGGAATTGCAAGCGCTCTTTTCCCCCTTCCAAAAAATATTCCCCGCCGGCCCCTGCCTGTGTTATAATTCATGCGTATGTAAATGCAGGCAGAAGGCGCGGCGGCGCTTTCGGACTTTCATTTTAATAAAGAAAAAACGGGAAAGAAGGCATGTACCTATGAGAGCATCAGACGACAAGAAGATCACAGTCCTGGGGCTGGGCGGCGTAGGCGGCTACGTGGGAGCCCTGCTGGCGGACGCCTACCCCCACGTCACCTTTGTGGCCAGGGGAGAACGGGGAAAATCTATTCGGGAGAACGGCCTTGTCCTCCACAGCGACTACCGGGGAGAGCGCACCGTGCGCCCGGAGAGAGTAGTGGAGACAGCAGAGGGCCTGGAGATACAGGACTACATTTTCATCTGCGTCAAGAATTATTCCCTGGAGGAGGCCTGCCGCTCCCTCACAGGCTGCGTGTCTGAGGATACGGTCATCGTCCCTGTCATGAACGGAGCGGACCCCGGAGACCGGGCCCGGGAGTATCTGCCAGGCGGCACGGTCATCGACTCCCTCATCTATATCGTGGCCTTCGCCAACGCCGACTTCTCCGTCACCCAGCAGGACAGATTTGCCAACCTCTACGTGGGCATCCAGGACGCCTCTCCTGACGACTGGAAGAAATGCTGCGATGTGACGGATCTCCTCAATGGGGCCGGGGTGGACTGCACCGCCTCCCGGGATATCCAGGCGGAAATCTGGAAAAAGTATATACTGAACTGCGCTTACAATGTGGAGACAGCCCTCTACGACAACTGCATCGGACAGCTCCGGGAGGACCTGGAGAAGGCCGCCATCTACGAGGCCCTCGTGGACGAAGCCTGGCAGGTGGCCCTGGCAAAGGGCATCCACGTGACGCAGGCGGACCGGGACTCCATCATCTACCGCTTCTACCACAAACTCCAGTACGATGCCACCAGCTCTCTTCAGCGGGATGTGAACGCCGGACGCCCCACAGAGCTTGAGACCTTCAGCGGCTATATCGTCCGGGAGGCTCAGCGCCTGGGCGTGGCCGCGCCGGTATCCGGGGAAATGTACACGAAGCTGAAGGAAAAATGCCAGGCATAGGCTCCAGGCAAACAGAAAGGACGAACATGCAATGAAACGATTACTAAGCTACTTAAAGCCCCACCCCTTCATCACGGTCATGGCTCCTCTCTTCAAGATGCTGGAGGCCACCTTTGAACTCTTTGTCCCCCTGGTGGTAGCGCAGATGATCGACGTGGGGATTGCCGGGAACGATGGCCCCTATCTCTGGAAGATGGGGGCTCTCCTCATCCTCCTGGGCATCGTGGGCTTTTCTTTTTCCCTGACCGCCCAGTACTTTGCGGCCAAATCCGCTGTCAGCGCCGGCATGGCCATGCGCAGCGACCTGTTTGCCCACATAGGCACCTTCTCCTACCAGGAGATCGACACCATCGGCACCTCCACCCTCATCAACCGGATGACCAACGACGTGAACCAGGTGCAGAACGGAGTCAACATGTTCCTCCGCCTGTTCCTGCGCTCCCCCTTTGTGGTCCTGGGCGCCATGGTCATGGCCTTCACAGTGGACGCCAGGGCGGCCCTTCCCTTTGCCGTCACCATCCCCGTGCTCCTTGTGGTCGTCTTTGCCATCCTTCTTGTCAGCATGCCCCTCTACAAAAAGGTCCAGAGACAGCTTGACCGGGTGCTCCTTGTGACCCGGGAAAATCTCCTGGGCATCCGGGTGGTCCGGGCCTTCGCAAGACAGGAGGAGGAGAAGGAGCGGTTCGGCCGGGAGACGGACGGGCTGTACCGGAAACAGATTTTCGTGGGAAAGATATCCGCCCTCTTAAATCCCCTCACCTACGTCATCATCAACCTGGGCATCATCGCGGTCCTCTGGTCCGGCGGACGCCAGGTGGACGCCGGGGACCTGACCCAGGGACAGGTCATCGCCCTCATCAACTACATGTCCCAGATCCTGACAGAGCTGGTGAAGCTGGCCAACCTGATCATCCTCCTCTCAAGGTCCCTGGCAAGCCTTGCCCGGGTAGACGCCATCTTCGATGTGGAGCCCTCCATCCCCGACGAGGGGGATGTTCCTGCTGTCCCGGGCGAAGGGAACACTTCCGCCATCCCGGGCAGGGAGGCCGGACAGCCGGCTGTCTCCTTTGAAAATGTAGGCTTCACCTACGCCGGGTCCAGGGAGGAGACCCTCCACGGCATCAGCTTCTCCGCCATGCCAGGAGAGACCATCGGCATCATTGGCGGGACCGGCTCCGGAAAATCCACCCTGGCAAATCTCATCCCCCGGTTCTACGACTGCACCTCCGGCACCATCCGGCTTTTCGGGCAGGATGTGCGGTCTCTCAAGCCATCCGCCATCCGGAAACGGGTGAGCATCGTGCCCCAGAAGGCCACGGTCTTCTCCGGCTCTCTCAGGAAAAACATGCAATGGGGCAAGCGGGACGCCACCGACGAGGAGATTTACCGGGCGCTGGACATCGCCCAGGCAAGAGAGTTTGTAGACAGCAAGGGCAGGGGGCTGGACCTGATGCTCCAGCAGGGCGGCAGCAACCTGTCCGGCGGACAGAAGCAGCGGCTCACCATCGCCCGGGCCCTTGCAGGGCAGCCTGACATCCTCATCCTGGACGACAGCGCCTCAGCCCTTGATTTCGCCACGGACGCAAGGCTTCGGAAGGCCATCAAGGAGAGCACGGGAAATATGACTGTGTTCATCATCTCCCAGCGGGTATCCGCCATCCGCAGCGCGGACCACATCCTTGTCATGGACGACGGGCGGCCCGCCGGGTACGGCACCCACGAGGAGCTGCTCTCCTCCAACCACGTATACCAGGAAATCTGCGCGTCCCAGTCTGCCGGAAAGGAGGCATCTGCAAATGCATAACGAGACATCAGACAAGAAAGTGAACAACAAAAAGACGCTGCGGCGGATCCTCCACTATATCCGCCCCTACACAGCGCTCGTCATCCTCTCCCTCCTGCTCTCGGCGCTGACCGTGGGGCTGACCCTCTACATCCCCATCCTGACCGGGCGGGGCGTTGACTATATCGTGGGAGAGGGGCAGGTGGATTTCACAGGGCTCATGGCTGTGATCGCGGGGATACTCATCTCCATCGCCGTCACCGCAGTGGCCCAGTGGGTCATGAACCACATCAACAACAAGGTCACCTACCGCATTGTCCGGGACCTTCGGGTCCAGGCCTTTGACCATCTCCAGGAGCTGCCCCTGTCCTATGTGGACCGCCACTCCTCGGGGGACCTGTTAAGCCGTGTCATCACAGATATCGACCAGTTCTCCGACGGGCTGCTCCTGGGCTTCACCCAGCTCTTTACAGGGGTGGCCACCATTGTGGGGACCATCATCTTCATGCTGGGCATCAATCCCTGGATCACATTGATCGTGGTAGTCTTAAGCCCCCTGTCCTTCCTGGTGGCGGATTTCATATCCAAGAAATCCTTCACCATGTTCAAAAAGCAGTCCGAGACCAGGGGTGAGCTGACAGGCTTCACGAACGAGATGCTGGGGGGCATCAAGGTGGTCCAGGCCTTTGGCTACCAGGACGAGGCAAACGAGGAGTTTGACGAGATAAACAAAAGGCTCTCCGAGTACTCCCTGAAAGCCACCTTCTTCTCCTCCATCACCAACCCCGCCACCCGCTTCATGTACTCGGCCATCTACGCGGGTGTGGCCATCGCGGGATGCTTCTCTGTCATGGGCGGCATGCTGACTGTGGGACAGCTCTCCAGCTTCCTGAGCTACACAAACCAGTACACCAAGCCCTTCAACGACATCACCAGCGTGCTGACCGAGTTCCAGAATTCCATCGCCTCCGCCGCCCGGGTCTTTGAGCTCATAGACGAGCCGTCCGCGCCGGCGGAGCCCGCCGACGCGGTGGTGCTGACAGAGCCGGAGGGCCGCATCCTCCTGCAGGATGTGGACTTCTCCTACACGCCCCAGACGCCTCTCATCCAGGGGCTTTCTCTGTCCGTAGAGCCGGGACAGCGGATCGCCATCGTGGGCCCCACGGGCTGCGGCAAGACCACCCTCATCAACCTGCTCATGCGGTTCTACGATGTGCAGAAGGGCTCCATCCAGGTGGACGGCCACGACATACGCCAGATCACCCGCCACTCCCTGCGCACCAGCTACGGCATGGTCCTCCAGGAGACCTGGCTGAAATCCGCCTCCATCCGGGATAACATCGCCTACGGCCGCCCTGACGCCACAGAGGAGGAGATCATAGAGGCGGCCAAAAAGGCCCACGCCCACAGCTTTATCATGCGCATGCCGGAGGGATATGACACCATCATCTCCGAGGGCGGCGGCAACCTGTCCCAGGGACAGAAGCAGCTCCTTTGCATTGCCAGGATCATGCTCTGCCTGCCTCCCATGCTCATCCTGGACGAGGCCACCTCATCCATCGACACCATGACGGAAATCCGCATCCAGCGGGCCTTTGAGACGCTGATGAAAGGGCGCACCAGCTTTGTGGTGGCCCACCGCCTCTCCACCATCCAGACGGCGGACGTGATCCTTGTCATGGACAAGGGGCACATCATCGAGCAGGGGACACACCAGGAGCTTCTGGCGAGGCAGGGCTTTTACGCAAATCTGTACTACAGCCAGTTCGCGGCGGACAGCTAGGCTGTTCCATTCTGTCCTTCACCAAATCGACCCGTCAGGATCTTACGTCGGCCTGTCAGGATTTTTCATTTTTTTCTTGACAGGTCTGACATTCTGTAATATAATAATTTTTGCTGTGAGAGATACACAGTGATGTGGGCATAGCTCAGCTGGATAGAGCGTCTGGCTACGGACCAGAAGGTCGGGGGTTCGAATCCTCTTGCCCACGCTGCCATGACGGGTCCCTGAGAGGGACCTGTTTTTTTGTATTCCGTTGTATCCCGGTATCCGGCGGGCCGTCAGAAAACCTTCATTTTCATTTCACATTTATTTAATAACACAGTCACATTTTTATCACATTTTCCCGGTATAGTAATAATCGAACAAAGGAACAAAACCTTTATTCAATTTTCTTTTTCATAATTTCCCCCTCCGGCCAGAGTGTTTTCACTCTGGTCTTTTTATGCCCCTTTTGTTTGACTTGCCCGCATCCCCGGGTATACAATAGAGTGGATCGACACAAAGGTCATTCCACATCAAATGTAAAGGACTGAAAAAAATGACAAAAAAAATAGCCGTTATCAACGACCTCTCCGGATTTGGACGCTGCTCTCTCACAGCCGCCATATCCGTCATCTCTGTCATGGGAGTGCAGCCCTGCCCCCTGCCCACAGCCATCTTGAGCGGGCAGACCGGATACCCTCACTACTACTGTGACAGCTATACAGATAAAATGCCTCTCATCCGCACCGAGTGGGAGAAGATGGGAGTGCGCTTTGACGGCATCTGCACCGGTTTCCTGGCAGATGAAAGGCAGGTAAAGCAGATCCAGATGTTCCTGGACAGCTTCCTGACTGAGGACACCTTTCTCCTGGTGGACCCGGTCCTGGGCGGGGACGGCAAACCCCACGGCCTCTTCACGGAGGGCCTCCTGGAAAAAATGAGGGAGCTTTGCCAGAAAGCGGACATCATCACCCCCAACCTGACAGAGCTCTGCCTCCTCACGGGAGCAGACTACGGGGAGCTGGGCTCCATCAAAAATATTTCCCTCCTCATGGAGGTGCTCAGCGAGCTGGCCCGCTCCCTCCTCCACGGAAGGCTCCGGGAGGTGCTCGTCACCGGCATCTGCTACACGGACGGGGACGGCGTTCCCATGATGGGCAACCTGGATGTGACCGCCGGCGGACATGATCTGATACCCTTCCCCTGCATCGGGGGCAGCTACTCCGGCACCGGGGACCTGTTCGCCGCCTGCATTGCGGCCGGCATGGCCAGAGGGGACACGGTGACGGACACGGTCCGGCTGGCCGGGAAATTTATCAGCCTGGCCCTCTCTGACTCCATAAAAGAACAGGTACCTCGCAATGACGGCGTCAATTACGAAAAGTACCTGTCCATGCTGGCCCCTAGCGGAACCCTCTGTAACGGTTCAGACACGCATATATCTCCTGCTTCCTCGTCATAGCAAGGGAGGAGGGGATGTATGTCCCCTTCACCAGGCAGGAAAGTCCCCTGCCCTCTATCTCTCTCCAGATTTTCTCCGCCAGCTCCTCAAGGCTGACGTTCTTTTTTGTCTCCATCTCCTCGATGACATTTTTCAGCACATAGCTGAGCGTGGTGGTCTGCTCGCTGTCCGTTATCTGCTCCACATACTTGAGCTCCACCGTGTCCTTCCCGATGGAAAAGCTGTCCTTTCCATACTGCTTGACCTTGATCTGACCGTGCTTTTTGTCAATCTTCCCAAGGCGCGGGTGCCGGGACATGGCCCCCCATCCGGCAATCCCCTCGGATTCCCTCCGGTGGGCTGCCACAAACTCCATCTCCTCCTTGTTCCGGCTGCAGATATCCTTCACATGGTCCGTGATATCGCAGGCCCGGTAGGTGTCCATCTGGATGATCTTGTCCGCGATGTAGAAGTAGGCTCCCGAGCTGCCCGCCACCAGGATGACCGAGACGCCCTTCTCCTCGTAAAGCTTCCTGGCCTGCTCGATAAAGGGGGTGATAGGCTCCTGCTCCCTGGCGATGACAGACTGCATGAGGGCGTCCCGCACCATGAAGTTGGTGGCGGAGGTGTCCTCGTCTATGAGGAGCGCGCCTGCCCCCGCCTCCACAGCCTCCACCACGTTGGCCGCCTGGGAGGTGGAGCCGCTGGCGTCCTCCGTGGAGAAGTCCACCGTGTCCTTTCCATTTGGCAGATGGTTGATAAAGGGGGAGATGTCCACATGGGCCACAGCCCTTCCATCCTCCGCCCGTATCTTCATGGCTGTGTCATCGGTGATGACATACTCTCTCCCGTCCCCCTTGATGTGGTTGTACACGCCCAGCTCCAGGGCTTTCAGAAGGGTGGATTTGCCGTGGTAGCCGCCTCCCACGATGAGGGTGATGCCCCTGGGGACCGCCATCCCCTTCAGCGCCCCTTTATGGGGAAGGGAAAGCTCCACCTCCATGCTCCTTGGGCTCTCAAACACCACAGCCCCCTTCATGGGCTTGTCCGAGACGCCGCTCTGCCGGGGCAGGACAGCGCCGTTGGCCACAAAGGCCGCCAGATTTCTCTTCTTTAGTTCCTCCCGGATAAAGGTCTGGTCCTCCGCCAGGTCCGCCACCTCCCGGAGCACCTTCGGGTTCAGATTTTTGTAGTACAGGGCCCTCTTCACGCACTGGGGCACATAGTCAAACAATATCTTCTTCAGCTCCGGCGCGTTGATAGTCCGCCCGTTTGCCGGAAATCCCACCTCAAACCGCACCAGTATCCGCTTTCCGTTCATCTCCAGGGCCGTCCGCTCCAGCACCTCCTGGCCGCATCGGCTGATGCTGATGAGGCCGCTCTTGCCGGAGCCCTTTGCCTGGAACATGTACTCCCCGACCTGCCGCGAGAACTCCCGGGTGAGATGGTCCTGCAGGGCGATCCTCTTGTCCTTCCTGTCAAAGAGCTCCTCCGGGAAGGCCGCCGTCTTCTGGGACACCTCCACGCTCACCTTGGAGGGGGCGGCAAAGGGGTCCCCCTGCACATGGTCGATGTGGAGGATAAAGCCGGGAAACTGCCAGCTCCCGGCCAGGCTCTTGTAAGCCGGGTAGCTCTTCCTGTGTATGCTCATAAGCTGCTGTTCCAGCTGCACTGCTGTGTTCATGATCCTGTCCTTGCTCCTTTTCGTCTATTTTTCTTTCTGCTCCCGGAACACAAAGGTTCCGGTCTTCTCGTCCATGGAGTCCACAATGGCCAGTGACTCCAGCTGGTATCCCAGATTTCTAATGATGCTGCCGCCGGCCTGGAATCCCTTCTCGATGACGATGCCGATGCCCTCCACGGTGGCTCCCGCCGCCTGGACGATCTGGATCAGCCCCTGGAGCGCGCAGCCGTTTGCCAGGAAATCATCGATGATGAGCACATGGTCCTCCTCGCCCAGGAATTTCTGGGACACGATGACCTGGTTCCTGCAGCGATGGGTGAAGGACTCCACCTCCGCCACATACATTTCCCCCTCCAGGTTGATGCTCTGGGTCTTCTTTGCAAACACCACCGGCACCCTGAAGTGCTGGGCCGCCACACAGGCGATGCCGATGCCGGAGGCCTCGATAGTGAGTATCTTGTTGATGGGCTTTCCCTCAAATCTCCTCTTGAACTCCGCCCCGATCTGGTCAAACAGCTCAATGTCCATCTGATGATTCAAGAAGCTGTCCACCTTCAGCACGTTTCCTTCTGTGATGATTCCATCCTTTACGATGCGTTCCTCTAAAAAATTCATACCAAATTCCTCTTTTGTTTTTGATTTTACTATCTATTATAGGAGAAAACAGCATAGTTGACAATCATTGTTTTTTCATTCTATACTTTATCTGTCGCCGCAGGGCCGGGTGCGGGCATCTCCCCAGAGAGCTGCACCGCCCTCTCCCCTGCACTACCTATCTGGACAGGAGAGGATACATATGGAAAAGATCACAACTGTTTTATTTGACCTGGACGGGACCCTGCTCCCCATGGACCAGGACCTGTTTATAAAATCCTATTTCAAAAGGCTTGCGGAGAAAATGGCACCCATAGGCTACGACCCGGAAAAGCTCATCAAGGCCGTGTGGGGCGGCACCGCCGCCATGGTGCAGAATGACGGCAGAGCCACCAACGAGAAGGTATTCTGGAAATTTTTCAGCGGTATCTACGGGGAGGAGTCGCTGAAGGATATCCCCGTCTTCCAGGAATTTTACCAGGTGGAATTCCAGGAGGCCAGGCAGGTGTGCGGCTACACTCCCCTGGCAGCCCGCTCCGTGGAACTGTGCCGGGAGCTGGGGCTGCGCAGGGTCCTTGCCACCAACCCCCTCTTTCCCTCCATTGCCACCGAGAGCCGGATGCGGTGGGCCGGCGTCTCGCCGGAGGACTTCGAGTACTATACTACCTACGAAAATTCCGTCCACTGCAAGCCTAATCCCGACTACTACCGGGACGTCCTCTCCCACTGCGGCCTGCGCCCCCAGGAGTGCCTGATGGTGGGGAACGATGTGTCAGAGGATATGGTCACGGAGTCACTGGGGATGAAGGTCTTTCTCCTCACAGACTGCCTCATCAACAAAGAGGGCAGGGACCTGTCCTGCTATCCCCGGGGAGGCTTCGAGGACCTGCTTTCCTTTATAGAAAAACTGAACAGGTGACAAAATGCCCGGTTTTTCCGGGCATTTTTTATTATGAACAGACCATTCAAAATGTTTACAATTTATTCACTGAAAAATAGTAGTTTTTCACAACAAAAGTGCTATAATAGGTCTCAAATCGTTAATTTTTCAACATAGGAATGGAGGAAGGATCAAATGGACAATCAATTGGCATTACTGACACTCTGCGGCTCGGTCATTGCACTTCTTTTTGTGGCAAGCCGGGCCAAAAAGGTCCTCAGTTTTCCTGAGGGCAATGACCAGATGAAAAAAATCTCCGCATCCATCCACAACGGGGCCATGGCTTATCTGAGGCGCCAGTACAAAATACTGGTGTGCTTCTTTGCAGTCATGTTTGTCATCCTCTTTGTCATGGCGGCCCTGGGACTCCTGACATGGTTTGTTCCCTTCGCCTTTGTGACAGGAGGATTTTTTTCCGGCCTCTCCGGCTTTGTGGGCATGCAGATCGCCACAAGGGCCAATGCCCGTACGGCGGCCGCCTGCCAGACCAGCCTGAACAGAGGGCTGAACGTGGCATTCTCAGCCGGCTCTGTCATGGGCTTCACCGTAGTGGGACTGGGTCTTCTGGATATCTCCATCTGGTATCTCCTTCTGCGGCTTGTCTTTCAGCTTTCGCTGGAGGACCTCACCAGCACCATGCTCACCTTCGGGATGGGAGCCTCTTCCATGGCTCTGTTCGCCCGCGTGGGCGGCGGCATCTACACCAAGGCAGCCGACGTGGGGGCTGACCTGGTAGGAAAGGTGGAGGCAGGCATCCCGGAGGACGATCCGAGGAACCCGGCAGTCATCGCGGACAACGTGGGGGACAATGTGGGGGACGTGGCCGGCATGGGCGCTGACCTCTACGAGTCCTACGTGGGCTCCATCCTCTCCGCCTGCTCCTTGGGCGTCATCGCCTTTGACAAGGTGGCCTCCGTGGACAGCGTCAACGCCGTGGTGATCCCCATGGTCCTGGCCGCCGTGGGCGTGCTGGCATCCATCATCGGCTCCCTCCTGGTAAAGACAGGGGAGAGCACAGACCAGAGCACCCTTCTCAAAGCTCTCCGCCGTGGGACCAACACAAGCGCTCTGATCATAGCGGTCATCGCCTTCCCGCTCGTGTGGTTTATCCTGGGAAGGGACTTTATCGGCGTGTACTTCGCCATCCTGGGCGGACTGCTGGCAGGCGTGCTGATCGGCTTTTTCACCGAGTACTTTACATCTGACACATACAAACCCACCCAGGACCTGGCGGACAAATCCGAGACCGGCTCCGCCACCATCATCATCGGGGGCCTGAGCCTGGGCATGCTGTCCACCGCAGTTCCCATCGTCATCATCGCCGTGTGCGTCATGGCTGCCTACGCCTTCTCCGGCGGCTTTGCAGAGTCCACAAGAGGCCTCTACGGCATCGCCCTGGCGGCAGTTGGCATGCTCTCCACGCTGGGCATCACTCTGGCTACAGACGCCTACGGTCCCATCGCCGACAATGCGGGAGGCATTGCGGAAATGGCCGGGCTTGAGGAGAATGTGCGGGAGCGCACGGATGCCCTGGACTCCCTGGGCAACACGACTGCTGCCACAGGGAAGGGATTTGCCATCGGAAGCGCGGCACTCACCGCCCTGGCCCTCATCGCCTCCTATGTGGAGAAGGTGCAGGAGGTGGGCGGCAGCGGCGTGGTGCTGGACATGAGCGTCATGAACCCCGCTGTCCTTGTGGGCATCTTCATCGGCGCCTGCCTGCCCTTCGTCTTCGCGGCTCTCACTATGTCCTCTGTGGGCCGTGCGGCACAGAGCATCGTCGTTGAGGTACGCCGCCAGTTTAAGGAGATACGGGGCCTGATGGAGGGGAAGGCCGAGGCGGACTATGAGCGGTGCGTGGACATCTGCACAAGGGCCAGCCTCCACGAGATGATCCTTCCCACCCTGCTGGCCATCGTGACCCCTGTGGTGACGGGTCTCATCCTGGGTTACAACGGTGTCATCGGCCTTCTCACCGGCTCCACGGCCACCGGCTTCCTGATGGCCATCTTCATGGCAAACGCAGGCGGCGCCTGGGACAATGCCAAGAAATACATCGAGAGCGGAAAGCACGGCGGCAAGGGGAGCGAGCAGCACAAGGCCGCTGTCGTGGGCGATACAGTGGGAGACCCCTTCAAGGATACATCGGGACCCTCCATCAACATCCTCATCAAGCTGCTGTCCATGGTCTCCATTGTCTTTGCGGCGCTTGTCGTGAACTATCACATATTCTGACAGAGACGGAAAAAGGCCGGGCAGAGTTGCCCGGTCTTTTCATGTTCCTTTCGCTTTTCTATTGTCTGTACATTCTTATTCTTCTCTCTAATATCTCCAGGAGTCTCCGCTTCCGCTCTCCATCTCCTCTATATTTCCAAATCCCGTGATGTCCACCTTGTACCAGGAGTCGCCGTTGACTACCGTGTAGCTGTACTCGTTCCAGAGTCCCTCATTGCTTATCTCGCTCTCCACGATCTCGCCTCCGCCCGCCTGGTTCAGGGCAATCTGCTCCGCCTCCACAGGGCTGACTTTCATCACGTTGACGGCGACGAGAGCCGCCGCGATGACCACTACAATGACTGCTGCCACAATTCCTGCTGTTTTCTTCGATATGTTTTTCATGTTCTTCATCCTCCATCTCTTTCACTTATCTTGTCAGTGAGATAAATATACCAGTGAAAAATTAAAGGAAGATTAAAGGAGAAAAAATTTTCTATTTCCAGATCCAGCACATACCGTTGTAAAAGTACTGCAGCGCGTACTCTCCGCTGTGGATGCCGCCCTCCCTCACCAGGAACCAGATATTGCCCTCCGCCTCATTGTCCGCAGGGCGGAAAACGCCTCCGTCCGCAGCCTCCATGGCCTCGATCTGTCGCCGGAAGGAGGAGTAGGCAAAGTCGTCTGTCCTTCACTCCACAGTCTCCAGGGTGAGAAGGCTCTCCCCGGCATAAATCCTGTCTGAAATGTTAGAGCTCGATCAGCTCATACTCCCTGGAACCAACTCCCAGGTCCTCCGCCGCCTCGATGGTGTGGATACCGTTGCGGCTGTTCACCCGCTCCATAAAGTGCTCCCGTCCTGGGTCATCGGAGTTCATGACCAGGTCGATGCAGGCCTGGTCGATGGCCACCGGGTCTGTGGAGGCAAGGATGCCGATGTCCTCCATGCAGGGGTCCTCCGCCACAACGCAGCAGTCGCAGTCCACGGAAAGGTTCTTCATGACGTTGATGAACGCGATCTTTCCGGCGAAATGCTCCACCACGCTGGAGGCCGCATCCGCCATGGCCTCCGGAAAGACAACATTGGATGCGTGCTGCTTCCATGTCTCAAACCGGTCGTCTGTCTTCCCGGCAGAGTGGATCAGCGCCTTGCCCGCCCGTGACGCGCAGCCGATAGCCAGCTGCTTGAGGGCCCCGCCGTAGCCTCCCATGGGGTGTCCCTTGAAGTGGGCCAGCACCAGCATGGAGTCATAGCTTTCAATGTTCTTTCCCAGCTTGTTCTCCTTCAGGATCTTTCCGTTCGGGATGGGCCACACCACGTCCGGTCCCTCCGCGTCCATCAGGTCCACATCGAAATATTTCGTCCAGCCGTGCTCATCAAGGAGCTGGAGATGGGCAGGCGTATTGTCCCGCACACCGCCCGCCGCGTCGCCGTAGGCCGTGTTGCACTCCACGATGGTCCCCTTTATCTTGTCCACCATGGGCTTCCAGAATTCCGGGCGGAGGAAGTTCTGGTTTCCCTTCTCCCCGGAGTGTACCTTCACAGCCACTCTCCCGGGAAGCTCCACGCCCAGCGCGCTGTACATCTCAACCACCTTTTCAGGTGTGATCTCTCGTGTAAAATATACTTTTGCCTTCATGATCTCCCTCACTTTCCTGCTATCTTCACTTGAGACAGCATCTGTACTCTATTTTGATTTTAGCACCTAAAGTTGACTTAAGGTCAAGTCTTTTCTTCCTCAAATTTGCTTCAAAATACCTCCGGTCAAAAAAGATACCTCCCAGGCATAGGATACAATGAAATCTAAGCATTAGACACTTTCCCGCCCTGGTACTACAATAGAAGCATCCAGAAAGGAGGCGGCAAATGACCATAGAGGAAGTGAGCAGGTGCTGCGGCATCCCCCTCAAGGCCCTGCAGGAGTATGACGACACTGACCCGGAGCATCTGAGCGTGCTCATTACCCTGCACGAGATCGGCTTTGAGCGTGCCGAGATAGAGACCTACATGAGGCTGATGGAAAAAGAGGACAGCGATGGCCAGCGCCTCCGGATACTTGACCGGAAGCGGCGCGGCCTTCTTGACGAGATCCATTTCCGGGAAAAGCAGCTCAGTCATCTGGATTATCTACGCTATAGCATCCGCAGAGAACAAAACAAAAAATAAACCGTTTAAGGAGGCATTTTTCATGAAGATCCAAGACAAAGAGACTTTTGACAAGGCAAACATATTTGGACAGGGACAGGCGAACACCGCATTTGCCCAGTATTTTATCGGAAATTCTTATCTAAATCCGCTGACCGACCCAAAGGAGGCAGGCGTGGGCCTCGCCAACGTCACCTTTGAGCCGGGATGCCGCAACAACTGGCACATCCACCACGCAAAGACTGGCGGCGGGCAGATCCTCATCTGCACTGCGGGCAGCGGCTGGTATCAGGAGGAGGGCAAAGACCCTGTCAGTCTGGAGCCCGGCACGGTCATCGTCATCCCGGCGGAGGTCAAGCACTGGCACGGCGCCAAGGCTGACAGCTGGTTCTCCCACATTGCCTTCGAGGCACCCGGCACAGAGACCAGCAACGAGTGGCTGGAGCCTGTGGACGATGAAGCGTACTCCAGATTAAGCTGAGTATAATAGTGAACTTCAAAAACGCCATGCTCTGTCAGGTACAGCCTGAAGCAGCATGGCGTTTTTGTTTCTGTGTTCCGGCTATGTCCGGGAAAACTTGGTGATTGCCTTACAGCGGGATTTATCTTATACTTAACTGTGCCAAAAGAACATAGCTGAAAGGAGAACACACATATGAATTTTATATATCCCGCTGTCTTCCGAAAAGGGGAAGACGGAAAATACCACGCTTCCTTCCCGGACCTGGAATGCTGCGAGGCGGTAGGCGATACCCTGGATGACGCCATCGACAACGCCAACGACGCAGCCCGGAGCTGGCTTTCTGTAGAGCTGGAGGAGGAGGAGCCGGAGCTGCCCCGTGTCTCCGACATGGAGGACATCCCTGCAGAGGAGGGAGATATCATCCGCAACATCTCCGTCAATATACGCTTCTACGAGGGCTGGGACGAGTAGAGCCGGCTCACAGCAGTCCTCCTTAGACGTCCCCGGCCTAGCCCTGAGCCGCAAAGCTTCCCGTGTAGAGCTGATAGTATTTTCCTTTTTTCTCTATGAGCTCATCGTGGGTGCCCCTCTCGATGATGCGCCCCTGCTCCATGACCATGATGCAGTCAGAATTCTTGACCGTGGACAGCCTGTGAGCGATGACAAAAGTGGTCCGCCCCTTCATCAGCGCATCCATGCCGGCCTGCACCAGCTTCTCAGTGCGGGTGTCGATGGAGGAGGTGGCTTCATCCAGGATCAGCGCCGGCGGGTCTGCCACAGCGGCTCTCGCAATAGCCAGGAGCTGTCTCTGACCCTGACTCAAGTTGGCGCCGTCGCCGGTGAGCATAGTGTCATAACCGTCAGGCAGACGCCGGATAAATCCGTCCGCATTGGCCAGCTTCGCTGCCTGGATACACTCCTCGTCCGTGGCATCCAGCTTTCCGTAGCGGATGTTGTCCATGACTGTTCCTGTGAACAGGTGGGTGTCCTGGAGCACCATGCCCAGGGAACGGCGCAGGTCCGGCTTCTTTATCTTATTGATATTGATGCCATCGTAGCGTATCTTGCCGTCCGCAATGTCATAAAACCGGTTGATCAGGTTGGTGATGGTCGTCTTTCCGGCTCCCGTGGCACCGACAAAGGCAATCTTCTGCCCCGGCTTTGCATAGAGGCTGATGTTATGCAGAACGATCTTCTCATCTGTGTATCCGAAATCCACATCGTCAAACACAACGCCGCCCTCCTGCCTCGTGTAGGTGACGGTTCCCTCCGCCCTGTGGGGGTGCTTCCACGCCCACAGGTTCGTGCGCACGTCAGACTCTGTGAGCTGTCCGTTCTCGTCCTCTCTGGCATTGACAAGCTCCACGTATCCCTCATCCATCTCCGGCTCCTGATCCATCAGATCAAAGACACGCTGAGCGCCGGCCGCGGCGTTGACAACGAAGTTGAGCTGCTGGCTCACCTGGGTGATGGGGTTGGTAAAGCTCTTGTTCAGACCCACGAACGTGACCACCGTACCTATGGTGACGCCTGCCAGGCCGTTGATGCCCAGGATGGCGCCCACGATGGCTACCAGAGCGTAGCTGATCCAGCCGATATTGGCGTTCACGGGCATCAGCAGGTTAGCGTAGCGGTTGGCCTTGTCGGCGCTGTTCCGGAGCCTTTCATTGACCTTGTGGAAATCCTCCATGGCCGCCTGCTCGTGGCAGAATACCTTGACTACCTTCTGGCCGTCCAGCATCTCCTCGATGAAGCCGTCCACAGCTCCCAGGTCGATCTGCTGGCGGACATAGTATTTCCCGGACAGCCGGGAGAAGCTGGATGTCACAAAGATCATGACCACAGCCGTGAGTATGGAGATCACGGTAAGGGCCGGGTTCAGGAGGACCATGGTGACCAGGGTGGCCGCCATGGTGATAACGGAGTTGATGATCTGGGGCACGCTCTGGCTGAGCATCTGCCGCAGAGTGTCCACATCGTTTGTGTACACGGACATGATGTCGCCGTGTGCGTGGGTGTCAAAGTACTTGATAGGCAGGGACTCCATTCTGAGGAAAAGGTCATCCCTCAAGTGGCGCATGGTCCCCTGGCTCACATTGACCATGATGCGGTTGTAGGCAAAGGCGGTGAGCACGCCTCCTGCCATGATGCAGGCCAAGCGGAACAGATCGGAGGCCAGTCCATCAAAATCGTCTGTCCCGTTCTGCAGCATGGGCGTGATGTAGTCGTCCACCAGCGTCTGGGGGAATGTGGCCCCCACCACCGTCGCGATGGCAGTGAGCAGGATACAGACAATGACAATGGAAAACGGGATTTTATAGTAGTGGAGCATGTAGCGGATGACCCTGCTGATCAGCTTTGTCGCTCTGGCTGACCTGTCCTGGGACTTCCGCTCATTTATTTTCTCATTTATAGACATAGTTCCTTTTCCTCCTTTATGTTTTACGCCGGCTGGTCGAAGTCGCCGCCGCCCTCCATCTGGGAGCTGTAGATCTCCTGGTAGATGGCGTTGCTCTCCAGCAGCTTTTCATGGGTGTCAAAACAAAGTACAAGGGCGGTTATCTATGCTTTAAAACATTATCTGATAAACATAAATATAATTTTCACGTAATCTTCTCCGTCGCCAGATACGCTCCCAGCACCATGATGACAAACGCGGCCGGGAAAAAGCCTCCCGGAAGCTCCCCGAAAATGAGGAAAGAAAACAGCACGCCGATAAACGGGGCTATCCCGTAGTAGGCGCTTGTCCTCGCCGCCCCAAGGCAGCGCTGGGCATATACATAGAAGAAAATGCTCAGCCCGTAGGACACAAATCCCAGCAGCAGGACAAGGGGGATATCAGAAAGCGCCGGGAAATGCTCCCCGGACAGGAGGGCGATCAGCATCGCGCCCATGCCGGACCCCAGCCCCTTGACGACCACGATTTCCAGCGGGTCACTCCTGGACAGCATCCGGGTGCAGTTGTTTTCAAAGCCCCAGCAGACGCAGGCTGCAAGCACAAGGAGGGAGCCCGCTGAGAAATCGAGACTGCTCATATCCTCAAAGGACAGTAGCATGCTGGACAGAGTGATCAGGCCCACGGCCAGTCCCAGCCGGCGGCTGATCTTCTCCTTGAAGATAAAAAAAGCCACAACAGAGGTCGCAACAATCTCAAAGTTATTGAGCAGGGAGGCGTTGGCCGACGTGGTCATGGTAAGGCCGAACATGAGGAAAACAGGCGCGGCAATATCCAGAGCGATCATCCCTGCCGTGTAGGGCAGGTCGCTTCTCGTGAGCCGCTTCTCCTCCCCTCCTCTGCCAGTCCCCCTGCGGGCAATCCCCAGAAGGAGCATGCCGGCCCCGGCCCCCAGATACAGAAGGCCCGCCATCATGGCCGGCTCCACGTCCTCAAGGAGCAGCTTGGCCACCGGGGCGTTGACCGCGTAGAGAGCTGCTGCCAGCACGGCCCAGAAAACAGAAAGGCTTCCTTTTCCACTCTCTTTCACGCTCCCACCTCCTATTTGACAAACCGGTCGATGGCTTCCGAGAGGTCCTCCAGCACTTTCCTGTCCCCTGTCTCCACGGCGTCCACAACGCAGTGGTCGATGTGGTCCTTCAGGATGATTTTTCCGATATTATTCACAGCAGACCTGACTGCCGCGATCTGGACCAGTATCTCGGAGCAGTCCCTCCCCTCCTCCACCATCTTTTTGACAGCTTCCATATGGCCTATGGCCCGGGAGAGGCGGTCCAGGACCTTTTTTGTCTCCGTGTGGGTGTGGGTATGGGTGTGGATATTGGCTTGGGTGTGGGTATTGGCATGTGTGTGAGTATCAGTATTCGCCTGTGTATGGGATTGGTTCATGATATCGGCCTCCTTTCCATATCCCCCCATGGGGGATATGGAAAGGATAGCACAATTGAAAAAAAGATACAAGTATTATGAGAGTTCTCATCAATGTTCCGGCGTTTTTTGTAAGACAGCTCTGGCAAAGGCCTCCAGGGAGCTGTCCTTCCTCCCCGTGCTCTTCCGCCCTTGCGGCGTTTCCTGTCTTTCTCTATCTTATCACAGGGATCTGAAAAACTGCAATCGCCCCGGTCCGTCTCGATTTTCTTTACCAATGTGGCGCGGGCGGCAATACATGGTATAATGGTTTAATCCGATGGACCAAAGGAGGTGCAGCTATGGAAAAAACAACGGAAGAACTCCATCTGGAGAAAATCCACCGTCTGGCCGAGGAATTCCAGGGATGCCGGAAGCTTCTTCTCGCCCTGGGCGATGAAAACCGGCAGCATCTTATCCTGGAAATGATGCGGATGGGAGAGTGCGGCGGAGTCCGGGTCGGCGCCATTACAGAGCGGACTAATCTTTCCCGGCCCGCCGTCTCCCATCATATACAGATACTCAGGGAAGCCGGACTCCTGAAAATGAGAAAAGAAGGCACAAAAAACTTCTACTATTTCGATGCGGACACCGAAGCTATGGACCGTCTGCTCCGGATGCTCACACACGCCAAGGAGATCATGGAGCACCGCCCGGAGCACATCGTAAAAGAAAATGGAGGAAATGAACAATGATGACTATCATGGAAGCAATAAGACAGCGCCACAGTGTGCGCCAGTACACAGATAAACCCCTGGGGGAGGATGTGATACGCCCCCTGGAGGAGGAGATTGCCGCCTGCAACAAAGAGAGCGGCCTCCACATCCAGCTCGTAAAAAATGAGCCCAAAGCCTTTGACAGCTTCATGGCTCATTATGGAAAATTCAGCGGCGTCACCAACTACATTGCCATGATCGGCAAAAAAGGCCCGGACCTGGAGGAGGCCTGCGGATACTACGGGGAGAGGCTTGTCCTGAAAGCCCAGCAGCTGGGGCTGAACACCTGCTGGGTCGCCATGACCTACAGCAAGATACGCTCCGCCTTTTCCGTGGGCGAGGGGGAGAAGCTCTGCATTGTCATCTCCCTTGGATACGGGAAGACCCAGGGTGTTCCCCACAAGTCAAAGGCCATAGAAAAGATGGCAAAGACAGACGGCCCCGCGCCGGACTGGTTTACATCCGGGGTCGAGGCCGCCCTTCTGGCTCCCACGGCCATGAACCAGCAGAAATTCCAGTTCACTCTGACAGATGACAAGGTGTCCGTCAGGGCCGGCGTGGGATTTTACACAAAGATCGATCTTGGCATTGTCAGGTACCACTTTGAGGCAGGCGCCGGGAAGGAGCACTTCACCTGGGCCTGACGCCTACTGCTCAAACCGGATATGGAAAAGCCGGTACACCTCCAGGAGACTGCGGATGTCCAGTATCTGGCTTACGCCCCTGTCCATCTGACTGATGCGGACCAAGTCCTCATCCTCCAGCCTGAAGGAGTCAATGTCAAAATTTTCCTCGATCCGCTCCCTGTGAACGGACTTGGGGATCGCGATAATATTGCTCTGGCGAAGCCATCTCAGGATGACCTGGGATGGTTTTTTCCTGTACTGCTGCCCTATGGCCGAGAGGGTCTCATTTGTAAAGATCCCGTCCCTTCCCTCTGCAAAGGGGGCCCACGCCATGGGCGTGACGTCATAGTGGTACATGATTTCCCGCAGCTTTTTCTGCTGGCAGAAGGGATGGAGCTCCACCTGGTCCACGGCGGGCACGACCTGGCTGTTCAGGATCAGATCCACCAGCCGGTCCGCCTCAAAATTGCAGACGCCGATGGCACGGACCTTTCCCTTCTTGTACAGCTCCTCCATGGCCCTCCAGCTCCCGTAGTAGTCCCCGTAGGGCATGTGTATCAGGTAAAGATCCAGATAGTCTGTCTGCAGATTTTCCAGCGTTTTCTCAAAAGAACGCATCGTCCTTTCATACCCCGCATCCTGTATCCACACTTTAGACGTGAGGAAGACGTCCTCTCTGGCTATGCCGCTCTCCTTCACGGCCTCGCCCACGGCCCTCTCATTTCCATAGCAGGCGGCCGTGTCGATGAGGCGGTACCCTGTCCGGAGCGCTGTCAGCACACTCCTTTTGCACTCCTCCTCATCCGTGATCTGGAACACCCCGAAGCCAAGCTGGGGTACTTCCACATGGTTGCTCAGACGTATCACTTTCATAACCTGTACCTCCTCTTCTCTTATTTCCTACAGTCCCCGCCCCAGCTCATAGGCCATCTTCGGGTAGGGACTTCTCTTTGTCATCGAGGGGCTGCCACAGCCTCTGCCCAGCACCATGCCGCAGTCCTCAAAGTCCAGATACCGCACCAGGGTCTGATAGTGGCTCTCCAAGGCGTCAAAGGTCCAGTCGTCGCTGTTCCAGGCCACGGTCAGGAGGGCGGACTTCATGTGCTTTCCCGTGATGCTGCTGTTGTAGGAGCAGAACCGGTCCACCACGGTCTTCAGCTGGGCGGACATGCCGTAGTAGTAGAGGGGCGTGGCAAAGACCACCATGTCCGCCTCCAGCATGGCTGCCCGCACCTTCCGGTTGTCGTCCTTCTGCACGCAGGGCCCCTCGTACCCGCAGGCCACACAGCCCGTGCAGGGGTGGATGATGAGGTCTGTCAGGTCAAACCTGCGGACCTCATGCCCCGCCTCCCTGGCTCCTCTTGTAAACTCCTCTGCCAGAATATCCGTTGACCCCTTTTTGTTGGGGCTTCCCTGTAAAATGACGATCTTCATCTTCATACCTCCGTTCATCACCTGACACTGTATTTCTTCTTTTCTCCATTTATTGTGACACAGTGTCAGCGCAAATGCCAATGCCTGTTCCGCATAAAGCTTCATACCCGGGAGGCATGCAAGAGCCCCCGCCACATCGATGCCCCAGAGCAGCCCCCAAAAGCGTGCCGGGTCTGAAATCTCCAGATCAGATCTTAAGCTTCAAACAATTTCGCCAGAGCCGGCACCATCTCCTTGATGACGGTCCGGGACGTGTTGATACAAAGGTCAAAGTTCAGCCTGTCGCCCCACTTGTGGCCCGTGTAGAACTCATAGTATTTCGCCCTCTTTTTGTCAATGCCCAGGATATGCTGCTTAAGCTCCCTGTCCGTCATCTCCTCATCTTCAGGCGCCTTCCTGCGGCACCGCTCCATCCTGCTCTCCATATCCGCATAGACGAAGATGCGGAAGGGCTCATACTCCCTGAGGATGTAATCCCCGCAGCGGCCCACGATGACACAGTCCGACTTCTGCGCCATCTCCTCGATGATGCGGGCCTGCTCCCGGTAGACCGACATGCTCTGGTCAAAGACCGGCGTGGGAGCCGGGTAAAAGCTCCTGCCGATATGGATGGGGAAGGAGACAGCCGGCTGATGCTCCACAATGGACTGCACATACTGCTCCGACAGCTCTGTCCGCCTGGCAATCTCGCTGACGATCTCCTGGTCGTAGTAGGCAATGCCCAGCTTTTCTGAGAGCCTGCGCCCAAGCTCCCTTCCCCCGCTTCCGAATTCACGTCCGATCGTAATGATCCTGTTCATACTCATACCTCCCTTGTACTGAGCTGTTTTGTATATTTTACCATCTCATGGATCACATAGAAAGCCACGGCTGCCTCTGTGATGGGCATGGCAAACCAGATCGCATTTCCGCCAAACGTGGCCGGAAGCAGATAAATAAGGATGCCGCTTATCACGAGCCCTCTGGCCACCGACGCGATGAAGGCCACCCTCGGCTTCATCAGAGCCTGGAAATAGTATGTGGAAAAGATGTTCAGCGGCAGGAGCAAAAAGGAGAGACCGTAGCACCGGAAGATGGAAGGCGCGATCTTTAGTACCCCCGCCGTGGGCGCCATGAAGAACCGGATAAATACATTTGGCATCAGCATCGACAAAGCCGTCCAGAACAGGCTGAAAAAGGCTGCCGTCCCCAGAGCGTATTTCAGCGTCTCCCGTATCCTGTCTCCCTTTCCCGCTCCAAAGTTGGTGGATATGATGGGCTGAGAAGCCTGCCCCACACTGTAGGAGCAGCACTGCACGAAGGTGCTGATATTTACAATGACTCCGTACACCGCCAGGGCGTTCGTGCCAAGGTAGATCATGATCTGACGGTTGAAAAGGATGGTCAGTATGCCCATGGCCACATCGATGAAGAAGGTGGAAAATCCGGTCACTGTGATTTCTTTTAATTTATAGAGGAGTCTCTCCGGTCTCACCAGGCGGAGCGTGTTCTTCTTCATAAAGAAGTGTGACAGCATGGCCAGGAAGCTGATGGTGGAGCCGATAGCTGTGGCAAGCCCCGCGCCGTATGCTCCCATATTGCAGACAAACACAAAGAAGTAATCCCCGAAGATATTAAAGATACCTCCTGCCAGCACGGCCCCTGTGGCCAGCGCCGGATTTTTGTCGTTTCTTAAGTAGGCGGCCAGCATCTGGTTAAAAAGGAAAAACGGGATGGCTGCCTTGACAGGCTGCACATATTCCCTGGCCAGTGTCAGCGTATGGTCCTGTGCCCCGAAGAAAAGAAGGAGCTGTCTGTCAAAGCAGATGATGACCGCCCAGATGATCAGCGCCAAAATGATGGAGCCTGTCACCGAGGCTGTAAAATACTCGTTTGATTTCCGAACATCCCCGTCCGCTTTTCCCCGGATGGTGCTGAAAAGGACGGACCCTCCGGTCCGTGGTACTGCCCTACCATGGCCATGTCCACGATAGAGTAGATGGACGTGATCAGCGCGCTTCCAAAGACGGCTGACAGATACTTGAAATAAATGGTCTTGATCTTCCCGCTCAGAAAATCCATTCTCTCATCCTCCTGCTGCAAAAAATGTGTCTTCCCCCGAAAGAGCCTGCGCCGGAAAAGCCGGAATACAGTCCGGTCAAAATGCAGTCCGCAAAGAAAAAACCGGATAAGGAACAAGCGTAAGGCTCGTCTCTTATCCGGTCCATCATTTCCGCCGAATGACTTTCCCTCCGAGGAACGGGCATCTTAAGCCCGCCTCTTATCCGGCTGTCTGCATGATCCTGTGCTCCTGCAGCCAGCCCTCCGAGAACTGTAGGTTAGTGTATCACAGGAGATTTTGTTTGTCAAACAGCGCCGAAGCACGCTTCAGGTAATCCTTTAAGAGGAAGGCACAAAAGTATGGGAAACTATAGATTCCATCACTGTATCCAATATTCCCCCCTGTAAATTTAATCCCGCATTGAATATCTGGATAGCGTTCGCTTTTTATCAGTGTTCGGAGAGATTTCGCAGTTCCACGTTTTGCTTTTACTTCTACAGGAATAAGCGCCTCTTTGGTTCTCACGAAAAAGTCCTCTTCCAGCGTAGAATCTTCTCTCTTGTAGTAATACAGGCCATACCCGCTTTTAGTCAGCGCTTCCCCTACAATATTTTCATAGAGAGCGCCTTTATAGACACCCAGATTTTTGTTTGCCCGCAGATCTTCCTGCGCCTCTTCATCCAGCATCGCCACGAACAATCCCGTATCAAAAACATAAATCTTGTACTTGGTATCGTCATAATTCCCCCGAAGCGGAAGTTCAGGGAAATTCAGGCAGTAACAGATGTTAATGATCCCTGCGTCCCGCAGCCATTCGATGCAGCCGCGGTAGTCCTTGAACCGTGCTCCCTTTGCGACCTTGGAAATCTGGAACTTCTTATTGTCCTTTGCCAGCTGGACAGGAATCTGCTCAAACACATTCAAAATCCTGGTCTGATCCATTCCGTCTGCATACTTTCTGATAGCTTCTCTGTAATCCTCCAGAAGCTGGCGCTGGATATCCAGTGTCCCCTCAAAGGTATTTCTTTCGATATACTCCCGTACAACCGCAGGCATACCGCCAAGGATGCAATAATCCAGAAACAGATCACTGTATCCCCGCATCATGGCTTCCGTGAAAGGTTTCTCTGTCTCCATGTGCCACAGCATCTCCTCGATTGCTGCACGGTCGTACCCCTTTGCCCACAGGAACTCCTCAAAATCCATGGAGTACATATTATAGTCCATTTTATAGCCCACACTGTTGCTTTCAATCCGCTTGTAGGAAATCCCCAGCAGAGAGCCGCTGCAGATCACGTCAAAACGTCCGTCGATCTTAAAGAACTTCAACGCAGTTGCAATTTCCGGATATTCCTGAAGCTCATCGAAAAACAGAAGCGTCTCTCCGGGTTCAAACCTTTTGGAGGGATCCATTCGGGAAATGTTGCGGATGATATCTTCCGGCTTGTAGCCATTCTCCGTGATGAGCTTGTATTTGGGTTCCTCCACAAAGTTGATATAGATCACGCTTTGATAGGTGTCTTCTGCGAAATGGAGGATGGACTCCGTTTTTCCCACCTGCCTCGGTCCTTTCACAATAAGCGGCTTCCGGTTTGGATCTTTTTTCCATGAGTGCAGATATCCGTCTATTTTTCGCTTCAAATATGTCTCCGGCATGTACATCGCTCCTCTCTGTATCTATATTATACAAAAATCGAGCGAATTATTCAAGATTTGTCGCAAAAAATGAGCGAGTTTTATATGAACATCAGCAAAAAATGAGTGAGTTATCATAGCTTACAACAAAAAAATGAGCGACTTTCAACTACCAACGTTCTGAAAGCAGGAAATCTGACAGATGCACGATCCGGATGCCATTCTCAATTCCAACGTCCATGCCATTTGTTGTCACCACGTATTTCGGATAGTGGTCCGGGATTTCCATTAAGTTGCCAATTTCCCGGTCTGAATTTTCAGGAAGCTGTACACAGACCTGAACATAGATCTTCTCATCACGGCGCACACCAATAAAATCTATTTCTCTGGCTGCATTCTTTCCTATATAGACTTCATAGCCGCGTCGCTTCATTTCCAGGAACACAATATTTTCAATAGCACCATCCAGCATCTTTCGGTTATAACCCAAAAGACAATATTTTAGAGTGACATCCGCAAGGTAGTATTTTTCCTGCGTCTTCAGAATACTTTTCCCCTGGATATCATAGCGATGGCAGGGATACACGATAAAAGCCTGCTCCAGCCAGCGCAGATAATTATAAATGGACTCTACAGAAACCGTCCGGTGCTCACTTTTTAAAAATCTTGCGATAGAGTTTGCGGAAAAAGTCTTTCCCATATTTTCAACAATATACTTCACCACTCTGTCAAAAAGATCCTGCCGGTTGATCCGATGACGCTTTACAATATCTCTGGAGATTACTGTATGGTAGATGCCATTGACGATCTGGTAGGCGCTCTGCTCGTCATACCTGCCCAAAGCAATGATGGGAAAGCCACCAAAGCGGATATATTCCTCCAGCAATTCCTTTTCAGAACGGGAATCCCGGCTCTTAAACTCCAGATATTCCTTAAAAGACAGTGTATAGACAGGAATGGATACGAACCTCCCTGTCAGATACGTGGATAATTCGCTGGACATCAATTTTGAATTGGAGCCAGTCACATAGATATCAACGTTCTGCCCTTCAAACAGGCTGTTGACACATCGTTCCCATCCTTTGACTTCCTGTATCTCATCCAACAGCAGATAGCAGTGCCCTTTTCCCTGAAGCTGTTCCATCAGTTCCCTGTACATATCCGCTGCAGATATATCTTCCGGGATATCCATTTCCGTATACCTTTTTTGTATAATATGGTCATCCGGAATCCCACGGCTCCGAAGCTCTTCTGCGAGCATTTCGAAAATAGTGGATTTCCCACTCCGGCGAATACCTGCAAGGATTTTCACAACAGGCTTGTCAATAAAAGGCGAAACTGCCTTAATATAGTCCGGTCTGACAATCATGCGAATGCCTCCTTTCATGTAAAAGAAAATCTGGACAAAACACCCAGTTCATCATTTCTGTTTACATTATTATACCCAAAGTTTATCGCTTATACAATAGTTTTTAGTGTTAGACAGGAAAAACTATATTTATAATATATATTTTTCCATCGTTTCGTCAAAAACGCATAACTAAATTAATTCTTGCCACATCCCTCATAACGATACAGGATGTACCGTTACGGTGTAAGATCTAACTTTACAACTCCTGCTCCTTAACTTCTGGTTCTACCCGCACATTTACGTTTGTACTTCTTGGTGCCACGTCAGCACCACCTTTCTGGCGTTATAAAATAATTCACAATAACTTCTATTGACATATACCCTGAAATTATTTATAATCATAACAGCGTTTCAAAACAGTGTTATGGATTAGTTGAAAGGAAATGGCACCACTATGGCAAAACAGATTGAAGGCGTATATGAAGCGATACTTTCCTGCGCCAAGAAGGAATTTTTAGAAAAGGGCTATAAAGATGCCTCCCTGCGAGTCATCGCCCAGGAGGCCGGCACCAGCACCGGCTCCATCTATACCCGCTTTGGAGACAAGGAGGGGCTTTTTGAGGCGATCGTCGGTCCCGCTGCCGGCCAGCTCACGGAAATGTTTTTAAAGATACAGAAGGATTTCCACAATCTGAACGAAGATACACAGCGAGCCGAAATGGGGAAGTATACGTCTGAGCATCAGATTGATATGCTGGATTTTATTTACGATCATTTTGATGAATTCCGGCTTCTCCTGGACTGTGCGGAGGGCACCCGCTTCTCTGCCTTTCTGGATAAGCTGGTAGACATTGAAGTAGATTACACTTACAAATATATGGAAGTCATTGGATGCGAGAGCGTAAAATCTGGACTGATCACCGAGGAATTTATCCACATTGTCACGACCGCCTATTTCAACGGCATGTTCGAGGTCGTGCGGCACAGGATGAAGAAGGCTGACGCAGACAAATACATCCGGCTTCTCAACCGCTATCACATGCAGGGATTTACCACTATATTCAACCCGGAGCAGGAGGTTCCGGGAAGTACTTCCGGTTTCTGACTACAGCAGGAACAGCGATCACCGGTAATCAGACCGTTTCCTGTCCGGTACCGCAGGCGGCGGTCTTTTTATAAAATATACGGTTAGCTTTTTCTAACTTAAAAGGAGGAATTTTTATGCAGGAAAAAAGTCCTATGCTCCGGCTTTGGGAGCTTGGGGAACAATATCACGGCGGACTGATACGGGCAGTCCTTTCCGCGTCCGTCGGCGTCTTATGCGGCGTACTGCCGTATTTTGCAGCAGCGCAGATCATCATCGGGCTCATCCATTCTGAGCAGGACACTTCATTTTATCTGTTCTGGTGCTGCCTGGCACTGGGAGGCTACATCCTGCGGGCGGTCCTCTACGCGCTCGCACTCTCCATGTCGCACAAAGCGACCTTTGCTATCCTAAAAAATATCCGGGAGCGTATCCTTGCCAAGCTTCCGAAGCTCCCTCTGGGAACCGTCATGGACACCCCCAGCGGCCAGCTGAAGCAGATCATCGTAGACCAGGTGGAGAGCATGGAACGGCCGCTGGCCCACCTTCTGCCGGAGATGACGTCCAACATACTGGCGCCGGTGTGCATTCTGATCTATCTGTTTGTCCTTGACTGGCGGATGGCGCTCCTCTCCCTTGTCTCCATTCCTGTGGGAATGGCGTTCATGATGGCTGTGATGACCAATTACGGGAAACAATATGAAGGGTCCGTCAAGGTTACGCAGGCAATGAACTCCACCATCGTGGAATATATCGGCGGCATTGAGGTGATCAAGGCATTTAACCAGGGAAAAAATTCCTATGAAAAATTTTCCCAAAGAGTGCTCGCAAACGCATCCTACTTCTATCAGTGGATGAAGAGCTGCCAGCTCCCGGTATCCATTTCGCGGACGCTGGCGCCTACGACACTGATCACCATTCTTCCTGTGGGCTGGGCCATGTATCTGGGTGGTTCCCTGGATATCGAAACTTTTATTACTGTTATCATCCTCTCCCTGGGCATTGCCGGCCCTCTGCTTGCCGCCATGGATTTCGTGGACAGTCTGGCAAAGGTGGGGACCATCGTAGGTGAAGTTGACTCCATCTTAAGCAGCGAAGAACAGCAGCACGGCATGACGCCGGTATCTTTCAGCTCTGAGGATATCCGGCTGGATCATGTGTCCTTCGGCTATCATGCGGATCAGGAAATCCTGCATGACGTTTCTCTGTCCATCCCGTCCGGAACCATGACTGCGTTTGTCGGTCCGTCAGGCAGCGGGAAATCAACGATTGCAAAGCTGATCGCAGGATCCTGGGATGTGAAGAAGGGAAAGATTACCCTGGGCGGACATGACCTGAAAGACATTCCTCTTTCCCAGCTCTACGAACAGACTGCGTTTGTCTCCCAGGACAACTATCTGTTCAATGAATCGGTAAGGGAGAACATCCGCATGGGAAAACCCGGGGCCAGCGACAGGGAGGTGGAGGCCGCGGCTAAAGCCGCAGGCTGCGATCCTTTCATACGGAAACTGGAGAACGGCTACGACACCGTGGTCGGCGGAGGAGGCGCTCATCTCTCCGGCGGGGAGCGCCAGAGGATCGCCATCGCGCGGGCCATGCTAAAAGATGCCCCCATCGTGATCCTGGACGAGGCCACCGCATATATCGATCCCGAAAATGAGGCTGTGGTCCAGAAGGCTGTGGCCAGGCTGGTAAAAGGGAAGACTGTCATTGTCATCGCCCACCGCCTCTCCACCATCACGGACGCGGACAAGATATTTGTCGTGTCGGCCGGACGGATAACGGCAGCCGGGACACATGAGGAACTCTTAGAGCGGAGCAGTCTGTACCATGAAATGTGGCAGGCACATATCGGAGCAAAGGATGGTGACGCAGCATGATCGCAGTATTGAAAAAGCTTTATCAGTTTGCAGGAGACGAACAGAAAAACATCAACAAATCCATTTTCTGGGGCTTCTTTTACGCAGTATTCCACATGTTCCAGATCGCGGCGATCTATTTCATCGTGCTCGCCCTCACCGGCGGGGACAGGACATACCGCGCGGCGTGGACCGCTCTCCTGCTTCTCGTATCCAGCATAGCCGGGAGGGCTCTCATCAACCGCTTCACCCAGCTTCAGCAGACACACGCGGGGTACTTCATGGTCGCAAATAAAAGAATTGCCATCGGCGACAAACTGAAACGGATTCCCATGGGATATTTTAATGACAGGAGCCTTGGCGAGATCACCGGTATCTCCACTACCGTGCTTGATGTGGTGGAAAGCAACGGGCCTGTGGTGCTTGTCAATATCCTCAGCGGTTTTATCAATTCCCTTGTATTTCTACTCTGTGTGTTCGGATTCGACTGGCGCATCGGGCTTCTTGCCCTCGCAGGCACACTGCTCTACCTGCTCATCACTTCCGCCATGGAGAAAAAATCCGCTCAGGTGACGCCCCGCCGCCAAGAATCCGAGGCGCAGCTTGTGGACGCGGTGCTGGAGCAGATACAGGGGATGAGCGTGATCAAGTCCTTTAATCTGACCGGAAAAGGTGACCGCCGGGTCAGGGAAGCGCTGGAATATAACCGGAAGAGCAATCTCGACATTGAGCGCCTCTTCACCCCTTATATGGTTGCCCAGGAGTTAAGCCTGCATCTGTTTTCTGTGCTGACCATGGGCGCCGGGATCATTTTCTGCCTGAACGGGAGCATGGCGCTTTCCGATGCCCTGATGACCGTTGTCATCTCCTTTTTGGTCTTCTCGCAGATCCAGTCAACGGGAAGCGCTGTATCCCTGCTGCGTGTCGTCGGAAGCTCCATCGACCATGCGGAGCAGATTGACGAGATCCCGGAAATGGACAGTACCGGAAGACCGGTATATCCCAAAAAGCATGACATTTCTTTCGATCATGTGAGCTTTTCTTATGATAAGAGACCGATACTCAAAAATGTAAATGTAACGATACCGGACCGCACCACCACTTCCATCATAGGCCCAAGCGGTTCCGGAAAGACCACTCTGTGCAGTCTGATCGCCCGGTTCTGGGACGTAGGCAGCGGCTCTGTCCGCATCGGCGGCACAGATATCCGGGAGTATACACTGGAATCCCTCATGGACCAGATCAGCATGGTATTCCAGAACGTATATCTCTTTGCGGATACGGTCGAGAACAATATCAAATTCGGGAAGCCGGACGCTGACCACGAACAGGTTGTCGCCGCGGCGAAAAAAGCCTGCTGCCATGATTTCATCTCTGCTCTGCCGAAAGGCTACGACACAGTGATCGGGGAGGGAGGCGCCACGATGTCAGGCGGTGAAAAGCAGCGCATCTCCATTGCCCGGGCCATGCTGAAAAATGCGCCCATCATTATCTTTGACGAGGCCACGGCAAATGTTGACCCGGAAAACGAAGATAAGCTGCAGAAAGCCATGGAGGAGCTGATGTGTGACAAGACGATCCTGATGATCGCCCATCGGCTGAAGACCGTGCAGAAGGCCGACCAGATCCTTGTGCTGGACGAGGGACGGATCGTGCAGAAGGGGACCCACGAAGAACTCAAGGATACGCCCGGTATCTATCGGGATTTCCTGGAGGTCAGGAAAGAAGCTGCGGGGTGGAAATTGTAAGAACAGAGGAAGCTGTCACAAATAAGTCCGATGAAACTCAGGAAGGCTCCTTTTGGAGCCTTCTGTATATTGTATAGCGTATATCATATAGCCGATATCCATTTCACTGTTTTACGGAACGCGTCTTCGCGGCTACGCCGGCATTCTTCCGGATATTGTCTCTCTATTTTAAACATTTTCAGCTTAGGCGGATTTAAAGGGACAAGAATGTGACCGCCTCTTTGCTGGGCCACATGATGTCTTTCTTTGCGTAAATGAACAGAATGCTTCCCCGGATGTTCTCCACACGGATGGCCGTATCCTCATCAAATTGTTTCAGCGGCCCTTCGTAGATGTAGGATAACTCGAACTGCCGGTGGAGGATCAGGTTCCGGATTGCCGGCCCATATTTCAGATGGGCTGTCATACATGGAAAATCCTTTCCCCTGTATGTGAATTCCGATGCGGATGAAAAAGTTTTCGACGCCATGCCTCTATTCCCATGCATGCCTCCCCATATACAGTGCATCGGAGAGAGTGCGACTACGCCGCAGACATCCGGCATAAGGGAAGCGCAGAGCAAAGCCAGCTCAGCTATCCCAGCCCATCCAGCCAGGAGCGTATCTCCTCCCGGGCGTCCATGGCTCCCGAGGCGCTGACGGCTATTCCCTCCTGCACGTCCGCACCTGGCTGGAGCTCCCCGATCCGGCTCACCGTATCGGAAAATCCGCTGCCCCCGGATGTGACAAAGGGAATGACCGTCTTTCCTGACAGGTCGTACTCCTCCAGAAAGCTGTAGACAGCCATGGGCATATCGCCCCACCAGATGGGATACTAAAATGGAGCACGTTCCCCTCATGCCTTGATTTTACTGGGCTTAACGGTATGTACATCTGTGTTTTGTGTTACAATTTGTTGAGTCCTTTTTACTAACTTCGTCCGCTTTTCTCTCAAGACCAAAGCATACTTCTTTTTGTAAGGATGCATTATGATTTTCTCTCCATAATACACCTTTACAAAAAGAAGTATACTCTCCGATAGTAACCATCGGTCAATATTTTTTTACCTGTTTCCTATAAATTTTTTAATTTTGTTTAAATTCTCCCCACACGTATTTTAACTTGCTTCTAACAAATTTATTACTCTGCTTTTGCCTTTGCCATCGCAGCAATATCCCCCACACCGTTCAAAACCATAGTTGGACGATACGCATAAGTTTTAAGTGTATCCTTCGTTGAACACCCTGAGAGAACCAGTACTGTAGACATACCACTTTCCATACCTGAAATCACATCTGTATCCATGCGGTCCCCAACCATTACTGCTTCTGCTGAGTGACATCCAAGCATATTTAATCCTGTTCGCATCATCAGCGGATTCGGTTTTCCGCAGAAATATGCCTGTGTACCTGTTGCCATTTCGATTGGTGCAACTAACGCCCGACAAGCTGGTGCAATGCCGTTCTCAATCGGCCCGGAAACATCTGAGTTTGCTCCGATCAGCTTTGCACCTTTCAGGACCAAATTCGTTGCTTTTGTTAATGTATCCAATGAATAGGATCGTCCCTCTCCCACAACAACATAATCCGGATTCACATCATTCATTGTGATACCTACATCATAAAGTGCATTTAACAGACCGGCTTCTCCTATCACAAATGCTGAACATCCTGCCGCCTGTTCTTTTAAAAAAGCTGCTGTTGCCAATGCACTGGTATAAAAATGTTCTTCCGGCACATCAAGTCCCATCCTTGCCAGTTTCTGATTTAATTCCCGTGGTGTATACCCGCTATTATTTGTCAAAAATAAGTATTCCTTCTTTTCATCATGTAACCACTGAATGAATTCTGGAACACCTGGCAATATCTGATTGCCATGATAAATCACACCATCCATATCGCAGATGAACCCTTTTTTCTCGTTAAAATCAATTATGGAATTTCCCATATTCATATATGCCCTGCCTTTCTTTTTCTTTAGAGTACGCCTTGTTCTTTTACTTCTGAAAAATCTATTTTCTACGACCATTGTAATATCGTATCATACGCACATAAAATCAAATACATAACGGCGTGAAATCAAAGTAAATTATTCTATCAGCAGAACCTTTTATGACAATATATCTTTTACACATGTGCTCCGATAGTCACTAGGCGATATTTTATGTCTTTCCTTAAATACCCGGTTAAATGTTCTCTGACTTTCAAAGCCACTATCCAGGCAAATATTTGTAATAGAATCACTCGTATTTTCCAAACGATGACATGCGTAGTTGAGCCTTGCATCGTTAAGATACTGGTTGAAATTCCTATGAAATGTTTTGGAAAAGAGTCTGGATAAGACATATTTGCTTACTCCAAGGTCTTTCGCCATCTCTTCCAGTGAAAGCTTCTTTTTGAAATTTGCTGATATATAGGAAACCGTCTGGTAAATAAGGTCATTGCTCCCCACATGGCTCTTCTCTACCAGATTCAGTTTTCCTATGCAGCGTGCCAACACAATTTGAAGATAAGCCTGTGCGACTGTAATATCCGACTGTTCTGTCTCTAAGATCGCATTGATAACCCTATATACCTCCGGCTCAACCTTTTCCGCTTTGATAACTGGATATTCAGGAGCCATGGACTGCATGATATCTGCAAATTTACCAATCGTAAAGGGCGATGCGATCAGATAAGTCGCTTTATTTACACCGGGTGTCAGTACCTGATAGTGATGAATAATATCCGGAAATACAAAGCCTATATCTCCTTTTTCCATATGGTAAAGTTCCTGTCCGACACCAAGCTCTAATGTTCCACTTGTTACACAAACAATCTCCAGTGCATTATGAAGATGTGGTTCAATATGTTTTGACTTTTTATTTACTGCTATGATCTCCTCTTTTGTGTCAACATATTTTAACTGCATGAAATACTCCCCTTTGCAACATTTGTCTATATCTTCTTTCGATTTGGCAAGCAATCCTTTTTCATCTATCCTATAATCAACTTGTAAACAAGGAAAGGAGGAATCGCAAATGAGCAATCTTAAAAAATATCTGAACGACCTTTTAGTATTCTACGCTGACTATTTTGAGCATCCATATCATGTATAAATACTAAAAGGACTATTTTGTGAAAACTGAATATTTTTTCTTAAGACCATTTCACAAAAATGAAGTGGTCCTTTTTTTATAAACTTTCAATAAATCTTTTGAATGCAGCTTTCCCTTCCTCTGTTCTCTTATAAACTCCTGCATCCTCCAGGACTTTCGTAAATACAATCCCAATTTCTTTCTGTACGATAGAATGAATATTACTGTCTGTAATCTCGTATTTTGGCATCCATTCCTCTGCCCAGTCAGCATGGGCAGCCATCCCGTTAAGCATTCCAATTGCTTCTTCATATGTAAAAGCATTGTCTAATTGAAGATTCAATCAGACAATGCTTTTTCCTTCAAATCTTACTCCATGTCTGATGCATCTGTTACTTCATCTGCAGTAATCCCTTTTTCTGCTTTCAGTTTCTTATTTGCACCTTCTACATTCATTCTTGAAAGTACAAACATAATCAATACATCAAAGATTAATGGAAGCCACAGATACATAAACTGCATCATATCAAGTGCTGATTGTGGCTGAGTTGCATTTGTTCCTACATAGCCGCTGAACTCGAGCATCCATCCAACAACAGCTGTTCCAATACCTCCACCGATCTTTACACCAAGAGACGTACAAGAGTACATAGTTCCGTCAATTCTCTTTCCCTGTGTAAGATAAGTGTATTCAGAGCAGGATGCGATAACCGCATTCATATCTCCCTGCCATGGTCCCTGTCCTAATGCTGCAAGAGCCGTAAATGCCATCATCAGCGGAACGCTACCCATATATCCGGCAACAACAACAAGTGCTCTACCGATAACTGCTAAGATATAACCTCTTAAGTTCAGTTTGTACATACCTTTCCACTTACCAACTAAAGTTGGTGTGAAAATCAAAGCAATGATCAGTGGAATATTAACTGCCCATGCAAACTGTCCGAACAAGTTTTTGTTTTTCAGTACCCATGTCATGTAATAAATACCGGCTCCAATCATGGCACTGTATAACTGCTGTAAAATGTAAGTTCCACAGATCATCATGTAATATTTGTTTTTGATAAGAAGCTTAAATGCCTGTACCATTCCGTACTTCTCATCCTCATTTTTTACTTCTCCTTCGTTAAGTTCCTCTTCTGGAAGTTCTTTAACAGAAAGAGCAGAAATTGTATTTACAATAAGACCAATAATTGCATAAATAATTGCTACAGTTCTCCATGCAGCTGCATCTCCACCACACTTATCTACAAATCCAACTGTAATTGCCTGAATCAGAACGCTTGTTGAAAATGCAAAAATGAAACGGTAAGATCCCATCTGCACACGTTCTTTGCTGTTCTTTGTGATGAGTGATGTAAGTGCTGAATATGCAATATTATTAGCTGTATAAAACACACCATTTAACAGTGTATAAGAAATAAAGAACCATGCATATTTAGCGGTTGTTCCCCAGCTGACTGGTACTGCAAAACAGCAGACTAATGTAATGGCACATCCAATATAGCCATACAACATCCAAGGCTTTGCTTTTCCCATTTTGCTGTGTGTTTTGTCGATCATTGATCCAAAGAATATATCTGTAAAACCATCAAATAATTTTGATACGGCAATCAGGGTACCTACGACACCAGCAGCAAGTCCTACTAAGTCTGTCAGATAGACCATCATAAAAGATGTCAGGAACGCATAGACTACATTACCTGCGATATCACCTGAACCATATCCAATTTTGTTATACCATTTTAAATACTTTTTTTCTTCCATAGAATTCTTTTGCTCCTCATATTCATCGCACTTAGAATCTCAAGATGCCTAACAGTATGGTGCCTAATTCTAAATTTTTTGCTTTGTTTTTGTCTGATTGTTCTGTATATCCGGACTTTACAAAACACCCAGACTCTCCTTCCTTGTTAACGGGTTACTTAAAACTTTATTATCCCTTTACATACGGAACCAGAGTAAACTGGAACCGGAATAATACATCATTAAATCGATACTGATCCAATACAACCGGACCACAACTGTTAGAACCTATTCCATTTAATGCATAGTCAACACAAAATACCACGCTGTCTGATTCTGTCAATTCATAATTATGCGTTTTCTTCTCAAGTTCTTCCTGTGTATAATAAGAAGCATTGAATGAAAACGCCTTTTCTGCGGATGCCACAATTCCATATCGGCTGTTGTTAAGCTCTACATATTCACAATCATAATGGCTTCCGTTTTCCTGTGGACGGATATAGTCCTCATGTAAATCCCCTACATTTGCCCGGTACAGACTGTGACTCGCTGCCTGATGTTTATCACGATAGCTCTCCTGTGGTCCCATTCCAAAGTATCTGGCATCCGAAAGTTTCTTATCCAAAAACATTCTCACTCCAAATCTCGGAAGATCCGGGAACTCTCCATCTTTTGTTACTGCTATATCTGCATCAATCTTTCCTGCAGCAGCTATTTTCCATGTAATCGTCACATCAAGAATCTTCTGTACCGTCTCTGCCACAACGGAAGCATGGCTTGTAATCTTCACACCATGTTTTCCCTGTGCAACCTCTGTCGTATAGGCTCTTGTGTAAGCCTTATCATAGTGAGCTTTCTTCCATTCAGACTTGATGTACATATCGTTATCTGTTGGAGCTCTCCAAATATTCAACTCCATCGGATGATTCAGATATTCCCGTCCTGCAAATTTCATCTCTGTAAAGAGAGCCGTACGTCTGTCTATGGTGTAGGAAAATTCACGACCTTTGATATGAATCTGTGTATCATTTTCATTCACCTGTAATTCAGAGTTCGTTGCTGTTTTTTCCATCCATTTCTCTGCGAGCTGACATTTTGCATCTTTCTGACTTACCTCAATTTCATCAAATCCCAGAATGTGGTCTTCCTCTAACAGTGGCATTTCTTTTTTCAGATGGTAAATAAGTTTTAAATAGCATTTTCCGCTTTCTGGAACATTGACTTTCAGATTTGTCTTTCCTTCACTGTGTGGTGCCACAGACACTTCTGAAAGTTTACCTTTTCCGATTACAAGACCATCTTGCGTCAGTTCATAACCGATGTTTACATAATCATTCAGGTCATCAAAATCCATATAATTGTGAAGTACCAGCTCTCCACTTTCTTTATCATAAGAAACCACCCTTGCCGGACGATAGACATTCTTGTATTCCAAAAGTCCTGTGTGGGCAGTTCTGTCCGGATATACTAATCCATCCATGCAGAAATTGCCATCATGGATATCTTCGCCATGATCTCCTCCGTAGGCATAGATTGTCTTTCCATTCTCAGCAGTGCCATGAGCAATCGCATGGTCACACCATTCCCAGACAAAGCCGCCGCACATTTTATCATTATCCTGTATCATCTGGAAGTAATCTTCAAAATCTCCAGGGCCATTTCCCATGCTGTGGCAATATTCTACCAGAAGGAATGGTTTGCTTCCGTCCTTGTCCAGATATTCCTGAATCTCGGAAAGTGCCGGGTACATACGGCTGTACACATCCAAGTTGCTGTAATCATATGTTTCATCATAATTACGGTATCTTGCACTCTCATACTGTGTGATACGGTCCGGATCAAATTTCTTTGTCCAAGCAAGTGCTTTTTCAAAGTTGCAACCATAAGCACTTTCATTTCCCATTGACCACATGACAATACAAAAACGGTTTTTATCACGTTCTACCATGAGTTTCACACGGTCAACGATAGCTGATTCCCATGCCGGATCATCGGCAATCTTTTCATTCCACCGCTTGAATCGATTGTAATCCGTGTCTTCTTTTCTGTAGAGCATAAATGGTCCATGAGCCTCTATATCTGCTTCATCTATCACCATAAATCCATACTTGTCACACATTTCATAGAAGAATGGTGCATTCGGATAATGGCTGGAACGGATAGCGTTAAAATTGTGCTGCTTCATTAGCGTAAGATCGGTTGTAATCTGTTCCACACTAATTGTAAATCCAGTAACCGGATCAGAATCATGTCGATTGACACCACGGAATTTAATCTTCTGTCCGTTTAAGTAAATAACCTGATCTTTGATCTCTATCTTTCTGAGTGCGATATGATCTACAATTACTTCATTTTCTGTTTCAAGGATCAGTTTGTACAGGTATGGATTTTCTGTATTCCAAAGCTCCGGACTTGCAATCTCTAACACCGCTGTTCCTTCTTCGGTAATACTTCCTACTGCGACAACTGCTCCATTTTTATCTTCAATCGAAATTTTTACATTTGCCGGAGAGTAGAATTTCACATCAAGTTCTATCTTTGCAAGCATATCCTCAATCTTTGTTTTTATATGATAATCGCTGATTGCCTGCTCCGGACGTTTCAAAATGTACACATCCCGGAAAATTCCACTCATACGGAATTTGTCCTGATCTTCCAGATACGAACCGTCACACCACTTCATGACCAGAACTGCTATGCTGTTCTCTCCGTCCTGAAGGAGGTCGGTGATATCAAACTCACTGGTCATATGAGAAACCTGACTGTACCCTATATAAGAACCATTGACCCATACATAAAAGCAGCTGTCTACACCTTCAAAATTCAAAAAGGCTTTTGGTGCATTTTCATCTTTATGATAGTCAAAAGTATGTGCATATGCTCCACACGGGATATCCTGTGGTACATACGGTGGATCAAATGGGAACGGATACCGGATGTTTGTATACTGGTGTGTGTCATATCCTGCCATCTGCCATACACTCGGAACCTGAATCTCGTCAAAGTTTTCTGTATCATAATCCTTCTCAAAAAAAGATTCCTGAATATCATAGATGCTGTTATAATACTGAAATTTCCAAGTTCCGTTTAATAACTGCATACGGTCTGATTCTTCCCTGTGTTCCACCAGGTTGTCCATTCTTTTGGATGCCGGAACATAATAGGCTCTGGCTGGCATTGTGTTTTCATGCAGTACACTTAAATCCTCATAATAACGTGGTACAATCATAAATAACTCTCCTTCAATACATATACATTTTTTTATACGTTGTTCTCCCACAGCAAGTCTTGTTCTTTACTTTTTTGTTTACGTTTCTTTGTTTTTCTATACATAGCTTATCCTAATCCGCAAAATATGTCTATGAATTGGATTAGACAAAATATGCACTAAATGATACAATGGTAAAAAGTAGGAAAAGAGGTGCTGCCCTATGTATATAAATACTGGTTATCTGAACCACTCCCATATGGATTTCAAAGACAAAAGTCGCCCACTGATTGTAGGAAGCTGTGGTACTTATCGCCTTTCCAGCCATCCAAAATTACCAACCTACCGTCCAAGGGGACGCCTGGATTATCAGATCATCTATATCACTGCCGGTTGTGGACATTTTCATTTTGACAATGTAGATAACGAAACGATTGTTCCCGCCGGTAATATTGTGCTGTACAGACCGAAGGAACTTCAGAAATATGAATATTATGGGGAAGATAAAACAGAAGTATACTGGATTCACTTTACTGGCAGCAATGTAAAAAATATCTTGCGTCAATATGGATTTCCGGATAAAGAACGGGTTTTCCAAGTCGGCACATCTATGGAATATGAACGGGTTTTTAAGCGTATTATCATCGAACTCCAACGCTGTCAGGATGATTATGAGGAAATGCTTGTTCTTCTGCTTCGTCATCTACTAATCACTTTCCACCGAGAACTGACACGAGAACATATTCTGAAAAACGAATACCTGGATCAGGAAATGAACACTGCAGTTACCTATTTCAGCGAAAATTATAATCAGGACATCAACATAGAGGATTACGCAGCCTCACGAGGCATGAGTGTCAGTTGGTTTATCCGGAATTTCAAAAAATACACCGGTTCCACACCAATGCAATTCATCGTAGGAATCCGGATCAGCAATGCTCAGATGTTACTTGAAACAACAACCTATTCCATCAATGAAATCTCTAAAATCGTCGGATATGATAACCAGCTGTATTTCAGTCGGCTTTTTCACAAGCTGAAAGGATATTCACCGCGAGAATACCGAAAGCTGAGAAACAAATTCTGAAATCCACAAAGAGGATACCACAGAATCATCAAAGCAATGATTTGTGATATCCTCTTCGCACTTTTGCTAAGCTGTATAATGGTGGAGCAATTGGTATATCGGCTTCCTTTCTTGGACTTCGCGTCCGTAAAACAGACTGATAACCAGCTCCTCATTCGCAGCGATCATTTCCCATTCCTTTCTTTTCACAAATTTTCATCTGTCATTGTAGAACGGGTTTTTAAACTAAATTTAAACTTTCAGGGGGCTGTTTTTGAAATATCTGTGAAATGCATTTATGAAAAGCCACGGCCGTTGTAAAGAATTTTCTTATCATTTATAATGAACAGAGACATACCGGACAGTGTCTGCCGATCCGGCAGATGGAAAGGGAGGACAGCGCACCGTGACACGCGAGGAAGCCTGCCGCATCCTGGGGGTCTCCCCGGGCGCGGCACCGGACCAGATAAAAAGGAAATACCGTCAGCTCATGCACCGGCTCCACCCGGACGTGGGGCCCTCAGAGGAGGACCTGCATCTGGCCTGGCAGGTCAACGCCGCCTACGCCCTTCTCAAGAGGACCTGGCCCGCAGGCGCCTCCTCCCTGGCCGGGCCTGAGACTGCCTCAGGCGTATTCCGCCGCAGGGATACCTGTCACCGTTCACGCCGAACCGCTGCCCGGCGCAGCGCCTGGGACGCCCCGGTCAACAGCCACGCCTATCGGGAGCGGGACATCCTCTGCTGCGCCGAGGACAGCGAGGGGGAGGTGATCGGCACCTTCACTGCCGCCAGAGGCCGATACTTCTGGACCACAGAGGAGGACTTCCCCCTCTTTCTGCGCAGCATCTACCTGTGCGGGAAGGAGCTGTTGGACGAGGTCGATGCCTCCCTGGAGAGAGCCTCCTCCCCCTCCTGCCGCAGCCGGTTCCATGCGGACCTCACCTACCTGCTGGCCCAGCAGTACATAGACGCCTCCTCCCTCCTTAAGGAGCTGGCGGCCAGGACCACCTCCGACCGGGAGGGTCAGGAGATTTACTATTTTCCCGCCATGCTGGAGACAAAGGGAAAGGGGCTTCCCGGTCTCCCAGGCTCCCTGCCGGCAGATGCGCCCCTCTTCCCGTCAGGCGTGAGGGACCGCCGCCTCTACCTGAAGGACATCTCGGGACAGGAGGCCGGATACCTGTCCTTTTCGGACGACCGGCTGTACTATGTCCTGGTCCCCCTCTTTGAACAGAGACGGGTCCTTGTCCGTCTCCGCGCGGCCGGGGAAGGCGAAACATCTTCCCTGTCAGCCGGGAAGAGAGCTGCCGCCAGGCAGAAAAGAAGCGCCGGATACCGGCGCCTCCACCTGTGGCTGAAGTTCAAAAAAGAAGAAGACAAAAGCCGGCTGCCTGAAAGCCTGAACCTTCAGATCAGCCAGCTCCTTGAGCACTACATGGCCTCCCTCTCCTGACCGGGACGGGAGGCTTTGTCCATCTCGTACACTGTGTCCGCCAGGTTCATGGTGGATTTCCTGTGGGACACGAGCACCACGGTCCGGTCCTTCTTCTCCGCCTCCAGAGACTTCAGGATAATACCCTCGTTCAGAGAGTCCAGATTGCTGGTAGGCTCATCCAGGAGAAGGAAGGGTGCATCGTGGAGAAAGGCTCTGGCAATGCCTATCCTCTGCCTCTCTCCCCCTGAGAGGGTGTCTCCCAGCTCTCCCACCTCCGTCTCATAGCCCTTTGGCAGGGACAGGATGAAGTCGTGGACAGAGGCCTTTTTCGCTGCCTCCACGATCTCCTCCATGGACGCCCCGGGCTTTCCCACGGCGATATTGGCGGCGATGGAGTCGTGGAAAAGGCTTGTCTCCTGCGTCACATAGGACTCCATCTCCCGCAGGTCCGCTGTGTTGATCTCCCGCACATCCCTGCCGGAAATGAGGATCTTCCCCTCCCGGACGTCAAAGAAGCGCATCAAAAGCTTCAGGAAGGTGGACTTCCCGGAGCCGCTGGCCCCGTGGATGCCGATCACCTTTCCCTTGGGTATCTCCACAGAGTAGTCCCACAGGATTTCCTCCTCCCCGTATCCAAAGCTGACCTTCTCGGCCTGCGCTCCCCCAAAATCTGTGTGCTCCCTTCCGCTTACCTCCTCCACCTGGGGCTCCTCCTCCAGGATGGACAGGACACGCTCGCCTGCCGCCAGCGTCTGGTTCAGATTGTTGGACAGGTTGGAGAGAGCTGTCACAGGACCAAAGGAGCCCATCATGGCAATGGTGGCGATGACCATACCCACCAGGTCCGCCTCCCCGGCCTGCTTCGTGACTATCATGAGAAGGAGCATGGCAAGAGAAAAGAGAAGGATGACCAGGTTGGTGACCGACTTTTGGGACGCCTCCAGGCGGTTCAGATTTTTCTGCAGAGCGCCCAGGCTGTCTGACCGCTCTTCCATCTGCCTTCTTCTCCTCTCTCCCTGGCCGTACTGGATGGTCTCGTCCAGCCCCCGCAGGGAGTCCAGGATAAAGCTGTTCAGGTCCCCAAAGGCGCTGCGAAACTCCATGCCGGCCCCGCCTCCTCTTTTTCCGAACACAAGGGGGAGCACAGCTCCCACCGCGGTGTAGCCTGCCAGCGCCAGCACCGCCCCCGCCGGGGAAAACTGCCCGATGAACAGCACCATCACAAGGGAGGTCGCTACGGCGATGGCAATGGGGGAGATGGTGTGGGCGTAAAACACCTCCAGAAGCTCGATGTCCGACGTGATGACCGATATCAGGTTGCCCTTGTCCCGCCCCTCCAGCCTGGCCGGACAGAGCCTTCTCAGGGCGGCAAACACCTTGTGCCTGATGATGGCCAGCAGCTTAAAGGCGATAAAATGGTTGCAGTACTGCTCCCCATAGTGGAGCACGCCCCTGGCCACCGCCAGGACAATGAGGAGGACAAAAAGTGTCCCCGGCTCCATCCCCAGGAGAAGCCCCGCTGTCCCCGGGTTCAGCTCCACGCCTGCGGCCACCAGCAGGATGTGCAGCAGCCCAAATCCTGCCAGGATGGTGAGAAAGATGGCGCACAGATAGCCCAGCGTTCCCAGAAGGATTGCCAGGAGCATGACCGGCAGAAGCGGGGTCACCAGCCCCACGAGGCGGCCCATGATTCTGATGCCGCTACGCCGCATGGGGGTGTTTCTCATCTCACCGCTGCCTGGCTGCACGCTTTTTGCTTTTCCGTTTTCTCCGCTCATACTGCCGCCTCCTTTCCATACTGTTCTTTTCCATACTGCTCCAGCTCCATCTGGGTCCTGTACAGCTTCTCATACTGTCCCTTCCTCTCCAGGAGCTGCCGGTGGGTGCCGTTCTCCGCCACCCTGCCGTCCTGCATCAAATAGATACGGTCCGACCCGGTCACATTTGCCAGCCGGTGGGAGATGAGGATGACCGTCTTCTCCCCGGCCAGGCGGCGGATGGCCTCCATGATCATCTCCTCGCTCTCCGCATCAATGTTGGAGGTGGCCTCGTCAAAGATGTACACCGGCGTGTCGTGGAGCAGGGCCCTTGCCAGGGCCAGTCTCTGGCACTGGCCGCCGGAGAAGTTGCTGCCTTTTTCAAGGACAGGGGTCTGAAGGCCCTGCTGCCCGGCCAGGAAATCCCACAGTCTGACCTTCCTCAGGGCCTCCTCCATCTCCTCCTGCCCGGCGTCCGGCGCTCCCATCCGCAGATTGTCCTCCACTGTGCCTTTAAAGAGCCAGCTGTTATGGCTCACCATGGTGATCTGGTCCATCAGGCTTTCCTCCCGGATATGGGACAGCTCTTTTCCCTGTATCCTCACGCTGCCTCTATAGCCTCTGTTCCTCCCCATGAGGATGCCGGCCGCCGTGCTCTTGCCGCAGCCCGAGGCCCCCACGATGGAGGTAAAGCTCCCCGCCGGGAACTCCATGGACACCTGGTCCAGTATCTGCCTGTCCTCCCCGTAGGAGAAGCACACGTTCTCAAATGCCAGGTCCGTCTGTCCTCCCGCCAGGATTTCTTCTCCCTGCGCAGGCTCAGGCAGGTCCAGCAGGGCAAAGATCCGGTCGCTGGCTGCCATGCCATTCATGGCAATGTGGAAGAAGGAGCCAAGAAGGCGCAAGGGGATGAAGAACTCGGAGGCCAGAAGGATGAGCATCAGCGCTCCGTGAAGGCTCACCCTTCCCCCCGCCAGCTCCCACAGGGTGACGATCATGCCCGCCGCCGCCCCTCCGTAGGCGATGATGTCCATGACGCTGGTGGAATTGAGCTGCATGGTCAGCACCTTCATGGTGACCCGCCGGAATTTCTGGGACTCCTGGTCCATCTCCCGGGCCTTCTCCTCATCCGCCTGATAAATCTTCAGGGTAGTCAGGCCCTGGAGATTTTCCAGGAAGCTGTCCCCCAGCTCTGTGTAAATGCCCCAGTATTTTGCCAGCAGGCGCCTGGCAAACTTCTGCACCGCCACAATGGATATCGGGATGAGGGGCACGCAGATAAGGAGCACAAGGCTGGCTCTCCAGCTGACAAAGGAGAGGACGGCAAACAGAGTCACCGGCGCCAGGAGGCTGTAGAAAAGCTGGGCCAGATATCTGCCGAAATAGGTCTCCAGCTGCTCCACTCCCTCCGCCGCCATCTGCACCACCTCCGACGTGGCTGTCTTCTCCCGGTAGGAGGCTCCCAGACGGAGGAGCTTCTCATAGATCCTGTCCCGCAGGACCCTCTTCACATCCACGCTGGCCCGGTAGGAGGCAAAGGAGGCCTGCCTGTCACAGACAAACCGCAGGGCAATGGCGCCCAGGGCCAGACCGCCCCATGTAAGGGCCGAGGCGGCGGTCACCTGCCAGAAGACTGCCTGCTCCAGCAGCATGGACACGCTGCCTGTCACCAAAATCTGGCAGAGGAGGGAGAGCCACTGCCAGAGCACCTGAAAGTAAATGTATTTTTTTGACTGGGACAGAAGCCCCAGGAGTCTCTTCTTAATCATAGGCCCGCTCCTGCCCCTTTCCATCCTCCCGCCTGACCGTCTTCACGCGGAAGAAAAAGTAAATGACATGGCACACCCAGACAATGGCCAGACAGATCCTGCCCACGGGCACATTCTTCATCAGGATAAATCCAATGGCCATGACCACGGTCACGGTCCCCACAATGGAGCATTTCGTCTGCATGGTCATGGCTTTCCGCCTGACAAAGCTGTCCAGGTGCTTCCTGTACAGACCGGTCCCCAGGAACCAGTCGTGGAGCCTCCTGGAGCTCTTCGCAAAGCAGAACACAGTGGCCAGATAAAAGGGGACTGTTGGCAGGATAGGCAGCACGATGCCCACTGTCCCCAGTCCCAGACAGATAAATCCCGCGATGATCCACAGGAAACGGATCGGATTTTTGTTGTTCATATAGCTTTCTCCTGTCTCTTTCGCTCACCGCCCCTCAGACGGTGAGCACAAATTTCTTTCCTTCTACATTTGTCACATCCAGGGAGATGCCGTACAGCTCCCGGATGCACTCCGGCGTGATGATCTCCCCGGGCGCTCCCCAGGCGGCCACCCGTCCGTCCTTCAGCCCGATGATGCGGTCCGAGTAGTGGATGGCCTGGTTGATGTCGTGGAGGACCATGATGATGGTGATGCCGTACTCCCGGTTCAGCCTCTGGACCAGCTCCAGGATCTCGATCTGGTAGCGGATATCCAGGTAGGTGGTGGGCTCGTCCAGGAAGAGTATCTTCGTGCTCTGGGCCAGCGCCATGGCGATCCACACCCGCTGTCTCTGGCCCCCGGAGAGCCTTCCCACCTCCCTGTCCCTGTATGTTTCCACGTTCGTCACTTCCATGGCCCACCGTATCTTCTCCTCGTCCTCCTGGCTGCGGGCCTGCATCATCTTCATGTGAGGGGTCCTGCCAAAGGACACCAGCCTCTCCACTGTGATGTCGTCAGCGGAGGTGTTGTACTGGTGCACGATGGAGACCTTCCGGGCAAACTCCTTCAGCGCCAGATTCTGGATATTTCTCCCCCAGAGGAAGATATTTCCCTTCCGGGGGCAGAGGTTTTTTGTCATCAGGTTGAAAAGGGTGGATTTCCCGCACCCGTTAGCCCCCATGATGGTGGTGATCTCTCCCTCCTCGATGGTAAAGGAGGCGTCTCTTAGCACTTTGTTCTTCCCGTAGGAAAAATACAGCCCCCTCACCTCCATGGCGGGCTTCTTCTTATCCTCACGCTGCATATTTCTTTGACCTCCTAAGCAAAATGATAAAGAACGGGCCGCCGATCACGCTCATGATGATGGAGGCCGACACCTCGTAGGGCGCCGCCACGGTCCTTCCGATAGTGTCCGCCAGAAGGAAAGTAAAGGCCCCCGCCAGCATGGAGAAGGGCACCAGCGCCCGGTGATCGCTGCCCACCAGGATGCGCCCTATATGGGGTACGATGAGCCCCAGGAAGCTGACGGCTCCCGCCACTGCCGTGGAAATGCTGGCAAGGAGCACCGCCACCAGAGAGATCAGGATGCGCATCAGGTTGACATTGACTCCCAGCCCCCTGGCCGTCTTGTCCTCCAGAGTCATGAGATTGCACATTTTGGAGAACAGCACCGCCAGCACCAGCCCCACGATGACGTAGGGCAGAAGGGTCTGCACGTCCTCCCAGGTCTTCTGGGTGATGTTCCCCTCCACAATGGAGGCCACCCCGGAGGAGCTGCCCCCTGTCATGGAGTTCAGGGCGTCCGAGAGGCCTGAGAACATGGCGCTCACCGCCACGCCTGTGAGGATGATGCGAAGGGGGCTTAAGCCCCCCTTCCAGGACAGGCTGTACACAAGAAAGAAGGCCAGCACGCCGCCCCCGAAGGCAAAGAGGGGGGTAAAGAAATAGAGAGCCGGGAGAAAGGCCGTGACCAGCACTGCCGCAAAGCTGGCCCCGCTGGAAATGCCGATGATGCCCGGGTCTGCCAGGGGATTTTTCAGTACTGCCTGGAAGAGGACGCCCGCCACAGCCACCGCCGCCCCCGCAAAGAGGGAAATCACGATCCTCGGAAAGCGCAGGTCATAGATGGCCGCCACGTTCTCGATGCGCTCCACAAAGAGCCCTCTCATCAGCTCCCCAAAGGACACCTGCAGGCTCCCGATATTGATGGAGGCAAATACCAGCGCCGCCAGGAGGACTCCCAGGATGAGGAAGGAGAGGGCCGCCCTGGCTGTCTTCTTCTTTTTCCGGCTCTGGTCCATCCTCCGGGCCTCCTCCGGTACTGTCATTTTTTCTTCGCTCATGGCTCACCTCTCCTTACTTTGTAATCTCCTGCAGCGTCTCCTCGTCAGTCTTCCCGGTGGCTTCGCTCTCCCTGGCCGCCTCCGCGGCCCTGTCGCTGTTTTCCTTTGCCTGCTCCGAGTCATCCTCGCTCTGGGGATAGAGCATGGGCTGGAGCTCCTCCAGGGCCTCCGGATAGTTGAAATTGGCGCTCATGCCAAAGAGCTCGTAGGTCAGGTCGTAGACCCGCCCCTCCTTGACCGCCGTGAAATGCTGCCATATGTCATTTGTCGCAAATTCCTCGTTGAACATCTCGATGATCTGGTCCGGCAGCGCATGTGCGGCCCGCAGGATGACATCCGGCTCCCTGGACTTCATATCCTCTGTGTTCACAGTCAGGAATTCCTGGTCTGTGCCGGCGTACACATTCTCGCCTCCCGCCAGCTCCACCAGGCTTCCCACATAGGAGTTCTCCGTGGCGATGATGTAGCTCCCCGGAAGCCCCATGAGGATCAGCACCTTGGGGCTCTCCTGCCCTTCATTTCTGGTCACATAGTCCTCGTAGAATTCCGTAAATTCGTCTACCAGCTTCCCGGCCTGCTCCTCCCTGCCGAATATCTCTCCCAGCTCCTGGATGGACCGGTACATCCCCTGCACGCTGCGCAGGTTCAGGAAGGCCCAGTCTGTGTCAATGGCCTCGTACTTTGGCTGCAGGTCCGACTGGAGGCTGGAGGGGCTTAATATCCAGTCAGGGGAGAGGGAGGCCACGATCTCCATATCCGGACTCATGGCCGTCCCCACCTGCTCCACCTCTGCGTACCGCTCCGGCAGGGAGGATATGGTGCTGGTGCACACGCCCACAAGGTCCAGCTCCAACCGGTCACAGATGTCGGCTGTGGCGGGGGAGGTGGCGATGACGCGGGGCTCCTCCCCCATAGCCGCCACCTTGGCCTTGGCCGCCTCCACGGCCGCCTTCTCCTGGGGGTCTGTTATCTCAAGGAGGGTCTCCACGCTCCCGGCAGAGCCCGCCGCCGTGTCCGCCGACCCGGTCTGACCATCCGCGCTCCCGCTCTGGTCCACGCATCCTGCCAGGAGGCTCAGTGTCAGGGCGCTGCAGGCCAGCGCGCCTGCTGCCCTTCCAACTGCCGTCCTCCCGGCTGCCTTTTTCCTGTCAATCCTCATCATCTTCGTAACCTCCGCCCCATCTGCGCCAGTTTCTCCGGAAGAAATAGACGATCGCTGCCGCCGCTCCCATAAAGACCAGACCGGTCACCATGACGGCCGCCGCCACGGCAAACACGCCGCTGCCGGAAGCTCCGTCCGTCCCCTCTTCCCCGGAACCGTCCGAGGCAGTAGAGAGGCTCAGCCCCTGGGCGTCGGACAGCTCACCGTCTGTGGCTGTGGCCGGGTCCGCCGCCTCCTCTATGGAGCTGGAGAGGGCCGGCGCCTCGCTTCCATCTGTCTCTTCCCCTGTATCCGTATCGGCCAAGCCCGCCGCCGACAGACTGTTGCTGCCAAGGGAGGAGCCGCCGGACGCGCCGCCCGCAGTGCTGCCTGAGGAACTGCCGCCGGCCGTGCTGCTGCCTGCCGAGGCGCTGCCTGTCCCGGAGGAAGTTCCTGATGATCTGCCGGACGCGGCCGTCACGATAGTGGCGTTCATGTCTGTGTTATTTCCCACGGTGTAGTCGCTTGGATAGAGATAAAAAATGACATCTCTCCCCATGGGACTTACATACATGGAGACCCGGACCACACAGTTTTCACTGGGCACCTGGATACAGATATCCGATGTGGCCCCGTTGCTGTCCGATCCGCTCCCCGTCACGCCCACAGCCGGGCTGGCCCAGGAGGAGTCCCCCACGTTCTGCACCCAGAAGCTGTGACCGGAGGTGTAGCTCATCAAGCTCATGCGGATGGTCAGGTAGTAGGCCCCGCTGTCCGTCACCTCCAGGATGCCTGTGGTGTAGACCGCTCCCTCCACCATTCCCTGTCCGATGGGGCGGGACGCCTCTCCCCCGGAGTCCTCGATGGCCCCGGTGTCCGGGTGGGCGTAGCAGGGATGGACCACACAGGTATAGACGTTTCCGCCGGCCGCCAGGGCGGACAGGGGCGCAGCCCCCTGCCCTGCTGCCAGGACCAGGAGAGCTGCCAGGGCGCCTGCCAGCGCCCGCCTTATCTTATTTCCCACTCTCACCTTCATCACCTGCTTCCTCTTCTCTGCCGCAGGGCCAGGACGACCGCAGCGCCCGCCAATATAAGCAGCGCCGCCCATCCGGCAAGGGCTGTCCCCGTCTCATCTCCCGTCCGGGCTGCGGACAGGGAGGAGCCGCCCAGGCTGGAACCGCCAAGAGATGAGCCTCCGAGGGAGGAACCTCCCAGAGAGGAGCCTCCTGGCAGAGTGGAGGTTCCCAGACCACTGCCGCCGGTAAGGCCCGAGCCTTCTCCGTTGCCGTCTGTTTCCTCATCATCCGTCTGGCCCTCGTCGTCGAAAGCCGGGTCATCGTCTGTCGTGGCCTGCAGCGTATCCCAGTCAAGAGCCAGGAACACAGGCTGCGTCCCTGTTCCCGACGCGATAGCGTCCATGATGGGGACAAAGACCTGCAGCGGCACATAGCCGTCCTCCAGAGCCTCCGGTATGAGCTCAAAGGTGACCTCATCCGGGTAGTCTGTCCCGTACTGGTCGCTGACTCTCGAGCCGTCCTCGTTCTGCTGATAGCTGTCCACTGTCACAGCCTGCAGGTCTCCCTGGGGATTTCCGTACTGGTGGTCCAGCGTGTAGCCGGAGGCAAAGTACTGGAGCCGCCCAAGATAGCCCAGCTGGCTGCCGATGGTGAGTCCCCGGAAGTTCATGGTCAGAGCATACTTCCCGTCCTTCACTGTCAGCTTGATGGTGTGGTCAATGGCATTGTCGGACATGGAGAGGGTCTCCTTGTCCACCTTCAGCATACGCCCCGTTACCGAGTACACGCCGTCCGGCAGATTGCGGATATCCAGCTCATCCCCGCCGGGATCCGGGCTCTCCGGCTCCCCGCCGCCCTGCGCAAGGGTGCTCCAGTCAATGTGGAGCCTGGCCAGCTGGGTGCCCTGCCCGGCGCCGATGGCCTCCATGACAGGCACGTAGATTTCCACATAATTCATGTCCTCATCCTTCTGGATGGGAATGGAGATGACCTTCGGATACTCCTTTCCCTCCGTTTTCCCATCGTAGGACGGAGAGTCCGGGTCATTGTAGGCGTCGTGCACGCCCGCAAAATACTCAAGCACATCTGCGTCCGCCGCCTCGTAGGAGGATGGATATCCCACCTGGTTGTACTCCACAGTGTCCATATCCACCTTCCGCAGCCGGTACAGATAGCCCTCTATGCCGGAAATATCCAGGGACTGGAAGGTGAGCCGCAGGGACATGTCCCCGTTTTCATCCACCACCACTGTCCCCTTGGGCTGGAGGGCCGCATTGCCCATGGACAGGGCGTCATTGGTGGCGTGCCATAGGAAAACGTCCACGGTGTAGGTTCCCTCTGCCAGGTCTTCCCCCTCATCGCCGTCCCCTGGGTCCTCCCCCGGGTCAGGCTGAGGCTCCTCCGGCTCCGTCGTCCCGCCTCCGCCGGCACTGCTGTAGGATATGGTAAAGGTTGTGGTGCCGGTGTAGTTGCCGGGCGCGGCTGCCGCCACGTCTGCTCCCGCAATGGTGATCCTTCCGCCAAGCACCGCCTCATCGGCCCCCGCGTCCCTCGTCTCTTTTGCCTGAAAGGACTGGGTGCCGAAATCATTGGAAAACGCCAGGGAATGGCTGTCCGCGTACAGGAGACCGCCCTCCGGCGCCGTCACAGTCACAGTGCCCACCTTGTCCTGGGAGGACACGGTGATGTCGTACTCCTGCACATTCTCCTCGGTCCTGCTGAGGGCTCCCATGTCAAGAGACGAGGGCACGGTGACCTGGTAGGACGGAGCGGAGGTCTCCTGCGCCACGCTGGCCGTCACGTCCATGCTTTCCTGGGTGGCATCCGGCGTCTCAGGGGTCTGCGCCCTGGCTGTCAGCGTATCCCAGTACATGGTCACGATAGTCTTGACGCTGAACCTGCCGTTTTCAAAATAAATGCCGCTGATCTCCCCGTTCAGATTGCTCATGGCAGGCACATAAATGTAAGTGTTGTTGCAGTAATACTGGCTCAGAGCGCCGGTCAGGGGGAAGGATACATCTGTGACGACCTGGTAGCCCCCCCTCTGCTCTGTATTGTATGTAACGCCGTCCATAGTCAGGGCGGCCGCTGTGTCGTTGTTCTCGTAGTAGCCGTTAAATCCAAGGATGTACATGGGCTCCTGGTCCGTGCCGGAGACCATGGTGTAGGACAGCGTCATCTGCCCGCTCTCATCCACTGTCAGCACAGCCGGGGCCGTATCCGTCTGCACAAGGCTGTGGTCCACCACATCGCTGCGCACCGCCACGGTGATATCATAGGTTCCCGCCGCCGGCGTCTGGGAGGGCACTCCCGGGGCTGTCTCCTCCAGGGAAAGTCCCAGGGCCGATGCCACAGCCTCCTTGATACCGTTGGAGGAGTAGGTGGCTCCCGACACGCCGTCCAGCCCTTTCAGGCCCTGGGCGTCCGTATCCCCCAGACCTATGATGCGGCTTTGCATCCCCTTCACGGCGGAGGCAAGCTTACCCTTGTTGACCTCCGCATAGGTCCCGCCGAAATTGTCTCCCGTTATCTCCAGGCCGGTGATCACGCCGTCCGTGACAGACACGGAAGCATTGATGTCGTACTCACCGAACTGGTCTATATGGAATGTACCGCTGCCCGTGTAGGTTCCCCCGGCAGCCTCCGCTCCCATGGGCTGCGTTGTCCCGACGGCCAGGACAGCCGCAAGGGCAAGCGCCGCCCATCTCTTTCCTGTCTTTTTTCTTCTCATCGTTCCCTCCGTCAAATACAGACGATCCTCTATGACAACAGAAATCCTCGCAGGCAAAGAGCCGGAGGATTTCTGTCGTATTACCGTCTGCCGTCTTCTCAGTTAGCTTTGTAGGTAATGGTGAATGTTGTAGTTCCGGTATAGTTTCCGGCTTTGGCCGCGGCAACCGCATCCTTTCCGATGCTGATCGTTCCGCTCAGCTTGGTGCCTGCCGTGTCTGCATTAACTGTCTGTGTCTTAAAGCTGTTGGAAAAAGCCAGCGTGTTCCCATCGCTTGTCAGGCTGCCTGTCTCCGGCGCTGTGACAGCGATCTCGCCGTTCAGGTCAGACGCCGTTACGTCCACCACGTAGGGCATCGCGTTATCCTCCTCTGTGCTCAGTGTGCCCAGCTCCACAGAAGAAGGCACTGTGACTGTGTAGGAGGGTGCAGAGACCGACTCCTCCACATTTGCCGTTATCTGCATATCCTTCGTGTCCGCAGAGGGCTCTTGGGGCGTCCCGCCCACAGACTGCAGATCTGTCACCTGTATAAAGAAGCTCTGGGTGGAGTTCATCACGGAATTTACATAGGCAGAGGCAGATACCGTCCCCGCCTCCAGGTCATCCACCGCGTCTCTTGGAAGGTCCACCGTCAGCACCTGGGTCGGGTAGGACTCCCCTTCGGTTATCCCAAACAGGCTGGCGGTCGTGTCAAACACCTTCTCGGGCTTTGTCGTTATATCAGACTCCGCTGTGTACTCTGTGCCATCTACCGTGAGCACCACGTCCAGGATCGTGCCGTCAGTGCCCAGCTCCGGGAATGCGGGGATCGGGTAAGCCACATAGAATGTCAGCTCCGCGCTGTCTGCATCAAGCGTCATCTCCGCCTCGTGCACAAAGATGGGGTCGCACATGCTGGCAGCTCCGCTTCCATTGGCATTGAGAAAATGAATCTCCCCTTTGTAGTCTCCGTCAGCATAGTCGGCCGCAAACGCCGTGCTGCACATCATAGTCCCCAGCATGGCCACAGAAAGGGCCCCTGTCATCAATTTCTTTAACCTCATAATACATCTCCTTTTCTTTTTCTTCCGCCGCGGCGCGCTGCCCCGGCCCTATCCCTCCACGATCAGCGTGCAGTTGACCTCCGCCCCGTTTCTCGGGGCCATCTCCTCATCCGCGCTGAAGGTCTCGTATCTGACGGTGAGCGGATGCTCTCCGGCCTCCATCTCTTTATCCAGTGTGATCTCATACAGATGCTGGCCGGGCTGGATCAGCTTCGACGTGTAGATTGTCTCATCTGTCTCCGGCAGATAGAAAGAAATCTGGAAATACACGGTATTCTCCTCCGGATTGACCAGCTCCACCGACACATCCTTCGTGCCTGCGGGTATGGTGACAGATTTGTAGCCCGGGATCTGTATCCCGTCTGTCACACCGCTGTCTGCCTGCTGGCTGTCCGGCTTCTCCTGAGCCTCCTCAAACTCCGCATAGTTCGTCACTTCCCTGGGTCTCGTGTAAAAATAGATTCCCACAGCTCCCGCCAGGATAAGGACAAGAGCGGCAATGACTATCTTCTTTTTTCTGCCTGCGATCTTCATATCCACTTATCTCCGTCATTTCTAATTTTTATTAGTCCGAACTAACTGTTAGTCAAAAAAGCAACTCACCGGACAGCTTCTATACTGTCCAGTGAGTTAGCTTATCCTAACTGTTATGATACTACCATGCCTTTTCAATTTCTGTCAATATTATCCAATGATAATAATTTTCATTTTCAATTTATCCCTGTCTCTGCCTGAACTCTTCCAGAAATTTGCCCGCTGCTCCGCTTAAGGGCTGGGATCTCTTCCAGGCAAGGACAGAGGCTGTGGACAGCTCCGGATACAGGGGGCGGAATACCTGCCCTCTCCCCACATAGGACTCCATAGCCCCCTCTATAGCCAGAAAGCAGGCTTCCCCGGTGTTCATCATGACCGTCATATCCGTGATCAGATTGAATGCGGCAAGGATGTCCAGGTTCTGGAAATCCTCCCCCAGCCAGTTGGAAATCTCGCTCTGGACAGACTGGCGGCTGGGGGTGATGAGGAGGGTCTTCTTCAGGTCCTCCCTGGTGATCTGCTCTCTTGCGGCCAGGGAATGTCCCTCCGGTATGAAGAGTCCCCACCGCTCCTTCTCCCGCAGCCTTATATAGTCGTATCTGCTGACATCCACCGGCTCCAGGAGCAGGCCGAAATCCAAAAGTCCCCTGTCCAGCTTCTCCTTTATGTAGTCGGAGGTGTTTGTGTAGATCTCATACTGCACCCTGGGATATTTTTCCCGAAAAGCCAGGAGCTCCCGGGTCAGGACATGGGAGCTCCTCAGCACGCCGCTCCCGATGGAGATGATGCCTCCCACTTCCTCCCTGGAGGCAAATTCATCCTCGATCTTGTCCATCAGCTCCGCCACTTCCTCCGCTCTCCTGCGCAGCATCACCCCCGCATCTGTCAGCGTGAGGTGCTTCCCTCTCACAAAGAGCGGGGTGCCAAGCTCCTCCTCCAACTGCGCCATCTGCCGGCTCAGCGTGGGCTGCGTGACGTGGAGCGCCTGCGCTGCTTTTGATATGTTCTCCTCCCGTACCACTGTCAGAAAATATCTGAGTACCCGTATATCCATCTGCCTTCTCCTTCTATCTCACTTGTCTCCGTCGCACCGGCCCCTCTGTCACAACTCCAGCCCCAGGTCTGCCAGGGTGGTCTGCTGATACTCCTGGAATTTCTCCAGCTCTGCAGGCGTCCTCTCCAGGACAAAGGGCATAAACTCATCCTCAAAGACCCAGCTTGCAATCTCCTCTTTTCCCAGAAGGACAGGCATCCTGTCATGCACCCTCTCCACCGAGGCATTGGCCCTTGTGGTCAGGATGATAAATCTCTTTTCCTCCTGGAAATACCGGTAAAATCCCGCCATGTAGAGGAGCGGCGACTCCCGGTCCGAAAACTGCGCCCTGTCCCCGTCCTCATCCCACTCATAGAAATGTGCCGCAGGGATCACGCACCGTCTGCTCCTTATGCTGTCCCGGAACATCCGCTTCTCCAGCGCCGTCTCCGCCCTGGCGTTGATGAGAAGGCCGCCGGGCCGCCCTTTTCCCTCTCTCTTCTCCTCTCCCGCCGGGGGCAGGAACCCCCAGGTCATAAGTTCCAGGTGCAGCTCTCCCCCTTCCCCTGTCAGGACAGGCGCCTGTTGCGAGGGGCATATGTCCCCCGCGCCTTTTTCCAGGAACTTCCGCCACCCAAGGGTGTCTGCCGGCCCCAGTCCCGTATCATCCAGCAGCGCTCTCTCTGCCGCTTTATCTATGTGGTATCTCCCGCACATGGCCGTCCTCCTTTTGCACAACTCCTGGCAAACCCTTCCTAATAAAGCATAGCGATCTCTTTTGACAGATAAAAGTGGATTCCCTTTGTCTTCTCATTCCATCTGTCCTCGTCAAATTCCCGGACCTCCAGCCACTGGCCTCTCCTGTAGACAAAGGACTCGTCCCTTCCCGACCTGGCCTCCTCCAAAGCTCGGCCCGTCTCGTCGGTGATCTCAAGGACCCTGGCCCTGTCCGCCCTGCAGCGGTAGGATGTGGCCGAGTTCCGCTTTGCATCCTCAGGGATGTAGCGCCTGACGATGGCATACCCGCTCTCAGTCACCGCCTTCTTGTACCCGATAAAGCTGCCCTCACAGGGACAGGCCGGAAAATAAAACAGGGTGCATCCCCTGAAATCAGCGTGATAGAGATTTACCCTTTTCAGCTCAAGCCCGGACAGGTCCATTCCCGCAAACACAGGGCTCTTTCCGGCCGCATCATTCCTGAGCCACTCGTCGTACTGCAAGAGGAGCTCATCCAGTTCTCTCTGTGTCAATGTTGTCATTTCCACTCTACCCTTACACCAGCTTTTTTGATTTCTCAAATTAACTGACATTTTAATCTGTCTTCTTACAAATGTCAACCGTCCGGCAGTTTGGTGCCCGGCAGTTTCTCCAAAAGGGCGGGACAGCTCTCCCTTCTCTGTGATATAATGAGCCCATATATAAACAGAAGGCAAGACTGAAAGGAACTGTTCTTATGGAAAAGAGAAAATACATCCGAAAATATATCCTGTCCTGCATACTCCTGTCTGCCTCCCTCTGCCTGAGCGGCTGTCAGGCAGCCGGCACAGCGGTGGACATAGTCCGCTCTGTTGTGGAGATTGCCACCGGCGCCAACCCCCGCGCCCACATGACCGGGACAGTCTTTGAAGACCAGGTGCTGCCGGCTCTGGACGCAGGCGACAAAGAAGCATTTAAATCCATGTTCTGCGATGACACGGCCGCACTGCCTGATTTCGACGAAAAGACAGACGAGTTCTTTTCTTTCTATCAGGGCACATCCACAAGCGTGCAGTGCACAGCAGCATTCGAAAGTGGCATGCTCTCGGAATATATGGAAAAGAATTATAACGTATATACGGATGAAGGGAGCTATTCTGTCAGTCTCTGCTTCACCCAGCTGGAAGACGAGGAAAAGGGTCTTGACGAGAGCCGTATCGGCCTCAACTCCATCCTCATCCTGACCGGCGACCTGGCTGATGAGGCGCAGTACACCCAGTGGCCCCCGGAGGATGGGATTTTTATCCTCTATGACATCGGGGACTGCCGGACGTAAAAAAGTCCCGTAGAAAGCAAAAATCCTTCTGCCCTTGTGATATAATTGTCTTATATAGACGAGGGGGTATGTATATGGGTCACTCAGCCGATACTCTTCAAAATCTGTTTTCAGACTGCCATCTGGACAATGCCGAGCGCACGAGACTCTCGCATCAGTTTCAGAACCGCCACAGGAGCCTGACTATTGCAAGTGTCCTGCTTCTGCTCCTGGCTGTCATTTCTCTTATTGCAGTTTTTCTTTTCACCGCCGCCGGGACGCCTTTCCTGTGTTGTCTTGCCTGCGCCATATCCGCAGCTGGTACGGGCGTTGCCGGAATCTGGGCTCTGCTGGTCTCCGGGCGGCATGAGACAGACTTCTCCGGCGCCAGGATCATTGTATACGAATCCCGGCTGGGGCTGATCCTGGGAGGACTTCTCTACGCTGCCGGCCTTGTCCTTACGTTTGTCACAGCCAATATGGCCGCCTGCAGAGAAGGAAACAGCATCATTGTTTCCGTGATCTCGGTCCTTCTCTTTCTGGGATGGGCCGCCTGCGTCTGCGATTACCGCAACAGACGAATTCTCATGAACGAAAGCCGTGTGTGGGGCGCTACCGCCTTTGGAAGAAACTGGACTTTCTCAAAAAGTGAAATCTATGAAACAGGCCTCCAGATAAGCGCCGGTGGCTTCATCGCAAAAGACGCCTCCGGCAGAACCTTGTTCCGTTTTGAAAACAATATGATCCATGCAAAAGAACTGTTCCACGCTCTCGAGGGGACTCTCCCCGAAGCTCTTACAAAGGACTGGGATGAGCAGGATCTGGAAGACTGGAAAAAGGCCCGTGAAGAGCAGTGGGATCCATCCCAGGAGACAGAGCAGAACCAGCAGGCAGGAAAGATCCGGCGCGGATACCGCATCCTCGTCTTTATAAACCTTGCACTTTTTATCTTCCTTTTCTTCTTCTGCCCTGTTTCTCTTATCAAAGGGAAATACCAGTTCCTTCTGATCCAGCTCTTGCCTGTCACATACTTTATATACGGCTGGATCTTTAACCATGTCATGACCTGGATGCCTCTTTCAGACATGAATGCATCCGCTGAATGGAAGGAAAAGCACGCAGGCATGGGGTTTGTCTTTATCCATCTCGGCATCCTCCTGTTCCTTGTCACCGAAATGACCCTGTCTCCCCTCCTCAACTATCTGGCAGGCGGATGGATCGTGTACACAGGCGCCCTGCTCCTTACTGTCGTATTTCTCATCATCACTATCCGCCGGACAAGGGGCATGCCTCATCGGATCCTCACACCAGTCACAGCGGCCTTTCTTTTTCTCATATACAGTATCGGTGTCATGCCCGCCCTTACACTGGCTACTGCCCATTCTTCCAAGATAAACCACTATCCCGCCGAAGTAGTAAGACTGCGGGAAGATGAGGACTCCAAATATGTAGACAGGTACTACAGTGAACTCCTTCTGCCGGACGGAACAAAAACAGAAGTCCGCCTGTTCCACTCCGTCTACGAAGATCTTCTGGCCGGAGAGGACAAGACTGTATGTGACCAGACAGGCCTGTTTGGCATACGTTTTATCAGCGTTCACGACCCTTTATGAATCCGGCCATAAAATTTCTGCTCATACATAAAAAAAATTTATCGCGACGGAGGAACCTAAAACGGAAGAATCGAGACAGACGACTGACATCCCGTTTGTAAATGAGATTGTAATGAACGATAACACGCTCCGCAAGATCATGCTTGACCTCTGGACTCACAAAACAGGCTGCCGCCCACATTACAACCAGATACATTATCCATTACCACTCCTCCAATCCCCTTTATTATTCACAATCAGATATCTATCATTCTCTTCTTACCTACAGTATGATCCTTATTTTCAGAATATACAATAAAAAAGAAACGCTGCAAAATCAGCGTTCCTCTCATTTTTAACTAATGCCGCAGACCGGAATCGAACCGGTACGGGAGGTTAGTCCCGCAGGATTTTAAGTCATTTTGTGCCAACCGATTTTCCCAGAATGAATTGGTACGAAATGGAACTTAGAGTCCCGAAAAATGGGGATTTTTTACCGGCTCGAAACAGCCCAAATGATAAATTTCTTGCAAATTCAGTATAAATCAAGAATTTGACTTTGGCAAGGCTTTTTCGATGCAAAAGGGATGATGGAGGGATATTGGCAGGATATCCTCACACCCAGAATTAATAGAAAAAAGGTGACATTCAACCGAACGATTGGCTGGAGGCAGCATGAAATGCTGCCTCTATTATATTTCAGAAAGAGAGGCTTATTATGGAATACCAATTAGAACTCAAACAAATCGTGGATTTCCCACGCTGCCGGATTTACCGTAACTTCATACAGACCTTATTAAATGACAGGAGCATCCGAACCACCGGAGGCTCTTTTCTTTTCTGGTATCTGATTCTCTGTTCCTATGCAAATTACAGCACTTCCAACCGGCGCATGGAGCAGCTCACCTATACGCTCTCGCCGGGCGAATGGATCTGCAGCATCTCAGAACTGCAGGACTGGTTCCGCTGCCGTTTCCAACACCAGGCGGTTTCCATCCTGACACATCTCCAGGAGGAAGGCTGCATTACCTATTCGCTTCTGGAGAAAAAACGCCTGGTCCGGTTCCGGATCACAGACTGGCAGAAAGACAACACGGCACTGGAATATAAGTATCCCTGCAAAAAGGATACCGGCTTTTTCTTTTTTCCTATCGGAAAAGCCCACAAGCTGATCCAGACAGGCAAATGCTCGGAAATGGACATCCTGCTGGATCTCTGGATCCATGCAGTCTACAATGATCCGTCCGTCCTTTGCTCCGACACCGGGCCTGTTGTCTACTACCGGAACAATAGCGGCTCCCCACTGACCAGTTTCCAGACGCTGGGGGAACGCTGGGGTCATTCCAAACCTACTGTCTCCAGGCTTTTAAAAAAGCTGGAGAAGATGAAGCTGATCACCCTGGTATCCTTCCGTGGTAACCACGGGAGCATGATTTACCTGAACAATTATCTTTCCATTATGTTTAATATCAGCGATGTACTGATCGACAAGGAGGAGATCGCCATGCAAATGAAACTGCCGATTTATATTCCGAACGAAACGCCTGCAGAAGACGCCGCAGAGCGGGAGCCGCTGTGCGTACCAGAACCGGTGACGGATGAGCAGATTACCGTTTCAAAACCCATTCCCTGCGTTCCAATTCCGCACATCCGCCACATGGTAAAAAAAGTCGCAAAACTCCTGGATACACAAGGGATTTCCTGCTGTCACTGCCCCCGGACCAGGTATATATTATCTCCCTTATCAGACTGCAAGGATAGTATACCTGTAGTTCGTCTAAATATTATCTGCCCCTTTGGAGCCGCAGAATATCATTTTGAACTGACCATTGAACCCAGGCCGGAGTCTGCAAAAATGAAGCCTGAGAAGAAGGGTGGGCGGAAAGGCCGGTCAGCACTGCCAGCCACTCCCCCACCGCAGAAGGGCAGGATAGGGTATCGTTTCATGCAGCCGGATCAAAAAGCCTTTCCTGATATACCGGAAATCTTGCTGCCGGAACTTTCCCGGCAAATACAAAAAAACGCAGACATAAGAAACCGGGAAGGAGGTGAAAACTATGGCGAAGCGTAAAGAGCAGGATATTCTTGAGGAAAACCCTCGTTTTCACGACACCTACCAGTTCCTGCGGCGATATCGGGATGCCACATACAGCCTGAAGGTCGTGGTCCACCAGATGGAAAACCAGTTCAAGGTACAGTATGGTTCCAGCATTGATGAATTTCTGGATTCCATCTATGCGGCCGGCGCAGATCTGACCGGAAGCGATATTGCGGAACGTGCGAAAAGTATTGAGCGGAGCAACCGGATGCTGAAACTTCTGGAGTCCTCCGTTGACCTTCTCCGGAATAACCATAAATACGGAGAGCAATATTACTGGATTCTTTATTACTCCTTTCTGTCCCCACAGCAGCTAAAGAACACAGATGAAATCCTGGAAAAACTGGAGCAGCATATTCCGAACATCTCGTACCGGACCTATTACCGGAAACGCCACCAGGCGATTGATGCTTTAAGCAGTATTCTCTGGGGATATACGGCACGGGAAACCATAGACACACTGAACAAGTTTTTCCCTGAATAAAAGCTGGCACATATCTGGCAGATAACTGTCACTGTTTTGCGATTGCGAGGGAAATCTCCCCATGCTACAATGGATATTGCTTATAGTTTTCTATTTTTACAGCACCCGCCGAGGTGCTTTTTTTGTACCCATAAACTACCGCTGACTTCTGTACGTACAGCTTACTTACGGCTAAGTAGAAAGTCCTGCATATGCTCTACGTACAGCATACGCACATACCATGAAGAACGGAGGATATCCGGCATGAAAACAAGAGATCAAATTTATCACCGGGAAGGAGAAAAACTCCTGCGTTTCCTGACTACCTACCATGCGTTGAAATATGAACAGGTTATGAAGATATTTGGCAACCAGGATTCTATTCGTTCCCTGATTACCAGCCTGACAAAGCAGGGAAGGCTCTACCATTATAAGCAGTCCGGCCTTTTATGTGACAGTCCGGAAGCGGCAGAGAACCCGGATTATGGGACAATCGCTGCGTTCTGGGTTTTATTGGATTTTAAAAAGGCGATTGTATTCCATACCAGCGGGGAGTTCCCAGCCAAACTCCATTTCTTTTCCGAAAGTGAGGAATATGAAATACTTTATGTTCCTCTGGGGCAGGAAATCCTGGTAGATCATGTATTAAAATCCCTCCCTCGCCAGGAAGTCTTACGTCTCGTGGTGCTGGAAGATATCGCTCAGGCATCAAAGCTCTCTATCGAAGGGGTTCTTGCTTTTTGCACTGTGGATGAAAATGGCGTGGTCAGCTACTATGGAAGGAGGTAATACACCATATCGAACCAGAAAATTCTCTATGACCGGCTTGTGAAGCTGGAAAGTGAGATCCAGAAACTGAGCAACACCGTGTTTGCCCTGAAAACCACTGACATCCGTGTATACCCGGAAAATTACGGGGATCTAAGCATGAACGCTGCGCTGCGGGCAGAGCGGATCGCCTGCCAGATGCGCAACCTCGTCTGCCTGGCAGCCCCCAAAAAGCGGAGCGACTATTTACAGGAAGCCGCAGATGCCCAGGGAATTGAGATCTGCCAGAACGAAGACCTTATCTCCATTACCCTTCCGGGTCTGCTCCCAAAACGGAAGCAGCATGTCAACGCTGCCTTTCTCCATGAGCCACTGAACTATGCGCTGCAGAACTACCTGGCGGTCCATTCGCTTCCCCTGTACCGGGAATGCGTGGTCTGCTTCAGCCAGGTCTATGAACAGGACGGCCCTTTTGACAGGATACGGGATTACGATAACCTGGAGTTCAAACAGCTTCTTGATACGATTGCGACCTATATTATGGTGGATGATACCGGACTGTACTGTGACTCCTACCATACCACGGAGATTGCTGACAGGGATGCAACTGTCATCTATGTCATGGGAAAATCCACATTCCCCAAATGGCTGCAGGAACGGAAAAACAAGATTAAAAGCATATCGGAAATTCCATGATTTCAGAGAATTTTTTTCCGACATGGGTAAAACAGACGCAAAAGGCCGAATCAGCCTGCTGTTTGAGAGGCACAAAACTGCCTGTTTTTACCCAAGTTCAGACTTGCATAGGTAAACACAGATGAGGAGGTATGCTGATTTTGTATCAACCCGGCTCATTAAAATATCTGCTGCTGGAGATGACAGCACTTTGCGGAGAGTTCCCATCAGAGCAGTTAAATCGGCTTATTGAAAGCCGCTCTTACGGAGAAAAACTGATCACAGAGCTAAAGGCAGAAAAGCTGATCCGTACCCATTACCGGGACCATTTAAGAGGTTATCGTCTTACCGGAAGGGCGAAACAACTGCTCCTTTCCCAGAACCCGTCTCGTTTCCAGCTCTTTTTGACGGGCAACACCGAGACCAACCAGATACGCAGTGAAGTATCCCGGCGCATACGGCTTCACCAGAAGGCCGAAACCTACCTGACGCTTTTGCACGCCGGCATCCCATTCTTACCGGACCAGAAGCCAGACATTTTTAATGCTGGACGCAAAACCGGTTCCATCAACCTGCGAAGCCTGCCTCTTTTCTATTCTTCACGGGAAGTAAAACAGCTAGGCTTAGAAACCACCAAAATAAAAAACTCCCGGAGTATGGGTGTCCTGCTTGCTCCCCACTGTACTTATGCGCTATACAACACTGGTGACCATGTGCTCAAGTGGGAATATAAAACAGAGGTGCGGCTGAATGCTTTCCTGCAGCATTACTTACAGGATTTTCCCTATACAGGGCATCCGAAAATACGGGCTATCCTTACAGGAAAAGATATGGATACCGCCTATCAGCTCCTGACCAGCACCGGCGGGTATAGAAGGAGCCTGTTTATGATAGATACCTCCTTTGAGCATTTCCATTACCTGCCAAATACTCCGGAAGGAGAGACTCTTTTAAAGCTGCTGGTCCGTCCACGGCTCATGAAGCAGCTAGATCAGCTATTACTATCCGATTTAGGCCCCCGGCAGCCGGATCTGCCTATTGAGCATGATGGGGTGGACGCTTCCGGGAACCCTGCGGTTCTCGCATATAGTTTTGACATGCAACAGATCAACCGGTTCAATACCGGACTGAATGTCTATGGAAAGAAAGGGGTTCTGATTTGTTTTGATTTCCAGATCCCGTGCCTGAAGCGCTATCTGACCTCCGACATTCGTTTCTCTAGTATTGACCTTGTAAAATTCAGGAAGGGGGTTTTGCATGAACCGTAAATGGTGGAAGCTCATTTATCTGCTTCCCATTAGCCTCTGCACCTTATATGCAGGCGGCTACATTACACAGTTTATCCGAAACTATAACATCTGGACCGCCGCCGGGAACAGCCCGGGCAACGGCAGTTCCCCGCAGATGCCCTCTCCCCATCCGGCAGCCTGTTTCCAGGCAATTACTGCTTTCCCGTATAACCTGTACGGGATCGGGATCTGCGTGATCATCTTTGCACTTCTGGTCTTTCTTCTCATGCGGATGGGCTATGACCGGAATGGGGAGATTGCGGACCGGGACAGGAACTTAAACTACTCCACCAAAGGAACCTATGGCACTTCCGGCTTTATGACGCCGGAGGAAATGCACAAAGTCCTGGAGCTGACTTCTGACGTAAAGAAAAGTAAAGGCACGATTTTAGGCAAGCTAAACGGCAAAGCCGTCTGCCTGCCCTACCACACCTATATGAACCGGAATGTGGCTGTCTACGGCTCCAGCGGCTCCATGAAGAGCCGTGCCTATGTCCGAAATGCCATCTTCCAAAGCGTCGCCCGTGGGATAAACGGACCGGGAGAAAGCCTGATCATCACTGATCCGAAATCCGAACTGTATGAAAGCATGTCCGTGTATCTGGAGAAGGAAGGCTATACTGTCAAATGCTTCAACTTGGTCAATCCGGAAAACTCCGACAGTTGGAACTGCCTCATGGAGATCAATGGTTCCGAGACCATGGCACAGGTATTTGCCGATGTCATCATCCAGAATACCGGCTCCGCCAAAGGGGACCATTTCTGGGATAATGCGGAGATGAACCTGCTAAAAGCTCTGGTCCTATATGTGGATCAGGGCTTTCCGCTAGAAGCCAAGAATATCGGGCAGGTGTATAAGCTGCTGACCATGAGTTCCGAAAAGGAGCTGAACAGCCTCTTTGACCTGCTTCCGGTTTCCCATCCGGCAAAAGTTCCCTACTGTATTTATAAACAGGCCAGCGACACAGTGCGCTCCGGCGTCATTATCGGGTTAGGTGCAAGGCTGCAGGTATTCCAGAACAAGCTGATCCGCCAGATCACCTCCTATGATGAGATTGACCTGACGCTGCCGGGTAAAGAAAAGTGCGCCTACTTCTGTATCACCTCAGACCAGGACAGCACCTTTGATTTCCTCTCCTCCCTGTTTATGACCTTTGTTTTCATTAAGCTGGTCCGGTTTGCGGATAAAGAAGGCGTAGACGGGAAACTGCCGGTCCCGGTCCATATCCTGGCGGATGAGCTGGCGAACACCGGCGCCATCCTGGAGCTGAATAAGAAGATCTCCGTGATCCGCAGCCGGAACCTGAGCATTTCCTGTATCTTCCAGAACCTGCCCCAGATGCAGAACCGGTATCCCTTAAACCAGTGGCAGGAAATTATCGGGAATTGTGACAGCCAGTTATTTTTAGGCTGTACCGACGAAGTAACCGCCACTTTTATTTCCAACCGGTCCGGGGATGTGACCGTGGGCGTCAGCAGCGAAGCCAAACAGCTCAATTCCTGGCGTGTATCAGATTATACGCCGGAGTACCGGCAGACCCGCTCCATCGGGAAGCGTAAGCTCCTGACACCAGATGAGATCCAGCGCCTCCCCTTGAATAAAGCGCTCATCATCTTGCGGGGACAGAAGATACTGGAGGTGGAGAAATACGATTATACCCTCCATCCGGATGCAAAAAAGCTGGTTTCCCGTAAAGCTGCGGATCACATTCCTGCATGGCGGGCGAAAGCTGAGCAGGGAGAATACGACTATACGCCGACCCTTGCGGAAAATTTAAAGAAAAAGCCCCATAAAGGGCGAAGCAGATGGCCTGCCTTCCCCACCCAGGAGGCAGCGCCCTACCGGGAATCAGACAGGCCCCCGTTTTCTTCCGGACAGCCGGAGGAACCGATTGCCCGGCCCGACGATTTCCCGGATTTTCCAGAGGACCTTGTTCCCCTGGATAAAGATTCCATTATGTCTTGATTTATGAAAGGAGGCAGTTTATGCCAAACGAACTGAACCATGGAAACACGATCCTCACCCTGGACGCCGATGCGCCTCTGGAAACGCCGCAGTCCAAAGCAGATCTCATCTGGCATGAGATCCAGAACGCCTACCGCACCCGGAAGATCCTTACCGGGAAGCTGGGCGGCATTGAGAAAACAGAAGCCGGGAACCTGATTGCGATTGTATACTATAAAGACTTCCGGGCTGTCATCCCGATTGCGGAAATGATGCTGAACCTGGTCCAGGATGAGTCTCATGACTACGGGGAACTGGCACTGCGCCAGAATAAGATCCTCAATAATATGCTGGGCTGCGAGATTGATTTCCTGGTAAAAGGGCTGGATACGAAGACACACAGTATTGTGGCCAGCCGCAAAGAAGCCATGTTAAAGAAACGCCAGATCCTCTATCTGGATACAGACGCCTCCGGAAATGCGAAGGTCTGCGAGGACCGCATCGTGCAGGCCAGAGTCATCGCTGTGGCGGAAAAGGTGGTCCGGGCAGAGATCTTTGGTGTGGAGACCTCTATCCTGGCAAGAGACCTGTCCTTTGACTGGCTGGGAGACGCCAGGGAGCGGTTCCGGGTAGGGGATCACATCCTGGTCCGGATCCTGAATGTAAAAGCAGAGTCTCCGGAGCAGATTACCGTCCATGCGGATGTGAAAAGCGTGGAAGGCAATACCAGCAAAGAGAACATGAAGAAATGCAAAGTCCAGGGCAAGTATGCCGGTGTGGTGGAAGATATCCATAAGGGAACCGTATTCGTCCGACTCTCGATTGGCGTCAACGCCATCGCCCATTCCTGCTATGATCCCCGCACTGTGGGGAAAAAGGATGAGGTATCCTTTGTGGTTACACACATTGATGAGGAACGCAATGTGGCGGTGGGTCTGATCACCCGGATCATCCGGCAGAACCTGTAAGGCAATATAAATGGCAGCACTACTGGCAAACTTAACCAGATCGTGCTGCCTTCCTTCATTTTTTCATTGTCAGTGACAAAGCTCCATGCTATACTATTCCGGTATAACTGAACCAGAAAGACGGATGCTTTTCGATCTTGCCCTCTAGTATCAAAGGAGGGTGATGCCCATGACTATCACAGAAGTCTTGACTTTACTGTTAGTTATTTTTGCGGCTTTGACTTACATAGATAATCGACATAATAAGAAATAGCATCCTCTACCGCCCAAAGTTTAGGATGCTATCTCTGTATTACTTATAAAATTAACTGAGGGCATCAGATCTTGCATCTGATTACCTTTCTGAGTTCATTATACACTGGGGGATGCGAGAAATCAAGTCCCCCAGTTTTATATTTATCTATCACGCCCCTGGTGAACCTGGCAATTCAGGATTTGCAATACTAGATAATATATTTATCCAGTCGATCAATCCACTCATTTGAGTGCAGTAATGCGTCCTCACAATGTCCCTTTCCTTTTGAACAAATAGTTATGGAATTTTTATAATTTTTCTTGATATATTTAGCTACGTTTCTAAAAACAAATTCATTTATCTTTCCACCATAAAAATAAATAATCTGTGTATTGGGCGTATCAATATCTGAAGGAAGTTTAAATTGTCCAACTGCATATAAATATTTTTTTATGGTTTCATCTGATATATTATCTAACAGCTCTAAAAACACATCCAACATATCTTCTGTTACCATTGTATTTATTGCGTTTCGTACCACTTTTTGATTTCGTTCTCTTGCTTTTTTTGTTATAGACAAGTACTGTTTTATAAGCATTTGAGTCATATATTTTCCAAATGGTAAAAGTGGTGAACTTTCTAAAATAACCTTTTCAAAGGTAAGCCTTTTGTTTTTCCATAAATACGATGTTAAAACTCCACCCATGCTCATTCCATAAATTGCGTATATATGGTTAATAGATTTTGATATACAATAATTTTCTATCTCTTTTGCAGTATCATCAAAGGAATTGAACTCGGACTTCTCCTGCACATCATGTCCCGGCAAAATTGGCACAAGAATATGATAGTTCTCTTTATAATGCTCTATATAATCAATCCATATTTGATATGGACTTTCAAAACCATGAACAAGCATTATTGTTGGATTATTTGTATTGCCATATTCCAAAATACGCATTTTAATCCCCCTCTTTGCTTACACAAATTCCAATTTATCACTTGTCATACGAACTGGAAGTTTACTGTTCTTGCTGAAATATAAAACTATAGATTACATCTGCAGTCTTTTCAGCATTGGAAAAAAGGGAGGGATGTCCTCCGTTTTGGAAAAGATATACAGAAGATCTAGGAAGTATAGATGCCATTTCTTTGTATTCTTCTTCTATGTTATGTCGGCAACTTTCATCTTCTTTACTTCCCATGAATAGAATAGGCGTTTTTAATTCCTCCAATGGTTTATGGAATAGTGGACGTTTTTCCTCTGCACATTGCAATAATGCTTCTGTATCAAGATCAACTATTCTTTCCCAATCCGCACCTTGACACCATTCATAGAATTGTCTTGACTGTGTATCTTCTTTTGCCGCTTTCCGTTCAGACAAAAGGTTAGTGGCGAAGTTGTCATTAAGAGTGCGTCCGTCAAAGCTGTCTGCGACGACTGCCCGAAACAGATCAGGGCGTTCCAATGCTGCATTAACTGCCACCCATGCACCACCACTTGTTCCGATAAGACTTACTTTTCCACATTGTAAATGCTCGACAAGTGCAATCGTCTGCAAGGCTTCGTCATACCACATATCTGGCGAAAAGTTTTCTACTCGGTCTGACTGTCCATTACCTAAAAAATCAATTAGAATACATCTGAATTTTTCTGCATACAGTGGCATAAGAAGTCCAGACATTTTAGAGGAAGCTGTATTACCATGTAAAAAAATAAGTGGTTCGCCTTGCCCGTATTCTTCATAATAAACAGATTTACCCTGATACTCAAAATAGGCCATTATATCACCTCTCTCTTGGTAAAATGATAGTTCAGCAAACCGGAATTTTACTTCTCCAATAATTTCAGAAACCGCTTGTCATTCATCTGTTCATTCGTAATATAGTTGCCATCGAAGAACAATGCGTATGTTGTGATTGGTGTCGGAGCATTTTGGGCTTCTTCTTTACTCTGCAAGTGAATAGCTTTAAATTGTATTGATTTTTCTTTTGCAATCCTCTCAATTACAGGGACATACTTCGCATTAAACGGGCATTGACTTGTATAATATAAAACATAGCCCATTTCGTCAGTGTGGGGATGTTTCGCACATTCTTTGAATTGTGGTAATGTTGCATTTTCGACAAACGGTAAATACCATAATTGAATACCATTATCGGCTTCATCACAAACTCGAAATCCCTTATACTTCAGAAATTTAGGATCTGCCAAAAAGGTTTTTTTCTTTGCCGCTGCTAAAATGCACAATCCCTTTTTCCCTTTATTTTTACTATCTTCAATACAAGCATTCAATAAATCTGACGAATAACCATGCCCTTTAAACGAACCCGCAACCCATAGACAATCAATATACATATATCCATCGGCTGAAATCGGATTCCATGCTTTTTCAGCAGGGATATATTCAATAAAACATTTTCCTCTTTCCGTGCTTTTGAGAAAAACTAAACCATCCCCAAATCGTTCTGACAACCATGCTTTTTTGGAAGATACTTGAATATCATTGTTATTAGAAATAGCACAGCATATATGCTCTTTTTCAATATTTTCGTTCGTAACCTTAATATATTCCATTATACAAAACCTCCACAACTTTCAATTCTCTGTTCTACAACTTAGGATTTATCGCTCTGTTCAGCTTCACAATAAATTGGAATTACAGGTTTCTCATATCATCTAACCTCTTTACTCTTTGATATGCACAAGCTAAAAATTCCTGAATAGATAAATCTTCATAATCCCAGTTCATAGGCTCCAGCGTTGTTGCGCCTTGATAGCCTGTGAGCGTTATCTTCCTCATGACATCTTTCCAATCAATATCACCATCAAAAGGAAGCTGATGCTGATTATGCTTCCCACCATTATCCTGCAAATGTAACGCCATTAAACGATTTCCGTACTTGTTCAGCAGATCAATATCTGGAGCATAGTTTTGATGATGACAGCTGTCATAACAGTAACCTACAAATTTTGACTGGAAAGCATTTAATACTCTATCCAGATTATTTATATTACTTAAATTTTCAAAGGCAATTTGAATCTCTTCATCTTCCGCCTTATGAATAATCTTTTCCAATCTTTTTAACCCCAGTTCATTAACTGGATATTGGTCAGCGGGCAAATGAATCACCATTGTGGGTATATGAAAGACAGCACAATCTTCTACACACCGAAAATATGTTTCATAGACATTTTCTCCCTCCAAATCATCTGATGATAAAAAATTCTGTCCATGGACTGGAGTGTGCATATTCTCTATTTCTAATCCGGCTTTTTTTGCCAAACTGACATCCTCTTGGTATCCTGCACCCCTTCCGAATTTGTCACTCCACCATAACATCACACAATCAAATCCAGCCATCTTTATTAATCTGTATCTTTCTTCAAAAGGCACATCAAAACTTCCACCATAGCCAAAGCAATCGTAGATTCCTACCATAGCCAGTCTCCTCTGTAAATTCCAATTTTCCTTCTCATTCCTCCGCAGCCTGTTTCTTCGCTTCCTCCAGCGGAAACTTCGGAATCTCCTCCAGCAGCTTCAAAATGATCTCTTGCTTCAGGTCCTCGTCTACATACTTTTTTACGCTTCCATCTGGCTGTTCTTCATTCAAAGTCGACATTTTTTCAATATAGTCTCCATAATATTCCAGCACTTCTTCGAGCGCCCATGTTTCCCCGGCTACTGCCGCTTCTATTGTATGCAGCTCCAACGTACATTCCTGTTCTTTCACAAAATCTCGCTCCTTTGCTTTCGATAGTCTTATCATACCATACCCTGACCGACTAGGACAGTATATCCTGCAGGTTCCCTCTAATTCTTTCCGGCGCATAAACCGCCTCAATCTCCATCCCGTCCTCTGTCTGATCCAGCCGCACATAATAATCCCGGATGTAGTAGCTGGTATACTGCTCCTGCAGGGAATACAGTTCCATCGTCTGAAAATCCACCAGGCACAGGTCCCTGGGCTTTGGTTCTTCCCCTTCCGGGCCATAGGTTTCCATGACAGAAAGCAGCTTATCCAGACACTTCTGGCACAGAATGGTTTTCGCCTTCTCCACATCCAGGATGCTGTCCTCCCCGTAACGGACTTCCACCGTGGAAATTCCACGGGAGGGTGTCTGGGTGCTGGAAAAGAAATCTCCGCCTTCCCCGGTTCCTGTCATGGAAGTTCTCGTTCCTTTCTTCTCCCCATCAGGTATATCCTGGCCAAGAATCCCCATATCCAGCACATACCATTGATTGACGCAGATCACGCCAAGATCATCAAACTGCCGGAAATATCCCATAAGGCTCTCCGGGGCAGTACCACACAGATAGCAGTTTTCTGGATCTTCCAGTTCTGAAGCAGCCTCTGCCAGTACCTTTCGCTCCGTCAAAACCTTGTCCGTATGGCTTTCCCCCCATCTTTTCACTGCTCCAAAAATTCCAGTGCAGGCGATGAGTACAGCCAGCAGTCCCATCCCCCAGACCAGTTCTTTTCGTATCCGATAATATTTCCCATTTTTCATTTCTCTTTACCCTCTTTATTTATGTCTGCAACAGTCATTATTTATGCTTGTTACGGGCATAAATAGTGTGTGGTACAGACACTATACATGCTTTACCATAAAGGCACATGTGGAAAGGGGGTGTACAGAACATGGAACAAACGGAACTCAGGCGGATTGGCAGAATCCTGAAGGAACGGCGGCTCCAACTCGGATACACCCAGGAGTATGCCGCAGAAAAAGCAGGTATATCCTATTCTTATTATACGAAGATTGAACGTGGACAGCAGCTCCCATCTTTGGAGATTGCCGTACTCCTGGCAAAAAACTTCAGCCTCTCCCTGGATCACTGGCTCTTAAACAAGACACAAAATGATGCGGTATCCCCGGCAGCGCTGGAGCTTGCCCGGTATGCTGCTTCACTGGATGACTTAACGATTCAGAAGATCCAGACCCTTCTTTCTAAAGCATCCCTTATAGAAAAGCTGGACTAATGGCAGGGCAGAGACGCCCTGTTTTTGTTTGCAATGTATTCATTGCAATTATAGCCGGAACAAACGGTAAAATCAAGGAAAGTGCAACGGATACATTGCAATACCCCGGCAGGAAGATTCGGTAACCCTGCGCACAGACCAGCCGAAGCAGATTACAGGGAAGGAGGCGGATGCCGCTATGGACCAGAAATTCAAACAAGATATGGAGATTGGCAGCACGATCCGCTCTTTGCGCATGGAGCGGCATCTTACACAGGAGCAGGTCGTATCAAAACTCCAGCTTATGGATCTGGACATCACCCGCAGCATCTACTCTCAGATAGAAGGCGGTACATACAGTATCCGCATCTCGGTCCTTGTTGGGTTGGCAAAGATTTTTCGTGTAGACTTCAACACCTTCTTCCGGAATATCCAGCTTCCCGATACGGATCAATAGCCTCTCCCGTCTGTTTTCTTTTTTCCAAAAGATACTTTCCCGGAAAAATGTCACAAATTTTTCTTGATTCTGCACAAAACTGGCAGGGTTTTGCGATTGTACCGTAAATGTCCCCATGATAAAATAGGTATTGTCAAAATTATATGCAGAGAAGACGCAGGCATCCCAGGCGGCAGCCTCCCGCTTGGGAATGGCTGCGTTTTTTCACGCATGGAAAGGAGGCTTCTTTTCCACAACTTCATATTGTATCCCTTTACAGAAGCAGTCCGTATTGACCGGGCTGCTTTTGCTTTATGAGGCGGAAAACTATAAGCGCGGGCGGGAATTTTTTCCCGTCCGTTTTTCAAAATCAATGAAGGAGGTCATACATGAGACAGTTACCTGTAAACTCTTCGCCGGAGAAGAAGGAGAAAAAACGGACAATCTGCTATGGAAAGTATCTGTATGCAGCCTTCCTTATTTTTACGCTCCTGTTAACGAATATCCAGCCGGTTTTAGCTGCCAATACCACTTTATGGGATAAAGCCAGCGAGATCATGAAGGATGTCTATAACCAGATTGTCCTCATATCCACCATTGCCGCTGTTGTAACCGCATCCGTCGCACTGCTTTTAATGAATTTCTCCAAATCCGGCAAGACCGTGGATGAAAGCCGTGCCTGGCTGAAGCGGATCATCATTACATGGGCGATCCTAAATGGGCTGGGATTTATCATGGCATATATCACCCCGTTCTTCGCTGATGGCAAATGGAATGGATAACGGAAAGGAGGCGTTCACATGGGAATCTTGGACGGGATTGTGGAATGGATTGCCGAACAGGTCATGAATATCCTGGACCTGATCACCACTTCCGTACTTGGGGCACTTGGCTGCTCCATGGATACCTTCCTGCGCTATTTTCCAGCCGCAGAAACGATGTACGATGTATTCCTGGCACTGGCACTTGGCCTCATCCTCTTAAACTGGGTGTGGCAGCTTTTCAAGAACTACTTCATGGGTGCTGGAATCGAAGCAGAGGATCCCATAAAGCTGTCGATCCGTTCCTTTCTTTTTATCTTCCTGGCCTTTTATGCGGAAGACATTGTAAACCTGCTTCTTGGTATCGCCGGAAAGCCTTATGACTGGATTCTGACAGAAGAGCTTCCCTCTTTGGACTTCGCCAGCTTCAATTCCGTGATTACCGTCATCCTGGGCGTGTGTGCCAATGGAGCGGTGGCCATCATCGCACTGATCCTGGTGTTGATCCTAGCCTGGAATTACATCAAGCTCCTGTTTGAAGCAGCGGAACGCTACATCCTTCTAGGGGTGCTGGTCTACACCGCCCCAGTTGCTTTTGCTACCGGCGCATCCCAGGCCACCGGGAACATCTTCAAATCCTGGTGCCGGATGTTGGGCGGACAGTTCTTCCTGCTTTTGATGAATGCCTGGTGCCTGCGTCTTTTCACCAGCATGGTCGGCACCTTCCTCGCAAACCCGTTATCACTCTGAAGAAAGGAGGAGACATGAAATATAAGAACATAGTCCTGAGCGGCATAGTCCTGGTCACCTGCCTGGTATTCTTTACCGCCATGCCTGCTTTCGCAGCAGACCTGACAGAAGCCCAGGTAGAAGAAGCCGTAGCGTCTCAGGGAAAGGAAGCCGTCACGGGGAACATCTTCATCTGGTTCCTCTGTGCGATTGCGTTCCTCAAGGTTTCCCAGAAGATCGACAGCTTTATGGCTTCATTAGGCATTAACGTGGGAAACACAGGCGGAAACATGATGGCAGAACTCTTGATCGCAGGCCGTGGGCTGACCGGAGCCTTCCACGGATACCGGGGAGGCGGTGGCTACCGCCGTGCATCCTCGCCTGGCAGTGCAGCGGTAGGAGGCAGCTTCCTATCCGGCGGTCTTGCCGGAGCAGTGGGCCGCCAGGTGCAGCGGGAAGCAGTCAATGCAGCTACACATTACTCAGAAGGCGCCAGCGTGGGGAACATGCTCTACCAGTCCTCCCTGAAAAAAGGCGGCGATTTTGCCAATAACGTCATCAGCAATATCGCTCATGGGAATTACGGGCAGGTCGGCTCCATCAAAGGGGAGGATGCGGCAAAAGCCTATGCCTCCTATATGGGAATCGACGCTTCTGCCCCGGATGCCGCCACCTATTCCAATATGGAGATCGGCGGCGGGCGCATGACCGGCGTGGAAAACTCCAATGGAGCCAGCCGGGAATTTGCCCTTTACAGTGCCGAGCAATATGCTGCCCCCACTCACGGCAGTTTTGAAACGGTTCAGTCCGTGGACGGCGCTGCCTGGTATAAGCAGTACGCCCAGGATACCGTGGAGAAAACGCCGTATGACGCCGGCAATGGAAAAGTCGCCTACAACGAATCCATTGTCCAGAAGCTCCCGCCGGCACCACAGCGGAAGGATAAAATGTAAATGGCGGAGCAAAGCTCCGGTCTTGGGGAAGCTGTTGATGTAGGCACCAGTGCAGCCTCCCACTTACATGCCATGAAAACCGCCGCACATCTATCCAAAACCGTGGCAGGTGCGGCAGCCGGTCCCTTTACAGCCGCTATCAGTGCTGTCATCGCCAACCGGCATACCCTTTTGAAAGCCGGAGCCGTGATCCTGGGATTCCTGTTGCTTCCGGTCCTTTTCATCCTGATGCTGCCTGGGCTGATCTTTGGCTCCCTGACAGAAAACACCGGTGCGTTAAACAGCAACGCCCTGATCAATGAAAATATCCAAAATGCCAGACAAGCCATTGTGGCGGTACTGGAAGAAAGCCATGCAGATCTTTTAGAAGAAATCAACGCTGCCATTGCCTCTCTTCCGGAAGGCTCCACCGTACAGATCGTAGATCCCTATGAGTCAACCATAGCGGTCAATGCGCATCTCTTGATCTCCCAGTTCTGCGCCAGCCAGGATGATTATGAGAATATCAATATAGAGAAACTCAAAAGCCTGATCCGTGAGAATAAGGATGGGCTTTTTTCATATGACGTAACGGAGGAAACCGTCTCTGTGGAAGTGGAGACAGAAGCCGCAGAGGGGGAAACGCCCCAGACGGAAACCGTGACCTTTACCCGCTATACCTATACCGTCAGTTTTGCAGGAGATTCCTATTTTGCAGACCATGTATTCCATCTGACAGACAAACAGAAGGAACTGGCAGAGAATTATGCCAACAACCTGACTCTCTTTTTTGGCGTCGCCTCCGGCACGGCTATGGCAATCAACCTAAGCGATGAGGTCCTTGCCTACCGCCCCCTGGTCACAGAGATTGCGGCCCGGTACGGGATGAGTGATTATGTGGAACTGATCCTGGCCGTGATGATGCAGGAATCCGGCGGGCGGGGGAACGATCCCATGCAGGCATCCGAAAGCGGCTATAACACCCGCTATCCCAGAGGCCCCGGTACGATCACTGACCCGGAATACTCCATTGAATGTGGCATCCAGGCGCTGCGGGACGTACTGACAAAAGCCGGATGTACCGGCCCTGCGGACCTGGACCGGATCAAGCTGGCCCTTCAGGGATACAATTATGGTTCTGCCTATATCGACTGGGCGATGGAACGGGATGGCGGCTATACCAAAGAAAACGCTATCGCCTACTCCGACATGATGTGTGCCCGTCCCGGCTGGAATTATTCCATCTACGGCGATAAAGAATATGTGGACCATGTGCTTCGCTATTACCAGGTGATGAACACCGGCGGCACTTATCCGGCAAACGGGATGCAGATTCCCCTCTACATCCAGAGGGAATACAGCAACATCCCTTATGGCACCGGTTCGATTGCGGACTGCGGCTGCGGCCCCACGGCATTTTCCATGGTGGCAAGCTACTTAACCGGCTCCACCATTACCCCGGTGGATGCGGTCGCCTGGTGCGGCAATTCCTATTATAAGCCGGGGTCAGGCACCTACTGGAACTACTTCCAGGCGGCTTGTGAACACTTTGGCTGCGGCAGCGTCACCCAGACCACGGATGCCAATGCTGTCCTGCAGGCCCTTTCCGAAGGGCGCCCGGTGATCTCCTCCCAGGGGCCGGGGTTATTTACCTCAGCCGGACATTTCATTGTCCTGCGGGGCCTGACTGCGGACGGGAAAGTATTGGTCAACGATCCCAACGACAGTGACGACAAAAACTATGTGAACCGTGCTTTTGATATGATGACGGAAATCCATGCCACCTCTTCGCAGTATTGGATTTTCGATAAGAAATAAAGGAGTGCTTATGAGCAGAATAAAACTGATCCTGTCCATCCTCCTGATGCTCTTCCTTTTGGCAGTCGGCATCTTTCTTCCTTCCAGGCTCCGTGAGCGAAAGGAACCCCCGAAGCAGGGGAAGGAAACGGTTTCTGCCGAAAAGGAAGCGAAACAAAATGAGCTGACAGAGATGGATTTTTTGTCCTTTGAAGAACTGAGCCAGTTCTTCTCCTTTGCCCAGACTGCATCCTTAAAGGAGCAGTTTCCAGTATATCTTACCCATGCCGGGCGGAGCGATATTACTTCTGCAGAATATCTGCCGGACGAAACAGCGTACCCGGATACCATAACGGTCGAACTGCATTTTCTCCTGTCCGATGACAGTACCCTCCCGGTGTTTTACGACACCATGACGGGTACTTTTTCATTTGGAGAGGAACGGGAGGTGCTGGGAGCCTCCGGGCAGACCTATGAAAAGCCGGTAGTAGATACCCTTCCGCCTGTTTCCGCCAGCGAAGTAGAACAACGCCAGGAAGGCGGCTATGCAGATGTAGCCGCACCGGAAAAGGAGACACCACAGGCCGAAACGGATGCGCCGGCCGAAAGCAGTACCCAGGAGGAGGGAACGGCTTCTGCAGCAGAACCACAGACCAGAGAGGAGGTGCAGCCATGAGCAGCCCGGATGACCAGCGGACATCCTTTATTCCGCCAAATTTTATCGAAAAAGGGAAGATCTTAAACGGTACGTTTGATATCCGTAACGCGATTGAAGCCATCATCTTTGCGCTTCTGATCGGCGTTCCGGTAGTCCACCTTCCGCTTTCCCTGACCACACGCATTATTATCCTGTGCATGACCGCCCTTCCGGTGGCGATGATATCCCTCATCGGGATCGGCGGCGAGAGCATCACGGCTTTCCTGATGAACGCCCTGCGCTTTGTCAAAAACCGCCGGGTAGTATACCGCATGGATGTCATGCCAGACCCAAAGAAGAAGCGCCGGAAACAGCCGGGGACAAGAGAACCCAAAAAAGAGCCCAAAGAACCGGGCAAGAAACGAAAGAAAAAGGGGAAAGCCTTAAACCGTGAAATCCCCCCGGAATCTCCGGTCCCTTTTGAGGCTTCCGGGGAGGCTAAGGATACGGTTCCAGATTCCTCCCCGGCGGATCCCTCCTGTGTCTCCCAAAAGAAGAACCGCAGGCAGCGCCAAAAACCCAAAGTCCGGGAACGGAAAACCTACGATACCTCTACACGCCGGGGAATCCGAAAGCAGGCCAGGGAGGATATCCGCCAACTGGCTTATGAACAGAAATGTGCTAAAAAGGAAGCCCGCAGGATACAGAAAGAGGCCCGTGAAGCGCTCCGCCTGGAAAAACGACGTGCAGCCGAAGCAGCCCGCCTGGCGGCCCAGGAGGAAAAGGCTGCCAGGAAAGCAGCTTCCCGTGCCCGGAAACACCCGGACGCGGATGAGGCACAGACAGAACAAAAGAAACAAAGCCCTTCCCGCAGCTCCGGGAAGAAAAAGAAACGCAGGTTTCAGAGCATTGAGGATTATCTGCCAGTTGATAAGATTGAGCACGGCGTCATCTATACCACAGATGGGCGGTATATCAAGATCCTTGAAGTGGAGCCGATTAACTTTCTGCTCCGGAGCAGCCGGGAACAACTGGGGATCATCTACAGCTTCATCAGCTATCTGAAGATCAGCCCGGTCAAGCTGCAGATCAAAATGATCTCCAAACGTGCGGACATCAACCAGCACCTGGACAAAGCCAGAAAGGAAATGGAAACTGAGACCGATCCCCATTGCAAAGAGCTGCAGGAAGATTACCTGAAGTTTGTCCGGAATTTAAGTTCCAGGGAGGCAGTCTCCCGGCGGTTCTTCCTTATTTTTGAATATGAGCCGTTCAACATGAACCGGAAGGTCACGGAGCGGGAAATCCTGGAATCCCTGGAGACGACAGCGCAGACCGCCAAGACCTTCCTGTACCAGTGCGGCAATGAAGTCACAGACCATGAGAACCCGGATGAATTTTCCACGGATGTCCTCTATACGCTTTTGAACCGCTCCCTCTGCGTATCCCATCCTTTGCCGGAACGAATCGCCTCTGTGCTGGCACAGCATACAAAAGAGCAGACGGATGAGGAAGAAATCCGCATCAACGAGTTTCTCTCTCCCGAATCCCTGGATTTCAGGCACTCCGGCTATGTGCTCATCAACGGGGTCTACCACTCCTATCTGTATGTGCCGTCGGCAGGCTATAAAAGCCAGGTCGTTCCCGGGTGGCTTTCGCTTCTGGTCAATGCGGGGGAAGGCATTGATGTAGATTTTTACCTCCAGCGGCAGCCAAAGGATAAGGTACAGCAGCGGCTGGGACAGCAGATCCGGATCAACCGCTCCAAACTAAAGGATGCTTCCGATACAAACACCGACTACGACGATCTGGATTCTGCGATCCGTTCCGGCTATTTCTTAAAACAGGGGCTGGCAAATAACGAAGACTTCTATTATATGAGCCTTCTCATCACTGTCACAGCTTCTACTTTAGAAGAACTGCAGTGGAGGATACAGGAGATGAAAAAACTCCTGATCTCCCAGGATATGGACCTGCGCACCGCCTATTTCCTTCAGGAACAAGGCTTTTTATCCTCCCTTCCCCTTGCATCCCTGGATAAGAAGCTGTACCGGCTCTCCAGGCGCAATGTCCTTACCAGCGGGGCTGCAAGCTGCTATCCCTTTGTCAGCTACTCCATCTGTGATGACAACGGGATCTTATTTGGCGTCAACAAGCACAATAACAGCCTTGTTATTGCCGATATCTTTGACTCCCGCCAGTATAAAAACGCAAACCTGGCAATCTTAGGATGCTCTGGCGCAGGCAAGACGTTCACCATGCAGCTTTTTTCCACCCGGATGCGGCGCAAGAATATCAAAGTATTTATCATCGCCCCGCTGAAAGGCCATGAGTTCTACCGTGCCTGCAAGAATATCGGCGGGGAGTTCATCCAGATCTCCCCCGCCAGCCGCAACTGCATCAACATCATGGAGATCCGGAAAACAGATAACTCGGTCAATGAGCTGCTGGACGGTCCTTCTATGGACAACTCGGCGCTCGCCGGGAAGATCCAGAAGCTGCATATCTTCTTCAGCCTGCTTATCCCGGATATGACCCATGAGGAGCGGCAGCTTCTGGATGAGGCGCTCATTAAGACCTATGCAAGAAAAGGGATCACCCATAAGAATGAATCCCTCCTGGATCCGGTCCATCCGGAGCGCTACAAGCCCATGCCGGTCCTGGAGGATGTCTATGATGTCCTCATGGAAAGCCCCGATACCAAACGGCTGGCCCATATCCTGAACCGGCTGGTCCACGGCTCTGCCTCTTCCTTTAACCAGCAGACTAATGTGGACCTGGCCAACAAGTATACGGTCCTTGACATCTCCGAACTGACTGGCGACCTGCTGACCGTAGGGATGTTTGTTGCCCTGGATTATGTCTGGGATATCGCAAAAGAAAACCGGACGGAGGAAAAAGCGATCTTCGTGGATGAAGTCTGGCAGCTCATCGGGGCATCCAGCAACCGCCTGGCGGCAGAATTTGTCCTGGAAATTGCAAAGATCATCCGTGGCTACGGCGGTTCTGCCGTCTTTGCCACCCAGGACCTCAATGACTTTTTTGCCCTGGATGACGGCAAGTACGGAAAGGGCATCATCAATAATTGCAAGACCAAAGTCATCCTCAACATGGAAGATGAAGAGGCGCAGCGTGTCAAACAGATCCTGCACCTCTCGGAAACGGAGGTGATGAACATTACACACTTCCAGAGGGGCAATGGTCTGATTTCCACAAATAATAATAACATCACTGTGGAATTTAAGGCATCCGCCCTGGAAAAAGAGCTGATTACCACAGACCGCCAGGAGCTTTTAGAGATCCTGGAGCGGCAGAGACAAAAAGCCGCCGGTTAAGGATGCCGAATGTACCCGAAAGGAAGCGTCTGATGCAGGGCAGGCGCTTCCCTTTTTCTTACGCCCCTGTACCTTTTTGAAAAGGAGGAGACTTATGAAACAAATGAAAACCCACATCCTCCGCCGCTGTTTTGCGTTCCTGATGGCAGCAATCGTCCTTGCGGGGACAGCCATCACAAGCCCCATGACAGCCCATGCAGCGGACGGAACCTTAAACTTTAAGACCGGGGAACTGATTTCCTACGGGGATTACTTTACCACAAAGATGTCTGTGGACGATAACGGCACAGCCTACTGTGTCCAGCCCATGAAAAAGACACCACCTGCTGGCAGCTATCAGTACGACCTGCTGGGAAAAGACTCCGCGCTCCGCAAAGCGCTCTACTACCTGCCCGGCGGTTACGGCTATGAAGAGCAGGATATTGCCGGCACCTATTTAAGCGGCTGGTCTGAAAATGACCGCTACGTGATCGGGCATCTGGTGTCATCCTATGTTTACAGCGGCTATGATGCCGGTAGCGGTGCTTTTTATGGAGCGCCTCAAAACTACATTGATAAAGCCGTGGAGATTGCCAATGCCATCCAGGGGCTGCCCGCACCGCCGGATTCCTTCCGGGCCTTTATCATCCCCTCTGACAGCAGGCAGACGGTTGCCGGATGCTGGTACGAAAAACCTTATGGCTGGATCGAGATCCAGAAGTCCACAGCAAATGGCTCCGTTTCTGACGGGAACGGCAATTATAGCTTAAAAGGCGCCCAGTACGGCATCTATCAGGGGGATACCCTGGTGGAGACACTCACCACGGATGAAAACGGCTATGCCAAATCCGGGGATCTTGCAGTCGGCAGCTATACGCTCAAAGAGCTTTCCCCGTCTCCGGGATACGCCCTGGATACCAATGCTTACGATGTGACTGTTTCTTCCAATGAAACAGCAAAAGCAGAGGTCAAGGAAATCCCCCAGAATAATCCCCTCTCCCTGGTACTCCAGAAGCTGGATGCCGATCTCAAGGATGCAGTCCCACAGGGCGCCGCCAGCTTAAAAGGGGCAGAATTTACAGTCAAATTCTACACGGCAGTCTCCGATACGGATCCGGCTGCAGGCGGCAGTGAGCCGGAGCGCTCCTGGGTATTCCGTACAGGAGAAGACGGGAAGATTTCCTTTACGGAGGATTACAAAGTCAGCGGGGATGAGTTCTACTACGCAAGCGATGGGAAAACGCTGTGTGTGCCGCTTGGCACCGTGACCATCCAGGAGACCAAAGCGCCGGAGGGCTACCAGCTCAACGATACGGTATTTGTTCTGCCAATCTCCAGCAGCGGTACGGCCGAAACTGTCTCCGCTTACCAGGCGCCGGATGTACCGGATGCAGTCATCCGGGGCGGCGTAAAAATCCAGAAACGGGACCTGGAGACCGGCGGCACGACACCCCAGGGCGGAGCTACACTGGAAGGCGCTGCATTTGCTATCACTTCTCTAAACGAGAATCCGGTGGTCGTGGATGGGAAGACCTACCAGAAGGAGGAAGTCGTCCTGACCATCAAGACCGACGCCTCCGGACTTGCTTCCACTGCTGCAGACGCCCTGCCTTATGGCAGTTACCGGGTAGACGAAGTGACGCCTCCCACCGGTTATTTAGGGGAAGGCACTCTCTCTGCCGAGTTTACCATCTCCAAAAATGGGGAAATAGTGGACCTGACCGGAGATGACAGCTCCATCTCGAACCAAATCATCCGGGGCGGCGTGAAAGTCCAGAAGCGTGATATCGAAACCGGGGAAGCTGCCGCTCAGGGCGGTGCCACCTTAGAAGGCGCAGAATTTACTATTACCAGCTTAAATGCCAACCCGGTCCTCGTAGACGGGGAAACCTACGAAAACGGGGATGTGGTTCTGACCCTTGTGACCGATAAGAAGGGGCTGGCTGCCACTGCGAAAGATGCCCTGCCTTACGGCCATTACCGGATGGATGAGACAAAAGCGCCGGAAGGCTACTTAAACGAAGGCCGCCTCTCCCTGGAATTTGACATCACCGAAAACGGCAAGATCGTGGAACTGACCGAAACCGGTTCTTCCATTGAAAACCAGGTCATCCGTGGCGACCTTGAGCTTGTGAAGGTCAGTGACGGGGATCTGTCCCGGCTCGCAGGCGTCCCCTTTTCCATAACCTCAAAGACAACCGGGGAAAGCCATACCATTGTAACCGATCAAAACGGTTATGCCAGCACCTCTGCTGAATGGAACAAACATACCTCCAACACCAACCGGGGCGAGACGGCGGAAGACGGCATCTGGTTTGGAACTTCAAAGCCGGATGACTCCAAAGGAGCGCTGATCTATGACACCTATACCATTGAGGAGCAGCGCTGCGAAGCCAATGAGGGCCGAAATCTTCTCTCTTTTGATGTGGAAGTCTATAAAAATGCCGTAACCATTGACCTTGGCACACTGACCAATGACAAAGTGGAGATCGAGACAACAGCACTGGATAAGGAAAGCGGCTCCCACATGGCAAAACCCGATGAGAAGGTAACGATTGTGGACACCGTAGAGTATGAAGGGCTGAAAAAAGGCGTGGAATACCGGGTGGTCGGCACGCTCATGAACAAAGAAACTGGGGAACCTTTTGAGATCGACGGGAAACCGGTCACAGCAGAGACGACCTTTACGGCTAAAAAGTCTACCGGCAGCGTGGAAGTAGAGTTTATCTTTGACGCTACGGGCCTGGGCGGAACTACTGTTGTCTGCTTCGAGGAACTGTGGCACGATGACCTGAAAATGGCGGTCCACGCCGATATTGAAGATCAGAACCAGTCCATCTTCTTTCCGGAGATCGGTACTCAGGTGAAAGATTCCGAAACCGGTCTTCAGATTGCTCATGCAGATGAAGAGGTAACGCTCATTGATACCGTATCCTATTCCAACGTACCCGTCGGAGAAGAGCTTACCCTGAAGGGAATCCTGATGGACAAAGAAACCGGGGAAGCGCTTGAGATAGATGGAGAAACCGTGACCTCTGAACTCACCTTCACACCGGAGAAATCAGAAGGAACCGTGGACGTGGAATTTACCTTCAACGCTACAGAGGCGGCAGGCAAGACACTGGTTGTCTTTGAGTCCCTGTATTACGGGGAGGAAGAAATCGCTTCCCACAAGGATCTCGATTCACCGGAACAGACCCTGGTCCTGCCTTCTGTCAGCACTACTGCAAGAAATCCGGAACTTGGGAACCAGACCGGTCTTGCGAAAACGGAAGCATCCATTACGGATACAGCCGAATATACCAACCTTATTGCCGGGGAAACCTTTACCATCCGGGGAACCCTGATGGATCAGGAAACCGGCGAAGAGCTGCTCATTGATGATAAGCCGGTTACCGCAGAAGCGGAATTTACCCCAGAGGAGTCTTCCGGCACGACAGAGCTGACCTTTTCGCTCAACGCCGAATCCCTGGCCGGGAAAACACTGATCGTCTTTGAAGAGATCCTTTACAAAGACCAGGTGGTTGCCTCCCACAGAGACATCTCCTCTGACCCCCAAAGCATTTATTTCCCGCAGATCGGCACCTCTGCCACAGATGGGGAGGACGGGGACCAGGAGATCCTCGCAGACAGCGAAGTGACCATCAAAGATACCGTTTCCTATGAAAACCTGATCCCCGGAGCATCCTATCTCGTAAAAGGCGTGCTGATGGATCAGGAGACCGGGGAGGAACTGCTGCTTGACGGCAATCCGGTCACAGCGGAAACCACCTTTACCCCGGAGGAGCGAAGCGGATCTGTGGATGTCCTCTTTACGCTGGATGGCAGCTCCCTTGCCGGGAAATCCCTGGTTGTTTTTGAAACCCTCTACTATGTGGCGGAGGACGGGACACCCCATGAGATCTGCTCTCACCGGGAGATCGACGATGAGGGTCAGACCGTACATCTAAGTGAAAATCCTCCGGAAGTGCCGGAAGAGCCGAAGGAGACCCCTTCCGTATCGAATCCGGTCAAGACCGGGGATGACGCCCCCATCCTTCTTTACCTCGGCATCGGGGCAGGCGCTCTTGTCCTTGCCGGAGCGCTGACTATCCTGTATCTGCGCAAGCGGAAACACCAGGACAACCAGTAACTGACAACTCTGTTTTTGACAGGCGGTTTCCCAGACCAGGGAGCCGCCTGCCTCTATGGAAGGTGACAGATATGGAACGAATCCACTGCATGGCAGATGCCAAACACATCCGGCGTTTCCTGGACTGCTGTGAAGGGAATTGGCATCAGTGCGTATATGTACGCTGCGCCTCCTGCCAGACTCCCGGATACTGCCGGCAATCCGACTTCTTATACCATCCGGATACGGAGGGGAAGCCCTGCGTCCTTTCCATGAAGGATGCCCGGCTGCTTTTCGCCCGACTGCCAGAGCCTACAGAGTGCGCCGGTGCGATGACGAAAGAACAGTTTTCCTCCCTGTACCGCCCTTTCCTAGAAAAAGAAAAGGTTCTTGACAGTCCCTGCCTGCCGGAAGCGCTGCTGCGTCTCCAGGAGGCGGCCTGTTATGACTGGTAAAGTTGCGTTTTACGGAGCTTCAACGTATAGAATTAATAAGAAAATGAAAGGAGGAACTTGTTATGAGTCACCTGATCACAGCTATTGTCTGGATTGACAAGGCATTTACCACCCTGATCTTTCTCCCGATCCTCTACATCCTGTACCGGAAGTTCCGTACTGCCAAGACCTGGACGCCCCGCGCCCTGCAGCTGTACCTGGTCTGCAAGGTGCTGGTGATCCTGTTCCTGGTGCGTATCTTCTGCGCCGGTTTCATCTTCACGCCAGTCAATTACGGAAGGTTTACGGACAGCGGTCTGTTTCCGCTGATCAAGGCCATCTTTTACTCTGACCTGCCGTAAAAATGGTGAAACATGCCATTTGGTCCGAATCTGGGACCAGTTTCGGCGTTCATCCTATGGGCATCTGTCACCTTTATCCTTACACTATAAGTAAGCAATACGTAGAAAACGATAAACGTATGTTGTACTTATACCATACGCATGAAATCGAGGTGAACAGACTATGAAACAGAAAAAATCTATCCGATGCCCCTACTGTGGCAGCACTGCTATCCTACGGGACGCTTCCTTCGTCTATGGCGACCGCTCCTATGGCGGCAAGGTTTATGTTTGCAGCGACTATCCCACATGTAATGCCTATGTGGGCGTCCACCCTGGCACACGGATTCCCAAAGGCACGCTGGCGGATCCGGCACTCCGGAAAAAGCGGATGCTGGCTCATCATGTGTTCGACCAGATCTGGCAGCGGGGAATTTTAAGCCGGGCAGATGCTTACCGCTGGATGGCGGACAAGTTCTGCCTCTCCGATGAGCAGGCACATATCGGACAATTTGGAAGTTATATGTGTGACCAGGTAATCCTGGAATCCCGGAAACTCCTGGCAAACTACTGCCTTCAGGCGGCAGGCTGAAAGGAGGGGAAAACGATGACCACACCTATGACACCCAATCAAAAACAGTTGGCAGAGGAACACATGGACCTGGTTCCAAGGATGGTAGCTGTGTTGACAAAAAGATTTCCACTGTGCAATGACCAGTGGCAGGAACTATGCCAGGTCGGATACCTCGCACTGTGCCGGGCAGCCGTATCCTGCAAGGAGGGCTATTCCTTTTCCCCGTATGCCCATGCTGCGATCTGCAATGCCATTTATGATTTCTGGCGGCGTGATATCCGGGAAAAAAAACACCTCTGCTCCCTGCTGGAAGATCAACCGGAACCATCAAGCGTGGAACCCGGCTGGTATTCGCCTGAAGAGCAGACACTTCCGGAGAGCTTCCTCCATTCCTTAAAGGCTACGGAGGCAGGCGCTTATCTGGAGACACTAAAAGCTACCCAGTGCAGCACCATCCAGAAAGGCATCGAAGCCATCTGCTACCAGCTTGAAGGCTATTCGAGCAAGGAATTGTCCACCCATTACCGGGTGCCTGCCAACCACATCCGGGCATGGCAGAGCAAGGCCCGCAGATTCTTAGCCCAGGACGCCACACTTTATGCCCTATTATCCTGAAATAATATGAGGAGGAACTTACTATGCTTACGCTCTATACTGCTGTCGGTATTTTGAAATTTGAACGAACAAACGGGAAGCCGGTTCCCTATATCATCAACAACCAGAAAGAATACGGGATGTCCAAAGATGAAATCCTCGTATGGAGCAGTCTGGCGTTCCAGATTCTCACTTACCCTGAATTGGAACAGTTTGTAGAAAAGACCTGTGCGGACTCTGGGCAGTGCATCTCCATGCCTCTATCCCACTATCTGAACCGGCTGCTCCTGCGGGGACTTTTAGTAAAAGGGATGGGAGTCAGCGCAGTGGATGCCCTGTACCGTCTCATTGGGACGCTGACCATCACCCCCATAGAAGACCGGTTCCTTCCACGTCTTGGAAGTGCATTGCTGCTCTACCTTCACAAAAAGGTACGTCTGAAAGACTTCCCTGAGCTTCTTCGCAAAGCAAAATGCACGCCTACTGAACAGAAAGTCCTTAAACTGGCAGGAAAGGCACCGCTGTCCACAGTAGAACTATTGCTTAGTATAGAGCGGGGCATCTTGATTCAGAAGGAAGAGGATATCCTGGATAAACTCTATACAGCGCCAGAGGATACCTGCAGCACTCTTACAGATACGGTACAGATCACACACACCCAGTATCCTATTCTGCAGGCAGTCAGCAGCCTGTATTTAAACCAGCAGATCCTGTTCCAAAAAATATAGATCCGAAAGGAGATCCCTTATGCCAAAACCGTTATTTACCCGGCTGGCTGCCATCTGCGCAGTCGGCCTTTTTTGTGTCCTGTTTGGATGCGTCTATGCCCTGACACAGAAAGATACCATCCTTCTCACCATGAGCCTTCTCCTGGGGGTATGCTGCATCATCCGCTTTCTGCTTTTGTACCATGCCATCCAAAAAGAAGCGTATCTCATCCTAGAGGGCGTCTGCCTGAAGCGGGAAAAATCTCCCCTCACCAGAAGCCAGAAGATCCTGATACGCACTGCGGAAGGGAAGGAATACCGCTTCCGGCTGGAGAAGCAGACCCGGCTTTTAGTTGGCCACTACTACCGGTTCTATTTTAAAAAGGAAGGCTATCTGGAGAATACAGCCGGGGACCTGCCGTCCACGCCAGCGCTGATCGGTTACGAAGAACTGACGGAAGTATCTGCAGAAGAATAAAAAATGTCCTGTACAACTGGAATCAATCAGGTGTACAGGACACTTTCTCGTCAGAAACGAAATCGTCTCTTATCTTTTCACAAGATGTATAAATTAATTGCTCGTATAATGTGTCTCAGAGGATCGGGTTCATCCTCAATCTTATCATCTAACTTTTTTTCAAAATTCTTGCAAAATTTTATGTGTGCCTCATAATAATCATCTGACAATTTTCCACCTTCTGTAATAACCAATATTAAATATTCCACAAAATCTCGAAAATGATCTGTAATCCCTAAAATCAAATTAAATAATGACTCCAGTTTAATACACGTATTTGGCACCACTTGTATATCAGTCGCTAACCCCTTTTGCCATTGTTTGTCATCTCCAACAGGAGCATTATAAAATTGATAATTTCCTTTTCTATCAAATGAATATCTTGCAAAATCAAAATGAGCATCTACACGTTTGAACTCTTCAACTAATTCTACCACTTCTGATAATGCCATTTTTTCTGTAGAATTCATATTTAATTCGCTTAATCTTTCTCGTAATGCATCTAAATAATCCTTAATATTATGATTTTGCTTCATTTTAGTCTCCGTATTAGTTATCAAACTTATCGCATAGATACTACTTTTCAGCCATAATTCCACTCCATGCCACACACTAAATAAAACAGGGAACACCATTGTATCTGCCATATTTTGAGGGTTATGGCTATATATAATAGAATATAAGGCTATGATGGCATTTGCCATGTATGCTTTCCCCATTTCAAAATTATCACTAATTCCTTGAAATGGATTTTCTTTATTATTACCTCCCATAGAATCATCGAAACGCCAGTTAAGAAAAGCATATCCATTTGGGTTGTTATAATCTATATCTTTCTCTCCATAAAATATCTGCATACGCAATATCTCCTCAAATTGTAATCCTTTGCTATTCATAATATCAAAAATACACCCTAATTACTATACTATTAGAAAATCCCAGGGGCTCACTCCCCTGGGACATCTACAAACTTGTATCCGACTCCCCACACGGTCTGGATATATTCTTTCTTTGTAACCTTTCTCAGCTTTTGGCGGATATTCCCGATGATACAGAACACCGCACTGCTTACATCCACCGGCTCTTCCTTCCAGACTGCCTGGTAGATCTGCTCTTTCGTGAAGACTCTCCCTGGCTGACTGGCAAGATAAACAAGTGTCTGAAATTCATAAGTCTCTGTAAGAGGAAGAGCGCTCCCCTCGTAAGAAACCTGATGTTGGATCGGATCAATACAAAGTCCGGAATAGTTAATCACTTCCTTCTTCTCTTTTACAGTTTGTATGGCATCAAATTCTGCCAGAAGCCGTTCTGTTACTTTTCCAGATGATTCCGTAATACGTAGGATGATTTCGATCTGCTCCATCGCTCTGCCACCTGCCAATTATTATCATATTTATGAATTAATTTCTTTCAACGTTAATTACTTTCTGAGTCCAGTCGCGGTAAAAATCTTCCTCATGTGATACAATTAATACAGTTCCAGCAAAATCCATAAGTGCTGTTTTCAATGCTTCCTTTGCTTGTACATCCAGATGATTTGTAGGTTCATCCAAAATTAGAAAATTACAAGGTGTTAAAGTCAGCAGGCACATTTTTACTTTTGCCTGTTCTCCTCCACTTAATGTTTCAACAGGCTGCATTGCGTGTTTGCTTGATATTCCACAACGTGCTAACTGTTTACGGACATCTTTGATTACCATATCGGGATGAGCATTGGAAACAATTTGTATTGGTGTCTTTTCTGGTTCATCCCATAATAAATCCTGTTCAAAATATCCAATCGTAACCTGATCGGAGAATTTAAACTCCCCTTGCATTAACGGGATTTTCCCGATTAAGGTTTTTAACAAGGTTGATTTTCCAATTCCATTGAATCCTGTAATAACAACTTTTTGCCCTCCCATAATACTAAATTCTATATCTGACAATACAGGATAATGATAGCCAACCGCCAAATGCTTCACAAGAAGATGTTCCGTATTCGTCAAGGGCAAAACAGGAAAATGGAAATAGGGGATAATCTCTTTTTGATCTATCGCCTCCAGTTTCTCCATACGATCGAGCTGCTTTTGCCGTCCCCTTGCCATTTTTGCTTTTCTTCCCGCTATATTCTTTCGTATAAATTCTTCTGTCTTTTTAATTTTCTTTTGCTGGGCCGCATATTGTCTTACATAATCTTCCCGAAGCAAGGTTTTCTTCCGCAAAAATTCAGAATATGTGCCATAGTATTTCGTAATCGCATTGTTGTCTATATCACAAATGCGGTTCGCTACCTTATCCAGAAAGCTAAAATCATGGGAAACAACTAAAAAAGCGTTTTCTAAATTAGATAGATATTCTGCCAGCCATGATATATGCTCTTTATCTAAAAAGTTAGTCGGCTCATCTAATAATAATACATCTGGTTTTTCAAGTAATAACTTTGCTAAAATCACCTTGGCTCGTTGGCCTCCACTCATTTCCGCAATGGATCGTTCAAGACCAATGGCAAGCAACCCTAATCCATTTGCGACACGTTCTATCGTAGTATCAATAGAATAAAAGTCATGTGTTTCAAGCTGCTCCTGATAACGAGCGGCAAGCTCCATGCTTCTTAAATCTCCCTCAGCAGCCTTTTCATATAACTGTATCGTCTGCGCCTCCATCTCAAACAACTTTGCAAACGCTGATTTCAAAAAATCTTTCATCGTCACTGTACGGTCGATTTCTGCGTATTGGTCTAAGTACCCAATCGTAATATCCGGCTGCCAGATAATCCGTCCATGATCAGGTATAATCTTTTCTGTACAGATTTTAATTAAAGTGCTTTTCCCTGTCCCGTTCTGTCCAACAATACCAATGTGTTCTCCTTTATTCAATGTAAAACTGGCATTTCTATAAAGCGTATTTTCTCCAAAAGAATGTGATAATCCTTCAACTTCTAATAAACTCATTTCTTTGATTCCTTTCTACATAAAAAAATAAAAAGGCAGAAAGTCATGATACAAATGGTATCCGCCTTCTGCCTTTAATATGGTAATCCAAAATAACAAAAGGCTACAGACAAAACATTGCCTATAGCCTTATACACATCATAGCTACACGGAAAGCCAATTTCTAAAAATGGATATAGTATTCCCTTGGCTTTCCGATGAAATCTAACTGCGTTATTTATACGCTATACTCTGTACAATGTTTCATCGGAATGGATTGTACAGAGTTGATTTTCTTTTTTCTCCGATCAGTCAAATGAAAATTCATGGTTTATCTCCTTCTCAAGAGGTGTCATCTCAGTTCCAAATAATACTATGAGGAACATTTTTTGTCAATCTCTAACTTTAACTATCTACAGACTTATGAATATTACTTTCCGACATTAGAGCAATCCATAAATCATATATGAAACCCCCAGGGGATCACTCCCCTGGGACATCCACAAATTTGTATCCAGCTCCCCACACCGTCTGGATGTATTCTTTCTTTGTAACCTTCCGCAGTTTCCTGCGGATGCTAGATATGATACAGAACACCGCAATAACGAGATTACCGCTACCATTGCAAAACTATATCGACTATGAAGCATATGGCAGGGACTTGTCCATAGAGAGACGTTCATTGAAACAAGCCGAGGGATATGCGAGATACCATATTAGAGCTGGCAGATCAGCGACAGGCAAGGTCGCTACTGACAGCTTTTTGTATTTTATGGGGCAGTCAGAAGCAGGCTGTCCTCTATCCAAAGAGATTTACAAGCGGTAAAAATTTCGTTGCTTACACGTTCAAGCAACGCTATAATGAACCTCGAAACGCCGTAATAATGGTATGTCAAAGAATTTTTACAAGAAAAAATCGCCTTTTAAAAAGTTTTTTGATAGACATTGTACTTTGAATATGGATAATAGGCACTGAAAGGAGCAATCGCAAATATGGAAATAGGAAAGAAATTAAAAGACGCTAGATTACATTCCGGTCTGACACAGGAAAAGGTAGCAGAAGAACTCAATGTGTCCCGTCAAACCATTTCAAATTGGGAGAATGAAAAATCTTATCCAGATATTATCAGCGTCATTGGATTAAGTAACTTATATTCCATAAGTCTGGACGATTTGCTGAAAGGAGATGAAAAAATGATGAAACATCTGGAAGAAAGTACAAATGTTGTAAAGAGTAATCAAAAATTGATAGGGGCAATCCTTATCAATATCGTACTTGTTGCAGTTGTGATAACTTTGAGTATGTTTATCCCAAACAATCGAATTTACCTTGTCGGTATTTTCTGCTTAATGGTTATCAGTGCGTCTGCGTTGCTGTATCAAATCATTCAAAAAATTTAAGGAGGACTATTGATTATGGAATGGCATACTATTGTATCTGTTATGTTTGGAGCTATCATAGTTGTGGGAGTTGTTTCCTTTCTATACCAACTTTATAGTCTTGTTGTAATTGACGCAAAGACAAGAGGGATAAAGCACCCCCGTTTCTGGGGATTGTTCACAACATTAGGAAACAACACTGGTAACGGACTGCTGGTATATCTGATTAGAAGAAGAAATTGCCCTGTTGTCAATATTACAGAAAAAGACAAGTTGGAAATTTCCAAAAAGAAAAAGGCAACAGGTATTGGGCTTTCCTTTATTTGTCTGGGAACGATTGGCATACTTATCTGCCAAATGGTGTTATAAAACAAGTAAAAAGCGATATTTTTTGTCAAATTATTATTCATATACATTTCTCGCAAATATCCCAGGGGATCACTCCCCTGGGATATCTACAAACTTGTATCCAGTTCCCCACACCGTCTGGATGTATTCTTTTGCTGTAACCTTCCGCAGCTTCCTACGGATGCTGGATATGATGCAACACACCGCATTATCCGTATCCGCTGGCTCTTGTTTCCAGACATTCTGATAAATCTGCTCTTTCGTGAACACTTTTCCCGGATCATAGGCAAGATAGGCCAACACCTGAAATTCATACGTTGTCATCTGCAGCAATTTCCCCTGATAGGAAATCTGATATTGAATCGGATCAATAGAAAGGCCAGAAAACTGAAGAATAATTCCTGCTTCGGACGCAGGCTGTCGAATATTAAATTCTGTTAATAGTTGTTCTGTTACTTTTCCAGACGAGGTTGTAGTCCGGAGAATAATCTCAACTTTATCCATTATACTACCACATTTCAATCTCTCGTAATACTTATCACTCTCTGCGACCTGCCGGGCGAAAGCCGAAGCAATATGCAGTTGGATTACAGGGTATAGTGCATATTCATGGCCGCTTGTCCCCGTTGCCGGGGACGGGCTTTTTCTTTTGCCGTCATCCGGCAGGTAGTCATATTTATTACTGCTCAAAGTCAGATTATCCAATCGCAAAGGGCAAAACCAGTATCCTGCGTACCAATTAGGAAAATGGTTGCGTATGTAGATACCTCAACCAATAACGGCTGTATAGTATTTGCTTCCGAAACGGTCAGATTATCAAAGAAATTATGCAAAATCAAATTGTGGGAACATGATAGCATAGCTTTCAGTAAAAGCAGCTTTTTCTATTCTACAAGTGACATTTGGCTGACAGGCAAATCTATTTTATCTTCTAAACCTACCGTTTCAATTAGACCCCGATGATCGTCGGGAGCAAGTTTAGAAGAAAGTTCTTTGGCCCATGTCGCCATGTGTTCATAAGGAGTTATCGTTCGGTGTAGTAGAGTTGTTTCTGATGATACGATAAATGTATCTTGTGGCATTGACATTTGTTTTAATATGTTTTTTGCTGTCATAGGACAGCAGACAATTCCTATAATGTTTCCCATATCATTCTCCTTTGATAGATGCAGTTGTTGTCGATGCAATGACTTTTTTTCCTACCGCAGTGCAGTTGAAGTGGACAAAATAATTTTTTACTTATCTTAAAGCTAAAATGTCACAGAATTGTCCCAGCGTCTGCTTTTTTCGACAGGAAACCAACTTAAATTGCTTCAATTTTGTAGCAATTCAAAGTAATCCTCATAAAGCAGTCAGGAGAAATAGGGAAAACAGAGTGGTTCCAAGTTCTTCTATTCCACCGTTTCAATCGAATCCACAATGCTCATCTTGGAAATCTTCCGTAAAGGAATCGCTGTTGCCAGCAGACAGGCTCCTATTGCCAAAAGCGCAGCTTCAAGCATAGGCAATATAGGGATTGCGACAAGCTGGAGGGTATCGCTGGTAGCTGCCTCAATGAAAATCGTACAAATATATCCTAAAACACTGCCGATCACAGAAGCAATGATCCCGTAATATGCGCCTTCCCAAAGGAAAGTTTTATAGAGGCTACCGGCGCTCATGCCAATCGCCCGTTGCATACCAATTTCCGTTACTCTGGTGTGGATATTTGTGTAAACGGTATTGATGATATTGAGAATACCAATCAGGCCGACAAAAAGGATCAGGCCCCATGCCAGCATTTGAATTTGAGCAAAACTCTCTTTTAACTGCTGGTCCGTTTCTTCATACGATAAGAAAGTTGTTCCCGGCGACTGCTTACAAAATTCCTCAACAAAGATGTCGAAGGTTTCCCGGTCTGCGCCCTCATTCAGCGTGGGCAATAACTCGGAATAGGTGTTTTTTCCTGTTAGCTGTTCGTAAATGCTGTCACTAACGATCACCTGAACGCCATTTGTAAAACCGTCGTTTCCGATACCAAGATAGCCTGCATAGCCATCCAGTGTTTCTATTACTTCTAAATCTGTACCTGCAACACGGATAGTCGTACCAGCTCCAATACTTGTAAATTCCAACACTTCATCGCCATAACTGATCGGAATTGGATTGCGTACTACACAGGCATTTCCCGATTTCAGTTGTTCCATCTGATCTTCGGACAATTTTGCACCCATGAAATGATCCCAATATTCATCATTAAGGCCGACAACCTGAAAAGTCTCGCCGGGATTTAATGAAAAGCCAATGTCAACGCCATCAGGCTGCCCCGCCTCATTCTGTTCGTACAGGGAGAATTGAATAGCGGCCACACTTTGAACAGCTTCGTTGTTTTGCAGCTCAATCAAAGCGTCCTCGGAAAATCCAACCGTTTCATTCGTAATCTGATAATCTCCCAGGTGATTTTCCTGGAGGGTGCTGGCTGCATTCAGGATCGTTGTAAACCCCTGCAAAGCGATAAATACGGTAATACTCATGATGAGGGACAAGACGGTGATTGCTGTCCGCCCTCTATTTCTTTTCAGATTCAGCCGCGCATAATAGGATTCAAAGCAATGGATTTTTTTAGCTTTCCGTTTTCTGCGGTGAATTTTCAGGTTCGTTCCAGACATTGCCGTGATCGGGGATACTTTTGCGGCAGACCGGGCGGCTGGCAATGCGGCAAACATTGCAAAGGCCAAAGTAACCGCACCGCTGATAACCAACGAAAGCCCCTTCAGAGAACTGTTTTCTGCAATCAACGCCTGAAGTTCCGAAGTATTTTGAACTAAAAAGAGTTCCGGGGAAACCAGCCCGGTCGCCGCTGCCAAAATCCCGCTGGCGCTGAAAGAACCAAGGAGCATACCAACAGGAATACCGACCACACATAGCAAAATGACTTCAATCACAACGATTTGATAAAGCTGGCCTTTTTCTCCGCCAATCGCCCGGAGCGTTCCGTAACCTTTTATCCGCTTGGATACAGAGATTTTCAAAATATTGTAGATCACAAGCCCCGCAGCCAGCAGGATCAGAAAGGCGACTAATACCCCTGCAGCGGCCATAAACGAAAAGCCAGTATCATTTGCGTCCTCGGAGTCCGCAGTATAGGAGATCCCCATTGCGTTTAGATACACAATATTGTAGCTGGTATCCAGTTCGTGGATTTGAAGCTGTTTTTCGATACTGTTTACAACAGATTGGAAATTCGCCTTGTCCGCGGTTCGTATATCCACATTATAGTAGATATGGGATTGCGGAAGGATTTGCTGGGCGGTTCCTTCACCGGCAACCCCTGTGACCGTACCGTTTGTATATCCCAGATAATTGCTTTCAAGGATGCCTGTTAAGACAAACTCTGCCGTGTACGAATAGCTGTCGGCAATATTATGGCGAAGTATTTTTTTTAGAGAAAGATGGATTGTATCGCCAATCTCGCCATCAAAACCTAAATATTGCAGGACATCTTCCGGCAGAGCAATTTCCATCGGTCCCTGTGGCAGTCTGCCCTCCTTTATTCTGGTGTTGGACGGGTAAATTTCAGCATTATCATCCAAATATTCCGTCAGCCCTAAAGTAAGGGAGGGCGAAAGCTCCAGACTGCCCAGATAAATAGAGGCTCCTACATAAGAGAGCCGTTCATCCTGCTGCATCGCATGGAGCTGATCGGCGTCCATTTGCAAAAATGTCGCATAGCGGCTCCCTCCAAGCGCGATTGCCTGTTGCTCCCGCATGGCCGTCAGGACACCGAGAGACTGCCCGACAACGGTTGTCATCATCGTGGACAGCATAACCGCAATGAGGATCAGAACAGAAGTTACTCTTTGTGCAAACAGTTCTTTGATTACCAATGCCCGATAGGATTTCATCTTACTGTCACCTCCGAGAGAATGCCGTCTACAATCTGGAACTGGCGGTCTGCCATCCGTGCAATGCGGATGTCATGGGTAATGACAACAAGCGCCTTCCCCATCTTTTTCCACACACCCTGAAGCAGTTCCATAACCTCGCCGCCGCTTTTGCTGTCCAAATTCCCGGTAGGTTCATCCGCAAAGATCACATCCGGCTTTGCAATCAAAGCGCGGGCAATCGCCACTCGCTGCTGCTGGCCGCCGGATAGTTCATGGGGCAGATGGTCCAGACGCCCTTGAATACCAAGCAGTTCGGTGAGCTGCTTTAAGTACGCCTCGTCCGGCTGCTGCTTATCCAGCAAAAGGGGCATGATAATATTCTCTTTTGCGGTCAGAACGGGAAGCAGGTTGAATTGCTGAAAAATAAACCCGATCCGCCTGCGGCGAAAGGCGGACAGCTCTTTGTCGCTGTAACTGTAAATGTCTTTTCCGTCATAGGTCAGGCTGCCGGATGTGGGTCTGTCCAAACCGGAAAGCAGGTGGAGCAGCGTGCTTTTGCCGCTGCCGGACGGTCCCATAATCGAGATAAAATCACTGGAAACGATGTCCAGATTCGCATGATCCAAAGCCACAACCCGGTTTTCGCCGCTGCCATAGACTTTAGATAAATCTTTTGCTTCAATATTCATAAAAACACTCTCCTTAACTTGTGGTGTAAGGAGAGTGTAGAATAGAAATCTCAAAAATCGCTCAAGGTTTGAAAGATAATTGAAAAACAGCGGTGGCCGTTGCTCCAACCGGGGTCTGATTTTCCAAAATCAAATTGCCCCCATGTTTTTCACATAAAAGCTGGCTGTTGTAAAGGCCCATCCCAAAATGTGAGGAATTGCTGCTTGCGGTTTCAAAAGGTTTTGGCCCATTCTCAATCAATGCAGGCGGGTATCCCGGCCCATCATCTGATATTTTCAAAAGCAGATGTCCGTTTTCTAAAACAACTTCAATAGACAGCTCGCTTTTTGCAAACCGGGCCGCATTCCCAATGAGGTTTTCTGCGACCGTGAGAAAAATGCCGTGATCTAAAACCACTTCTCCAGCCGATGGAATTGACAGGGAATATTTTTTCGTGCCGGCTAATAACCGTGCGGTTTCCTGTAATTCACTTTGTAAAACGGAGAGCGCAATCGCTTTTGGATGGACGGAAAGCTGCTCCAGCCTTTGAACACTGCTCATCGCCTCTACATATTGTTCGATCCGTAGCGTATAGCTTTCCAGCCGGTCTATGGTCTGTTCATCCTGAATGCCCTGCCGCATCAGTTTTACCGTCCCTTTCAAAACGGTGATTGGATTTCGTAGGTCGTGAGAAAATGCGGCATTGAGCCGTTTCCGTTCTTCCGCCTGCTGCCACAATTCCTGATTATTGCGCTTTAGCTGTACTCTCATTTTTTCAAAGGCAATACAAAGCTGGCCCATCTCATCCATACCATCTGGTGAAATCGTAAAGTCTAAATCCTGATTCATAATCCTTTCGGCACTTGCCTGTAATTTATGTATAGGTTTTTTGAGCTTACAGCGGTAAAATACCGTACTGGAAAGAATCATTGCCATGCTAGAATATAGAATCGTCAAAATGTATTGTATGCTTTCCACAATATTTGCGAGTTGTTGTTCCTCCGCAGTCGGAATAGGGGCAGGCGTGATAATTCTGTTGCCTGACTCATCATAGGTAATGTAAACGCCGGTGGGGGCGATACTTTCGCGTATATCGACACAAATTGAGATAGTCAGCCATGTCAAAAGAAACGCGGATAAAAGGCTGGTGGCAATTATAAACACAAAGGCTCTGTGAAGTCCCAAATTTTTGAATTTTGTTTTTAACCGTTCCACCGATACCCGCACCCCCAAACTGTTTCAATATAATTGTGTAATGTATGTGCCGCAAATTTAGCCCGTATTTTCCGAACATGCTCCATAATCGTATCGCTGTTTCCGTCTCCATCCAGTCCCCATACAAGTTCATAGATCCGTTCCCGGTCAAAGACCTGTCCGGCATTGAGGGAAAGAAGCTCGACGATTTCAAACTCCCTCCTGGACAATGGAATGCTCTGACTGTTGATTGCCGCTGTTCGGGCAGAGTAATCTAATGCCAATTCACCAAAAAAGCGAACTGTAGAATTACTTTGGCGGCGTTGCTCCCGCCGCAGGTGCGCAGCAACCCGCGCACCTAATTCATCCAGGTCAAAGGGTTTTACAATGTAATCATCTGCCCCGGCCTGAAAGCCAATGATTTTATCGCTGGACTCAATGCGGGCGGTCAAAAACAAAATGGGGCAAGTGATATAATCCCGTATTTTTTGGCATACAGTCAGCCCATCTACATCCGGCATATTGATGTCCAGCAAAATCAAATCAGGACCGTTAGCAGCCTTTTGGAGCGCTTCCTGGCCGTTATATGCAGTCAGAATTTCGTACTGTGCTTGAAAATAGCTCTTTATCATATCGACAATACCGCGTTCATCATCAACAATCAATATTTTTGATCTCATGGTTTATCACCTCTTTTCCATTATACCATATCACTTAATTCTCAAGAAATACTCAATATAATCACCCTTTCTAACAAATAGCTTACGAGAGACCGATTTAACTCTCAGGCTTTAACTCCTCGATGGTATATCGTCTTTTTTGCAATAAAAGCGGAAGCAATGTACAAAACAATTCCCAGAACTGCAATAATACAGCTGCAAAAAGAACTCTTATGATACTTGTGAACCAGCCACGATAGTGCCTGTCCACAAGCAGATGGAGACCGGTTGACGGTCAGACTTTTTTGGCAGAAAACTCCCTGGCGAATTATGTCGAAACGCTCTTTGCTTCATGGCGGCTCCCTCCATGGGCCGCCGATCCCTCCAGCGTCAGGGCATCATTCTCATAAGGGCATAGAGGACGGCGGCCTTGATTTTATCAAAGCCGCCGTAATGTAATCAGGCATGGGAAAATAGCTGCTGAACGACGGTATTTTTTCTTCGCCGTCGTCCAGCAGGTAGATACCAAATCCATAATAAAAATTTGTTTGTAAACAGTCACCGATTATTCAAGAAAGAATAGGATACGCCGTATTAACTCCGGAATATTAACTGGGGATATAAAATAATCATTCACTCCTTCGTATCTATATTGGTACTCGGTTTTAAGGTCGTCATCAGCGGTTACAATAAAGAATGGTAATAGGTTATCTGATTTCCTATCTGCAAAGTTGATAATGCCAGATAATTGTCGGATTGCAAAGAAAAGGTCAAGAGCTGTACCGTCGCTAAAATTTATGTCGGAAAGGATCAATTCTATTTCTGTATCTTCTGCAAGACGTTTTTCCGCATCGAAAAGGTTTGTAACTAACACAAGGTTAAAGCCTTTTTGTAGCATTGCTGCCCGGAATACTCCGGCATTGCCTTCATCTGCACAAACGTACAACAGCTTATGATACGTAGGCGGAATTATATCCGTAGTTGCCTTGTAAGCATATTCCACCAACTTATCTTGCAATAACATCCCTTTCATTTTATCCATGCAAAGCGTCGCACCTCGGCGCATGGCTTCCTGTTCGTAGTCGTCTTTGTCATGGCAGGACGCCAGTATAAAAGGTATCTCCTTATCTGCGGCCCGCACCTCGTCCAGAAAGTCCATGCCGGAACCGTCCGGCAGGTCGAGATCACAGCAGATCACCAGCGGCATTTCCTCTTGTATAGCAGCTCGCGCTTCTTTCAGCGTACAAGCCGTTTTCACCGAGTAGCCCCGGTGCTGTAAGTATTTTTGCAGACACCATGTATAGGTGTCGCTGTCATCGATCAGCAGTATCTTTTTCATGTGTCCTCACCCCCAATATTGATTTACCACAAGCATAAGCTACAAATGTTACACAAATCTCCGAGGTGCCTTTGATTTCGACAGAAAAACAGGCTGAATTGTTACAACGCTCGGACATTTAAAAAATTTCTTTGAGAAATGGTGGAAAAAGCAGGGCAGCACACTCCGCCCCGCTAAATCAATGCGTTTATCCCATCTCCCGCATTTGTTCAATCAGAGATTATTTATCTTAACGCTAAAAAGTCACAGAATTGTCCCAGCGCCTGCTTTTTCGACAGGAAACCAACTTGAATTGCTTCAATTTTGTAGCAATTCAAATTTTCATCGCATTTCAGGCCGAAGATTAACCCGTTTGAACAAAAACATCGTTGCGCAAAAATAGGTCAGGTATATAGCGCAGAACAGCAGGATCGTTACCACGCCATAGAACAACACAAGCCCTTCCTGCAAAATTGCTTCCCCGAAAATGAATTGTGTCCCCACAATCAGCAGGATGGTAAGGACGATTGGAAAAAACAGCGGGATTAGGAACACAGTGGACAGTTCCCTGTGAATCAAAGAAATCTGCCTGCGCCCCGACACCCCCAGCCGGTCAATCACCGCGTAATTCTTCCGGTTTTGGTCTATGGCGGAAAGCTGTTCAAAAGCCAGGACCGCACAGGAAAGAATGATAAAAATAATGCTCAGATACAGGCCGCAGAAAGAGATGGTGGTGAATCCGGTCAGAGAATTTGCAACACCCCATGCCTTTACTGTGACCCCCATCGTTACCCGGTCCGGCAGTTCCTGTCCGGGCTGAATGTCCGGCTGCCACTCGCCGCTGTTCAGAAATTGCTTCAGCTCATTTTTCAGCTCCGGGTATCCGCCATCCGCCAATTTCATTGCCAGACGGATTTTCTCCCCGGATAGCTGGAAAGCCACTTCGTCCGGCAGAACCAGGACATATCCCTTGGTTCCAGCCATTTGATACTGTTCCATCGGTTCAGTCCGGATCGGCGTTTCCGCAGGAGTCAAAGTCCGGCCGTTCAGTGTAATTTCCGGCTGCTGTTCCAGCCCCTGACGGATGCCGTCCATGTAGTTCCATGTATCACAGTGAACCAGGAACTCGTTACTGTTCATAGGAACAGGCGAAAGCCCCAGAATCTCCCGCAGGTGGTTGTAGTCGGACAAGGACAAGGCTTCAATCGCTTTATGGGGAACCGTATACAGGTAATAGGTTACGCTGTCCTCTACCTCGCAGTGTTCTGCTACAAAGGAGCGGACGGAATCCAAACTTCCCTTGGTTAAGGGCGCGTCAATGGCTACTCCGGCATCATAGGGGTAATACGCCTCCATGTTGGCCTTATAGCCCGCACCCATTGTCAATCCCACAAACATGGTCGCAAGGGAAACAGTCAGCAGGATTGCTACAACAGCCATTGTCCGCCCGGAAGACTGGATGCGCCTGCCGATCTGCCCCAGAAAAAACAGATTTTCTTCTCGGTACTTTCGGCGCGGATTCCGCTTTGCCAGTTGGTAAAGTAAAATCGGGATTTTCCGGTGCATCTCATAAACACCCGTAAGGATCAGCAGGCAGCCCCCGCCCCAATACAGTATTGCCTCATTCGTTTGAATGTGCAGTCCTTTTCCCAGCAGGATCACGCCCGCAACCATTGCGGCAAGGGAGAGCAGACAGGCCAGTACGCTCCGATGCAAAGGCCGGAACCCGGTTTCTTCATTCTTCCGGCTGTCGTAAAGCAGGTCAATCACTTTCCTGCGCCGGATGACCTTTGCCGCGCGCAGCATCCCAAATCCATACATCAGAATGAAAAAGAAAAGGGCCATTCCCCATGCGCGGAGGGAAAATAGGATCTGATAATGATGCGGCACCTCAAAAATATTCTGAACCACCTGATTCAGAAACCCGGACAGTCCGGTTCCCAGAAGGGAACCCAGCAGAAAGGCAGCTCCGCCAATGATGCCGTTTTCCACCAGGAACAGATTTCGGACGGTTTTCACTTCCATGCCCATCAGCTCATAGGCGGCGAACTCCTTCCTGCGCTGGCCCAGCATAAACCGGATGGCATAACCAACGACGAACGAGGACAGCAATGCAACCAGCACCGATAAAATCAAAATACCAGAGGTGAGTATGGACATATTCTCGGCCATGGCAAGAATGTCCGGGGAGAACCCCAACGCCAGGAAAGAATACATCAATGCTGCCGTTAAAGTGAGCGTTACAAAGTAGATGATATAATCCCGCAGGCTCCTGCGGATATTCCGATAAGCCAGTTTAAAGTACATCATTCACGCCCCCTCCCATCATGGTGAGGACATCTAAAATCTTGTTAAAGAAAGTCCTTCGGGAATCGCCGCCTTTGCGGATTTCCGTGAAGATCGCACCGTCCCGCAGAAAGAGGATACGGTTTGCATAGCTTGCGGAAAAGGCATCATGCGTTACCATCAAAATGGTTGCTCCCAGGGTTTCGTTGATACTCTGTATCGTGGACAGAAGCATTTGAGACGAATGGCTGTCCAGTGCGCCGGTGGGTTCGTCCGCCAAAATCAGCTTAGGATTGTTGATGATGGCTCTGGCGCAGGCGCACCGCTGCTTCTGGCCGCCGGACACCTGATAGGGGTATTTGTCCAGAATATCCGTGATGTTCAGCTTCCCGACCATTTCCCGTACCCGGTTGTCAATCTCGCCAGCGGGGACCTTATTGATGGTCAGCGCCAGGGCGATATTTTCGGAGATGGTCAGGGTGTCCAGCAAATTGAAATCCTGAAACACAAAGCCCAGGTTTTCCCGGCGGAACCGTGCGATCTGCTTTTCATTGATTTCGGTCACATCGGTTCCGTCCAGATAAATATGCCCCGCGCTGACGGTATCAATGGTGGAAATACAGTTGAGCAGGGTAGTCTTGCCGGAGCCGGACGCGCCCATGATCCCCACAAATTCCCCTTCCTCAACGGAAAAGCTGATGTCCTGAATGGCCTTTGTGATATTCCCACCATTTCCATAATATTTCTGGATATGTTCCAGCTTCAATACTTCTTTCATAACTATCACCTCTGCTCTCTATTGTAAAATAGTGCGGGCGTCGTTTGTATCAAGTTTTCTTACAAAGTTCTAACAAAAATGTAAGAAGTGCAGGACTGTTATCAGCCCTGCACTTCATGGATCAGACAGTTGATGTGAAACGCCAGGGAAATGGAAGTGCCTTGCTCTGACGATTCCACAGTAATGCCGATGTCCAGCTTGTCACAGAGCCGTTTGCACAGGTACAAGCCAATGCCTGTGGACTGCTGGACCATGCGCCCGTTCTGCCCAGTAAAGCCCTTTTCAAAGATGCGCGGCAGATCAGTGGATGAAATTCCAATCCCATTGTCCCCTACTACAAGAAGCACCCGATCCTGCTGTCTGCGGGTGGAAAAGCGGAGAACCGGCTGCCCGGAGCGATACTTGACTGCGTTGGCAATCAACTGGTTCAGAATGAACCGCACCCATTTTTCATCGGAATAAACTGTATCCTCCATTTCCTCTACTTCCAGCCGTACCCCGCTCTGAAGTAGCAGATATTTGTTATCCGCAATCGCCTGATGCACCACTTGGGACAAGGACATTTCCCGGACGGAATAATCCTTCTCGGTGTGTTCGCTGCGGGCATAGTAGAGCGCCTGTTCGGTAAAGCGGTTGGTCTTTTCCAGTTCCAGAAGCAATTCTTTTGTCCAGTCCGTCCGGTGATTTTCGCATAACAACTTCATGGCGGTAATGGGCGTCTTGATCTCATGAATCCACTGCTCAATGTACTCCTTGTATTCCAGGCGCTCCCGCCGGACCTCTCCAATTTGCTCCAGCATGGATTTTCCGGCCATTTTCAAAAGCTGGTAGTACACCTGATCCTCCGCCTGCTCTGGCAGCTCCATCACTTCGGAAATGAGATAGCGTTCCGAAAGCTGCCCCGCCATATCCAAAAGCTTCTGCATCTGCCGTTTCCGCGTCCAGTAGGTGAGAAACAGTCCCGCCAGCAGGACCAACGCCCACACCACCAAAATCAGCAGCACCGCCGAGAAGGAATTGCCGCACACCAGCAGGAACACGGTGATGGCCGCCATACAGACCAGGTTGGTCAGCAAAAATGGGATTCGGTTTTTCCAATATCGCCTGCTGTTCATATCGTGTACCCCTGCCGGTGCTTGGTTTTGATAAAATCGGTCAGGCCAATGCCCGCCAGCTTCTCCCGGATACGATTGATGTTGACACTCAGGGCATTATCGTCCACATAGAGCTGGTTATCCCACAAAAATTCCACCAAATCTCCACGGGCGCAGATTTTCCCCGCATTTTTGAACAGATAATATAGGATTTTCAGTTCATTCTTAGTCAGCTCCACGCTCTGCCCATGATAGTCCAGACTACTGGATTCCAAACGCAGCACCGCACCCCCGCAGGCCATTTGCTCGCTCTGCTTGACTGGATACGCCCGCCTGAGCAGGGAGGCAATTTTCGCCAGGAGAATTGCCGTGTTATAAGGTTTTGTAATGAAAGCATCGCCGCCCAGCATAATGCTGTTGAGTTCATCCATATCCGTATTGCAGCTTGTCACGAAGATAATCGGCACCTCAGAGAAGGTGCGGATCTGAGTACAGAGGGAAAAGCCGCTGGTTCCCGGCAGCTTGATGTCCAGCAAAATCAAGTGGGGCTGTTCGACTTTAATCTGGTCGATCACATCGGAAAGTTCCTCCGGTGCCACCGTTTCATACCCGTTACTTTGCAGAAGGGTGTTCAGTTCATTCCGTATCAACGGTTCATCTTCAACAATCAATATTTTCTGGTTCATTCTGTTCCTCCAAGTAAATGGTTTCCTTTAGCGTCGATTATAACATAAAACAAAAACAGCGTCTTTAAACTCCAATCAAAACAGCCGGGACAAGAATTTTCCTGTCCCGGCTGGCGGCTGTTATTCCACAAGCCGCATCTGTTCAATGAGGGAATGTTGCTCCTGTTTCCGGATGGTCCAGATGGAGAGCAGCAGCTCCAGGATCACCAGGACGCCGATATAGAGCAGCATCTGCCCAACGGGGAACTGATAAGTCAGTACCTGCCCCATCATCACTTCTCCCATCCAGCGGCAAATCCCAACTGCCACAGGGGTTCCTACCGCCAGAGCGATGCAGCTACTAAAAAGGACATAGAACATCCCTTCCGCTGTCAGCACCTGATAAAGCTGCCGTTTGGTCATGCCCACCGCGCGCATCATGCAGAGTTCCCGGCGGCGGGAAAGCTGGTTGGACAGGGTCATGTTGACCAGATTGACTACGCCAAAGAGGAAAATCATCCAGGACAGTCCCTGAAACCCGCCGAAAATCAGGTTCTGCTGGAAGGTCCAGAAGTCCAATCCCTCGGCATAAGTATAAAGTCCCATGCCGGAAGGAGCGTTGGCTGCAGCGGATTCCAAGGCCGCTGTCACGGAATCCTCCTTGCCTGGGTCTGCGGAGATCACCCATGTGTAATCGAAATTTTCCACGCCGGAAATCATTTCTCTGGCAAGCCCTTCCGTAATCATAACGGCAGCAGAATCCAGGGCGTATGCTCCGTTATCCGATCCGGTCTGGTCAAAGGTTCCTACCATTGTGACGGTCATGGTTTTTTCTTCTGTTTCCAGTTCAATTTCTTCCCCTAATTGAATAAAATTTTGGTCATCCGGATTGTTGGCAAAAAGATCCCCAACTAGGATTTCCCTGTCATTCTCCGGCATCCGCCCGGAGGTCAAATGCTGCTCCACAAAGTCCCAATCTCCTTCCAAAGACAGCCCCTCCTTGGTAATGATGTCGCACATTCCGCCGCCTTCGGTAGTTTCCGCTTTGAAGTTGCAGCCGCCCACCGCACGGCGCAGAGTCCGTACCTGCTCCACACCGTCGATGCTCAAAAGTTCCTGCCTGAAATCCTCGGTGAAGGGAGAATCCCTCATCTGTTCACAAGAATCGAGTTCCGTGTCATCCAGATAAAGCCGGAAGTGCCCATAGGGAAACTGAATATCCGTGTGCTGCTCCGGGGAATAGGAACTGAATATCGAAGCCGATACCACCAGAAGCAGCCCGCCAAAGGTCAGGGATACCAGCACACCGATGGCCCGTTTCCGGTCACGCCCCAGGTTCCGGGCCGCCATCGCCAGCGGGGTAAACCGGCGGGGCTTTCGGGATTTTCCTGCGGCTTTCGGGCAATCGGTCAGGCGCAAAGCCTCCATCGGAGAAGTGTTGGCGGCGATTTTTACGGGCTTTCTAACGGAAATACTCACCATGCCGTAGCTTACCAGCGCCGTTACCAACGCAACAGCCAGATCTGTCTCCAGAGAAAAGCCGCTGACAAACAGGTTGGTAGCCAGTAAGGTTCCTGTGGAAATTCCGACCAGAATCCCAATAGGGATACCTATCAGGGAAAGGAACCGGCTTTCCCGGCGTACTAACTGCTGAATCTGCCGCTTGGTAGCCCCCAGTGTCCGAAGCTGGCCGTAATTCTGGATTTTTTCCAGAATCGAAATGTGGAAAATGCTGCGGATCACCATACTGCCGCCCAGCATCACTACCAGAACCACCGCTGTCAGCTGGAGTATATTTTCCGGCTGAATTGTGCGGCTGACAGAGAAGTAGGTAGAGCTGTACGACACAGAACGCAGCCCCAGCCGATCCCGGATTTCTGTTCCCAGTCTTTTCAGATCGTCAGCATAGTAGCTGTCGGCTCCCTTGATATGGACATAGGCATTGTAGCCGCTGGGGTCATAGCCGGGCTGTTCCTCCAAAAAAGATTGGGACACCATCACGCTGTACGCCTCCACGCCTGTATCCGGTGTGGACAGGATGGCGCTGACGGTAAACGAATACTCTTTCCCCTTGAATGGAACGGTGATCTGGTCGCCCACACCGCTGCCGAGAAAGAATTTTTCCAGGTAAGCGGAACTGACTGCCGCTTCATCCACGGTTTGAGGATAGGTTCCCTCCTCAATCTGCACCTGCATCCGTCCAGCATAAAGGACATCCTCGTCCCCATAGGACATAGAAAGAAGTCCACCAGTGTCGTTGTTATTATCCGTGCCCAGAGAGTATTGCAGTCCAGCCCGTTCAATTTCCGGCTGCTGGCGCAGGCTATGCAGATTTTCCTCCGTGACTCCTGAATAAATAATTTCATAGGTATCCTCGGCCATTTTCCTCTGCATGGTCCCGGTGGAGAAGATGGACGTTCCCACAACAGACATCAGAAACGCCGCCAGAGCGATGGTGAGAATCAGCAGGATATTCCGCCGCTTTTCGCTGGACAGGCTGCGCTTCGCAAGTCGCTTTACGACTTTGGTTGTGTTATTCTCAAAAGGTAAAGCCAATGTTATTCATCTCCTTTTTCCCTCAAAGGGGACGGTTTCATTCTATCGCTATCTTACGGTGTCATTGGAAGGATAAGATAATCTCTTTCGTTGCTGATACAGCGCCAATGTTGTAATAAGAATCGTACAACCCAAAATGATTATGGCAAAAATAGCTGTTGTAGCAACAGGAAAATGATAGTTTAAGTAGCTCATTGTTTCCCTTTGCAGGAAATTACACAGGAACATACCGATTCCTCCGCCAGCAAGAATAGAAATAATTAAGCCAGATATTGAAATAACCAATCCTTCCTCCTGAACCATGGCAGAAAGTTGCTTGTAAGTCATCCCGACAGAACGAAATAAAGAAAATTCTTTTCGCCGAGCAATAATTCCAGTCAAAATAGTATTGGACAAGTTCAGAACCGCAAAACATCCCAATAGCGCAATCGCTGTCAGCAATACTGCCTGAAATCCGATTAGGAAATTTTTTGCTTCCGACACTGCTGCTGAAAGCGTATCTATCTGGACACCTGCGTTTCCTTGAAGAATTTGCCGTAGTTCCGTTTCTGCTTGAGTTTCCATTTCGTCTGATACTCGAATTTGATATTCATAAACGGTACTGCAATTTACAAGATTCTGCATAGTTTCAACAGGCAACAAGAGCATATCTGTTTTTTGCATATCCTGATCGGAAATTCGGCTGGAGTCCAAAATTCCCATAATCGTAAATGTGGCTTGCTGACTCGTGTTCCCATTAAATACTTTCAAAGAAAGAGTTTGACCAATTTGCGGTTCTGTATGGAATGTTTCCATAAAGTCATCCGGTCGCCCTACAATAATACCATTCTGTTTCACAAGTTCCTGATAACTAAAATGTTCCGAATCCATGGAAACGGATTGATAAAATGACAAATCACTTGCTTCAAATCCAACCATTGCCGCATCTGACTCCATTGCGCTTGATTCAACAGCAACGGGAAGATTATGAATTTCTCGAATTGTTTCCAAACCGGAAATAGTCATCAATTCGTCTTTTAAGGAATTTGTTAACGGGTTGTTGACCTGTACTTTTTCGAGAGGTTGATTTATCAATTCCTCATTGCTGATGCGGACAAGGAACTGCCCGTTTGGAAAGCCTTGCTGTGCCATATCTTCCGCACGGATTGATGATAATACAGAAGAACATCCAATCAGCAAAATTCCTGTCAATACCAGTGAAGCAACCGTTAGAATATTTTTCTTTCTGTGCCGCCTGATCTGTTTTACCGCCAACGAATGAGGGGAAACCCTATGAATTTTGCTGCTCGACCGGAAGTTTTTTATAACTGCGTCGTATTTCATCGCTTCAACAGGAGAAATAGATGCTGCAATCTTTGCGGGCTTCCGTACTGAAAAACGGACAGCTAAAAACGTTAATAGCAGAGCAAAAGGCCAAATCCACAGGATACAGAAAGGCCGAAAGCCGCTGGGAATTAAAATGTAGCCGATGAGTGTCCCTAAAACCACACCAATCGGCGCGGAGCCTATCCATAAATAGGATCCCTCTTTCAGAACCATAGACTTAATTTGTTTTGTAGTCATACCAATCGTTCGGAATTGGCCGAAACTGTGAATCTCATTCAGGATAGATACATGAAAAATAGAGTGTATCACAAGGATACTGGCTATCAGAATCACAGCAATAACTACGGCGGCAACCCCTATCATATAAAACGAAGGATTTCGGAGCGAAAGGTACGCCGAATTGACAAGAGGGGTTTTTTCAATTCCTGCGTCTTTTGTAATCTCAAGTGCTGCCTGCTCCATCTCTTTTGTGCCAAGATTGTCGGCTCCATTGATGCGGAACATAATTGTTGGCGTATGTGTTTCCCAACCTCCAGATGCAAGCCAATTTTGTTCTGAAACAATACCTGCATATAGTATTCGGTTTGTGCCGCTTGCAGTAGTTTGAAGGAAACCTGAAATCGTGTATTCTGTTGGAGAATCTTCGTTTTCCAGTGTAATCAAAACGGTATCTCCAATTCCTGCGTTCAAATTTAAGGCATCCAAATAATCTTTTTCAATCAGAATTTCATTTTCTTTTATGGGCAGATCTCCCTCAGTGATCGTGAGACCATTCAGAGAAAGTGTTGCTTGATCCGAATATGACAGATTGATTCGATTTTCCCCTTCTATCCCCACACCCATAGGGACGGTTATGCCTAAAGATTCTATACGTTCATCTTGTCTGATTCGTTCATACTCTGTTTGCCTGATGCCAGACAGCATTGCATGGTAAGAGCCTGTTAGAGAGTTAGAATCATTTTGATTTACTTCAATAATTCCAGCAGATATAAACAAGACAACCGTCATCAGCACCGCTGAAAGCAAGATAGCAAACTTCGACAAGTTTTTTTGCAAACGCTTTCGTTTCAAATGGGCGATTGCCAATTTTTTTGTGATAGCGCAGCTATCATTTTCAAATGGTAGTGTCATACTGTCTCCCTCCTTACGCCTTGATTTTTCCGTCCTCAATACGCACGATCCGGTCGGCAAGCTGGGCGATCTCGCTGTTGTGGGTAATCATTACAAGCGTCTGGTTGAACTCCCGGCTAGTACGCTGGAGCAGGCCCAGCACATCGGCGCTAGTCTTGCTGTCCAGGTTTCCGGTGGGTTCATCGGCCAGAACAATGGCTGGTTTTGACACCAGGGCACGGGCAATCGCCACGCGCTGCTGCTGGCCTCCTGAAAGGTTGTTGGGCATATTCTGGAGTTTGTCCTGAAGGCCCAGCATCTTCACAACTTCGTCCATGAATTTCTTGTCCACGGTGTCGCCATCCATTTCCACAGGCAGGACGATGTTCTCATACACATTCAGGATCGGCACCAGATTGTAATTCTGGAACACGAAGCCGATGTTGCGGCGGCGGAAGATGGTGAGCTGCTCATCGTTCATCTTCGCCAGCTCCTTATCCCGCACCACCACGCTGCCGGAAGTGGGGGTGTCCAGACCGCCCATCATGTGCAGCAGCGTAGATTTACCGGAGCCGGATGTACCGACCACTGCCACAAATTCGCCTTCCTCCACGGAAAAGGTCACGCCATCCAGGGCACGGGTAATGTTCGGCTCAGTGCCGTAATATTTTTTTAGATCAGTTGTCTGCAAGATACTCATAGGAATACCGCCTTTCTATATTTCGATATGAATACAGTCTAAAGTTGAATTGTTGCAGAAATGTCCTAAAATCCATATTGTGATATTTTTTTGAAAAAAGCGGCAGCCCGTACAGGCCGCCGCTTGATTATTCTCGTGGCAGGAATACCGAAAAGGTGGAACCCTTCCCAACCTCGGAAGTCACCAGAATGTAGCCGCCCTGCATGGTGATGATCTCACGGGCCAGATACAGGCCAATGCCGATCCCATCCACCTCATGCACCGCTTCTTCCCGGTAGAACCGTTTGAAAATGGCACCCTGTTCCTGCTCCGGGATACCCCGGCCTGTGTCGGCAACATCAATTTTCCAGTACATTTCCCAATCCTGAACGGACACATGGATGTTACCGCCAGCAGGCGTGTACTTCACCGCATTGTCAAGCAGATTAAACAGGGCCTCGGAAGTCCAGCGGCTGTCGTGGGAAATGGTTAATCCTTCCGGGCAATCCACAGTCAGTTCAATGCCTTTTTTCTCCATCGGGGCCAGAATCCCATTGATGGCATTCACCAGAGTTTCCTCTATGGAAGCATCTTTTTTCTCCAGCGTAATCACGCCGGCCTCCAACCGGGAAGTTTTCACCATTGCCTGGATCAGAAAGTCCAGCTTGTCAAGCTGGCTGCCGGTTGCCTCCAAAAACTCCTGCCGCTGTTCCTCTGAGATCGGACGGGTCAGCATGGTTTCATTGAGCATCTTCAGGTTGGCAATGGGCGTCTTGGTCTGGTGGGAAATGTCCGATAACAGAGATTGCAGATCGGCTTTTTCCTTTGCGACCGTGTTCCGGTCTTTCTGCATGATGTTGTAGAGCCGTTCCAGGCGGTGGCTGATCCGCGCCAGCAGCGTTTCCGCTTCATAGTCCATTTCTGGCCGTGCGGTGCTGTCCATCATGTCATCCAGCGTCCGGCATAGGCTGTCGGTGAACAGGGTCAGCTTCCGTTGAAAGTAGTGCAGGAAGATCCCGCCCCATACCAGAAACACAGCGGTCAGTAGCCCGCCGTACAAAACCACCCGCAGGTTTTTCGTAACCAGAAACAAGCCCAGCAGCATCAGGAAAGAGGTGGTCAGCAGGCCAACCGTAATGAGCCGCAGAAACTTTTTGACAGATAAATTTTCCAGCTTCATGCCTGCTCACCGCCGATCCACTGATAGCCCATGCCGTAGGCCGTCTTGATATACTTATGTTCGTCTGTTTCGATTTTCTTGCGGATACGGCTGATGATGGTGGTCAGGGTATGCTCGTCCACGAAATCTCCATCAATGTCCCACAGCTTCTCTAAAATCTGCCGCTTGGTCAGGATAATCCGGGGGTTTTTCACGAACAGAAACAGGGTGCGGTATTCCTTCGGAGTGAAGTCTAGCGGCTCCCCGCCAAGGGATGCCCGCTGCTCGGAAAAGTCGATTTTCAGAAATCCATCATCAAACAGATCGTGCCGGGGCGCGCGCAACTCCAGATTGGCAAAGACCGCCGCCACCTTTTTGCACAGCACCGTCACGGAAAAGGGCTTTGTCACATAGTCAGCGCCGCCTGCTTCATAACCTTTCAGCATATCGCTTTCCTTGTCATTGGCGGTGATAAAAATGATATAGGTATGCTGGCCGCGCCCCCGGATTTCTTCACAGAGGTCAAGACCGCTGCCATCCGGCAGATTGATGTCCAGAAGCGCAATATCAAACTCGATTGCTTTCAAATGGGAAACAGCATCCTTGTAATTATAGGCTGCTGTGACTTCATATCCATCAGACGCCAGGTTATATCCCAGAGTCCGGTTCAGGAGAATATCGTCCTCCACAATCAGTATCTTTCTCATATACTCACTCCCTCCATGTCATTATACTATCTTTTAGTATAATGGGAAATGTTGCAGAAATGTCCTAAAATAAAAAAGGGGCACGTTTTGTTCCGATATAAAGTATTTACTATTTTATCATATCTTACCGCAAGTGGGATTGCCTTGTGTGTTATCGGCTCTGCGTCTTAGCGTCTGGCTCTTTGATAACTGATATATTTAGTTTATAGGCATTGACTAAAGTTCTTGTTTACATTTAGGACAGTAAAGAGGATTTTTTTTAGTTCGGTATCCTCTCTGATTTTAAGTCGCGTTTTGTTACTACATATTGGGCATAATATCCATTGTTCTTCCTGCAGCTAATGCAGCTAATGCACCTCTGTCTGTATTCTTTATTGTCATACTTCCGCCTGTGTTTTCAGATTTCAATTTCATTGTGGTAGCCGGGGATGGACCGGTTGAATATGCCTCGCGTCTACGCAGTTAAGCCGCTGAAAGGCCGCCGCAACGAACTTCTGACAAACGGTTGACGGGGTGGCAATAGGATTTATCCAATCTCCGCCAAAACAGGCTTTGAAATGCGTAGGGAAACCCATAAGAAAACACCGGACACGGCGGCCTGCTGGCCATGTGTCCGGTGTTTTCTCATAGGCTGTCATTTAGGACGGCTCGAAGATATGTTGCTTATCGGAACATTTAATTGATGAATTGATGATTGGATACAATGCGAACAGCAGCAGCCATCCCTCCATCACCATATGATGGGCTTTTGATAAAATCTTTAGATGCTTGGCTTAAAATTTGTTTTTCTTTCAAGGTATGGCATATTTCATTTTCCCATCCATCCAGTCTGAACATGGATATGGTTTCAATTCCCAATATGGCATCTTCTATATGTGCCTGATAAGATTGATTATGTTTTCTTATTATAAAACGCATTAGTTCAAGCCGTTTTGACATACTCTTGACATTCGATGAAGCAGGCGCAGTGCGATAATCAATTAATGGTTCAGGGACAATCCCGATATGTGCATTCGGTATTGTTTCCAACATACTTAAAAAGAAATCCCAATCTTCAAAACCAGAACGCATAGATTCATCATATCCACCACTTTTTTCCCATACTTCACGCCGAAGAATATGCGTTGCTGGACAACAATTACGTGAAAGAAATTTGTTTACATTTCCTCCACTTGGACAAATTACGGAATCAAGCACACCGAAGGTATTCATCCATGATGAAGCCGCTACCATTGAAGCATTTTCGTGCAACAACTTACAAACTTGCTCAATATATGAGGGCTTAACTTTATCGTCTCCATCAAGTACAAGTACCAATGGTGTTTCTGACTTACGAATCCCAGTATTTCTCGCCGCTGATACACCGCTATTTGGCTGCTGTATCACAACAATCGGAATAGGAATAGTAGTGTCTGTCTTAATTGCATTCAATATGTCCAAAGAAGTTTTATCTGTCGAGCCATCGTCCACAATAATAATTTTTGATGGCAGTACAGTCTGTTCGCATAATGAACGGACTGCTTCGAGAATCATATCTCCTTGATTAAAACTTGTAATAACTGCTTCAACATCTTTAGCTATACAACACTCAGCTCTATTGTCCATTATACTGCTCTCCATTATTTTCCTTTTCTCTCGTCTATTATACTACGACTCTATAAACTTGAAAATAGATGAATTGTCAACTTGTTGGACGGCAACCTCCTGCTGCGCAAGGTGTTTCCGGGTGGCAAGTACACAAAGGGAGTAGCTGGCGGTAGCCAGCGCAGGGGGAAAGACTGCTGAACGACGGCTTTTTTTCTTTGCCGTCGTCCGGCAGCTTTTTAAGACTTTCTTCCAATATTAACTACTATCTGTCAATTATCTGTATTCCATACAGAGTGAAAAATTTTATACGCGACAGGAGAAAAGATTGCACAGCACAATCCCTCACCAACAGCAAAAGCCAGCCAAATAGCGTCTAAACCAAATGCTTTCCCTAAAATCCATGCTGCCGGAATTGCTAAAACAAGGACGCGGAAAGAGGTAATTAGCAGAGAGGGAATATATCTTCCAACACTCTGAAAGGCTACCATAATAATCGTATTTGCACCGATGAAGATAAAAGAAAACGATATGGAACGGAAAGCAATTTGGGCGATCTCTTCCATTTCTGTACTGGTTGCAAATAGTCCTACAATTTGATTGAAAAAAACATGAAATGCAAGCAGCCCTATCATCAATAACGCAGTTGACGCAATCAATAGGTATTTCAAGCACCTTAAAAATCGGTCTTTGTTCTTTGCTCCAAAGTTATAGGATAATACAGGCAATCCACCCAATGACATACCAGCGACGAGCAAAAATAGCAGTTGCTGCAATTTATAGCCTATTCCATACACGGCAATCGCTGTCGCACTATACATTGACAAAATGCCATTAAACAAAACGCCTGCAATAGATGTAAAAAATTCTTGTGAAAACACAGGCAGCCCTAATTGAATAATTTCCCCAATCGTTTTTCTATTTAGCTTGTTATGCCGTATGGATATTTCAACATTTTCTGTTTTGGTAAAAAGTATTCTTGTCAAATACAGCATGGCTAAGATTTGTCCGATTACAGTGGCAATCGCAGCGCCGGTCACTCCCAATTTGGGGAAAAATCCAATTCCGAATATAAACAACGGGTCAAGGACTATATTGGTAACTACTCCAATCATTTGAGAAATCAAAGGGTCTTTCATATTGCCGGTTCCCTGTATGATACGGCTGCAAGTTGCTTCAATCAGGACACCAAAAGAAAAGGTCATGATAATCCGCATATAGATTGTGCCGTAGCGAATGATATCCGTGTCGTTTGTAAACATAGAGAAATACAGCTTCGAGAAAAAAATACCGACGATCATAAAGAAAATCGCATTGATAATCGCTAAACAAAATCCATTTGTCGCCACGGAATTTGTCTGTTCTTTATCTCGTTCCCCTAAATGCTTTGAAACCAAAATGCTTGTTCCCATAGCGACGCACAAGGAAAAAGCAGTAATACACGTTTGAACGGGAAATACATAGGATAATGCAGAAAGGGCTTTCTCGCTATCTTCAATCCTGCTGATGTAAATGCTGTCCACAATATTGTATAATGCCTGGACAAGCATACCGAACATAGGCGGTACACACATCCCAACCAGCAACTTTGCTAAAGGGCCAGTACCTAACCGTTCTGTTTTACTTTGTGATATTTCTTGGCTCATTTTAACCTCCTTAATTGCGTAAAAGTATCTGTCAGTTTCAGACTTTTATAAAGGGTGGGCCGTTTTCCAATGGATTTGTGCCAATATCTTTATAATTAAGCAACCGTCCGTTATCATTCCATTCACCATACATTTTGTTTTCTCTTGTGCAGGTAAGGAATTTCTCTAAGCGGCGTTTGAAAATTTCAGGCTCCTTTCTTTTTAGACGACTCTGGATTGTATCTATCCGCACCCGCTGATAAAGAGATGGAAATGAAACAAAATTTTTATAAACAGCGGGGTCAGATTTTAATGCAAGCATAATCGTTGGATGAATTGTAAACTGGGAGACGTCCATATCTTCCGGCAGAAATTTTCGGCCCTCGTTAGTCATAAGGCCCAGATATTCAAGTCTGCGGACACGCTCCTTATTAAGTTCTGTCCAGTTTCCATTTTTCAGCCTGCGGGACAGGCGTTGGATCAATGTACCATCCGGCGTTTTTTTCCTTGTGCTGTCAATCCAGCCAAAACATAATGCTTCCTCTACAACATCCAAATACAGCAGGGTGTTTGCCTTTTCCCGCATACTCACAACTACCCAACAGCATTTTTCGGATAGCCCGTTAGATACAAACCATTGGCGCAGCTCTTGGCGGCTGCTTATTTTAAGAATTTCGTCTTGTTTTACTTCCATTGTGTTCCTTTCCCAAAATCAGCCATAAATAGAAAAAATTAACCCTGTCGGCATTTATGGCTCCCTTCTCTGAAAAGATACCATACGAATACTGACAGGGTATGTCACCAAAAGATTTAATTTTTCACCTGCTTTTATGTTCCTGCGTCCATTTTCTTGTAAGCTGCTTTGTGCCTTTCCCGCAGCTCTTTTTTTACACAATCAGGCGCTATCACTGTAACCTGATCTCCGAAAAACATCAGACAATGATAAAGCCATTCTTCGTCAACGTGCTTCATGGATAACCGTATCTTGTTATCAGAAATACGGGAGATGTCTTTATCCCCAAATAAATCATATATATACGGTGCTGCTTGAATGGAAAAATCTAAGGTCAAGTCTATCTGATTTTCGGCCGCTGTATTCGTGTAAATAGGAGGCAGGGTATAAGGACGATCTTCAAACTTTTCTTGCAGTACATTCAATTCCCGTATTCTGCTTACCTTGAACATTCGATAATCATTTCTTAAATGGCAAAAGCCATACAGATACCATGTTCTATATCGGAAAGTCAGCTTTCGCGGCTCAACAATCCTTTTTTGTTCTTCTCCGCGAACATTTGTATATATAAATTCAATCCGATCCTTTTCAATGATTGCTTTCCTGATTTTCTCAAAAAGTGCTGGATCAGAAAGCCACCCTGTTAGATTGATGTCTAACCATTCATCTTTCGATTGGCTTTGATTAAACGCATACAGAGCAGCGAACTTTTGCTTTATAGAATTTATATCTACACCGGGTATGCTGTCGATTGATTGTAACACGGAAAATAAATTTTGCTGTTCCTCTTTTAGTAGCAAAGTCTTATCCACAGAAAAGCCATCCATCAAAAATATACCGCCATTTTTCCCGGTTGATGTATATAGAGGAATACCTATTTGCGATAATAAGTCTATGTCCCGGTAAATAGTCCTGACAGACACTTCAAAATGAGAAGCCAATTCTATTGATGTGGTTTTTCGCTTTTCTAACAATATCAGCAATATTTCCAATAATCGTGCATTTTTCATTATCGTAGCCTCTTTCATTATCGCCTTTTGGTTGCCTCTATTATATTCTATTCTTCTCAAGAGTACAATCACTGTGCAGTTCCCATTCTGATACAAAACAATGAACAAAATTGAAATTGTGCCTCAATAACCACATAATGCAATATGATAAACACTACGACTTTTCTCAGACTAAAAATCCAATATAAATATAAAACTGCACAAAAATTCCAGGGGATCACTCCCCTGGGATATCTACAAACTTGTATCCAGTTCCCCACACCGTCTGGATGTATTCTTTTGTTGTAACCTTCCGCAGCTTCCTACGGATGCCGGATATGATGCAACACACCGCATTATCCGTATCCGCTGGCTCCTGTTTCCAGACATTCTGATAAATCTGCTCTTTCGTGAACACTTTTCCCGGATCGTAGGCAAGATAGGCCAACACCTGAAATTCATACGTTGTCATCTGCAGCAATTTCCCCTGATAGGAAATCTGATGCTGAACCAGGTCAATAGAAAGACCAGAATACTGAAGAACTGCTTTTTTCTCAGTTATAGTTCGCTCGATATCAAATTCTGCTAATAGCTGTTCTGTTACTTTTCCAGAGGAGGTTGTAGTCCGGAGAATAATCTCAACTTTATCCATTATACTACTCATTACAAGGCTATTCGTAGTTTTTCATTTTTCGTTTTCATAGTTAAGTCAGTTTCCAACCGATTGCTTTTTGCCGAATTGCGATAAAATCAGAGTAAATTCCCGACTGTGCAAGCAATTCTTTGTGCGTACCAGTCTGAACGATCTTTCCCTTGTCCAGCACAATAATCTGATCGGCACCACGAATCGTTTTCAAGCGGTGTGCAATCATAATTACTGTCTTTTCTTTTGTTAATGCCTCAATCGCCATTTGAAGCTGTCGCTCATTTTCTGGATCAATGCTGGAAGTCGCTTCATCGAGGATAATCACAGGCGCATTTTTCAAAATAGCTCTGGCAATCGAGATTCTCTGACGCTCTCCACCAGATAAAGTAGAGCCGCCCTCACCAATGATTGTTTCATATCCATTGGGTAAAGACATAATAAAATCGTGGCAACAAGCCGCTTTCGCAGCCGCTTCTACTTCCTCCATTGTAGCGTCTGGTTTTCCGAAGCGAATATTATTGATAACAGAATCCTGAAACAAATAAACATTTTGAAAGACCATGCTTATATTCGCCAGCAAACTATCCAGAGTATAATCACGGATGTCAATTCCGCCTAACTTAATGCTGCCGTGGTTCACATCCCAAAATCGGGAAATCAAGTGGCATAGGGTTGACTTTCCGCTGCCGGATGGCCCTACAATCGCTGTAAAACTTTTGGCTGGAATACGGAACGATATATGTTGTAAGGTTTCGCTCTTGTCATAGGAAAAGGAAACATCAGAGAGAGTAATATCTGTATTTTTTACCGAGATTTCTTTTCCGTTAAAATCCATACGCGGCGTGTTATCAAGGGCTTCTACTTGCTCCATAGCGACATCCATCAGGCCCAATGCTGCAACCATATTTCCAGCCGAGAGCAGAGAAGCATATACCATAAACGCAGCAACAATCATTAACAAACAGTCTGCTAAAGCCATTGTGCCAGAAAAATAAAAACTGATTGCCAATGCGATAATTGCTATATCAAACACATAAAGAATCATTTCCTGAAACATGGTAAAAGGGATAATCGCATATTCCAGATTCAGGTTTTCCTTTGTACTGTTTTCAACAGAACGCATAATATTAGAATTACGGCCCTTTAGCCCAAAGGATTTAATAACACTGATTCCGCCTAAAAACTCCATTGTATTTTTTACAAGGTCTGTCTGCGCTTTTTGTTTTTGAGGGGCATTTTTACCTACACGCTTATTATAGAGAGAAGTAGCAAACAAGAAACATACAATCCCAATAAGCATTACCAGACCAATCCGCACATCAAAAAATAGTAATGCAGCAGATACAATAACAGCCTGAATAAAGCCGCCAAACATCAGAATCAAGGAACGGGGAGCCGTATTTTCAATATCTCCCATAACAGAAGTAAGTACAGCGGTAATGTTCCCCATGCTTGTTTTATTAAAATAGCCCATAGGTACATATTTCATCAAATCTGCAATATGTGTTCTTTTTTCAGCGCACATATAGTACCCCGCTTCTGTCATGCCCTGATTACTGAAAAAGCCAGTGGCAGCTTTTCCTAAAATGCTAATCAGCATAATGCCAGAAATTACGAAAACAGGATGGCTAACGATCTGGTTTCCTAAAATCGTTTGAAGCGCAATCATAATAGCTCCGAATTGCAGCGATTCAAAAACAGCATTTAATATACTTGCGATAAGAGCCTTTGCCAACACGCCTTTTTTGGAACCAGAGAAAGCCCATATTTTTCTTAATGTCCGAATCATAATACCGCCTCCTTTTCATCTGCGGCTTCCTGATTGGCCGCCCACATCTTGCGGTACAAGTCACAATTTTTTAAGAGATAAGAATGTTGACCTTGAGCCGCGATTTTACCATTTTCAACAACTACAATATTGTCTGCGTCCGTAATTGTAGACAACCGATGTGCAATAACAAGCAAGGTTTTTCCTGTAATCAACTTTGCAATCGCTTCCTGCATAATTGCTTCATTCTCAACGTCAGCGTAGGCGGTCGCCTCATCGAGAATAATAATCGGCGCATTTTTCATCATAGCGCGGGCAATCGCAATTCTTTGGCGCTCTCCGCCAGAAAGCTGGCCGCCGCTTTCTCCAACCTTTGTATCGTAACCAGCGGGCAGCTCACGGATAAATTCATCACATCCTGCCGCTTTCGCCATTTGTTCGACTTGCTGATCTGTGGCTTTGGGATTTCCCATTCGGATATTTTCGCGGATGGTATCGTCAAAGAGGAAATTGTCTTGCGAAACGTAAGCAATAAGATTTGTCAACTGCTCCGCAGGAATATTTCGCAGATCAATATTCCCTAACTTAATAGAACCGTCCGTAACATCCCAATAACCTGCAATCAGTTTGGCAATCGTCGATTTCCCGCTGCCCGACGCTCCGACTAACGCGGTTACTGTTCCTGGCATAATGTTCAAATCAATTCCATGTAAAACTTCTGTATTTGCATTATAATGGAACCGAACATTTTCCAAAGAGATTGCGGTATCTGTTATCTTGATTTCCTGTGCTGGACGTATCAGCTCCGGCGCGTCCAATATTGTGCGGACTTCCCCGGCAATCGTACCTAACATAGCGAAATTATCCGTATAATCTACAACGGCCAATAACGGTTTTATAATTCCCAATGATAGAATCATAATCATAACAAAGGCAGACGCAGAAAGAGAACCCTGCAAGTAGAAAAGCACGCCAAAGGGAAGAACCGTAGCGAGAACCGTAGGCATAACCGCACGGCTACTTGCCATATATTTTTGTGTGTCGTGCATCCAATTTACATAAAATGCGGCGTTTTCATTTACAGCGTCAGTAAATTTTTGATAAGATGTAGCCGACTGATTAAAGGCTTTTATAACTTCAATTCCATTGACATATTCAACAAGTGTTGTATTTAATTTCTTTGTAATTCGTATCTGTTCTTTATACTTCTCTGCAAATCCTTTCATACATCCCATCTGTAAAGCAAAACCTATGGGAAGAACAATTAAAGAAATTAAGGCCATACGCCAATCCAACAAAAACAGATAGATTAAAATAGCGACAGGAACCAAAAGGTTTGCTGTCATTTCCGGGAACATATGGGCTAAAATTGGCTCCATACTGTCGATACGATCAACAAAGGATGTTTTCAAACTTCCCAGAGTATTATTTTGAAAATATCCCATAGGGACGCGCTGCCATTTTTCTACCATAGCTTTTCTTAAAGCCTCCAATGTAGAAAATGTAGCTTTGTGCGACAGAGAAGTTGATAGGTTTAAAAAGCATACCTTTAGGAAATATCCTGCAAGTGCCAATAATATCCACGGTAAAATTTTCTGCACAGATGTTTGGCCCTGAATCAGTTCTGTTATAATCTGACCAGCGCAAATATAGGGAACAATACTACAAGCCACGCCTAAAATGCTGGTAAGTACAGAAAATAGATAGCCTTGACGATTAGGGCGTATAAATTCATCCAATGCCTGCATAAAGGATTGTTTTTTCTGTTCCATTTCAGCACACCTCCTTTTTCAATAGGGACATTCTGCGAAATTCAATAACCGCAATTCCGGCGCAGATAATAAAAATAATGACATCCACTACTGCGGGAGCCGCCCAAACACCTCTGATACCCATATCAGCAATCATAGGCAAAATCATGACACAGGGGATAAAAAGAACAATCTGCCGAAGAAGCGACATGATACTGGCTTTTTTCGCCCGTCCCAATGCCTGCAACAGCGTGATAATTACAATCATGGAGCCTTGCAAAATATAAGAACTAAAGAAGATGCGGAAATTTGCTACTCCCTGATCTACAATCGTCGGGTCAGTAATAAACAAAGACATAACAGCTTTCGGCGCAAGTTCAATGGGAATATAGAACAGGAGTGAAACTAACGTCGCGCCAATCATAAAAACTTTTGCGAGTGTTTTTACCCGGTCATATTGTTTTGCTCCATAATTTGTCCCGGCGGCGGGCTGGAATCCCTGGCTGATTCCCCAAACAGGAATAAAGGCAAAAGACTGAATACGCAGGGCAACACCTAGTAAGGTTTGCCATGTATCACCGCCATAGTTAGCAGCTACGTTATAGAGAACTGTTTGCTGAAGCAAGGTTGTAACCTGCATTAACATAGCAGAAATTCCCACGCCGACAATCTCTGGCACCAGAGTACGCTCAAACCGGATTTTACAGATACGGACATTTTTGCTCTTTTTCACGAAATACCAAAGTGTGATTGCCGCCTGAACGAATTGGGAGAAGATTGTTGCGTAAGCTGCCGCTTCAATTCCCATTCCCAATGGATTCAGCAGGGAAATCAAAATAGGGTCAAGGACAATATTCAAAACTGCGCCGATTCCCATAATTGTCATGGCGCGTTTCAATAAGCCCTCGCCGCGCATTACCATATTAGCCGCCTGTGAAAAGTTTACAAATACAGAGCCTAAAAAGACAATTCTAAGATACTTTACTGCAAGGGACAGAGTTTCCCTGGAAGCGCCGGAAAGAAGCAAGATTTGACGGGTAAATACCGTTCCGATCACAGTAATAATCAGGGAGCAGACAACAATCATCATAATCAAGTTACCCATGATTTTGTCAACGGTGGCTTGGTCTTTTTTTCCAATAGCCCGTGATAATACCGAAGCGGAGCCGACGCCTACCATAATCGCAAGCCCGTTGTTAATCAAAGTAAACGGGTAGGAAACAGATACCGCGCCTACACCGGCTGTACTTACCATTTGTCCTACAAATACTCCATCCATAAAAGAGTACAGCCCAACTACCAACATACCGATTACCGCAGGAACACAAAGGGAAATCATAAGAGGTATTGGGCGTTCTGTCAGCAACTTTGTTCTACTGTCAGAAGTTTTCATTTTGAACACCTCGCAATCAAAAAAATAAGTGATAGATTAGCTCTTTCTAACCTACCACTTATTGTACTGGTATTTATTTTTTTCATCCACTCTCTACGGCTCAAACCTACTCCCGATGGCTTTTGAATTTACGATAATCAATCGGCGTCATTCCCGTGGCCTCCTTAAATGCTTCTGAAAATTTACTGCAATTTGTATAACCCACTTTAGCCGCAATCGCAGCTACGGTTTCGCCGGTTTCCGCCAGCAAATGACCTGCCATATCCATACGGTAAGAACGCATGAAAGAATAGATTGCCGTTCCATACACTCCCTTAAAACAGCGTTTCAGGCTGGAAACAGGTATTTCAAACCGTTTGGACAATTCCTCCATCGTATAATGCTGTTCTGGAGAAGCGGTAATAAAATCGCGTATTTCTTTCACAATTTCAACCTGCTGTTTCACAAAGTAGGGCCTCTCGATCTGTTCTTTGGGGCGTTCCATGTTTTTTAACTGAAACAGGATTTCCAATACTTTGATCTTGTAGTATTCGCCGCTGCTATCCCACGGTACTTGCTCAATTTCCTCGAAAATATGATGGATGATTTCATTTCCTTTTGTAATAAAGGGCTGCCCCTCTGAAAGAAACTTATCCCTGATGGTATAAACATCAATATTTACACCCTTTATAAAGTCTGCCAACGCCTGATTTGCTTCTTTCATGTGAATACGCAGGCTGATTCCGTGGTAATGTCCCATTGGAAAGTGGAGGGTAAATTTACGTCCTGCCCGAATATCAATCACATAGTTTCCTGATTCCAGATAAACGTATTTATCCTTGGAAATTTCCCATTCTACACGGCCCTCCCTGCAAAAATCCAGCCAAAGAATATCAGCGTCCTCACTTTTAACCGTAGGACACTCCTGCATATGAAAATCAGAATGAAGCAGATAAATACCGGGGAACACCCGAAAAGCCGTAGAAATCCCGTCGCCGGTTTCATTTTCCATACGGCTCACTTCGCAAGTATCTGATTTATAATACGGCTTTTTTTTCGTTTCACCCATTCCGTCACCTTACTTTCTAACTTATTTTCTATCACTAATATAAGTGGAAAAAATCTAACAGCTTTCCCATTTCAGCAGTATCAAGGCTGTATTGCTCTGCGATTGTTCCGTCCTCTATACGGATAATATTGTCACAGGTCTTTAGAATAAATTCCGGGTCATGTGTTACGATCAGCAGTGTTTTTCCTTGTTGTTTAAGCTGCTGCATAAGTTCCGCCACCTGCTCCATATGCCGGAAGTCTAAGCCACTTGTAGGCTCATCTAATAGAAGCATTTTCTTATCAGAAAAAATAGCACCGGCTATGGCTACCCGTTGTTTTTGCCCGCCAGATAATGACATAGGATGCCTTTCACGAAACGAAATGAGGTCAAGACGTTCCATAACCTGTTCTACTTTATTTGTGTCTGTATTATCAGCCCCCAAAACAATTTCATCGAACACACTCTCTGTAAATAACTGGTGGTTGACATCCTGCATAACAAGATAACAGTTTTTCGCCCATTTACGCAAAGAGTACGATTTTCCATTGTCCTGCACTTCCCCGGAACATCTTTTTTCTAAACCGCACAGACAGCGGAGAAAGGTACTCTTTCCCGCGCCATTTTTACCAATGACTGCAATCGCTGTCCCTTTTGTAAAATTTACCGCAGGAATATGTAACGATTGCTGTTCCCCTTTATATGCAAAATCCATCTGCTTTAATTGATAGAAGCCGGAACCAGAGGATTTTTCTATATGCAATTCATAAATCTGTTTTAGGCTGGCGGGCCGCAGCCCTAAATTTTCTACTTCCCTTTGGGAGAGTCCTAAAAAATCAGCCGTTGTCCATTCACGGCGTATCTCACCGTTTTGCATATAAATAATGCGGTCAGCCAATTCCATAAGATAATAGAGCCGGTGTTCTGCGATAATGACAGTCTTTCCAGCAGATTTCCAGCATGAAATGATATGCTTTAAGTCCTCAATCGCCGCTACATCCAAATTGGAAGATGGTTCGTCCAAAACAAAAATTTCAGGTTCTCCGGCAGATACAGACGCACAGGCGATTTTTTGTTTTTCACCACCTGATAAATGAAAAATATTCCGGTCGATCAGATTTTCAATCTGAAACAAAGAAACCGTCTGATGGATTCGCTCACGGATTTCATCTTCTGGAAGTCCCTGATTTTCACAACTAAACGCAATCTCGCTGGTGGTATCAACATTAAAAAACTGGCTGCGGGGATTCTGAAAGACAGAACCGATTTTCCGGCTCAAAATATGTAATGGCTGCTCCCGGATTTCCTTACCATCCACCTTGACAATTCCATTTAATTCTCCCTCATAATACCACGGAATAAGCCCGTTTATCAATCGGGTCAACGTAGTCTTTCCACAGCCGGATTCTCCGCAGAGAAGTATGACTTCTCCCTGCCGGATGGAAAGACTGATATTTTTCAGGTTCCCTTTTTCCTCACTTCCATTGTAAGTAAAGGTCACATTTTCAAGTTGAATCATATCATACCCCCTACATGAAGCACAAAGCATATCCAGCAGGCAATACATAACAGAAAACACAACAGATCAGAAAGATGAAAACCGATCTTACAAATATTTGTACGTTTTGTATCTCCGCTTAGTCCTCTTGTCAGTGCAGAAATCGACAATTCTTCCCCGATTTTTACAACTGACATTAAAAGGGGAACCATACGGTACTCCAACATTTCCATAGGATTACGCAAAGAATTGATTCCTCTCATGTGCATAGCGTCCTTGATTGCTGCGCTTTCCTCTTTAATGGTCGGAAAGAAACGGAACATAACTGACATAGGAATCGTAATTTTACCGGAAATATGCATACGTTCCATAGCTGCATTAAACTCGCTGACTTTTGTTGTACTTACCACAAAATATCCAGTAATCAGGCTCGGCATCATTCGGTAAATAATGCCAGCGGTTGCTCCAATCAGAATACTTATCATTCCACTTGTTACAGGCATAACGAAAGAAATCATACTATATGCGGCGGCATAAGCTAATAGATAAGAAGCAGCATCTTTTACACGACCAGACAAAAACAGCAGGGCAAATGGAACCAACGCCAGCACAGGATGAATGACGGTCATGATTCCACCAACCCTGCCACTTGTCATAATGGTGCATACTGTGGCTACAAGAGCCAATTTTGTGCGTGGGTCAAGTGTAAAGCGTACTGTATTTTCGTTGCCTGAAATCAGACCAGCAGACACTTAAACGATACCTGCCCGGACAAAATGCTTTTTCAGAACAGCTTTTCCCAATGCGGCTCCGATCAATCCGCCGATGAAGCAGGCCGCCAGTAAAACAAGGAACATCCAGCCAGGTGTATAGGCGCGAAGCGTATCAACATATTCCTGTCCATAACCAGACACTAAATCTGCGAAATAGGATTCCCTCGTCAGATAAAGCGGTATGTAATTGCCAATAAACCAAATGCTGTAAACAGCGTAGGCTAATGTCGTATTCTTTTTGCTGGTATAGTTCCCGGCTTTCAAAATGAAATCAGCCGCAAGGCCGAAGATCAGCGCGGTAAATATTGTAAAATATCCCATGCCAAATACAAACATGAGAATCCCACAGATAATCGCTGTAATTGTTACCATACCAAATTTTTTGATTTTGGTTAAGTAGAGCATGAAAGGAATCCCGGTAATGATTGGGCCATAGAATGTCATAGCCAGCAGGAAAACTGGAATAAACCCTAACATAGCGCAAGCCAAAAAGACTACAAAGTAGATTGCAGTAAAAATACCTATGGTAATCAGGTCTTTTGCCTGCAATTTAGAAGATTGTTGATTCATAAATTGTTCCTCCGTTTCTTGGTTAGAAGATGCTAACCTATTTTCTTTAGAAAAGGGATACGGAAAAATTTTGTACCCCTTTTCGATTTTTAAGTATATCAATCTCAAAAATTTTCTTCCACTCTCAATAGCTCAAATATACTCCCGTTGGTTCATAAATTATAAGAACACACTTTACAAAAATAGCACTGGGAAGAATTATAAAATGAAACTAAAACGCATATCACATCATTCCCAGCGAATCCTATGAACAATAGAATGTAATGGGGTGATATGATATGCCGAATGTGAAAGATTGCCCTGGATTTGAAACCTTCGGTGCAGATGTTCAATTTCTTCATTCTTTCTTTTGTTCCTCCCTTTCCCGTTATCCCCTTACTGCGTTAGTTCTTTCCTCTCGCCCTTGCTTATGTATAGTTATCCTTTTGGTTAATGACTTCTCTTTGTTCATAAACCCCCCTCTTTTTCTAACATAAATTTATTTTATATCAGTAACATACTGAAAGGCATGAGTAATTCGCACAAACATGAATGCGTGAATTACTCATGCCTTTTCCTTCGAGGACTATTATACTGAATTTGTACCACGAAAGGAGCGAATGTATATGAGTACGCTATTACAAGTTATGGATGTAACCAAAGTTTATAAGAACCAGCCAAAGCCCGGCCTTGACCATGTTTCTTTTGAAGTTGAGAAGGGCGAGTTTTTGGGCATCATGGGGGCCTCCGGGTCTGGTAAAACGACCCTTCTGAATGTTCTTTCTACAATCGACATTCCGACCAGCGGGCATATTGTTATGGGGAAAACTCATATTGAAAAACTCGGTCAAGGACAGGCCGCTGATTTCCGAAAAAATAACTTAGGCTTCATTTTCCAGGAATATTTTCTTTTGGATAGCTTGACTGTGAGAGAAAACATTGCCGTCCCGCTGACTTTGCTGCACAAACCGGCAAAAGAGATTGACAAAAAGGTGAAAGAGCTGGTCGAACTGTTTGGAATTGACTCCCAGCTAAAAAAGTATCCCAGCGAATTGTCTGGCGGCCAGCGGCAGCGTGTGGCGGCGGCTCGCGCAATGGTAAAACGTCCACCGCTAATCTTTGCGGACGAACCCACCGGCGCACTGGATTCCAGTTCTGCCACTGAACTGTTGACAGCATTAACAGAAGTCAACCATACTTTGGGAACCACAATTCTCATGGTAACCCACGATCCCTATGCTGCCAGCTATACGGATCGCATCCTTTACTTCAAAGATGGGCATATCATCTCTGAACTGCAACGCCACAATGCTGAACGGCGGCGTTTCTATGAAGCTATCATGCAGGAATCGGCCCGCCAGGACGAGAAGCGGTAACTGGGGGTGATTATATGAATTTAGCAACAATAGCATTAAAAAATCTGAAACGGAACTTTTCTTTTTATTCTCTGTATCTTGTTTCTGTTTCTTTCGTTTTGATGATTTATTTCTGCTTTACCTCTTTTTCCATGAACGAGGTTATCATGGAAAAAATCTCGTCGGATGGCCGTGTAGAAATGATGTGCAGCGTAGTTGCGGTATTTATCATGGCGTTTGTTGTGTTCTATATGTTCTACTCAAACAACTTCTTCATGCGCCGCCGGATGAAAGAATTGGGCATTTATGCTCTGCTTGGATACCGAAAGGGGGATATGCTTCGCCTGCTGACCATAGAAAATATCTTTGTTTGCCTTGGCGGAATGTTCGCTGGCATTTTAGCTGGTAGCTTGTTGCACATTGGTATAACGGCAGGAATTGTTGCTTTACTTGGATTGACGATTGATATGGGGGCAATTCCGTTTATCAATCCACAGGCTGTCAGCTCAATCTTCCTGTTTATCCTTGCTGTACTGCTTACCCTTACACTTTCCAATGCAGGATTGCTTCTAAAATCAACCCTTTTGGACTTGGTTCGTCTGGAGAAAAAAGTGGAGAAGCCAGTTCGTCCCAATATCGTTTTATCCGTTATTGGAATTATTGCTCTCCTTGGTGGGTATGCCTTGGCACTGGATATGGTTCGGGGTGCTCAGTCTGTTTGGACAACGATTGGTTTTTATCCTATTGCATTGCTGACGCTGGTACTGGTAGTAGTTGGCACAGTGTTAACCATCTATTCTTTCGTACCTTTCGTATGTCAGTGCATCAAAAATCGTCACAGCGTTCTGTACCGGGAAAACACGATTATTGTTGCTCCCAAATTTATGCACCGTATCCGCTCCAATGCAAAGTCACTGATTCTTTTGATTCTGCTGGTTGCAGGAACGCTTTCCGTTTTTGGCGCAACCACGCTTTCAGTTTGGTATCCTTACAGAGCCGTGGAACGAATTATTCCTTCCGCTATCGAATACCGGGTTGAGGACGAACAACTGAACAAGCAGGCACTGGAAGCACTGGCTGAAGGACTAAACGGGCAGGAATATCAGGTACAAGAAACCAACTTGCTAAAAATCACAGCCTCGTCAGATCGGCTTCCTGATGAATACAGCATTAGCAGTGAAGGAGTACGCACACCTGGATTTGAGTGTATGAGGCTGAGCGACTACGATACTTTACTGAATAGTCAGGGAAAAGAAAGTTCCATTTCTGAGCTTAGTGATACGGAATGTGTTTTGGTGAAATACCGGCCAGACCCTGAAAACTCTGATGTTGGTGCTGTTTATCATCTGGATATTGGAAATGGTGTTTCAACTGATGTAACCGTTGTTCAGACCACTTTGGATAACCCGATTGGATTCGCAAATAGTGTTGCCACGCTTCTTGTTTCCGACCAACTTTATCAGAATATCGAAAGCGGACAGCCGGAGAAAATCACTGTTGTGAGCATCAACGGCGGAATGACCCGTTCCGATGGAACTGCCTATACGATTTTGAAAAATACTATGCCGGACAACATCTATCTTGCAAGTGCCTGGCAACGACAGACAGAAATCATTCAGCTTAACAGCTCTACCTATCTGTTGATTGCATTTGCCACGATTATCTTTCTAATTGCAACTGGCAGTATCCTCTACTTTCAAAATCTGTCTGCTGTCACCTATGATCGGGATGATTACAATATCCTTCAACGCATGGGATATAATAAAAATATGATAAAGCGATGTGTCCGCCGTCAGATTCAGATTTACTTTGTGATTCCTTATGTGATAGGTATGCTGCACAGCATTTTTGCCATTATATGTTACAAATCAGCATTGATGGATGATGTGCTGGGTCAGGCAGGCGAGGTTATTCTGCCTATTGCCTTGGCCGTTGGAATTTTTTCCATCGTTTACTTTATCTACTATGAAGTGACGAAATACTCCTGCTATAAAGCAGCCATGAACTAAATTTACCGCAGGCGGCTGGTTTCTCCACAGAGGCCAGCCGCCTGCGGCTACTCCACTTGCTTCACTTGCAGATTTAGTCCGTGTCGAGTAGAATAAATGCAGATGGGAGGTGCCGCCGTGAAACGAAAATATATGGTAAGACAAGGTTTGATGATACTCAATCAGCTATTTCTTATCGTGTTTCTTTGTGTAATGAATACTGTCGGAGCTAAAATACCAGCGGAAAATACCGTTCACATTGTACTTCTGACACTTCTATTTTTTGACGGATACTACATATCCGGTAAAAACCTAAAAGGAAATCCTGTCCTATCACAATTTGCAATTCTCCTTGTAGTATTTGGATGGCATTTTGGACTATCTCTATTTTCTGCCTACCCCCTTGCAGATGCGGCATCCATTGTTATTCTACCAATTTGCCTGTATCAACTGGTGAACTTCGTGCAGGCGTTTCTTTTTCAAGGAGCAAATTACAAGGGAAGAAAACTATTTCTGTCCGGGATAGCTGCAATCTGCTTTACAGCAACTATCAGCTTTTTCTTTGACAGGGTATGGTTTTATGCCCTCTACAACATTCAGTTTATAGTTTCCTTTGGTTGGTGTATTGCTATATCTGCAATTCATCATAAACGAGTATGGTTTGTTTTAAGGAGCCAAAGAAAGCAGATCCTATTTTCTGTAATCTTTGTTTTGCTGCCATTTATTTGCTACACGGCAGTTTTTTACAAAAAAGAAAATTATGTTGAACAGATGGGGCTATACCTGATTGTCGTACTTACATTTGTCAGTATCCACAGTATCATTTTTCGGGCGAAGCCACAGAAGCCTTTTTTTGCATTAAGCCGCCCTATAACAGTCTTTTTTCTTTTTGTGTGCATTGCCAGCTTCGTACTGATCGTATGGTTGTTTGGTTTGCCCATTTTAACGGCGGTTACGTTGCTTTACTTGCTCGTTTTCTGTGGACTGATTTATCGCCTGCTACTGTTTTGGAAAGCAAGCAAATCGGATAATTATGCCTCAGATGCAGTTCCTTCTTTTTACGAATATACCGTAGCACAGCTCAAACATGAAGAAGCGTTGAGAAAGGAATTTACCAATTATCTGCATGATGATATTTTACAGGACATTCTCTCGATGAAAAACCTGTTGCACAAAGCCGGGCAGCCTGAAGTTCAGCGACTGCTAGATGATACGCTGCGAAAACTAACATCTTCCATACGTTCTCAAATGCAGGCATATCATCCGAAATTGTTAAAGAATTTGACCTTCAAGGAAAATTTGCAAAGCGTTCTTGACTCCATCACTAACGACAGTAACACCACCATTACTTTAGAATGTAAGGACGATATTTTTCTGGTAGAGCCATATACCATGTTGATCTGCCGATTTGCGAGGGAATTGACCGTAAACGCCCTCAAACACTCTCATGCAACAAGGATTGAAGTAAAACTGCAACAAGAGCATGACATGATTGCCCTGCAAGTATCCGATAATGGTGATGGATTTTCAGTAACGGCGGACAATCCATCCCCTCATCATGGGCTATCTTCTATCAATGAACAGGTGACTTTTCTGAATGGGCAAATAACAATCAAAGCAAATCCAGAAGGTGGGACAAATGTTGACATCCGCATACCCATGAAAGGAGATGAATCCTATGCGAGTTTTGTTGGTCGATGACCATGCACTCTTTGCTCAAAGTCTGGCGATTGTATTATCAGACTTTCCATCTATCGAACAATTTTCAAATGTCAAATCCGTTGATGAAATAGGGGCAACGATTGAACGGGACAAGCCGGATATTCTGCTGATGGACATCAATCTCGGAAAACTGTCCGAAGAAGATGGTTTGCTCCTGGCACAGAACCTTTTGCAAAAGTATCCCCGCCAGAAAATTGTTATCTTGTCGGGCTACGACCTTCCAGTTTATCGCAAAGAAGCTAAGAAGCTGGGAGCAAAAGGTTTTATCAACAAGGATATTGAACCAGAAGAACTTCTGCACATTCTGGAAGCAATAAATAATGGTTCCATCTACTTTGAAAAAGATGGAGTCTATGTAGAGGAGCTGACAGAAACCGAAAAGCAGGTTCTGCGTATGCTGGCGAATGGCATTAAGAGGAAGGAAATTGCCGAGCAGCTTTTTATGAGTGAGAGAACCGTTTCTAATCACTTGCAGCATATATTTGAAAAATTAGAAGTTTCCTCTGCAGTAGAGGCTGTCACAAAATCTATCCAGTTGGGATATATCCCTCCACTTTAATTAGCCTCAACATAAAACAGCCTGCATCTACAGGCCGTCCTTGTTGATGGTATTCTGTTCAGTCTTTTCGCCGGATCACGGGAACCTGTTTTACCTTTTTGCCTTCTGTCCGCTCTTCCAGAGCAAATACCTTATTGCTGGCAAGCTCAGAAACCTGCTATAAATAGTTTTATTCCATTTGACACCTACTATATCTTGTGCTACTATAATCTTGTATTTGAGTTCTTGTGTTATCCCGATATGGGAGTCTGGGCCATTCACCCAGGACACATGCTGTTTAAGTTGGAAAATCGTGTCATTATAATGCCGTTTTTTACGGCACTGTAATGGCACTTTTTTTATTTTCACTATTATTTATTTTTTACGCCCAAAGAGGCAGAAAGGAGAATTTCTATGTCAGCAATCATTATTTTACCAGGGAGACCAACAACGGATCCTCAGATCATGCAGGCAAAGAATGGCAACACTACCTACACGACTCTGGACATTGCCTGCCCCCAGCGGGGACAGGATGGAAAGGCTGAGACCGTATTCTATTCCTGCTACTTCAATTCTTTTCTGGCGGACCGTCTGATCAAGGCAGGTGTCAAAAAAGGCACCGGATTGATCATGCAGGGGGATTTGGAACTGCATCCCTTTATCCATCAGAAAGGGAAAAACCAGGGACATCCAAATGCCGGTCCCAGTGTCATCGTCAAAGACTGGCAGTTTGCGCCATCTACAAAAACAGATGACAGCGGAGCCAATCCCGGCGGGCCTGGCGGTATGCCGCAAAATGGCAATGGACAGGGTGCTTATCAGAACAACTATGGTCCACAGGGCGGTTATCAGACCTCTGGACCGCAAAATGGTTACCAGCAGTCCGGTCAGATGCAGGGCGGCAGCTATCCTTCTTCCGGAAGGCAGCCGCAGAACGGCTACCAGCCGGCACAGCCAAACGGTTATAGCCAGCAGGGTGCCGGAAACAACTACGGCCCGCCGCAGCAGAATGGATATCAGCAGCCGAATCCCATGGCAGGACAGAGCGCCCCGCCGCAGCAGAACAACGGATATATGCCTCCAAACGGGGCCTCCGGCGGTATGCAGGGCGGAAATCCGGGAGACGGTTTTACCCATGTGCCGGAACAACAGGCAGGGGAGCTTCCCTTTGCCGCATAAAAAGATCTAAAACAAACGTGTAAGAATTGCAGGCGGAGTTTCCTTCGCAGGGCGCAATTCTTTTTTTATGTCCGGTTTCCGATAGAAGGACGGTTCTTTTGAACTGTTTCTTTTAAGGAAATCGGGCATCCTTTATTTTTCTGAAAGAGAGGTATTATAAGAATGAAATCTATGAAAAACATAAGAAAAGCCTTGCAGATCACGGTTCTCCTGTTGTTTGCCGCAGCATTTCTGATCCCAAAGGACAGCCGGTCCTATTTGATGACAGGCATTGCGGCGGCCGGGGTCGTAATATCCCTGGCAATGCTGCTGTTTCCTGTCCTCACATCAGGACTCCGGAAATTGCGGATTTCCACAGGGAGAAAAACACCTGCTCCTGACCGGAATCCGGACCTGGAAACCATCCTGCTGAGGCAGATCAGCTACCAGATCACCGATTACCTGCAGTCTGCCTATCCGGATGCCACCTGGGAGTTTGCCGAGGAGATGAAGCTGCCCCGGCTGCTAAACGGGCAGCCCACCCGGATCTCTACCAGAAATACCGGAGAGTATAACTTTGCGGAAGTGTCCATGAACCAATACGGCAGCCTGCATCTTCAGATGCTGACCGTCTCTGCGTTAAAGCGGAAAGGGGACAGATCCGCTTCCCCGGATACACCAAAGGTTGATCCTACGTCCTGGTACTCCCTGATTGGGAAACCATTCCTTGTGGAAATGATCGGGAATTTGCAGGCAAAAGGACACCAGAAGCTGTTCATTGGAGAACAGGGGGATGTTTATATCCTCAACGGGAAGGAGCCGGAGGTAAAAGGCAAGCTGGAGCATTTCCCGCCGAAAGCCTACTGGCCTGCACTCCTGCAGGTATTTGCCGATGATGAACTGGAAGCAGCAGAAACGGAAAACGCAGTAGAGATTACCTGGGCATAAGGAGGAAAAGCAACAATGGCAAGTGGAAAATTAATGGAGGGCTGGACCTTCCAGCGCACGCTCCCGGAACCTTTCAAAGACTATACGGATAACGCCGTGTTTAAGAATATCGCATCCAAATACTGTACCCAGCCGCAAAAGAGAAGCACGCTCCATGCGGCGACGCTGCAGGCCGTCCTGACCTACATGGAACTGGAGGATCCCATGAGCGGGAAGCCAGCAGAGGAACTGGGAGCAATCGGGAGCCAGACCAATACCTATACGCTGGCAGAATATCCCAGCCGTACCGGGAAACTTCATGTGGTTGTTTATAACCCGGCAAACGGAAAATTTACCGCCGGGAAATACACCATGCCGCCGGATACGGAAAACACTCCGGAGAAATATGTATTCAAAGATTCCCAGAACACAGGGACAGCACTGCTCTTCGCCCTGATGCCTACCCTTCTTTCGGACGAGGAGTTCAATGAGAAATACCAGCAGTTAAAGCAAGACCGTGCAGCCGGTTATCCGGACATGGACGAAACGGCAAAAACAGCGGCGGTCCTTTGTGACAATGCTTACCGCCGGATCCGATACAGCGATACGCTCCCAACAGGAGGGATCCGCACGGATATTGCACCCAATGGTGTCATACCACTGTTAAAACCCTTGGCTCTTCAGACCGGCGCCTATGCGCCTACGGAGATCATCCACGGGGCGTTCCAGGTACTGAAACCCGGCAACACCTTTAAGAAGATAGCGGAAGTCATAGCGAAAGCGGATTTCATGGGGAAGTATATCTTATCCCCGGGCCGTGTACTGACGCCGGAGGAGGAACTGACGGTTCCGGTACTGCCGGACTGGTATATCATTCCACAGGAAGTCAAGCGCATCTGTGAACACGCAAAAATCACCACGGATACGGTGCAGCCCATGCGAAATTTTCTTCTGCGGGGTCCTGCCGGGACAGGGAAAACAGAAGGCGCCAAAGCGATTGCGGCCGGTCTCCATCTTCCCTACCGGTGCCTGACCTGCTCCGCCAATACAGAGGTCTTCGACCTACTGGGGCAGATCCTTCCGGATGTAGACGGGAAACGTACCGCCCTGGAGCGGCAATATCCGTCTTTCCAGGATATCATGCTGGATCCGGCAGGCGCCTATGAGAAGCTGACCGGGACTTATGATGAAAATGTCAGTGAGGATGAGGTCTACAAGCAGCTCATCGACACCATTTTTGATGAGATGCACGAATACTATGCCTCCAAAACCAGCCAGCAGCATTTCCGCTATGTGGATACGCCTCTGGTGGAAGCAATACGCAACGGATATTTGACAGAAATCCAGGAGCGTGCGACACGTTGATTAGTGAAAAGCTAGTCCACTGTTGTTATAAGTATGAGGAATATTACAAAGATATATCCTCGAAAAATTCATCAAAGGAATCTACTTTATAAACTTCCTTTAGTGCAAGTAAAACGGTTACACGTATGTTATGCCGTCCTAATTCCATCTGTGAGATAATTTCACGGCTCATTGTTGAAATACCAAGAACTTGTAGCTTAGTGGCTACCTCTTCTTGTGATAAATTCGCACGAAGCCGCAATGCTTTTAAATTATGACCTATTGATATATCTTGATTTATGACCTTTGACATGAACAAATCTCCTTTTTATCGAAATTTTTAGTGGAATAAAATCATTCCATAGTTGATTTTACAGATATAAAGATGTAAAATCGGAATGAAATCATTCCATAAAAAAATTATTATTCTGCGATATAGAGAGGTTTAATCATGAAAGAGGAAATAAGTGAAAACACACGTAAATGCATTGAGTTATATGAAAAGCTATGTCCTGAAATGCAAAATGCTATGCTATGGATAATAAGCAACCTCGCAGATGTAGACGAAATGTGTCAAGGTAAAAAATTGACAGATGAAAAATGGACAGAATATATGAACCATGCCGTTGAACAACAAGATATGTTGGCAATAGCGCTATTGGAATACAAAAGAATCTACGATGATGTAAAACGACAGGAGAACTGTCAAGATGAAGAGTGAAATGATTGGGTAACGCCTTGAAGCGCTCTCCTTAATACTACGATATGCAGTTAACCCTCGCAACAGGGTGGCTGTATAAAGCTCGTGGAAGTCGGCAGAGAGATACCGTAAGTGGCAGTTAGCTACTCGAAAGCGTGCCAGCGGTGGCATGTGTATCCTATATGCCGGAGGTCCCTAAAATGCGCATGGTGAGAATGTATCAGTAAGATACGGACGAACTTTCGATTTACAAGTCTAAAGGAGTTGGCTGATAGAAATGTCAGTGACACAGTACGTGTCGCATACGAGGGTTAGTAAGAAGGCTCTTTATGAAACCCCTTATATCGTTAAAGGCGATATCGTGTATGCAGGCTTAGAGAAAGCACCTAAACTCATATATTGTGGATAATCTTGACGGAACGTGGGAAACCGGGAACATGGAGCCAGTTGCAGGCTATGAAGTGTTACTTAGGAAAACAAAACTGTATAACTAAGTTTTATTCCGGTGAAAGTAGTGCCATGACCGAAGAAGTTCCTGTAATGGGAATGGAGGAATAGGCACAAGCCTTAGTTTAATTAAATTACTTCTTCAAAAATTTCAAATACAATGCAATTCAAGGGTTCTGGTGTGACTAATAAAAACCATACTCCGAGGAGGTGGTTGACCTTGAGGCAACCAAAACCTGTCAAACGCCAAAAAGCCAGGAATGCGGAATATTACGATATGCAGAAAACTCAAGATATTCTATACAAGCAAAGTCTTAACGGACAAAACTTTTATCACCTAATGGATCTTGTCATAAGTGATGAAAATATACAGCTCGCTTATAGGAATATCAAGAAGAACTCTGGAAGCAATACCGCAGGAACTGACAAGAAAACAATGAAGGATTTAGAAAAACTGACGGTCGAGCAAATTATCATACTAATCAGAAACAAACTGAAATGGTATAAACCGCAGTCAGTAAAAAGAGTCGAAATACCAAAATCCAATGGAAAAATGCGTCCGTTGGGAATCCCCACTATCACAGACAGACTCATACAGCAATGCTTTTTACAGATATTAGAGCCAATATGTGAAGCAAAGTTTCATGAACGAAGCTACGGATTCAGACCGCTACGAAGTGCCAATAATGCTATGGCAGCCTACTACAAACTTATACAGCAAGGCAATTTACACTATGTAGTAGACGTGGACATCAAAGGATTCTTTGATAATATCTCTCATGGAAAGTTACTAAAACAACTTTGGTACTTAGGAATAAGAGATAAGAAAGTAATATCCATAATATCCGCCATGTTGAAAGCCGAAGTTGCTGGTATAGGCTTTCCCAAAAAGGGAACTCCACAAGGAGGAATTATCTCTCCGCTACTAGCAAACGTAGTGCTTAATGAACTAGACTGGTGGGTATCAGACCAATGGCAAACCTTTCAGACAAAGAAGCAATACTCTACACCAGTGCGGAAAAATGGCACTCTCAATCAAGCCAGCAAACTTGCCGCAATGAAAACAACCAATCTAAAAGAAGGATGGATTGTTCGATATGCGGATGACTTCAAAATTGTTTGCAGAAGCTATACGGACGCCCAAAAATGGTATTTTGCAGTAAAACAGTGGTTGAAAGAAAGACTAGGACTAGATATCAGTGAAGAAAAATCCAAAATTGTTAATCTCAAACGCAATTATTCAGAATTTCTAGGGCTGAAAATAAAAGCAGTCCGCAAAGGCTATGACTCCCGTAGGAAAGCAAAAGTCCCCAAATTTGTTGTTGAATCACATATATGTGATAAATCCCTAAAGCGAATAGCTGAAACGGCACACGACAGAATAAAGGATATCCATTCAGCGGGAAATGGCGAGCAATTACTAAAAGCAACTGGCAGATACAATGCGTTTGTCATAGGTATGCACAACTACTACCAAATGGCAACACATGTAGCCGCAGATGTTAATCGAATAGACTACTATGCAATGAGAACTCTTGAAAAGCGTACCCATTGTAAACTAAAAAGGTTCGCAAAAAAGGAAAATGACAATCATCACCAGTACATACTGGACAGATATGGTAGAAGCAAACGCTTAAAAGAATGGAGAGGACAACCGATTGTTCCTATAAGTTTTGTACAAACCAAAGCTCCTTCTATGAAAAGGGTAAATGTAAATCAATACACCCCCGAAGGACGCACAGCAGTACACAAAAACTTAAATGGGATAAATCTGGATGTCCTTTACTATATGATGCGGAATCCTATCCCCAATAAAAGCATGGAATACAATGATAATCGTCTAAGCCTATATTGTGGACAGGGTGGAAAATGTGCAATAACTGGAACGGATTTACTAATCTTTGATATGCACTGTCATCATATAATCCCCTCTTCTATGGGTGGAACGGATAAATATGAGAATCTCCTGTTGATAACAAAGGATGCTCATACACTCTTACACGCCCAAAAAGAAGAAACCATAAACAAGCTATTGCAAAAACTAAACCTGAACAGTAATCAAAAGAAGAAGATCAATTACTGGCGAACCAAAATGGGATTGATGGGTATTTAGGAATGTTAAATGTATGGATTTGAAATGAGAAGAAACTAAGGTGGAACGCCGTATGAGGGGAAACTCTCACGTACGGTGTGGGGCAGGGGAAAAGGTGGCGATTACATCAAAACCTTACCTATTGCCATCGACGGTCATTGCAAATCCCGGCGTACTGGTAGGGCTAAATTCCCTGCTGGACCGGTGCAACAGTGTGTATCTCCCCAACGGAGAGACGATACAGCGGCATCCGGATACTGTGATTATTGTAACAACAAACAATGATTACGCCGGCTGTAAGCCCTTAAACCAGTCTGTCATCTCACGAATGAACCTGGTCCTTGACCTGGATGAACCGGATGAGGAGACCCTGGTAGAGCGGGTGCTTGGCATCACCGGCTGTAAAGAGAAAAAGACCGTCCAGGCAATGGCACGGGTTGTCCAGTCCATCTCCGAATATTGTCGGGAGAACCTGATTACAGATGGATGCTGCGGTGTCCGGGAGCTGATTTCCTGGGTGCAGTCCTATATGGTCTGCGGCAATCTCCGGGAGTCCGCCCATTACACCATCCTGCCTTCCGCTACGGCAGATGCGAACAGCCGCACGGAGGTAGAGGAAAGCTGTCTGGATCCTGTCCTGCCGGCTTAAATAGAAAGAAGGCGGTCCAATGGGTAAATCAACTCTCACAGAACCAGAAATGTATGCACTTCTTGCAAAAAACCTGTCCTACTTACGCAAATCCCAGGGCGGGCTTTCCCAAAAAGCGGTGGCACGCTTCTTACACCTGCCGCCAAAAACCATTATGAATTACGAAAACTGCAGGTCCACTCCGCTTGCCTACGCTGTCCTCAGACTGGCAGAGTATTACGGCTGCTCCGTGGAAGACCTGCTGACAAAAAATCTCACAGAAAGGAAATAGAAAATTGAACAGCAACCAGAAAAAATTAAAACAAATGATCCGGGAAGAGGAATCTTCCATTCCCGACCAGGAATTTTTTACATCCTCTGCCTTCCATCGTTATCTTACTTCCCAGGCACGGGCCGCTACCGGGCGTTACTGCTATGGGCTGCAGGCACTGATCTCCTGGGATGAATCCGAGGATGCGGCACTGGCTTACACAGACTCTTACAAGATCTACCTGAATGCGGCAAACCATGTTACCCAGAGCTTTCCGTCCCGCTTCCTGCGGGCATTAAGCCTGGTAGGGATGACCGGGCATGAGACGGCACATCTTTTGTTTACGGATTTTACCACCCGGAACCTCTACCTGACAAATCTGGGGAATGGCACTTTTTACCCGGAAAATCCTTCCGTAGAGCTGTCCGCTTATCAGAAAAGCCAGACGGAGATCCTGGACGCACTGGAGGAAAAAGACAAGGCCGTATCTCTGACCTTACAGACCTGTGCGGCTTCTCTCCAGAACATCCTGGAAGACATCTATATTGAAGCAAGGATGTGCGCTGCCTTTCCCGGCAGCTTCCGCAAGGGCATCCAGCTCAATAACCTGCGGATGGTAGAACAGATCCCGGATCTCCACGAACAGCTCAGCAAGAACTATCAGCCGTTTACGATTGCGACCAACCTGCTTCTGGCCTATTGCCGGTCCGGCACCATCAGTAACCGCTTCCACAGCAGCAGCGAATATCTGGATGTGCTGACTGACGGCATGGAATATATCGACACGGCACTGGACGCCCCCTCGATCAAAGAGCGGCTGACTGCGACCAACTGCCTGCTTGTCCTGTTCTGGGACTTTATCAAACCGCTGGTAGAAGAAATGCGGGAAAGACTGGAACACCAGGATGAACTGGAAGCAACAAAAGAACTTCAGGAGCTTCTGGACCAGCAGATTGCAGGCGGCACGCCCATTCCTTTGGGAAAAGACGGAGCGGAGGTAAAAAATATCCCTGCCGCCAAAGGAGGCGCAGGCACCGATCCGCAAGACGCAGATTTCTTTTCTTCCAAAGGCCGTGAGGAACAATTAAAGAAAACTGAAAAAGTGATGGCGGAAGAAGGCGGGCGGCTGGCTCTTGCCAAGACCAGCGCTATTTTGGACGGCAATGACCCGGGCGTAACCTATGCGCCTCAGTATGCCGGCACCGGCTATGAGGATGCAGCAGCGGATATTGCCCGTGTCTTAAAGGAAGCCGCAACAGAAAAAGCGCAGGCGGACTATGAACAGCAGCTATCAGAAGAATTGCAGAAAGCGGCAAATGATATCCATTACGGAAACGCCCATGCCGGTATCCATGTGACCATTCATCGGATACAGGACATCCCAAATCGGCTGATCCGGCAATATGAAGAAATCTCGCCGCCCCTTCTTCGGGCATCCAAACGCCTGCAGAGTACCATCCTGCCCCTCTTAAAAGAGGAGGCGGAAGGCGGGAAACAGAAGAACCTGCTGTATGGACGGCGGCTGGATATGCGCTCCTTCCATCACCAGGACGGTTCTTTCTTCATAAGGACCCGGCTCCCCGCCGATGAACAGCGGCTGGCAGTGGGGCTTCTGATTGATGAAAGCGGCTCTATGGGGTGGGGTGACCGCATCACCCATGCCAGAAAGACAGCCATTGTCCTTTATGACTTCTGTATCAGCCTGGGCATCCCGGTAACCATCTACGGTCATTCCACGGATTCCCGTGGGGTAGCCCTCTATTCCTATGCGGAGTTTGATTCTGTAGATGAGAAGGACCGCTACCGGCTGATGGATATGAAAGACCGCAGCGGCAACCGGGACGGCGCTGCGCTCCGCTTTGTTGCAGAGCATCTGGCGCAAAGACCGGAAAAGCGGAAACTTCTGATCCTGATCTCGGACGGTCAGCCCGCAGATGACGGTTATTACGGCACGGAGGCGGAAGCAGATCTCCGGGGGATCAAGCAGGAATACGCCAGACAGAATATCATCCTGTTTGCGGCAGCGATCGGAGAGGACAAGGATGCCATCCAGCGCATCTACCAGGAAGGGTTCCTGGACATTACCCGTCTGGACGACCTTCCAAAGAATCTTACGATTCTTGTCAAACAGTATCTCAGATAATCCCAGTTTAAGAAAAAAAGAGGTGATAAACCATGAACCAGTCTTATCAGAACAAGGCTTCGGACCAGATCTGTAAGATCCAGAATGACAAAAAACTGATCTCCTTCCATGACCGGCTGCGGGCAGCGCCCAATACCAGCTACGCCCAGCTCCACGCCAAAGGGGAGTTTTCAGAAAATAACCACAAGGTTCATTCTCTGATCGGCGTTTCTATCCAGGATTATTCCAACGGCACCGGGGAGCGCAACATCATCACCCGGTTCCACCTGGCCCCGGAGCAGATCCAGTTTTTCCTGACCCGCATTACCGCAGGCTTCCAGGAATTTGAGTGGAGTATCAGCAAAATCTTTGGGGAACCCGATCAGTACGGGTACTCCACCGCACAGCAGTTTTCCATTTCCCGGCACAGCCGGACATCCGACGGCAGGGAGATGAAGAACCCGTGGCGGCTCCAGATCGTCAATGGGCGGGGGATCAAGGTTAAAAACAGGAACGGTGGCTCCTATATGCAGTCCGGCAGCTTCCAGATGGAAAAAAACGCCTTCATCCAGCTTGCGGATATAGACCTCTACCTGCTGTTAAAACGGGTGGATTCCTATATTTCAGAGTGGGAACACTGCATCGCACAGCCACTAATCACAAGTGGAAAAGAACTGCTTGTAAACCAGCAGACCCAGCGCCAGCAGGTACAGCAGCAATTTCAGCAATATCCATACGCCGCATAAACAGATGCGGAAGAACACAGTCAGGAAAAGAAGCGGAACCCCCGCTTCTTTTTCTGTTCTGTCACCAGGAATAGAAAGGACGATTGATATGAGTATTGCATTGATCCGAAACATGGACACCCAGGGCCGCATCATCATCCCTGCGGATATCCGGAAAGAAACGGGCATCCAAAGCGGCAGCACCCTGGAAATCGCAACAGAGGGAGCCACCATCCGCATCCGGAAATGCAGGTCCCCGTTCCCCGGGTGTAAAGAACTCCCGGAGTTTCTGGAGCCTCTGCATCGGAAGATCCGCTGTGGGGCTGCCATCTGCAATGCAGAATACATTCTGGCTTCCACCGGATGTTTTTTGCCGGAGGGCGCCATGATCACACCGGAGCTACGCTCCCTTGTGCTGAAACAGGAAGAACAGATTTTTCATGCCGATATGCCAACACCGGTTCCGGACAGCCGCCGGACGGTTTCTGCCCTGTTCCCGGTGTGCCTTGCTCCAGCTTCCAAAGAAGCTGCGCTGCTGCTGATTCCGGAGACAGGAAGACCCCTGACCGCTACGGAACAGGAGTGCGCACGGCTTGTGGCAAACATGATCACCAGAAAATACAAAGAAAGATAAAGAAAGGACAAATACCTATGAAAGCATTACATCCATTAACAGAAGAACAGCGGATTTTCGCAGAAGAGCATCACGATTTTATCTATCAGTACCTGAACAGGCGGCATCTGAGCATTGAAGAATACTACGATACTGTAGTCTTTGGCTATCTGGAGGCCGTACAGGACTATCTGGAAAAGCCGGAGCTTAAACAATACCAGTTCTCCACCATTGCCCGGATCGCCATGAGAAATGCGCTTGCACGGGAATGGGAAAAGCAGAGCCGCCCCATGCGGAAAGCCTTTCTGGAAGAATATGAGGATGACACCACCTCTCTGGATGAGTTCCTTCCCAGCCGGCAGGAACGTCTGGCAGAGGCAATGGATGACCGGAGCCGCCTGCTGGCGCTTCTGGCTTATCTGACGCCGAAGGAACGCCAGGTGGTACATCTGCAGGCAAACGGCTACACCTACCATGAAATTGCTGAGATATGTAAGATCTCATCCCACGGGGTAAACAGCCGTTTCTGCCGCCTCCGCAGGAAAGTGCGGAGTCTGGATGGACTGGAAGGTTCCTTATGAATGACTGGCAGACCTATATATGAAGGAGTGTGATACGGATATGAAAAATGAGAAGATCACGGCAATCCCTGAAAGGAAAAAGGATACCTACCTGACAGCTATCCTCAGCCTGCCCCTGCGTGTGCATGAGCGGGCCTGGCTCTTTACCTGCGGGCGGTCCATTTCCACCTCTCTGGTGAAACAGATCCTGGAAGTATCTCAGGACGGTGTGGTATTTGAGACAGAAAACACAGTCTATCATGTAACCTACGCCCACCGTCCGGCTGAAATCGAGGTGATGTGTGCTTGAGTGATATTTATACCCTGGGAAGCAGCCTGCAAAGGCTGCTCTCCACCCTGAAGATCAACCGGGAACGGGTGCCCTTGGAGACATTAAAGAGCGTGTACCGTGTTCCCTATGAGAAACTGAAAGCGCAGATCCGGGAAAACGTCCAGGAATTTGTCCTCCTGGTCGCCTGCCACCATCTCCTCATCAATCCGGATTATTCAGCGGAAGAGCAGACGGCTGTGGTACAGGCTGTGATTGAGCACTCCCGGATACCAAAGGAAATCAGCAAAAGCCTGACCAGGGACTACGATGTGGCGAAGATCCACCAGATGGCTATGAAACTGCGGGAAGAGATCGAAGCGGCGCTCTGGCCTTATATTAACCGGGAAACCTGCCTGGTGGCAGACCTTGAGGAGCTTGAAAAAACACCGGTCATCTACAATACCCTGACCAGACAGATCTATCAGGACGGGGTATGGATTGACCAGCCGCTGGACCTTTGGGGAAAATTATTGATTTACAGCAGACAGGAGGATGCTGCGCTGCCAGGTGCAGCCCTCCTTCAGAAAGGAGAACAAACAATATGATATTAGAAAGAAATGAAACACCAGAAGAACTCGCTTTCGCACTAACCTTTCCGCAAATACGGGAGGCCCATGAAATATACAAAAAGCACTGCTTTTTTCAGGATTTTATCGAACATTGCGAAGAGCGGCGCCAGGAAAGGACCGGGCGCTGCAACCTTCCCTATCAGACACTGGAACAGGAAACCGATATTCTATGCACAGCCTATGAGCTGTATGAGAAACATGAGGACAGCAATGTTTCCTATAATGTGATGTTGGAAAGTGTGATCGATGCAATCGAGGAGCAGATTGCAAACGGTAAACTACTCCCCCATACAGAACCGACGCCCCGTGTGGTGCTGGTCATCGAGGACGGCATTGTTACCGCCTCTTATACAAATACTCCCTCTATTCAGGCAGAAGTCATCAAACTGGATAAAGAATATGATTCTTCCGAAGAGCGGGAGGCAGCTTACGCAGCCTTAGATCACGATCCGGAACTGTGTAAATGTGAGTGCCATATTAGCTGGCCCGGATATGAGGATGAAACAGAAAGCGGGGAGATGGAATAATGGCGAATATATGCTGCGATGATGTATGCTTTTTCTCAGATGACAATGCAGAAGGGATTGAATCTCTCTGGAAGGACCTGGAAACCGCTATTACTCCCGGTTATAAAGATGACCTGGGGAGTATCCGGCACCTGTTTCTCCATGCGGGGATCGCCACAGACGAAATCAGTCTGCGTGGCACTATTATAGATATGGATAAAAATGATACCCGTATCCTTCTCTCTTTGGATACCGCATGGCGTCCGCTCCATGATGCGTATACAGCGATTGCGAACACATATGGCGTTTCCTTTGTCATGCGGAGCATGGAGCCAGGCTGCGGCATTTTCTATAATACGGATGATACCGGGAATACCTTTCCGGACCGATACTGTGTAACCGGTGAGACCTCGATTGACACCCCCTGCGGGATCCCTCTGGAGGAAAAGGTTGATTATGGGACTGCTTTTCCATCAGAAAATGCCCTGATGGAGACCTTCCATGATCTTGGCTACCCGGAAGAAACTCTGGAGGCACTGGCTGGTACTTTGGATGAACAGGGTGTCTATATCCACTCCTATATCAACCCCTACCAGTAAAAGAAAGGATGTGCCGAAATGACAATTTATGTTTTACACGGGTATGCTGACGGTCTGATTGACCCCATAGCCAATACGGACTATGAGAAAGTATATGAAGCAATGAAAACAGCTTATGAAAATGCCCTGGACGGGGTAACGCAGGAGGATTCCGACCGAGAATACAGCTTTCTGGAGGGATGGTCCGCAACTGCTGTTGTCCACGGCGAATGGAAGGAATGGCAGATTGCCCGGCTTGAAGTGTAATGCACAGTTGCACAGGCAGCACTCCGACCGGCTCCTGTCAGTGGCGATTATTACCGGGCCAAAGACGTGGAGAAAACCAACGGCCACTTCCTGATGTTCAACAAGATGATCGACACCCTGGATGAACCTTTGAGCGAGGAACTCATTAAGGCGTTCCACTTTGAACTGAAAAGCGGCGTGTTTGAAAACCGCGCCAACGGTTATGCTATCAGGGATTATAAAAAGCGTCCCAATATGGTAGGCATGTACGAAACCGCCCTTCCCAAAGAGGTGCCGGAAAAAATGCGGGAGCTTCTCGCCTGGTATCACGAGATCCCAGACAAAACGCTTTCCGTCATGGCCCAGTTCCATGCCCGGTATGAAGCGCTGCACCCCTTCCAGGACGGCAACGGCAGAACCGGCAGGCTGGTCCTGTTCCGGGAGTGCTTAAAAGCTGACCTGGTGCCGGTGGTTATTGAGGACAAGTACCGGACCAGATACATCGAAGGGCTGAAGGAATACCTGGAAACCGGAAAAACCGCACTTCTGGAAGAACTGTTTACGGAAGAACAGAAAGAATACGCTAAAAAAGTGGACTATTTTCTTGGCGAAGATATGTAAATTGAGTTGGAGCCGCCCTCACGGACGGCTCCTTTTTGTTTACAGCCTTAAAAAGCAAGCTCAAGAAATAGTTATATAATACCTTGTTTGAACACAAGCTCTTATGTTTCCAGACAACATGGGATTTTTATAACTCATATTCTTCTAATTTACCATTTTCTAATGTATAATTAAAAAATTCTTCATTTGTCATATCTATAAAATATGTCCTGATAATACGACATACCCCTCCATGACTAATTAAAAGGACATTTTTCCCTTGATATTCTTTCTTAATCTTGTCAATGATACCATATACTCTATATGCTACCTGCATCATAGATTCACCGTCAGGATATCTATATGCAAAATTCCTCTTATTGTTTAGAAATTGAGGATTTTTTCGGTCAACACCTTCGTATATCCCGTAATTTTGTTCAATAAGTAATTCTTCTATGCATATAGGAATATTATTTTTCCCAGCAAGGATCTTACTTGTTTCTACTGCTCTTCTTAAAGGAGAAGTTACAATAATGTCAATATCTTCAGGCAGGATAAAAGCCAATTCTTTTGCTTGTTCTATGCCCTTTTCTGTCAACTCTACATCAGTAATTCCACACACTTTATTTTGTGCATTCCATACAGTTTGACCGTGACGTGCAACATATAACTTCATAGTTCCAAACTTACCTCCTCAACAACTTCCAATTTGTTGATATTTCAATTATACTAAATTATTCTCTATAACACCATGCCAACTTATTAAAACAACCTCATCTGTTCATACTCCGCACGCTGTTCCAGCAGCACCGGGGTCTTATGCAGCAAAGATTCTGTCGCCTGATCATCCAGCACCCAGTCTTTCAGCTCCTCCGGCTCCAGGATCAGCGGCATCCGGTTATGGACCGGTGCCACGGAAGAGTTTGCGTCTGTGGTCAGGATCACGAACCTCTCCTGACCTTCATACCAATTATAACATCCTGCCATAAACAGAACCGGTGTTTCTTTCCGCTCAAAGATAAACTTCTCCTTGCTCTTATTCCACTCATAAAATCCCCTGGCGGGAATGATACAGCGCCGGTGCTGTACGCTATCCTGGAAGGTTCTGCGTTCCAGGGCGCTCTCTGCCCTTGCATTGATCAGCAGCTTTCCTTTCTCAAACCCTGGAAAACCCCACCGCATCTGTTCTGCAGCCAGATGATTTCCCTCTCCCTTCAGGATCATGGCATTTTGCGAAGGGAATACATCTCCGGTGCGTTCCATCTTCAGCCTTCTGTCCAGATCCCGTACCAGTTTTTCAATCTCCCTGGCGGTTTCATCATCCACATAATACCGTCCACACATAGTTTTTCTCCTTTCACCTGCAGCACTACATGCCTTCCCAACTGATCTTCCAGCAGCTTGTCTCCAGATAATAGTAGAGGCGGAACCGGTATTCCTGATTTTCCACAACTGTACTGCACCGGTACTCCTGGATGGGAATGCCACAGTAGAATTTTTTGTCCTGTGTCAGCACACGGATCTGGCTGATCGTATGGAGCAGACCTTCTTCATCCTGATACTTGACCAGTTTCGGCATGACAGCTCCGGTACTCGTAAACCAGACACCACAGGCAATCTCCTCTAAATCTCTTTTTAATTCTCCTTCATCGGGATTCTGCGTATTGATGCCGATCCCCATACTCATCCTTCATCACCTCTTAGTTTACCCCAATCTTTTTATAATCAACAGTCCTTTTTTCCCGGCTGATCCCGCCAGACATATGGTCGATGGGGCTTCCAATAAATGCTGCCCGCTTTACCGAATCAATCCCGTATCTTCCCCGTATCCGGTCTATGGTAGCGTCCATCCGCTCCAGCTTCTCATAGTCTGTATCATCAAACATATCCAACTGGCGCATGTTGAACCCATCCTTTACCCGGCTGGTGTGGATCCCCAGATGCCGGATGGCTGTCCCATCCCATAATTGGTCAAAAAGCTGACAAGCGCAGCGATGGATCTCAATGGTTATGTTCGTAGCGTTCTGCAGGGTCATCTGATGGCTGGCATAGGAAAGGTCGTGGGATTTGATTCCCACAGCGATCACTTCCGCCCGCACCTTTGCTGCCCGCAGCCTGGTTCCCACGGTCTCAGCCAACGCCAGCAGTACCAGTTTCGCCGTAGACGCATCCGTTACGTCAAAGGCAATAGTAGTGGAGTTCCCATATCCTTTATTGGCCGGGGCTTCCGACTGTACCACAGATACATCCATACCATTGGCAAACGCCCAGATGACCTCCCCATGCTTTTTCAAATGGATCTTCAGCAGATGCGGGTCCGCATGAGCCAGCTCCCCTATGGTATAGATCCCCAGGCTAAACAGCTTTTTTGCCGTAGCCCTGCCTACAAAGAACAGGTCGCTGACCGGAAGCGGCCACATCTTATCCCGGAGTTCTTCCCGCCAAAGGGTATGCACCCGATCCGGTTTCTGGAAATCTGATGCCATCTTCGCCAACAGCTTGTTCTCAGAGATCCCGATATTGACCGTAAAGCCCAGCGTATCCCGGATCTGGTCCTTCATTTTCACAGCCGCTGTCAGGGGATCCCCCCAGAGCCCTTCCGTACCAGTCATATCCACAAAGGCTTCATCAATGGAATACTGCTCCACAGCCGGAGAATACTGGCGGAGGATATCCATAAATGCTTTCGAGCATTTCTCATACAGCCCATAATTGGGAGGAACCAGAAGAAGCCCCGGACACTTCTGCCTTGCCTCAACAATGGTCTCCCCGGTTTTGATCTGATACTTCTTTGCCGGGATAGACTTTGCCAGGATGATCCCGTGCCGCATCGCCATATCGCCGCCCACCGCTGAAACCATGTTTCGCAGATCCTCCTTTCCGCCTAAGTGGTGGAGGCGGTAGACGGCTTCCCAGGAAAGAAACGCAGAATTGACATCAATATGGAAAATTACCGTTCTTCCATGTCTCAAACGTGTGTTCGCCTCCTTTTTTTCTTCTATTATGGAGAACATATGTTCTTTCGTCAAGAGGATTTTTCTGTCAAAAGCTGCCCGTCTCCCCAGCGGTTTTACATTCATATACTATATATAGTGCTAAATCACTTCTTTGCATTTGACACGCTCTATATATAGTGTTATACTCATTTTGTACCATATATTTTGTGTCTATCCGGAAAGGATTTATCACACGCTGTTTAGGTTTGTAATCAGTCAGAGGGATACTCTGCCATCAGGGCAGTACCTTCTGGCTTTTTTTATTTTGCAGAAAACTGCACGCTGTCAGAGAATGAGCATTTTGCGTCATTCTCTTTTTTTATGCCTGAACATGGGAAAGGAGGGTTGTTTTTCAATGCTCCGGATGGACATGGTAACAGAAAGGAGAAACAGAACCATGAATGAAGGAACCAAAATCAAAGAACTGGTCCAGACACTGAATCATCACCGGCACGCATACTATAACCTGAACGCACCGGAGATCTCCGATGCGGAGTATGACCAGATGTATGACCAACTGAAAAAGCTGGAGGAGGAAACAGGGATCATTTACTCTAATTCCCCCACCCAGACGGTAGGCTACCCGCCGGTCAGTGAACTGAAAAAAGTGCCGCACCCGCATCCGCTTTTATCTCTGGACAAAACAAAGCAGGTAACGGATCTGTGCCGTTTCTGCGGCAGCCACGCAGCCTTGCTCATGCTGAAGCTGGACGGGCTGACTGTAAAACTCACTTATGAAAACGGCAGGCTCACAGAGGCAGCCACCAGAGGAGACGGTGAGACCAGTGAAGAGATCACCCACAACATTCCCACCTTTGAGAATGTACCGCTCACAGTTTCCTATAAAAAGCGGCTGGTTGTCACCGGAGAAGCCTTCATCCGGCGGAAAGATTTTGAACGGATGAACGAAACCCTGCGGGACCGGAACGGGGAGCCCTATAAGAATACCCGGAACCTGGCAGCCGGATCGGTGCGAAGCCTGGATCCTGAAAACTGCAAGGGCCGCTGCGTTACCTTCCTCCCGTTCAACGTATTGGAAGGACTGGATGAGGGAGAAAACAGCAACAGCCGGGAAGAACGCCTGTACCAGTTATCCAAACTGGGCTTTGGCTCCTGCCCCTACATTCCCCTGAATCCAGAGCAGATTTCCCCGGAATACCTGGATCTGCGAATCCAGGATCTGAAAGAGAAAGCAGAAGAACTGGATCTTCCCATTGACGGAATGGTACTGATTTTCGATGACCTGGCATATTCCGCAAGCTGCGGAAGGACCGGACATCATTACAAGGACGGACTCGCCTACAAATTCGAGGATGAAACCTACGAAACCATCCTCCGGAGTATCGAATGGACGCCTTCCCGCTTCGGGGAACTTGCGCCTGTGGCAGTCTTTGACACCGTAGAGATTGACGGCTGCTCTGTATCCAGAGCAACGCTCCATAATCTCACCTTTATCCGGGAACTGGAACTGGTTCCTGGGTGCCGGATTCTGGTCTCAAAGCGCAATATGATCATCCCTCATGTAGAGGATAACCTGGACCGGGGACACTACCAGGATGCGGCCCCGTCTGTCTGCCCGTGCTGCGGCGCTCCTGCAGAAGTTCATCGGAAGATTGCAGAAAAAGGACGGATCATTGAAACTGTACACTGCAGCAATCTATCCTGTGAAAGCCAGCAGTTGAAAAAATTTGTCCATTTCGTCAGCAAAAAAGCGATGAATATTGAAGGGTTAAAGGAAGCTACGCTGGAGAAGTTCCTGGCTCTGGGATATCTTCAGACCTTCCAGGATATCTACCATCTGGATACACACCGGGAGGAGATCATCCATCTGGATGGATTCGGGGAGAAGTCCTTTGACCGGCTCTGGAACTCCATAGAAGCCAGCCGGCACACCTCTTTTGTCCGTTATCTTGTCAGCATGGATATTCCCATGGTGGGCCGCACGAAAAGCCGGGTGCTGGATGATGTATTCTCCGGCAATCTGGATGCCTTCAAAGCGGCTGCTGTGGATGGCTATGATTTCACGCAGTTAGAGGATTTTGGCGCCACCCTGAACCGGAACATCCATGACTGGTTTGCGGATGAAGAAAACCTGGCGCTGTGGGATACGTTACAGAATGAATTTACATTTGAAGAAAGAAAGGAAGAAACCACTATGACAAAAGACAATGTATTTGCAGGAAAAACAATCGTAGCAACCGGAAAGCTGGAAAACTTTACCCGCTCAGAGATCAACGACCAGATCCTGGCGCTTGGCGCAAAGCCGGGCAGCTCGGTATCCAAAAAGACCGACTACCTGATCTGCGGGGAAAAAGCCGGCAGTAAGCTGGCCAAAGCCCAGGCTCTTGGCGTCACGATCCTGTCGGAAGCAGAGTTTTTAGCAATGATTGCGTAGGAGAGGCTATGAGTATAATTACAAACGTATTTCATATTTATGGCTTCCTAATTACAGAGGAAGCAGCCACAGCGATACAAAGCTATGCAAAAGAAAAATGGGAAAAGAACAATCCGAAATTATTCCAGGCTTTCTCGGCTGAAGATGATATTTCTCTATTTCAGGAATATCTGGTCGATACTTACGAAGGATTCCATTACGGAAATGCTGAATATATGTCCGTGTGGAGCCTCAAGGATCACGAAGAACTGGATCTGGATCCTGGCGATTCCTTCTATATCCTTGAACTGAAGAATTTCCCGGAACTTTATTCTTCTGCTTATGCTTCCTATGAAGATATTTTAGATGAATTTCAGGAGAAACTTGCCGGAATCCTTCCCCCTGATCTTCCCTTGGATTCTTACCTGGTGGAGATTATGGGCGAAATATGGGGATAAAAGCCATTGCTTTAAGTATGAAGGAGAGACACCTGTCAGGTGATTACTCCCGGTAACATTACAAAAGAAAAAATGCTTTTGAAAAAGGAACTGCCTGGCGGTTCCTTTCTCATTATAAAAAGGAGAATGAACAATGAATATCAAAGATCGAATTGCAAAACTACTGGCATTATCGGAAAGCCCGAATGAACATGAAGCGAAAGCAGCCCTTTTAAAAGCCCGTGAACTCATGGCTACTCATAAACTGCGTCCGGAAGAGGTATTGGATGCAAAGAAGCAGAAAGTGATCCGAAAAACGGTCCGGGCCAGTTGTACGAAAATGACAAACAAATGGGCGGTAGAGCTTTCTGCCGTGATTGCCCCGCATTATTGCTGTAAGGCATATTACAGCCGGATAAAGCGTACAAAAACGGCAACCATCGGATTTATCGGTCTGGAAGATGATTATGAAGTGTGTTCCCGCATCTTTCTGTACGCTTATGATTATATCCTGGCACACTGCCAGGAGCTTCGCAGAAAATACAAAAAAAGATATAACGGAACACAGCTACGGGAACTCTGCAATGCTTATGGTGCAGGTTTTGCCTCTAGTCTTTATGATGCCTTCCAGAAACAAAACAGCCAGCACGAAGAAGGATGGGGGCTTGTCCTTACTGTTCCCCAGGAAGTAGATAAAGCAGCAGCTTCCCTTCGCAATGGCGGGGTCTATGCGAATTTGAATCCTGGAAACTTCCGCCGCTTTTCTGTGCAAGGCTATGAAGACGGCATAAATTTCCATCCGGAGACTTCACTGGAACAAGCCGAAAATCCAACCTCTCTCTCTGGCTGATGCCAGTACAGAGATTATGAACAAAAAGGAGGATGAATACAATGGGAATAAGCCAGGAAAATCTTGTTAAACTCAGGAGTACCTTCCCACCGGGAACCCGTGTAAAACTGCTCCATATGGATGATCCCTACACCAAAATCCCGGAAGGGACCCTTGGTACAGTCAGGCATGTCGATGACATCGGCACTATCCATGTTTCCTGGGACGGTTACGGTTGCCTTGGTGTAGTATACGTGGAAGACGCCTGCCAGGTCATCCCTTCCGGCAGCAATGATTGATTTTTACTGTCGGAGCTTATAGGACGGTTTCAGAAATGATGTGCCAATCCCACAGATAATTCCGTTGGAATACAAATTCATTTCTGGTATAATAAGGGCAAATGGAGGCAATGATGAGTATGAGTATACAATCAGATGTGGAAATCTTATCTGTACAGGCTCTTGAGCAATATGCCAAACAGCACAACCTGCCTACCGCAGAAGCTGTCAGCCTTTTTTATAAGCACCAGGTATTTGAAAAAATCCTAATACAGCATGAATATCTTCACCAGCTCGACTTAGAAGAGACATTAAATTATGTAGAAGAAATTATTGCTGAAAATGCTCCGGAACTGGTGATTTACCACGGTTCCAATTTTGCATTTGATACGATTGACCTGGAAAAATCCCATAACCGTCGTGACTTTGGTCGGGGATTTTACTGTACCGTCCTGGAAAGCCAGGCAGAGGAATGGGCCAGACGGCTGTATCTGCGCTCCCACAAAGGCGGCAGATACGTTTACCGTTACCTGTTCCGGCAGACAGAGGACCTGAAGATCAAACACTTTACCGCTCTGGATCAGGAATGGCTGGAGTTTATCAAGGAAAACCGCACGAAAGGCGGCATCCAGCACTCTTACGATGTGGTGGTAGGCCCGGTTGCGGATGACAACACCATGGAGACTGTACAGTTATACCTGTCAGGCATTTTAAAATCAGAGGAAGCGGTGGAACGTCTTCGCTACAATAAGGTCAACAACCAGGTATCTTTCCATACGCCCCTCGCCCTGAAGCATCTGACACTGGAATCCCGAAGGGAGGTTGTGTAGATATGAATGGCATCTACTATTTTAACGGAAAAGATATTACTATGAATATGTGTATCCAGATCCGGGACGTGATCGACATCATCAAAGAAAAGAGTCATCTCTCTTTCCCAGATGCAGCACTTGCTTTCTACCAGTCCCAGACGTATCAAGCTCTGCAGAATACAGAGAATACGCTTTGGGCGGAATCAGCGGGCTATATCGCAGACCGGTTCTACGAAGAACAGGAACAAAAAGAATTACAGACAAACTGAATACTAATGCACGATGTTTAAGAAGGGAACTACCTATGTGATAGGCGGTTCCTTTTTTGTATGCAGAAAGGAGTAACAAATGCACGCATTACACAAAATACTGGTTTATATTCCAGAAGCAGTTTCAGATCCAAAGAATTACACTCGCCAGGAATTAATTAATGAGATCCGGCTCTATGCAGAAATGAATACGGATGATTTTTATCTCACAGTCTTTGATCAGCGTACAACAGAGACTGCAGGAAGATGGGAAAACCTGTATCCAGTAAATGTACTGTTTGCAAAAGATGACGTAGCAAAGTTTCTTCAAGAGCTTACTATAACAAAAGAACTACAGCATCAAGAGATTCAACAAAATCTTCTCTATTTAAAAGAAATGATTGGAACCGATCTGGAGGAGATTATTCTGGAAATTGAAAAGCTCAAGAGGAAATCTGATCGGACAGAAAAAATTGATTCTATGGCTGATTATTTCTTATATCAAATTGCTGCACTACTAAACGGTACATATATACTAAATTCTTATTTTTACAACGTAGCTGATTGTACAGCAAGACTCTATCAAGATGACCTGACAGAAGTGGAAAATGCGCCTGATGACTGGGCGCTTGTCTTATTTGACTGTCATAATTAAGGAGAAAAATACCATGCATCAAATTCAGAAAAATATAAGTACTATTTCTTCATTTACCGGGGAATACGCATTTCTCAGCAATTTTTATCCGGCTCCTGTCACCTACATGGGGCAGACCTATGCCAACAGTGAAGCCGCTTTCCAGGCGCAGAAGACCTGCTGTGCAAAAGAACAGCAGCAATTCTCTATTTACCGCCTGCACAATCCGGCAGAAGCCAAAAAGCGGGGAAAGAAACTCACGCTGCGCCCGGACTGGAATAAAGTCAGGATCTCTATCATGTATGAGATCTGCATGTGCAAGTTCCTGCAGAACCCGAATCTCAGGGATGCCCTGCTTGCCACAGGAGACTGTCTCCTTGTGGAAGGCAATACCTGGGGCGATTACTTCTGGGGCATGGTCAACGGCCACGGAGAGAACCAGTTAGGGCTTATCCTGATGGATATACGTGGGAAGCTGAGATGGAGCTTGGAAATGGAAAATGAAATTGCATGAAGGGGTGAATGAACAATGGAAGAAAAGAAACCGATGACCTTAATCATGAAATTCATCGGCATTGATGATTTTAGCTGTCCAACTTATCAAGATCAGCACGGACGGTTCTGGAAAGACCTTAACCTGGGGAAATCCGAAACTCCGGACTTGTATTCTACTACAAGGAATGACCTGGATGGGGAACCAGTATCCCCCATCCGTCAGGAGTATACCTTTGAGTCAGAACCCTTCCGAAGAAACCCGTATGAGTTCCAGTATATGATGCTAAGCCGCCTGCAGAGTGACTGCGAATATTTTCTCGGCTACGGGAACCGGAGCGTTACCATCTTATCCGGGAATGATCCGCAGCATCATATGAACCGCATGAAAGAATTGTGGAAGGAGCTTCCTATTGACGGGAAGCCGGAATGGCTGACCTGGAAGCAGCTCCTGAACTATGAAAAAGCCATATGCAACGAATAACTATCATAATTAGGAAGGATCTTCCCACGGGGAGGTCCTTCTTTTTCAAGGAGGATACTTATGAGAATTACGATTTACCAGATCATCCCGGAACTGGATCAGGAAAGGCTGATGTTTCTGCCGCTTTCCTGCTTTCAGAAAGCCGGTTATCAAACGCCGCCTGCCGGGATTTATGAATCTGTATTCTGTGGAGAGACAGAAGCTGCTACATTGGAAGAAATCTACCGGATTTTTAACCGCACGGACGAAGCAGATACCAAATATCTGGAAAAGATCGGTTTTACCGGACATTCCCTGTCTGTTTCTGACATCCTGGAAGTGCAGGATGCACCGGGAGACAGCCGTTTCTACTTCTGTGATACCTTTGGCTTTCCTCAGATATCCTTTCAGAAAGAACATGCCATGCTGCCTGTCCAGAACCATAATTATATTCCTTATGAGCAGATCATCCGGTCCAAATCAGGTCATCTGGCATATCTGGATGACAGCGGACTTTCTATTCATCCCTGTATCCAGGTCCAGCTTCAGCGCTGCAAATACAGCCAGTGCCAGCTTGGATACCGGCTCCGTTATCTGTATAACGACAGTTGGAAGCAGCGGGAATTTCTGGAGCGTCCTGCGGTTCTATTTTTTGAGGATACGCATGGACTGCCTCCGAAAGCTCTATGGTACAAACCCCCGGCATCTCCGGTACGGATTCCCCGATACCCGGCACACAGCCCGGAAAATCTGAAACTGTTGGAAGAATGGTGCCAGAACCAAAATATAACATATGAATATCTTTAAGAAAGATGGGAGGAAAATCTATGATCAAAGAAAGAAAAGGAAATCTGCTCCAGGAAGATACGCCGATGATCGCCCACCAGGTCAACTGCCAGGGCGTCATGGGAGCCGGTATCGCCAGACAGATCCGGAAAAATCTCTTAACTGCAGGTCAGTATCGGGAATACCAGCAGCTCTGTAAAAAGAACAGGGAAGCCCTTCTTGGTGCCTGTTATTTGACGCAGAAGAAGGATACGCTGCGCTATGTGGCTCATCTGTTTGCCGAAAATGTTCCCACCGGAAAAGGGCTGGATACAGAATATAGCGCATTAAGGCAGAGCCTGACCAGTATGATGTTCCTGGCTGCGCAAGAAGGAGTATCCCAGATCGCCATCCCCGGCTATCTGGGCTGCGGGCTTGCAGGCGGTGACTGGGAGGTAGTTTACAGCGAGATTCTTGTTCCCCTGTTCTCTAAATCCTGTTTTACCCTTACTATCCTGTACCTGCCGGGCAGCATCCGGCGGCTCTGGGAAGAATTTGGAGAGATTCCTATGGACCCGGAGACAGAATGTATCGAACAGTCCTGGCATGGATTTCCGTCTGGAACACACCGGGAAAAAATCTGGCACTGGTTTGAAGAGACCTTTCAGATCAGCGTAGCGGAAGATCTTATGTATTAAGTGAACTATGATAAAACTATGAGGTGATCGAATATGAAAGAAAAGATAAAATGCAGTGAATGTGAATTTTGCAGGTCACTCCGGCCTCGCAATAACAGCCGTGCAGAATTTACCTGTAAGCATCCGGATCAAATGTATATACTGGATTATTTTCATGAACACAGAATTGTAAAACACCCTGGTTTTTTAGGCTTCGGGAAACCCTGGTCTGATGAGGTTCCGATAAAGACCTCTCCGGCCTGGTGTCCAAAGAAGAAAAAGGAATAACAAATGACTCGGAGCCGCCCTCACGGACGGCTCCCTAAATTCTACAATTTACTCTTTATTTCCCAACCGAATCAGTTTATGCGCTGCCTCCATGACCGTATTCCACTCCAGATTGGCTGCATAAGAAAATTTCTTTTGATAGGCGTTCCAAAGTTTCCGCATGACCGGACTTTCCTCAATCTCATCCAGTCTTTCTTCTGCGTCTGCAAGAGAGGATTCCGTTCCCCGCTTAGCGGCAGTCGCCAACAGCGCTTCCCGAAAGAGTACGGAATCCAGGGTATCCCCATGAAGCTGAAGCAGGATAAATACGTCATAAAAATCCCTCATGCGGGTATTGGCGGTAGCCCTGGTAAGGATTGTTTCCAGCTTTTCCGCCAGTACGGTTTCCAAATTATACGCCCAAATATCAATCGAGCGGTCTTCCAGCATCAGTTTGAAGCTGTACCGGACCTCTCTTGGCGTGATTGCGTCTCCTGTGGAAATATCTATCTTCAAAGGTGTTACTACTCCATCAAAGAGCGCAGTCATGCTGACCCGTATTCCCGGATACTCCGCCTCATCCATGATCTCTGAGATACTTTTCAGTTGGAATCTCACACCGTCATCAATAGGGACTGAGCATACGGCCGCAACCAGATTTTCTATGTTTTCCACAGTTACATCGGTTCCCTTTATTGTAGCGTCTAAATCCATCGTTGATCTGGCGTCCACCCCAACGATTGCAGCCACCAGCATACCGCCTTTTAAAATAAACTTATCCCTGTACTCCGACAGGGCAATCCGCTCTAAAAAACGCTCCATCATATAATTCCGCATCAGAATCTGCGCATCGGCGGAATTTTTCTTTGCCAGATTACGGATCAGATCTTTTAACTGTTTTGCCGTATTTATCATAAAAGTACCTCCAAATATTGCCGTAAGATTTTTTCTACCCGGAAGACCCCCGCATATTGCATCAGCCTCCGAAGGTTCTTGTCTTTCCGCCGGGCATAAGCCTTCAACGCTTCCTGATATGTCTGTATCTCAATACGGTTCCGACTGCGGAGCAGATCGCAGATGGTCCGCTCCATATCATAAATTGGCACAGGATGTCCAAAAGGTGTCTGTGCCGTTGTCAATCCGACCCCATGCAGTTCCGGCTTAATCGTGTAAACCTGAACCCCCTCCGCCTTCAAACTGGCCGGATTGTAGCCTGTTTTCAACGTGACAGTATACGCCATCGGCTCCCGGTCCGTCAGGTCATGGAAAAACAATGCTGTTTCATGGGAAAATACAGCCTGGCCAAAACGCAGATGAATCAGATACATGGCGTCTATCCAGGAATCTTTCGATACATAAATCCCATGTGCTGCCCGCTCCATTTTACGGTCCTTCACATATTCATAAAAAACCGGTTTAGAAATCCCGGCCTCTACAACCTGGGCAGTCCGCAGAATCCCGTCCTGTTTCTCCACCATTTGATCTAGCTGTTGAAAAAGTTTCATCTTGCCACATCCTTTCATACTAATATCATAATCAATATTAGTATAAAAGTAAAGTGAAACAGCACTGCACATTAGATAAATAAAAAGAAGTGTTTACAGCAGGTTTGATTTCTCCTTCATCTGCTTGCGGCTCGTATTGGTATAGATCAGCGTTGTCCGCTCACTGGCATGTCCGGCCTGGTTTGCGACTTCCGCAACCGTATATCCCATCTCCAGGGCATGGGAACAGAAATAATGCCGGAGCTTATGCGGCGTGATCCGGTCAGAACACTGGTTAAAAAACCGGTTGACACTGCTGCGGTCCAGTTTCCCGCCGTTCCTGCTGACAAACAGATACGTTGAGTCGGAGTTCCTTTCCTTCAGATATTCCCGGACCGCATGGAGGATCTTGTCATTGATAAACACGATCCGCTGCTTATTGCCCTTCCCTGTTACCAAAAGTTCCCGTGCCTGAAAATCAAGATCTGTCAGGCCGATGCTAATGCACTCGCTGACACGCAGGCCAGCATATGCAAGGATCACGGCGATTGCATAGTTTCTCTTCCCAGTCTCTACCAACACCTTCTGGAGAAACGCCTCCACATCTTTCTTTTCTATCTCTGCCGGGCTTGCAATCTCCTGTTGGAATTTCAGCCGGTCCCCTGCAGTGATCACCAATTCCTGCTGAACCCCTGCCAGGACCAGATATTCATTAAAGTTGGAGAGGGAAGACAGCTTCGTATCAATGCTTTTAAACTTCAGCTTTTTGATATTCTGCTGGTAGGACCGGAAATCCAGAATATTCGTGTGGTAGAGCTGTACCAGTTCCTGCCCGAAAGTATCCTTGTACCACTGACAGTATTCGTCAACATGCCGGCAATAAGTTTGAATCGTATTCTCAGCCAGCCCCTGTTCCTTCAGATAGGTCCTGTAATCATCCAATAATGTCATGCTTGTCATTCCTTTCTGCGATTATGTTGCGCTCACTTTTCCGTAGGATATGTGCAATTATGCTGCGTTCAAATAGGAGTTCTTCTGTCTATCATGCCTCTAACACAACATAATTGCTATTATGTTGTGTTCAGGAATTGGCACACTTCTGACACACTTCCTATATATAATCTATACGTTGCATGACATAGAAACGCAAAACGGACAGCAGATTATTTCCGCTGTCCAATCTGGATCGTTGCTGGGGTGCAGGTGCTGATCACCCTTTTGAAAATTCGTTTTCCCTGTTTTGCTTTTCCAAAAGAAATCATCCGCCATCTTCTCCTTTTCTGACAGCCGCCAGGATTTTCTGGCTCTGCTGTACAAACACCTGTTTTTCCGGTTCTTTTTCATAAATCTTCCAGAGCCGCTGATGCAGAGTTTCCAGATCCCGGATATCTCCTTCTGCATTATTTGCCAGCATCCGGAGAAACGGGAAGATCATTGTATGCCGGATATTCTTTCCAGCCAATACAGCTTTCTTTTCCTGTCCATATACCTCATACAAACACCCCAGGATAATATCCGGATCTGTCGTAAACCGGATCTCCGGTTTCACCCATTCCTTCTTCATGTCCATCCTCCTGTCGTGATTATTCGTACCAGTCTGCCCGGACTGTCAACCCATCCAGCCTGACTTTTGGCACTCCCACAAGATACCAGTCATCATTCATTTCAATCCGGACCGGCACCCAGTCTCCATCCATCTCCACATCAAAACAGTCCCCGCAATGCAGGCCACCGTAATAGCTGCCATTTCCAAAATAGATATCATACCTCCCAGACTCCCGGTCATAACATAAAACACCTTTTTTCTTTACCATAGTAACTTCCTCCTGTAATTTTACTTTTCATAAATACAATAGAGTTCGATTTCTTGAGAATGGACAAGTTACACTGATGTTTTGTATTCTGAATAATCAAAATACTTTTTGCAGCTCTGTTACTTATTTCATACGTAGGAGGCTCACAAATAGCAACAGCAGGTAGAAAAGTTCAGAATAAAAAAAGCAGGAAACCGTTCTATGATTTCCTGCTCGGTGGAGCCGCCGGTGGGCGGCTGGTATTCAGTTTTCTGTGCAATTTAATAAATTCCAGGAATGAGTCTATATTTTGTTTCTTTACAATAGCGTTCAAATTCATCGTGAAATTGATTTTTAAGCGCCGTTTCTTCAATACTAATTCTAATACTGTAACAAATCAGGCAAACGATCATTACTGAGATAGCCCCCGGAATAGACCGATAAGCTAATGAAACACCTAACAAACTTACCATACTACCAGTATAAGCCGGATTGCGTACGAAATGATATAAGCCTGTTTTAACTAAGTGCTGATCGCTTGTTGTCTGGACTTGGAGAGTGAATGCCTTTTTTAAAGTAAGAACAGCAGTACAACGGATAAAAACGCCTAATATAATAAACACCACTCCGATATAATAGCAAAAATGCGGCAATAACCAGCTACGTATAAAATCCGGTACACTTTGGCTACGGAAAAAAGCTCCTGCTATTACTCCCCAACACCAGCCAATTATAATAAGCCATACGGTTCCGCTATCTGCGGATTTTCGTTTTTCTTTTCCTCTACCTTTTGATGAAAATAACCATATTGCCAGTTCAGACAAAACTAATATGGCAATGGCATAAAACACAATATAATATTCTGTGATACTTGAAAATTTACTTGGGTCACCCATCTAAGTATACTTCCTTTCGCTGCGATTTTATTTCATTATAATCCTTGTACCTTATAAATAAAAGACATAATCGTAAACTTGCTGGACGGGAACAGCTTGCAACGCAAGATGTTTCCGGTCGGCAAGTCCACAAAGGGGTAAGCTGGCGGCAGACAGCACAGGGGAAGTGTAGCTTCCCCTGTGCTGATTGGAACAGATTGAAAATCTGCGGAAATCATCTGCTCCCTGCAAGGGGCTTCCGGCAGGACGCAACGCACCGGCTCGACCGGTGTATAGTTGCGCCCTCTTTCAGAGGGGCAGTCCACGGGCTGCGGCTCTGGAAGCAATTATGACCGTTCCCGGTCTGGCTTCAGGTCAAGTTTGTCAAGTATAAAAACACTAAATTTATAGTAGAGATTTTTGTTGCTTTCCACTACATATAGTAGTATACTAAATCTGTAATCAGTAATTGTGTTTATCCGGAAAAGGATATGCTGTTTAGGTTTGTAAGTGCAGTCAGAGGGATATTCTGCCAACAGGGCAGTACCTTCTGGCTTTTTATTATTTTGCAGAAAACTGCACGCTGTCAGAGAATGAGCATTTTGTGTCATTCTCTTTTTTTGTGCCTGAAAGCGGGGAAGGAGGAGCAGAGAGACCTTTCCGGAAGAACATGCCAAAAGAAAGGAGAAAAGAATGGATTTAAAATTTAGTATTGTATTATTTGAAAATGAAGGTTACGCAACAGTCAGGGGAGATAAAGGCGTACAGGATATTCTGGCATCCAAAGCTGATGCCGGATATATCAAGGATGGCACCTATCCCATAATTTTCAGCTTGCACCCATATTGTTGGAAATGGTGGATCAGCCCAAAGCAGGAGAAAATCAACTTCTCTATGTTCTCTGCCGATTCCTGGCTTGACAGACCGTTACAGAAGAACAAGCCTATCCAGCAAAGATTAATCTCCGCGCTGGAAGATTGGCAGAAGAAATACTTACGGGCAAATGAGACGATCAAGTTGATCAGCAGTGGTAAGCATATCCTGTATCACTGTGACGTGGAAACCGTATGCGGAGATGCAGAAATCTACTGTTTTGATTCTGTCATCAATACGATGGAGGATCATGCTCAGGCAGAGATCATCACAGGTAACTCTTTCATTAAGGATGTTCAGGGAAACGCTCAGATCCAGTGCCTAGATGACCGTGCTATGATCTCTAATCTGGGCGAAAATGCAGTTGTCCATGAGATGAAAGATATTTCACTTATTCGTTATGCATACAGGGATAGCCAGATCCATACCCTGCAGGACAACTCCCGTATTCTGAGCTTGAATGGAAATACACGGGTTGGGACAATGAATGGTCATGCAATCGTTGACCTGGCATCGGGCCAGTCAGTCATTGAAAAGGTTTCGTGTGGCTGCGCTGTCCTGGGATTATCCCATGACGTTCAAATTAAAAAGTTAGAAGCCGGAGCGGCTGTCATCCCTCTTCGCAAAGTTGACTACTATCGCTCGGATCTCCCATTCTCAGACTAAAAACAAGGCTAACTATTTTGTGAAAGAATTTGGGGACGCTGTTTAAACGCAGCGTCCCCTGTTGATTGATACGAATATTTTCTAATTGATTTCAAACCGATACCCCACACCATGTACCGTATAAAGATATCCCGGATCCTGTGATCTCCTTGCCAATTTTTTCCGCAGACTGCCAATCAAGCAATAGATATTGTTATATGTTTTTTTCCATACATCTGTTTCTCCATAGAGAATACCGCATATCTGCTCATAAGTATAAACCCGCCCTGGATGTCGGGCCATAACTGCAAGGACATCAAATTCTCTGGCTGTCAGCATCACCTCTTTTCCCTCCACCACAACCTTACGCTGGAGCATATCCAGAAAGAATCCCGGATATCGGATCTGTTGTGGCTCCATGTAGATTTTCACACCCTCCAAAGCCTGGAGCTTTCTTTGGATACAGCAAATCTCCGGCAGCCGCTCCTCTGGAAATTCAATCACCATTTGTCTCTTCAGAGTGTCCCAGCTCCTTCCATCTCTTCAGTTTCTGGAAGCTCTGCTCACTGATGTCATGCTCGATCCTGCAGGCTTCCTGTTCCGCAGTAGCATCCTCCACACCTGCCTCCATCAGCCAGTTTTTAAAATAGCAGTGCCGTTCATAGATTGCCTCAGCCGCCTCCCGGCCTTTTTCAGTTAAGCGAAGGAAATGATCCTCGTCTTTAATCAGAAAACCGCCTTGCTCCAAAATGGAAACTGCATGGCACACGCTGGGCTTTGACACCTCCATGTGCCGGGCCACATCTACGGAGCGTACCATACCGAGTTTCTTTTGGAGAACAAGGATGGTTTCCAGGTAGTCCTCCCCGGACGGAGTTATTACGGGCTTCATAAACTCTTTGTTCTCCTTTGTCTGCTTTTGTTGCAATTCTTCCCATGCTTCACGAATAATCAAAGAAAACATCTTAGTGCGCCCCCTTTCGTGTCCTTGCTTGTCTGAACTTCCTAAATCGTGGAAAAGAAGTTATGCAGGCGCTGGCGATTATCGGCAGTCCATCCGCCGCTCCATTTGATTTTTCCATGCTCTATGAACATGAAATAATTGCAACATTGAGCAATCAGTTCTGGATCATGCGTTATAATGAAAAGTGTTTTTCCCATCTTGCTCAATGCTATTAGGTTTGTAGCAACTTCGATCATGTGGTGATAATCCAGCCCACTTGTCGGCTCGTCAAAAACAAGCACTTCCTTATCAGACGCAATCGCACTGCCAATGGCCACACGTTGTTTCTGTCCGCCCGAAAGGGACATAGGGTGTAGATTTCTGAATTGCAACAGTTTTAGATTTGATAAGATTTTCTCTGCCTGTTGTTTGTCTGCACCCTCGTCCTCTCCAGGCAAACTAAGTAAAATTTCATCCTCCACGCTTTCGGTAAATAGCTGGTGGTTGACATCCTGCATGACCATGTAGCATTTATGAATACGCTGTTTTGCATTTAAGTTATCGCCACCAATCTGCAAGACACCAGTTGCCGATTTTTCTAATCCACACAAGCATTTGGCAAAAGTGGTTTTTCCGGCTCCATTATCCCCCAGCACTCCTACGATAGCGCCCCGTGGTATAGAGAGCTGAGGTATATTTATAGTTTCGTTTCGTCCATAGGAAAAACGAAAATCGGTTAAACTAATAGTTTCGTCATTCATCGGAGTTACAGGTATCTCTGATGTAAAAGTCGGATGCAGAGAACGTAGTCCCATTTTCTGAAGCTGGGCTTCTGACAGATTTCCAAAATCCACAGCGGACACATCTTTGGCAATCCGACCCTCTTTCAAATAGACAACCCGATCTGCCACCCCCATAAGATAGTACAGGCGATGTTCTGCTACGATAATCGTTTTGCCCATTGCTTTCCATTTCGCCACAACTTCTCTCAGATCGGCAATCGTAGCCACATCGAGGTTTGAGGATGGCTCATCCAGCACAATGATTTCTGGCTCCATCGCAGAAACGGATGCACAGGCAATCTTTTGTTTTTCACCGCCTGACAATGCGAACAGACTACGATCCAATAGTTTGTGGATTTTTAATTCGCCGGACACCTGACCGATCCTTTTATAAATTTCTTCTTTAGGCAAGCCAATATTTTCGCAGCCAAACGCAATTTCGCCCGTTGTGTCCACTGTAAAAAACTGTGACCGGGGATTTTGAAATACGGAACCAACAATTTTTGAGAGTTCGTATAAGGGCGTCTTAGCTGTATTTTTCCCATTTATAAGGACTTCTCCTGAAAGCTGCCCATCGTAGTATTCTGGCGCAAGACCGTTAATCAATCTGGTGAGTGTCGTTTTGCCACAGCCAGACTCTCCGCAAAGCAACACGACCTGTCCATCAGGTATTGTGAAATTCAGGTTATAGACACCGCTTTCCCTTTCGGTGCTTTGATAGGTAAAAGTGACATTTTGAAATTCAATCAAGAACACACACCTCCCTACAAAAGCGCCCATATTAGCAAGGCCGCCGACAATATAGCGATAATAGCATCGTAAAAAGTAAATCCGATATTTGCAATTGTTGTCCTATGTTTTAGACCGCCCAGCCCCCTTGTCAATGCCGCAGCGGATAGTTCATCACCGATTTTTACAACAGACATCATCAGAGGGATAATGCGGTATTCAAGGATTGCAGTGGGAGCTTGCCAAAATTTTTTCGTGCCAAATTGGATACCGCGCATACGCATTGCATCTGTAATAGCGGCCGACTCCTCTCCGAGTGTGGGAATAAACCGAAACACAACAGATATAGGAATAATGAACGCCTCCGGAATATGCCATTTTTCCATAGCGGCAACAAATTCATCAGTCTTTGTAGACTCAATGATGTAATACCCCAGCATGAAGATAGGGAAAAGCCGGATAACCATTGCGATGAGCAGAACGGAAATCATATTCAAAATGTCCGGCAGCACATACATACCTTGCGTGAGCTTTGCTACCAGCGCCAGAGCGAACAGCCCTCCATAAATGAGGGCCGTCCGCACCTGACGGTTTATAAGCAGTAAGGTCAATGGGATTATCGCCACAACAGCATCCATCGCAAGGTTCTCATATACAAAGAACATCAGCGTTGTTACAAATGCCATGAACAGGATTTTTGTGCGCGGGTCAAGATAAAACCCTTTCCGTTTTGGTGGTTGATAAGCCTCGTACTTTTCCATTAGACAATGCCCGCTCTCTCAAAGTGCTTTTTCAACATCTTGTGCCCCAGCAGAGAACCCAACAGTGCGCCTACAAAGATAATTGCAATCGCGGCAATTCCCATCCAAGACGGCATATAGCGGGCCAGTTCGCTTGCGTACTGTGCGCCCATAGACTGCTCAATTCCAGCCATGTATGTATCTGCCATTACCCACATAGGGGCCTGACAACCAATCATTCCGCAGGAAAACAGCCAGAAACCAATGACATCAATTTTGAAGCTCTTGTACTTTCCGGCCCGCAAGACCAAATCGGCAATAATACCGAAAACCACATAGCCGACAATAGCAGTCCAGGTATATCCCATCAGGAACCAGAACACGCCGCAGATAATGGACATAATCGTAACCATGCCGAATTTGTCCGTTTTGGTTAGAAACAGCATGAACGGGATGCCGGAGATCAACGGGATCAGGATGTAGAGAAACGGATACAGTACCGGGATTGCGTTGAGCATTCCAACGACAAAGAAAATGACAATGTAGATAGCCGTGTAGATACCCACGTTGATAAGGTCTTTTGCCTTTAATTTTTTCGATTCCATTATGAAATCCTCCTTTGAATTTTTATTTGAACCGCAGTTGCGGCGCAAAACTTTAATTGTTTATACCAAGTTTCCAGCCGATGGCTTGTTTTCTGCCGCTGACAAAGTCAGCATAAATGCCTTTCTGCTGTATCAGATCATCGTGCTTGCCCTGCTGCACAATATGACCGCCGCTAACCACAAGGATCTGGTCGGCGTTTCGTACCGTTTTGAGGCGGTGGGCAATCATAATAATAGTCTTGTCTTTGGTCAATTCTTCGATTGCTGCCTGCAAGCGATCCTCATTTTCTGGATCGACATTTGCGGTAGCTTCATCAAAAATGACAATAGGGGCATCTTTCAGCATGGCGCGGGCGATAGAAAGGCGCTGTTTTTCACCGCCAGAGAGTGATGCGCCGCCCTCACCGATTAAAGTATTGTATCCATCGGGCAGGGCAGAAATAAAATCATCACAACACGCCTTTCGGGCTGCTTCAACAACTTCTTCATGGGTGGCGTCTGGCTTTCCAAATTTGATATTGTTTTCAATCGTATCTGCGAAAAGATACACATTTTGAAAAACCATGCTGATGTTCGACATCAGTTCTGAAAGTGTATAGGCTCTCACATCCTGCCCACCTATCATTACTCGTCCGCTGTTTACATCCCAAAATCGCGCAATCAAATTGCAGATTGTTGTTTTTCCAGAACCAGATGGGCCGACAATGGCGGTCATAGTACGGTCTGGAATCGTGAAATTCACTCCATCCAGAATTGTCCGCTTCTCATAGGCAAAGTGAACATTTTGAAATTTGATGGTATGGGAAACGGGAGCTTTATCAACATTCCCTTCACCCATAACCGGCACTTCATCCAACTCATTTGCTCTGTCAATAGAAACTTCCGTCAGACGAAGTGTTGCCATACCACTCCCAGCACTTTTCAGTTCTCCAAAAATCATAAAAGAGGCAACAATCATCATCAGACAGTACGCCAACGGCATTGTGTCTTGAAGAAAGAAGTAAGCAGATAAGAGCATTATTGCAACACTAAACAGATCAAGGATAACCTGCTGGAACCAGAGATACGGGGACATGGATTTTTCCATGCTGGCATTTTCCTTACAGCTATTATCAATCGCCTGCTCCATACGCTTATTTTTGTCGCGGTTTAGGTTGAACGCTTTTACAACGCTCATGCCCTGAATTGTCTCCAGTGCGGCAGACACCAATGTTTCCTGGGCCGCCTGACGCAATGGAGCATTACGGCGTGTGCGCTTCTCCATCATGGAAGTGACCCACAAAAACAGGAGCATCGCAGCAACCACTAACAGACCGATCCGCCAGTCAAACAACAAAATAACAATCGCAAAAACAATAGCATTGATAAATCCGCCAAGAGTAGTAACCAGCACCACGGGAGCCGTTGTTTCAACATCGCTTAATATCGTCGTTGCAACTGCGGTTATATTACCGAGGCTGTTCTGATTGAAATAGCCCATCGGGACAACTTTCAGCTTGTCTCCAATCTGAATACGCTTCCCGGCAGCCATAAAGTAGCCCGCATGAACACGTTGTAATTGAGAGTAGTATTGTGTAATGATTTTCCCGACAATGCTGACAAGCATTAGTCCTACGGCTCCAATGGCCGTATTTTGTCCGACATTACCCGTCACAAGTGCTGCAAGAACAACAAAGATCGCATAAAGTTGAAGCGCATGGAAAATAGCGTTCAACAGACCCAACCCGATTGATTTTTTGATGTTCTTTTGTTCTTCATTTGCGAACATCCAAATCTTTTTGAATACGCTTATCATACTTTCTCACCATCCTTTGCTCCAATGTGCGCCTGCCACATTTCCTTATAAAGTGGCGACTTCTTCAGCAGTTCATCGTGAGTGCCCATGTCAGAAATACAGCCATCTTTCATAACAACAATCGTATCCGAGTCTGTAATGGTAGAGAGACGATGGGCAATAATAATCAGTGTCTTGCCTGCAACCAGCTTGCTCACGGCCTGTTGGACAACAGCTTCATTTTCGGGGTCGATGTAGGCAGTCGCTTCATCCAGAATAACAATCGGTGCGTTTTTTAACATGGCGCGGGCGATAGCAATGCGTTGACGTTCCCCGCCTGAAAGATGCCCTCCGGCTCCACCAACATTTGTGTCATAGCCATTTTCAAGACTTCGGATAAAAGCATCACACCCCGCAGCTTTTGCAGCCTCCTCAACCTCTGCGTCAGATGCAGAAAGGCGGCCCATACGGATGTTCTCCCGGATAGTATCATCGAATAAATAATTATCCTGTGACACATAAGCAATCTGATCCGCAAGCTGCTTTTGAGGAATTGTCCGCAAGTCTTTTCCGTCAAGAGTAATAGAACCCGAACCTACATCCCAAAAACCAGCAATTAGCTTTGTGATGGTAGACTTGCCGGAACCGGATGGCCCCACAAGGGCGGTGACAGTTCCCGGCTTGATGGTAAGGTTAATATGCTTAATCGCGTTGTCTCCGTCATCGTTGTAAGAGAATGAAACATCATTTAGCTGGATTTCCTGTCTATGCAAGGGTACTGTCTGCGTAGGCCGTACCAGTTCAGGACTATCCAGTAAGGCAGCAATCTCATTTACAACAGTGCCAACCATGCCGAGACTATCTGCAAAATTTGATGCGGCAATCAGTGGTCCGACAATGCCAAGGGACAGGATGATAATGGTAATCAGATTTGCGGCCGTAATACTTCCGGCAGCATAGAACAAAACGCCTGCGGGAAGTACGGTAATCAGAACGGCAGGACAGATGGCATTGTACGCCGCCATTGCCCATTGGCAGCTTTTCATCCATTTATAGAAATAATCGGCGTTGTCACGGACAGCATCCGAATACTTTCCATAAGAAGCGGCGCTTTGATTAAATGCCTTGATAACCTCAATACCATTCACATACTCGACAACAGCATTGTTCATTCGCTGATTGATTTTTACCGATCCCTCATACTGCTGCGGATAGGTTTTCAAAATCGTTGCCATAAATGCCATGCCTACCGGGATCGTGATAAGAGAGATCAATGCCATACGCCAATCAAGCACGAACAGGTAAATGACAATGAAAATCGGCACCAATACATTTGCTGACATTTCCGGCAGCAGATGAGCCAATGGGGTCTCCAGTCCTTCCACACGGTCAACCAGCGTATCTTTCAACTGTCCCGATGGTGTATTGAGAAGTGTTCCCATCGGCATACGGGAAAGTTTATCAACGATTTGCTTTCGTATATCCCGAAGCGCAAGGAAAGTTGCCGTATGGGAAACGCTTGTTGAAAGAATAGCGAACGTAGATTTCGCCAGATAACCCACCATAGCAACAATTCCCCAAAGAATATAGAACGAGAAATCTCGTTCTGTGCCGATCAGCCCAATTAGCATTTGAGCCGCAGCATAATACGGAACAAGGCCCGAAGCAACGCCCAGTACGGAAAGAAAAATTGACAGGATGTATCTGCCTTTGTACTGGCCTGCAAAGCGCAATAGACTTGAAGCTGTGCTTTGCTCATTTTTGTTCTCCATGTGACTACCTCCTTAAAAATGAAGTTAGGTTTTGCTAACCATATATTAAAAAAATATAGCAGCCAGACATAAGATAACAAAGTATGCTAACAAGTTGTGCAAACTAAGTTATCATTCGCTCAAAAAAATGGACCTTTGAAAAATCAAAGGCCATGCGCCTCACGCCAGCCAGCCGTGAAAAACTTTGCTAAAGTATTCGTACATTGCAGAGCTTCTTCCTCTGTATAATCGTGTAGCACAGTTTCAAAGATGCAGGAATAGTAAGAGTGATATAACATATGCATCTCTTTGACTGTCAATTTATGAAAAGAAATATTCTTTTGTTCCAACACTTCATATAGTTTTAGCGAGTCCTCAACTTCTTTCTCTACCATCCAGTCGGTAAAGTCAACATATTTCGTCCCATCAGAACAGCGGAGAAGAAGTTTGAAAGCGTCAAAATTCTTAAAGATATACCGAATGAACTCAGCCATTGTATCAATCGACACAGACCAAAGTTGACTGATATTTTCAACGGATACGAAATCAAAGCATTTATCACCGGCTGCATCATATCTCTCTTTCAGCCCTTTGATAGCCGGATCGACCAAAGCGGCAAATAACGCTTCTTTATCTTCAAAATGTCGGTAAAATGCCCCTGTTGTAATACCTGCTCCCTTGCAAAGCTCGCGTAGATTTGTACGCTCATAGCCATTTTTCAGAAAAAGTGTCCGTCCACTCTCCATAATTCTTTCGTGAGTAATTTCGTATGTTCCAACTGCCACAATCTCGCCTCCCTTCGTATTGTGATAACAGCGTATGCTAACTTAGTTATCATTATACTCCTGCAAAATGATTTGTCAAGGCCAAAATCTGGAGGTGAGAAAAATCAAGAGCCGGATTTGTTGCCCTTCACAACATTCCGGCTCTTGTAAAGCGATTTTTATGCGTAAATCAACTCTTGAAAAATAGTTTCCTCCGCCTGCGCTCTCAGCATGTTCATCAGCCCACCCAACGCATGGGGTCACGGGCTTTCAGTTCCTCGGTGACGCCCGCCGCCTCCATCATGCGGGGCAGCATGGCATCCATGCGCTTTTATTGAGTAAGTAGCTAATCTTTTTCTCAAAAGCCTTGCTTTTCCACTCGTGGTATGTAAGCTATGACTCACACAAGGCACTGGCACAGAGGTTATGACCGTGGAGGCTGCCGAGCCGGAAATAGGGGCTGCTGCACTATTCGCTGTAATACTGCTGAACCTCTGCGGGTAACTCCTCATATTCTACTTCCGCCCATGTTACAACACCTCGGATAAAGTTGACTTTCAGGCAAAGAAACGCTTGATCGGTCAAAACACGGCTCGTTTCAAATACTACGTCCTTTTCATTTCCATTCTCGTCGTAAGCCGCCAACGTGTATTTATAATTCATTGCCCCATGTGGTGCAATCTCCTGTACCCATCTATTATCAATTTGCGTATAATAATCTTCATTCTTGGTCGCCAGAAATGCTAAACCCATACAGAGAACCACCAATATTGCTGCAACAATGCCTATAACGGCTTTTTGGGACTTCATTTAAAAATTCCTCCTATATGTTTTCTTTTTTACTTCCGACTTTGAAAGTGGAAAAACAGGGGCAATAATGCCACACACGATAATTATTCTTTTCGTAACAGGCTACCTAGTACCGTGATGTCTTTTGTGAACCCTTTTACCAGAACTATTATTCTTTTTCTTGATAGCCTTTCCCTCACGATTTCTTGGCGTTGACACAAGGATAGATGTTACAACCAGCATAAAAAAGATAGATGCTATACTCAAGAAAATACTTCCTGTGGGATCACCACTTCCATCCTGATAACCAATTAGAGTGAGGCCCGCTGTAATTGGATAAAGGTCGCGTAACCCGTGGCCGGATGCCATCATGCCAACAAAACCGTAAAAGAAAACAAAACCAACCCCAGGCATAAAGCTACCGCTTCTCTGTGCAGTAAAGGTAATAATGGGCATAACCGCAATATAGGAAATCAAATTGATCCCGATCATTTGAAGCAACACATTTACTGCAACACCTACGGAAAATCCGGGGAAGCTGCTTGCAAAGAAAACCAAAATTGTAAATCCAAACTCAATAACAGACAGTGCTATCGCCATGCAGCCAACAGCAATCAGTTTTCCAATCAGCATTTTACGGAAAGAAACAGGAATTGTAAGGATATTCTTTAAGGTATCATCCGTTCGCTCACGGTCAATGATATAACCGGCAATCAATGTAATCGTTGCTGGATATATCAGCACCAAATTGTTCCAAATCACACTGGAAGAAAAGTTTATCAGTGTGTGGCTTGCTCCATCAGAGGCCGTTGCCATAAATCGGGAAAGCAGCACGACGGTAAGCATTGTCGCCACTCCAATCCAGATTACGGAATACCGCTTCATTTTATAAAACTCTGTTTTTATGATATTTACCATTTTCTTCACACCTCAACTTTCCCGCTTATTATAAATTCTAACAATCGCCAGACAAGACAGCGCTCCTATAATAACGACAGTTAACACAACAAGCCACAGGGGAAGAAAATAGGGTTCCATCACCGAATAGGCAGGTGTTCCGGGATCAACAAACTGGGAAGCCTGCCAGCGATAAATAATTGGCGCTGGCATGATACTTGTCAGAAGCCGCATCATAGGATCTGTGGTCGCAAACATCCCTCCATACGCAAGCATAAAGTCAAACATCGTATAGAAAAAAGTTAAGATGACCGAAAAAATATAAGAACGATTAAACCCAACAATCGCAATGACAACCGGCAGAATACTTGTTGTATAAAGTAATGTGGTGATAATTGCAATACCGAAGTTCTCTCCAATGTTCGTCAGCTCACTTCCAGCAATCAGCCCACCAACCATCGAAGAAAGCATTGTAGCAACAGCAAAAATCAGACCTAAAATGTAAAGTAAAGTAATTTTTGCCGTGGCAATTTTAATTGGGGAAACGGGGATCGTGCGTAAGTTTTTCAAAGTGTCATTATCACGCTCCATGAAAAACAACATAGCTGCAATGATCCCTAAAACGGCAGGAAGCATAATCGGCATCCCCATAGTTGCCAGCAGGCCAAAAACCGCTTCAAAACCGGTAAAGTTTCCCACACTTCCGGCCAGCACAAGAGCTGTAAACGGAATTGGGAACAAAAGCGCGGCGAAAACCACAAATGATACAAAGTGTTTTCGCTTTAACTTCCGCATTTCGCATTGGATCAGTTTAAGCAATCCCCTCACCCCCTGTAATTCTCTTGAAGTAATCCTCCAAAGTATCCTCGCAGAGATGGGCTTCCTGAACATCAATGCCAGCCTCCATAAAAGAACGGTTTATCTTTGTCACCGGGAGGGCCGTGTTGTAGAGATATAGATTATTGGCATCCGCAAGCTGAATATTCTTGCTGCGGAATGTTGCAGCAATAATCTGTGCTGCCTTTTGTGCGTCCGACACACAGAAATGGATATATTTGGTGTTTTTAGCCTCCAATTCTTTCAGGCTTTCTTCTTCAAGCAAATTCCCGTGGTCGATAATTCCTACGTCATCCGCCAGCAGCGAGATTTCAGAAAGAATGTGGCTGGAAATTAAAATGGTTTTTCCTCTGGCGTCGCACAATTCACGGATAAAATCGCGTACTTCTGCAATACCGATGGGGTCAAGTCCGTTGATCGGTTCATCCAATATCAACAGCTCAGGATCATGCATAACGGCCAGAGCAATCGCCAACCGCTGTTTCATGCCGAGAGAATATTGAGAAAACAACTTCTTATCCCGATAAGGCAGGTTGACAAGTTCCAAAGCACCTTTGATGTACTTGGGATTTTTTAAGCCCCGTAGCTCGGCAAAAATTTTCAGGTTTTCCGTCCCTGTTAAATTGGGGTAAAAGCCCGGTGACTCAATCAGGCAACCAATGCGAGACAGGATTTTCTTTTCATTGCCCTGAAAAGTTTTTCCGAATATTGTTACCTCGCCAGAAGTGGGGGCTGTCAGTCCCAGCAGCATCCGCATAGTCGTGGTCTTACCGGCCCCATTGCGCCCCAGCAGTCCATAGATACGGCCCTTTTTCACATGAATATTCAGATGAGAAACGCTGGCCTGATTGCCGTATCTTTTCGTCAGATCACGCGTTTCAATAATGTAATCACTCATAATAGCTTACGCCTCCTTTTTGTTTTCGTAATCAGCATAACACACCAACTTTGAGATGACTTTGAGCCAACTTTGAGTTTACTTTGAGATTTCATGGGCAGAATAGGCAATCTAATCATCTCGCGGTATAATAAGAATAGAATAAATAGGAGGTGCCTTATGAACGATAGAATGATTCTTGTAGTGGACGATGAAGCCGAACTATTAGAAATGGTGAAGTCCATTTTTGAAAGGGCAGGATTTACACAGGTGTTGACGGCGGCCTCTGGTGAAGCTGCATTGAAAATGTGTAAAGAAAAACAGCCAGATATGATAATCCTTGATGTTATGATGCCAGGTATGGACGGATTTGCGACATTAAGGGAACTCCGAAAGACAAGTAAAGTCCCTGTCCTAATGCTGACAGCTCGCGGCGAAGCAGAGGACAAGTTCGCGGGCTTTGAAAATGGTGCAGACGATTATCTTCTGAAACCGTTTTTACCAAAAGAATTGCTGTTCAGGGTACAGGCCATATTAAAACGGGTCTACCCAGAAAAAGAGCGCAAGGTGTTTTTTGATGTTGCAACCGTTGATCTGGAAAAAGCAATGGTGCAGCGTAATGGAGAAAGCATCTCATTGACAGCCAAAGAGTTCCAGCTTTTTGAAAAGTTATACGAAAACGCAGGTCGAATCGTTACCACCGGTTCTTTATGTCAGGCTATTTGTGGTGACTTCTGGCAAGGATATGAAAGGACGTTGGCAACCCATATCCGGCATTTGAGGGAAAAAATTGAAGAAAATCCCTCAAAGCCAGTTGCTCTCGTGACGATTAAAGGAATAGGGTATCGTCTGAACATAAAGGGGGAGCAAACATGAACGCATCAGAACGCTTTTTTCGCCGGTATATATTTTCCACAGTTGGAATTGTAATCCTTTTTCTGACGGTTAATGTTGCTTTAGTAGCCTCCTACTTTGTGATAGCTTATTTCGGCAATGTGGCAACATCCAATTTCCCCCTTGAGGATTTTTCTAATCATGTCATTGTAGAAAACGGACAATTTACTGGAGATGCACAGGCAACAGAAATGCTCAATAAGGCAGACGCATGGGCCATGATATTAGATGAAGATGGAACCGTCGTTTGGGAAGAAAATCTGCCGGAAGAATTACCACGCCACTATAATGCCACAGATATTGCAATGTTCAGTCGGTGGTATCTCGATGATTATCCAGTTAATATCTGGAAGCGTCAGGATGGGCTTCTTGTTATCGGCTTATCTCCAGGGAGTGTCGTGAACTATTATTTATCTTTTAGGGCGCAATATGTCCAGCCTTTTTTATTTGGATTAGTCGCAGTATTTTTTATCAATATTTTGTTGATGGTATATCTGTTTATTCGCAATGCTCACCGAGTAGAAAAAGCAATGGGGCCAATTTTAGATGGTATTCGCCACCTTTCTGCTGGAAAACCTGTTCATTTGGAGGAAGCTGGAGAATTAGCAGAAATCAATGCCGGCTTAAATAAGGCTGGCGAATATTTACTAAAAAAGGACAACACCCGTGCGGACTGGATCAGGGGAATTTCCCATGATATACGGACACCGCTTTCTATGATTTTAGGGTATGCAAGCGAAATCAAGGAAACCCCTGAACTGCCAGACCAAACCAGAAAACAAGCCAGAATAATTCTTAGCCAAAGCGAAAAGCTGAAAAATTTAGTATCTGATTTGAACCTGACGACAAAGCTGGAATACTCCATACAGGCAATTCACATGCAGAGTATTGATGTTGTAGAGCTGGCAAGGCAGGTGATAAGCAAAATACTGAATGACGGCATACCGGAACAATTCGAAATGGAATTTTACGAGAAACAGCCGGGGAGAAACATACAACTTAGTGGGGACAATTTATTGTTGCAGCGGATGCTGGAAAACTTAATTCGCAACAGTATTGTCCATAATCCAACAGGATGTAAAATTGAATTATCCGTTGGCATCCATGAGAATAGCTGTGTTTTCGTTGTTTCTGATAATGGGCATGGCATGAGCGAGCCTCAACTGAACGCACTGAACAGCAACGAAGATATTTCCAGTTCACAAAAAAGTGAAGGCGATACTGAGCATGGATGGGGTTTGAAAATTGCGCGTCAGATTGTAAAGGCACATCAGGGGACAATCCGATTTTTTGATACGGTTCCACATGGATTAAGTGTTACGATTGAACTACCAATAGAATAATGCAATAAAAAGAAGCCGATAACCACAAGTGAGATTGCCTTGTGTGTTATCGGCTCTGCGTCTGGCTCTTTGATAACTGTGATATTGAATTGTTTTACAGTGATTAGTGTTTCTCGCTTACATTTTGGACAAAAAAGAGGAAAGTTTTTAAGTTCTGTATCTCCACGGATTTTTAGCCTTGTCTTATTCCCACAGATAGGACAGTAAACCCATTCTGAAATCATACTTGTCATATCATTTATCTACCTTCCAACTTGTTTGGGGCAGCGTTTTTGTAATGATTAAAGTATAGCCAACGGTTAAGACAACCATAATAAGAGCATGGGTAATCTGCTTTTCAACTGTAAATCCTTCTTCTTTTGCAAAAGTATTGAGAGTGTTAATAGCCGAGTGGGTAATAATACAGGGAAGTAGGCTTCCGCCACGAGAAAAAATTGTTACAAACAAGAAACCTACTGCAATCGCAATGCATATTTGAAACAAATTGTTTACCAAATCTATACCGCTTCCATTAAATATATTCACCAAATGCCCTATGCCAAAGGTTAGGCTTGAAATAATAATAGCAGTTCTCATGTTGTCTTTGGCAATCGCTTTGAATAAGAAACCTCTGAAAATCAATTCCTCGATCAATCCCACGCAAAGCATACATACAACTCGGCAGATAGTTCCAGAAAGAACATAATTGTTTGCAAAACCGTTCCAAAGATTTCCCGTTGCTAAAATAATAAGCGGTACATAGTAAAGGAAACACCGAGCAGACACAGAGGGTTTACAAAGTCCATATCGTTCCAATAAATTATTTTTCCAAACAAAAGCCAAGAGGATAACAGTCTGTAAAGCACAAAAAATAGCACTCGCAGAATATTCAACTCCTATTTTATCGTTTAGTGGGTTAGCTAAAGATTGCAGAACACAATAAATCACAATCCATATGATTGTAAAGGTCAGTTCACTTTTTTCATATAGCTTTCTCATTTCGTTTCCTCCTGTGCCGCTAATACCGCACCGTTATAAGCATTTTCTATATGTTTCCTTATGATTTCTTCATCATACTCTAATGAATTGTTTGCAATAATACTTGCATAACCATGAGCAAATAAAAAAACTGTCAAAAAGATTTCTTTTACATGCTCTATGCTTCCTCCGATTGCTCCTTGCATTGCCAAAAGAACAGGCATAAGTTCCTCAGCATCTATCATTTCAAGTAAAGTCTTTCCATTAAAAAAGTTGGATTGAAAAAGGAAGCGGAACAAATGCGGTTCTTCAACTGCAAAACGGATATAATTTAGTCCAATTCCAAGCATAATTCCTTTCTGCGGATTTTCAATATTCATCAGATATTCAGAATGATAGCAATCTGCTTTTGTATAGGCAGCTTTCTTCAATTCCTCAATCGTAGAAAAGTGATACATAACAGGCTGTGTAGAACAATGCAATTTTTTTGCAACTGTCCTTGCGTTAATATTTTCTGCACCTGTTTCATGAGCAACCTCAAAAGCAGCGTCAATGACCATTTCTTTTGTAATCTTTGCTTTCGGTGGCATAATTGCGTCCTTCCTTAAACATAACTCATGTTATATAACAAATATTATATAACGAAATTGTGGCTTTGTCAATGGACTTTAAGAAAAACAAAGGCGATGTTAAATATGAAAGAGTGCCCCTCCTGCCTACGCAATTAGGGGAATAAAAACCCATGAAAATCAAGGTTTTCCCGCCACAGTCAGCGGGTAGGCGAGATAGATTATCCAATCCCCGCCCAAGAGGGGGCTAAATGCGTAGAAAAAACCATACGAAAGCGCCGGTCGCGGCGGCCTGCTGGCCCTGCGTCCGGCGCTTTCTTACTTGCCGCTATACGGCGGTCAGGTTATCGGGCCGTGTCCAACAGACGCGCCAGCTTCTTCAGCCCGCACCGAAGAACCGCCAAAAAATATAGACCGGGCAGCTTACGCCGCCCGGTCTCTCTTAATTATTCCACATGCCGGAAATACCGGATGCACTTCATCAGCTCTACCGCCAGCTCCTGGTACAGATCTTCGTCGAACCTTCCATTTACCAGTGCATTTTTGATCAGCATTGGACGATACATTTCAAAAATTTCTGCTCTTGCTTCCATGTCTCCGGCTTTCGCCCGGTATAATAATTCGTCAAAACTCATCCTATTTATCCCCCATTTCTTTCCGTATTTTTCGGATAGCATAATAGTAGATGCTCTTGCACCGTTCTGAGGTCAGCCCTGTTATCTTGCTCATGTCATCAAAGCTGCGTTCCTCGAACACATGCAGGTAAATCAGGTTTCTTTCTTCTTCTCTGAGCAGCAAAAGCAACTGAACCAGCTTGCGGTCCTCCAACTCTCCCCAGTCCGGAAAAATCCCCATAGCTTCTTTCAAAAGTGTCTTTTCCCTCTCCAGGTTCTCCTGCATTTCTTCTAAAGAAATCCGTTCTTCAATTTCAGCGATTTCTTCCATCAGGAAAGAATTGTTTTCTGTCCGGATTTTTTTATTCAGATAGCTGCTCCTGCGGCCTTTGATAAATTCCATTAAATATGCGGTAAAATATGATTTTGTCCGTTCTCCACTGTAAGTACGTTTTTCATTCATCTTATGTTCCTCCTGAATTTCGTTTGTAGTTTCAAAGAAATTCAAGAAGCTGGCGGAGAACGGCATCGGATCATACAGCTACTCCGACACCGATATAAAAAAATAAGACCAAAATCTGCTTTCTGCAGTCTGGTCTTGATCAAACACAGTCTATTTTGACACGCAATATATGTGTCGGTTGATAACTCATATAGTGCAGGTACAGGCGTCAAAAGGGCCTTGTGGGTGTCAGCAATTTTTTTAACTTTTTCCCGGCTACTTTCTTACCCATCCAAAATACGCATCCTATCTTTTAGACATTCCCCCTCGTTCCTGCATTACATTGTTTTCCACCACGCATTACCATAAATGGAATGTGCTTATCTGGCTGCGGTACAATATACGCAGAAAATGAGGTGATATGGATGTATATTCAACGATTAGGGGATGCTGTAAAAGATGCCCGGACACGCAGGAATCTGTCTCAAAACACACTGAAAGAACGAACCTATGTATCCCTGCGCACAATTTCTGATAAAAAACTACAAGGCAAACCCGTGGCTTGACAGTCTCTGTTCGCTTGCGTCCTATTTGAGTCTTTCTGTCGATGCGGTTGTCAATAACCGAAAAGAATATAACGGCAGTTCCACGCTGCAGCAAGTTCCGAAAGAATGAAGTACCTGTTCCCAGGAAGAATAGGAGATTGCGCCGCAAACGCTGCGAGGTCTGCTGAAAGGACTACATACCCGAACAGAAACCCCACATAACCACCTCGGCTTATATTATACGTCCTATTTCTGTGAGGTTTCTGTATAAAATCTATGAGTTTTCTGTGCAAATTCTAAAAATTCTGTGAAAACAGGCGGGAAAACTTTTTTCATTCTCCCGCCTTTCCGCTACATATTCCGGAATGCTGCCATGGCATCCGCAACATCCCGCATTGTTTGTTCATCAATCGGAGGTTCTTCCTCGTTCAAATCCTCAATCACGACTTCTTTCGGCTTTTTTTCTGGCTCCGGCTGTGGTTTCTGGCCAGGCAAAGTTACAAAGTCTGAAGCAGGAACCTCACCTATGATCCGGTCCATTTCCTGCCGCACCAGGAGGCGCACCATCGCCCGGATGCTTTCCTGGGATACCTCTGCTTCTCCTCCAGACTTCTTCCCCATATACTGCAGAACTGCTTCCGCAATCAGGGCCGCCTTTTTCTCCGTCCCGTTCAGGATCTCTACGACTTCCAGATGCTCTGGATTTTTCTTATCAAATCCTATCGTAAATACATATGGATTTTTCTTTCCCACGATCATCACTTCCCTGCCAAAGAACTGCGGTACAGGATGCCATACCCTTTCGCATTTGCGAAAATATCATCAATAAACCGATACTTGATCAGCCGGTTGGAACTTTCCAGAAAACGCCGGAGCAAAATAGCTCCGCCTCCAATAAATATAGTATAGGTAGATTTCGTATCAATGCCCCGCTCCCGGACACTGCTGAGCAGGTCAGTCACAAAATTCCGGGCCATTTCTTCCACCGTATGTACCACCATATCCGGATAATATTCCGTCTTGCCTTCTAGGATACTGTCAATGTCTGTTTCCTCCAGGAGCATATCATGATCCCCATTGACGCTGGAAATGATGTCGTTATACATGGTGATGACACCCTTTTCCATGGAATCACAATAGTCCAGACAGGGGGCACCATTCCGCATCAGCAGAAAATCGGAAGTGAATCCGCCAATATCAATTCCCACCGCCTTGGGGATCTGCCGGATTTTTTCTCCCTCTGTCATCATGGCAGCATACGCCTGGGGATATACAGCTACGTCCCGGATACAGGTATGATAGGTTTTTCCGTTATACACCAGATCCTGCATCTTTCCGTCTCCCAGGAAATACTCCCGATACCGCTCCGCCAGCTCTGCGTAATGCTTAGGCGGTACACCAATCGGCAGCGATACCTGCACCACATCTTCTTCCGTTACCTGGCCGGTACGCTCCAGCTCCTTTGCAATGGCAAATCTCGTCAGGACGGAAAAGCGTTCGTCCTGTGTTTTGTCCCTCTGATATGGAATCCGCTTGCCGCTCAAAACATAATACTTCCCGTCAGCCTGAAGAAAATCCTCACGGCCTGCAGGTTTACGGTCTGTAGAAGATAGCCCCGTGGTAAAAAGAAAATGGGTGGTCTTCATGTTCCGATTCCCGTGATCCACGGGGATAGTCAGTTTTTTTATCATAATGCGTCACTCCTTATATTGTTTTCTACTTATTCCATACGTATGAGGTATGTAAATAGCAACTCTGGAGAGAAAACTTTTGAGATTTTTTATTTAAGATAGTATTCGAGATGTATCTTTGGTAAAATGTAGGCAACAACAAATTAGAAGTTGAAAGGAGATTGGAAGTGAAAAGATATGAGTATATGACCGTAGATTTAAGCGCAGAGCCTTCGTTTAATGTTCATGTTAAGTTAGACAGATATATTGCTAAGCTGAACGAATATGGTAAGCAAGGGTGGAGATTGATTTCTGGAACTGATGATTGGAAATATTCAATTTTTGAGCGAGAAATTGAGGATAAGGAAGAATGATAAACCGTAATTATCTGAATGAAAAGGGGACTTGCCTATGACAACTTTTATTTGTTTTGTAATTGCAATGGCAATTATTTATATTATGAGATTATTTACAGGTGGTTTCAATGCTACTGAATTATTATCTTTTATATTGATGATTGTTCTGCTTGGCTCTCATGTGTATTTATCAACAAGAAAAAAAGCAATTTGGGGAATTGTAATACCGGTAATTATCGTTGCTTCATTCTATCCAGTATACAAATTGATAAACCCTGTTGGAACAATACTTGTTATACTAATAGGACTATATGCAATCTCTTTGGGGTGTTGTCTGTATATTTGGTATAAGGCAAGAAAAACCAATGACTAATAATCCGTTGAAATCAGGAACTATTACAAAACAAACAAATCCTAATTGCTCTATCAAGGCAGGCGCCGGTTTCCCGGTGCCTGCGCTTCATTTACCGCTCCACATAAGTCACGGTATTCTGTCTGAAACCATTCTCTTTGCAAAATTCTCTGTATAATTCGTCCAATTCCGTCATGTTGTAAGCATCCAATTCTGTCTCATCTTCTTGTCCATCGGTGTTGATAAATCCAATCCGATAAGTACCTCCTCCGGTTGTCACAATCCCTTTCCCTGCTTCTCTGATCGTCATATCTGCCCTCCATTCTTCAGGCCGCTTTTGCCTGATTATTTTCATCAAATTCCAGACACATCTGACCGACGGACTCCCAGGTTTCGTAGGGTACGCCCAGATATTCCAGTACGCTTCGCATCCCCAGTCCGCCTTCCTCCGTCGGTTTCATACAGAACTCATACTGCTTTGGATAGGCAGTCTGCATCCGCTGGAAACGGTTCGGCTCCTTTTCTTCCGTCACACCAAATCCGCAGAACATACAACCGGTTCTTTGTTCCCCGCTCAGATGGTAAATTCCCTGCGCATCCTTTGTGATTTCTCCGTATACCGGGCAGATAGAGAACTCATAGGCCGGTCCCTTTTCCGGGATGATCTTTTCTCCCATATGCTCATAAGCAAACCGGAGTACATCCTGTTTCGTCCAGGGGCCCAGGGGCTGGCTTTTGATCATTCTGCCGTCATATACATTGCAGCCGTTCTTTGCATATTGATGTGCCCGGCGGAAGGATTCATCCTGTGTGATTCCCACAAAAGGCTGTCTGCCAGTCTTTTTCACATACTGATTAAAGGGTTTCTCTTTCATAATCAGACAGCACTTTTCCGAAATATCATAGGGCCCGTAAATGTATTTCTGCCACTTCTTTGGCAGCATCCCAAATTTTCCCCTCTCATCACCATTCAGCAAGTAATTCCGGTAGCGGGGCGATAGCTTCCCATGCCGGAGCTTCCGGATCTTGCTTGCGTTTTCTTTACTGATGAGGGGATACCCTTCCTTGAGTATCACCTGCCGAAAATTCATGGCAGGCCGGATCTCCTCATATGTACCATAGGCTTGAAAGGAACGTGCAAACCGGATGATCTCCGGGAACTCCAGTCCGGTATTGCAGAATACCGCCGGGATTTCACTTCCCAGTGTCATCCTCACCAGCGCCAGCAGCACGGTGGAATCCAAGCCGCCGCTGAAGCTGACATAGACCTGTCCATCCCAATAATCATACCATTCCATGATCCGCCGCTTGGCCAACATCAGTTTACCCTCATAAGGAAGATATTTCCGCTGTATATAATATCCTTTGTTCAACTTTAAATCTTTTTCCTGTATATACATTTTTCTTCTCCTTTACGCTGCATTTTTTTCATACATTTCCGGGAACACATCCTTCGCCTTTTCCGGTAACAGGCGGCAGAACAGCTCCTCGTACCGTTTATATGCCTGATCGTTAAGCGGTGCCTTCAGAGATGTAAGGCTCCAGACCAGCATTTCCTCTTCCTCCGTATCGTATTTTCCAGGGGTAAAGCCATTGCCGTTATAAACAGGTTTTGGTGGTTTGCCGATTTCCTGCAGTTTCCCTTTCGACTCAGCCTGTTGGATCATTTTAATCTTTTTCTGCACAAACCCTAAGATAATCTCATCCAACATCCCCTCACCTTGATAATACCAGGCACGCCGGAAGATTAACTGGAGTGCTTTTATCCGTTCTTCCGCAAGTGCATCGTTTTCTTTCCACGCAATTTTCGCCAGTGCCTTGGCATATTCAAATTCCAACATATCTGTTCCCTCCTAAAATAAAAAAGACCGGCAGGGAAATCTTTCTTTCCCATACCGGCGCAGCCTTCTGTTACGATTCAGTTTTTCAATTTTCTATTTCCCCTGCCAATTTTCCATGTACAATATAACGGTAGTCCCTCCTGGAACTGACACAGGTGGAAAGTGTTACCACCCGACTGGCTTCCCCTAAAACCACATCTACATGATATCCTGCATAGGAACGTATTTTCTCCAGAAAATTCTGGAAATCATCCGCTCTCGGGAACGCATAGGTGTAAGCTTCACTACCCACATACCCGGCATAACAGGAGAAAATCTGATATTCCAACACTTTTCCCGGAACATACAGGTAAAAATAAGGGTTCTCCTCCCATAAAGCCTGATCCTGGTAATTGGAAAGTGTTCCAAACATACTTCCGTTTTTCATATTGTGGCCATAGATGATGGTATTTTGGTCCGTGAAATCCGGTTGATTATGGCAGTCTGCGAAGATGCTGCCGCTGCTGTTGTACTCCCCGGTAAACAGATGATGCAGATAATACGCATTATCGTTTCCCTGCACCACCGGATAGCTGACCGAAAGACCGGGAATATCAATCCAGGCAATCACATCCGGATTCACCGCCTGAAGCCCTGCGAAATCAATCTGAAGGTATCCCGATGGCTCTGCCTCCGGTTCGTCTGTCTCATCTTCCGGCGTATCTTCTGGTTCTTTCACAAAAGCGGAGAGTTCCTCATAGGTATCTTCTCCCTCCTGATATTCTCCATAGATGCCACGCAGCTTCCACACTGAAAAAATCAGCACTCCTATGGAAAGAAGGATTCCCGCCAGTAACAGCAGCCTTTCTTTCTTTTTCATCTTTTTGTTCCAACTCCTTTCTCATCTGGCAAAGGGGCTGATTCCTCAGCCCTCTTTGCGTAGTAATAGTCATCAATCCCCTTGATCTTTCCGGCCCAGTCTCCATCTGAATCCTGATCCCAGACCATCCGGGTAACCGGCAAGGATAACTCCCGGCAAATCCCGTAGACTTTTCCACAAGCGTTCTGGATAATCCGCCGCTTTTCCACTTTGTACGGGCATGTGTCCTGTTCCCCCTGCACCTGGCACTGGGAGCATTTATGATACTGCCTGTCACAGCCTGTCTTCAGCTTTTTATCCATATCGTAAGTTTCCACCAGACGCTTCATTTTCCTGTGCTGCAGTTCTTCCAGTACAGGCCGGATGCTCCGGTACATGTTGACTCCGGCTGCACAGACAAAGGTATTCCCAGACAGATAATGGGCGATGGAGCCTTTCAGCCCGCCCTCCGTCAGATATACGGTCTCCGCATCCGGATCGCCAATCACATGGACCGGACTTCCGGAAGAAGTACCGTTTTGATATCCTGCACTGGAAAACCACAGGTATTTATTATTATCCCTCGGATGGTCCAGACGGATCTGACATGCCTGGATACTTCCATCCACGGATTCCACCGGAACCAGAAAACCGGAATTTTTTGTTTTAAAGTTCATGGTCCATCGTCCCGTATCATCCTGATAGAAACCAGGAATGCCTTGCAGTTCACATCCTCTTTCCAGCAGGCTTTCAGCGAGCTTATGCAGACCGTAAAGAGGGACGCTCTTGTATCTACGCTCTTTGATCTGCTCCATGGTAAGGCCCCGCTTCAGCAAGTTTTCCTTATGGATCTCATACAAAGGAAATAAATCCAGCATTTCCTTATACGTGCGGTGCCGTACTTCAAGAGGCGCCAGTTTTGACTGTTCCGGCTCAGCCTGCTCTTTCTTTTTCGCCTGCTGTGCCTCCCGGTATTCCCCTTTGTTCAGAGCCTCCCGGATTTCCTGGTTTGCTTCCCGGTATGTCAGGTTGTGCAGATCCGCATAAAGCTGGAGCATCCCGCCAGATCTGTCGCAGCGGTTGCAGCGAAAGACATTTTTTGCGGGATTGATATTTAGCCTTCCTTTGGTATCACCGCAGAAGGGGCAGTCATAATAATTTCCCCGCCGCTTGTGAAGCCGCAGGAGATGAACCACATCCAGAATATCATAGTCAAAGTCCGGTCCATCATACATTTACCGCTTTCCTCCTTTCCCTCCCGCCGGATTATCCGGCGAGCGGAAGAGCCTGATTTAATAAAACTCTGGCTGCCGCAGGGATCAGGTTATTATGCCCCCGGTAGTTGGTCGCAAAGTAATCCAGGCTGGAAGGGCTTTCCACAGCCACCTGCCCCATGCTCATACCGCCATATTTCCCTCTGCCGCCGATGATGACGGACTTTGCCTGTTCATACGACATCTGTTTTACCAATTCTTCCACCGGGAGAGAAGCATCCAGAGGGCTGCTCTGGGATGCTGTGTGGCTGGGTGCCGCTGTATTCTGCGGCATCCCCATGACATTTCCCTGGCTTTTTGCCTGATGATAAAATCGGTCCATCATGTTCTGGTCTGCATAGGCAGGATTCTCAGCTCCCGGATAGGAAGGAATCGTCTGATTTCCAGGAAAAGGAGTTTCTTTGTTTCCATTTCCCTGTGCGGGAGTCATCCCCTGCATGGGCGGCGTGGCTGCTGCACCATAAGTTGGAGGAACCATGCCTGCCTGCGGATCATTCCACTGCGGATCAGGTTTTTGATACTGCAGCGGTACGGGTATCCCCGCATCCACCTGGTTCGGGTCATTGCTTTCTCCCACATCGGCAAACTGGACGCCAAATCCGGCGTCAGACAGTGCCCTTCCTACGGCAGCCGTTTCCGCCATCTCAAGGAATTTATCCCCAAACTTCGGATCGTCTGTCCGAAACTTCATGGAAAAAGCATTAGCCACGTAATTCTCCGACGCATCCGTATGGTTCAGATAGATCTTTGCCTCTGCCAGCGCCATATTTTCATTAAAGTGGACGATATGGCTTTCGATCCGTCCCGTCGGATAGACCAGGCGGAACCAGAGTTTCCGGTATTTCACATCCAGATACAACTGGTCCGGCTGCCCCTCCTGGGAGATCGTCCTGGCAAGTTCCAGCGGTTCAAATCCCTCGACTCTGTTCAGGTTTCCCACTGCCTTCGATTTTTTGTATAATAATTCGTTCATGTTCTGCTCCTTTCTCAGAAATGCAGACCATCCTTTCATAAAAGGAATAGCCTGCTTTTTCCTCTGATTGCAAAAAATTCATTTTCACACCGCAAGTTTCAACTGCTCCGGTTCCTGCTCCCTGAGATATTGATGGTAAAAACGGACGATCCGCTCCCCCAGGATGGTATTACGCCTCCCGGAGTCATCGTTATGTACCGCCTGGCAGACAGCCCTCCAGTCTCCTACGAGATAGACCGTTTTCTTTGCCCTGGTGATACCGGTGTACAGGATGTTCCGCTTCAGCATCACCCGGAACGCAAACAGCCAGGGGATAATAACAACCTCGCATTCTGAGCCCTGGGCTTTATGGATAGTAATGGCATTGGCATGTTCAATCATTTCCATCTGCTCCGGCTCATATTCCACCGTGCGCCCGTCAGGAAATGCAACCACTGTGATTACCGTTCCCTCCGGATTGGTATAAAAAGCCTGTATCGTCCCCAAATCGCCGTTGCTGGCCATCAGGGTATTCTTATTCTGCATGACCTTATCCCCTTCCCGGAATGTCTGGCTCCCAACCGTCACTTCCTTTTTCCCCGCATCCGGCGGGTTCACCATATCCTCAACGGACTGGTTCAGTGCTTTGGAACCATTGACGGTTTTATTCTTATAGGGTGTCAGGATCTGTACGCCATCCAGCCCGTATCGTCCGATCTCTTTCTGATAAAGCCGCCGGACTGTCTCTGCGGTCTCCTCTGCAGTCGCACAGGAAATAAAAAAGAAGTCCTCCCCGAACTGGAAATCGGTCCGGTTCTCCTGCATCTTTTTCGCATTGAGATAAATGCTGCTGGACGCTCCCTGTCGGAAGACGGCCTCCAGCCGGGTCACCGGGATCAATCCGCAGGAAATCAACTGGCGGAAAACATCACCGGCTCCCACCGAAGGAAGCTGGTCCACATCCCCGACCAAAAGAATCCGGGCCTCTGGCTTTACCCGACGGAAGAACTCAAATCCGAGGTGCATATCCACCATAGATACCTCATCCAGATTCAGGAAGTCCGCTGAAAGATACTCCCAGTCCGGCTGAAAATCCGATGACTCCCCTAAAAGCCCCAAAGCCATATGGATCGTAGAAGCCTCCTCATATCCCGTACTTTCCGCCATCCGGCGTGCAGCCCGCCCGGTAGGGGCCATAAGCTGCACTTTGGTACGGCAAATCTGGTCGTGGATATACAGGATGACCTTTAAAACCGTCGTTTTTCCTGTTCCCGGACCGCCGGTAATAATGCTGATCCTGTTTTGGAACACCATGCGCACTGCCTGTTCCTGCTGTTTGGACAACGTAAGGGAGAGTACGCTTTGCGCTTCTTTAAGTTTCTCTTCAATGTCCAGTTCCTGTATTGGTTCCAAAAGCCGCCTTGCAATCATAGCTGCAGTCTGGGTTTCTTCCTCATACAGCCTGGCCACATAGACTCTTTCCTCATCCATCACAATGCTTCCCTGCATGACCAGACGGTAAAGGATCTGCTGGATCTCTGCTTCTGTTACCTGCTGTCCGTAAACATTATCATTCAGCAGTTCAAGGGAACGCCGGACCAGTTCTTCTCTGTGCAGGAAGATATGCCCTTCTTCCTTCATAGCAGACTCCATAATATGCGCCAGGCAGCCGGAAATCCGCATGGGATCATTAAGCCGGTGGCAGAGCTGCCTTCCAATCTCGTCTACCGTTAAAAAGCCAAAACCTTTGACGGCACAGAGCATATAAGGGCGCTTCCGAATAACCTCAACGGATTCATCATGGAATTTCTGCAGGATCAGGTTTACCTTGTGGGGTGTCACCTTATAGGGTGCCAAAAACGTCATCAGTTCCCGGAACACCTTGTTCTTCCCAAAGGAATCCACAATGACCTCCAACTTTTTTCTTGAAATCCCCCGGATTTTTAACAGTTCTTCCGGATGGTTTTCCATGATTTCCAGTGTCTGAAGCCCAAACTCACGGTAGATGGCTTCCGCCACTTTAGGGCCGACACCTTTGACCACCCCACAGGAGAGGTATCCAATGATCCCCTCCCGTGTTCTCGGCACAACTTCCATAAAATTTTCTACCTGAAGCTGCATCCCATAGCTGGTGTTTTCCCACTTTCCTTCCATCTCTACTTCGATCTGGTCGGTCAGCGGAAGGTCAAATCCCACTGCCGTAAAACCGATCATTTTCCTCGTCTGGAGGAATTTATCCCTGGCTGCCAGCGGTACAGAGGTATCCTGTGTTGTAAAGAGGGCAACGGTATAACCGCTCCCCTCATTCAGAAATATTTTTTTCTGGAATCTGCACCGCATCCTTTACCTCCTCCCATTCATGAACAGCTCTTAACTGGAAAGGGGTTCTCTCACTGTCATACCAGTACACTTCCTTCCCATGCTCAAATGCAAAGCGGATTTCCCCCATCATTCCCGACGTGATCCGCCTGCCACAGATAATCAATACCCCGCAAATTTCCATAAGCTGCTTCCCAATAGAAAGTGCCAGTTCCCGTTCCTCCGGAATCTGGTCATTCAGCATAAGAGGCAGATAAGCATGAGACGCAAATGTCCGGCAATGATATAACTTGGACATCCTCCCCATATAAAAACGAGCCATCTCCATATTATGAATCTGCTGTTTTTCGCATTTATCAGACAGCGGAGAACAGATATACGCTCGCTTTCCATTTAACATCAGGCTACCTCCTTCTTTAACCGGAAGACCCTGTTCTCGGTTTCCGTTGTATATTCCTCGAAAATATCCGGGTGCTGCACTTTCAGCTTTTCCAGATTCTCTTTTCCGATCATTGTCCTGCGTGTGGGGCTAAAGGTAATCCTGTAACGGTTTGTACCGTCCTCCAGCAATGCCTTGCACCCCTGGCCCATCTGTTCTACAAAGGGAACAATGATCGCCTTCTGTTCAGAGTCAATCTCTTTTTTCCGCTTCTCAAGCTGGGATTTTTCCTCGGAAAGAGAAAGGTATCGCTCCAAGCTGCGGGCTTCCAGTCCGGAAATGCTGATCTCCGGGATAGTCTTATCCGCATACCCGCTGTAACGGCGGATACTGGCAAGTACCAAATCCGGCTTCCCACTCAACGGCGGCTCCACCTTTTTCTCCACATACTCCTTCCAGAAGTATTCTTCCTGCTCGATGATGTTCTCTTCTTCCAGAAGATCCCGGTCCAGCGGATAATACACAAAATCTTTTTCGCTGTTCCCCCACAGGCAGGCGATGAACGCATGATGGATATTCATGACCGCCATATAGTGACGGACCTGGTAGACATAGTGGTCCGGGATATTTCCATCCGCCCACTTGTCCTTCGCATTATAATTGCAGGTTTTGCACTCCAGGATGGCAAAAGTTCCGTCCGGCATACACACAAAAAAATCCACATCCGCCAGCATAAACGGATACAGGGGATGCCGGAACATGATCCGCACCGGAAATACTTCCAACCCAGTCTTTTTAGAAAAGATCTCCGCCACCAGGTCCTCCAGCCGGTGCCCGACTTCCAGGGCTACCCAGTTGCTTTCTTCTTCGATCACAGGCTCTACGCCAATCTTGTCATTGTACAGGTCACGGCTGGTAGCAAACGGGGAGATCCCCATGATCGCTGCCACATCGCTGCCTCCGATTCCCAGACGGCGGTAGGAAAGCCACTCCTCCCTGGTAAGATGACTGATATCAACAACCTGTTCCGGTGTGTAATTCAAATTCAGCATATGTTATCCCTCCCTAGCAATTCACTGCTGCGCATACGTCATAGTCCTTCCAGTCCATCACCAATGCCTTTGTGATATCTTCTTCCATACGCAGAATACGGCACCCGGAAAATCCCTCACAAGCTGCGAAGAAGGGTGCCTCATTCATGGCATAGTAAAGGTCATGGGCGCTGCAGGGTCCTTCTCCGTTCTGGGCCACATACATTTCCACTACCTCATTACGGATCGACGCTTTAATCTTCAGCTTTTTCATCATCAGGTGCAGACAGTTGGCTGGATTGTGGATCTCAATGTCCAAAAGTGCTGCCAGGCGCTTCGTGGCATCCTGATATCTCGCATACACTTCCTTCAGATTTTCCCGGTAATCCAGGATCGTACTATGGTTCCTGTGTGCCAGAGTGATCGGGCTCCCCAGGCTGAGCGTATGGCTGTTGCCGTCTGTCAGCAGCATAGGATACAGGTTCACCCCGCTGGCCGCCACATCAGAGGTGGTCAGGCGCAGGACCGGAGTAAGAAATTCTTTACTGATCCCGTACCTGTCCAGTGCGTCCCTGTAGGTATCCAGAAGTTCCTGGTTCCCGGCAAGCGTCCACATGGCGCTCATTACAGAGTGGTCGTAGGTTCCAGAGCCTTCCAGATAAGCGCTCCCCTTGAAATTCTTGTGCAGATACTCGCTTGTCGTCTCAAAGATCGCCTTCATATCCAGCACACTGTAATCATGGGCGTCCCCTCCATGGACAGCGGAAACCTTTCCATCCGCAATCTTGATGAGGCTTTCCCCTTTTGCCACTTTCAGACAACAGTTCACTACCTTTGCATAGGTCCCTACATCCAGCTTGCGAAGACCCTCTCCGCTGATGCCGGCACGGCCTAAGATTGTCTGGATCGCACAGTTCCGGACCGGATACGCCTCCCCCCGTACCTTCAGTACAAGGCGGGTGTGTTTTTCCGTGTCCTTCAGGATCTCCTCCATCTCTGCATCACCATTCTCCAGGTTGTCCGCCTCTTTCTCCAACGGGACCAGCCGAAGAGACCGGGTCGGCTTACGGATCCACTGTGAGGACTGAATCCTCCGGCTCAGAAATGCAAGCATCTCCTCCGCCGTAGCAAAGGTCTTTTCAAAACCGTCTGCATACACCATTGTTTCATTCATGTTTTCTTCCACCTTTCTTTAAAATATTTATCCATAAACAGCCGAAGCTGATTGTGGCAGGCCACACACTTACACAACATCCGAAAAAGACCTTGCCTTTCCGGATAAACAGCAATAAAAAAGGATGCACAGAGAAACGTCCTGTTTTCTCCATCCATCCTTTTAAAATCTGGTTTTCCACCTATAAAACAAAAAAAGTGCCACACAGCCATTACTGGCATACGGTGACACTACACTACAAACATAAACAACTTATGCTGGGAAAAGCTCCTGCCTTTCCTCTCCGTGTCCGGGATTTCACAAAATCCCAAAACACTTCTCCCCACAGGGGAACGCATAAAAAAGAACTATATCAGTATACTAGCACACGATATAGTTGCTGTCAATTTGTTTTGCACTATATCTGGTATTTGAATATAGAAGTCCCTCGTATTGCATTTCTTTTCCGGCAGAAGTAAACACTTTGTCTCAAACCAAACATGTCTACTCACATTTTGCAATTTCTTAATTATTCTCTCTGTTATCCATACAAATGGCAAAAACCATGATGTTCTTTGAAAACTTCATAGCTCCCGGAAGAGAGATACGGGTACTGGCAGATAGTGACGCATATGCGCACCTGTCGGTTTGAAGATTACACAGTAACGCCGGATACGTGGCTTAGAAAGGCATAGGAACTGGCTTCCAGGGTGAGAGTAACAGAGTGACTATTATTTAGCAGGGAGGTATCTATACGAAAAAAAGTGAAACATATGCATCCGTTTTCAAAAATTACCCGGATGTAGTGACTGTAGAGCAAATGAGTGAAATGTTAGGAATCAGCACGAAAACCGCCTATAAACTGCTGAAAGAGAATAAAATCAAACACTTTATGATCGGGCGGATCTATAAAATTCCCAAATATTACATTCTGACTTATCTGGAAATTCTTGACCAGACAAATAGTAACAAGTAATTTCTGCCACAGGTACTGCCAATTTTGTGCCAGCATGGTATAATATCCATGCCAATACGTGAAGTTGACTGTTACCCTGTAAAGGAGGTTTGAATTATGGTAGCAGGTCATCTTCGAGAGCAGAATGGCATTTACCAAATGATATTATGTTACAAGGACACGAACAACAAGCGGTGCAGTAAATCAATCAGCACCGGGCTTCCGGTAAAAGGAAATAAAAAGAAGGCGGAAGCTCTTCTGGCACAGACGAGAAAAGAGTTTATCCCTCCAATCTGGAATAAGGATACACACGTACATGTGTTTCTCGTGGAGTGGATACAATATGCTCCTCTTGAGGCAGCCGAATTTTCCCAGTACAAACACCATATCAACCGATGGATTGTGCCTTATTTCAAAGAGCATATCAACAGCATCGGGGAACTGTCCGTTCAAGAACTGGAACAGTATTTTTCCTCACTCAGAAAAGCGGACAATCCACAGATTGCTGGTACGCAACATTTAATCTCTACCAGTCATCACATTTTATTAATGGCCTTCAGCCATGCAGTTAGTAGTGGCTGGATTGAAAAAAATCCTTTGGTTTCGATCAATCCGGAGACAGGGAAAGGTGAGATTCTGTTTGCAGATTTCATTTTGAAATGGCTTGCAGTCATCAAGTATAAGGTGCAAATAACAACATATGCAGGATACCGCAGTAATGTAGAGAAAAGGATAGAACCCTATTTTCGTGAAAAAGGATACACGTTAAATGAGCTTTCAGACAATCCAGAGTTTATTCAGGACTATTATACTTATGAGCTGGAAGAACGGCATGTAAAGCCAAATACGGTCATCAGACGCCATGCTAACATCCATAAGTGTCTTGACTATGCTGTACAATTAAAATTGCTGAAAGATAATCCCGCAGACCGGGTGCAAAGACCAGAAGAGAACACTTATGAGGCTCAATACTATACAAACGAAGAAATGGTACAGCTTTTTAAAGCTGCTCATGGGGATCCGCTTGAAATCTGCATATTTCTTGCCGCATTTTATGGTATGCGTCGCAGCGAAGCAGTTGGAGTGAAGTGGTCAAGAATTGATATGGTAAACAAGACCATTACTGTAAACCATGTTGTAACTGATATCTATATCGACGGGCATTGTGAGCGTGTCATCAAAGACAAGACAAAATCAAAATCAAGTACGCGCAAGCTACCATTAGTCCCGCCGTTTGAAGCTGTACTGAAGTACGTATATCAAAAGCAGCATTATCAACAATATGTATGCGGTGATGCTTATTGTAAGGAATATCTGGATTACATCAATAAGACAGAAACCGGAGAACTTATAAAGCCAGGCTATGTGACAGATCACTTCCAGTTACTACTGAAAAAGAATGGTCTGCGCCGTATCCGCTTTCATGATCTCCGCCATAGCTGTGCATCATTATTGTATTCATATGGCGTTGACCTCAAGGCTATCCAGCATTGGTTAGGACACAGTACGATCTCAACGACTGCAAATATTTATACACACTTTGATTACGACCAGAAGATAAACACAGCAAATGCAATGATCCAATCCCTGCCCGCAAGTGTTTTTCCGGGCATTGGTGTGAACTAAAAGAAAAAAGACTAAAACCTTTTGTTTTAGTCTTTTACAAAATGCCGGTGGCCGGACTCGAACCGGCACGGAAATTACTCTCCGAAGGATTTTAAGTCCTTTGCGTCTGCCAATTCCGCCACACCGGCAAATATGTGTACACCCAACCCGCTGTAAACAGCTACAAACACCTCAAAATTTGGAGGGATGTTTTGGAGGGATGCAAGCACATTTGCTAAATATGAAATTTTAAAATCCTTGATTTTTCAAGGAAAATCTGCCAGAACTTAACAATCCATCCATTGGATTTTAAGTCCTGTGCGTCTGCCAGTTCCGCCACTGCGGCATATCTCATATGGAATTCATGAGATGAATGGGGCCTATAGGGCTCGAACCTATGACCCTCTGCTTGTAAGGCAGATGCTCTCCCAGCTGAGCTAAGACCCCAAATGAAACAACCTCTCTGCTAAGACTGCGAAAAATCCCGCAGGCCAGCAGGCTGCAGCTTAACACCAGCCTCGAAAAAAACCCGGCAAGTGCCTAAGCTAACGACCCAGAAGAGACTCGAACTCTCGACCTCCGCCGTGACAGGGCGGCGCTCTAACCAACTGAGCCACTGGGCCAAATGTTATTGTAATATATTGTGAGCACGCAGTGCCTTTATCTCAGGCACTTCTGTACTCGATGGACCTTCGGGGACTCGAACCCAGGACCGACCGGTTATGAGCCGGTTGCTCTAACCAACTGAGCTAAAGGTCCAAAATAGCAGTCCCATTAAGGACTAAAGCCGATGATCGGACTCGAACCGATAACCTGCTGATTACAAATCAGCTGCTCTGCCAATTGAGCCACATCGGCGCACTATGAGCACTTAATGCCTGTCTTTTAGGCACTCACGTGCGATGCCTGCCGACGCCCTTAGTGAGCATATAACGCAACCTCAGTAGTCGGCACAAGTGACTCCGACGGGAATCGAACCCGTGTTACCGCCGTGAAAGGGCGATGTCTTAACCTCTTGACCACGGAGCCATAGGAAGTCACCTTCAAAAACACACAAACCAACTCATCAAGTGACCGTTTTATATGATATCATACCCTCTCTCTATTTGCAAGATTTTTTTTCATTTTCTTTGAAGGATTTTCCTGAACGTCCCGCACTGCTTTTTCCGTCTTCCTGCGTTGACATTCCCCGCAGATATGGTTATAACTAATTTAGATCAAAAATCCCAGGCAGAGGATTTCTCCCTCGTATTTCAACGCCAAATGAAGTATAGACAGGGGTAAAAAGGAGTACACGACATGATACACAGGAAGACCGCACAGCAGATCGCGGACACCGTCAAGGAGGTCTGCGGCTACGATATCAATTTTATCAATGACAGGGGGCTTGTCATCGCCAGCACAGACCCGGCGCGGATCGGCACTGTCCACGAGGGCGGACGGCAGGTCATCGCCCGGGGCGAGACTCTGGAGGTGGACCAGGATGGCCTCCTCCCCGGCACCAAGAAGGGAGTGAACATCCCGGTCTTTCGCAGCGGCGTTCTGGCAGCGGTCATCGGCATCAGCGGAGAGCCTGAGAAGGTCCGCGCCTTCGCCCACCTGGCGGAGCGGATCACCCTCCTCATCCTCCGGGAGCAGGAGATCGGCGCCAGAGCCCGCTCTCTTGCCGAAAAGAAAAACTATCTCCTGGACCTTCTTCTGGAGGAGGACCGGCAGATAGCTTCTGACAGCCTTCCTGAGCTTCTCGAGGAGCTGAAGCAGTTCCATATAGATCCCTCCTCCCCCAAGCGGATGCTGCTGCTCAAGCTCCGGTACCCGGAAAAAGAGAGCCTCTCCGGCCTGGAAAGCGATGCCTCCCGGCTGCTGGACGAGCTGCCTGGCTGTCTCTACAGTTATCAGTACCCCTCCTCCTTCCGTGCCCTCATCAATGACAGGGACCTGGAGCTGTTCCGTGAAAAGCTGGATCAGTTTCACGCTGCCCATCCCTTCGCCCTGCTGGCGGGAGCCGGCTCCTCCGTCCCCCTCGAGGACCTGCCCCGCTCCCTTTCCACAGCCCGCATCGCGCTGGAAGCGCTCGGAAAAGAGAAAATATTTTCCCTCTTTGATGACCTGACGCTGGAGGTCCTGCTGTCCGGCATCAGCCGGGAAAACCAGAAGCTCTTCCTGGAAAAAGTCCTGTCCCCTCTCTCTGATGAGGACCTGCGGCTTCTGGAAACCTATTTTGAGAAGGACCAATCCCTTGCTGCTACCTGCCAGGCCCTCTTCCTCCACAAAAATACAGTACAGTACAGGCTGAACCGCATCCACCGGCTTTGCGGTCTCAATCCCCGCAGTTTTCGGGACGCTGCAGTCCTCTATCTGTCTTTAAAGGTCAGGCATTGTTACACATAACATATTTCATCATATTATTGTCATAAATTCCATTTCTATAACAAAGGAAAGATGATAAACTAAGAGTAACAAATTAATTTGAGGAGGAAGTTCTAATGAAAGTTGTTGCTGCAATAGACTCATTCAAGGGAAGCCTCTCTTCCATGGAAGCCGGAAACGCGGCCAGAGAAGGCATACTCCTGGCGAAGCCGGACGCACAGATCGTCGTAAAGCCTCTGGCAGACGGGGGCGAAGGAACTACAGACGCACTCATCGAGGGGATGAACGGAGAAAAGGTGGAGATGACCGCCACCGGCCCACTGGGCAGGCCTGTAGACTGCTACTACGGCTATCTGCCTGACAGCCAGACCGCCATCATCGAGATGGCAGCCGCAGCCGGCATCACCCTGGTAACCGATGCTGAGAAAGACCCTCTGCGCGCTTCCACCTACGGTGTGGGAGAGATGATACTGCATGCAGCCAAGAAGGGCTGCCGGAATTTCATCATCGGCATCGGAGGCAGCGCCACCAACGACGGAGGCATCGGCATGCTCAAGGCCCTTGGCTTCTCCTTTGCAGACGCAGACGGCAATGACCCCGGTGAGGGCGGACAGGCCCTGGCAAAAGTGGCTTCTGTCAAAACAGAGGGCCAGAATCCTCTCCTGAAGGAATGTCACTTCCGGATTGCCTGTGATGTGAACAACCCTCTCTGCGGCGAGAACGGCGCTACCTATATCTACGGCCCCCAGAAGGGCGTCACCGAGGAGATGAAGGAGTCACTGGACCAGGGCATGGCCCACTATGCAGAGGCGGTCTCCCGGGACCTTGGCTGTGACTACGCAGAGTACCCGGGCGCAGGGGCTGCAGGCGGACTCGGCTTTGCCTTCCTCTCCTTCCTGGGAGCAGAGCTCTCCCCGGGCATTGACCTGATCCTGGACGCTGTGGGACTGGAGGACGAGCTGAAGGATGCGGACATAGTCATCACCGGCGAGGGCCGTCTGGACCACCAGACAGCTATGGGAAAAGCCCCTGTGGGCGTGGCAAAGCTGGCCCACAGGCACGGCGCAAAGGTCATCGCCATTGCGGGCAGCGTCACAAGAGAGGCCACCGCCTGCAACGATGCCGGCATCGACGCCTTCTTCCCTGTAGTCCGGGGAGTCACCACCCTGGAGGAGGCCATGAGATCAGAGAACGCAAAAGAAAATATCAGACAGACAATGAACCAGGTCTTCCGGCTTTTGTAAGCCGGAGGACCTGGTCCTCTCTGCGATCACTGCATAATATTTTCGGACAAGTAAAACCCGCAGATTTAAAATCTGCGGGCTTTTCAAGCTCCCCCTGTTGGACTCGAACCAACGACAACTCGGTTAACAGCCGAGTGCTCTACCGACTGAGCTAAGGAGGAATATTGAATTAAGGTATCATGTACCTTCAAAACCACATACAAGAAATCTGTCTATCTTCCATCTCTTCCCGAACCGTGCGCTGCACTCACTTAAGGAAGTTCGAGACACTTTGTGTCTCGAACAAGCTTCACACTAAGCTCAGCCTGCGCTCCGCTTGTCTTCTCTAAGTCTTCAGCTTTGGTTATGCCCTCGACCGATTAGTAACAGTCAGCTCCATGTGTTACCACACTTCCACCTCTGCCCTATCTACCTCGTCGTCTTCAAGGGGTCTTACTACTTTCGTAGGGATATCTCATCTTGAGGGGGGCTTCACGCTTAGATGCCTTCAGCGTTTATCCCTTCCCGGC
>NZ_NFLQ01000039.1 GCF_002160985.1 Lachnoclostridium sp. An118 | reverse complement strand
AGTTTAGCTAATTATAGCAGAAAACAGGAGATTTCGCTTAAAAATTTCCTATAAAATCTGCAAAATATAAAGTATGGTGGAATTTACCCCCGCACTGGAATTTAAAATTTCAATTTAGCTGAATTTTACCCCCCATTCCGCCCACAAAAAAACGCCGCCAGGCGCACCACCGATAAAAAACCGCGGGGCAGAGTCGCAAAATCACAAACTCCGTCCCGCGGCTTTACTCCAGAAGCTCCTTTTGCCTGTCTGTCTTCCCTCTTCCCAGGCCTATTCCCGCTCCTGTCTTATATGCCTCGCCTGATCATACACATATATGCTCATCCTCTTTGCCTCCGCTCGATATTTCCTTAAAAACTCTTCAAGGATCCCCTCCCGGATACATTCCGTGATGGTGCGCTCCACCGCCTCTTCTATGGGCATCTTTGCGGCATACCTTCTTATGGAGGCTGTGTACTCTGCATAGTCCGCCAGGGTCTTGCACGCCCGAAAAAGCTCCGGATTGTGGCCCGCGTTGATGTTCAGCATCACCGCCTCCAGCTCCAGCTTATACTCTTCTTCCTCCACCTCGTACAGATCCGACAGCTTCAGTATCCGCCTGTCAGGCTGTTTCTCCTCTCCGTTGTAGAAGATAATAAACTGGGGCGGCGGAAGCATCACCTTTTTCCTTCCGTACAGGTTTTCGTTTTTCGTCAGGTCCGCGTACAGATCTGCCAGATACAAAAGCATCCGCAGCGGAAGGTTGGGGCTGTAGGTGGACTGATGCTCGTACAGGGAGAGCCGGGAGTCGATCACAAAGGACAGGTCATTTTTGATGGCCATGTAGATGGCGTTCTCCAGCGTGTTGACGCTCAGCGCCCCGGGATCCTTATACTGTTTTCCACTTACCGCATTATAGAGTCCCAGCAGCTCCTTCTTGTCGCTGAACAGCATGGTAAAAAGCGAAGATTTGTAGTTCCGGTCAGGAACGGGATACACCTTCTTTTCCCCGCCTTGCTTCTTCCGGTTCTGTTTCTTTTGTTTTCTGCTCATAGGTACCTCCTTTTTCAAAAATCGCAGGAGGCAGCCTGTAAAGACGAAAACATAAGCTCCAAAACATAATCTCCAGGAAACCTCTCTGCTTTGTCGATGGGGATAAAAAGCATTGAGATTTCTTTTAGATCTTCTTATCAGAATTGCAGACACGGCAGACGCCGCAAAAGAAAAAAACTGCCGGAAATGTAATGCTTTGTAATTATAGTAGCACATATTCCCGACAGTTTCCATAAGTTTTTTCGTTCTTAATAAAATTTTATCTGATCATTCATCTGTCATCCTCAGCCAGCTCTACACATTCCGGGCCCTTTCCACTTCCTCCTCCGTGGCCCCGGTGAGCCGTTTGATCTCTTCCAGGCTGGTGCCGCCCTCCAGCATCCGGCGGACTATGGACAGCCGCTCCTGTTCCATGCCTTCCTGTTTGCCTGTCTGTCTTCCCTCTTCCCAGGCCTCTTCCCGCTCCTGTCTTATATGTCTCGCCTGATCATACTCGTATATGCTCATCCTCTTTGCCTCCGCTCGATATTTCCTCAAAAATTCCTCAAGGATCCCCTCCCGGATACATTCCGTGATCGTTCGCTCCACCGCCTCTTCTATGGGCATCTCCGCGGCATACCTTCTTATGCGGGCTGTGTACCGGGCATAGTCCGCCAGGGTCTTGCACGCCCTCATAAACTCCGGATTGTGGCCCGCGTTGATGTTCAGCATCACCGCCTCCAGCTCCAGCTTATGCTCCTCTTCCTCCACCTCGTACAAGTCGGACAGCTTCAGTATCCGCCTGTCAGGCTGTTTCTCTTCCCCGTTGTAGAAGATGATAAACTGGGGCGGCGGAAGCATTACCTTTTTCCTTCCGTACAGGTTTTCGTTTTTCGTCAGGTCCGCGTAAAGGTCTGCCAGATACAAAAGCATCCGCAGCGGAAGATTAGGGCTGTAGGTGGACTGGTGCTCATACAGGGAGAGCCGGGAGTCGATCACAAAGGACAGGTCATTTTTGATGTCCATGTAGATGGCGTTCTCCAGCGTATTGACGCTCAGCGCCCCGGGATCCTTATACTGTTTTCCACTTACCGCATTATAGAGTCCCAGCAGCTCTTTCCTGTCGCTGAACACCATGGTAAAAAGCGAAGATTTGTAGTTCCGGTCAGGAACCGGATACACCTTCTTTTCCCCGTCTTGCTTCTTCCGGTTCTGCTTCTTCTGTTTTCTGCTCATAGGTACCTCCTTTTTCAAGAATCGCAGGAGGCAGCCTGTAAAAACAAAAACATAAGCTTCAGAACATTGCTTTCAGGAAACCTCTCTGCTTTGTTGATGGGAATAAAAAGCATCGAGATTTCTTTTAGATCTTCTTATCAGACTTGCAGACACGGCAGACGCCACAAAAGAAAAAAACTGCCAGAAATATAATGCTTTGCAACTATAGTAGCACATATTCCTGACAGTTTCCATAAGATTTTATTAATAACGTTCCTTTTAAAGCCCCAGCGCCGGAAGGCTCCAAGCCACCACCGCTTTATCCAGGCCGCAGGGAGAAGCCACCGCCGACTCTCCACAGCAGGCATGATCTTCAGCATATTATCCGCAGACGGAAACAGATAATCCAAAAAAGACGGAGCCCAAAGGCTTATCTACGTCCTTTCCCCCTGTTTTCATATCCCCTACCGTCCGGGACAGACCGCTTCCTACTGAACAGGCAAATAGACAGACGCAATATACTGCTCCCGCATTTTCTTTATTCGCTCTGACTCACATTCCCGAAAGGTTTCCGCTTCTGAGCTGATCATGTAACAGAGAATTGGCTGCAGACCGTAGATCTCACATAGATGGAGAAGGTCGGTCAGTCCGTCTGACATATTCTCTGCTTTGATTTATTTTTTCGCCCACGAGAAACTTCTGCAAAAGCTGAAACGATTTGTCCGCCGCAGCATTGCTGACGGAGGATATGGTATTGGTATCTTTCATTTTGTTATTCACCACTTCTTATCAGAAAAAACAGTTGATCTCACTCTTCCTTGTCTACACTGCCTCTTCAGCCGACTCATCCCGTTTCTGCTCCGCTATCATAAGCTGATATTTGACATCGTATAATATGAATAACACTTGTTTCTTGGCAAAAGTACAAAGGCTAAAAAGGCTATAAAGCAAGAGTATAAAAACACATATCAGCGGCAATAGAACTGTCGCCAGGTCTATAATAAAAGTCAGGCCGAATTCCTCAAACAGCACTGTCCTTTCAACAATCTCTTTGATCTCATTTGCTTCACTTATGCTCATCAAAATATCTATGTTTTTAACGAACCAATTGAAGCCAATCGTGATAAGCAAAACGATAAATGTACCCGCAATCCCAACAAACCAGGCCGCAAAGGTTCTGATCTGCCTGATATAGTCCTTAATCTCATCAATCAGGCAGTCAGCCAGAGAAATAGTTATACCGGTTTTACTAATCAAATAATCAACAGTCTGAGCCCTTTGATCTGTATATCTGCGTCCGGCACAAATGAATTTCGCCCTTATTATTGATACAAGAATCAAAAGCAACAGAATCCAAATTCCATTCCCTTCTCCACGCCGACTGTGTGTAGCATCCAGAATGTCTTTTAAAGACATCACTGAAAGCACAAACATAAACACACAAGCGTATCTTTCTATTTTTTCAGCCACTCCGAAATAGCTAAAATTATCGAGTATCTGCTTTTTTACACTTTTGTAATATTCGCTCAATGTATATTCGTACTCCTAGGAAATCATTAATTTGTTATATCACTTTGAAAGGCTGCCAAATGGATCTACAATCGCTTTGAAAGGCCAGGCAATCCGCTTGCGCCTAATATTTCTAATGTCTTCGCAAAACAATTGATTATGTATTATATATTATCATATAATGCAGGAATTTTCGATTTATAATTTATACATGATGATACCATAATTTCAAAGACTATAACAATGAACTCTCATAAATATTACAACATTTACTCTTTGCTCATACTTTGTGCCTAACAAAATAATCAACAGATGGCACTCGCCTTTTCTTTTTCTGCAGTCTCGCAATCATCCTTTGAACACCCGGACACCGCATTTCGTTTGTTCGCGTCTGTATCAATCTCTTATTAATTCCTACATAACTTTTCATATCCAGCACAAACAAACATTTTAACGGATAATTAGCAGTTATC
>NZ_NFLQ01000038.1 GCF_002160985.1 Lachnoclostridium sp. An118 | reverse complement strand
TTTGAACACCCGGACACCGCATTTCGTTTGTTCGCGTCTGTATCAATCTCTTATTAATTCCTACATAACTTTTCATATCCAGCACAAACAAACATTTTAACGGATAATTAGCAGTTATCTTTTATAATGTTAGGAGGGGATTATTTGAATCGTCAGGTTACGTTGAGTGTTATTTTTTTATGTCACAATAACCAATACATAAATTTAGCAATTGATGCCGTATTAGAACAAATTGATATAAATGACGAAATTATTGTTGTGGACGATCATTCGAGTTCCTCAACACTATGTATATTAGAGAAATACAAATCAAATTTGAATATTAATATTATTTCATCTGATAAAATTGCAAATAGATCATATAACAGAAACCTTGGCGCAAGGCATGCTCAAAATTCAATATTAGTGTTTATGGACGGAGATATGGTTATGGGTAACGAGAGCATAGTTGCTCTAAAAAACGCCCATTCTAGCCGAGTTGAAAAGGCATTTATTGGACAAAAACATGGAATTCATTTTGATGAATTGCAAATGAAACTTTTCTCCTCTCTGTCTAACTATATTAATATGGTATCTACATATGAAGGTCGATCTATTTTGGAAAAAAATCCATTATTTATCGACTCAAGAGGAAAATATTTTGAAGATCCGGCAACAGAAGATTATAGATGGACATACTATTATACCGGTTTATGCAGCGTCGAAAAAGATATATTTTTTAAAGTAGGGGGGTTCGATGAAAATTTTTCCGAATGGGGATCAGAAGATATTGACTTGGGATATAGACTTAGCAAACTAACTAAAATAGGTTTTTTAACAAACCTTCATGGATTTCACATTCCACATACTCGTGATTTAGTTAGTAATGAAAGATCTAATATAAAAAACACTCAATATATGATGAGCAAATATAAATCATGGGAATTTGAAATCAAACAGAGTTTTTACGGGTATGGGGATCTTATTTTGTTTGAAAAAATTATTAATCAGATGCGTTTATTATCAGTTTCAGAGGAGTGTCCTAAAATAGAAGAGAACGAATTGATAATTGATATTATTAGTCAAAAAAATTACAATGGAAAGATTTTCTATAAGTCGGCAAATGGAGTTTGTAAAGTCAACTCCTTTTTTGGCACAGCAATTCCTTTCTGTAATAAAAAATTTTCAACTGCATATATATCAGATCATATTTTTATTTATCCAACAATTATAACAAGCCGTATTTTACAGGAATCTTTAAGAGTTGCAAAAAGGGTATTGATATATCCAACTACCGATTCTATTCGTATAGCTTGGGATCAATTATATCCTTTAACGCCTAAACCTCCGAAACAACATTTTAAGTATGAAGCAAATGATCTATTGTGTTTTTCGTTTTCGCCAACATTTAATGAGTATATAGAGGTTGGATATATAAAAGAACTTGAAAAAAGAGCGCTGCCCTTTGAATAAGGGTAAGCGCTTTATAAAATGCCGTCTACCTTTTTATGAAGCATTCATTTAATATTTATTAAAGTAAAATGCTCCAACTTCAACTTTTCGATTTGATCCGGCATCTCTGCTGTATCATTTCCGACCAGGGCATCAGCTCTTCTATGCTTTCGGGCTCATTTTTGTAGTCCGGCATATAGAGCAGTACCGTCTCCAGATATGCATAGATGTTCAGATTGTTGTATTTTGCAGTCTCTACCAGACTGTAAATAATGGAACTGGCCCGGGCCCCTTTTACCGTATCGTGGAACAGGAAGTTTTTACGGCCCACCGCGTAGGGGCGGGCAATGTTCTCCGCGATGTTATTCGATATGGAACACCGCCCATCCAACAGATAGTTCTCCATATATGGCTTCTGGTTTTTCGCGTAGGTTACCGCTTTGGCCAGGCGGCTCCCGCCCGCCGGGTTGACGGTTTCCAGCCATGACCAGTAAGCCTCCCATATGGCAGGCTCCGTCTCAAGACGCTTTGTTTTCCGGGTGGCGGCATCCAGATCCTCGTACTCCCTTTCCAGTTCGAATAACCGGTTACAGTAGTCGAAACCGATCTCTGCGGGGGTCTTGTCCGGGAACTTCCGGTTTTTCCCCGGAAGCGCTTCATACCAGTACCGCCTCATATGGGCAAGGCAGCCGCAGCGGGTAACATTTTTCAGCTTGTTGTAGCCGCTGAAGCCATCGCAGGTAAGATACCCGGAGAATCCTTCCAGGAATGCTTCCGCATGGTACCCGCCCCGGCCGGGCTGGTAATCATACAGGCGGATTGGCGGCAGCCCGTCGTTCCCGGATCCATACAACCACATGTAGGACTTGGACTGTGCTGTTTTCCCGTCCTCCTTCAGCACCTGGCAGGGCGTTTCATCCGCATGGATGATATCCCTCTCCAGCAGATGTTCATGAAGCCGTTCATATACCGGCTCCATGTAGTCCAGGCCGCATTTGATGACCCAGTTGGCCAGTGTTGCCCTCCCGAGCTTTACCCCCATCTGTTTCCAGTCCGCTTCCTGACGGTAAAGCGGGATGCTGTTCACATATTTCCGGTACATTACATACGCGACAGTAGATGGGGACGCAAGGCTGTGCTTCAGCAGCGGGCCCGGTGTCTCCGCACCAACGATAACGGAAGCGCCGTCTTTTTTGCATTCCGGGCAGCCAAGCACTTCCTGTACATACCGGATCCGTTCCACTTTCGCGGGGATGATCCGCAGTTCCTCCCGGACAATCTTCTTCCCGATGACCTCCATCGGGGTATTACAGTAGGGGCAGTTCCGGTCTTCGTCCGGAACCGTGCAGGGGACTTCGATTACGGGAAGCCCTGCCAGGATCTCTTCCCTGGTGGCCCTGGCTTTCCTGGCCAGGCGTTTATAACCGCCGACAGCTTCCTCCAGCGTCGGTTCCGGGACGGAGGGATCCGCGACTGCTTCCGCTTCGTTGAACAGATCCATCTGGCCGGAAATCGCATCCGTTTTTGTTTTTTCGCTGGATGACGCGAACAGCTTTCTCTTCAGATACGCGACCGTTTCGTTGAGGTTCGCGATGGTCTGGTTCAGCTGCGCGGTCTGCTCCTCGTGGCTTTTGGCCATCTGCTCTATTGTGAGCCGCTGGTTCTCCACCAGCTGGCGCAGGGATTCAATGGTCTCTTTCTGGAGCTTTATAAGCTCTTCCATTTCTGACTGTGACATGGGATACTGCCTTTCTTTTACTGGCTTCCATTATACCGGAAATCCTGCGGAAAAGCGAATTTCCCGGCGCGCGGCAGCCGTCATTTTGACGAATCCGATATGTGGATAACCTGCGGTATCCAAAGCGCCTGTTCCGTGAAAAAGATCCGTTTTCCAGCCAGAAACCAACCATCCCGGGGGAAAGAAATCCGGTTATCCCCAGGAGACGGTATCTGTTCCTGGCACCTGTGGATAAGTTGCCAGCAGCGTTTTGGGGGCTCCGTAAGAGAGAGGGAAATTTTCTCCCTTTTGCACAAAAATCAAAAATCCTTCTTCCCGGCAGGCCGGATCGCCTTCGGCTGATCGATGGAGAGCCCTTCTAAGAGCCAGCGGTATTCCTGCCGGGTAAGGTTCCTTACCTCGGAAGAATTCCTCGGCCATTGGAAGCGTCCGTTATCCAGCCTTTTATATAAAAGGCAGAAACCATCTTTTTCAAAGTGCAGCGCCTTGATCCTGTCACAGCGTCTCCCGCAGAAAAGGAACAGGGAGTTGCTGTAAGGATCCATTTCATAGGTATCCCGGATGATGGCCATCAGCCCGTCAATGCTCTTCCTCATGTCGGTGTGGCCTGTGACCAGGTAAAATTTTGCCACACCGGACAAGTCGCCTAACAAAGCTGGCGCAGGGCAAGCAGGGTATGTTTGATAACATCCGCTCCGGCCTGTTCATGGATTTCAATACGGATTCCCTGCATTTCCAGGCGGATCGACGGCGTGGATGAGGAAACAGCTTCCGAAGCGGATGGCTTCATTTCCCACAGCGGGATCTGGACCACTTCCTGTTCCTGTAACGCGGCATCTGCCGCTTCCGGAATCGCACAGGCTTTTTTACGCAAGTCCCGGACATGATAGTAAAAGGTACTGACGGAAATCCCGTTTTGTATACACCACTGGCGGTCTGTAAGGCCGCTGGCCCTGCACTGTGATATCAGTTCTAACCATTGATCATCGTTTGAAGTTGTACGCATTTGCTTCTTATCCTCCAACACAAAACTTTGGAGTAATCGGGTACAACAAAAGCTGCAGAAATAGAAGATTTAAAGTCATGCTTTTGTAAATCTGAGAACCAGATATGAAGTGAATTACTCCAAGTATCTGCAGTATCTCATAAAAGTTGGAGTCGTACTAGCCGGGTGGTTATTGAGCGCTTAC
>NZ_NFLQ01000037.1 GCF_002160985.1 Lachnoclostridium sp. An118 | reverse complement strand
GGTAGTGTAAAAAACTTTGTGGCTTTGGTAAAAAATGGCTCCTTTTTGGTAAGAATTACAGATATGACAATTCTTATCGAAAAGGAGTTTATTTATGGCAGTAGCAAAAGACCAAATCCGACAGATTATTACAGAAAACAACATTACCAGTGTGGCTGATGTTTACTCCCTTCTCAAAGACAGCTTCAAAGATATATTGCAGGAGCTTCTGGAAGCCGAGATGGATGCAACTCTGGGCTATGAAAAAAATTGTAAAGGTGATCTCAAGAGCGATAATAAGAGGAATGGCCACTCTCCCAAAACACTCAAAAGCCAGTACGGGGAATTCCAGATCGATGTTCCCCGTGACCGCAATGGTGAGTTTGAACCAAAGCTGATCCCTAAATATCAGCGGGATATTTCCGGGATTGAGGAGAAAGTAATCTCTCTCTATGCCCGCGGAATGAGTACAAGGGATATTCATGACCAGCTCCAGGAACTTTATGGGATTGAACTTTCCGCCGAAATGGTCAGCAAAATCACGGACAAAATCCTTCCGGAAGTGAAAGAGTGGCAGTCTCGTCCACTGAACCCTGTATATCCTTTTGTTTTTATGGACTGTATCCATTACAAAGTCCGGGAAGACGGCAGGATCCTCAGCCGCGCTGCTTATATTGTACTGGGAGTTACCGTGGAAGGATACAAGGATATTCTCAGTATTACCGTAGGAGCGAATGAGACCAGTAAATTCTGGCTCGGAATGCTCAACGACCTGAAAAACCGTGGCGTGCAGGATGTCCTGTTCTTCTGCGTAGACGGTCTCCCCGGATTTAAAGACGCAATTCAGGCCGTTTTTCCACAGGCACAGATCCAGCGCTGTGTCATCCATATGCTGCGCAATTCTTTTAAATATGTGAATTATAACGATCTGAAGAAGTTTTCCGCAGACTTCAAGGCTGTCTATAACGCGCCCAATGAATCCGCAGCTCTTTCGGAATTGGAAACGATCAAGGAGAAATGGGGAAAGAAATATCCCTATGCGATCAGTAACTGGGAAAACAACTGGGAAGATGTGAGTTCTTTCTTCCAGTTTTCCGGAGATATCCGCAGAATTATGTATACCACAAACATCATAGAAGGGCTGAACCGTCAATACAGGAAAGTCACAAAGACAAAGAGTGTGTTCCCAAGCGATACCGCTCTTGAAAAGATGCTGTTTCTTGCGAGCAGAAATGTAACAAAGAAGTGGACGCAGCGTTATCGGAACTGGGATCAAGTGTTGAACCAACTGATTCTTTTATACGATGAGAGACTGACAGCATACCTGTAAAAGGAAAACAGGAGTGGATGAAAAACTATTCCGCTCCTGTCTTCCCCTTATTCCTTCGGCATTTATAGTATTCCCAGAAAATCCCAGCTTATTCCTGAGGCCGGGTGTGGGCAGAGCCCACGAAAAAGGGATTACAGATGCCGTTATTTGTGCTGCAAAAAATCTTAAAATTCATGTATAACATGAGTCAAATGGGTAATACTATAAACAGATAAGTAATTCGACAGCCAAAAAGCAGAAGTTCCGACAAGACAATTATACATATCTGTTTCTTATCAAAGAAGAATTTTTCCCATAGACACAGAAAATTTTATGCCCTCTCCTTGAACAATTATCATTTTGACCATAAACAGTCGTGAGCAGTTTTAAAAGAAAAAACTCTCACGACTTTTTATGTCATTTAATGATCAGTATCCGCTTTTCCCTCGTTATCAAATATCTTGTCCAGCGTTCCCCCCATATCTTCAACCAGGTTTACCACCAGGGCATTGCCCATCATAAATCTGCGTTTATTGACCGGCATCTCTACTTCTTCTCCATTGACCAGACAATACTTTGTATGGTCTGTTGGAAATCCCTGTATCCTTTCTGTTTCAGCCGCTGTCAGCAAACGGATCCTCCCTGTCTTTTTGTCTCTGACAATGTGTGTTGTCCGGCTGAAACTTCCTTCCGAAGTCAACATAGTCCTGGCTGGTTTATCGTAACTATCCAGCATTTCGATAGCTCCTTCCGAAAAAATATATTCATGTCCATTTGAGGATCTGCGGGCTAATTTTTTTCCACCTTTTAAGTATTGCCATGTCTTTCTCTGCTCTTTTGGCAATTTTCCCCTTGTCTCATCAGATCTTGTGATCGATGGATCTGTATAGTACAATCTCTCTTCCGGGATAAAATACTTTTCATCCACATCCCCGGTCTCCATGATATCCCCCAGCGTGATCTGAGGGCCATCATATTTAGGCGCTGTCTTCAGTGTATATATCACACCGTCTTTCATGATCCCTGTGTTTTCAAATCCAAAACTAAATCTATCCGATAATTCCCCTATCCCTTCCGGCAATTCTTCTATCATTATCTTGTCGTCAGCCACTTCATATACCGGGAAAGTTTTCGCGAAAAAGCCTTCTGCCAAAAGGACTTTCCCCATGCTGACCCTTCTTTTTTCTATGCTGTCTTTTCTGGCGTAATCCACCCGCTCCTGGACCGATGATGAATAATCTGTGTCATTTCTGTACGCGAAGATAAAAGTCCTCCGTCTCCGCTGTTGATATCCATAATCCGCCGCATTGATCACACGCCATTCAGCGGTATAGCCCTGATCCCTGAGACAGGCTAAGATGATCCCAAAATCACGGCCTCTCTGCTTAGCCGGCGACTTGAGCAGCCTGTCTACATTTTCAAGCAAAACAAAAGGTGGCTCTTTTGCCTCTATGGTATCTCTGATAGACCACCAGAGTACCCCCTTTTTCCCTTCCAGACCCTTTGATGTAGCCAAAGATGAAGCTACTGAGTAATCCTGACAGGGAAAGCCCCCCACCAACAGGTTAAAATCAGGTATTGTCTCCTTATTTACTTCTTCGATATCCACATTGGTCGTATCATTTCCTGACAAGTCCATCCTCGTCCCAAATTGATGTACATAACAATCATGGGCGTATTGCGTTTTCTTCTCCGCAGGCTCCCATTGATTAAACCATACTGTTTCCCACTCTTCCGGCTTTTTTAAATCTTCTAATGTCTTTATGTGGTTCAGGCCGCAACGAAAGCCTCCGACACCTGCAAACAACTCACAAACTGTTTTTTCCACTTTTAGCACCTCATCATTCGAACGATCGTTCTGTTATAATATACATTATCTTATTCTGGAGATTTTGTAAAGCTTCTTTTTCTCTCTGACCGATTTTTTCATCGATCATTAAACGATGCTATATTTCTTCCTCCGTCTCCATTTCATTAAGTTTTTGTTCAAAAATGGTTTCTTCGATCACACGTATACATTCATCAGGATCTTTAAGTATATCCTTTCCCCAAAAATGTATGACTGTCCATCCGAGATATTGCAAAACCTGATCTTTCTCTATATCGCGCTGCATATTGCGCTTGATCTTTTTCACCCAGTAATCAGGATTTTTTCCTTTTTCCAGGCGGGGTTTCAGGATTTCCCAATCTTTGCCATGGAAAAATTCACTGTCGCAAAAGATAGCGATCTTATACCTGGTAAGAGCAATATCCGGACTTCCCGGCAAAGCTTTATAGTTTTTACGATACCGATAGCCTTTATTCCACAGAGCTTTCCTGAGCGCGATCTCTATTTTTGTATTTTTCCCTCTGATCTTGCTCATATTGTTATGGCTTTTTTCTGTTACCTCACCTGAAAAACGAGGCTCTTTCGGAGCGCGCTTATCCTTCACTATAATTTGTCCCCTTCTTTGCTGTCAACATCTTTTTAGAATACGCCAATAATCTTTTCTTTGTATCTTCACTGTCAATAGACCTTAACCATTCCTCGATGTTGGATGGATCAAGTGCATTTTTGCGCAATACATACCTTATTTTAGGATTATATCATAACGCAAACAGCAGATTCAATATTCATATCTCCAGCCAAAACACCAGGCCCGCACCCCGGACCTGGTGTCGAAAAACTCTGCCCTGCTCTCCTTTTTCTGGCCGTACACTTCCTACCTTTCCCCGCCGTCCCTGCGCTTTCTGATCCTTCTCTCCCTGACAACGCGCCCTCCCGGGGCGCTGACAGCAGCTCCTACTCCTCCAGGCTCCTCCTCGCCTCCCGGGTGATCTCCTCCGGGAACCCGAACACCTCCAGCAGGCGCACCGCGTTGGTCTGGCGGCAGATGCCGGAATGGATCTTATAGTCAAAGGCGAGGCCCTGCTCGTAAGCCTCCTCGCAGAAATAGAAGCCCTCGTACCCTGCCGGCCCGCTGACCAGATTTTCCGCAATCTCCAGGTCGTGGGTGGCGGCAATCACAAGGCAGCCCTTCTCACGAAGATACTGAAGGACAGCCGTGGAGGCGGCGATACGCTCCTTTGTGTTGGTCCCCCGCAGGATCTCATCTATGACAGCCAGCACAGGCCGGCCCTCATCCACCTTCCGGATGATCCGCTCCATGGACCTAATCTCCTTGATAAAATAGCTCTCCCCCGCCAGCAGGTCGTCCCGTATGGCGATGGAGGTGTACACGTCAAAGGGATACAGGCGGGCCCTGGAGGCGGCGCAGGTATGGACGGAGGCAGCCAGCACCACACTGATGGCCGCCGCCTTTATAAAAGTGGATTTTCCCGAGGCGTTGGAGCCGGTGATGATGCACCCGGTCTTCAGGGACAGGTCATTGTACACTGGCTCGTCGATGAGGGGATTGTAGAGGTCCTTAAGCTCCAGCTCCCTGCGGCCGGAATACTCCGGCACGCAGAAGAGGGGGAGGCTCCTGCGCAGGGAGGCAGCGCACACTGCCACGTCCAGCTCTCCTGTGATAAGAAGGATGCGAAGGACCTCCTCCCGGTGGGCGCTGATCTCCTTCATGGCCCTGTTGTAATGGACAAAATCCACCAGGAAGGCGCCCTTCACATACACCCTGACCAGCTCTGACAGGTCTGTGCTGTACTGGCTCTGCTGCCTTTTCCGGAGAACCCGGAGCGTCTTGTTCAGCTTTGCGGCCGCCTCCTTTGTTCCCCGGAATTTTTCCCGGAAATGTCCGCCGCAGATCTTGTCGCTCTCTGCAAGATTTCCTGCAAGTGAGGTGAGAGCCTGGACCGCGCTGATGATTTCCAGATTAATTTCATAGCTGTTCTTTTTCAGCGCGTACACGCACATGTTGACGAGGAAAAGGAACAGGAAGGGCGACAGCATCTCCATATTCCTGAAGAAAATGGCGGCCCCAAGGCCGCCCAGGAGGCTGGCGATGAGGAGGGCCTGCAGCACCCGGTAGACCCAGGGATGCTCCAGCTCAAAAATCTCCGGTTCGGTGATGAGCTCAGGCACGTAGCAGCTGTTTTCCTTTTTGCCCAGGTCGAACAGGCGAAGCTGCAGCTCCTGCCGCTCCTTTTCGTTCTGGTCCAGCCAGGTGATATCCTCCTCCAGGGCCGCCAGCCTGTCAGGCTCTGCGTCCATATCCCTCATGCTCTTGTAGAAGACCTGCTCCCCCACCCAGGAGCAGCAGGTGTTGACCCTGACAAAGACGTCGTCCAGGTCCAGATCGCTCCAGGTGATGTCGTCCAGTCCGTTTTCTGTCTTTGTCTTCTCCCAGAGTATCCTGGTCTGCTCAGAGGGGCGCTCCCCCTCCTCCGGCTTCTGTCCGAAGGAGGAGAGGACCCTTGCCCGCTTCCATTTTCTCCCCTCACGGTGATTCCAGGCGGAGACCAGGACTGTAAAAATGACCAGGCCCGCCACAGCGATGATTCCTGTCATGACCGCTCCTTTTTCAAAACTCGTTTATCTTCAAAAGCTTTGCTCCTAAAACTCTTTCTTCTCCAGTATCCTAGCGCTGATGAACATGGAGATCACCATCACAGCCGCCGCTGCGGCTATACACACTGCGGCCACGCCTGACAGTCCCATGCGTCCCATAACTCTGGCAGCCTCCCGCAGTGCTGAATCATCCAGACCTGCCAGCTTTACGATGCCAAAGACGAGGGCCATAGTCCCCAGCAGGACGATGAACATGGCGATACGCCCTTTCTCCGGCCCGAATTTGAGCTGGAAGGGGATCATGACAGCCAGGAAAAAGAACAGAAGGGCCGCGCTCACTCCGGCGGTGAACAGGGTCTCTCCCGTCTGCTCAGCTCCTGCCATCCCGTCTGTGTATATAAGGATAAAGGCCAGGATGAGGAGAAGGCCCGCTCCGCCTGTCACGATGCCGAAGATATATTTCTCCAGCGCATAGATCTTCCTGTCAAAGGGCAGTGTAAAGAGGAAGGCGTTGCCATTGTCGTATTCATCGTAGCTGATAGTGCTCAACACAAAAAAGGAGCACACAAAGCCCACATAGGGGAGCACAAAGGTGGCAGGCGATGACTCATCGCCGCCTGTTATCGTGAGAAATACCGCCATGACAAACACCAATATAAAGAAGTTCTTCTGATTTTTCAGCAGTCTGAAATCCTTGATCAATAGCCCTTTCATACTCGTTCACCTCTTATCATCATTGTGATCATATCATCGATGCCGCTGTTTTCTATCACGACCTTCGGATAGTTCTCTATATAAAACTGCTTCTGGTCCGTGAGGGCACTGTAGCCGTAGGGCTCCTTTTTCACCCGCAGGAAATACTGCTGGTCCACAGAGGCGTACTGCTCCGGGTCCAGCTTCAAAAGACCGTAGCTTCCGAGCAGCACATCCGTCTCTTCGTGGAGGATGATGCGCCCTTCATGGATCATGTAGAGGTCGTCGCATACCCCCTCCAGGTCTGTGGAAATATGGGAGCTTATCAGGATGGCCCTGTTCTCGTCCTCCTCCATGTACTCCCGCAGGATGCCAAGGAGGCTGTCCCTTGCCACCACGTCAAGCCCTGCCGTTGGCTCATCCAGCAGGAGAAAATCCGCCCCGTGGCTGATGGCGATAAGAAGCTTTAATTTCGCCTTCATGCCGGTGGAAAATTCTTTGATCTTCCTGTCCACAGGGAGCTGGTACCCGCGGCACTTCTCCAGAAAATCCGCCCGGTCAAAGGAGCGGTAAAATCCATCGAGCATGGCCGCCGTGTCCCGGACCGTCAGATACTCGCTGACACCGGAATTGGAAAGCACCACGCCCACCCTCTCCTTGTCCGCCGTGGTCAGAGCTTTCGTATCCTTCCCCAGCAGGGTGATCCGGCCGCCGTCCGTGTGGATGAGCCCCAGGATCGCCTTAAAGGTCGTACTCTTGCCTGCGCCGTTCTGGCCCACGAGGCCGGTGATACAGCCGGGCTGCACCTCCAGGGAGCACTCCAGGGTGAAGCGGTCATAGTTTTTCCTGACATTTTCTAACTTTAACATAGCCTATTCCTCCAAAATGAGTGAAAATAATTCTCTTATCTCTTCATCCTGCATCCCGTATCTTCTGCCTTTCTGAATGGCCAGTTCAAGATCGGCTTCCACTTCCCTTCGCTTCTCTTCCTTCATCAGTTCCGTGTTGGAGGCTGCGATATAGGTACCTTTCCCATGCACGGTAACCGTGAATCCCTCCTGCTCCAGGTTGTCATACGCTTTTTTAACAGTCAGAGCACTGATCTTCAGCTCCTTTGACAGCGACCGCACAGAAGGAAGCGGGTCGTTCTCCTTCAGTTCACCCTTCAGGATGAGAGCCTTCACCTGCTCGATGATCTGCTCGTAGATCGGGACCATGGATGAATGGTTGATGATGATCTGCATATTCATCCTCCTTCTGTTAAACAGTATATAACAGTATATTACTGTTGTCAACTGTTATATTGTGTTATACTCATTTTTAGTTGCTTCCGAAGCTACCGCATCAAAAAACGGACAGGCCACAGTTCTATTCTGCTCCCAGAAGCTGACGGCGCGGTCGATCCAGCCCTCCGCCACGGTCCCCTCTCCCAGGCCGAAGCCGTGCCGCAGTCCGTCGAACACTTCAATCTCCGCATTGGTCCCGTTGTCCTGTATCCGGCTGATGTAATCCTCCATCGAGCGGTAGGAGGCAATCCCGTCGCTGGTCCCCACGCAGGCGTAGGTGGGAGGCTCGTCCCCTGTCACATCGGACAGTCCGGTGTACTGCATGACCACAGCCGCCGGTGCCGGGTACTCGTTTTCCCCGAAGGCCTCCGTGCCATAGGACCCGAGCCATGCCGCCATCCGGGCGCCTGCCGAGCCGCCCCACAGGGAGTAGTCCGCCATGTCGATATCCAGCTCCTGCGCGTGTTCATGGAGAAAGGCGATTGCCCTTGCCAGGTCTTCGCAGGCTGTGTCCGCGCCGGGCCGGTAAATGAGGGCAAAGGCGTTGTAGCCCTTTTTGGACAGCTCCAGGGCCTGGGGAAAGCTGTCGTGCATGGCAGCCACATACGCAAATCCACCGCCCGCATTGACGATGGCCGTCTTCGCTCCCGGCTCTCCCCGGAAGAAAAAGAGGCCTGCGTTTTCCTTGTCCGGGTCTTCCGCCTTCTCCTCGTCTGTGTAGATGTCGTAGAAGATCTGATCGCCGGAGGCGGCCTGGTCCCTCAGATAATTCGCTATTTCCACCGTGCGCTCCGGGTCCACATTGTTGTACCATGTCAGGATGTCTCCCACATCCTGAAGCTCCAGGTCGTCACTGATCGACTTATCCACCGGGAAAATGAGCCTTCCGTAGTCTCCAAACACCGGATCGTTCATCACGTCCACGACCTTTGTCTCCAGAGTATAGTCGCTTTCACCGTCCGTCGTCCCTGTATCCCCGTTGTGTAATACCTCTTATTCTGGTCCAGAGCGCTGATCTCTGCCATCTCCTCCTCCGTCAGGGCAAAGTCGAACAGGTCAAAGTTGTCGCGGATATGGTCCGGATTTTTGGAACCGGGTATCACGATGTTTCCGTCCTGGATATGCCAGCGCAGGATGATCTGTGCCGGACTCTTTTTGTATTTTTCTCCCAGCTTTGCAAACACTGGCTCCTGCAGGAGCGCCGCGTCCCCGTGTCCCAGAGGATACCACGCCTGGATGACGATGTCAGCTTTGGCGAGGAATTCCTTCAGCTCCTTCTCCTGGTCATAGGGGTGTACCTCCGTCTGGAGGACTGCCGGTTTCACCTCGCATATGTCAAGGATCTCCTGGATCTGCTCTTTATTGAAGTTGGAAAGTCCGATTGCCTTCACCTTGCCTTCTTTATATGCCTTTTCCATCAGTCGGTAGCCGGCCACATAGTTTCCTGCGGGCTGATGGATCAGGAGCAGATCGATGTAATCTGTATCCAGTCTCTCAAGCGTCTTGTCCACTGCATCCTCCTGCTCGTAGAAAGAGGGCCACAGCTTTGTCTCCAGGAAAATCTCACTGCGGTCAACGCCGGATTTTCTGATGGCGCGTCCCACTGCCTTTTCATTTACATAGGCGTTTGCTGTATCGATCAGGCGGTAACCGTCTTTCAGGGCGTGGGCAACGGAATTCTCCGCCTCGTCCGGCGTCAGAAGGAAGGTCCCTATTCCTGCCATAGGCATTTTTACTCCACTATTTAATGTTGCATATTCCATTGTGATCCCTCCTTGCGATCCTGCTCTTTTATCTTACAGCTTTAGTATAGACCTCTCTGCGGGCCGGAAGAAGTTCCATTTTGTTAAGCAGTATATACTCTACGGTTGGCAGACATCTAGTTTCCAGTTGACTATCCCGCTGTTTTATCATACTATATAGGTAACTAGTTACTCATTAATTCCATTTATTAATCTTATCAGGGAGCGGATGGACTATGCAGATAGCGGATCTGATCGAAAAATTCAGGCACACGAGAGACGGGCAGGGGCGGGCCATCTTCAGCACCCTCTTCATCGCGGGGAACCGGCTCCAGACCAGCTTTGACAGGGCGGACGGCCAGGTCACCCTGAAGCAGTTCATGCTGCTGACCATGCTGCGCCAGTCCGGGGAGGACATGACCTTCACCCAGTTAGGTGAGCTTCTCGGCTGCTCCCGCCAGAACATCAAAAAGCTGGCCGCCTCCCTGGAGAAGAAGGGGCTGGTCACCATCTCCAGGAATCCCCTTGACGGGCGGGCCTGCGTCATCAGTCCCACAGAGGAGCTGGCAGCCTACTTCCGGCAGGCAGCACAGCTTCACACCAAAAAGCTGGGGGACCTTTTTTCTGTCTACTCAGACGAAGAGATGGAGCAGCTTTTCCGGCTCCTCATGAAACTGTACTGCGGGATAGACAGACTGGAGCAGCCAAAGCAGCAGTCGGAACGGCAGCCGGGGCAGTGTGAACAAAGAGAACAAAATGAGCAGAGAAAGCAGGAGGAGAGACTATGAGTGAGACGATCATACTTTACAGCTCCAGATACGGAGCAGCCAGGCAGTATGCCCACATGGCGGCGGAGGAGCTGGGCCGGGGCGCCCGGGATGTGAAGGATGTCAGGAGCGCTGCCAGCGGGGATATCATGAAAGCTGACTGCATCATCCTGTGCGGCGGCATCTACGCCGGAGGGCTCTCCGGCGTCTCCTGGATGAGAAAGAACAGCGCAGCGCTTGCAGGTAAGAAGGTGGTCCTCTTCGCCGTGGGGGCCTCCCCCTGGGACGAGAAGGCTGTGGAGCAGCTCAGGGAGCGGAACTTAAAAGGACTGCCCGGGAACGTGGTGCTCTTCTACGGCCGGGGCGCCTGGGATGAGTCCGCCATGAGCTTTAAGGACAGGACTCTCTGCCGGATGTTGCAAAAAGCGGTGGCCAAAAAGGACCCGGCCTCCTGCGAGCCATGGGAGACGGCCCTTCTTGAGGCCTCCGGCCGCTCCTGCAGCTGGATCGACAAGAAATATCTGGAGCCGGTATATGAATACCTGGCCACGCCCTGAGGGGAGCATCTGACGGGATTTACATGGCGGGATCTACAAAAGAGGGATGAGCCTACTGCTCATCCCTCTTTATCACATGGGTCTCCATATTTCCGAAATCACTGCTCAGTGTAAACTGGTCTTCAATCCCTTCCGTCAGGTATATCTGGCCGTCCTGGGTGACAAGGAGCATCTCAAAATCCTGGTGGTCCCGCCAGTACCGGGAAGCCTCATCCAGCCCTTTTACGAACATGGATGTGGAGAGGGCGTCCCCTCTTTTCCCCTCCTCTGTGATGATGGTGACGGAGGCAAGCCCATTGTCCACAGGATAGCCTGTGTCCGGGTCAATGATGTGTCCGTATTCCTTTCCATCCTCCCCCACAAAATACCGCTCGTAGTTGCCGGAGGTGACGACCGCGCAGTCAGAGGCAAGGAGCATGCCCAGGACTCCCTCGCCCCCGTCAAAGGGACTGCGGATCCCCAGCCGCCAGTCGCCCCCGCCGGGCCTCTCGCCCACAGCCTGGATGTTGCCCCCCAGGTCGAGAAGGGCCGAGGTGACGCCTTCGTCCTTGAGGAGCCGGGCCAGGATGTCTCCCGCGTATCCTTTTCCCACAGCACCCAGGTCAAACTCCATGCCGGCGGGAAGCTGGACTGTGGTGCCGTCCATCTGCACTCTCTCATATCCCACATTGGCAAGGAGGGCGTCCAGCTCCTCCTGGGAGGGTATCCGGTTCTCATCCGTGGTAAAGCCCCAGGCCTCCAGCACCGGGTAGATGGTGGGGTCCAGGTCCCCGTCCGTCTCCCTGGCCATCTCCAGGGCAAAGCTCACGATATCCGCCGTGTCTTCACTTAGGGTCACCGGATTTCCCCCGCTGTGGTCAAGCTGGTAGATCTCGCTGTTCTCGTCTGTCACGGACCACTCGCTCTCCAGCTTCTCCACCTGGGCCTGGGCCTTCTCCAGGGCCGCCTCCGCCCCGTCGCCGTAGGCTGTGAGGGTCATGTAGGTGTCCATGGCAAAAAATTCCACCTGGGCGGGGTCTCCCCCGCTCTGGCTCCCTGTCCCGAAGGAGGAAGCCTGTCCGGAGCATCCGCCCAGGGCCGCCGTGCTTCCTATGAAAACTGCTGCGCACGCCAGGACGGTCAGGCCGCTCCATCTGCTTTTATACTTCATCTTTGTTCTCCTGTCTGTGATTTTTCGTCCTTCTCCAGTATACAGGAAAATGCTCTGTGAATGAAGTACCAGTTTTTCTATTTCTGCGTGATCAGCGCATTTTCTCCAAAATCTGCGCAATCATGGCG
>NZ_NFLQ01000036.1 GCF_002160985.1 Lachnoclostridium sp. An118 | reverse complement strand
GCAAAAGGCATCTCCGGCATACTGTCACATGCCAAAGAGGGCATCCGGCTCTGGTACAGGACAAAGCGTCCGACATACCGTCAACTCTGCCTTAAGCTGACCGCCTGAATAGATAAAAGAATATGCCTCCCCAAGCCCGGTTCCGGCGGGGCTTATAAAAGTGCCTCTATTCTCGGTACTGCCATTCTGAATTTTTCAAAAAGCGGCAGATTGGTACTTGGAGAAGACATATCTATCTTTTCAATGCAGTTTGCGGAAACTCAAGTTTATCCCTTATTGGTTCATATCTATTTCACTATCAACTGCTAAATTATCTTTTAAGATAAAATCTAAAACATTTGATTGGAGATGAATGCATGGCTTCTTTCGATCCCGTAATTATGGGTGAACGCATTAAAAAACAACGACTTTTAAACGGATATTCAAGGGAAACTCTTGCAGAGATGGCTGAGATCACGCCCAGATTTTGTTATGACATCGAATTGGGCCTCAAAAACATGTCTGTACGAACTCTATGCAATCTTTCAGACGCTCTTCATGTTTCCGTTGATTATATTTTGTATGGCTCCACCGAATCTTCCGATAATTATGACTCCATTATAGGGATGATCTCGCTTTGTCCCACCGATAAAAAAGAGCATCTGGAACAGATTATTTCCCACTATATCCAGGCAGTTCAGGATAAATCATAATCTTCAGGGCGAATTGTTCCAAATTCGCCCTGTTTTTCATTGTATTATATTTTATAGAGAAGGCGCCTTCCTTCCCACATAATTCAACAGCCGCATCAGATCCACCAGATTGACATTGCCATTTTGATCTATATCGGCTGCCTGCAGCACCTCTCCCGACAAAATCTCCTTGCGTCCCACATGGTTCAGGCACTGCATCAGATCCACCAGATTGATCTGACCGTCTCCACTAATATCCCCTTTGGTTACACTGCTCGTTTTTGTACTAGGTGTCACAAAAAAGGAAAACACTTGACTGGTAAGGCTCTTTCCAGTTGTCCCCTCATCTAAAGTCTTTGTCGCAATCCCAGTCTCCTGCAGACCATTGGGGAAATTGATTTCCAAGTATCCGTCATCTGTAACTTTCAGGTTGTCCTTAATAAGTACCAGATCGTCCTGCATAGGTACTTTGTCTCCTTCCCAGTAAACGCGCGAAATCCGTAACGGGTTTTCCCCGCACTGATGCAGAAAGTCCTGTTCTATGCGGATACGGACCGTAATCGGGAAAGAGGCATCTGTTGTCGCCACATGGACCGGATAATAGATGTCATTTTCCGGGGTACCTGCATACCATCTGTGCCTATCCTCCCGCTGGACCTTGAGTTCCAGGTCAACTGCCTTTTTTATATCCGCTCCCTTCACTACGATCTCGGCATTGGCCTTTTCATCTGGAACGATCACCGTCAAGTCTTTTTCCTTGACAACATTCCAAAATTCAGCGGTAAACAGCCGGATTTCCAGTTCATCCATAAGGGAACCCTGTACCACCACTGTCGTTCCCTCTTCTGTATTCTTGACTTTTTCAGCAATATTATCTGTCCGAATATCCAACAACTGCATGTCTTCCGCTTGGGTGACAGACAGGGACAGCGATGTCTGCGGGCTAAAAGAAACCTGGTTGCCTCCTGTGACAAGATTGCTCCGTTTGTCATAGTAGGACCACGAACCATTCATATTTAGTGATGTATCTGTCAACAGTATACTCTCAAAATCGTATACACCGCCAGCGCAGTATGGCACTATGTCAAATTCGCATATATAACCTGTTTCTTCTTTCACAATGCTCTTGCTGTGGATTGTAAGATAAGAGTTATAGGTCCCCTCCGTACTATTGTCACAGACATAGGTCATAGTCACACTGGAAATACCAGTCTCCTCCTCAGCTTGTATGCGGACTTTCAATGTATCCGAAGCAGAGAGCTCAGGATTGAGCACTTCAATTCCGGCAAGCCGCGGAGCGGTAAAGTCCCGATCTGTCATCTCTGTTTCAGTCACTGTAAATTTACAAGTGTCTACCTTGGGGATATCTGTGTATTCTCCACTCTGGTCGACAAGTTTTCCGTCTGAATTCATATAATTAATATAGTTGCCAGCCTCGTCATGCAAAGAGAGATGATCCAAGGTATAAGTCCCCTCCAAGGTTGTCTCCGGCACTGTGTATTCCACAATATAACATTCTTCCGCATCAGAGTAATAAAATTCATCTTTTTCATCACTCGTGTAAGCAGCAACTAACATATAGCTCAGATTGTCTTCACTCATAAAACGAACGGATACATCTGTTATAGGAGCGATTTCTCCCTGCGTTTTAAATTTTAACTGCACATTCCCGGGTGCTTTAACCTCTGCAGGTGTAACAGAAATACTCCCTAAAAACGGAGGCTCTGTGTCTAGTGTTTCAGAAGAGGCAACTGTAAAATCCATCTCTCCAGCATAGGGAAGATCCTCTATCCGATTACCACCGCATCTCCCGGTCATTTTCGTATTGTCCCTATCGGGATCATAAAAATACACGGTTGACGTTAACGCCCCGTTAGCATCATTTAGATTGATATATTGCAATTGCCATTCGCCGCCCACTGACTCGTACTTTCCAATCTGCATCTCCAGTGTCAACTCTTTCTCTTCCCCCGGAGATAATAGGTATGCACCATATGTCCCATCACACGAAAGGGTCTTCGGTGAATCGCTGGCTGACTCCCCTTTCTTGCGCCATGTAAGACTGCAATAGTTGGGCCGCACAGTCGCATCCTTATCCGAGTCATTATAGAGAAGCAATGTGATCTCAAAGGCATCTCCTGCTTTTAAATTAGATAGCTCCGTATCTCCTTCCAGCCACATATCTTTTATTTTTATCCCTTTTCCATACTCGTCCTGGGAGGTGTCGCTACTTTCTTCCGCTCTTACATTCATCACTTCCATTCCAGGAAAGCAGAGTCCGGCAAGCATGACAGCAGCCACTAACCACAAAATTCTCTTTTTTAATTTTCTGTACATATTCTTTCCTCCAAACTCAATCACAAAGTTGTGCTTTTTCTTCCCACATAGTTCAAAAGTCTCATCAGATCTACCAAATTAACACTGCCATTCTGATCAATATCAGCAGCCAGAAGAGCATCCCCTGTCAGTTCCGCTTTCCTCCCCACGTGATTTAGACACTGCATCAGATCCACCAGGTTAACCTGTCCGTCTCCATTGATATCCCCCTTTGTAACTTTGTCCGCGCTGGATGACACGACAAAAGAAAATTCCTGCCCTATGCCGCGTACCGCAGGTCCTGCGTCCAGTACCTGTGTTGCAACCCCTGTTCCCTGTAATCCATCGGGAAATCCAATCTCCAGATATCCTTCTTCTGTTACCGTCAGATTATCTTGTATGATTGATATGTTTCCATCTGCATTTACTTTTGAGATCCGTATAGGATTGTCACTGCACTGCTCCAGGAACTCATTGTCCAGTTTAATCCTCATCACAAGCGGAACAGTCGTATCTGTCGTATATACTTCAACGGGATAATAAATATCATCCTCTCCGACTCCCGCGGGTTCTTCTGTCAAATCCCCACGATTAATTTTCAACTGCTTAGTTCCCTTCGATATCACTGACAGACCTGCTCCTTCAATAACTATCTCTGAGTTTCTGTCCTGGTCCGGGATAATGACCGTTATCTCCTTTTCCTTTACTGTCTTCAAAAAGTCAGGGGTAATCGCATTTCCAGTCGACGCTCCTATATATGCTCCTGTAAGGACCACTGTTCCTCCATTTTGGGCGCTGGTGACAGCTCTCTCCAAATCCGCAAACTGAACATTTACAATAGATGTATTTTCCTCCTGTGTAACTGACAGATGATACGAGATATCGTCTGATATAGCGACTTCTCCGCTGCCGCTAGTGAAGCAGTGCCGATCTCTGTCATATGAATACACTGATCCGTTGGCCCGGACTGATCCATCATACAGATTAATGTTCTGGAGTTCATACCCCCCTGGCACACAGTATGGGTCCAGCTCAAAGGTACATATATAACCGGACTCCCCAAGAATAATATTTTCGCTATCCAGTTTAAAAAATTCATACAGTCCATTCATATCTGTATCCGCATAATACATCAGAGAAACCTTTGACAGTCCGGATGTATCATTGATCTGCAATTTACACTGCAGATCATCTCCAGCTTTAATTTTGTTCCTTTCTAATTCCATTTGTACAATCTCTGGCGGAGTAAAATCTTCATCCGCTAAGCTCTCTGTGATGTCAAAACTGCATGTTTCAACCTTTGGGCAGGCGTCAGCTCCCGAAAATTCTTCCTCCAGATATCCATCTCTCAATACGTATGATCTTTGGTTCCAGTTTTCATCTGCGATATTTATATATTGCAATTCATAAACCCCGCTAAGCATCGTATTGTCAATCTCGATTTCCACCGTATAGCAGTGACTTTCCGAAGAGTAAGTCACATCATCTTCATCAAACATCAGCCCGCCCTGCTCTCTGCCTTTGTCTCTAAACATGCCGCCGATATACTCTATCTCTGTCTCTTCTCCCTCCGTCCATACTTGTAAAGTCACATGTCCCGGGGCAGTAACTTTCCACGGCTCCGCGGAAATCTTCGTTATGATCGGCGCCGTTACATCTTGACTTTCCGAAGCAGTCACCGTATAAGAAAGTTCTTCCTGATACGGCCAGACATCAACCACATTGTTATCCATATTGCATCCCACAAGCGCTGTCGATACGCCATCTCCCCACTCTGAATAAGTAACCGCCGGCAGATTGATCCCGTCTCCCCCCTCTGACCAGCAGTTGATCCATATCTGTTCAAGAGATCTCTTTCCAGACATTTCATATTCCCCTATCTCTATCGGAAAATATATGTCTTTCTCATCTCCTGCCGCCAATTCAAACTTCTCTCCCTGTGCGGTAACATGGGTGTAACTGTATCCCGCCTCAGAACTGAACCAGGAAATATGGCACAATGCAGGATCAATCGGTATGTTTGTGTCTGTGTCATTCTGTAAAGTTATCGCAAATCTGAAAGAGGTCCCTGCTGTTACGTTATCTTTATCCACATTTCCTTCCGTATGGAAGTCCTTTATCTTGATGCCATCGCTTTCTGCCAGCACCACGTCATAGGATGATGTTTCCGGCAGGAATCTATCCGTTTCATCGCTTATATTGACCAAATCACCAGATGCGGTGTCCATATAATAGGATGTAGAATTTCCGGCTTTGTCTTCTGCTCTCACTTCACTGATCATATATTTTCCCGGGAAACGGTAAGACGGAGATGATGTAAGGGAAGCAGTTCCCTGACCGATATACCCGTCTTCGGCATATTTCAATCCATAGTATGATTCAGTGACACTCATAGAAGGATCCGACAGATTATAGGAAACTGTGATACCAGCAAGTCCACTCCCGTTTTCTTCGTAATCCACCTTAAGCATCAATTGTGTTCCGGAATAAATCGCTTCCTCCGGTACTAATCGAACACCTGTAATCTTAGGGGCACTTGTATCTTCTGTCAGGCTTTGCTGATCACTGGTCACCTTTTCGTTTCCCTCATTCTCTTCAACCAGATCCTCTGCTTTAACACTGCTTATCCCTGTGCCTGCAGCGGATAAATCCGTAAGCAAAGTACCCAACAGCAAAATTGCTATCCCTTTTTTTATCCTGTCCATGCATTTTATCCCTCCTCAAACAAAATTTATGCCTCTATTATAATTTATAGGGAATTATAGTTCAATATTTATCCCTTAATAGTTCTTTTTTGTAAAAATGTTTGAAAAGACAACCTCGTTTTTACTCTCTGCCATTTTTGTGCTATACTGAATACAGAAATACAGCCCGTCCTGCGCCGCAGGACTCTCAGAAAAAGGAGGAACAATCATCATGCTCGAGACACTTCTTGGCCTACCGGGATTTATCTACCAGGCAGGCGGAACATATTATTTTCTTGGAAAATGGATCTGCAAAGAATGCACCGATGTGGACGCCACAGACTGTGTGGCCATGTACCAGATGTGCCGGGACGCAAAAGAAGAGAAGGAGGCCTCCCTCTACTTCCAGAAGATCCGCGCCTACAGCGACTTTGCCCTGGAAATCCCCTATGACCCGGAGAAGATCCGCACGGGCATCCAGTCTCTTCTTGACAGCCTCTCTCCCGAGGCGGCTGCGAGTCTGGAAAAACAGATCCGGCAGGTGCAGGAGGATATGCAGTAAGCAAAATTTCTCACTTGACATTTATTTTGGAAATGCTATATTAGAAAGTACTTATACGACTGACGGAAGTGGAATGGACCACATGAAGTATAGGGAATGATAAGAGCCGACCGTCTGGGCATAAAATGTATGCCCGGACGGTCTTTTTTTGTGTCTTCCAGGCCGGCAGGTGCAGGACAGATCCCGGGCAGTGTATGAAGGAGGATGACCATATGATGCAGAAAACACAGTGGAATGGTTTTGAGGGAAGGCTCTGGAGGGAAGAGATCAATGTCCGGGACTTCATCCAGCACAACTACGCGCCCTACGAGGGGGACGCCTCTTTTCTGGAGGGCCCGGCTGACTCCACCCGCCTTCTCTGGAACGAGCTGCAAAAGCTCCAGAAAGAGGAGCGGGCGAAAGGCGGCGTCCTGGACATGGACACCGATATCGTCTCCACCATCACCTCCCACGGGCCCGGCTATATAAGCCAGGCCCTGAAGGACCAGGAAAAGGTGGTGGGACTGCAGACAGACAAGCCCCTGAAGCGGGCCTTCATGCCCTTTGGCGGCATCCGCATGGCGGAGGAAGCCTGCACCACCTACGGCTACACCCCTGACCCTGTACTCCACAAATTTTTCAGCGAGTACCACACGACCCACAACCAGGGCGTGTTCGATACCTACACGCCGGAGATCAAAAAGGCCCGGCACAGCAAGATCATCACCGGGCTGCCGGACACATATGGAAGGGGACGCATTGTGGGAGACTACCGCCGGGTAGCCCTCTACGGCATCGACCTTCTGATCCAGGCCAAAAAGGAGGATTTCGACCACTGCGGCTACGGCTCCATGCGAGATGACATCATCCGCCAGAGGGAGGAATTGGCCAAACAGATCCGGGCACTGGGACAGATGAAGGAGATGGCGGCCTCCTACGGCTTTGACATTTCCCGGCCCGCCGAAAACGCCCGGGAGGCAGTGCAGTGGCTCTACTTCGGCTACCTGGCGGCCATCAAGACCCAGAACGGGGCTGCCATGAGCGTGGGGCGCATCTCCACCTTCCTGGACATCTACATCCAGAGGGATCTTGCCGCAGGCATACTGACAGAACGTGAGGCCCAGGAGCTCATCGACCACCTGGCCATGAAGCTGCGCATGGTGAAATTCGCCCGCATCCCCTCTTACAACCAGCTCTTCTCCGGGGATCCCGTATGGGCGACCCTGGAGGTGGCGGGCATGGGGCAGGACGGCCGCTCCATGGTGACAAAGACCGACTACCGCTTCCTCCACACACTGGAAAATATGGGACCCTCTCCCGAGCCTAACCTGACGGTCCTCTACTCCACCCGTCTTCCGGAGAACTTCAAGGCCTACGCTGCCCGCATTTCCATAGATACCAGCTCTATCCAGTATGAAAATGACGACGTGATGCGGCCCATCTGGGGGGACGACTACTCCATCTGCTGCTGCGTGTCTGCCACCCAGACCGGGAAGGAGATGCAGTTCTTCGGTGCCAGGGCCAATCTGGCAAAATGTCTCCTCTACGCCATCAACGGCGGTGTGGACGAGCGCACCAAGGAGCAGGTGGGACCGGAAAACAGGCCCATCACATCCGAGTATCTGAACTACGATGAGGTGATGCACCGCTTTGATTCCATGATGGGATGGCTGGCAGGGCTCTACGTAAATGCCCTGAATCTGATCCAGTACATGCACGACAAGTACTACTACGAGTCCGCCCTCATGGCCCTCATCGACACCGACGTGCGCCGCACCTTTGCCACGGGCATCGCCGGCTTCTCCCATGTGGTGGACTCCTTAAGCGCCATCAAATACGCCAAAGTCCGGACCATCCGGGATGAGGACGGCATCGTGACGGACTACGAGACGATCGGGGATTTCCCCAGGTACGGAAATGACGATGACCGCGCGGACGACATTGCGGTCTGGCTCTTAAAAACCTTTATGCAGAAGATCCGCCAGCACCACACCTACCGGGATTCCGAGCCGACTACTTCCATCCTCACCATCACTTCCAACGTGGTGTACGGCAAAGCCACCGGCTCCCTGCCTGACGGGCGCAAAGCAGGAGAACCCCTCTCTCCCGGAGCCAATCCCAGCTATGGCGCCGAAAAGAGCGGGCTTCTGGCCTCCCTCAACTCCCTGGCCAAGCTCCCCTACGAGTGGGCCCTGGACGGCATCTCCAACACCCAGACCATCCACCCGGACGCTCTGGGACACTCACAGGAAGAGCGGGTGCGCAATCTCACCTCCATCCTGGACGGCTATTTCTTCCAGGGCGCCCACCATCTCAACGTCAATGTATTCGGCGTGGAGAAGCTCATTGACGCCATGGAGCATCCCGAGAAGGAGGAGTACGCCAACTTCACCATCCGTGTGTCCGGCTACGCGGTGAAATTCATCAGCCTGACAAGAGAGCAGCAGCTGGACGTGATCGCCCGGACCTGCCACAAAACCATGTAACACACCTATTGCACACAGGAGGAACTTGTAAGATGGAACACCTGCCAGAATACCCCTCACAGCCAGCCTCACAGCCAGGCAGCAGCAAAGGCCATGTCACGGGCCTTGTCCACTCCACGGAGAGCTTCGGCTCCGTGGACGGACCGGGCATCCGGTTTCTCATCTTCCTGCAGGGCTGTCCCCTGCGGTGCCGCTTCTGCCACAACCCGGACACCTGGGCGCTGACCTCCGGCCAGGCTCTCAGGGTGAGCGCTGACCAGCTTCTCGCCCAGGCTCTCCGCTACCGCCTCTACTGGGGCAAAGGCGGCGGCATCACGGTCAGCGGCGGGGAGCCCCTGCTCCAGATAGATTTCCTGGTGGAGTTTTTCAGGAAGGCAAAGGAGGCCGGCGTCCACACTGCCCTCGACACCTCCGGCGCCCCCTTTACCCGGGAAGAGCCCTTTTACAGCAGGTTTCTGGAGCTGATGAAGTACGTGGACCTTGTGCTCCTGGATCTGAAGATGATTGACCCGGCGGGACATCTTGGGCTGACCGGCCGGGGAAATGACAACATCCTGGACATGGCCCGCCTCCTTGATGAGCTGGGCGTGCCGGTCTGGATACGCCACGTCCTTGTCCCCGGCCTCACAGATAAAGAGACGGACCTGCGTGAAATGGATGCCTTTATCCGCTCCCTCGCCAATGTGGAGCGGGTGGAGGTGCTTCCCTACCACACGCTGGGAGTCTACAAGTGGAAGGAACTGGGCATCCCCTACTCTCTGGAGGATGTCCTTCCCCCTTCTGCTGAAGAAATGGAAAAGGCAGGACGCCTTCTGCATGCTGATCGCTAGCAGAGGGCGCCCTGCCTCTTTTTATCTTCTTATATTTGAATTCCGTACTTTTCCCATGCCTTTCCTGTGCTTTTTCCGTACTCTCCTTAGTGTCCACACCCGTGGTGCCCTTCTCCGTGTCCTCCGCACCCGTGATGTCCCTCGCCATGTCCTTTACAGTCATGGTGTCCTTCCCCGTGTCCGTGGTGGTCGCAGTTGGCCTCTGCGTTAGGCGAGAGCTTTCCTGCCAGCAGCTCCTCCACCGCCTGGTCCGCATCCCCTGACACTCCGGCGTAAAGCTGTATGCCTGCGGCAGTCAGCGCCTGTACGGCGCCTCCGCCGATGCCGCCGCAGATAAGTGCGTCCGCACCCAGGGCAGAGAGCACGCCTGCCAGGGCTCCGTGTCCCTGTCCGTCCGTATCCGCCACCTCCGAGGCGATGACCTTCCCCTCCTCCACATCGTAAATCTTAAACTGCTCCGTGTGTCCGAAATGCTGGAACACCTGTCCGTTTTCATATGTAACTGCTATCCTCATGATCCTGTCTCCCTTCGGTTTTTCATATTTCCGGCTGATGGCGTATTTGTAGCATCCGCCGCAGGCCCCGCAGTCCCCGTCTCCCCGGCAGAGCTGGTAATCCCCTCCGCCGATGGAGAGAGTCAGCCCCTCCACCAGTGCCCTCGCCAGCTTTTTTCTGGCGGAGGCGTAGACAAGCTGGACCGCGGTGCGGGAAATCTCCATCTGTTTTCCGCACTGCTCCTGGGAATATCCCTCGCCGTCGATGAGACGGATCGTCTCGTACTCGTCCACGGTCATGTTCACGGTCTCTTTCTTCCTGCCCCCTGCCGGAGCAAATACAAGAGTCCGGGGATACTCACACACCCGTCTGCATTTTCTGGGTCTTGGCATTTTTCATCTCCTCCTGTCGCATTTCTCTCTCCCTTTTCTGGTGACTGTCGCCTTCTCTTCTGTAAAGTATAGTTTTATTTCGGGTATATGTCAATAACTTTTTCTGTCATATGCCCGAAATAGAGGCATGCGACTATTGCATGGCCCTATTAATACCAGAAAAATCGGAAGGCTACGGCAGCGCCTTCCGGTAGTAATCCGTCTCTATGATCAGTTCTCCCAGCCGCAGACGGCAGTCCGCCAGGTACTTTTTATTTTCCACATACACATTCTTTTCTTCCTCTGTCATCTCCACATCCGGTGCAGGCTGAAACTCCTCTGTATATCTGCTGTAAGTCCCCTGGTCCGTGATCCAGGATCTGGAGAAAAAGACCGCCATCCCTTCCTGGTCAGACAGCACATCAATGCCCGCCAGCATCCGGGAGTCATATTCTGCGCCCAGAAGATTGAGAAGGGTGGGGAGTATATCCACCTGGGAGCAGACTTTCTCCACCTCCACAGGTTCCTCCATGCCGGCTGACCATAGGATCCAGGTATTCTTGTACACATCCAGGCTCACATTTTCCTCGTCCAGCGTCTCCACCGAGTCAGAACCGAAATCCTGCCCTGCCAGTTCTTCCAGAATATCCAGATCCGAGTAGGGCACGTGATCCGGTGCCATGGCGATCAGTGTGTGGTCCGCAATACCCGCCTCCTCCAGGTCCGCCTGCAGATGGGTCAGTCCTTTCTCCAGCTCCAGTCCTGCCGCAAGGTAGGCCTTTGTTTTGTCCGAATAAGGGAGAGAGGCCACCTGGTCCCAGTTTCGCCTGGACATCTCATTGCTGTCATACCCGTAGGGAAGATGCATGCTGATGGTCAGATAGTAGATGTTAAATGGTTCTTTATCCACATAGTCCTCAAACGTCTGCTGTACCATGTAGTCGTCCGACTGGGGCCAGTACTCGCGGCCGCCCTCGTCGGTCTCCTTTGTCACCGGTCGCTCACACGCATCTGCCTGCCGCCATTCATATCCAAGATTGGGGTGGGACAATTCCCGCCCGTACATATTCTGGTTAAAATGATATCCGCTGGAAGTATAGCCCTCCCCGTTCAATGCATTTGCCAGTGTAAAAGGCAGGTATGTGGACTGCTTTCCGCTCTCTGTCAGGCTGACCGGAAATCCTGCCCTCGGGTAAAGTCCTGTCAGATTCTGAAATTCCCCGCCCGACGTGCTTGTAAAATGAAGCGGCGAATAGAAGTTTTTAAACACAAATCCTTCTGTGGACATTTTGTAGAGGGTGGGCGTAAGCTCCGGGTCGATCATATAGCCGCTGAAGCCCTCCGCTGTGATAAAGATCACATTGTACCCCTCAAACATCCCCGTATACTCGTTCTGCTGTGCCGGCTGCACACTTCCGAAATATTCACTGAGCCATCTCTCTTCCTCGCTGGACGCCGCCGCTGCCAGCCCTTCAAAATCAATATGCATCTGATTGTGATCATACACCGGCTCCTCCGGTTCCTGCTGCCCTTCCGCCGCCTCCTCCACCTGGGGCATCGTCTCCCCTGGAGTTCCGAATATACTGTGTCGGACATCCTGCAGCAGCATGGTCCCAAGTCCAAGCTGCTCCACCTGGTCGTCTGTGTAAAGGTCTGTCCGAGCCAGATAGGCAGGGTTGATATCCCCCTTCCAGGGCAGAAGAAAGACCGCCGCCAGACAGGCAGCACCAAAAACACAGGATACCCCAAATGCCAGGACCGCCTGTTTCCATTCTGTCCGTCTCTCTTTTTTCCCCTCGCTGCTTCCCTCCTCTTCGGTCTCTTTTATCGTCTCCCTTGTCGACAGGAAATAGACGCCCAGAGGCAGCACCACCATAAGAAGGATACCCGGGATATTCTCCGCCAGGGCTGTCCACACAGCCGCGCTGTAGTCTCCCAGGTGATTGCCGGCGGCGGTCTCCAGCCCTCCTATGATCTGATAATACTGCTGGAGGATCACTTTACAGATGCACTCCGCCATATAGACCACTGTCATCAGAAGCGTGATGACGGCTCCCACAACCCGCCGGGCCTTCTTAGGCAAAAGTGAGGCCACAGCTGTGGCGAGAAGCCCCCAGGCCGCCGCAGCGCACAAAAATACAGGGGCATACCGCATATCCAGCCCCATATACAGATGGAACACAAGTTCCAGATAAACAGCCAGCGCTGCCAGTACAAATATTCTCTTTCTCATTCCCTCATCATCCGTATCTTTTGTATTTGAGAATATTATACACCCTGGCGCACCTGTCTGGCCAACAAAAAGCAACACAATAAAAAACCAGAACGCATCTCTTACGACTCATTCTGGTTCATCTATTATGTACCCTCAAAACCACATACAAGAAATCTTTTCTATCTTCCATCTCTTCTCCCGAACCTTTATGGTTATGCCCTCGACCGATTAGTAACAGTCAGCTCCACATGTTACCATGCTTCCACCTCTGCCCTATCTACCTCGTCGTCTTCAAGGGGTCTTACTACTTTCGTAGGGATATCTCATCT
>NZ_NFLQ01000035.1 GCF_002160985.1 Lachnoclostridium sp. An118 | reverse complement strand
TTCTCAGGGCAGCGCCCTGAGCCCTCGGAGAGCTTTTCAATATCAATATCTGCAATTTTCAAGGTTCTTCTGAGCCTATTTTTTATGACTTATTTTTTCATAGATTACTTGACACTACCGCATGCTGTAATTACTATATCATATGACGCCAGGCCCTATTTCGTCTCCGTCTTTTTTGGCCGGGCAATATGGAACGGGATATTGACTCCCAGCGGGTTCACGATGACCCCTTTTGCCTCCGGCGGCAGGATATCCGGGAGCTTGGCATACTCAACGACCGCTGTCCTGTATTTGTTCTCCCTGTTAAACTTGCGGAACTCGTCCGGGTCCGTAAAAACAGGCTGGAACACAGACCCGTCCTTCTGCTTCATCACGAGAAGTCCCTTGTCCGGCTCCACTGGCAGCAGGTATTTCCCCCGCTGCAGGTCCACCAGCAGCTCCTCCTGCATCTCCTTTAATTCCTCGGTCATCTGCTGCTCCGGGTCCTTGCGCATCTGCTGCATAAAATAGAGGGCAGTGAGATGGAACTGGGGATTTTCCACCCACTTTTTCCCGTCGGGAAGATTGTCCATATCCGGCCTCTTTACCAGTTCTCCCAGCTGCAGATGGGTCTCATCCTCCAGGCCCTTGTTTATCGCCATGGCGTTGACTCCCATGGTGAACAGGTTCGAGTAGAAGGAAAGGAGATGCCTGTTCTCCAGCTTTGCTATGTTGACCGGATCCTTCCGGGCAAGAAGAAGCTTTCCACCCTTCTGTGCCTCCTCCTCCGTCTTGTAGAGGAGGACTTCATCATCAAAGGTCTCCGGGTCACAGAAGACAAAGGGCATCCTTGTGTGCATGGATATGATGACAAAGAGCTCCTTTGCACTGCGCAGGTGTGCCAGCAGCTTCTGTCTCTCCTGGCTGTTCGCTGTATTGTTTTCTTCTTTCATAGGAATATTCCTTTCTGCTGTTTCAGTACGTAATCCGCTATTTATCATACATCATTTAGAAAGGAAATTCAACAGGACGGGGCGTCTTCTAGCTGGCTGAAAAATCATACTGGTGGGGCAGCTTTTTCTCTCTGCCCGCCTCGTCCCGGTGAAGGGACAGCCACAGCCTTCCTATGGAGTCCTCGCCCTCCCGGATATCCTCCAGCAGGAGTCCCCCCTTCTCCTCCAGGAGCCGGGCGGCCTCCCTGTCTTCTCCCAGCTGGTGGAGAGCAGAGATATAGATAAATTTCAGACGGCTGTTCTCCCTGAGTCCTTCCTCCAGCTCCCTGTAAAGAGCCCGGATCTCTTCTGACGCCCCCATCATATGCAGCATCCGGAATCCCTCTTTCATATAGGAAAGGCGGTCCTCCCACCGGGGCAGCCTCCGCGCCAGCCGCATGCCCTGCAGGATTTCCTCACCGGCCCTGGCCTGCTGCCCCGCCATGAGGCTGACACAGGCCAGGGCATGGCGCGCCCATGGGTTTTCGGCCAGCTGCAGAGACCTCTCGAGCATGCAGCGGGCCCTCTCCGCCTGTCCGTCCTGGGTCAGCCATACACCGGCCTGGTAAAAGGCGTACCAGTTCTCCCGGTTGCAGCCCTCAAGAGTGCTCTCCAGAAATCCGATATTGTCGCCGTCTATCAGGAATGCGTCGGGTCTGTCCGCCACATCCTGCTCCTGGAGCTCCCCTGTCTCAAAAAACCGCTGCCAGCTCCGGAGCGGTCCCTCCGGCACCTGAAAGGCCAGATGCGCTGTCCACTTCCCCTGGCTCCTCATCGCTCCGTAGCCGCTTCCCGCCCAGACAAGGCTGGCCGGACCTTTTGCCATGGACTTCGTCTCCGCCAGGATCCGCTCCATCCTCTCCGGCTCCCCGGCCCTCTGTATGTCCGCCGTCAGGGAAGCGCTCCTTTCGGCGTGGGACATGGCCATCCTTTCCCTTCCCAGACTGACAGAGCCATACCTCTCCAGCCACTCCCAGGCTGTATGGGGCGCCATGGGAAGACAGCCGTACTGAGTCTTCCCAAGTCCCGCCTGGATCTCGATATACCTGCCCGCCCTGTCCGTCAGGAACTCCTGCCATCTGTCCGAGCCGCCCTGGCTGCCCCAGGAGAAGAGCTTCCGGCTGCGAAGTCTTTTCGTGGACATCTGGAGAAGCCCAAGGCCGTCTCTGTCCACATTGGCCACGTACTTGGGAGATTCCTGCGGGATGTCAAAAAAGTAGTCCACAGACCGGGGGATCTTCTGATAGTCCGTGACGTCCACTCCCTGCACGACCGGGATATCCACCTTGAACACAGCGCCGTCCGCGTAGGTAAATGCCTGCCCGGCGGGAACGACCACACGCCCTCCCTCGTACTCAGGGACAGCCATGTTACTCCACCAGTACATGGGGATGACCTGGCTGCTCTCATTGACGATCCGCATCCGGCAGTTCAGGAACCGGTCCTTCTCACCCAGCCAGAAATCCATCTGATAGGCCACCTTCCTTATGCGCTCATACTCGTACATGCGCAGCACCGGCTCACCGCTCTCAAGAGCTGTCCGCGCCACATACAGCGGCTCCGTAGTGAGGGGTGTGTGGCCGATGACGCCGATATTCCACTCCACGCCCCCGCTGAACCAGGCGTTCCGCACCGCCAGGTTGCTGAACCGGAGGACATCATTCGTATAGAGGAGGCTCCGGCCCTTCTCCTTGTCCCACAGCTCCCACAGCCGCCCCCCGTACTGCGGCAGAAAGACAGCCCTCAGGCTGTCATTTTCCAGCACGGCCGTCTGCACCTCCTGCTCCTTAAGTTCCCGTGTGTAGCAGTTGTACTGCCTGTAGGGATATGCGTTCCTCCTCCTGCCGTATCCCTCGTATATCTCATCCTCCTCGTCCAGTCGGAAGACAAGCTCGTTCTGCAGGATCTTCTCCCCCAGAAGATCAGGAAGGCAGGACTCCTCTCCGAGTCCTGCCACTCTCATTTTCTTTGTCTCAAATCGCAGTTCCGGTCTCATAACTCTTTCTCCTTATGCCCTGTAGATTTATATAGTTAGATCTATAGTATCCTATCCAGCCGGCAGTTGCAATCTGAATTCCTGTCCTCTTATTGTGATTTATTGCTCCTGGCAGGGCCGCCCCTCCTCCTTTGCAAGCAGTATTTTCATGAACTCCTCACCTGTGATGGTCTCCTTCTCATAGAGGTACTGCGCCAGCTCGTCCAGCTTTTTCTTGTTCTCCCGGATCATGCGGATGGCCTTCTCGTGCTGCCGCCTCACAAGCTCCACAACCCTCTGGTCTATCTCCGCCTGGGTCTGGGCCGAGCAGGCGAGGGAGGTGTCCCCTCCCAGATACTGATTGGTACGCGTTTCCAGGGCCACCATGTCAAAGGCGTCGCTCATGCCGTACTGGGTGATCATGGCCCGGGCCAGCCTGGTGGCCTGCTCGATGTCATTGGAGGCACCCGTAGTCATGGAGTGGAACTCCACCTCCTCCGCCGCTCTCCCTCCTGTCAGCGTGGCAATCTTGTTCTCTATCTCCTCCCTGGTCATCAGGTAATGATCGCCCTCGTCCACCTGCATGGTGTATCCCAGAGCGCCGGATGTCCTGGGCACGATGGTGATCTTCTGCACCGGCGCCGACTGGGTCTGCATGGCAGCCACAAGAGCGTGGCCTATCTCGTGGTAGGACACGATGAGCTTCTCCTTGTCTGTCAGGATAGCGTTCTTCTTCTGGTAGCCGGCGATGACCACCTCGATGCTCTCCTCCAGGTCCGCCTGGGTGGCAAATTTCCTGCCGTCCCGGACTGCCCGGAGGGCCGCCTCATTGACGATGTTGGCCAGCTCCGCCCCCGATGCGCCGGAGGCCATACGGGCGATCTTGTTGAAGTCCACATTGTCCGCCACCTTTATCTTTCTGGCGTGTACCTTTAAGATATCCTCCCTGCCCTTCAGGTCCGGCAGTTCCACCGGCACTCTCCGGTCAAACCGTCCCGGCCGCAGGAGGGCGGGGTCCAGGGACTCCGGACGGTTGGTGGCCGCCAGGATGATGACGCCTGTGTTCTCCTCAAAGCCGTCCATCTCTGTCAGCAGCTGGTTCAGGGTCTGCTCCCTCTCGTCGTTTCCGCCAAGCTGGCCGTCCCTCTTCTTTCCGATGGCGTCGATCTCGTCGATAAAGACGATACAGGGGGCCTTCTCCTTTGCCTGGCTGAACAGGTCTCTCACCTTGGAAGCGCCCATGCCCACGAACATTTCCACGAACTCAGATCCGGAGATGGAGAAGAAGGGCACGTTTGCCTCGCCGGCCACGGCCTTGGCCAGCATGGTCTTCCCGGTTCCGGGAGGGCCCACAAGGAGGATGCCCTTCGGCATGGAGGCTCCGATCTCCCTGTACTTGCCGGGGTCATGGAGATATTCCACGATCTCCGTCAGATTGTCCTTGGCCTCGTCCTCCCCGGCCACGTCGGAGAATTTAATGCCCTCGGAGGACTTCACGTAAATCTTCGCGTTGCTCTTTCCCATGCCGAACATCATGGAATTGGGGCCTCCGCCCGCCCGCTTTGTCAGCTTCCTGGACATGTACTGCCCAATGGCGATAAAGATGATGATGGGGATCAGCCACGAGAAGATGGCCGTCACAATGGGCGATGTCTGCTGTATCTCCTGCCCGGAGAAGGCGACCCCTGCCTCATAGAGGCGCTGTGTCAGCTCATCGTCCTGCACCATGGCAGTCCGGTAGATATGTCCTTCGTCCTTGTCCGTAAAAAGGATGGTGTTCTCCTGCTCCTGTATCTCCGCCTTTTCCACTTTCCCTTCATTCGTCATATCGATAAACGTCCCGTAGTCCACATCCCGGATCTCCCTCTCGGTGATAAAGGGCACGGCCAGGAAATTGAAAAGCAGGAGTGCGATCACTACGATCGCATAGTAATATATCATCGGTTTTCTGGATGGTTTTACTTCCTTCATATGTGTTCCTCCTAGTCTTTTGCGGTTATGGGTTCCCGCCGCCCTGCGGGGACCTCTTTTCATCGCAGTCCATCTGGGCGTCAATGGCGGTCAGGGCCGCGCGCATGGCATGCCTCATGGCCTGGACGGCAAAATCCATGCTGAACTCCGCATACAGCGTGCTGGCCTCCGCCCTTCTCTCCGCACGGTCTGCTATATCGGACATATCCTCCGCCATGTCGTTCTCCAGGATGTCGTCCGCCTTCTTCATATATTCGAGCTGGATATCCGCCAGCCTTCTCACAGCACGGGAGCGGCATCCCTTCATGCTCTGCGCCAGGATATATTCGCTTTCCCTGCACTCCCGGGCCATATAGCCGCACTCCCTTCTGATGGCCTCGTGCTCCATCTGCTGGCATGTCATAAGACGGGCCTGAAATCTCTCATACTGCTCATCCATCTCACAGAGCTTTGCAGAAAAAATCCCCTGCTGTACACTCATGTCTTTCAGCCTCCTTTTGCATTGTACTTTACCAGCGCCGCTCCCTCTTTTCCATTCTCAATCCTTTTCAGATGACTAGACAGATGCCGGCATCTGTCAAGATGCCCTGCGCTGGACAAGGCCTGCCCTTCCGTGCTATCATGGACAAAGGACCGACCCCCGCGGCGCAGACTGCCGCGGAGGCACACATACAGGTGCAGGACAGGAGGCAGGATTTTGGCTGAGAACGTAAAAGAAAAGATTGCAGAGACCTTTCTTGCGATGACCGCCAGGAAGAGCTTTGATAAGATCACGATAAAAGACCTGGTGCAGGAATGCGGCATCTCCCGCCAGGCCTTCTATTATCATTTCCAGGATATACTGGATGTCATTGAGTGGATCATGCAGAGAAGCGCGGACGAACTCCTCGCTCGCAGCCTGCAGGCGGAGAACCCGAAAGCCGCCCTCCGGCTTTTTATTGATTTTGCCATGAAGAACAGAACATTCATCCACCACCTGCTCCGCTCCAGGCAGCGGGAGCAGATGGAAAATATCATCCACAGAAATTTCCGCAGCTACCTGGAGAACCTCTACAGGCACGCTGCCGTGGACACCTCCCTGAGCTACCGGGACCTGCTCATGGCCCTGGACTTCTTCACCTACGGGATTTCCGGCGTGCTGATCGAGAGCAGCCGCAGCGGACAGGCGGACTCGGAGGTGCTGACTGACCAGCTCTACAGACTGCTGACCGGCCGGATGGTCCAGATACCCTCTGCCTAGTACGGTATGCTCTCCTCCACGCACAGCGCCCCGTAACCCACCTGATTGTTGGGATACCTGTCAAAGCCCGGGAGCTGTCGGGCACCTTTTCTCAGATAGGCCTTTATCTTCTCCCCGTAGAGATAAGGGTCATTTTGTTTTATGATCCCCCACTCCATAAGAAGGGCTGCCCCTCCTGTCACAAAGGGGGTTGCAAAGGAGGTTCCGGTCACTGCTGTCACGGCTCCTCCCGGCACTCTCGTCATGATCCCCACGCCGGGAGCCGCCAGGTCGGGCTTGATCCGGTAGCCCTCCCCCTGTCCTCCACGCCCGGAAAAATCCGCATAGGTAAAGGTGAGGGCATCGTAGGCTCCCACCGTGATGACACGGGAGGCGGTGGAGGGGATGGTGAAGGTGTCCTCCTCCGAGGGCAGCAGAAAGCCGGTCCCCGGGTTCAGGGCCGCCTCCGACGGAAGCCACATCTGATATCTGCCGTCCACCACACGCCCTGTCTCCAGCAGGATAGTCCACACGCCGGGGGCAATGTATGTCTCCGCCGGCAGGAGGTCTATAAATATCTCCTGGGAAAGGCTGTGTGGGCTGGGCTCTCCGTAATAGACGAGGATTTCCGTGGAGCCGATGCGCATCCTCTGGGTCCCTCTGACTTCCTGGATGGGGTCGCTGCGCACCCCGGAGGGTGTGATCAGGGAGATGCGCACCTGGTCCGCATAGGTCTTCCATATCTGGATGTTCATGGCCGTCTGCCTGGACTGCACCCCCAGCTCGATTTCCTTTGTCTCATAGCTCTCAAGCCTTCCCGCCGTATGCCCGGCAGCGTTTCCCTCGTTGCCCGCTCCCACGCAGATGGATGTGCGGCCCAGGTTTGCCACATCGTCTATGTAGCGCTCCAGGAGGGAAGTCCCGTCATGTGTTCATTATAACTAAGGGAAACTTATTTCCAATTCACATCATACTTGGCGCCACTGAAAAAAGCACTCACATTTCTGCAAGCGCTTTTCTAAGCCTATTATTATGTCAATATATCAAAACTCTCTTATCTCTTTTGCCAAAGAGAACGGAATAATATCCCCCGGTTTTGTCTCAATATATGCCTTCTCCTTATGCATATATTCAATAATATCTTTTGCTTTATAATCTCTAAATTTCTTAATCACCTTATCTATAATTTTCTTTTCATCGGCGCTTAAGATGGAATAATCCATTCCTTTTGTCGGATAAACATGCAGCATTGCTTCATAATTGTAACTCTCTTCCTCATGAACATTGAGTTTTTCCAGGTTCATAAGGCTATAATGCCCAACAGGAAGCGCTCCCATAGTATTATGCCTATAAACCATTCCTGTCATAGCACATCCGTTGAGCTTATAAGAAAAAGCATCTACATACCAGAGCATTTTCATAAGTTTTACCTTAAACAGATTCGAAACATTTTCAGCAATATACGATATTACAGCCTCAGTTTTATCAATGTTGAGTATCGTAAAACCATTGGCTTCGGATGGTTCTTCAAAGTCCGCGTATTCCCCCTCAAATGTCTGCCGTGTCAAATACTCTTTTCCATAAGAATCCAATTTCTCAATAATTTTTGCTTTTATTTCTGCTCTTTTCTGAGCAGAAAATTTCACAGCATTCTTCTTCAGGAATTCCAGTGCTATTAATGGATTGTCCTTAATAAGACGAAGCATTGTATCATATGCTTCATCCTGGATGGCTTTACTCTCATATCTTGATATGGTAGCCTCACCCCACCCTAGTAATCTTGCAAGATCGACCTGTGACAGACCATAATTTTCTCTTATTGCAACGATCTCGTCAGAGGTAAGCAGGCCATGATTAACACGGTATGCATTACGTGCATTCAGAAGATTTGCATTTGTCATGGAGCCGGTTTCAAATTCGTTTTCATCCGTATCCGCATTTGCACAAAAATAAAACCTCTCCTCGTAGGTTACCTCCTCACCCTTCAGTATAATTGTTGCAAAGCGTTTTCTTTCTTCTACTTCATGTGTCTTGTCACACAGCGGACAATCCATATGAACTTTTCTAATCAAAGTACTCGTCTCCATTGTCCTTCCTCCTTTTCTTCTCCAATTATGCATATGGGAATTTCATCTTGTCCTTCGCATAATGGAACGACACGCATAAAACGTGTCTTTTCTGGTCTCCTTTAATCTGTCAACAACATCCTCTATATCATAATCTAAATCTAATAACGTATATGGTGTCGAATGCTCCATGTCATCCTTCTTATTCTTTCGCATTAAAATAAAGTCAGTATCTATATTAAAGTCACCTTTTTCCAAAAACATTTTCAGTTCTTTCAAAAAAGCAGCGACTTCTCCTCTTTTCGATTGTGTACTAAGAAAGATGATAATCACCTCCAGCAAACCTTTTACTATCAATTGATAGTATATGCCCTAATTAATCATTTGTCAAGAAAAGGCCAAAATTATTCTGTTTTATCTCGTTTTTCATAAGGAGATTGGTATTTAAATACAATATCAATGCTCTTGTCCCCATTCACAATAATTTTATCGATCAGCTCCGTCACAATCTCTCTTGTTACCTCTGCCAGTGTTCCATACCTGACAAACTTTTCAATCCAGTTTTCATAGCTTTCCTCTGCTTCTTCAAAGTTATTTTTCTCCTTCTCTGCCTGTGAAATTTTCTCCCGGATATCCTGATCCTGCTTCTCATATTCCGCTTTATAAGAAAGATATTCTTCTTTATCCAGAATACCATCCACATAATTTTCGTAGGTTTTCTTCTTATATCTCTGAACTCCTGCCAGTTCTTTCTGCAGGCGCTCTATCCGCTGATCTGCTTCTTCGCACCGCCGGTTTATTTCCTTCCTGCGGTCAGCCGCTTTCAGCAGTTCATCCTTATCGCTTTCTTTCAGCGCCAGATTTGCCTGTCTCTGGATTTCATTTATTACAATAGAATCCAGAACCTCTCTCTTAATAAAGTGGGAATAACACATGTTATTTCCTTTTCTATGATAGGAGCCGCACTCATAACCGTCTCTGCAGGTAACTCTCTGGAGATTATAACCGCAGTCCCCGCAGACAAGAAAGCCTGCATAGGGATTGACTTTCCTCACCTCGCTGAGAAAGCCCGGCGTCCGTGACCTTTTCTTCATGATTTCCTTTGCCTGCTCAAAAGTATCCCTACTGATGATCGGTTCATGCATACCCTCTACAATATACTGTTGTTCCTCTGGAATATAATGATATTTTTCCATTTTGTATGAGATCTTTTCAGATTTATGCTGTACCATGGCACCTGTATAGACCCGGTTTTTCAGAATCACATTGATAGTTGGATATGCCCATCCTTTTGCACCTGCCTTTTCCTGTGCGTTGGAATATTTGAGCCCCTGCACTTTTCTTTTGTATTCGGATGGCGTCATTATTCCTTCTTCGTTCAGTTTTTTGGCAATGCCATCTCTGGAATATCCCTCCAGATACATATAGAAGATTTTCCGCACTACCTTTGCGGCTTCTTCATCTATAAGAAAGTGATGTTTGTCCGCCGGATCTTTAATATACCCGTAAGGTGCAAAACCAGACATAAACTGCCCTCGCTTTTTCTGTGCGGAAAGTGCGCCTCTGATCTTCTTGGAAATATCACGGCTGTACATATCATTAAATAGCGTCTTAAACTGTGCCAGTTCTTCATTGCTGTGTGCGACCGAATCCACACCATCCAGAATCGCAATGTACCGGATTCCGAGAGATGGAAAAACACGTTCAATATAATTACTGGTTTCGATATGTTCACGCCCCAGACGGGAAATATCTTTTGTGATCACTCCCTGGATTTTTCCTTTATAGATATCCTCCATCATCCGCTGAAATTCCGGTCTGTTTGCAAAATAAAGACCGGAGTATCCATCATCAATATAAATGTCTGCAATCTCCAGATCCTCCGATTTACCGACATACTCCCGGATCAGTTTCATCTGGTTTTCAATACTTTCACTGATCTTATTTTCCCCATCGTCCTTTGACAGACGACAATATGCCGCCATCTGATACATCATACCACCTCGTCTTTCTGTGTTATACTGGATGCGGAGCCAATCCCGGAAGTAAATTTGAAATAAATATCAATCTGCTGATCAGGATACACGTAGATCCGGTCAATCAATTCAATAAGCACCTCTCTTGTCAGTTGTGCTGCTGTAATCTTTCCCCGGCTGAAATGATCCAGCCATTTTACAGTATCCTGCATGACAGTCATTTCAGTTTCTTCCACATTTTTCAGTTCATCCAGTTCTTTTTCAAATTGTTCATTCTCCGTATCATACATCTTTTTCAATTCCAGATATTCCTCTTTGGAAAGGATATCATCCATAAACTGCTCGTAAGCTCTTTTCCGATATTCTGTGTTTTTCTCAATTTTTGATTTCAAACAGGCTATCCTGTCGTCCAGCTTCGGTTTTTGGTCTCTAATCTGCACCTTTAGATTTTCAAGCTCACTTTTTATCTGCTTTATTTGCTGATTAATCGAAAAGGCAACCAGTTCATCCAACTTTTCAAAGGTAATATGGTTCAATTCGCAGTAATTTCGCCCCATCTTCTGATGAAATCCACACTCATATCCGTCATATCCCTTACATGAAGCAAGATACCGCTTACGCATAGCTGTTTTACATTTTCCGCAAAAAAGCAGTCCTACATATTTATGCGGCTCCTTATTCTTATCAAAATAAGAGACTCTATGATCTTTTCTTATCTGCTGTGCCCGAGCAAACTCTTCTTTAGAAATGATCGCTTCATGAGCATCCGGTATCAGTTCCAGTTCTTCAAGAGGAATTGCCTTTCGGTAATTCAATTTATAGGACGGCTTATCAAATTTTCTTATCACAACTGCACCGGTATATACCGGATTCTTCAGAATTCCCCGGACTGTAGCAGGCGTCCATAAGCCTTTTCCCACATTCCAGGGATACCCGTTTTTCAAAATCTCTTTTTTATATTTTGCCGGAGCCGGGATCTGTTCCTCATTCAAAATCCGGCTGATCACCGTCCCACCGCAACCACTTAAATACATTCTGTAGATCCTGATCACGATCTCTGCCGCATAAGCATCCACCTCCAGATGATTATGGACTGTTTTGCTTTTCACGTATCCAAACGGCGGTTCTTTCGGAGTGTATTCTCCCATGGCTCTTTTTGCCTGAATTGTAGTCCTGATTTTTTTTGATGTGTCCCTAAGATACATATCATTGAGCAATGTCTTAATTTCCAGCAGTTCATCATAAGTGTTGACTGCTGAATCATAATGATCCAGAAGGGACACAACCCGAATTTTTCTCTCCGGGAAATATTTCTCCAGATAATAATTCGTATCGATGTGCTCTCTCCCGAGACGTGACACATCTTTCAGAATGACCATATTGATGATACCAAGTTCAATGTCGGTCAGCATTCTCCGGAATTCCGCTCTGTCAAAGTTACTGCCGGATGCCCCGTCATCTGCATAGACTTTTACTTCCTCAATATCATTATGACTTGCAATAAAGTCTCTTGCCATTTGAATTTGAGAGTGAATACTGTTGCTGTATTTTTCCTCTTTTGTCCGCTCTTCTATGGAAATACGGCAATAAATTCCCGCCTGATACATTCTATCCCTCTTTTCATTAGTCTTGTATAGTCATTGTCTTTAATTGTCTCAATCATACAATAGAAGCTAAAGAAAATCAACCTTCGATTCTTCGTTCTGCCAGATTGCGGATGCACTGCGTCAGGGTTCTATTTCCATTAAAATGCACACGGATCAGATATCCTTCATGCTCATAACTTACATCTTCCTGCTGAAATTCTGGAGAGCCAGAACAGTTGTTAACCGCACTTTGATTTTCCATCGATACGGCTGTCTGCTCTACAGGTACAAGTAAGGTATTCATGCTATATGCCTCCTTCAGCATACAGTCCTCTATACATCCTATGCCGGCAGGGTTGTACAAAAGTTCCGTATGCATTGAATTCAGCTTTCGAAAGCCTGACTTGATTGTAACTTTTTAAAGCATAGAACTCATTGAACAGAAATTGAGGGCAGATTGACTGTTATCTGATTCTTTTTTATCCACAAATCGAAACGCCATTGAATAGAACGTATGTTTGTATTATGATAAAGGAAATTTAGTACCAGTCAGTAGCAGAAATAATACGAAAAGGTGGGGTAGCGATTGGATCGATGCGACTTTTGTTCGATAATGACATGTTTGAAAAATCATATCAGCGAAAGCAATCAGATGAGCCAGCCGGAATTTTTATATGAAATATTTACAGATTTTATGGACAGTCAGGAAATTGAAGATTTCTCACTGGACAACGGACTGGTGTGCCGCTGGATGACAGGACAGGCAAAGATCAGTCCGAAAATACCCTCTTACTATGCAAAACCGAGCAAACAGGAACTGCTTGCAGCAACAATAGATCAGAACCTTATGCCGCTGATGGCCGACAGCCGTCAAGCCATTCAGGATATTTATACTCTGTTTATACAGGATGATACGATCTCAGAAGCGAAAAAGGCAGAACTGTCATCTCTGTACAAAACTCCAGATTCACAGCTCCTGTTTCTTGCAAAACTAATCTCTTTTGGTATGGAACGGCCATTTGTCAAGAGGGATGCCCGGAACCGGAAACTGATCGCAGGCGGCGCCCTCTCTCCGGCAGTCCTGAATTATATTATGGACAGTGAAGTGCCAAAACCATGCCGCCACTTTCTGGGGAGAGAGAACGAACTGGAAAAATTACATGCAATACTGGAAGAAAACAGCAAAATATTTCTCTATGGAATTGCGGGAATAGGGAAAAGTGAACTGGCAAAGGCATATGCCAAAATATACAGTAAGGAATATACGAATATTCTGTATCTGATGTACAGCGGGGATCTGAGGCAGGATATCATTAATCTGGATTTTGCCGATGATCTGCCGGAAGATACGGAGGAGAACCGATTTCGCAAGCACAATCGTTTTCTGCGGACGCTGAAAGAAGATACGCTGCTGATCATAGATAATTTCACGAACGTTAACAGGGGGCGCATATTGCGTCCCCTGTTACTTAATATATGAGCAGTACTTTCAGCGTTGACTACTTCATTTACAAATGTTTTAACTTGAGCAATGGATTTAAGCATTATACTCAATTATTTCATAACCAATCTTCCAACCATATCCAGGTAGTGTCAAATACTACCTGTTTTTTTGTATCTAAATTCTATAGAAACCTTGATTTTTAGGGAAATCTTCAATAAAAAGAGCATTGACCTCCCTTTTCTGGTATAATGTCTATCGC
>NZ_NFLQ01000034.1 GCF_002160985.1 Lachnoclostridium sp. An118 | reverse complement strand
AGCTTAATTTTACATCAAAAAGGATTAGGATTCCTTATATTTTGGCCATTTTTTGAAAGTTGTGGATAACGAAATACGGTAGATTTATCTAAGGGGATAATTCTGCGGAAACTCAAGAAAAAAAGCAGATTAACAGATCTGTTGATTGATGGTAAAATAGAGCAGGAAGATTATGATGAAAAAAAGTTGAGTTTTCAGCGGAAACTTCATCAGATGACAGAAGAAAAGGCTTATCTGGAAGAAAATATCGGACAGCAGAAGAATATAAGCAAGCGTATGGAACAACTTCGGAAGACACTGGAAAATGAAGATATCCTGGATGAATTTGACCGTATCGTGTTTGAAAGCATCGTGGAAAAGGTAACTGTCGGCGGCTATGATGAAAACGGCAATCCTTCCCCATATAAACTGACTTTTGTTCTGAAATGTAATCAGGACTTGAAAGTGGACGATGCGAAAGCAGACTATAAAGCAAATCAGAAAGGGAAAAAGGTATCATAATGGAGCTGGAAAATAAAGATATTTTGGAAAGAAATGTATCAGAAAAAATGTATTCATCAGGCAGTAACGGGGCTGGGGAAATATGTTCCCCAGGGACTGCCGACACATGTGGAGACGGTAGTACTTTTGTCCCACAAATCACCAGATAGCGTTATCAACGTAAAGGTAGAATTTGGAGAAGGCGACGATAAGATATCGTTGGATGCGATTGCAGAACGGGCGAAGAAATATCAGCCGAAACCGAAAATCACATATAAGATGATACAGGAATATGTAGAGAAGAAGTATGGATTTAAGGTACATACTGCTTATATTGCAGAAGTGAAAAGGGCATTGGGATTGTCAATGTATTATGATACGCCTAATGCGGCAGAGGAATTGAAGCAACCGAGGAAACATCCGCCGAAAGAAAAGGCAGAAGCGATCATGGAGGCGCTAAAGCATTTTGAGGTAATCTAAATGGATGAAAATATTTACCAGATTGCAGAGCAGATAGTCCAATTACATCAGAAAGCCTATGAGGTTTATTTGCCATTGGTTGAAGATGTGTGTAGCAGAATTGTGTCAGAAGATGAATTGTCACATTTGTTAGATTATTTACTGGACTTTGCGTGTGATGAAAAAATCCTGGGATTGTACAAAAGGGTATGTAGAAAGTATTTGGATGTATATCCCGGTTGTATTAGGGACTATTTTGAAGCATATCGGGAAATGTGGGGAGAGGAGGATACTTATGGCGAAAATTGTTAAGGAGACTATCCATGCAAAAGGTATTGACATAGGAATCTATACTACAAATTTTGAAAATGAATTTATTTCATTAACGGATATTGCAAAATATCGAAATGAGGACGACCCGCGATTTGTGATTCAAAACTGGATGCGAAATAGAAATACGATTGAGTTTTTAGGCGTTTGGGAAGAACTGCATAATCCAGATTTTAACCGTGTGCAATTCGAGGCGGTTAAAAATGAGGCTGGATTAAATCGTTTTGTTATGACACCGACAAAATGGATTACGCAGATGAATGCTATCGGTATTGTCTCAAAAGCAGGACGTTATGGCGGAACATATGCCCATAGCGATATTGCTATGTCTTTCGCAACATGGATTTCTCCTGAATTCCAGTTATATATCATGAAAGATTACAGGAGATTAAAGACTGATGAGAATAGTCGGCTATCTCTGAATTGGAATTTGAACAGAGAGATTTCTAAGTTGAATTATAGGATACATACGGATGCAATTAAAGAGAATCTGATTCCTCCAGAATTAACGCCCGCACAGGTGGCGTATACCTATGCTAATGAAGCAGATATGTTGAATGTTGTTTTGTTTGGAAAGACGGCTAAGCAATGGAAAGATGAAAATCCGACTGTTAAAGGGAATATGCGGGACGTAGCAACATTGAATCAGTTACTGGTACTTGCAAATTTAGAAAGCTATAATGCTGTTTTAATAAATCAGGGTAAGAATCAGAAAGAGAGGATGGAATTGCTTCGGCAGTTGGCGGTACAGCAGTTACAGACATTGGAAAATGTGAGTTTAAATAATTTGCCGAAATTAGAGAAGAAAGACATATAAAAGAGATGGATAGAAATATAGTGTTTTGATATGATTTGGGGAATGGTAATGGAACATAGTAAATTGGAAAAACATAAATTTAAAAAGGGGAAATTTATCACTCCATGGAATGATATGTTAGGTGATATTGGTGTAATGCAAAATTGGGCACTTGAGCGGTTGCCGGAGTATATTTGGATTGGACTTATTTTTGAGGAATATGGAAGAAAAAAAGGCTTGGAAAAATGTTATGAGATGATAACTAAACTTCATGAATTAAATCCAGAAATTAATGCACCGACCATTTCGAATATATTATCCATGGATGATATAAAACAAGAACAATTTTGGAATTTTGTAAAAGAGAATGCTGAAAAGAAAGTTTTAGCGCCACTTACACTCATTTATACTTATCGGCGATATAAAATATTTAATAAGCTTTTCCGAGATAATGAAGATTATGAAACTAAAGTAAACAGAATATGTGATGTACTGAGAAAAGGATTTGATGGACATTCTTTTTTTGCAACAGATATTAGATTTGTAGTGCTTTATTTTGTTCTGCTACAAGGCAGACTGCATGTTCCAGAGAATATATTAGAAACCATTTGTGAATATCCACATATAGAACATAAAGATGAAAGAATGAGGTTGGTACGCCCTACTATTCGGAGTATGGAAATGGGTACATTAGATATGGGAAATGTAGATAAAAGAAATTTGGAAATATTTTGGAAGAGAATAAGCGAAATGAGTGAATGTGAAACGTTTTATATTGAATATGATAATTTAGCAGAATGTCCTGAAAGTTATTTGGATTTTTTGCAGGAAATATTTGAATATTTAACGAAGGTATTTGTTTCTACCGCACCTTTAAATGAGAAATATTTGGTTATTTTAGGAATATCAACATACGCATATAAAAGAATCAAGGAGTTAGTAGAACATGATTTATATAATGAAATTTCTGGCAGAGGAATTATAAGAAACTTAATAGAAGATTATATAATGCTCAAATACTTGATACTTCATGAAGAAGAACATCAAAATATATGGAATGAGTATCAGTACTATGGAATAGGATTATATAAATTGGTTATGACAAGAGAAAGAAACACGCCATGTTCTTACAAAGATGGACATGTTAATTACAGATATATTGAGTTACTTGTTAATGAATATATGGATGAAGAGTATATTAATATGGACACATCTTATTTTGATAAACAGGCTATTAGAGTAAAAGCTAAAGAGGTTGGAGAGGAAGAATTATATAAGTTGTTTTATGATTATGATTCCTCGTTTGAACATGGGCTTTGGGGAGCTGTTCGGGAAAGTGCTTTGTTAAAATGTAATTCACCAGCACATCAATATCATTGCGTTCCCGATTGTATAGGGATACAAAAGTTACCTTCAGTATGGAAAGATTGTGTTAGGACAATGAATAAAATATTAGCGATTATTGATGGATATATTTCTATTCCTAAGCAGTTGCTGGAAGAGGTGCAAAAGTTTGAATAATAATTATCTGATAGGAGAATTGTGTAAAATCCAGAAAGAATACAGACAGTTACTAGAAGAATTGTATGATGAAAAAGATAAGGATGAATTTGTTTATGTTATAGATGAAATAAGCCTTTTTTGGTATTCTAAGAGAAATGTAATCGAGTTAATTATGGGAAATATTTCGGATAATTTTGATACGTATTTATTTACTGGAGCCACATATTTAGATATAGGAGAAGGGGAGCATTACCCATTTGTATCTTTAGGGAAAGTGCATATTGTAGATGATCCATTGGCAAAATATGCGGAAGCAATTAAAATGATTTTAAATGACAGCTTTTATAAAATGATGAAAAAGCAGATTATATTAGCGTTTGATGATGATTTGAGAATATTAGAAAAATGCTTTGGAAAAGTTATTTTACTTCCAGTTACATTAATAAATAGAATGGAAGATGACTTAATAAAAGAAGGTTCCGAGAAAGTGTTAATGAGCATGTTTAAGGAGGAATTAACGGTAAAAGAACTATTTGCAGTTAAATCGTTATCTAAATTAACTTCTATGTTAAAAGAAGGAATACACAAGCAAGTTGCTTTTTTAGAAGGGGAAGATAGAGAAGAAAATATTATGATTAGGTTTGAAAATTATTTGAATGAGACGAACAATCCATTTGGAGATATGCCGAAAAGTCATAAATTTTTATATTCAATTCTGGGATTTATTACACAATCATTGCAGATTTTATTGTGTGCGACACAGTACAAAATGGTACCATATATAAGATATGGAGTAACATTTAATTATTTAACGATTATAGGTGCGAATTTTTTAGATATTCCTTTTATGAAAGAGGTCATATTTAAAATGGCTTTTACACATCTTTTTTATAAGAAATTTGATTGGGAATTAATAAAACTTATAGATTTTAAAGGATATTGCGATGTTGTGGGGCAAATAGATGTTATAGGTCAATTTGAAAAGCAAATAGAAAAGGAGTACGAATTTAATAGCAAAAATTTTAAGCATATGAATTGTATACTGGAAGATCTATTAGTAAAAATAAGAATGGGTATAAACAAATACTTACTTGATAATCAGGTATAAATTGCTAGAAATTAATCGACAGGAGTTTGGTTACTAAAGGTCTTGTGGGAATCTGGTAATACCGTCGAGACGGTGGCTCTGCTGTCACGTCAGCAATCTTGATATTGTTGAATGGACACGTTTACTAGTAAAGTAGGGAACAATGAACATGAGTTATTTCAAAAATATCACAGCGGGAGAAATGTGCGTTTGGAGGAACGAAATCATAAGGTTTGACCCAGACAGTTCTCCATCGGCGTGGACACATTATCGCACGATTTATGAAGGCAGAATGGAAGGATATGATTTCAGTCACCTGGTTTTTTACAACTACCACAGCAAACTTAGTAATTTAAATAAGTGTTTTTGTGAAGAAAGAAATATTTGGCTTAATTACATTGATCTGCCATCGCCTGACAGCAGGGACTACAATCGTTTGCTTGCTTTAAAAAATGACACGTTAAGGATTGAAAAAGAAGGCGTGACCTATATGGAGCCGGCCTATAGATATGGCGGTGAATGCGATTTCAATTTTAATGAAAAGAAGTATAAACAGTTTAGAGAACTCATAGGTGGTGACGCATATGCGCTTGACAGGCTAAAAAAGTGCAGGAAAAACCACCATACCCTCATTAATTTTTCGCTGATGCAGGCGCTGGGAAGCATGCAGGGAGTGAAGGGCAAAGATCCCTTTGACCGTCCGGATGTGTTCATTTATAAACTGGACCAGTATTTTGAGAGAAATTCAGATGCGGTAGTTTGCCAGGCGGGGAGAAACCGGGAATTTTTAGAAAAGTATTTGCATAGTTTTCGTGACATATATGACTATTGCGAAAAAATATATTTTATTGATAGTAAAGAATTTGTTGATGAAATAATAAGGCAAGGAGCCCTGCCAATATCAGAATATAAAGACGTCATAAGGTACATGGACCTTGCAGACGAGTTTTGGAGGAGGAAGCAGATAAAAATAGAGGAAGTCTATCGCAGAAGAAGTCAAGGGAGTCTTCTGCGAACATGATTTTTGATCATCCCCTACTCCCCCGCACTTCCATACTCCAGCTTCTCCACGTGGTAGTCCGCTACCTTTTCAAAGTCAGACTCCAGGACGCCGGGGAACCAGGAGGTGACGAATTCCTGCGTCTCTCCGGCGGGAAGGCTTGTTATGTCGGCCCGCAGCTCGGGCACAATGCCGCCTATCTCCACAGGCTCCTGGTCAGAATCGACAAGCGTAAAGATAAGATCCACCTCATCCCAGTCCGCATCGGTCTGATTGGTCAGCGTGCCGGTCACTCTCATGCTTGTCCCGGATCCTTCGGTATACTTCTGATCTATCTGGGCGGAGAGGACATAGTCTGCCTCTGATCCCGCCGTGCTGTCTGAGCGGGAGGAAATCCAGGAAGCCCCGCCAAACACGGCCGCACCGGTGACGCATGCGCCGACTGCTATGGCGGCAGCCTTCCCTGCCGCTGTATGTATAAAGCCCCCCTTTAAGCCCTTTTTGGCGGCAGTTTTTTTTGCGGTTTTTCCTGCCAGGGCGGACATATGAGACAGATTTCCCACGTGTGCGGCGGAGAAAATGGTTTCCCGGACTGCTCTCCCAACTGCTGCAAAGGCGCCGTCCGCATCCATTGCGCGGCACTCGGCCCTAAGGAGTAGCAGAAGCAGCGGCAGAGGCGCGGCGCCATACAGCCGGTAGCCCTTTCGCTGCAGCACCTCTGCTTTTGACTTCAGGTTTTTCCTACCGTAGTTCAGACGGGATTTCACCGTGTTCTCGGAGCAGCCGGCCGCTGCGGCGATTTCCTTGATAGAGGCTCCCTCGATATAAAACATCAGTATACACATTCTCTGCTCCGCTGAAAGAGAGTCGATCAGCTCATGGACCAGCTCCTGAGTCTCCTGCCTTGTATAGGCGAGCTCCGGCTGACTGTCTATCCGCTCGTCTGCTATCTGGAATTCCGGGCGGTCTGTCCCTTCCTCTGAGTCAACAGCAGAAAAGAGCTGCGGCGATTTCTTTGTCAGCATATTTCTGGCTGTGTTTGCCACGATGATCCCGAGCCACCCCGGAAAAGCCTCCGGGCTCTGAAGCGCCTCCAATTTTGAGAAGGCTCTCATATACGCTTCCTGCAGTACATCCTTTGCGGCCTCTTCCTCCCTCATATACTGGAGCGCCAGGTAATATTTACTTTTATAGGTGCTCTCAAACAAAAACTCGAACCCCTGCTGCTTTCCTGCCCGTGCGAGCTTAACTGCCTCTGTATAATTCATTTTAATTTGCTTTTCTCTTGTTTTGATCATATGCCCTGTGGATAGCTACAGTTAAATTATAGCCGGGATACTGTGGCCAGTCAATTAATGGAAGCCAGATTTCAGCGGACCAAAAAAAATTTTCTGTTTTATAAAACCTTTCCGGAAATAGAACTGTCTGAGTAAATGAACAGGGATTTACAGATGTCCCGAAAAATTTGCTCAGATATTGGAGGAGATGGTATAATGAAAAGGAAGATGGTAAAAAGAATGGCACTGGCAGCGGCAGGGATGGCCGCTATTTCACTGACAGCCTGCGGAGGAACAAAGGGTGTCAGCAACGCAAAAGGGGAGGAACCGATTCCTGCGTCTGAGGCATTTGGGCAGGAGGGCGTGTGGTTCTATTCTGACAGCGCAGCGGCAAAGGACGAAAAAGTAGATAGTGTCATGAGCTTTGACGGAAAAGGGAATGTGACGACTTACAAAACGGACATTACCTATTCCAATCTTCAGGGGTTGTCAGAGAAGGAGATCGTAGAGCTTGCAAAAGAGCAGGATCAGACGGTATTTAAAACAGATATGCAGGATTTTGCAGAGTCTGCTGAGAAAAGTAAGGAAAAGGCTGAGGAAGAGAAGGAGGATCTCGACTCAAGAATGGAAGAGATCCAGCAGGCGCTGGTGGATTATCCGGAGGAGTATGAGACGATAAATGCGGACAGAGAGGATCTGCAGCAGGAGATAGACAATTATGATGAGCTGCTTGTAAGAATTCCGCAGGCCGCATATCAGGAGCCTGATGCGCAGCCCTTTACACTGAAGCTGGAGACGGATCAGACTGGAAATAATACGGCAAGTGAAACTCTCGTGTACTCCTGCCGCTCTGGCCTGAACGCGGATGTGTCGGAAGCGGACGGGGACAGCTGGCAGCCCTACAGGGAGACAGAGGAAGAGATCGAGCTGTATCCGGGGCTGGGAGTACAGGAGGTCTATGATATGAGATTCCAGGGCTTTGGAACGCTGGTGCTCATGACGGGGGAAGATCATCCGGGCTTTTCTCTTGATACGCCTGACGCCAGGGGAGTGGAAGTGGATTAAATACAGAGGTAAAAAAGAGGAGGACAAGACTATGATCAAAGTACGGCCTACCAGAACAGACGCTGCCGGTAATGGATATTATAGAGGGACGGACGGAAAATATTATTATGGAAATGTGAAGAATGGATATCTGAAGGAGACTATCCAGGAGAGAAACCAGAGACTGGCACGGGAGAGCGCCGCGCGGGAGAAGAGCGGCGGCTCAGCAGGTGCGAGAGGCAAAGGAAACGCGGGAGGGACAGTGAGCCTGGCGGAGCAGGCGGAGCTGGGAGCAGCCGGCACGTCAGCTTTGGGTGTGTTCGGTTCCATCCTGACAGCGATTGTGGTCTTTGTGGCGGCTGTCGCTATCACGGGAGGACTAATGATACTGACGGCGGTTATCGGGAGTATATGTACGGTGATAGGCGTTGTGGTTGTCTGGGCAAGAGCCTACAGTATCATTCCGCAGATTTTCTCGGAATTTGGAGTCAGCCTCTGGACACTCCTGACCGTGCTCCCTATGCTGCTCAGTATTCTGATCCTGCTGGTTTGTCTTGTCAAAACATTTACAAGGCACAGGCTGTACGCCTGGCATCTTCTGATCGCCTACGCCATTATCTTTATCCCCTACGCAGTGATGCAGTGCGGGGGAATAGAGGCGGTATCGCAGGGGCTGGTGACATCGGATGTCCTGCTCTACGCTCTGATCAATACTGCGGGGTGCTGCGGGTTCTTTCCTGCCATGGCCCTGTTCCTCTTTCACACTGTGGATAAGAGGGTGAGACAGAGACAGCAGTGTGAGGAAGAGGTGAGGACCGCAAAGACCGCCGGTTCCCGGAGAGCAAAATTCAATCAATGACAAAATGTTTATGGAAACTGCTTGGAATAAGTGCTGTGATAATTACAAAGCATTATATTTCCGGCAGTTTTTTCCTTTTGCGGCGTCTGACGTGTCTGCAAGTCTGGTAAGAAGAGTTTTTGAGGAAATATCGAGCGGAGGCAAAGAGGATGAGTATATACGAGTATGATCAGGCGAGACATATAAGACAGAAGCGAAAAGAAGCTGCTTTGCAGGAGAAGTGAAATAAAAAAATATTTTATAGCGGAACAAGACCAAATAAAGAAAATGTAGAAAGTTTGGGATGTTTATGTTAAAATAGTACAGACGACTCATTGCAAGGAAAAAGAGAGGCGAAAAAGTCTCTCGTCTTTCCTTGCTTTTTATTTGGAAAATGGTTTGCGGGGAAGAGATATTGATGGTGGGCTGATTGAGTGTTGGTAAAAAGTTAGCTTATGGAAAGCTTGTAAGAGAAGGTACATTATGGATAAAACACACAAAAAAAGAAATACTTTATACAGAATGTATTTTCTTGGTTTCACATCCACAAAAATGTGAGATTGTGGTGCGTGGGATTAAATGGTATATTATTAACTAAGTAGCGAGGATAATACCTTATTATCCTTTATTAATTAGATCTTTTAGGAGAATAAGAATTGAAAAACATACTATGTAAAAATAGAAATGAGTTTATAGAGTATTTTTCTAGTAAACTTATGAATAACCCCTGCGGAATATATTTCTTTTTAGGGAAGGTAGGTTCTGGGAAAAAGTACGTATTGGCGAATCTTCAAAAAAAAATTCAAAAGCAATTTAAGATATATCAGGTAGTATCTGATGCGATTCTAGAAAAAAAACAACGATTCCCACATACTAAATTTGAATTTGGTATTTCATTCACTTTGCATGAATTTATGGAAATGTCCCTTTCTATTTCTTCAAATACTGAAAATACTAAGATAAACTATATTATAGAAAATCTAAAAACCGCAGGATTTATAAAAAAGAATATTTTTATTTTTGCTCCAGATTATGATACATTATCATCAGAAGCACGAGATTTTCTGGAAATACTGATATGTAATTATAAAATCATTGAAGAAAATGTTCAAAAAAATATTTGCATCATTATGACCGGATCTAATGATTATTTTTCTACGAATAATAATATCATCAAAGTTGTATTTGAAGACTATACTAAACATGATTTAACTTTATACTTGAAAGAAAGGCTCTACTACTCTCCTTCAATACTCACTAATGAAAAAATAAATCAAGTATATAAACTATGTGGTACCAATTTTAATTTGGTTAATAGTTATAGCGAATACATTATAAATTCATCCCAGACTAATACTTCAATAGAAGGAATTATAGATCTGAAATTAAAATATTATATATCTGCGGGATATAAATATAATTTGAGCGCAAATGAACTGAAAGATATCCTCTTTATTTCGTCACAAAGCATTCACGTTTTGACTCCTCAAATGATAAGTGCTATCCAAGATAAAAATGAGGCAATAGTTAGTGCCGGATTTCAGTGTGCGGTAGATGAGTATTTTCTGGATTTCGATGTCAAATCCAATAAATACGAATATCAAAATTATTATTTTATTTCAGACAAAGAAAAAAATTATTTATGTCATAACTATATACTTGATAAATCAACTATATTAATACAGTATTATAGATATTTATCTGAACATTATGAAGATGAGTATTTCGAACGAGCATTGTTCCTATTCAAGTATTTTGGCGCTATTAGTAATGAAGTATTTGCACTATTGATTTTAGCATTGTCAAAAGCGTTTCTTATCAAAGATCAGGTAATTAAGCAGTCTATAATTTCTTTCATAAAAGACAACTGTTCTGATAGACAGATGGTCGATAAAATCAGTTGTATATGTAATGCATATGAAGAGCATTATAAAGGGAATTATTTAAAATCCGAAACTAGCATTTCTAAATTAAATCTGACTTCATTAAACATAGGTGCCGCTGCCGAAATCAGAAGATTACAATTTAGGAATGGTCAGGTGGGACATATTTTTTCAGAAAGTACTATGAATGAATTGGCAATGATACTTGAATCTTATATTGATAAGAACATACTTTTAATGACAAACGCTGTATTTCGTCCAAAAGAAGAAAAACTTTTATCGTTAAAAATTCTTTTTGATATTGCACCTTATGTGTTAGATACAAAAAATGATATTGAAAAATTCAATCACCTGTATGATCAAAGCCTTATTTTGGTCAACTATATTCATCATCATTTTATAAGGAAAAGTTATGCTGATTATATTATTAATGTGTTCAATCGAAAAGCCTTTTTGTTTGCTGCCCCCTCTGTTTCTTTAGTCTATTATGAACAGGCAGAATCATATTTCAGAGGAAAAAATATTTTTGACGAGCTGGCATTAACTCTAGCTTCAAAGGCGGGAATGTTAATATTGATGGGCTTATATAGACAGTCAATTAATAACTGTGAAGAGGCGATTCAACTTATCAATGAAAAGAATTTGTATATAGAGCAGAAAGAAAAGATTTATAATAATCTTTTTATTAGTCAGTTTTTACTGTATGAACAAGAACAAACTGAAATAAAACTGCTACAAAAATATGCGTATGGTACAATCAAAAAGCTAGAGACATTACTTGATTCTGAAGCAAATGGGAAAAATCATGTTATATTAACTAATATAGCTTCTCTATGCTTATACATCGGTAATGAAGAAAAATATTTAAAAGCAAAAAGTGATATAGAAATGTCATTAAAGTGCGAGGAGGTTTCGAATATACATGATTCATCTGTCAATGATTTCTATAGATACCATTTTGCCTGGTTCGAATTTTATAGATTTCTTGTTAAGCAAGATTGGAATAAGTGCAAAGTAATAATTAAAGACTTAACCGCTTTTTATCCTGCAATATTTCATGAAACTGAAGTCATGGAATTGAGAATAAAAGCAGCTAAGTCTATAATCTCAAAAAAAGTTGTTCCAGATGCCAGAACATATTCGTTAAATTTTCTAAGTTATTCGAAATGTAATAAAGCATATTCTTCTCGTGGGCTTCTATTATCGGACTTACAGTTTACTTCGTGGTAGAACATTCTTACTTCTGGGTCAAAGCCCCCAGAAGTAAGAAGATATCAGTATATTTAAGTTCAAGACAATTTATAAATAAATATGCTATTGAACTATGGCGTGTGATATAGGGAGTTCCTGCTATATCTATCAAATAAAAATCACCTCTTGGATTGACTCTAAAATCAAATCTTGCATAGGTATCAACACCCAGCAGTTCAGCAGCTTTTTTCGCTGCATTCATTATCGCATTACAGATTGGATTTGTAACATTTCTTTCCAAAGGACTAAAAGAGTAATCAAAGGTATCAGAAATTGATGTTGTTATGATTTCTGAATTATGAATTGATAATTCTATAGGCGGAAAAGCAAGATATTCATCCCCCATTTTTATAACGAAAACTTCACATTCTCTACCCTTAATATAATCCTGAACTAGTATTTCGTCACTTTTCATATTAATGCATAATTCATCCAGAATCGGCGCTAGTAAATGATCCTCGCAGTTTTTAATTATATTTTTTTCTGTCATACCAATACTGGCTGATTCATAAATATGCTTAACAATTAAATACTCCTCTTGGAATATATGGCTTGAAAAATTACGGTTCTTTTTATATGACATTGTAATAGGGACTGGAATATTGTAAGCCCTCAAATAACTTGTATAAATTTTTTTGTTACGTAGTAACGAAATAACAAATGGGTTCGATCCAGTATACGTTAATCCAAACAAATTACAAAATGCTGGAATTAAGGATTTTTTCCCTTCACATATTCCATCTCTAGCAAAATTATAAATAATAATTTTTTCTGTATTAAGGTTGGATTTATTATTTAAGACATATGTCATTAGCTCTGTTTCCGAATAAAAGATGCGTACATATCCATATAACTCTGTGATAGCAGATATGATTGAGGCAAATTCGGCTTTTGAAAAGAATTCAGAAAAACTTGTATGTTCTATAAAATCCTCCTCATTTTGAATCGTATTACTTACATTAGCAATTACCCATACATTATATTCAAACCTTCGATTATAAAAATGCTGCAGATATTGTTTTAAATCATCTATATTCAAGCTATGTATCCTCACTTTCTCTGTAAACAGTTTCCTCGTAATATCTTGAAATAATAGTTCCCCATTTTACAGTCCCCATTAATGTGTCATACGAAGGAATCTCCTCATTAAAAAGGAAATGGAGTATATATAAATCCAGTATATTTACAGAAGACAACGTGGAAGCAATTAATGTCGAAGCTGTTCTCGGATTTAATTCAATAAAATAAGCTCGTCCATTTCTGACTATAAACTGAATATTGGAAATTCCCGGCAGGCAATATAATGAATATATTTTTTTACAGAGCTTTATTAATTCCGTATTATTTTCGATTATGCATTTGAAAGTTATTCCATCTTTTGATGATAGAGATTCTCTTGGCACAATCATACGTACACCGCCTTCTCTGTCACAAAAGACATCTACCGTATATTTTTTCCCTTCTATAAATTCTTGAGTAATATGTTCTGGAGAGTAAAAGATGTATTTATCATTTATTTCGTTTCTTTCCAAAACTCTTATACCTCTGCTACAGCAGGAGATACGTTCTCTATAAATAAAAGTTGAACTGTTTGATGCCTCGAAATCAGTACGAGTATTTATTGTATGAGGAATAAGAATACCATTTTCTGAGATACTTCTATTTGCGAGGTGCTTATCGTTAAAAAGCTTAAATAATGATTCGTCTGGAATATATTTATATATTGCCTGCGGGATTTTATGCTGCTTAAAGAGAACCAAATCTTCTTCCTCAGCAGAGAGAATCAAATCGATATTCTCATTCTGACAGATATCCTTAATTATGTATATATACTGCTGACTATTATGCGTGCAAGGAATTGGATAAAATTTGTCCACTAGCATACTCCCGCTCGAATATCCTTTTTCGATAACATCACATCCAACAATATAGCAGTCAAAATATCGAGAATTCCTCAACAATTTAATAAAGCTTCCAGCTGAAGCCTGATAAGAAACATTACAAATAAGTACTCTAATTTTTTTCATATTCACCTCATAAAAGATATATGGATAATAAGGTATTATCCTC